>NC_015913.1:0-1200000 GCF_000270205.1 Candidatus Arthromitus sp. SFB-mouse-Japan
GTGGAATTTAATTATAACGATTTATGGAATGATATATTATTAGAATTAAAAAAAAGTCTTTCAGATATTAGTTTTAATACCTGGTTTTCAGATGTAAAAATTTTAAATATTTATAATTCTAATATTATCATTGGTTGTAATAACTCTCTAATATCAGAAACTATAAATCTTAGATATTTAGATTCATTAACTTCAATAATATTTAATTTAACAAAACAACACTATACTGTTAAATGTATCTTAAAAGATTCCTTTAAGAGTGAATACTCTAAAGATTTAAATAAAACTATTACATTAAGTGCTCACGATAACGTTTTAAATACTGCATTAAGCTCTAATTTAAATTCTAAATATACATTTGAAACTTTTGTTGTTGGGAATAGCAATAGATTTGCTCACGCTGCATCATTAGCTGTAGCAGAATCTCCATCTAAAGCATACAATCCACTATTTATATATGGGGGAGTTGGTTTAGGAAAAACACACTTAATGCATGCCATAGGTCATTTAATTAATGAAAATAACTCTAACTTAAAAGTTGTATATGTTACCTCAGAAAAATTTATCAATGAGCTAATTAGTGCAATAAAAGATGATAAAAATATAGAATTTAGAGATAAATATAGAACTGTAGATGTTTTACTTATTGATGATGTTCAATTTATTGCTGGTAAAGAACGTACTCAGGAAGAGTTTTTCCATACATTTAATTCTTTGCATGAATCTAATAAACAAATTATATTATCAAGTGATAGACCACCCAAAGAAATAAAAACACTTGAAGAAAGGTTACGATCAAGATTTGAATGGGGACTTATTGCTGACATACAACCACCAGATTACGAAACAAGAATAGCTATATTAAGAAAAAAAGCAGATGTGGATAAATTAAACGTTCCTAATGAAGTACTCATATATATAGCAACAAAAATTAAATCAAATATTCGTGAATTAGAAGGAGCTCTCTTAAGAGTTGTTGCTTATACAAATTTAACAAACAGCAACATTTCCCTTGAGTTAGCTAAAGAAGCACTAAAAGATTTAATTAATATTAAAAATTCAAAAATTATTACAATTGAATACATACAAGAAACAATATCTAATTACTTTGATTTAACTATAGATATAATAAAATCCCAAAGAAGAACCCAAAATATAGCTTTTCCTAGACAAATTGCAATGTATTTATGCAGAAAACTTACAGATTCGTCTCTACCTAAAATAGGTGAGAAGTTTGGAGGAAGGGATCATACCACAGTAATACATGCTTATGAAAAAATATTAAATAAAATAGAATCCGATCCTGAATTTAATAATTTAATCATTGAATTATCTAATAAAATAACTAATAATAAATAATTTTCTAAATAATGTTTATAACTTATTTTTTTATTATTTAAAATTATAAATTTCCACTTAATAATTTACTATATTTTTTACATTATTCCAAATTAATATCAACAAAATTATTTCTATTAAACAACTTATTTTGTACAAAAAATGTTGTTTCCACAAAACTAACATAACCTACTACTATTACTACTAATATTTTATAATTTTTTATTTAATTTTTAAGGATGGTTTAAATATGAAATTTTTTTGCAATAAATTAGAATTAGTTGAAAAAATAAATATTGTTCAAAAGGCTATAATTAGTAGGGGAAATTCTCCTGTTTTAGGTTGCATATTTATGCAAGTTGATGATAATAAATTAACAATGACTGCTGTAGATACAGATTTATCAATTGAAACAAATGTTAATGCAGAAGTTATTGAAAAAGGAAACTTGCTTTTAGATTCTAAATTATTTGGGGAAATAGTAAAAAGATTACCAATGGAAAAAATAGAAATTAAGAATAATGAATTAAATAAAAAAAATATAATTATTTCATCAGGTAATACTGAATTTAATTTATTAAATTTAGATTCTGAAGAATATCCTAAAATACCTCAAGTGGATTTTAAAAATAAAATCTTTTTAAAACAATCTGTATTAAAAAATATGATAAAAAGCACAACATTTTCAGCATCATTTGATGAATCAAAAGGCATAATTACGGGAGTTCTTATAAATATAAAAAATAATATTTTAACTTTTGTAGCTCTTGATGGATTTAGACTTGCATTAAAAAGTGAAATTGTAGATAATAGTTATAATATAAATATAATAGTTCCTGCTAGAACTTTGAATGAATTAAATAAAATACTTAAAGAAACAGATGATTTAATTGAAATATATCTTACAAGTAATTTCATAATGGTAAATATAAGTAATGATAAAATAATATTAAGATTACTTCAGGGTGATTTTATAAAATATGATTCAATACTTCCAAAAGAATATAAATTATCTATTATTGTATCTAAATATGAGTTAATTAATGGATTAGAGAGATCAACATTATTAACTAAGGATAAAAATAATAATTTAGTTAAAATGGAAATAAAAAAAGATAAATTATTATTGAAATCTCACTCATCTTTTGGACAATTAAAAGAGGAAATATTAATAAAAAAAGATGGAATAGATTTAGATATAGCGTTTAATTCTAGATATCTTGTAGATGCAATTAAATCGATTCCAGAAGATGAAGTTGAATTAAAATTTAATAATAATATAACCCCATGTATAATTAAAAGCATTAAAAATGATAATTCAAAATATATGGTTTTACCTGTTAGATTTATTGTTTAATATATTTAGATTTTAAGATCATTTATTTTAAAATAAATGATCTTAAAATTTTATTTGGAGATAAAATGTATTTTAACGATATAAGATTAAAAAATTTTAGAAATTATAAAAATATAAGTATTAATTTACATAAAGATTTAAATATTTTAATAGGTAATAATGGTGAAGGGAAAACAAATATACTAGAGTCAATTTATTTTCTTTCACTATTAAAGTCTCATAGAACAATAAAGTTAAATGATTTAATTAATTTTAAAGAAGAATATACAGAAATATTTACTAATATCACAAATGATAATGATAAAAAAATAGTAACATATTTAAAATTTGATAAATTAAAGGGTAAGAATGTTAGCATAAATAATTTGGATATTAACAGATTAGCAGATTTTATAGGTTATATAAAAGTTGTTATGATTGCTCCAGAAGATATGAGAATAATTAAAGATTCACCAAGTATTAGAAGGAAATTTTTAGATATTAACATATCTCAAATTGATAAAATATACTTAAAATCTATTCTTAAATATAATAAAGTTCTGAATTTAAAGAACAATTTGTTAAAAGAAAAAAATATTAATGATAAATTATTAGATGTGTATGATGAACAAATATCTTTATGTAGTGGAATTATAATTAACAAGAGATTACAATATATAGATATGTTAAATAAATTTTCTAAAAGTATACATAACGATATATCTTGTAATAAAGAAAATATAAATATAGTTTATAAATCTTTTATTGATTTAGATGTATATAAAAATAATGAGAATATGAAAAATAAAATTTTAGATATATTAAAAAATAATAGAAATATTGATAAAATTAAGAAAAGCTCTAGTAGTGGGATACATAGAGATGATTTTATGATTTTCATAAATAATAGGGAAGCTTTGAATTATTCATCACAAGGTCAGCAAAAAAGTGCAATTATATCTATAAAATTAAGTATAGTAAAAATAATAAAAGAAATTACAAAAGAATATCCTGTTTTGCTTTTAGATGATATATTATCAGAACTTGATAGTAAAAGAAGAAAATTTTTGTTAAATTTCCTTCCATATGTTCAAACGTTTATAACTTGTACTGAAATACATGAAAAAATTTTAAGACCATGTAAGATTTTTAATATATCTAAAGGTGAAATCTTAGAGGAGTGTTAAATTGTATATTCAAATAGGAAATGAAGTTAGTGTTAGGGAGCGAGATATAGTAGGAATATTTAATGTTGATACAACATTTAGGTCTAAAGATAGTAATGATTTTTTAAAGATATCTGATGAGGAGGGATTTGTATATAAATCATATGATTATTATATTAAATCTGTTGTAATAACAGAGATTGATAATAAAAGTAAGATTTTTTTATCACCAATCTCATCTCATACATTAATTAAGAGAATTGGTGATGGTAAAAATTAAATTTTAATATAAACCGTTTGGAGGAATTTGATTGCAACATAATAATTACAATCAATATGATGAAAATCAAATAGAGGTTTTAGAAGGACTTGAAGCTGTCCGTAAAAGGCCAGGAATGTATATAGGTAGTACTTCAAAAAAAGGGCTTCACCATTTAGTGTATGAAATAGTAGATAACAGTATTGATGAAGCATTGGCTGGGTTTTGTGACGAGATAACTATAACAATAAATGATGATAATTCAATACTTATAGTTGATAATGGAAGAGGAATACCTGTTGGTGAACATCCAAAATTAAAAAAGTCTACATTAGAAGTTATTATGACTGTATTACATGCTGGTGGTAAGTTTAATGGTAATGGTTATAAAATTTCTGGTGGATTACACGGTGTAGGAGCGTCAGTTGTTAATGCTTTATCAGAAAGATGTTATGTGAAAGTTAGTAGGGGTGGTCATGTATATTTTCAAGAATATAAAAGAGGAAAGCCGGTAGACTCTGTTAAAAAAATTGGGAATAGTATGTATACCGGTACTGAAACATATTTTATTCCGGACAAAGAAATTTTTACAGAAACAACAGAGTATGACTTTGACGTTTTAAGTCAAAGATTGAGAGAATTAGCATTTTTAAATGCAGGAATAAAAATAAATTTAAATGATCTTAGATTTAATAATTCTGAAGAGTTCTTCTATAGTGGAGGAATAAGAGAATTTATAAAGCACATAAATAAGGGGAAAAAGGCTCTTTTTGAAGATGTTATATTTTTTGAACACTCGAAAAATGATTTAAACTTACAGATAGCTATACAATATACCGACAATTACAATGAGAACATATTAACGTATGCAAATAATATATTCACCCAAGAAGGTGGTACACATCTTGTAGGGTTTAAAACTTCTCTTACTAGGTGTGTTAATGATTATGCTAAAAAATTTAATTACATAAAGGAAAGTAATAAAGACGAAATAAAAAGTTTGATTGGTGAAGATATTAGAGAAGGCTTAGTGTGTGTATTATCAGTTAAAATGGCTAATCCTCAGTTTGAAGGACAAACAAAAACTAAATTAGGAAACAGTGAAGTTAGGAGTATTGTAGATAATATATTTTTCAATTGTTTTTCTGAATTTTTAAATGAAAATCCTAATATTGGAAAAATAATATGTGAAAAAGCTATTATTGCAGCTAAGGCTAGAGAGGCTGCGAAAAAAGCGAGAGAAACAACAAGAAAATCTGTTTTAGATAGAACAGCATTACCGGGTAAACTTGCTGATTGTTCGTCAAAGAATCCAGAAGAATGTGAAATTTATATTGTTGAAGGTGATTCTGCTGGGGGATCAGCGAAGCAAGGAAGAGATAGAAAATTTCAAGCAATATTACCGTTATCAGGTAAAATTATGAATGTTGAGAAGCAGAGAATTTTTAAAATATTATCATCTGAAACTATAAGATGTATGATAACGGCATTTGGTTGCGGAATAGGTCAAGATTTTGATGTAGATAAGATAAGATATAACAGGATAATTCTTATGACTGATGCCGATGTTGATGGATCTCATATTAGAACCCTTTTATTAACATTTTTATATAGGTATATGCCTGAAGTCATAGAAAAAGGATTTGTTTATATAGCAAGACCGCCTTTATATAAAGTTTCAGAAGGCAAGAAAGAATTTTATTGTTATACGGAAGAAGAGTTGAATTTAAAATTAAAAGAGATAAATAAGAACAATCTAGTTATTCAGAGGTATAAGGGCTTAGGAGAAATGAATCCTGTTCAATTATGGGAAACTACTATGAATCCGGAATCAAGAACTCTTTTAAGAGTGACAATTGAGCATGCTAGTTATGCGGATGAAATATTTTCTATATTAATGGGAGATAAAGTAGAACCTAGAAGAGAATTTATACAAAATAATGCCAAGAACGTTAAAAATTTAGATATCTAATCATGGGAGGATCTATATATGTCAAATAATGAAGGAAGAATATTAAATATAGATATAAGTTCAGAAATGAAGAAATGTTATATGGAATATTCTATGAGTGTAATAATAGGCAGAGCACTCCCTGATATTAGAGATGGATTAAAACCGGTACATAGAAGAATTTTATATTCAATGTATAGTTTATCTCTTTACCCAGATAAACCATATAGGAAGAGTGCAAAGATAGTCGGAGATGTTTTAGCAAATTTTCATCCTCATGGAGATTCATCTGTTTATGATGCCCTAGTTAGAATGGCACAGGATTTTTCAATGAGAAATCCTTTAATTAATGGTCATGGGAATTTTGGATCAATTGATGGAGATTCTGCTGCAGCTATGCGTTATACAGAAGCTAAAATGAGTAAAATTACTTTAGAAATGATAAGGGATATAAATAAGGAAACAGTAGACTTTTTGGATAATTATGATGGATCTGAAAAAGAACCAGTGACTCTCCCAAGTAGAATACCTAATCTACTTATTAATGGATCATCAGGTATTGCTGTTGGTATGGCAACTAATATACCTCCACATAATTTAGGGGAGGTTATAGATGCTATAATTTATTTAATTGATAATGAAGAAGAAAATATAAGTATAGATGATTTGATGAAGTATATAGAAGGTCCTGATTTTCCTTTAGGAGGTATAATATTAGGTACGAGAGGAATCAAAGATGCCTATGAAAAAGGAAAGGGTAAGATAATAGTAAGATCTAAGGTTTTGATTGAGGAAGTAAACAACAGGAATTGTATAATAGTTACAGAAATTCCATATCAAGTTAATAAGGCAAGATTGATTGAACATATAGCTGAGCTTATAAGAGACAAAAAAATTATTGGGATACATGATTTAAGAGATGAATCAGATAGAGAAGGTATAAGGGTCGTAATTGAATTAAAAAAAGATGTTAATGCTAATATAATATTAAATCAATTGTATAAATTAACTAAACTGCAAGATACATTCGGAGTTATAATGCTTTCTTTAGTTGATAATGAGCCTAAAATTTTAAATCTTAAAGATATTTTGATTCATTATTTAAATTACCAAAAAGAAGTTGTAACGAGAAGAAGTAAATTTGATTTAAAAAAGGCTGAGAATAATAAGCACATATTAGAAGGATATAAAATTGCTTTAGATAATATTGATGAAATTATTAAAATAATAAGAGAATCTAATAATAATGAAATAGCTAAGCAAAGTTTAATAGACAGATTTAAGCTTACAGAGATTCAAGCTTTATCTATACTGGAAATGAGACTCAGAAGATTAACTGCCTTAGAGAGAGATAAGATAGAATCAGAATTACTTGAAAAAATGAATCTTATAAAAGAGTTAAAAGAAATATTAGATAATGAAAGATCTTTATTGAATCTTATAAAGGATGAATTGCTGGAAATAAAGTCAATACACAATACTGACAGAAGAACTTATATAGATAAGACGTATTATGAAGATGATATAAATAAGGATAATTTGATACATAGAGAAGATATAGTTGTTACCTTGACTCATGATGGTTATATTAAGAGAATGGCGTCTAATACATATTCTAGCCAAAAAAGAGGAGGAAGGGGTATGCAAGCTATGACTGTAAAAGAAAATGACTTTATAGAAAATATTTTTCATACAACAACTCATCATAACTTGCTATTTTTTACAAATTTAGGAAGAGTATATAATATAAAGGCATATGAAATACCTGATTCATCAAGGACGGCTAAGGGAATAAATATAATTAATTTAATAAATTTAAATAGTAATGAAAAAGTTCAAGTAGTTTTATGTTTAGATGGATTAGATAATTGTGGTTACATATTGATGGCTACTAAACTTGGATTAATCAAGAAAACTAAAATTTCTGAGTTTTCTAAGATAAGAAAAAATGGATTAATCGCTATAGGAATAAAGGATAATGATGAATTGTTAAATGTAAAACAAACAAAGGGTGATGCTAATATTGTAATGGTAACTAGTGGTGGATATGCTATAATATTTAATGAAAAAAATATACGATCTATGGGGAGATCTGCAGCAGGAGTTAAAGCTATTACTTTAAGAAAAGGAGATAGTCTTGTTGCAATAGATCTTGCTACAGATGGAGAAGATTTATTAATTACAAGTGAAAATGGATATGGTAAGAGAACTCCTTTAAAAAGTTATCCTATACAAAATAGAGGTGGGAAAGGTATAAAAACCTATAAAATAACAGAAAAAACGGGTAAAGTATCTTGTGCATGCGTAGTTAATGAAAATAATGATGTTATGTTGATTAATTCGAATGGTGTTGGAATACGAATAAAAACTAGTGATATTTCTAAAATAGGAAGAAGCTCATTAGGAGTTAAACTTATGAAAACAAACAATAATGAAAAGATAACAACTATAGGTAAAATAAAAGAATAATAACATTAAAAAATAACTAAGAAAAGCATTGACAACTTATATTATTTAATATATAATTAGCGTATAAGTTGTTCTTAGTAAGGATCTTTAGCTCAGTTGGTTAGAGCAACCGGCTCATAACCGGTTGGTCCGGGGTTCGAGTCCCTGAAGATCCACCATGGGGGTATAGCTCAGTTGGGAGAGCACCTGCCTTGCACGCAGGGGGTCAAGGGTTCGAGTCCCTTTATCTCCACCATTATAAGTATAGAAAAGAGCGCGTATTGTATACGTGCTCTTTTCTATTTGCTACGAAAAATATTAAGTGTTAGGAAATAAATAATGAATAGAATAAAACAATTTATATTTTACATGTTTAGTGTATTCTATAAAGTAGACAAAGACTTTTTAAATCTATATTTAAATAAAAAAGAATTATATTATTTTAATAAACTTTTAAAAAGTGAAAAACAGCATTGTATAAAAGTTGCTAAAAAATGTTTAAAGGTATATGATAAGTTTGGGATATATAATTATGAAATTAATTTAGTTATAAAGATGTGCTTACTTCATGATGTTGGAAAGATATATTCGAAATTAAATTTGTTTTTAAAACCGTTTGTTGTTATTGTTATAAACAATAGGAAAACAAGAAAGTTAGTGTTATTTATGAATAAAAAACGGATTTTTAGATATATAAAGCATTCAAAATACAGTTATGATATTCTAAAAAATTTTGAATATTCCGATGAGTTTTTAGATTCTATTAGATATCACCATTCTGAAAAAAGAATAATAAATAATAAATACATAAATTTGTTAAAATATTGTGATTCTAATTATTGTTAATCTTAAAAGTGACAGTTTAATATTTTACAATTAGAGAAATTAAAAATATTTAGTATAGGAGATTTTTATGTTAGATTTAAAATTTATTGTTTCAAATAAGGATTTTGTTAAACAGAAGCTTACTAATAGAGGAGAAGATTTTCCTATTGATTTAATAGATGATCTCATTGAATTTTATAAAGAAAAAAATTCATATATACTTAAAGTGGAAGAATTGAAGAATAAGAGAAATATCTCATCTAAGAGTGTAGTTTCATTAAAAAAAACTGGTAAAAATGTTGATAGTATTTTTAAAGAGATGAAAGATTTAAGTGATTATATTAAAGAATTAGATAAAAAAATATTTATTTTAAATGATAAAATAAATTATATTATGCTTAGAATACCTAATATACCAAATAACAATGTTCCAGAAGGAAATGGTGATGACGATAATGTTGAGATTAGGAGATGGGGAGAGCCAACTAAATGTGATTTTGAGATAAGATCGCACTGGGATATAGCTAAAAATTTAGATATATTAGATTTTGAGAGAAGTGCTAAGGTTACAGGATCTAGGTTCGTATTTTATAAGGGATTAGGTGCGAGATTGGAAAGATCTTTAATAAATTACTTCTTAGATGTACATACAATAGAACATGGGTATGTTGAGCTTATTCCTCCATATATGGCAAATAAAGATAGTTTTATAGGAACAGGTCAATTACCAAAATTTAAAGATGATGCATTCTCAGTTGAAAATAGAGATTATTTTTTAATACCAACTGCGGAAATACCAGTGACTAATTTTTATAGAGATGAAATAATATCTTTGAATGATCAAAATCCTGTACAAAAGTTTGCAGCTTATAGTGCTTGTTTTAGATCTGAAGCTGGTTCTGCCGGTAGGGATACACGAGGATTGATAAGATTACATCAATTTAATAAAGTTGAGTTAGTTAAGTTTTGTCGAGAGGAAGATTCATATAATGAATTAGATAGTCTTGTTAATGATGTTGAGGTTTTATTAAAAGAATTGAAATTACCATATAGGGTTGTTAAGGTATGCAAAGGTGATTTGGGATTTTCACAGGCTTTTAAATATGATATAGAAGTTTGGATGCCAAGTTATAATAGGTATGTTGAAATATCTAGTTGTAGTAATTTTGAAAGTTTTCAGAGTCGTAGGAGTAATATAAGGTACAAAGAAAATAGCTCGTCTAAAGCTAAATTTGTTCATACTTTAAATGGATCGGGCTTAGCAGTTGGCAGAACATTTGCTGCTATACTTGAAAATTTCCAAACATCAGAAGGTAATGTTGTTATACCAGAAATACTCAAGAAATACTTTAATGGATTGGAAATTATATCTTAATTGGTATTTAATTTCTAGGAGGTTATTGATGACTAAAAATATTAAAAAAGGAATTGTTTTAATATTAGTAGTATTTATTTTGGGGATTATTTCCATTTTGATCAATTTAAATAGTTTAACTAAGAAAGTATATATGTATAATAATGGTATTATAGAGTTTGATAATGAAGAGTTCATAAAATTATACAATGATGATTTTAATTATATAGGTTTAAGTAATAATAATTATCCCAATATAGGGTATTTGGATAAGAACAATTACTTTAAAGAAAATATAAATATTTTGGAAGTAGATTCCAGAAAAATTATATATATAGACCCATTCCAAGATTATATAAACGTTGAGGATCCGTATTTATACGGAGGTGTATATGTTTATAGTAATTATTATAATGAATTTATATTGGATTTTGATTTTACAAAGTACTATAAAGAATTGTCAAGTATAGATGGAGGTAAAAGTTTTGATTTATCAAACGAAGAGTCTGAAATTATTAAGAGTATAGTTTTAGATAATGTTTATAATGAGATGAGTTATAATGGGATAAAGCAATATTTATCAGAATATTCCTATGATTTAAATATAAAACATAAAAAATATCCTGATATTTATTTAAAGTTAAGAATTTATAGAGATAAGAACGATAATTTAGTTCTTAGATTTAATGATAAAAATTACTATGTTAATGAATTCAAAGATAATAGAGAAATAGATTTGAATACTCCTTATTATACATATAGAGGTGATGATTATGGATATTTATATAACAATATAATTAGTAATGAGGATCTAGAAAATTTTGCATTTCATGATTATATAATTGAAAATATGGATTCAAAGGTTTATGTAAATTATGTTAATGATGTATTTAGAATCATAAATAATGAGAAATTATCTATTAAGGATAAGATATCATTAATAAAACAAATTTTATATATAAAGTATAAGCCTACTAATAGAGAGGATTTTTCATTAAGGATTGAAAGAATAAAGAATTTAAATATTGTAGGTGATAATAGAAAGACGTATAGGATAAATCATAAGTTTTTATTTGATATATTTAATTATCCAGCTAATGTGTATTCTTTAGCGTTTTATGAAGATGATCTTTTGTATAATATTCCCGAAAGATATAAGGAGCTTTATGAGAATTTTGTAAATATTATTATTAATGATTCTAATATTGAATATTTAAAAAAGAATGATATGATAGTTGAACTTCAAAATCATTTGGTAGTAGTAGATGAGGAACAATTAAAATCATTAAGAGATAAGTATGGAGAAATTGAAGTCTTAGAAGAAAACAATGAGCGTATAAAATATGCACCAGGATATTATGGTTTTTTATATAGTGATATTAAAAATATTGATGATTTAAAAGAATTAGCTTTACATGAGGAAGTTTTGAATAATATTTTTAATGATTATTTCAAAAGTATTTATGTAAATAAGATTAATGATATAATAAATGGTGATACCAATTTAGATGAAAAATTAAAAAGTATTGTAGAATGCCAATTAAAGTTTACATTGATACCTATAAGCAAACAGAAATATTATCGAGAAATGTATAAAAATAATTATTTTAAGGAAAGCTATATAAATAAATCCAAGGAAATTTTATCGTAAAAAATAACTATTATATTACTAAAAAACATTGACAAATATATTTGTTTGTAATATAATAGCTATGAACTAATGGAGAGATGGTCGAGTGGTTTAAGGCACCGGTCTTGAAAACCGGCGTGCGTTGATAGCGTACCGTGGGTTCGAATCCCACTCTCTCCGCCATTGTTTTTGGAGAAATACTCAAGAGGCTAAAGAGGCACCCCTGCTAAGGGTGTAGATCAGGAAACTGGTGCGAGGGTTCGAATCCCTCTTTCTCCGCCAAAAGGTGCTATTTATATTATAGCACCTTTTTTGTATTTTATTTTAAAAAGTGTATTTAGCATATACTATCAAATAAAATTAATGTATTAATGTCTTTATGTAATATTTTCATATAGACATTTTTGTTTTTATAGGTAAAGTATATTTTTTTATATGAATTTTAATAATTGAGTATTTTGAGTTTTTATCAAATTATATTTGGGGAGAGTAAAATTGAAATTTAAATTTATATTTGGGAAAAAAGGTTATGGAAAAACACAGTATATATTGAATGAAATAAAGAATGAAATGAAAAATGTTAATGATCATAGAATTTTAATTATAGTTCCTAGTCATAACACTTTTATGATGGAAAATAGGATACTTGAGTATTTAGGAGAAAATGCACTGTCAAAGCTTGAGATAATGGATTTTAAGAAATTCACGTTTAAGTTATTAAATATATTTAAGGGAAAAACAAAAAATAGGATATCGAATATAGGTAAGTCATTGTTAGTTAATTATTTGATTAGGAATAATTATGGTAAGTTTTTATATTTTAAAGATAATAATAACATTGATTTGTCTGATGAAATATTATCAATGTTAATAGATTTTAAGAATTATAATATAGATAATAATTGTATTAATTGTATATTAAATGCTATTAATCCTAATACGGAGTTATATAGTAAGATTAGTGATTTGATGTATATAAATAATTTATATAATGATTATATAGATAATAATTATTTAGATTCTTTAGATGATATGAGAATAGCAAATGATATTATACAAAAAAATAAGGATCTATTTAATTCTTATAATATTTATATAGATGGGTTCGATATATTTACATATTATCAATATGAGTTTTTAAATATAATTATTGATAGGTCAAATAAATTAGTTGTATCTCTTACAATAGATGAGTTATCAAATAGTATTATTTATAACGATATTATTAAAATAAAGAATAGAGTTCTAACATTACTTTTCAACAAAGATTGTTACGATATTGAAGAAGTATATTTAAATGATGTACATAAAAGCGATGAACTTAAATATTTAGATAGAAATTATTTGAAATATAATGTTAGACCTTATCCTTATGAGGTTAAGAATATATTTTTAAATAAATGTTTAAATAACTTTTATGAGGTTGAAGAATTATGTAAAAAAATTAGATATTTAGTTATAAATATAGGATATAGGTATAAAGATATAGGGGTTATATGTAGGGATATTGATTCATACGAGAATTTTATAAGAGTTTCTTTTGATGAATTTAATATTCCTTATTTTATAGATAAAAAAAATGAGATAACATCAAATATGTTTAGTATTTTTATATTTTCTATATTTGAAATTTTTGATAATAATTTTTCTAATAATGCTTTATTTAAGTATATAAAGAGTGGACTTTTAGATTTAGATGATGATGAAATATTTTTAATTGAAAATTTTTCGTTGGAAAATGGTATATCAAAATATAAATGGAAAACTGATTTTATAGATGAGTATTATATAAGATACAAAATAGAAAGAGGAAATGAAGATAACATTGATATAAACAAAATAAATGCTATACGAAGAATTATTATAGATCCATTAATGGCCTTATTTAATAAGGTAAAAGGGAAAAATAGTGTAAATTATTTTATTAAAGAGTTATATAATTTTTTAAAAGATTTTGGTTTCTTAGATAAAATACAATATATATGTGAATCACTTAAATTAAGAAATGATTTTATTAATGCTAATGAAATAGTTCAAATTGTAGATAATATTTTTAATGTTTTAGATGAGATAAATGATATATTTAGGAATGAGATGTTAAGTTTTTCTGAGTTCGGAAAAATTCTGATAAATAGTATATCAAAAATTGAAATATCCCATGTACCTATGAGGATGGATGAAATATTAATAGGGGATATTGAAAGATTAAAGATAGGTAACTATAAGGTATTATTTGTTATAGGGTGTAACTCTATAAATTTTCCTAAAATTTATAAAAAAGAGGATTTAATAAATGACTTAGAAAAGAATTATATAAGGAATTTAGGATTTGAATTTTCAGGTACAAATATTGATAAGAATTTATCTGAAAATTATCTTATATATTCTCTATTAAATATACCTAAGGAGAGTTTATATATTAGTTATTCTATATCAAATATGGATAGTAGATCTATGAATCCATCGATTTTAATATCTAGAATTAAGAAAATATTTCCTAAAGTAATTGAAGATAACAAAACTATTATAAAAACTGAATTTTCAATAGATAATATATATTCTATGAATAGTACGTTAAGTAGTTTTATATTGGATTTTAAAAATTGTATTTTAAATAATAAATTATCTAAGATTCATACGGAGTTATATAATTTTTATAAAAATAATGATAAATTTAAGGATTTTATATCTATATTTTTAATGAGAATAAGAGGTAAGAATTATAAAGATTTACTTGATTTGGATATGTTAAATTATATATATAAAGATACAAAATTTTCTATATCATCAGTAGAAACTTATTCTAAGTGTCCATTCAAGTATTTTTTAGATTATATAATAAAAGTAAGGATTAGAAGGATATTTTCTTTTGAATCTTATGATTATGGTAACATAGTTCATTTTTTAATGGAGAATATATGTAAGAATATAATAAAATATTATAATTTTAGGAATTTATCTAAAGATGAAATTGATAAATTTACCTTAGATTATTTTAATAATATAATTTTTTCTTATGATAATGGGAGTTATATTTTAAATAATAATTTTAAATTTAGAACTTTTGGGAAAAAAGTGAGGAAGATTATAAGTGATGCAATATTTTTTACTTGTAAGCACTTAGGAAATACAGAATTTTTTCATAAATATTATGAATTTGAATTTGGAAAAAATAGTTCTAAAATAGAATTAATTTTAAATGATGGTAGAAGGGCTTCTTTTGTTGGGAAAGTTGATCGCATTGATTTTTGTAAGAGTAATGATGAGATGTTTATAAATGTTATTGATTATAAATCAAGTATTCATGATATAGATTATGGTAAAATTTATAATGTTTTAAATATACAAACAATTGCGTATATGGATTATATTATAAGATTATATAGAGATAATTATAATATTGATCTAAATCCTTGTGGTATTTTTTATTTTACTATAAGTAAACCTATAATTAAGAATAAGAAGAATATAGATTTGATAAAAGAAACTGAGAAGTATTACAGATATAGTGGATTTATTATTAATGATATTAAAAAGATTAATCTTATCGATAAAAATATTTTAAATAATGGAAATGGAAGCAGTATATCTTTAAAAATAAATAAAGATGGAGAAATATCTAAGGTTAATTCTCTAGAGAGTATTTTATCTGAAAATGAATTTAGTGATATATTAGAATTTGTACACGAATCTGTTAAGGATAAAATTATGGAAATTTATGATGGAAATATAGAGGTATGTCCTGTATTAGATGATATTAATCAATCGAGATGTAGTTATTGCAATTATGTAGGAATATGTAAATTTACAAAGAAAACAAATAAATTTAGGATTATTAATGAATTAGATAAAGATTTATTTTTTAATTTAATACGAAAGGGAAATAATTAGTGGATTTTAGTAAGAATCAGAAAAATGTTATTGAATTAATTAACGGAGATTTGCTCGTATCGGCTTCAGCTGGATCAGGAAAAACAGCAGTTTTAGTTCAGCGTATAATAAATTTAATATTGAATTATTGTGTATCTATAAATGAAATATTAGTAATTACATTTACAAATGCTGCAGCAGTTGAAATGAAAGAGAGAATTGTAAAAGCATTAGAAGATAACATTAATGATATAAACAAACATATTTTAGAAGAGCAATTAATGTTAGTAAGTAATTCTAATATTCAAACCTTTCATTCTTTTTGTTTGGATATTTTAAAAAATAATTATTATAAATTAAATTTGGGATCTAATTTTAAAATAATTAAGGATAGTCATAGAAAGATGCTAATTGGTGATGCACTTGATGATACATTTAATTTTTATTATGAAAATGAGGATGAGGATTTTTTGACTATAGTAAATATTTATGGAGGAAAATATTCAGATGTAAAATTAAGGGAGATAATTGTATATATTTATGAATTTATACAAAATATAGTTGATATTGATGGATTTATAGAAAAAAGTACAGATATTTACATAATAAAAGATAATGATGATATATTTTCAACCAAATTAGGTAAGGTATTACGGTTACGATTAATAAATAAATTTACATTGTATAAAAAAAAGTTAATTGATTTTTTATTGGGAATTAGTAATAATAAAAAGGTTTATAGTATTATAGAGAATGATATATTTATAATTAATTCATTTATAAAACGATTAAATAATTCTTATGAAGATGTATATGAGTATATTTATAGTTTTAATTTTTTGAGATTATCAAAATTATGTGATGATTATAAAGAAATAAGGAGTGGATTAAAAGATTTTATAGACTCTTTAAAGAAAAACATATTTATTGTAAGTGAAAATATATTAAAGTTGCAAATTGGTGATTTGAAAAATATTGTTATTAAATTATTTGAGATTGTATGTAAATTTAAGGAGAAATTTGAATTAGGAAAATTATCAGAAAACTATGTAGATTTTAATGATATGGAACACTTAGTAATTAAACTCTTGAATGATACCAGGATATGTGATAATTATAGAAATAAATTCAAATATATTTTTATAGATGAATATCAAGATACTAATTACATACAAGAATATATAATAAATAAAATAAAGAATAATTATAATGTATTTATGGTCGGCGACATTAAGCAGAGTATTTATGGTTTTAGAGGTGCAAAAGTAGATTTATTTAGTAAAAAATACAAGAATTTTAAAAAAGTAGATGATATAACTTTTGTAGAAGGAAATGAGAATAAGATATTATTATATGATAATTATAGGAGTAGGAATGAAGTAATTAGTTTTGTTAATTTTATATTTGAGAATATTATGATAGATGGAATATCTAATATAGAATATACACCTGAGGAATATTTAAATTGTGCAAGTGACTATAAAGTGATTAAAAATAATAATGAAAATTGTGAAGGAGAGGTTACTCTTTCAATTATAATAAATGATGAAAAAAATTCAGATATTATTAATGAAATGGAGGATGTGGAGTGTAGCTTAATTATTGAATATATAAATAAGCTTATTAATTCTGAAGATACAATATATAAAATTTATGATAAAAGTATTAATGGATATAGGAAAATTGAATATAAGGATATTGTTATTTTAGTAAGGAATGTAAATGGTGCATGTATATCAAAATTATTACATGAAGAGCTTGAGAAAAACAATATACCATCATATTTTGATGGAGGGGATCAATTTTTTGATTGTATTGAGGTAATCACAATATTAAGTTTACTTAAAGTTATTAATAATCCTACTGATGATGTTGATATACTTACAGTTCTTAAAAGTGAAATATTTAATTTTTCAAATAATGATTTAGCATATATAAGAATTGTAAATAATGATGAGTACATATATAAAAATATTAAGTATATTTTGAATTTAAATTGTTGTGTAGAAAATAGAGTGTTTTTAAATGATGAATTTTCAATAACCTATGACAGGTTTAAAATTCTTTATGATAAGTGTATGTTTTTTGTAGAGAAGATAAATGAATATAGGGAAAAGTCATTGTTTATGAAAATTGATGAGTTTATTTGGTTTATATATAAGGATAGTAAATATTATTTTTTACTGTCAACTATGGAAGATGGATTAACTAAGCAGAGTAATTTAAGAATTATATTTAATAAGGCAAAGGAGTTTAGGGTTGCTAGTTTTTCAGGATTATTTAATTTTATAGAGTATTTGAAGTATTCAAAGAAATTTGGAGATGATATATTAGTCCCTAAAAATATATCTGAGAATGAAAATGTAGTACGTATAATGAGTATACACAAAAGTAAAGGACTTGAATTTCCAGTAGTAATACTTTGTAATACATCAGGTAGATTTAATTTTAAGGATTTGAATAATTCTATAATATTGCATGATGAGTTTGGTATTGGATTAAATCACATAGATTACAATTTGAATTTAGAAACAGATATGTTTATTAAAAATATTATTAAAGAAGATCATAAAGACAATATTATTTCAGAAGAACTTAGAATACTATATGTGGCTTTAACAAGAGCTAAGGAGAAATTATTTATAACAGGTACATACAATTCGGATAAAGATTTTCAAAGAGTAGCTGATATTTATAAATGTAAGAGTTATTTGGATTTTTTGTGTAATTCACTTATGAAACATAGAGATGGATATATTCTTAGAGAATATAAAGGTGAAAATGGATTACACAATGATTTAAATAAGTGTGAGTTTAAAATTAATGTATATAATAAATCAGATTTTTTAAAGGGTGAGAAACATGATAGTGAAAATGATGATATAAATTTAGAAAGTATTATGGAGAGAGAATCCTCAAGTTATAATCATATAAATGATATTTTTAATTTTAAGTATGATTATGATGATGTGATTAATATGCCGATTAATTTATCTGTATCTGAGATATTATCTTATGATGAGGAAGAGAAATTAAATATAAATTTTAAGGTTCCTAAATTTATTGATGATAGCAAAAATGAAAAGTTGTACACAGCTTTAGATATAGGTAATTTATATCATTTTTTTATGCAAAATATAGTTTTAGGACCAAGTATGGTTTATGATTATTTAGAAAGTGAGCTAAATCGTATGGTTAAATGCGAGATGCTTTCTAATGATGATATTAAGTATTTGAATTTAAATAAGATATTAAAATTTTTTGAAAGTAATTTAGGTAAGAGAGTTATAGAGTGTTTTAATAAGGATAGAAGAAAAGTTTATAGGGAATTTGAGTTTTTGATGAATCATAGGGTAGATAAGATAAATAAAAATAATGATTTGAGAATTCAAGGAATAATTGATTTGTTTTTCTTTGATGGAGATAACATAGTTTTAATAGATTATAAAACAGACAAGCATATATTTAATAATAAAGTTATTCCTAATAAGTATAAAGAACAACTTTATTATTATAAGATTGCTCTGAATAAAATATTTAATTTAGACATTTCTGAGAGTTATATTTATTCTTTTGAGAATAATAAAGCTTTTATGGTTTGAAAAATTTTATCAAATGTATTAATGTATTATATTCATTTAAAGATGGTTTAAGATGGAGAAGTGTTATTAGATATTTATTATATTTAATAACATCTTTTTTGTTTTTTACGAAGTTTTGTGTGTTTAGATTTATATGTTTGAATTTTAATGGAGAATATCCCCACTTTATTTTATAAAAAATTTTTAATATCATTTTGTCTATATAATGAGATATTATTAAAATTATTTTAAGGGAGAATTTATAATTTTCCTTTAAAATAATTTTTTTTATAAATAGTTTATTATTTTGGAAGTTTTTTATGGCGTCGTATACCTTTTTTATTTCTATCATCTTTTTTTTGTTTATGTTATAATCACTTTCTAATATTTGAAAAATGAGATTATCACTTATTTTTGAGTGAAAATAAAACAAACAAAATATCCTTAGGTGGAAATCAGTTACTGAATTTATTAAGGAATTTATATTAAATAATTTTACCTCTTTATTTGAAACAAGTGAAAAGAAGTTTAATAAGTTTAATAATTGTATAGATTTTATAAAATTTACTCCTTTAAAAATTTTTTTTAATTCCTCATTTATTCTGTATTTAGATAAGTTTATTATTAAATTGAAGTTATTTTTGAGTGCAAGTAAAGTTAAGTATTCTATGTTAAAATCAAGTTCTGATTTGAATCTAATGCATCTTAAAATTCTTAGGGGATCTTCTTTGAATTTTATGTTTCCATCTCCAATTACTCTTAGAAGTTTATTTTTTATATCATTAGTTCCAAGCATCGGATCTATTAGCTTATTACCATCATAATAAATTGAATTGATTGTGAAATCGCGTCTTAATGAATCTTCATATGGTGAGTTTATAAATTTTATATAGTTTGCATGTCTAAAATCTATATACTCTTTTTCAATTCTGAGTGTTGTTATTTCAAACCAATCTCCTTTAAAATGGATTTTTATACACCCAAACTTTTCACCTATGTTTATATGTTTTTCAAATAAAGATTTAATGTATTTTGGATGAGCATTTGTACATAAATCAAATTCATAAATAGGAATATTTAATAAATAATTTCTTATGGCTCCTCCAACAACGTAACATTCAAAATTATTTTGATTAAATATATTGATTAATTCTTTTACATTATCTTTTAAAAAATTTTTCATAATGAACTATTAATTCTTAAAACCTTCCATTTTTATATAAAATACTTTAATATAATAATATTATAAAAAATCGAGGTGTTAAATGAAAGGGCATATAAATATAAAGGATTTTAAAGTAGGAGAAAGAATTCAAGGAGTATATCTTATTAGAACTATACATGTAAAACTTACAAACTCTAGTAATAAAAAATATTTAGATATTAATTTTTCTGATAAAACTGGTAATATAAATGCTAAGCTTTGGGATTTAAAAGATGATTATAATGATGAATTTAAAGAAAATACTTTAGTTAAAGTAAAAGGATGCATTTTGAGTTGGCAAGGTAGTATGCAACTTAAGATTGAAAATTTATCAAATGATTTTGATAAAGAATATATAAATATTGATGATTATGTTCAATGTGCTCCTATGGATTCTAATTATATGTTTGATGAGCTTTATAATTTAATATCTGGATTTAAACAAAAGGAGATAAGAAGTGTTTTATTAGCTATACTCGATATAAAAAAGGATAAACTTTTATATTATCCAGCAGCTAAAAGTAACCATCATTCAATAAAAGGAGGATTATTATATCATATTTTAAGTATGATAAAGCTTGGTGAGAGCATATGTGGACTTTATCCTTTTGTTAATAGAGAATTACTATTTGCGGGAATAGTGCTTCATGATATTGAGAAAACTGAAGAAATGGATTCAAATGAATTAGGTATAGTAAGTACATATACAGTGGAAGGTCAAATGCTTTCACATTTAATACAAGGTATAACTCTTGTTGATAGGGTTTGCAATAGTTTAAACATATCTAGTGAAGTTAGGATGTTACTTCAGCATATGATATTGTCTCATCATTATGAGGCTGAATATGGAAGTCCAATAAAGCCAATGATAATTGAAGGGGAACTTCTTCATCATATAGATGTTATAGATGCAAGAATGTATGATATGAAAAAGATTATAGATAATATAAATGAGGGAGATTTGTCAGATAGAGTATTCTCTTTAAATAGCAGGAGAATATATAAACCTAAGAAATTATTAGAGGAGTAGGTTATGAAAAAAGAAGATAGTTTTTTAAGTACTCTACGTATTGCCATGTTTGATTTTAAGAAATATACAGTTTTTTTGGGTATGAAACCTTCTAAGGTAATTTTAAATAGATTTATATTTGTTTTACTTATAAGTGTGTTTTATTTCATGTCTTTTCATAAGAATATAAAGCAGGTTGAGGAATTTAATAATAATAAGCAGGAGATATTTGAAGATATTAGCTATTCAAACGGAGTTTTAAATATAAAGAATTCACCTGTAATTTTTAAATCAAATGTATTTAGGGAAAATAATTTTCTTTTAATTGGAGATACAAGAGATGAATTTAATATAAATGACTTTAGTGATTATAGTTATCATAGAGATGCTATAGTACTTACGAAGGATTATGTTATAATCAAAAATGGGCTTAGAGAAATTACGTTAAAATATTCAGACCTCGTATCTTTTGGAGTGATACCAAAAGATATCGTTGTAAATAAGGAAATGTTTTTTAGTTCATTTGATATTGTTGTTAGGGTTTTAAAATACGTATCGTATATAATTTTTCCTTTAAGCAGGGTTTTTGATTATTTCTTATACGGGTTTATTATTTCATTATTTGCTTTTATATGTGGGTATATAATAAGATTCAGAGCAAGTTTTGGTAGTATTTATAAAATGATTTTATTTGCACAAACAATACCTTATTTAATTATTTCTGTTTTTGATATAATTACTGAGCTTAATGGAATTAAAGTTATGTTTCCACTACATATTTTGGAGCTATTAACCTTGTTTATATTTTTAAGGAGTGTATATTTAATAAAGAAAGATGCATTGATGAAGTATCTTAAAAAATGAGGTTAAATAATTTAATTGAAAAATATAATATGTTTTGATATAATTAGGTTATTATGCACAGGTAGCTCAGTTGGATAGAGTAGCTGGCTACGAACCAGTTGGTCGGGGGTTCGAATCCTCTCCTGTGTGCCAGATGATACCATCTACTAATGAAGGATTTTCATAGGTAGATGGTTTTTTAATTGATATTGGGTGAAAGGTTAGAATCCTTTCACTCTTTTTTATTTTATAGTAAAGATGAGATTTTAAATAGTATTGACATTTCAACTATTATGTAATACTATTTAGTAATAATAAGTATTACATAATAGTATTTATATAGGAACAGGCGGTGTTTTTATGGAAGATATAACCGAAATGCTAAAAGGTATTTTAGAAGGTTGTATTCTTGAGATTATTAATCGGAAGAACACTTATGGATACGAAATTACTCGTAAGCTTAATGAATTTGGATTCAAAGACGTTGTTGAAGGGACTGTTTACACTATTTTGATTAGATTTGAGAAAAATAAATTAGTGGATATTCAAAAAAAACGGTCTGAACTCGGACCACCACGAAAAATTTATTCGCTTAATGATAAAGGGCGTAAGGAGTTACGAGTGTTTTGGAAAAAATGGGAGTTTTTGTCATCAAAAATAAATGAATTGGGGGAAAATAAAAATTACGAATAAAATTTTTAACGATTATTTTAATATAAGCAAAATAAGAGAGAGTCGTCGCGTGTATAAACAACAGATGCAACGTGTTAAGGATTTACCTGAGAATTATCAGTATGTATTTAAGAAAATTCAAAACCATATGTGGCAGTTTGTAGCAGCTCCTGATTATGATATGATGGAGGTTCATTATGGATTGATCGATTTGTTTGAGGAAGGAGCGTCTAATGGTAAATCTATTTTGGAAGTAACTGGTGAAGATGTTGCCGCATTTGTAGATGAACTTTTGAAAAATACTAGAACATATACAGATGATTGGAGGACTAAATTAAATAATGAGATAAAAAATAAAATTGGAATCGATAAAAACACAAAAAAGTAGAAGTATAATTAAAGTCGATAATTTAGAGCTTAAAAATTTTCTTTTTTTTATACATTGATAAAAGAATCCCTTAAAATTGTTTGAGTTTTAGGGGATTCTTATTTTATTTCTAAATGAGGAGAATAAAGATGGCAAATCTTTAAAAGACATTGAAGATGTAGTATTATAAGTATGTTTCAATAATTATTATAGAAAAAGTTTTTAGGAGGTAAAATTATGGTTAAACCTTTTATTACATTTAAGGGAGATGCAAATGAGGCTATTAACTTTTATGAAAAAGTATTTAATGGAACAGATAAGAAGGTAATGCATTACGGAGATATGCCAAGTAATTCTGAATTTCCAGTAGATGAAAGTAAGAAAAATTGGGTACTTCATGGAACACTTAATATTTGTGGATCAGAGGTTATGTTTTCTGATACAGATGAGAGTTTACATGATAAAAATACTTTTGTACCATCTTGCATGATCTCTATTGCTGTTGATTTTAATAGTGAAGAAGAAATACGTATAGCTTATGAAAAGCTTAAAGAAGAGGGACATGTTATGATGGAACTTTCCCCTCAGTTTTTTGCAGGGCTTTATGCTTGGGTTTCTGATAAATTTGGGGTGACTTGGCAAATGACATATCATACTCATTAATGATATTTGGAGGAAGATATGAGTGTAAAGAAAAATAATACGGCATCGATTAGTTTTGAGCAGCAGATTTGGTCTGCTGCTGATATTTTAAGAGGTAATATGGATGCAGCAGAATACAAGCACGTTGTTCTCGGGCTTATATTCCTTAAGTACATATCTGATAGTTTTGAGAGAAGATATCAGGAATTATTAAGAGATGATGATGATGTTGAAGATAAGGATGCTTATACTGAAGTTAATGTATTCTTTGTTCCTCCTGAGGCAAGGTGGAGCGTAATACAAGCCTCTGCTCACAAAGAGGAAATAGGTATTGTAATAGATAATGCCATGAGAGCAATTGAGAAAGAGAATAGGAGATTAAAGGATATTCTTCCCAAAAATTATTCAAGAGAGGAACTTGATAAACGCCGTCTTGGGAATGTTGTTGACTTATTTACAAATATTCATATGATAGATCATGGACGGGACAAGGATATATTAGGGAGAACATATGAGTATTGCCTTTCTAAATTTGCAGAGCAAGAAGGAAAGAGAGCTGGAGAATTTTATACCCCTTCTTGTATTGTTAGAACGCTCGTTGAAATATTAGAGCCATTTAATGGTAGAGTATATGATCCATGTTGTGGTTCTGGGGGAATGTTTGTGCAGTCTGCAAAGTTTGTTGAGCATCATTCAGGGAATATAAATAATTTATCAATATTTGGTCAGGATTCAAATCCAACGACTCGTAAAATGGCAATTATGAATCTTGCAATTAGGGGTATAGAAGGGGACATTGGACCTCATAGTGCGGATACATTTTATAATGATTTACATAAAACGCTTAAGGCAGATTTTATATTATCAAATCCACCATTTAATCTTTCAAATTGGAATGATGGAAGTTTGAATGATGATGTTAGATGGTCTTATGGTTTGCCACCGTCTGGGAATGCAAACTTTTCTTGGCTTCAGCATATGATTCACCATCTTTCACCAAGAGGTAAGATCGGAATGGTTTTAGCAAACGGTTCTCTCTCATCTAAAAGTGGAGGCGAGGGGGATATTCGAAAAGGCATAATTGAAGATGATCTTGTTGAAGGGATTGTTGCTATGCCGAGTCAATTATTTTATACAACTCAGATTCCTGTGTCATTATGGATTATAAATAGGGATAAAAGTCAAAAGGGTAAAACTTTATTTATAGATGCAAGAGATATGGGAAAGATGGTAAATAGGAAATTAAGAGAGATGACAGAAGAAGATATTAAAAAGATTTCTGATACATTTCGTGCGTTTGAGGAAGGGACGCTTGAAGATGTGAAAGGTTTCTGTGCAGTTGCAACAACTGAGAAGATATCAAAAGAGGATTATATTTTAACTCCTGGAAGATATGTTGGAATAAAAGATAGAGAAGATGATTCTGAAGGATTTGATGATAAGATGAAGAGACTCACTGGGGAACTTCGAGAGATGTTTAATAAATCTCATGAACTTGAAGAAGAGATTCGAAAAAGACTTGGGAGTATAGGATATGAAATATAATATTCCTGAAAGAGTTATAAAGGATATTTTTTCTTGAGATTAATGAAGGAGTATATAATGAAAAAGATAGATAATTTTTCTGCAAGCCTTAACGCACTTAAAACTGCTAATTTTGAAGAGACGAGGGATGATATTATTTATAGAACTGGGATTGTAGGACAATTTAATTTAACAGAGGATATTGATACACTTGTTATTCTTATACGCGATAATTTTATTTATGCTTTTGATGATCTTCTAGAAATTTTAATTTTAAAAGAGAGGGAGGCAGGAAGCGATAATTGGGATGATTAGAAAAGGGGTTAATTCATTATGATAGATGGGTGGAGAATTACATCTATATCTAATATTTGTAAAATTAATCAGAGTACATATTCTATTCTAGATAAATGGGAATTTGTTAATTATCTAGATACAAGCAGTATAGTAGAAAATAATATTGATAGTATTCAACATTTTATAATTGGTAAAGATAAATTACCGAGTAGAGCACGGAGAAAAGTTAATGTTGATGATATTTTATATTCAACAGTACGTCCGAATCAAAGGCATTATGGTATCATGAAAGATGTATTAACTAATATGCTTGTGTCTACTGGATTTGCGGTAATTACTACAGACAAGTTAGTTGCTGATAGTAATTTTATTTATTATTATTTAACTCAAAATGATATAGTAAATTTATTACATAGTATTGCAGAACAAAGTGTATCTACGTATCCATCGATAAAACCATCAGATATAGGTAAGTTAAAAATTATTTTACCACCGTTAGAAGAGCAACAAAAAATTGGACAACTACTTAAGATTTTAGATGACAAAATCGAACTCAACAAGAAAATAAATAAAACTTTGGAGGAAATGGCGAAGGCGATTTTTAAATCTTGGTTTGTGGACTTTGAACCTTGGGGCGGTAAGATGCCAGATGATTGGAAAGAAGTAAAACTTGGTGATATTGCAAACATTACTACTGGTAAACGACCTAAGTTACGTATGTCTACAGTATCTATGGAAGCTTATATACCTATTATTGGGGCGAGTTCTGTGATGGGATTTACTAGTGATACTCTTTATAATGAAAAGATTTTAATAACTGGTCGGGTTGGTACTCATGGAGTTATACAGAGATTTTGTTCTCCTTGTTGGCCGTCTGATAATACATTAGTTATAAAAACTGAATATTATGAATTTGTATATCAACAATTATGTATTGTAAAATTTTATAATATGAATAGAGGTTCTACTCAACCATTAATAACGCAAACAGATATGAGGAATATACCAATTATATTACCAAATTACGAATTTTTAAAAATATTTGAGGTATTAATTGGACAATTAATGGATTTATATGATCATAATATTTTTGAATCAACTAATCTCTCTTCAATTCGTGATACATTACTTCCAAAATTAATGTCTGGAGAGATCAGAGTTAAATAGAGAAATATTTAAGTATATAAAATTTTTGATACAAGGAGGTTAATATATGTCATACACAGAAGCGAATTATGAAAATGCTTTGATTGAGGTTTTCAGAGATACTCTTTCTTATAATTATTTATACGGACCAGATATAAGCCGTGATTATTCAGATGCTATTTATATGGATGAGCTTACACCATCTCTTAAGAGAATAAACAAAGACATCCCACAATCTGCAATTAATGAATGCATAAATAAACTAAGAAACATTGAAGGTGGAACCTTACTTGATAAAAATAGAATATTTATGAATTATCTACAAAATGGAGTGAGCGTCAACTGTTTTAATAACGGAAATCAGGAAAGCTATTTAGTTAAGCTTGCCGATTATAACTGCCTAGAGAAAAATACCTTCACAATAGTTAATCAGTGGACAATTGTTGAAAATAGTGAGAAGAGACCAGACCTTATTTTATTTTTAAATGGTATTCCTATTGTGGTATTTGAGCTTAAGTCTCCAAGTCGTGAAGAGACAAGCGTGTCAGAAGCATATAATCAGCTCAGAAATTATATGTACGAGATACCTTCTCTTTTTAATTACAATGCTTTTTTAGTTATGAGTGATCTTGCAGTATCAAAGGCTGGAACTATAACAAGTAGTGAAGATAGATTCATGGAGTGGAAAACTAAGGATGGAAGCTATGAAAATACCTCTTATGCTCAGTTTGATACTTTTATTGAAGGAATGTTTGATAAAGCTCGCCTACTTGATATCATCAAAAATTTTATATGCTTTTCTGAAAATTCAAAAATATTTTCAGCCTATCATCAATATTTCGCTGTTAGAAAAGCTATTAAATCGACTCTTAATGCTTTAGAAAGCGATGGAAAAGCTGGAGTATTTTGGCACACACAAGGGAGTGGTAAATCCCTATCTATGCTATTTTATGCTCATCTTCTTTGTGAAACCATAAATTCTCCAACTATACTTGTACTTACAGATAGAAATGATTTAGATGATCAACTCTTCTCTCAGTTTTCTAAATGTAAAGATTTTCTTTATCAAGTTCCAAATAAGGCAGAAAGCCGTGAGCATTTGAAAAAACTTCTTGCTGGAAGAGAGGCAAATGGAATCATTTTTTCAACAATTCAAAAGTTTGAGGAAAGTACAGAGCCTCTATCAGAGAGAAAAAATATTATAATCATGGCAGATGAGGCCCATAGGGGACAGTATGGATTAGATGAGAAAGTTGATAAAAATACAGGGCGTATAAGTTTTGGTATAGCTAGAATAATACGAGATAATTTCCCTAACGCAACATATATAGGTTTCACAGGAACTCCGATTTCATTAAAAGATAGATCTACAATTGAGGTGTTTGGAAATTATATTGATATATATGATATGACTCAAGCTGTAGAAGATGGAGCAACTCGCCCAGTTTATTATGAAAGCCGTGTAATTAAATTGAATTTGGATAACTCTATATTGGAGATGATAGATAAAGAGTATGAAATTTTATCTAATAACGCTGAGATTCATGCAATTGAGAAGAGTAAAAAAGAACTTGGAAGATTAGAGAGTATACTTGGAGCAGATCAAACTATAGACTCTTTAACTAGAGATATCGTAATGCACTATGAAGAAAACAGACAGTATGAATTAACAGGTAAAGCAATGATAGTTGCATATTCTCGCCCTATTGCTATGAAAATTTATCATAAAATTTTAGAATTAAAGCCTGAATGGGAAGAAAAAGTATATGTTGTTATGACTTCAGGAAATAACGATCCAGAAGATTGGAGAAAAATAATAGGAAATAAACGTTATAAGGATGAACTAGCCAAAAAATTTAAGGATAATGGATCTTCATTTAAAATAGCAATTGTTGTTGATATGTGGCTTACTGGATTTGATGTTCCATCTCTTGCAACTATGTATATATATAAACCTATGAGTGGTCATAATTTAATGCAGGCTATAGCTAGAGTTAATAGAGTTTATAAAAATAAAGAGGGCGGACTTATAGTTGATTATATTGGAATTGCAGGAGCTTTGAAAAAGGCGATGAGCGATTACACAAAGAGAGATAAGGTAAATTATGGGGAGAGTGATATCTCAAAAATTGCTTATCCAAAGTTTATAGAAAAACTTGAGGTATGTCGTGCTCTTTTGCATGGGTTTGATTATTCCTCATTTATGCTTAAATCATTAACAGATCTTACGCGTGCAAAACTTATAAGTGGAGGCGTTAACTTTCTATCAGATCCATCAAGAAAGGAGGATAAAAAATTCTATATAAAAGAGTCGCTTCTCTTGCGTCAATCTGTTTCACTTTGTCGCTCTATTTTAACTAAGGATCAAAGACTTGAATCTGCATATTTTGAAGCACTTCGTACACTACTTACACGCATAACAGGAGAAAATAAACCTCTTTCTTTAAAAGATATAAATAAGCATATTAATGACTTATTAAAAGAGAGTATAAAAAGTGATGGTATTATAAATTTATTTTCTGATATTGATATTGGGGTTTCTATATTTGATGAAAAATTTTTAGAAGAAGTTTCAAATATGAAAGAGAAGAATTTGGCAGTTGAAATGTTAAAGAAACTTTTAAATGAACAGATTTCAGTATATAAAAGGAATAATATTGTTAAATCACAAAAATTTTCGGAAATGTTAAATAAGGCTATGAGGTTATATATAAATGGAATGATCACAAATGAAGAGATAATAGAAGAGCTATTAAAGATGGCACGAGATATATCACGCTCCTCAGAAGAGGCAGAATCACTTGGACTTAGTGATGAGGAGATGGCATTTTATGATGCACTAACTCGACCAGAGGCTATAAAAGATTTTTACACAAATCAAGAACTTGTAGCACTCACTCGTATGCTTACAGACAGCTTAAGAAGAAGTAGAACTATAGATTGGCAGAAAAAGGATACTGCGAGAGCAAAAATGCGTAGAATGGTTAGAAAACTTTTAAAAGACTATGATTATCCACCAAAAGGTTTAGAGGATGCCGTGGCAACAGTATTATCTCAATGCGAAATTTGGGCAGATTTTGGAGAAGAAAGTTATAGAGTTTAAAAAATGCATCTCAAAATTTATTGAGATGCATTTTTATTTTAAAAAAATTACTCCAAGTATTCCTGATAGCAAAATTATTTTTAGAGGTGATAGTTTAAATTTTAAATTAAATAGGAGCAAGATCAAAAATAATATTAGATTTATTTTATCTATTCCTGATGATGAAAAAAGTGATTTACTTGCAATATTTATAACGGAATAAATTAAGAGTGAAAGTATTACAGGTCTTATATTTTTTAGAGTGCTTTCAAGATAAATGTTATTTTTAAATTTGTTTATGAATTTTGATACAAGGATAATTATTATAAAAGATGGAAGAACTACTCCAAGCGTTGAGAATATAGCACCTATTATTCTAGAATTTCTGAAACCAATGAATGTACTTATATTAATTGCGAAAGGTCCCGGGGTTGATTCTGATATTGCGATGAATTCTAGGAGTTCATTGTTAGTTGCCCAAGAATATTTAAGTATGTATTCTTTAATTAGAGGTATCATTGCATACCCACCACCGAATGTAAAGAGACCAATTTTAAAGAATACAGAAAGAAGCATAAAATTTATTCCCATTTAAATCTTCCCTCTAAATCTAATTATTAAAATGTTTATAATGATAGATATAATTAAAATTGTAATTGAACTTATAGGAGTAAAGAAACATAACAAAAGTACAAGTACCATTATTGGATAATAGTATTTAGTTTTTTTAGATTTTTTGTTCATCTTTAATACTGTAAATGCGAGCATAACTATAACTCCTATTTTTATACCGCTAAGAAAACCAGATATTATTCTAATTTCTTTAAAGTAATCTAAGAAAAATGATATCAAGAGTATTATTATAAAGGATGGAAGAACTATGCCAAGAGTTGATACAGTTGCACCAATAAAACCACAAAGTTTGTAACCAATAAATGTCGCACAATTTATAGATACAGGTCCTGGTGTGCATTCAGAAATTGAAAATATATCAAGCAGCTCATCTTGAGTTATAAATTTGTTTTTCTCAGTTATTTCTTTTTCGATAAATGGTAACATTGAATATCCACCGCCAAAGGTTAGTAGCCCAATCTTAAAAAAAGTAGTAAAAAGAGTATATAAAGTTTTGCGCTTCAAGTTATCCCTCCATTAATTTTGTTTTATAAATATAAAATTCTTATCTTCACAAAAGTTTTTTATATTGTAGTAGATTAGAATCTCTTCTAAATTATTTTCCTTAAGATAGTTAATTATATTTTTTGTGTAAAACCTTAAATCTAATACGTGTATTTCCTCAAAGTGATTTACTAAAAAAGGTATAAAAGAGTTAGCATAAGAGTCTTTTATTATACACAATTTTTTATTGTTATGAATAGATGTAGTTATTTTAATTAAGGGATGATTGTTATCAAGAAATATATTATAGTGATCTCTAGCGTTATTTAAATATGAAAAGTTATAAAGAGAAGTTGACTTTTTAGTAACATAGTCAACTGTTAAATCATTTTTTTGTTTACTTCGGAAAATGTATACTTCGTCTGGAGTAATGCCAATTAGGTTAACTTTAGAGAATAATGATCCAAGAAATGTATTAGACACCCTTTTAATTAAAAAATTATCTTTGTTAAGTGGGGTAATGATATTTTCTTCGCAAAATTTTAAATAGGAGTAATAAGCTCCGAGAGTTGTGTAATGATGATCTGTTTTATAGTAGATATATTCATTTTTATGTAAGTTAAATATCTCAATTGGATTTATAAATTTAATATTATTATTTAATGCATTTTCTATGTATTTTAACAGTTTAACCTGATCTACATTTACTGAATATGGAGGAAGATAATCTTTTAATATTTCTGTAGAAGTTGGTATTATCATTAAACTAATTTTATAGTTTGTAGATAAATCATTTATTAAGTTTAAGTTATTATTAATTATATTTAAATTGATATCTTTGAAAGTTTCTATTAAGTAATTATTTTTTGCGATGTAAATGTTATTTATATCTCTTCGACCTATTAAAAATTCAAATGATGACTTTAAAGTTATGAAGTTATTTCTAAAAGGAAAATGGTCTTCAAGGTAAGAAGAAAATTCATCATTAAATTTTCCAGATGTAAGTGATTCCATAGAGAATTCTGGAAATTTTTGATAAATATCTATTTTCTATAAATGAAAAATCCTTATCTTTAAATAAAATGTGTAAAACAGGAAAAATAAAAATTATTATTAAAAATATAATGCTAAGTAAATAGTTCCTTTTAATTTATACCACTTCCTTTTATTAAAATCTGAAGTATAGAAATGGGTTGAATGATGAATTAACTATAAATGATATACTTATTAAAAACATTATAATTAAAAATATTTTTGCTAGGATAGGGGATATTTTTGATTTAATATTTTTTATTATAGGAGTCGAAAATATGATTGATATAATAAAATAAATGATGAAATTTGTAAAATAATATAAAAATGTCATATCTATAAAATTGTCTATAGAAATCATTTTAAATATAAATCCTTTTAGATAATTAAAATCTTCAAATACAAAAATACACCATCCAAATAACACTATAATTATTAAATAAATTCTAGATAATATTTTGCTATTTTCGAGAAATTTAAGTAAAAATATCTTTTCAATAAGTATAAATATAAAAAAGTAAATTCCCCAGAGTATAAAGTTAAAATTAGCACCATGCCATAGACCTGTGAACATCCAAACAATAAATAAATTAAAATATTTATGTCGTCTATTCCCTCCTAGAGGTATATACAAATAGTCTTTAAACCATGATCCTAAAGAGATATGCCATCTTCTCCAAAATTCAGTTACACTTCTTGACATATAGGGGTAGTTAAAATTTTCGTTAAATTTAAACCCAAACATGTATCCAAGTCCTATTGCCATATCTGAATATCCACTGAAATCAAAATAAATTTGAAAGAAGTATGAAAATATACACATCCATGCTGTGAGAGTTGACATATTAGATAGAGGTAATTCTGTTAGTGTACTAAATAGGTATCCCATATTATTTGCAATGATTACTTTTTTGCAAATCCCTTCCATAAATCTAGTTACCCCATTATCAAACAATTTAATATTCTCTCGAGATTTATTATTTATATCTTTTTCAATACTTTTGTAAGTAACAATTGGTCCTGCGATGAGTTGAGGAAATAATGATATATATGCTCCAAATGATATGAAATTTTTTTGCACGTCTATTTTATTTAAGAAGATATCTACTGTATATGAAAGAGTTTGAAAGGTGTAGAATGATATACCTATTGGTAGAGGAAGAGGAGAATAATTTATATTTAAATTAAATACTACATTTAAAGACTTAATAATAAGTGACGAATATTTAAAGAAACATAGCATAGATAAATTAACTACAATAGATAGTGTAAGGAATGCGATTTTTAAATATTTAAAGTTTTTGTATTTATCTATCAATAATCCTATTGTGTAATCTAAGATGGTTGAGAAGATCATGAGGAAAATATACAAAGGTTCTCCAAAGGCATAGAACAAAAGACTTGCTAAGAAAAGTACAGCAAGCCTAATTGATTTTGGAGATATATAATAAATAAATAATGTAATTGGTAGGAAAAAAAATATAAATATTAAACTAGAGAATACCATTAAACATCCAATCCCTTTATTATTTTTCAAATAATTTTAATATATCATCACTATTTTTTGAGAAACAAAATAGTATATGATCTTCTATACTTAAAAGAAGAACATTATTTTCAATTTTAAATTCATTATTAGTATGTTCATTAATCGAACTTAAAATACTAGATATTCTCAAATTAAGTTTATTCATTAAAGATTGATCTGATAAGTTTTTAGGTTTAAATATAAAAAGTTCAAAATAGTTTGAACTTAATTCTTTAGAATGTATGAGTTTATAATCTTCTATTTCAGTTATGTCAATACCATAATTTAATGAAATGAAAGAATTATTAGCGTATGTGTATGGTTGTAAGGTAATGTTTTCTAATATTTCATCTAGTATAAGTTTCGAAGTACTCTGAGGTTGCCCTTGTATAGGTTCATAGTCATTAGTATTTTTAGCCGAATTATATAAAGCCTTTTCATAAATTGCGTTTATTTCTTCTTCTCTAGTTAGAAATTTATTATTGTTTGTATTATTATTTTCATTTTCTTGGGGTGTATCTTCAAAAGATGGTGGAGGAATATTAGGAATGACTTCATCTTCTTTGTCTGTTTCATCTTGATAATTATTATCTAGATAGTTTAAAAAATCATTTAATAAGTTTGTATATTCAGTCTCTAAGTTTGAGTAGTTATTCTCAAGTGAATTTATATATTTTTCATATTCATTAGTTAAATATGTCTCGTTTTCTGATAAATAATTCATATATTCATTTGATATATCTTCAGCAATTTTTTCAACTTCACTAAGTGTAAAAAGTTCTTCTAAAATTTCTTTATTTTCAGGTGATTTATCTAAAGGTATATTTTCTATAATAGGATATGATGATAGTCCTATTGTGTAATCATATAATCCAAGGGAAGGAGTTTCCTCATTATTTAAGTTTATTACATTTTCATTTGTATCTATGGTTCTTGTTGATATTTGTAAATTATCTTCTGTATTTTCTGTGACTTTATTTTCAGATATAGTGTTTCCATTACAAGATGTTAAACCAAATAGTGTTAATGATGATACAATTATAGCTGATTTTTTATTTATAATCATAATTAAATCTCCTTATAATTTTAAGGAGAATAATAATTCTCCTTAAATTATTTTAAAAAATATTATTTAGATTGTTTTCAAATGTTTTTATATCCTTGTGTAGTGCAAATATAATGTAGTTACCGATAGTATTTAAGTATGGATTCGTTATTAAATCATATTCTGATTGTTTAACAGTTCTAAAATCATTTTCTAATATTTCAATTCTTCTTTGTATGCCTAATATAACCTCATTTGCGTTTGTTTTATCTTTTAAATGGAATATAGATATCTCAACACCAGATGTATTTTCCTGAGAAACGTTTGATATATAGTCTATCAAAATGCTTGGATCTAAAGCGTACAAATCTAAAATTTCATCTTCATTTAAACTTTTAAATTTTGGTAGATCTAATCCTTTAGTGGCCATATCGAAGATTTCATTAGAGGAAATATTAAGGTCATTTGTATACTCATCACTAACATTTAAATAATCAGTATTACAAGATGTTAAACACAAAAATATAAATAGGAGTGAAATAAATTTAAGTAATTTCATAATTTTATGCTCCTAATAAGATTTACCAAACAAAACCATAGTATCAGTAGGTTTATTACAGCAAATACATTTATCATATAATTTTGTTTGATCAAACGGTATACATCTTGATGTTATAGATACTTCATTTTTTATTTTTGTTTCACATTCCTCATTGTCACATAGCATAACTTTAGTAAATCCAGATTTAGATTTATAAATGTTTTTTAAATCTTCTATTGTCTTAGCTACGTATGTTTTTTGTTCTCTAATTTTAAGAGCTTTTTCAAATAATTTTTCATGAACTTTATCTAGATATTCTTTTATAATTTCATTTAAATTTGAGTTTAAAGGTATCATAACTTTTTCACCAGTATCACGTCTATATAAAGTTATTGAGTTTTTTTCAAAATCTCTCGAACCAAGCTCTAGCCTTAGGGGAATTCCCTTCATATCATATTGATTGAATTTCCATCCTGCAGATTTATTTGATTTATCTATTAAACATCTGAAATGTTTTTTGAGATGATCATATATTTCATAGGCTTTATTTATGATTTTGTCATCTTTAATGTTAATAGGAACAATTATAACTTGTATGGGAGCAATTCTTGGAGGAAGACAAAGTCCCTTATTATCACCATGAACCATAATTATAGATCCTATTAATCTTGAGGATACTCCCCATGAAGTTTGATGTACATATTTTTGTTCTCCATTTTTATCTGTAAAGGTAATGTTAAATGCTTTAGCAAATATATCAGAAAAATAGTGAGTTGTGCCACTTTGAAGCGCTTTTCCATCATGCATCATACTTTCGATTGTGTAAGTTTGTTTTGCACCAGCGAATTTTTCAATATTTGTTTTTTTACCCTTAATAACTGGAATTGCCAATATGTTTTTACATAATTCCTCATATATATCGAGCATTTTTAATACTTCTCTCATAGCATCATCTTCATTTTCGTGTGCTGTGTGTCCTTCTTGCCATAAAAATTCCGTTGTCCGTAAAAATGGTCTTGTTGATTTTTCCCATCGAACAACAGAGCACCATTGATTATAAAGTTTTGGTAAATCTTTATAAGATTCAATAATGTTTGAGTAGTGTTCACAAAATAAAGTTTCTGATGTTGGTCTAACACACATTCTTTCATTTAACTTTTCATTTCCGCCATGGGTTACCCAAGCAGCTTCAGGAGCGAATCCTTCGACATGATCACTCTCTTTTTTTAGTAAAGATTCAGGTATGAACATGGGCATATAAATATTCTCATGTCCTGTTTTTTTAAATTTTTTATCTAGATAGCTTTGTATATTTTCCCAAATTTTAAATCCATAAGGTCTGATTATCATACAGCCTTTTATGCTTGAATACTCAGCTAGCTCTGCTTTTTTAATTATGTCTGTATACCACTTAGAAAAATCTACATCCATAGATGTAATTTCCCTAACCATTTTTTTCTCATTACTCATTATGTAGACACCCTATCCTTATTGAAAAAATTTCATTTATATAAATTATAACATTAATACATATTTTATGGAATATTTATAATTGTGTAATAATAAGTGTGTGGAGAATTATGAGCGAAGTTGAAATAATAATAGGATTTAATGGGAGTGGAAAAACATTATTTTTGAATTCATATATAAGAATGAAAAATATAAAAAATAATGAAAAGATACTTGTTTTATGCTTTGATAGGGGTAATACGAGTATTAATTATGTTATAAATGATAATATTAAGATTAAATTTGTGGATTATAATTTTCAAATTGATGATAATAAATTGTTGTATTTGATAGAGATACATAAACCTCATTTTATATTCATTGAAGGAGATTATATATTGATAAAGTATATAGATAATATTCTTAGTAGCAAGTTATTAAAAGATAAGATATTTATTACCTCAAGAATAAATATTATAAATTCAAAGCATATCAATCTTGTATTAAAAAATAGAGTATGTAAGATCTATAGTAATATAGTTATAATCAATAATTTTGATGATATTGAATTATATAACAATGATTTATTTATGATTAAAGATATAAATAGAAATGCATTTGTATTTTGTGTTAATCATTATGGAGAGTTGTATGAAAAATTTAAGAATTATAAACTTATTAGGAATGATTTTTATGAAAATATATTTAAATGTATTAAGTATTTAATATAAAACATATTTTATATTTGACAATGGTTATAAAATTTAATACAATAACATACGAAATATTATATATGTTTGCTCTCATAGTTTAATGGATAGAATAGCTCCCTCCTAAGGAGTAGATACAGGTTCGATTCCTGTTGAGAGTGCCAAAGAGTGCCATTTGATATGGCACTCTTTTATTTAATTATTATATTTATTAACAAATAGAGATTATAATTTTATGTAATATAGAATTAATTCAAAATTAAAATTATTTAGGAGTGGTTATTTTTGGAATCTAGTGGTTGGCTTGTAGTATTTTTAGTATTTCTAATTTTACTTTCAGGTTTTTTTTCAGCAGCTGAAACAGCACTTATGTCTATTAATAAAATTAGGATTAAACAATTTATAGATGATGGAATAAGAGGGGCTAAAGAAATTCAAGAATTAGTAGAGGATCCTAGTAAAATTTTAAGCACAATACTGATTTGTAATAATATAGTTAATATATTGGCATCTTCAATTTCAACTATCATATTTATGAATTTATTTGGTAAGTTTGGTATAGGATTTGCAACGTTTATGTCTACATTAGTTTTAACAATTGTAATATTGATTTTTGGAGAGATTACACCTAAAACTATCGCTGTGTTAAAAGCTGAAAAATTAGCATTAGTATTATATAGACCATTAAAAATAGTGCTTTTATTACTAAAACCAATTGTTTTTATATTTTCGAAGATATCTAAAATAATAATGCTTATTTTTGGAATTAAAGAGGGAGAAGGTCAAGTTAATATAACAGAAGAAGATATTAAAAGTATGGTTAACTTCAGTCAGGAGGAGGGTGTTTTAGAAGTAGAGGATAAGAGACTCATATATAATGTGTTTGAGTTCGGAGATTTAAAAGCGAAAGATATCATGATACCAAGAGTTGACATGGTCACGCTTTCTATAGACTCAAGTTACGAGGAAATTGTATCTATATTTAAGACTGAACGATTTTCAAGAGTTCCTGTGTTTAAGGATAACATAGATAATATTATCGGTTTAATTAATATAAAAGATTTGTTTTTTATAGAAAAGGATAAGGATTTTAAAATAGATAAGTATATAAGAAGCATATATTCAAGTTATGAATATAAGAAAATACGTGATTTATTTAATGAAATGAAGAAGAACAGGAATCATATGAGTGTTATAATAGATGAATATGGTGGCACTATTGGACTTGTAACTATTGAAGATTTGATAGAGGAAATAGTTGGAGATATAGAAGATGAGTATGATGAAATAATAGATAAGGAAATTCAAGTTTTAAATGACAGGGAGTATTTAATAGTTGGCACGCTTAAACTTGATACACTTGAGGATATGTTAGGCATAACAATAGAATCAGAATTTGAAACAATCGGAGGGTATATAATTGAAAAATTAGGAAAATTTCCAGAAGCTGGAGAGGTTGTTGATATTAATAATATATCATTTATTATTGAGAATATAGGAAAAAATCGTATAAAGAGATTGAGGGTTAGGATTAATAGTTAAAGCTATAATTTGCATTATAGCTTTGTTCGTTTTTTAATAAAGAATTTATTTATAAGAAATTCAGATGTAGTATCATTTAACCATGTAATATTCAAATTTGGAAGATGATTATAATAATTTTTAGAAAAAAATCCATTAAAGGGATTAGAAGACCCTATAAATATGTTTTTAATTCTACTTTCAATTATAGCACCTGTACACATAGTACAAGGTTCCAAAGATATAAACATAGAACAATTATCAAGATATAGTGAATTTAAAATTTTACATGAATTTATTATTGATAGAATTTCTGCATGGTTTATTGGAATATTCGTTGAGTATTTAGTATTATAAGATCTGCTAATTATTGTATTATTTTTTACAATTAAACATCCTACTGGTATTTCATCAAGTTTATAAGCTTTGTAGGCTTCTCTTATCATTTCTTTAGTGAAGTATTTTATATCCATAATATACACCTTATTTAATAATTTTTAATATAATTTTATTGCAATATAAAATTTTATACTATATAATTTTATGTTGTATGGAGAGATGCTCGAGTGGTTTAAGAGGCATGCCTGGAACGCATGTATAGGAGAAATTCTATCGAGGGTTCGAATCCCTCTCTTTCCGCCAATTGTTGTGCTAGATGGGGAACTAGCGGTGCCCTGTATCTGCAATCCGCTACAGCAGAGTTGAAGGCTCTCTTCGGTTATGTACGTAAGGGTTTGAGTTAAGTCGGATTCGTTGAGAATTAAACTCTATGCATTAAGAGATCTATAAACTCCGCCAGGATCGGAAGATAGCAACGGTAAGTAGATGTTTTTAAGTGATGTAGAATAATTTAATTTGAGTTGATGACTTATCTATCACTTTGGGTATATTTATCAACGGGAGAAGCACAACATGTTAATAAATAGAGCATATTACTTATTTTAAAGCATCCTATTAATTTAGTAGGATGCTTTAAAATAAAAGGATGATTTTATGGATAATAATTCTTTATACATTAAGTATAGACCTGTTAAGTTTAAAGATATATGCGGTCAGGAAAATGTGTCTAGTATATTGAAGAATCAAGTCAAATCGCATAAATTTTCTCATGCATATTTGTTTTCTGGAATAAGAGGTACTGGTAAGACTACTTGTGCAAGAATTTTTGCGAAAGCTATAAATTGTATAAATAACGTTAATGGTGAGCCGTGTTATGAATGTAGATCTTGTAATTCTACATATGAAATTCTTAATATAGTTGAGCTAGATGCTGCATCTAATAATAGTGTAGATCAGATTAGAACACTAGTTGAAGAATTAAGATATTCAAATTTTGTAGATGGATATAAAGTTTATATTTTAGATGAGGTTCATATGCTCTCAATAAGCGCTTTTAATGCGTTACTTAAGAGTTTAGAAGAGCCCCCATCAAATGTTGTTTTTATTTTATCGACAACTGAAATAAAAAAGATACCTAAAACGATTATATCTAGATGTCAGAAATTTGAGTTTAAGAATATAGATAATAAAAACATAATAGATAGACTAAAATACATAGTTGAAAGTGAAAATATAAGTATTGATTTCGAGTCAATTTCATTAATATCTAAATTAGCTGATGGGTCTATGAGGGATGCTATAAGTATTTTGGAGAGAGTGATGTTGTCAGCTGATAATATTACATTTGAGCATTCTCGTAGGATTTTAGGTATTACATCTAGTGAGATGATATTCGATATTATAGATAATTTAAGATTAAATAAGTTAAATAAGATTCTTTTAATAATATCAAAAATATTTGAAGATAGTCTTAATATTAAAAGTTTTATTAATGATTTCAGAAATGTATTGAGAGATATTATGTTTTTAAAAATAAACAAGGAAAATTTAAACATATTAATTGAAAAAAATAGTTTAAATATAAAGAATATTATGGCTATATCAGAAATTTTGGATTTTGATTACATATATATGGTTTTAAGTGAATTAAATAAAATAAATGACATGGGAAATTTAAGTGATATTGAGTATAGAGTTTATTTAGAGATGCTTATAGTAAGAATCGTATATGATGGTGGAGAATCTTTGTTAAACAAATCAGGTTTTGATTTGCAGAGCGAAGTAAAAAAATCTGATTTTAATGATACTGCAAATAAAAATATTAAATTTGATAAATGGAATGATTTTTTAAAGTATCTCAAGATGAATAAACATATGGTTCTATATTCTCTTTTGACTAATGGAGATTTGAAGGATATGAGTAGTGATAGTATTGTTTTTAAGTGCAATACAGAGGGAATATTAAATAGATTGAAAAAGAGAGATACACTTAGGGAAATTAAAACAAATTTGTTTGATTTTTTTGGAGGTAGTATAGAATTTGAGTTATTTTTCTCAAATGAAGTTGAGGAAGACAATATTCAACATAAGTTAAAAGGTTATTTTGGTGATGAGATAGAAATACAAAACAAGTAGTAATAGTATTAATGATTTAAGAAAGGAATGATTTGTAATGAAAGGATTTTCAGGTGGATTTGGTGGAGGAAATATGAATAATTTATTTAAACAAGCCCAAAAGTTGCAAAAAAATATGGAAGAAACAAAGAAACAATTAGAGGAGATGGAGTTTGAATCTACATCTGGAGGTGGGGTTGTTTTTGTTAGAATGAATGGAAAGAAAGAAATAATCGATTTAAAATTAAAGCCAGAAGTGGTTGATCCAGATGATATTGAAATGCTACAGGATTTAATAATAAGTTGTATAAATGATGTATATAAAAAAGTAGACGATGAAACTAATAGAGAAATGTCCAAATTAACTGGTGGTTTTAATATACCAGGATTTTAATAAAATTAGGTTTAGGTGGGTGTATACTCGCCTTATTTTATTTTTAAATTATGGGGGTAAATATGATAGAGTATCCAGAGTATATACAAAAAGTTGTTAGTGAGTTTTCTAAATTACCTGGAATAGGATATAAGACAGCTATAAGATTAACCATGCATATTTTGAATAGAGAAATAAATGAGATCAATGAATTTTGTGATTCTGTAAAAAAATGTAAAGAAAAATTAAGATATTGTGAAAAATGCAATAATTTTTCTGATGATGATATTTGTTTGATTTGTAAGGATACGAGTAGAGATAAATCTACAATTTGTGTTGTACAAGATGTAAAAGATGTTTATGCATTTGAGAAGATAGGAAGTTATAAAGGGTTATACTATGTGTTGCACGGATTAATATCTCCTATTAAAGGTATCGGTCCGGATGATCTTAAGATAGAATTGTTTGTTAAGAGAGTAAAAGAAGAAAAGATAAATGAAGTTATATTAGCGACAAACCCAACTCTCGAGGGAGAGGCAACTAGTATATATATATCAAAATTGTTTTCAAATGAACAGAAATTAACTAGATTAGCATATGGAGTGCCTTTAGGAAGCGATTTAGAATATGTTGATGAAATTACTTTAAGTAGAGCTTTAGATTTTAGACAAAGAATTTAGGTAAAATGTGTAGAAAGGTATTGACATGGTGGTATGAAGTTTGGTAATATGAGTGAGTTAGCTGTGGGACAGCCAGGAGGAAGGTTAGATAGATTATAGATCATTGACAATTGGATAGGGAAAAGGAATGAAGAGAAGAAGTCAACGTTAATTTTGAGAGACTGGGAGAAGGATAAGAGTTTGATCCTGGCTCAGGACGAACGCTGGCGGCGTGCCTAACACATGCAAGTTGAGCGGAGATATATGGAGCTTGCTTTATATAACTTAGCAGCGAACGGGTGAGTAACACGTAGATAATCTATCCTATACTGGGGGATAGCCCGATGAAAGTTGGATTAATACCGCATATAGCTATATAGTTGCATGATTATGTAGTGAAAGATTTATTGGTATAGGAGGAGTCTGCGGCACATTAGCTAGTAGGTGAGGTAAAGGCTTACCTAGGCGACGATGTGTAGCCGGTCTGAGAGGATGAACGGCCACAATGGAACTGAGACACGGTCCATACTCCTACGGGAGGCAGCAGTGGGGAATATTGCACAATGGGGGAAACCCTGATGCAGCAACGCCGCGTGAGTGAAGAAGGTTTTCGGATTGTAAAGCTCTGTTAGCAGGGAAGAGGAAGGACGGTACCTGCAGAGGAAGCCACGGCTAACTACGTGCCAGCAGCCGCGGTAATACGTAGGTGGCAAGCGTTGTTCGGAATAACTGGGCGTAAAGGATGCGTAGGCGGTTAAACAAGTTATATGTTAAATATATAGGCTTAACCTGTAGAAAGCATATAAAACTGTTTAACTAGAGTGCAGGAGAGGTAAGTGGAATTCCTAGTGTAGCGGTGAAATGCGTAGAGATTAGGAAGAACACCAGTGGCGAAGGCGACTTACTGGACTGTAACTGACGCTGAGGCATGAGAGCATGGGGAGCAAACAGGATTAGATACCCTGGTAGTCCATGCTGTAAACGATGGGTACTAGGTGTGGGTTGTGAATAACAATTCGTGCCGTCGCAAACGCAATAAGTACCCCGCCTGAGGAGTACGATCGCAAGATTAAAACTCAAAGGAATTGACGGGGACCCGCACAAGCAGCGGAGCATGTGGTTTAATTCGAAGCAACGCGAAGAACCTTACCTAAACTTGACATACCTTGAATTACCTTGTAATGAGGGAAGCTCGCAAGAGCAAGGATACAGGTGGTGCATGGTTGTCGTCAGCTCGTGTCGTGAGATGTTGGGTTAAGTCCCGCAACGAGCGCAACCCTTGTTGTTAATTGCTAACAGGTTAAGCTGAGCACTTTAGCGAGACAGCCTAGGTTAACTAGGAGGAAGGTGGGGATGACGTCAAATCATCATGCCCCTTACGTTTAGGGCTACACACGTGCTACAATGGTGAGAACAGAGAGAAGCAAGCTAGTGATAGTGAGCAAAACTTATAAAACTCATCTCAGTTCGGATTGCAGGCTGAAACTCGCCTGTATGAAGATGGAGTTGCTAGTAATCGCGAATCAGAATGTCGCGGTGAATACGTTCCCGGGTCTTGTACACACCGCCCGTCACACCATGAGAGTTGGCAACACCCGAAACCTGTGGGCTAACCATATAGGAGGCAGCAGTCTAAGGTGGGGTCAGTGATTGGGGTGAAGTCGTAACAAGGTAGCCGTAGGAGAACCTGCGGCTGGATCACCTCCTTTCTAAGGAAAGAAAGAAGTGGATAACTTTTTCCTATTCAATTGTGAGTGACCTATAATTGGAAGGTTACTTAAGGATATAGATCTTTGAAAATTGTATATAAATAGTAAAGATGCGAAAGGTAGCAAGTTAAATTATTAGCAATAGTAATTTAAGAGCTGGAAGAATATAGAAAGAAAAATAGGTCAAGCTACTAAGAGCGCACAGAGGATGACTTGGCATCAGGAGCTGATGAAGGACGTGATAAGCTGCGATAAGCTACGGGTAGACGCAAATAGTCATGGATCCGTAGATTTCCGAATGGGGGAACCCACATAGTGAGAGACTATGTATCTAGTAATGAATTAATAGTTATTAGAAGGTAGACGCAGGGAACTGAAACATCTAAGTACCTGTAGGAAGAGAAAGAAATATCGATTCCCTAAGTAGTGGCGAGCGAAAGGGGAAGAGCCCAAACCCAAGGAAACTTGGGGGTTGAGGGGGTCTATAATTGAGAAAGTAGGTTAGATGAATATAGATGGAAATCTAAGCCGAAGAGTGTAATAGCCACGTAATTTAAAACTGAAATTGAGAGAGACTTACCCAGAGTACCACGAGACACGAGGAACCTTGTGGGAAGCAGGGTGGACCACCACCCAAGGCTAAATACTACCTGATGACCGATAGAGGAGTAGTACCGTGAGGGAAAGGTGAAAAGAACCCCGGGAGGGGAGTGAAATAGAACCTGAAACTGTGTGCTTACAACCGCTCAGAGCACGTAATATGTGTGATGAGGTGCTTTTTGTAGAACGAGCCAACGAGTTACGATGTGTAGCGAGATTAAGGTCTTAAGGACTGTAGTCGAAGAGAAATCGAGTGTTAATAGCGCGAATAGTTGCATGTTGTAGACCCGAAACCGGGTGACCTATCCATGATCAGGTTGAAGCGAAGGTAAAACTTCGTGGAGGACCGAACCACGTTGGTGTTGAAAAACCATGGGATGAATTGTGGATAGCGGAGAAATTCCAATCGAACTCGGAGATAGCTGGTTCTCCCCGAAATAGCTTTAGGGCTAGCGTTAATACATAGAATATAGGAGGTAGAGCACTAAATGGGCTAGGGGCCGTAAGGTTACCGAACCTTATTAAACTCCGAATGCCTATATTTGTTTATTAGCAGTCAGTCTAAGAGTGATAAGATTCTTGGACAAAAGGGAAAAAGCCCAGATCACCAGCTAAGGTCCCAAAGTATGAGTTAAGTGGTAAAGGATGTGGAGATTCTAAGACAACTAGGATGTTGGCTTAGAAGCAGCCATTCATTTAAAGAGTGCGTAATAGCTCACTAGTCGAGAGTTTCTGCGCCGAAGATAAACGGGGCTAAAACTCATCACCGAAGCTGTGGAATGGAAACATTGGTAGGGGAGCGTTGTATAAGAGTTGAAGCTAAAGCGGGAGCAATAGTGGATTTTATACAAGAGAGAATGTTGGCATAAGTAGCGAGAATTAGGTGAGAATCCTAATGGTCGAAAGCCTAAGGTTTCCTGGGGAAGGTTCGTCCGCCCAGGGTAAGTCGGGACCTAAGCTGAGGTCGAAAGGCGTAAGTGATGGATAATCGGTAGATATTCCGATACCACTAATTATTGATTGATCGATGGAGGGAAGCAGAAGGATAGGATAGCCAACAGATGGAGGTTGGTCTAAGAGAAGAGATAGCATGTAGAGGCAAATCCATATATGCGATTAAGTTGATTCTTTATGGGGAGACGAATGAGTTGAAGTATCTGATTTCACACTGACGAGAAAAACTTCTAGGTAGATAATTAGTGCCCGTACCACAAACCGACACAGGTAGGCGAGGTGAGAATCCAAAGACCAGCGGAAGAATTGCAGTTAAGGAACTCGGCAAATTGACCCCGTAAGTTAGCGAGAAGGGGTGCCATAGAGATATGGTCGCAGAGAATAGGCCCAAGCAACTGTTTATCAAAAACACAGGTCTCTGCAAAAGCGAAAGCTTAAGTATAGGGGCTGACGCCTGCCCGGTGCTGGAAGGTTAAGGGGAGCTGTTATCGTAAGAGAAGCAGTGAACTTAAGCCCCAGTAAACGGCGGCCGTAACTATAACGGTCCTAAGGTAGCGAAATTCCTTGTCAGGTAAGTTCTGACCCGCACGAATGGCGTAATGACTTGGGCGCTGTCTCAACTGCAAATCCGGCGAAATTGTAGTGCAAGTGAAGATGCTTGCTACCCGCGATTGGACGGAAAGACCCCGTAGAGCTTTACTGTAATTTAGCATTGAGTTTTGGTAATATTTGTACAGGATAGGTGGGAGACTGGGAATCTAGATCGTCAGATTTAGAGGAGTCGATGTTGGGATACCACCCTGATATTGCTGAAATTCTAACTGGGATCCATGAACTGGGTACAGGACACTGTTAGATGGGCAGTTTGACTGGGGCGGTCGCCTCCAAAAGAGTAACGGAGGCGTTCAAAGGTTTCTTCAGAAGGGATGGAAATCCTTCGTAGAGCGTAAAGGCATAAAGAAGCTTGACTGCGACACCTACAAGTGGAGCAGGTACGAAAGTAGGACTTAGTGATCCGGTGGTACCTCGTGGGAGGGCCATCGCTCAACGGATAAAAGCTACCTCGGGGATAACAGGCTGATCTCCCCCAAGAGTTCACATCGACGGGGAGGTTTGGCACCTCGATGTCGGCTCGTCGCATCCTGGGGCTGAAGTAGGTCCCAAGGGTTGGGCTGTTCGCCCATTAAAGCGGCACGCGAGCTGGGTTCAGAACGTCGTGAGACAGTTCGGTCCCTATCCGTCGCGGGCGCAGGAGATTTGAGAGGAGCTGTCCTTAGTACGAGAGGACCGGGATGGACTAACCAATGGTGAACCAGTTGTTCCGCCAGGAGCACGGCTGGGTAGCTAAGTTAGGAAGGGATAAACGCTGAAGGCATCTAAGCGTGAAGCCCACCTTAAGATAAGATCTCCCATAGCGTAAGCTAGTAAGACCCCTTGAAGAACACAAGGTTGATAGGTAAAAGGTGTAAGTATGGTAACATATTTAGCTGATTTATACTAATAGGTCGAGGGCTTGACCAAAATTAGCAATATATTATTTATATACAATTTTGAGAGATTAAAATATTTCTCAATATCTGGTGATTATAACGTGTAGGCAACACCCCTATCCATACCGAACAGGAAGGTTAAGCTACACTGTGCTGATGGTACTATAGGGTTACCCCTATGGAAGAGTAAGTCATTGCCAGTTGGTTCGTTAGCTCAGGTGGTAGAGCACATGACTTTTAATCATGGTGTCCGGGGTTCGAGTCCCCGACGAATCACCAATTTTAAAGAGGTAAGTTTTTACCTCTTTTTATTTGTTTCTGTATAATTCTATTTTTAATATATTATTTTTTAAATTTACTTTGACATAATCTGTCATAACTCCTATTAATGATAATTCGCAATCCACATCAGATTCTCCTGTTAAATTCCAATAATATTCTTCCATTTCTGAGCACCTTGGCACATTTAAAAGTTTATTGATTAATTCAAGTTTGGATTTTTCTATATTTATTTCGCTAGCCTCTATAATTATTATTGTTGTAGATTCTCTGTTTTTTATGTTTAGATTTATATCTTTTGCTCCATACCTATATGCTAATAATATAAGCTCTTCAGCTATTCTAGTATTTCTTTGTCTTGCGTGTTTCATTTAAATATCTCCCTTTTTAAAACCATCTATTATTGGAATTAGTATTATTGCAAGGATACCCGCAATAAATCCATTATTATATAAGTTGATTCCACCACTTAAATGTCCAATATATTTCATTAATATTAGATGTAAACATCCAGTTATAAAACCTATTATTACCCCGAATTGACCTGATATTGGAGCGAGAGCTGTTGAACCTAAGCTTGTTAATATTGTTGTTGGTGTATTTAATTGTATATTGCTTATGTACGCTGTGAATGATACTCCGAGAACTAAAGGGATTGTGTTTAGTGGATGTTTTCCAATTGCTCCAAAACCAATTATGCAAAATAATAGTGCTATTGTAGGTCCATTTAAATCACCATTTACTATGACTATATATGATAAAAATATGATACCAAGTATACCCATATTTAGATAGGAAGAATTGCCATACATTAAGTAAAAGTCTGTTATAGTTCTACCTGAGTGTCGTAATATATTACTTAGTTTTGATAAATGAAATTTTTTAATTCCAAGAGATATTAAAAATATTATTAAGCTGATTACTAAAAATAGTGAAATGGTTTTATATTCAGTACTCCATAATAAATTTTGTTTAATTTCTATTCCAAAATAATTGAGTATTGATATAATTAATACAGTGATTAATCCATTTGCAAATCCAACATTGTATAAATTATATCCTTGATGCATTTTAAGTGTAAATTTAGCCAACGGAGGTAGTATCATACCTATTAATATAGAAATTGATATGGAAAGTAATAGAGTTATATAAGAATTAAGATTTAATATTTCAAACAGTTCACTAGAGATTGGAGAGAGAGATGTAGATAGAGTTGCAATGAGTACATAGTTAGAAAAACTGTCTTTTTGAATTTTAGAATATAAGTACACGCCTATTATTGTGGGCCAAATATTTATAAAATTTTTGCCAACCATCGAGAATCCAAGTGTTAACCACAATGTCATTATCATTGATCCATTTGGTTTTGTTTTATTAATTTTATATATCATTAAAATTAATAATGAGGTTATAGATGCATTTAATAGAGTTGCTCCAATACCACTTACATACATATAGTCTGTAAGAAGTATGCTACGAGTGGTAATAATTTTTTTTATACCTATAAAAAGATCTTTATATGGTGTGCTGAATATTCCAACGAGTCCTATAAATAAGAAAATAATTAGATGTATAATATATACATCTAGACATTTTTTATTGAATTTTAATTTGTAGTTCATTTTTCCATGCGACTAATTATTTGTTTTAATATTAGATAAGAATTTTTTGATGCATCTTTCAAAAATTTATAGAATTCATCTCCAGCAATATTACCACCATTGTCTGATATTGATCTTATAATTATATATGGAATATTATTAAGATAACATGTTTGAGCTATTGCGGCGCTTTCCATTTCACAGGCAAGTGCGTTAAATTCATTTTGTAGTTTATTTGATATTTCATCGTTAGATATAAATTGATCTCCAGTTATTATTCTTCCTATGTGGAATTTAAAATCAGCTTTATTTTTAGAAATATCTTCACATATAGATTTAGCTAATTCCACTAAGTAACCATCACATTTAAATGAATAGGTACCAATGTTAGGTATTTCTCCCAATTTATATCCAAAATTACAAATATTGACATCATGTTGTATTAGATCATTTGCAATGACAACATCTTTAAATTTAATATTCTTATTAATTCCGCCTGCAACACCGCTATTTATAATATGTGTACATTTGAATTCAGAAATTAAAATTTGTGTACATATAGCTGAATTAACTTTACCAATTCCACAAATAACTCCAATGATTTTCTTTCCATTTAGATTTCCTGAGATAAACTCTAAATTTAATTTTTTGATTAATGATTTGTCTTTTATATCATTTGATATGAGTTCAAATTCTTCTTGCATAGCACATACTATTCCTATTTTCATTATTATCCTCCCTTAATTATTTTTAAATAAATTATAATAAAATATAGATGGTATATACAAGAAAAATATATTTTATGTTAGAATATGCAAGTAAGAATTTAGTTTGTAGAGGTGATTATTGTATGATTCAACATGGGTTATCGAGAATGGAATTAATTATAGGAACTGAAGCGTTGAAAAATTTAAGGAGTAAGAAAGTTGTTGTATTAGGTCTTGGTGGAGTTGGATCTTATAGTGTTGAGGCTTTAGCAAGGGCTGGTATAGGAAATATTGTTATAGTTGATGATGATACAGTTTGTTTGACTAATTTAAATAGACAACTTCATGCTATTTATAAAACAATTGGTAAATTTAAGACTAGTGCTATGAAGGAAAGAATTGAGAGTATAAGTAAAAAAATTCATGTTACTGAAATTATAAAGACAGTTAGTAAAGATAATATAGCAGATTTTATAGAAAGTGAAGTTGATTATGTTATAGATGCCTTAGACACAGTGACAGCAAAGATTGCATTAGCAGAATATTGTGAAAAAAACAATATTAATTTGATTAGTTGTATGGGAACTGGCAATAAACTGGATCCAACTAAATTTAAGATTGCAGATATATATGAAACCAAAAATTGTCCCTTGTGTAAAGTTATGAGATATGAACTTAGAAAAAGGGGGGGTAAAAAAGTTAAGAGTAGTTTTTTCTGAAGAGATACCGAAGAAACCTAAAATGAATGAAGTGGTTAATTGTATGACGGGATGTGTATGCAATTATGATAATGGAAGAAGTTGCACTAATAAAAGACAAATACCAGGAAGTATTTCATTTGTTCCACCAGTAGCAGGATTTATATTAGCAGGAGAAGTTATTAATACATTTTTAGACAAAGAATTTAGGTAAAATGTGTAGAAAGGTATTGACATGGTGGTATGAAGTTTGGTAATATGAGTGAGTTAGCTGTGGGACAGCCAGGAGGAAGGTTAGATAGATTATAGATCATTGACAATTGGATAGGGAAAAGGAATGAAGAGAAGAAGTCAACGTTAATTTTGAGAGACTGGGAGAAGGATAAGAGTTTGATCCTGGCTCAGGACGAACGCTGGCGGCGTGCCTAACACATGCAAGTTGAGCGGAGATATATGGAGCTTGCTTTATATAACTTAGCAGCGAACGGGTGAGTAACACGTAGATAATCTATCCTATACTGGGGGATAGCCCGATGAAAGTTGGATTAATACCGCATATAGCTATATAGTTGCATGATTATGTAGTGAAAGATTTATTGGTATAGGAGGAGTCTGCGGCACATTAGCTAGTAGGTGAGGTAAAGGCTTACCTAGGCGACGATGTGTAGCCGGTCTGAGAGGATGAACGGCCACAATGGAACTGAGACACGGTCCATACTCCTACGGGAGGCAGCAGTGGGGAATATTGCACAATGGGGGAAACCCTGATGCAGCAACGCCGCGTGAGTGAAGAAGGTTTTCGGATTGTAAAGCTCTGTTAGCAGGGAAGAGGAAGGACGGTACCTGCAGAGGAAGCCACGGCTAACTACGTGCCAGCAGCCGCGGTAATACGTAGGTGGCAAGCGTTGTTCGGAATAACTGGGCGTAAAGGATGCGTAGGCGGTTAAACAAGTTATATGTTAAATATATAGGCTTAACCTGTAGAAAGCATATAAAACTGTTTAACTAGAGTGCAGGAGAGGTAAGTGGAATTCCTAGTGTAGCGGTGAAATGCGTAGAGATTAGGAAGAACACCAGTGGCGAAGGCGACTTACTGGACTGTAACTGACGCTGAGGCATGAGAGCATGGGGAGCAAACAGGATTAGATACCCTGGTAGTCCATGCTGTAAACGATGGGTACTAGGTGTGGGTTGTGAATAACAATTCGTGCCGTCGCAAACGCAATAAGTACCCCGCCTGAGGAGTACGATCGCAAGATTAAAACTCAAAGGAATTGACGGGGACCCGCACAAGCAGCGGAGCATGTGGTTTAATTCGAAGCAACGCGAAGAACCTTACCTAAACTTGACATACCTTGAATTACCTTGTAATGAGGGAAGCTCGCAAGAGCAAGGATACAGGTGGTGCATGGTTGTCGTCAGCTCGTGTCGTGAGATGTTGGGTTAAGTCCCGCAACGAGCGCAACCCTTGTTGTTAATTGCTAACAGGTTAAGCTGAGCACTTTAGCGAGACAGCCTAGGTTAACTAGGAGGAAGGTGGGGATGACGTCAAATCATCATGCCCCTTACGTTTAGGGCTACACACGTGCTACAATGGTGAGAACAGAGAGAAGCAAGCTAGTGATAGTGAGCAAAACTTATAAAACTCATCTCAGTTCGGATTGCAGGCTGAAACTCGCCTGTATGAAGATGGAGTTGCTAGTAATCGCGAATCAGAATGTCGCGGTGAATACGTTCCCGGGTCTTGTACACACCGCCCGTCACACCATGAGAGTTGGCAACACCCGAAACCTGTGGGCTAACCATATAGGAGGCAGCAGTCTAAGGTGGGGTCAGTGATTGGGGTGAAGTCGTAACAAGGTAGCCGTAGGAGAACCTGCGGCTGGATCACCTCCTTTCTAAGGAAAGAAAGAAGTGGATAACTTTTTCCTATTCAATTGTGAGTGACCTATAATTGGAAGGTTACTTAAGGATATAGATCTTTGAAAATTGTATATAAATAGTAAAGATGCGAAAGGTAGCAAGTTAAATTATTAGCAATAGTAATTTAAGAGCTGGAAGAATATAGAAAGAAAAATAGGTCAAGCTACTAAGAGCGCACAGAGGATGACTTGGCATCAGGAGCTGATGAAGGACGTGATAAGCTGCGATAAGCTACGGGTAGACGCAAATAGTCATGGATCCGTAGATTTCCGAATGGGGGAACCCACATAGTGAGAGACTATGTATCTAGTAATGAATTAATAGTTATTAGAAGGTAGACGCAGGGAACTGAAACATCTAAGTACCTGTAGGAAGAGAAAGAAATATCGATTCCCTAAGTAGTGGCGAGCGAAAGGGGAAGAGCCCAAACCCAAGGAAACTTGGGGGTTGAGGGGGTCTATAATTGAGAAAGTAGGTTAGATGAATATAGATGGAAATCTAAGCCGAAGAGTGTAATAGCCACGTAATTTAAAACTGAAATTGAGAGAGACTTACCCAGAGTACCACGAGACACGAGGAACCTTGTGGGAAGCAGGGTGGACCACCACCCAAGGCTAAATACTACCTGATGACCGATAGAGGAGTAGTACCGTGAGGGAAAGGTGAAAAGAACCCCGGGAGGGGAGTGAAATAGAACCTGAAACTGTGTGCTTACAACCGCTCAGAGCACGTAATATGTGTGATGAGGTGCTTTTTGTAGAACGAGCCAACGAGTTACGATGTGTAGCGAGATTAAGGTCTTAAGGACTGTAGTCGAAGAGAAATCGAGTGTTAATAGCGCGAATAGTTGCATGTTGTAGACCCGAAACCGGGTGACCTATCCATGATCAGGTTGAAGCGAAGGTAAAACTTCGTGGAGGACCGAACCACGTTGGTGTTGAAAAACCATGGGATGAATTGTGGATAGCGGAGAAATTCCAATCGAACTCGGAGATAGCTGGTTCTCCCCGAAATAGCTTTAGGGCTAGCGTTAATACATAGAATATAGGAGGTAGAGCACTAAATGGGCTAGGGGCCGTAAGGTTACCGAACCTTATTAAACTCCGAATGCCTATATTTGTTTATTAGCAGTCAGTCTAAGAGTGATAAGATTCTTGGACAAAAGGGAAAAAGCCCAGATCACCAGCTAAGGTCCCAAAGTATGAGTTAAGTGGTAAAGGATGTGGAGATTCTAAGACAACTAGGATGTTGGCTTAGAAGCAGCCATTCATTTAAAGAGTGCGTAATAGCTCACTAGTCGAGAGTTTCTGCGCCGAAGATAAACGGGGCTAAAACTCATCACCGAAGCTGTGGAATGGAAACATTGGTAGGGGAGCGTTGTATAAGAGTTGAAGCTAAAGCGGGAGCAATAGTGGATTTTATACAAGAGAGAATGTTGGCATAAGTAGCGAGAATTAGGTGAGAATCCTAATGGTCGAAAGCCTAAGGTTTCCTGGGGAAGGTTCGTCCGCCCAGGGTAAGTCGGGACCTAAGCTGAGGTCGAAAGGCGTAAGTGATGGATAATCGGTAGATATTCCGATACCACTAATTATTGATTGATCGATGGAGGGAAGCAGAAGGATAGGATAGCCAACAGATGGAGGTTGGTCTAAGAGAAGAGATAGCATGTAGAGGCAAATCCATATATGCGATTAAGTTGATTCTTTATGGGGAGACGAATGAGTTGAAGTATCTGATTTCACACTGACGAGAAAAACTTCTAGGTAGATAATTAGTGCCCGTACCACAAACCGACACAGGTAGGCGAGGTGAGAATCCAAAGACCAGCGGAAGAATTGCAGTTAAGGAACTCGGCAAATTGACCCCGTAAGTTAGCGAGAAGGGGTGCCATAGAGATATGGTCGCAGAGAATAGGCCCAAGCAACTGTTTATCAAAAACACAGGTCTCTGCAAAAGCGAAAGCTTAAGTATAGGGGCTGACGCCTGCCCGGTGCTGGAAGGTTAAGGGGAGCTGTTATCGTAAGAGAAGCAGTGAACTTAAGCCCCAGTAAACGGCGGCCGTAACTATAACGGTCCTAAGGTAGCGAAATTCCTTGTCAGGTAAGTTCTGACCCGCACGAATGGCGTAATGACTTGGGCGCTGTCTCAACTGCAAATCCGGCGAAATTGTAGTGCAAGTGAAGATGCTTGCTACCCGCGATTGGACGGAAAGACCCCGTAGAGCTTTACTGTAATTTAGCATTGAGTTTTGGTAATATTTGTACAGGATAGGTGGGAGACTGGGAATCTAGATCGTCAGATTTAGAGGAGTCGATGTTGGGATACCACCCTGATATTGCTGAAATTCTAACTGGGATCCATGAACTGGGTACAGGACACTGTTAGATGGGCAGTTTGACTGGGGCGGTCGCCTCCAAAAGAGTAACGGAGGCGTTCAAAGGTTTCTTCAGAAGGGATGGAAATCCTTCGTAGAGCGTAAAGGCATAAAGAAGCTTGACTGCGACACCTACAAGTGGAGCAGGTACGAAAGTAGGACTTAGTGATCCGGTGGTACCTCGTGGGAGGGCCATCGCTCAACGGATAAAAGCTACCTCGGGGATAACAGGCTGATCTCCCCCAAGAGTTCACATCGACGGGGAGGTTTGGCACCTCGATGTCGGCTCGTCGCATCCTGGGGCTGAAGTAGGTCCCAAGGGTTGGGCTGTTCGCCCATTAAAGCGGCACGCGAGCTGGGTTCAGAACGTCGTGAGACAGTTCGGTCCCTATCCGTCGCGGGCGCAGGAGATTTGAGAGGAGCTGTCCTTAGTACGAGAGGACCGGGATGGACTAACCAATGGTGAACCAGTTGTTCCGCCAGGAGCACGGCTGGGTAGCTAAGTTAGGAAGGGATAAACGCTGAAGGCATCTAAGCGTGAAGCCCACCTTAAGATAAGATCTCCCATAGCGTAAGCTAGTAAGACCCCTTGAAGAACACAAGGTTGATAGGTAAAAGGTGTAAGTATGGTAACATATTTAGCTGATTTATACTAATAGGTCGAGGGCTTGACCAAAATTAGCAATATATTATTTATATACAATTTTGAGAGATTAAAATATTTCTCAATATCTGGTGATTATAACGTGTAGGCAACACCCCTATCCATACCGAACAGGAAGGTTAAGCTACACTGTGCTGATGGTACTATAGGGTTACCCCTATGGAAGAGTAAGTCATTGCCAGTTTGTTTTAGAAGTAAGAGCATCGCTCTTACTTCTTTTTGTTGTTTTTTTGAAATATAGAATTTCTGATATCCTTGAATTTAGGAAATATTTTTTTGAAAAGTAGATATATATTTTTATTTGAAATTAATGTATATTCTCCTATAAATTCAACAAAATCGCCATTAAACATCTTTTTGAATCTATATAGTCCATATAATGGATTATCCTCATTTAAATCTCCAGAAACACCTCTAAAATCATATATATAGCAGTTATTATCTATGCTATCTTTAATCATTTTATATTGCATTAAAAAATTTGGCATTGTATCCCTTAAAATATTGTGGGATGCTCCATATAGATACCAAGCCTTATTACCCCAGGTTAAATATATTGCACCTGATAAGTAGATTTCTTTATTTTTATATACAGAAATTGTATTTAATTTATTTTCAAGTGACGTTAATTGAAGTTCATTGTTTTTTATTTCTTTATTTTTATTATCTATTTTAGATTTAATTTTAATGATCTTTTTTTCATCTGTTGTAGAGTTTAAGGATTCTTTTAAATTTATTAATTTTAATTTTATATTATCTAAAGTAATTTTACAGTTATTTAGTTTCTTGTAAATATTATTTTTATCAGTTTCATATGAATATTTTACTAGATAGAGTTTACAATAAGGATTTAGAGTTTTTAGCATATCTAAGAAGTATTCTTTTTTTCTGACTATAAAATTATCACGCTTACCTGTTATATTCATAAGTTCTTGAAATATATCAAGTTTATTTTCTTTTAGTGTATATTGAAAGTGTAGCTTTCAACACTGAGTCCACGTTCAATTCCAATTTTTATATTGTATCTTGCTTTACTTGAAAAACTATTTAATATATCTAGTTTGATTTCATCGTTTGTTTTATTTTCGCATTTTGTATTTAAATTTAATCTAAATACAAAATTAGGCTGAATATTCTCGAAATTTTTTGAACTATTTTCAATATACCCAAGTTTTTTAAGATTTGATATAATATCTTTATTTTCAATTATGTCATTAGTATTTTCCCTAATATGTATATCAGGATCTATTGTAATAAAGGCTATTTTATTATTTTTAGAGTATGTTCTAAGGTATGAAGTAAATTCTTCTAGAAGAGAAAAGTTTTTATAGTCACATACAAAACCACGAGGTATATATCCTATATTTTTATTTAATATTGGCAAATTTCTTGTTAGTATGATACAAGATAATACAATATTGTTTTTGTTATCTAATCCTAATATTGATTTGCTTGTCCATTCTTTTTTAAAGCTTCCCCAATATGTAGTTTGGAAGATATGACCTTTAGTAGAATTAAATGAAAAGTTATTTAACTCTTCAGGACTACCTTCTCTAAATGTATAAGCCATTTAAGAACTCCTTCCAATTATAGTCAGTTAATAGTATATAGTAAAAAAAAAACATTTTCAATAAAAGAGAATTATAATATAATCTTTATAAATTAATTTATATGGGAGGATTTATATGGTTTTATATATAGTAGGAACTCCAATAGGAAATATGAAGGATATTACTTATAGAGCTATAGAGATATTTAATAAATGTGATATTATACTATGTGAAGATACTAGGTGTTCTCTTAAACTTTTAAACTATTATGGTATAAAGAAGAAACTGATATCTTACCATAAATTTAATGAATTTAAATTATTAGATAGGATTGTATTGGAGATTAAGTGTGGTGTTAAGTATGCTATGATAAGTGATGCTGGTATGCCTTGTATAAGTGATCCAGGTCAAATTCTTGTCAATAGATGTATAGAGGAAGGTATAAGTGTAGATGTTATTCCAGGGGCTTGTGCTGTTATAAATGGTAAAATACTGAGTGGATTTAATAATGAGATGTTTACGTTTATAGGTTTTTTACCAAGAGAATCTAAGAAGTTAAAAGATAGGGTAGATTTAATGAAAAGTATTAAAACTATTCTTGTAATTTATGAATCACCACATAGATTAATAAAAACTCTGAATATGTTTAGGGAGGAGTTTGGAGGAGAAACTCGTATATACATAGGAAGAGAATTGACAAAGATGTTTGAAGAAAACTTTAGAGGTACTATTGATGATTCTATAGATTATTTTTCAAGTAATGAGATTAAAGGAGAATGTATAATTTGTATAGAAAATAATGTGAAGATCGAGGCCATAGAAGATAATTGTATAATAGAAGAGTTTATAAAGAATAGGAAGCTAGGTATAACAAATAAAGATAATATAAGGAAGATATGTAATGAATACAATCTTAAGAAAAATTATGTATATAATTTAATTACAAATGAAATCAACCTCACATAAATGTTAAAGTGAGGTTTTGTACTACACATTGTTTATTTCTGATAAGCATGTCTTACATATATTTTTATCTTTAAATGTACTTATATCTTTAGAATTACCACAGAATATGCATGCAGGTTCATATTTTTTAAGTATTATGTGATTTTTATCTACATATATCTCGAGTAAATCTTTTTCTCCTATATTAAGAGTTCTTCTTAGTTCTATTGGAATAACAATACGTCCAAGTTCATCTACTTTTCTAACAACTCCAGTTGCTTTCATTTAAATCCTCCTAAATTAAATAATTATTAATTATGAATTATAAACATAAATATACATTTTTTTAAAATAATTGTCAACATTTTACAGTACAAAAAACGACAAAAAAAGGCTATATCTTTAAGATATAGCTTTTATTTTAACATGATGAATGTTTAGACTTAACTTTAAAAGTTGTTCCCATGAAGTTTTTAGAATGAGATATAGTAGAATCATCTAAAAATTCTTCAAATTCACTATCAACAATTATAGTTAAATCGTTTATATTAACAACAATATCATTATTATTTATTTGTTCTTCCAGAACAATTCCAAAAGCAGGACCACCTCATCCAAATCCAGCCACATTAATCCTTATATATTTTTTAGATTTTTTAGATAATTGAGCTTTTAATAGTTCACAAGTATCATTAGAAACGTTTATTTTCATTTTTTTATTCACCTCCTCTCAATTTATTATTCATAATTTGAAGATATTCATTTATGCTAATATTAATTATAGGGTAATTAGAATAATTAGTATCATCAAAATGCCACCATTCAGTGTATATTGGTTTAAAACCGTGTTTTATCATTATATTTTTTAATAATTCTGCATTTCTAATTTGTGTTTCAGATGCACCTATATAACTTCTGTGTGCTTTATCTGAAAAATTATCAAAATCAGTAGGCATGTCTATTTCTATATCATTTAAATCAGTTAATGTAACATCTACAGCACATGCCCTATTATGATTGGAACCACCAGTATATGGATTAGCTATATAATTACTATTTGGAACTATATCCCATAATATTTTTTGAATGTAAAATGGTCTATAAGCATCCCAGATTTTTATTTTATATCCAAGAGATTTAAATTCATTTTGTGCGTCTAATAATTTTTTTAGAGTGCTTTCTTGTAGTATACATGCGTCTGCATCATAGAGTACTTTATGTGTAAAATTATTTTTAGATGCATATCTAATATCCAAAATCATTTCATGATGAAAGGAATTTAATAACCTAAGACCATTTATAGATACATCATAGTTGTATGAATATTCTTTAGTATTTTCAAAATTTTTGATCATAATTTTTTTATCAATTTGTGCTAATGATTCATGTGTATAATATAGTCCACCGCTTATCAAGATGATACCAAATGATAGTATAATTATAGATATTTTATTAATAAAATTCAATATTATCACCTATGCATATTTTGCATAAAAAAAATAAAACTATGTAATTTTACATAGTTTTATTCTGAATATAATATATCATTGTAAATATAATTTTGTAATTTTTCCATTGTCTTGTTTCTATCGAAAGTCAGATACCAAATATCATTTATAATTTTACCACCATCATCATAATCTCCTTCAAAAGGAATACGAACTTGTTCAATTGTATATTTGTTTAAAAGTAAGTTTGCACCAATTGAAAGTATTTTATTTAATGATAAGCTAGTTTCTATGGCATCTATGTTTTTTTCCAATAATTTTGATAGTTTTAATGGTGAAATTGATTGGGCTTTCTCTATCATTGCCATTATTACTTTTCTTTGTCTTTCTGTTCTCTCAAAGTCTCCGTCTCCAGCAGTTCTTATGCGGGCATATGAAAGCGCCTGTATTCCAGAAAGTATTTGAAGACCTTCTTCCTTTATTACATGTTCTCCAGAGATATTTAATAAATATTGATTTTCCTTTATGTATTGATTTAAGTTATCTATTTCATATTTTTTTATATCTAATTCAATTCCACCTAGGTCATCTATAATATTAGGTAAACTGAAAAAATCCACTGAGATGTAATCTTCAACATTTATATTAAATGTATCATTAAGTGTTTTGAGAGACAATGAGGGTCCTCCATAAAAATAGGCATGATTCAATTTGTCTTTTCCAACATCATCTATATTTACATAAAGATCTCTCATTACAGATATAAGTTTAATTTTTTTTCTTGAGGTGTCAATTGTAATAAGCATTATTGCATCAGATCTTGGTATTTCATCTTTTGATCTTCTATCTAATCCGAATAAAGCAAGAGTTATAATTTTATTGTTTAGAAATTCTGAATCCATTATTGTATCATCTAGTCCTATAGAACTCTTATCTAGTTGAGTTTCAGGAGCAATTTTTGATAAAAGTTTTAAGCTTTTGCCTGTAAAGAATCCACCTATGAATAAAATAATAATAATAAGTACATATGTCGATAGCCTAATTATTTTTTTGGTATCTTTTGGAATATTATTGAACATTTGACTTACCTCTAATAATCAATTAATTGTTAAAGTATATCATAAATATAGCATAAATAAAACTTATTTATATAATTCATATACCTAATATAAATTTTTTCAATATATTGGATTTTCTAAGGATAAATTTACTTACAATAATAGGAGAAAATCCTATTAAGAATGATATTATAACTACAAGGTTATAATTTAAATTTAATAATTGGAGTAATAGTATTCTTGTGAATATTTGTGGAAACCAAGATAATAAATAGATATCAAAACTATACTTATTTAGAGTATCAAATGTATTTGATACTAGCTTAATATGTCTAAATTTATAGAGTAATATACATATTATAAAAGATACATATATTCCCAATAGGCTCTTTAAAATAAATAAAATATTTGTTAAATATTTATAAAATACATTTAATGAATTGTAATCAATGTTAAAATTCAATAAGAATAAGATAAGTGGTATTAGTATAAATAGTATATTTCTATATTGTTTTAGATTAATATTTAAAATTTTATTTCTATAATTCATGTATACTGGATATATGTAGAGTCCTATAAAGAAGAATATATAATATTTTAATATGGTAGATATAGCCAAAAACTCTATGTTATCTATAGTTAAGATTGACATAGCAAGTAGTATTGTTAGCACTAAATATTTATTTATTTTTATTAATACTGGGGCAAATAGAAACATAAAGAATAGTACATATATGAACCAAAAAAATATTATAGGGTTATTCCAAGGGAAAAATAGTATATCTTTTATAGTTTCAGAGAGTACTAAAGGTCTTTCTGAAAATTTATTTAAAATGAGTTTTATAGGTATAGTTAATGTACTTATTATAAAATAAGGTATTAGTAGTTTTTTAAATTTAGATAAAATAAATGATTTAAAATCTTTTAAGGATTTTATTTTAAAAAGTTTATTTGCAAAAAAACCAGAGATCATAAAAAATAATGGCATATGAAATGAATAAATAAGAGAATGAATATAGTTATATATTGGTGTATTTATGTCTTTTATGTATGGAAATGAGTGGCCAAGTACAACTAAGAATATACCAAATCCTCTTAAATAACTGAATTCAATAAGAGTTATATTTGATTGTTGTTTTTTCGATATCATTCAAATGTCTCCTTAAGTATAGTTGAGTTAAACATGATATTTATTTTAAACTAATTACTATACTTTTACATAAAATAATAAAAAATATCAACATTTTTATGAAATATATTTTATTTTTTATTATAATAGAGAATACTAGGATTAAATGGAAAAAATAGGAGTGAATTTATGAATATTGCTTTAGTGCATGATTGGTTACCGTTTATGGGAGGGGCTGAAAGAGTTATCACAAATTTCTTAGAAGTATTCGAAGACGCTCCGATATATACTAGTGTTTATAATAGAGATAATTTAGAAGGTATACTTAAGGATGCGAATATATATGGATCTTTTCTTCAAAATTTAAAATCTGCACGAAGAGATCATAGAAAATTTTTGCCATTAATGCCAACAGCATTTGAAACATTTGATTTAAACAAGTATGATGTTGTATTAAGTAGTAGTTCTTCGTGTGCTAAAGGGGTTGTAACTAATCCAAATACTTGTCATATATGTTATTGTCATTCGCCTATGAGGTATGGATGGGAATTTTATTATGAGTATATAGAAAATTTAGGTAAATTTAAAAAAAGTATTATAAAATACATAATGAATTACATGAGGATTTGGGATAATGCTTCATCTAATAGAGTGGATTATTTTATTGCCAATTCTAAAAATGTGGCGAATAGAATTTGGAAACACTATAGAAGAGAGAGTGTTGTCATACATCCACCTGTAAGGAGTAAATTTTTCAAAGCGTGTGAAAAAAAACAAGATTATTTTTTAATAGTATCTAGACTACAGGAATATAAGAGGGTAGATCTAGCCATTGAAGTTTTTAATGATCTCAATATACCTTTGGTAATTATAGGTGATGGACCATTGAAAGAGAAACTAGTTAATAAAGTTAAACGAGATAATATAAAATTTCTTGGAAGGCAGCCAGATGATGTCGTGAAAAAATATTATGGAGAGGCTAGGGGTTTTTTATTTCCAGGTGAGGAAGATTTTGGTATAACATCATTAGAGGCACAATGCAGTGGTACTCCAGTTATAGCATATGGCAAAGGAGGAGCCTTAGAGACTATTATTGATGAAAAAACAGGCTTGTTTTTTGAAGACCACACGGTAAATTCTTTAAAATCAGCTATAGATAAGTTTTGTAAAATAGAATTTAATCCTAATGAAATAAGAGCTCATGCTGAAAGTTTTGATGAAGATATTTTTAAACATAAGATAAGTAATTTTGTATATGATAAGGTAGACGAATTTAAGAATAATAAAAAATGGGTAGTTCTATAAAAATATACATTAATTTGGGAGACGACGTATGATTTTATTTAATGCACTTCAAAAGTCTATTAGCGCAGGTATTGGTAGATATAGTTTTGAATTATCTAAAGAGTTATATTTTCAATTGAAAGATGATATTAAAATTATAGTAAGAGAAGAGGATATTAAAGATTATGAGTTTGTTAATTCTAAATCTTTGATAATATTTAAGAATATAAAAAATTCTAAGGATAGAAATTTGTTTGAGCAAGTATATATACCTAAGCTTATTTCTGAGAAATATAGGGGTAGCATATTACATTATCCGGATAGTATGTCGCCTTTATTTTTGAATAGTAAAAAAATAGTTATAACAGTACATGACTTAGCTTTTAAATCATTAACTGGAGTTTTTACAAAGAAAACTTTAATTTGGAAGAATATGATGACTAATTTATCAGTTAAAAAGGCTAATAAAATTATATCAATAACTAATTTTACAAAGAATGAATTGCTTAGATATTATAAAGGTATAGAGAAAAAGGTAAATGTTGTGTACAATGGATTTAATAATTTGAGTAATAGTAGCATATGTGATAAAAATATTTCTGATAAAATATCAAAATTACTTGTATGTAGATATATCTTAACGGTTAGCACAATTTCTCCGCGAAAGAACATAGATACACTTATTAAGGCTTTTAATGAAATAGATAACAAAGAAAATATTAAGTTAGTTATTGCTGGGAGTAATGGATGGATGTATGAATCTATTCATTACTTGGTTTGTGATTTGAATCTTTCTGATAGAATCGTTTTTACTGGAAAAGTAAATGATGATGAGTTGAAGTTTTTGTATAAAAATGCTAGTGTGTTTGTTTATCCTTCTCTTTATGAAGGATTTGGATTACCACCACTTGAAGCTATGAGTTATGGTGTAAGAACTATTGTTTCTGATGTAACATGTCTTAAAGAAGTTCTAGGTGACTCTTCTGAGTATTTTCCACCGAAAGATTATAAATATCTCTCAAGTATATTAAATGGAATTTTTAAATCAAATAATCAAAATGAATCTTATGATTATAATTATACGTTAAATAAATATTCATGGAGAAAATGTGCAAATGAGACAATTAAGATATATAATGAGATTATGAAGGGAGTTTAAAATGTATTTTACGTTTATAGGAATAGTTGTTTTAATTATTACGGTATGTTTGTTTTTATTCACAAGAACTAGAACACTCTTCTATTTTACTTTTTTTATATCAGCTTTTACAGCAACTAGTATGATAAATTTTCCTAAATCAAGAAATTCTGTGCTTTGTTATTATATAGTTGGAAGTTTTTTAATTTTAAAGGTTATATATGAATTGGTAATACGCAGATACACCTTAAAAAAGATAAAGATATTAAATGGATTATTCTATTTTATGGTATATGTTACTATATCACTTATTTTACCAATTGTTTATTCAAATAATACATTAGTATTTACACCGGATTCTCCATTTACATATATTTCATTTTCTTCTCAAAATATAACCCAATATATATATTTATTATTTGCATTTATAATATATTTAGCAAGTTATATAGTATTTACAAATGAAATTAAGGTTGATATTAAAAAAATGATTAACGTAACATCTTTTGCAGTAATTATTTTAGGATTTTTACAATTTTTTATGAATCATATATATTTTGATTTAATATTTAGAACAAATTACTCTCATTTAGTGCAGTATTTGGAAACTGGACTTACAAGGATTTCTTCTGTTACAAATGAGCCGTCCATGTTAGCACTTTTTGTAACTCCAATAAGTGTGTATTATTTTATAAATATAATAAATGGTTTTAAAAAGAAAAATTTACATAAGTTTGATATAGTTATATTTGTTATGATTATAATTACATCTTTGTTAAATAGATCTTCAAGTTTTTATTTAGCAATAGCTATAATATTTATAGTGTTAATCATTGATTTTTTAAGAGAAATTTTTAATAAGAAAAATAAGGAATTTATACAAGCTTTTATAATGGATAAAGTGTATAAATTTATTAAGGAAAATAGGATTAAGAGTACAATAATAACTATAATTTTATTAGCTATTTTTTTGATTTTACTTAAGATAGTTGGACATAGATTTTTGATTTTGGGACTTAAACTATTGGGTCTTGATGATTCAGGTAGTACGAGAATGGAATTATTTTCATATCATATGGGTATTTTTCTTAAAAATTTATTTACAGGTGTTGGTTTTGGAACATTGCGTTCGAATGATTTATTGTCTATGTGGTGTGCTCAAGTTGGATTAATAGGAATAGTTCCTATTATATATTATTTTACTTCAAGATTTGTATATTTGTTTAAGACTAGGAATGATGGAGATAATAGATCAGTTTTCTATCTAATATTAACTAGTGTAATAATTCTTGTAACATCTGTACCTGAACCATATTTTATTTATGTGTGGATATATATAGCACTAGGAGAGGCTTTGTATAATAAGAGAGAAATTTCTAATAAAACTATAGATAAGTTAAATCAAGAATTTAATAGTTAAAAATAGAAGTGAGTAGATCTCATTTCTATTTTTTTATTTAAAAATCTAAATTTAACTTATTAGCTCTTTCTGATAATTCTGCTTCATTGCATATTCTAAGTATAATTTGAGATTTGGCAGTTTTAGGATCCATTTTATTTTGATAACTCATAAGCATATTTAACCAATAATTATAACCAGTTTGATCGGGCTTTCTATTGGCTATTATAGAGTACATAGATGTTATGAATTCCTGATTAGATAAATTTTTATCTATAAATTCTTTTTCGTTTAAAATATTTAAAATAAAATTGCGTACTGAATATTCATATGAAATGAGTTTATTATACCAATAATTGAATCCATATTCTTCAGGCATTCTTGAAAATGTGTTTTTGTATACATCTGATATAAAAATTTTAATATTGTCATCACTATTAAATTCTTTAGTTTGTATATAAGATATAGTGTTTTCAAAATCAATTTTATTTAATAGATTATCAACCATAATAGTTCTTATATTTGGTGATCCAATAAATAGTTCATCATTTGTATTTATTATTTGTAGAGGAATTTTACATTCTCTAAGTAATTTCGCTTTTATTTTAATTAATTCACATTTTCCTTCGATATTTTTACTGCTATTTATGCCGACAAATGTCTCGAAAAATTTTATTATTTTAGTATTATTATCGATATTTTTATAGTTACCTCCAAATTCTATTTCATCATTTTTTAGGCACTCTCCAGGTTCTATATATAATATTTCCATTATATTTGGATTGAATTTTAATTCAAATGTAATGGTGTACAATGATGATATATTCTCTGAGTTTAAGTAAATGTAGAATTCTTTATTTGTATCTATGGTACTAATATTGGTTGTTAATGTTAAAATATTTTTAGATGTCATTGCACTAGTTTTTACGCAGCTTAGGAGTAACAGTGAGATTGTTACGAAAAAATTTCTACATATTTTCAAAATCATCCCAACCTTTTAAAAAATATTTACTTACAATTAGATTTTTGTGAATCACCATATGGGTGTATATCTTCAAATATATATTTTTGCATTATATCTTGGGTTTTTTCTTTATTGTATTTTAGGTACCAAATATTATTAATTAGTTCACCATTACAATCCCCATCTAGGGGAAAACGCATTTGTTCAATATTATTAATTTTATTGAATATTATATTTTTAGCTAATGAAATTGCTTTTGTTGTTGTTATATTGGTTTCTATTAGTTCTGATGCTATATTGATGAATTTAAAGTAATCATTGTAAGGTATGCTCTTAGCTTTTTCGTATAATGCCATGAGTATTTTTTGTTGTCGTTCATTTCTTTCGTAATCATCTCTTCCTATTTTTCTAATTCTTGCGTAAGAAAGAGTTTGTATACCATTTAATGTTTGAAGACCTTCATTTGTTATGTAAGTGGGTTCCTTAGATTGAATATGACTTATTTCTTGTATACATTTATTTAAATAAGGTATTTCCTTAGATTTGATATCTATAGGTACTCCTCCAATTAAATCTATTATTTTCTGTACATTATAAAAATTAATTGTTATGTAATCCTTTATGTTTAATCCATAATTTTTGTTTAATGTTTTAATGGCAAGTTCATGTCCACCGAAAGCATATGCATGGTTTAATTTATCATTTCCAAATCCATCAATTGATACCAATGAATCCCTCATTATAGAATTTAATTTTATTTTTTTGTTTTGTTCATCTATTGTTATTATCGTTATGGAGTCGGATCTTTTAGGTTCATGTTCATATCTAAAATCTAGTCCAAATAGGGCTATATTAGTAATTTTTTTATCACTAAATTTATTTATAATACTTTCTTCTATTCCTAGAATATCATTTTGTAATGAAATAACATTTTCTTTTTTTAGGAAGGTATCTTCATAAAAATAGTTAAAGTAGCCTATAAAACCTAGTAAAACTATGAAAATTAATAATATTTTATATTTTAAGCTGTACATATTAACACCCCATAATTATTTATATGAGAAATATTATGTTCAATAAATTTTATAATATAAATAAATATTATTATTAATAGTTATATAAAAATTAAAATTTTATCTATTGTGATATAATAAATATTTGTTATACATTTATAGAAGTGGGTGAAATCTTGAAAAAATTATTTAAAAAGATCATATTTTTTATATGTATTTTGATAAAAAAGATGGATGATGATGAATTGATAGCTCTTTCTGCACAATTGTCATATAGTTTTGTATTAGCTTTTTTTCCATTTTTAATTTTTTTAATGACAGTAATAGGTTTTTTAAGATTAGATAGTCAACAAGTTTTGATATTTTTGCAAACACTTCTACCTGATGAAATTTATCTTTTAGTTCATAATATTGTAAAGTTTGTAATTGACTCTAGAGAGGGGTCATTATTGTCTTTGAGCTTATTTTTGAGTATATGGTCTAGTTCAGCAGGTTTTAGAGCAGTTATGAGAGGGCTTAATAAAGCCTATGATGTGGTTGATACAAGAAACTATATCGTAAAGATAATACTTTCTATTTTGTATACTATAGGACTTGTTTTGTTAATTGTATTAATGTTAATACTTGTTGTGTTTGGTGGTATAATTGGGGATTTGTTTGTCAAATTTTTTGTAGACTATGTGGATGTGAATATAGTATTGAAATCATGGTATTTAATTAGGTATACATTTATAATAACATTGATGGTTACAGTTTTTGCTGTGATATATTATTATGTTCCAGTTGTTAGAGATAAGAAACTTAGATGGGTATTACCCGGAGCTGTATTTACAACAATAGGGTGGATACTTATATCTATGGGATTTACGTATTATGTAAACAATTTATCTAATTTTTCGACGCTTTATGGTAGTATTGGAACAGTTATTGTGTTAATGATATGGCTTTTTTTAACATCGATGATAATACTATTGGGTGGAGAGATAAATGCTATATTGACTAATAAAAATTTGGAAATATTAAAGTTTAACAATACAAAAAAGATTTTAAATTAGTATAGGGGTGTCAAATCTGAAGAAGATTTTAATTTGTATTTATAATTTGCAAGGTGGTGGTGCTGAAAGAGTTCTTATAAATTTATTGAATTTATTTGCTGATGAAGGTTATAATGTAACTCTTTTAGTTTTAAGAAAAGAAGGAATTTATTTAGATAAAATTCCAAGTAAAATCAAAGTCATATATGGATTTAGAACTTTATTTGGCAAAAAAATTTCCAATAAAGTTTTAAGTTTTTTTGGTTCTAAGGTTTTGTATAAAATGTTTGTTAGAGGAAATTTTGACATTGAAATTTCATTCTTAGAAGGATTTCCAACCAAGCTTATAAGTGGATCATCATCTGATAGTAAAAAAATAGCGTGGGTCCATGCTGATTTTGGTAGTTATCATTGGACAAATAAGATGTTTTCTTATGGTGAAGAGAAGAAATTTTATAGTAAATTTCACGATATAGTTTGTGTTTCTAAACTTTGTGCCAGATCTTTTTCAGATAAATTTGGATTTACGGATAACGTAAAAACAGTTTACAATTTATTAGATAAAAATTTAGAAAATTATACAAAAATTAAATTTAATGATGTATTTAATAAATATAAAACAACAAAAATAACATATGTGGGAAGAGTTGAAATAGAAAAGTCAGTTGATAGACTTATTAAATCTTTTGAGGAAATATTAAGTATGGGATACAAAGATATAACTCTTTTTATTCTTGGAGATGGTTCATTAAAAGAAGATTTGGAAAGATATGTTTCTCAAAATAATTTAAGTAGTAATGTAAAGTTTATATCATTTAAATATAATGTTTATGACTATATATTATCTAGTGATTATATAATAATGCCATCTTATTCTGAATCATTCTCTTTGGTTTTAGCTGAATCGATTTATTTAGGAAAAATGTGTATAGCAACAGATACTGCTGGGGCTCGGGAGGTTTTAAAAAATGGAGAATATGGATTAATAGTTGATAATTCAAAGGACGGAATAAAACAAGGTATATTAAAAGTGATTAATAATCCAGAATTGAAAGATGAATACATTTTTAGAATAAATAGGAAGGATTATGAATTTAGTAGGGTAAATGTAGTTAAGAAAATATTTGATATTATAAATTTTTAAGCAAGGAATATTTTAAATGAGTGTTGATTTTAAAAAGTTGTTTAATAATAAAATTATCAAAAATTTTGTTATTGTTTTTTTAGGAGATGGATTTTCATCTATATTGACATTACTTAATTTAAGCATAATGATTAGAGTTTTAGGATTAAATGGTAGTTCTAATGTAAATTTAGCTATATCATATGTATTAGTATTTGATGCCATATTTAATTTTCAATCATTTAATTCAATAATTAAGTTTTTGCCACAATATATAATATCAAATAATATACGTAAAATTAGACAATATATTCAACAAGGGTTTGTATTGGACATTATAACATCTATAATTTCATTTATATTTTGTAACTTGTTTATAGTAATAATGTTTTATATATTTAATTTAGATAAGGGTTTAATAAAATTAATCAATATATATTCATTTTCTATACTCTTTAATTTAACAGGAACTAGTATAGGTATAATTAGGGTTTTTGATAAATTTAAGTATTCTTCATATATAAATGTAGTTGTTAATTTATTTAAGTTTATTTTTTATGTATTATCATTCTTTATAAAATCAAGTATGTTATATTTTATATGGGTTGAATTGATATTTAGTATAGTTAGTATGGTTTTTATATTTACTGTTACAAAATATATACTTAATATTAAAAATATTAAAAATATATTTAAAATTGGAATTAAATGGGATAATGAATTCTTGAAATTTAATTTTTATTGTAATTTTATGACGACGTTAGATGTACCAATGAGTCATTTAACCCCGTTTTTAATTAATAGATTTATAGGTATAGAATTTATAAGTGTTTATAAGGTTATTGAGAAAATAGGAGGGATTATTGCGAAAATTGCGTCTCCATTGGTAAATATAATATATCCTGAAATAAGCACTAAAATATCTGAAGGTGATATATATAGTTCCTTAAATTTAGTTAAAAAGTTATTTTTTTATATAGTATTATTTGGAGTATTATGTTTTATTTTTTTGGGAGTATCCTATAAAATTTGGATAAATATTTTGATATTAGATGGTGAGAAATTTATAGGAAATATAATGTTTTATTTGGCGTTTATTATATTTAAATTTTCATTTGTTGGAGTTTATCCTTTGGTTTTATCTTTGGGATGTATAAAATACAATATGTATATTGTGTTAATCGCTAATCTTGTATATTTATTATGTATACCGGTATTAGCTAATATATTTAATATAAATGGTATTATAATTTCACAGTTTATACAGGTTTCATTTGTTATATTTATGCAAATTTTTATTATAAATAGGAAATTAAGACTTAAAGTTTAATTTGCTTTGATAGACTATAAAAATATTATATGTTAAAATTATTTCGTTAATATATAAGGTATTAAATGGGGGATTGTATTGGAAAATATATATTTATTAGATGTTAATATGGATACTCATTTTATACAAATTTATAAAAAATATAAAAAGTCAATTATTTATGAAATATTAAAAAGGACTTTAGACATAATTGTATCACTGATATCTTTAATAATTTTATCTCCAATTTTATTAATTGTAGCATTATTAGTTAAAGCGGATTCTAAAGGTCCAGTTATATTTTCTCAACCTAGAGTTGGGAAAAATGGTAAAATTTTTAAAATGTATAAATTTAGATCTATGGTTGAGAATGCAGAGGATATATTAAGAGAGCTAAAAAGTAAAAATGAAATGTCTGGACCAATGTTTAAAATAAAACATGATCCGCGGGTTACTAGGATAGGGAGATTTATAAGGAAAACTAGTTTAGATGAATTACCACAACTTATAAATGTGTTAAAGGGAGATATGTCATTAGTTGGGCCAAGACCTAATCTACCGAGAGAGGTTAAGCAATTTGATAAATGGATGCTTGACAAATTGGTTGTTAGACCAGGATTAACGTGTTTTTGGCAAGTTATGGGAAGAAATTCTATTGGTTTTATTGAATGGATGAAATTGGATATTAAGTACGTTGAAGAACGGAATTTGATATTGGATATAGTTCTTATAATTAAGACTTTTAGGGTGCTGTTTGGTGATAAAACAGCAAGTTAATAGGGGAGATGTTAAAATATATGTTATGTGCTATTATAATGGCTGGTGGTAAGGGAACCCGATTTTGGCCACTATCTACGGAGGAAAAACCCAAGCAATTTCTAAACCTTTTAGGCGATAGGACTATGATAAAAATGACATATGATAGAATAAGTAGAGTTGTGCCTAAAGAAAGAATATTTATTTCTACTAGTTTAAAATATAAAGATTTAGTTTTAGAACAATTAGATGGTATTTTACCTCAAAATATAATAGTTGAACCTGAATCTCGCAATACATCAGCGTGTGTTTGTTTATCTAATTTATATGTAAAAAAGAAGTTTAATAATTGTAATGTTATAGTATTACCTTCAGATCATTTAATAAATGATGAGGAGGTTTTTATAGATGCTATATTAGATGCTAATGAGTTTTTATATAATAATGATAGAAGCATTATTACTTTTGGTATTAGACCTGACAGACCAGAAACTGGATATGGTTACATAAATTCTGATTTTAATAGTTTTTCTAAGATAAATAAAGTTAATTCGTTTGTGGAAAAACCGGATTATGATACTGCTTTAAAATATTTGGATGCAGGAAATTATTATTGGAATAGTGGTATTTTTATTTGGAATGTAAATTTAATTTTGGATCTAATAGATAAATTTTTAAATAATACATATAAGGTTTTAAGTCCAATTCTTTATCTTAACCAAGATGAATGTAATGCATTTGTAAATGATAATTATAGTTTAACAGATAACGTTTCAATTGATTATAGTGTCATGGAAAAATATAATAATATTTTTGTTATTGAGGGTAATTTTGGTTGGGATGATGTTGGAAGTTGGTCTAGTATTGATCGGTATAGTAAGAAAGATGTAGATGGAAATGTTTTAAACTCTGCAGGAGTTTTAATGAAATCTAATAATAATACTATATTGACAAAAAAGAAGATTTTGTTAAATAATGTTAATGATTTAATAATTGTAGAAACAGATGATTATATAGTGGTTTCATCTAAAAAACATGCTCAAGATATAAGATTTGCGCAAGACTATATGTAATTTTAATGGGTTAGTTATTAAATAATAATTAGCCCTTTTTATTTTAAGGAGTGGTATATTATGAGATTTTCTTTAATAATGGCTACATTGGGTAGATTTGATGAAATAAGAATATTTTTAGATTCAATAGATTTACAAAATTATACTGATTTTGAACTTATTATAGTTGATCAAAATGAGGAGAATATTTTAGGGGATATAATATTACCCTATAAGAAAAAATTTTACATAAATCATATAAGAATAAAAGAGAAAGGATTATCTTTAGCAAGGAATGTAGGTATTAAATATGCTAAAGGGGATATTATTGCATTTCCAGATGATGATTGTATATATAGTTTGGGTATACTTGATTTTGTAAATAAGTTTTTTATAGAGAATAAAAATGTAGATTTCTTAACTTTTAGATTAAGGGATAAAGAAACTGGTGATGATGCTAATTTAAGATGGTATAATAGAGATGTTGAAATAACTAGCAAGAATATTTTTAGAACAGTTATAAGTCCGTCTATATTTATAAGAGTTAAAAATATAAATGATGTATTTTTTGACGAGAATCTTGGGGTTGGAAGAAGATATGGATCAGGAGAAGAAAGTGATATGGTTTTAGAGTTGTTATACAGAGGATATAAAGGTATGTTTTTAAATAATTTTATAATATACCATCCAAATAAAAAGGATTCTATTAATAAAATTTACTCATATGGACTTGGATATGGTGCAACATTGAAGAAACATGTTAAACTTCGAAGAGGTAATAATTTGATTTTTGATTATCTAATTATTGATTCTGTCATAAAACCCATTTTTGGGATGGTTATCAATATAGCAAAATTTAATAACGAAGGATTTATTCTATATAAGGAACGAATGAGATCGAGAATTAAGGGTTATTTAGAATATGAGATTTAATAAAGGGGGATGTTGATGTGTCACTAATAAAAAAAGCGGTAATTCCAATAGCAGGTTTTGGTACTAGATTTTTACCTATAACTAAATCTGTACCTAAGGAAATGATACCTATTTTAGATAAACCGACTATACATTATATTGTAGAAGAGGCGGTTAATTCAGGTATTACAGATATATTATTCGTTACGAGTAAACATAAAAAATGTATTGAAGATTATTTTGATAATTTTAAAGAATTGGAGAATGTTTTAGAGTTATCTGGAAATTATGAAATGTTAAATATAATTAAAGATATATCTAATATGGCTAATATAAGTTTTGTTAGACAAAAGGAGCAGAAGGGATTAGGTCATGCAATATATCATGCTAAAGCTTTTGTGGGTTCAGATCCATTTTGTGTATTACTTGGAGATGATTTAATTTACAATGATAATAAACCTTGTTTGAAACAATTGATAGATATACATGATGATTATGGGGGAAGTGTGATAGGAGTTCAAAAGGTTGATTTTAAAGATGTAGATAAGTATGGTATTATTGATGGTGTAGAAGTTTATAAGGATTTATATGAGGTTAAAAATTTAATTGAAAAACCTCATGTAGATCATGCTCCAAGTAACATAGCTATTCTTGGTAGATATATAATAAGTCCCAGTATATTTGAGTTTTTAGAGGAAGGTTTGGTAGGTAAAGGTGGAGAAATACAATTGACTGATTCTATATTAAAATTGCTTACAAATGAAAAGGTATATGCTTATGATTTTGAAGGAATTAGGTATGATATAGGAAATAAGTTAGGATATTTGGAAGCAACAATTGATTATGCATTAAGAGATAATAGTATAAATAGAGATTTAACAAGGTATTTAAAAGAGAGGTAAGTTTATGATTGATATAGAGCTAGATAATGATTTAATAGTTGATTATAATAAAAGTCTTTTAATAATAATTGATATGCTTAAAGGATTTACAGATATTGGTAATTTAAAGAGTAGATATATATCGAATATAGCATTAGATATAAGAGGTTATAGTAATAGATTTTCTAATATTATTGCCATAAATGATAATCATGGAAATAGTGATTGTGAGTTTAATCTTTATCCAGCTCATTGTATAGATGGTACAAAAGAAAGTGAACTTTGTGATGAATTAATAGACCTAGATTTTGATTATATACTTTATAAAAATTCAACTAATGGATTTTTTTCATATAATTTTTCAAATGTATTTAATGATTATATAGAGAATAATTTTAATTTTATAGTTACAGGGTGTTGCACAGATATATGTATATTACAATTTTGTTTAACGTTTAAGGCGTATTTAAATCACATAAATAAAAATCTTGATATAATAGTTCCTGTTAATTTGGTAGAAACATATGATGATATTAATCATCCGAGAGATGAATTAGCGAAGTTTTCACTATATTTCATGAAAAATATGGGTATAAGGTTAATAAATACTCATATATAAATTATTAATTATATACTTAAAAATATATTGAAAATTGTATAAACTTACTGAAATTAGAAATAATTTATATAAAAGGATTTATTTGTAATTAGGAGGAACATTTAAATTGAATAAGATATTGTTAGTTGGGCGACTCGTTAAAGATCCTGAGCAACGAATTATTGAAGATTCTCAAAAAGCTTTAATAAAGATAATTATAGCTGTGAATAGAGATTATAAGGAACCAGATGGTGAGAGAAAAGCTGATTTTATACCAGTTTCTTTTTGGGGTAAAAAAGGAGAGATTATTCTTAAACACCTGCATAAGGGAGATCTTATAAGTGTAGGTGGAAGACTTAGAATGGGATCTTATGTAGATAAAGACGGTAATAAAAAATATATAAGTGATGTTGTTGCTGAGGATTTTAAATTTGTGAGAAATCAATTTAAGGTTGAAACAAAAGTTCAATAAAATATTTAAATATAGAGGCATTAAATCACTTTTATCTTTGAATATATAAAAAGGAACCACTTTTATGTTAAGGTGGTCCTTTTTGTTTGGATAAATAATTTTTATAATTATTTATTTTAATATTTATTTTTTATTAATAGATATAAATAATTTTTCTTTAAACGCACGTCCAAAATTATAAGCATCCTTTAAATCTTCTTCACACGGTTTGAAATTTATTTTAAGGGATGGGGTTAGAAGTTTCATTTTTAATTCTTTAAGCCTAGATTCAGTATTAGGAACACCCTCTCCACTCCATCCATAAGAACCAAAGGCTGCAGCGACTTTTCCACCGTGGATTATTGGATTTAAATGTGTTAATAAATCACGAATAGGTTCTAGCATATCTGAATTTATTGTTGGTGTACCAAACAATAAACCATCCGCTGAATTTATTTCATCTAATAATTTGTTTTTATCATGACTTATAACATCATACAATTTTACATCTACGTCATCATTTTCACATATAGATTTTGAAATTGTTTCGGCAAGAGTTGCTGTATAACCATACGCAGATACGTAACATATAACAACTTTTGGCTTTTCATTTTTAGGTTGAGGAGTACTCCACGCTTTGTATAAGGATATTATTTTTTGTATATCTCTCCTTAAAATAGGACCATGACCCGGACAAATATAATCTATTTCTAATTTTTTAATCTTATCTAGAGCTTTAAGCATAAATGATTTGAATGGTCCGAATATGCAGTCATAATAGTATTTTAGTGCATCCATATAATCTTCATAATTTTCAACGGAGTCATCAAAAATATTTTCTGTACAATAATGAGCTCCAAATGAATCACAAGTTATTAGAGTATTTAATTCTTCAATATATGTGTATATAGTATCTGGCCAATGTAAAAATGGAGCAGATATAAATTTAAGAGTTTTATCACCTAGAGATATTACTGAATCTTGGGTTGCTTCTAGATATTTAAAATCTTTATTAGCAACTTTTTTTAGATATTTTATGGCAGTTGGTGATGCTACGATAGTTATATTTGGACAAAGATCTATCATTTTTTCAACAGATCCTGCATGATCTGGTTCAGTATGGCTAACTATTAAATAGTCAATTTTTTCAAGATGTATATTAGTTTCTTTTAGTCTTTCAATATATTGATCGAAAAATTGAGCTTTGACAGTCTCAAAAATAGCAGTTTTTTCAGTACCTGTAACCACATATGAATTATACGTTGTACCGTAAGGCGTGTTCATTATTATATCAAACACTCTAAGTTCTGGGTCGAGGGCACCTACCCATAGTAAATCATCTTGGATTTTATAGCTTCTCATATTTAAATCCCTTCTTTTTATTTTAAAATAAATTTATATAATTAAGTTTATGTATAATATTATAAATTTTAAATAATATTTTAGTCAAAATATTATTTTCTAATTAGGGGATAAAAACAAAAAAATATATATAATTGCGATAATTGTCGTTTAAAAATATTATTTTTATATAAAAAATTTTGGAATAATGACAAATTCCCAAAAAATATTGTGATAGAATTTTGTTATGTTATATTATTTGTTAGGAAGGTATTATTTATGAAAGTAATTGAAGTTTTGAAGGGAAGAGAATATAGTTTAAGTGAGATAATTGAGTATTATTATAAAGTGATTGAAACGGAAGTTACAATAGATATTGAAGGTAATATGGATTCTAGATTGGTATATGGTATACAAATAGATAAGATTTTGATAAAAAAGGATGGACAACAGATAACTGATAGTGAAAAAGTTGAAATTATAAGTTGTAATTTAGAATTTGTTAGAGAAATTTGTAGAACTTTTCACAAACAGCTAGTATCCCCATTCCATTTAATTGATATTCTAGAAGATAATATAAGTGCGTCTTTTAGGATTAATTCTAAAATAAGGTTTAAAGAGAAAGTGTAGATATTTGTTTGAGGTAGAGTTTTGATAGTAGGTAGTGGGTGTGATATCTTAAGTATACGTAGAGTGGAGTCGCTTTTAAGATATAATAAATTTTTAGATAAGTATTTTACTGGTAATGAAATATGTATGTTTAATAATCAGAAAAATAAAAAAAATTATGTAAAGAAAATAGCTTCTAACCTTTGTGTTAAAGAAGCCTTTTTTAAATCTATATCACATAAATTTAAAAAGTTTAGTTTTAAAGATATAGAGGTGTTAAGGGATAAAGATGGAAGGCCTTATTTAAGATTGCTAAATAGCTTGAAGGAGTTTATAAATATAAATATTAATGTGACTATATCTAATGAGAGAGATTATGTTATATCATTTATTATTTTAGAAATTTAGTATAAAGAATATTAATAAGTAATAAAAAAAAATGGATTGAATAAGTATTATCTATAAATTTTTTAGAAGGGATGTACTTATTTTGAAAAGGAATATTATATTTTCTATATTATTTCTATTTATTTTAGTTTCTTGTAAACCTATAAAAATAGAAAATTCTGAGCAAGCTTTTGATTATGTTAAGGGAATTAAAAATTATACATCTGATGTAAGGATTACATTTAAAAATGAGAGAAATGAAGAGAGTATATTTTTGAGGCAGTATAGTTGTTATAATGGAAGTTATAGACTAGATTTGGAAGAGGAACGCATATACATATATGCAGATGATAAAATATTTGTAGAGGATTTAAAAAATAAGAAGAAGTATTTTTTAGAAGAAAATTTTGATGAAGTATATAAATATAGTTTTTTAAATGAATATATAAAACTAATTTATTCAATGGATCAAGTTGAGTATTTTAAAGAATTTTATGATGATGGAAACAAAAAAATTGATATTTATGGAGCTAAGGTAAATCTTCCTATTAACAATCTTAATATAAATTCTGCAACTTTATATTTGGATGGAGAGAAGCTTTCTCCTATTAGGCTTGAAATATTTGATATTAAAGGGAATATTAGAATTTTAATAGAATATCTAACGTTTGAGGTTTTAGAGGAAATTGACTTACAGTTATTTGAATATTAGCTATTGAGATTTAGGAGGAATTATGAGAATTAATTATAATGTTTATGCGGAAGTAAATTTAGATAATTTAGTTAAAAATTTAAAATTCATCCAAAATATTAATGGTAATAATAAGATTATACCTGTTATTAAGGATGATGCTTATGCTCATGGAATTATTGAAGTTGCAAATAAATTTATAGATAATGGAATTCAAATATTATCTGTTGGAGACATAAATGAAGGTATTTTATTAAGGAAATTTGGGGTTAGGGTTCCTATCTTAGTATTTGGAATTACGCCTGCTGAAAATATAGATGATTTAATAAAAAATGATCTTACACAAACAGTATCAAGTTTTGAATATGCTAATATAATTTTAGAAAAATTGTCTAGAATAAATAAGAGATTGAAGGTACATATAAAGGTTGATACTGGAATGGGAAGAGTGGGATTAATTGCAAGCGATGAAAATTTTAAAATTGTAAATAATATATGTAGTAATCCCTTAATTGATATTCAAGGTGTATACTCTCATTTTTCGGATGCGGGGGGAGAGGATAAGAATTACACAGTTAATCAATATAAATTATTTAAAATGTTTTGTAATAATTTATCAAAATTAAAACTAGATATTAAATATAAACATATATGCAATAGTGAGGGAAGTCTAAATTATAGATTTGATGATATTGAATATATAAGACCAGGACTTTCGCTATATGGATATAGTATGGGTAAAAATTATGAAGAACTTAAACCTGTTATGAGTCTAAAGGCTAAAGTTGTACATATAAAGAAGGCTAATAAAGGTGAATATATAGGATATGGTAAGACATATAGAGTTGATAAAGAAAGTTATATTGCTACTTTAAACATTGGGTATGGTCATGGATATCCTAGATATTTGTCTAATAAGGGAAGAGTAATAGTTAATAATGAGTTTGCTAATATTGTTGGTAGTATATGTATGGATCATTGTATGATTGATATTACAAATATTATTAATATTAAATTGTTTGATGACGTTATATTGATAGGTAGTAGTGGAGAAAAGAATATAGATGCACATGAAATAGCTAGGTATGGTAATACTATTTGCTATGAGGTATTATGTGGTATACGTAGGAAGGTTCCTAGAGTTTATTTGGAGGATAATAAGATAAAATATATTAGAGAAGGGTATTATTAGAACTTTTATTAACTAAAGTTCTATAAAGTTGTAAAAAATTAGAAGATAGTATATAATTAAAGAAGTACGTAATTAGATAGAAATGAGCTATAATTGTAATTTATAATTATGGGGGTACTTCTAGGTGAGTATATATAAAAGACCATTCTCTAAGCCACGTGTAAGAAATGTTAAATTAGAACAAAAATGTAGCATAAATTTGAAGAATAGCATATTAATATTTATTAGAAATAGGAATTGGAGAACTATAAGAAAAGGATATGAATGTATGGGAGATATAAATATAGAATTATCTGAATATGGATTTTTATCAGCTTTTGAAGAATTAGTTAAATATGAGATAAGGCTTTCGGAGAGTGATAGTTTAGATGACTACAATGGTAGTAAAAAGAGGAGACATATTTTATGCTGACTTGAGTCCTGTTATAGGGTCTGAGCAGGGAGGGATACGACCTGTTATAATAATTCAAAATGATATAGGAAATAAGTATAGTCCTACTGTTATAGTTGGAGCAATAACTTCCCAGATCAATAAAGCTAAGTTACCTACTCATGTTGAAATTTCGTCTGAAGAATATGGATTAAATAAAGATTCTGTAGTTTTGCTAGAACAGGTAAGGACTTTAGATAAAAAAAGACTTAAGGAAAAAATAGGTCATATGACTAAAAGTGATATGAAGAAGGTGGATAAAGCATTATTTATAAGTTTAGGATTAGAATGAAAAATATAAAAATATTATTATATATAGAAAAGTATATTAATGGCATTTTAAAAATGCCATTAATGTTTTTTGGAGATATATTTTATGAAAATTGTTAAGAGGATCTCGTGTATATTTTTGATGATGTTGTTTATCTTTTGTTTTGAATATACTGTATCTCAAGCAATAAATTTTGTTAATACTGATTATATACATGAATTTAAGCAAGACATAAATAATTTGTTGGATGATAATATCGATACATATTTTACATTACCTGATTTTACTAATTATTTAGAATTTAAATTAGAAAATCATAGTGGAGTAAGTGGTATAGAATTGGTTTTTGATGATACTGAGTTTGATTATAAATATAAAATATATTCCAGTAACGATGGATATACGTATAACGAAGTTGCACTTGATAGGGAAATTATAGACTCAAATACTGAGGTAGCTTATGTTGATATAAAGGATATTTATGTAAGATTGAGAGTTTTAAGTAGTAATAGTGAAGATTATGTACATATAAAGGATATTAATTTTTTTAACAAAGATGGAAATAGGATTAGTAATGTAGAGATAGAGAAAGATGAGCCGGTTATAAATGAATATAAGTTTCAAATGGAAGATGTATATTATAAAGATGCGATTAATGGTTTAATATCTAGGACATTAGGAAAAGAGTATGTAAATTTTTTTGATTTATCTCTCTTGCCTGATGATAAAGGTAAGGATTATTTTGTTATATATACAGAAAATGATAAAGTGATACTTAAAGGTAATAATATTAATTCTATAAGTGTTGCTCTTAATTACTATTTTGAGCATTACTTGGAACAAACATTTGAAAGGTTTGGTAATTCTAAGATAAAGGTTACATTACCTTTACCTCAAATAGAGGGTGTAATAGAAAAAAGTATAGATATGAAGTACAGATATAATTATAATTACGTAGCTTATGGATATACTATGGCTTATTGGACGTTTGATGAGTGGGAAAGAGAAATTGACTGGATGGCTTTAAATGGTTTCAATATGGCATTAAATTTAGTTGGTCATGAAGAGGTTGTTAGAAGATTTTTAAAAGAATTTGGGTTTAGTTTCTTTGAAATAGTGAATTATTTAACTTCTCCAATATATTTGCCGTGGCAATTTATGGGAAATATAAGTGCTGTTGGAGGTGAATTAACACCTAAGTGGTTTGAGGATAGAGCTAAACTTTCTATAGATATTCAAAAAAGGATGCTTGAAGTTGGAATAGAACCTATACATCAGATGTTTATAGGATATTTCCCTTACAAAGAAAATAGTGGGGTTAATGTTATAAATGGAGGATATTGGAGTAAAATAAAGGGACCAGATAGGTTGGATTTTAATAATAATAACGTAGAATTTATTAGTAGTGTATATTACGAGAAACAGAGAGAATTACTTGGTAAATCTAAATATTTCGCAGGCGATTTGTTTCATGAAGGGGCTAATTTATATGGATATGATGCAGGAGAGTTATCAAATAGAGTTTTAAGCTTGCTTAAAAATAATACTGGAGAAGATTCTGTATGGATCATACAGTCTTGGGCTCATAATCCTTCATCAGAGAGTATAGAGAATCTTAATAAAGATAATATATTGATATTGGATTTACACTCTCAGTTAAATACTAGATGGAAGGGAATATCTAAGTTTAATTATATGTCATGGGATAATAAGGAGTTTGATAATTCAAATTGGATATTTGGTATATTAAATAATTTTGGAGGAAGAAATGGCTTGTATGGTCATTCAAATCATTTATTAAGGCAGTTTTATGATGCAAAGTATAATTCAGATTATTTAAGTGGAATAGCAAATACCTCTGAAGGTGTTGGATTTAATAATTTTATCGATGAACTTTCAACTGAATTAATATTTTCAGATGAAGTTAATATGGATGAATTTGTAAAAAGATATTTAAAGAATAGATATGGGAAAAGTGATAGAGATTTATTGGTAGCGTTTAATATTTTGTTAGATACAGTTTATAATCCGGTAACTGATATTTATCATGAAGGAGCTTCAGAGTCAGTCATAAATGCTAGGCCTTCTCTAGAAATTAATAGTGCGTCTAAGTGGGGAACTATTCATAAAAATTATGATTCCAGGAAGTTAGAGAGAGTTATTGAAATTTATATTTCTAAGTATGATGAATTCAAAGATAATGAAGGATATATAATTGATTTGATTGATATAGCAAGTGAAGTTATAATTAATTTGGCAAGCGAGTATTATCAGATTATACAAGAATATTATAATAATGGTAATATTAAGTATTTGCAATTGATATCCAAGAAATTTTTAAATCTTATTTTATTACAAGCAAATATATTATCGTATAATGATAAAAAAAGTCTCCAAAAAATAATTAATAAGTTGGATGCTTTAGATTATGATGATTATTTTAAAGATACCTTAAAATATAATAAGAAAATGATATTAACTACATGGTATGATAAATTAGTTTCTGAAGATGGTGGGCTTAGAGACTATGCAAATACTGATTTTTATGATATCGTAGGAACTCTTTATTATAATAGATGGAAAAGATTTTTTGATGAGATATCAAGTAATGAGTTAAAAGGATTTTATGATGATTATAGATTTGATGTTAAATGGATAAATGATGATGATTCATTAAACTTTAATAAGTCTGATAAATCTTTAAATAGTTTAATGGATTTATTATTAGTTGAGATAGGTATTTATAGAAATAATTTTTCATTCTTAGGAGATTTGATATATTCTATAAATGATTTATTTTAATAGAGGACAGTAAAAATGCTGTCCTCTTAAATTTTTTAACATCTTAATATATAAACTAGGAAATATAGTGTTAAAATTTATGTTATAATTAAGTATATAGCATAAACATAGGAGAATTTGTTATGATTGATTTTATAAAGGTATCTAAGATATATGAAAAAAACGTAAAAGCTTTGATAGATGTTAGTGTATCTATAGAACAAGGTGAATTTGTTTTTTTAGTTGGGTCAAGTGGGGCTGGTAAGTCTACTTTTATAAAAATGATCCTAAGGGAAATAAAACCTACAAGTGGGAAGGTTATAATAAATAATAAAGATGTAAGTTTGATAAAAAGAAGGGATATTCCTCATCATAGGAGAAGTATAGGAATGGTTTTTCAGGATTTTAAATTAATATCTAATTTAAATGTTTATGAAAATGTTGCTTTTGCTATGAGAGTGGTTGAATCTGATGAAAAAGAGATTAGAAAAAGGGTTCCTGTTGTTTTGAGTTTAGTTGGTCTTTCAGATAAATATAAGGTTTTTCCTCACGAATTATCTGGTGGGGAACAACAAAGGGTGTCTCTTGCAAGAGCAATGGTTAACAATCCATCGATATTAATAGCGGACGAGCCTACAGGAAATTTGGATCCGGATACTTCGCTTGAGATAATGGCGCTTCTTCAGGATATAAATAGAGGTGGAACTACTGTTCTTATGGCAACGCATGCTAAGGATATTGTGGACAGAATGAAGAGAAGGGTTGTGGCAATTGAAAGAGGAGTAGTTTTAAGAGATGAGAAGAGAGGAAAATACGAGTAATGAAAGTTTCAAGTTTTAAAGGATTTACTATTGATGCTATTAAGAGCCTATTTAGAAATAAGACTATAAGTATAGCAACTATAGTTAATATAGTTGTTACTCTAACAATTTATGGTATATTTTTAATACTAATGAATGTTATTGTTGCGAATGTAAATGATGTTGAATCTCGTCTTCAGCTTAAGGTTTATTTAAAGGATAATATAACTGTAGAGCAACAGCAGCAGATAAGGGATGCTATAGGTAGTGTTGAAGGTATAGATGATGTATACTATGAAAGTAAAACAGAGGCGTTAATTAATTTTAAAAATCAACTTAAGGACTATGCGTGGATGATTGAGGGATATGATGAGAATAATAATCCTCTCCCAAGTTCATATGTTATTAAAATAAAAACACCAGAAGTATCAGAACGTATAGAGAATGCAGTTGAAGGATTTGATGGTATTGATGATATCGGGAGTGATAAGGTTCTTGTTAAGGAAGTATCTAAGATATCCACGTTTATTAGAATTGCATGGGCTATTTTATCATTTATTTTGATAGTGGTTTCTTTATTTTTAATAATGAATACAATTAAACTTACTATATATTCTCGTAGAAAAGAAATATATATAATGAAATTTGTTGGTGCTACAGATTGGTTTATAAGATGGCCATTTGTGATAGAGGGAATTATTTTAGGAGTTATAGGAGCGATTATTTCTCTTGGGATTATATATTATGGTTATTTTTCTGTATATAGTTTCTTAAATGATAGGAATTTATTTTCGTATTTAATTTCACCTAATGTTATTTTGATACAATTAGTTATGCATTTTTTCTTAATTGGTATATTGGTTGGTATTGCAGGAAGCATATTTTCACTAAGAAAGTTTTTGAAGGTTTAGTTTATTATATATATAATTTGAATATTTAGGAATAAATAGGGGAATAACTAAAATTAGTTGTTAGTTGGTTTGGAGGAATTTATGGATATTAATGATAATGACAAAGATATATCAAATGGTAAACAAGATACATCGATAAATTCAAAAAAGAATGTAGGAGTATTTAACAATAAGTGTTTAATTGTGATTTTTACCGCACTGTTGTTTCTTATTAGTAATGTTTTGTTTTATATATTTGGTCTAAATTTTTCCTCTGGATCCTATTTGTCTTCAGGAGGATTAAAAGCACTTTCAGGTGATATATCCGATTATAGGAAGCTTATGCTTGTTAAAAATATTATAAGTAGGACTTATAATCCATATAGTGGTGCTGTTGCTTCTGACATGATGGATAGTGCTATAAAAGGTATGGTTGATTCATTAGGTGATCCATATACTGTTTATATGGATCAGAATGAATTTTATGATTTTAACTTAAGGAGTAAAGGTAATTACGTTGGAATTGGTATACAGGTTGCTCCTAAAGAGGGCAAGATATTTATAATATCAGTGTTTAAGAATTCTCCAGCAGAGAAATCTGGTATTAGAGCTGGAGATTATATTATAAATGTTTCAAATGAAAATGTTTATGAAGATAGTATTGATAGAGCGATATCTCTTATAAAAGGAGAAGAAGGCAGTAGTGTGAATTTAACTGTAGAGAGAGAAGGAAAGCATATACAATTTAATGTTAATAGAGAAAAAATAGATGTTATGCCTGTGGAGTATGAAAAAATTACTGAAGATATTTTATACATAAAAATAAATTCATTTGATGAAAATTCATCAAAAGGTGTTAATGAAGCTTTAATTAGTTCTAATTATAGAGGTATTATTTTAGATTTGAGGGGTAATCCAGGTGGACTCTTAAATGAATGTGTTGATATAGCATCACAGTTTATACCTGAAGGGAAAGTTATAGTTTCAATGGATGATAAATATGGTAATAGAGAGTTTATTAATGCTAAAAAAGGAATAGCAGAGGATAAAGAAATTGTTGTACTTGGCGATTCTGGAAGCGCTTCGGCATCAGAGGTATTGATAGGTGCTCTTAAAGATCATAATAGAGCTATTTTTGTTGGTGAAACTACATTTGGTAAGGGATTAGTACAGAGAGTTTTTGAACTTGGAGATGGTAGTGGTGTTAAGGTTACAGTTTCTAAATATTATACACCGTCTGAGGAATATATAAATAAAGTTGGAATACATCCTAATGTTGAGGTTATATATTCTCAAGATGAAATTCTAAGACATAAACAAATGTCTAATGGTGATTATGTGAAGATGAGGGAACTAGATCCACAATATATAAAGGCTCTAGAGATATTAAAGGAGAATATCAGTAGTTAATGGTTTTATATGTTTATTTAATATCTTTTGTTTTAAATTTGATTAATATATATTGGAGAAATAAGGTGGGAATTTATTGCCACCTTATTTTAATATGTAAAAACATTTTGTTAATACTTTTTTTTAATCTCGTATTTATGGATGTGACTAATAGGACTGGTTTCCATTTTTTAGATAAAAGAGTTTTAATAGGAATTTGTTTATTTAGTTTATTAAATTATTTTTTAATAAATAAGTATATATGCATATCATTTAGTGGGATTATATCTTATTTGTTTTTAAAGTTATTGGGTATTCAAGTGTGCGCTGGTTCAATAGTTTTATTGGTTGGAATGTTACATATATTTGAGGGAGTATTTATTTGCTTGAATTTTGATAGTGATAATAACAAGCTTTATTTACCATTGTATTTTGGGAATATTCCTATAGTATTTTTTATTTTTTTTAGAAGAGGTTACTTAAATGATTTTAAATATAGTAAATTTATATCAGGATTGTTTGTTTTTGTATATGGTTTGATTGTTATGATATTATATGAGTTCATAAGAAATTTATTTTCATTGATAATTATTTGTGTTCTTCACGAATTTATGATTGTATTAGAAAAGAGAGTTATTAAAGAGATTTGTAAGATTATTTAGGAGATATATAAATGAAAGATTTTAAGATAAATTCAAAGTTAAAACCCATGGGAGATCAGCCTAAAGCTATAGATGAACTTGTAAATTCTATTAATAGTGGTAATAAATACCAAACTCTTTTGGGTGTTACTGGATCTGGAAAGACTTTTACTATGGCAAATGTTATAGAGAGGTTACAGAGACCAGCTTTAGTATTGGCTCATAATAAAATATTAGCAGCACAATTATGTTCGGAGTTTAGAGAGTTTTTTCCAGATAATTCTGTTGAGTATTTTGTGTCTTATTATGATTATTATCAGCCAGAGGCCTATGTTCCTCAAACGGATACATTAATAGAAAAGGATGCATCTATTAATCAGGAGATAGATAAATTAAGGCACTCTGCAACATCTTCTTTAGTTGAAAGAAGAGATACCATAGTTGTGGCTTCTGTATCTTGCATATATGGTTTAGGAAATCCTATAGAGTATAAGAAGCTTGTAGTAAATCTAAGAGTTGGTATGATTCGTGATAGGGATGACGTTGTAAGGCAACTTGTTGAGATACAGTATGAGAGAAATGAGATAGATTTTGCTAGAGGGACATTTAGGGTTAAGGGTGATGTTCTTGATATTGTCCCAGCATCTTCTTTCAGTGTTGGAATTAGGGTTGAATTTTTTGGAGATGAGATAGAGAAAATAAGTGAATTTGATGTTTTGACAGGAAAAGTATTTTCTAAATTAGCTCATATTTCTATATATCCAGCTACTCATTTTGCTACATCTAAAGGAGTGATTGAAGAAGCTATAAGTGAGATAAATTTGGAACTTGAAGAGAGAATTAGGTATTTTAAAGAAAATGATAAACTCTTGGAAGCCCAGAGGATTAAAGAGAGAGTTAATTATGATATTGAGATGATGAGAGAAATCGGGTATTGCAGTGGTATTGAGAATTATTCTAGAATTTTAGATGGAAGAGAGAAGGGGAGCAAACCTTATACTTTGTTTGATTATTTTCCGTCTGATTATTTGTTGTTTATAGATGAGTCTCATGTTACTATACCACAAGTTAGAGCAATGTATGCGGGAGATAGATCGAGAAAGGAGTCCCTTGTTAATTATGGATTTAGACTTCCTTGTGCTTATGATAATCGTCCTCTTAAATTTGAAGAATTTGAGGAAAAGATAAATCAAGTAGTTTTTGTGTCTGCAACACCATCAGATTATGAAAAAGAGCATCAAGAATTTATAGTAAATCAAATTATAAGACCAACGGGACTTTTAGATCCCTTGGTTGAGGTTAGACCCATTGAAAATCAGATAGATGATTTATATGAGGAAGTTATAAAAACGATAGAAAAGGGATTTAGAGTTTTAGTTACAACTCTCACAAAAAAGATGGCAGAGCATTTAACTGATTATTTAAATGATTTAAACATTAAAACTACATATATGCATTCTGATGTAAAGACTATAGATAGAATGGAGATAATAAAATCTTTAAGAAGTGGGGAATTTGATGTTTTAGTTGGTATAAATTTATTGAGAGAGGGACTTGATATACCTGAAGTATCTCTTGTGTGTATTCTTGATGCTGATAAAGAGGGATTTTTAAGATCTGAAACAAGTCTTATCCAAACGATAGGAAGAGCTGCAAGAAATGCAGAGAGTAAGGTTATATTGTATGGTGATGTTATAACTAAGTCCATGAAAATGGCAATTGATGAAACAAAGAGAAGAAGAGCAATACAAATGGAACACAATAAGAAGTATGGAATAACTCCTAAAACTGTTATAAAAGGTATCAGAGAAGTAATACAAGCAACGAAGATATCAAATGATGAAGTTAGTAAGAAGAAGGTTAATATTAATATTCCAAAAGATTTTGATGAGTGTATGAAGCGTATTGGTATGCTTGAGAAAGAAATGAAGAAATGTGCGAAAGAACTTGATTTTGAGCGTGCTATGGAATTGAGAGATGAGATAAAAGAAATTAAGAAGATTATATTTATTTAGGAGGAATAATGGAATATATTGAGATAAAGGGTGCTAGGGTTAATAATTTGAAAAATTGTGATGTTAAGTTTCCAAGGAATAAACTTGTTCTATTTACTGGAGTTTCAGGATCTGGTAAAACTTCCTTAGCATTTGATACTTTGTATGCGGAAGGGCAGAGGAGATATGTTGAATCGTTGTCTACATATGCAAGGCAATTTTTAGGTCAAATGGATAAACCAGAAGTTGATGCAATAACTGGGTTATCTCCAGCTATATCAATCGATCAAAAAACAACTTCAAGGAATCCAAGATCTACAGTTGGTACTGTAACTGAGATATATGATTATTTAAGGCTTTTATATTCAAGAGCTGGAACTCCTCATTGTTATAAATGTGGCAAAGAGATAAAAAGACAAACTATAGATCAAATAGTAGATAGTATAATGGATATTGGTGAAGGATCTAAGATTCAGATATTTTCTCCTATTGTTAAAAATCAAAAAGGTAGACATGAAAAGCTTATAGAGAATATTAAAATGCAAGGATTTGTAAGGGCTCGCATAGATGGAGAAGTTTATGATTTATCAGAAGAAACTATAGATTTAAATAAAAACAAGAAACATACCATAGAGATTTTGGTTGATAGAATTGTAATTAAGAATTCATCAAGAGGAAGAGTTTTTGAGTCTGTTGAGAGTAGTTTGAAATTTTCTGATGGACTTGTAATTGTTGATGTTGTGGGTAGAGGAGAGATACTTTTTTCAGAGAAATTTTCTTGTATTGATTGTCAAATAAGTATATCAGAGCTTGAGCCAAGAAGTTTTTCTTTCAATGCTCCTTTTGGTAAATGTGATGAATGTGATGGTATTGGTAGGAAGTTTGAGATAGATAAGAAGTTACTTGTAAATGAAGAACTTTCTATTTTAGAAGGATGTATAAATAGTATTGGAGAAAATGCCTTAAAAGAGAGTAGTTGGAGTTTTAAGATATTTAAGGCTTTGAGTGAAAAGTATAATTTTTCTTTAGATGAACCGTTTAAAAATTTGAATGACGAGGTAAAAGATATAATATTAAATGGAGTGAAGGAGAAGGTATGCGTTAAGTATGGTGATGAAGGAAATACATATAATTATAAATTTGAAGGAATTATAAATATTTTAAAGAGAAGATATAGGGATAGTTCATCAAATAATGTTAGACAAGATATTGAAAGATATATGTCAAATAAAGTTTGTGAGAAATGTAATGGTGCCAGGCTTAAACCTGAAGTTTTAGCTGTTAGGTTTAATGGAATTAACATATATGAATTAACTTGTATGAGTATAGAAGATTCTATAAAGTTCTTAGATGGAATTGAGCTTCATGGGAAAAATAAAATTATATCAGAAGCTATAATTAATGAAATTAGGAGTAGACTATCTTTTTTAAACAATGTTGGATTATCTTATTTAAATTTGGCTAGAACAGCCTCCACTCTTTCAGGTGGTGAATCGCAGAGAATAAGACTTGCAACACAAATAGGATCAAGTTTAGTTGGAGTTTTATATGTTTTAGATGAGCCAAGTATTGGTCTTCATCAAAGAGATAATGATAAGCTCATAGAGACTCTTAAAAATTTAAGAGACATTGGGAATAGTGTTGTAGTTGTCGAGCATGATGAAGATACTATAAGAGAGGCGGACTTTATAGTAGATATAGGTAAGTTTGCAGGAGATCAGGGAGGAGATGTTGTTTATCAAGGAGATTATTGTGGAATTCTAGATTGTAAGGATTCTATAACAGGAGCTTATTTAAGAGGGGAAAAAGTTATTTTAGTTCCAGAGTGTAGGAGGAGCGGTAATGGTAAATTTATAGAAGTTTTGGGTTGTAGCGAAAATAATTTAAAAAATATTTCAGTAGATATACCACTTGGGACATTAACTTTAGTCACAGGGGTTTCTGGATCTGGAAAAAGTACTTTTGTAAACCAGATTTTGTATAAAGGGATAAATAAAGAATTAAATAATTCTAAAGATAAGCCTGGAATATTTAAAGAGATAAAAGGTATAGAAAATATAGATAAAATAATTGATATAGATCAGTCTCCTATTGGGAGAACTCCTAGATCAAATCCAGCTACATATATAGGAGTATTTGATTATATAAGAGAATTGTTTGCGACAACAAATGATTCAAAGGTTCGAGGATATAAGCAGGGCAGGTTTAGTTTTAATGTTAAAGGGGGAAGATGTGAGGCTTGCCAAGGTGATGGAGTTATAAAAATAGAGATGCAGTTTTTATCTGATGTATATGTGAATTGCGAGGTGTGTAAGGGTACAAGATACAATAAGGAAACACTAGAAGTTAAATACAAGGATAAGAATATATCTGATATTCTTAACATGACTGTACATGAGGCTATGGAATTTTTTGAATCTATACCTAAAATATATAATAAGATAAAGACATTGAATGATGTGGGATTATCTTATATAAAACTTGGTCAAAGTTCTACTACATTATCAGGTGGAGAAGCACAGAGAGTTAAGCTTGCGAATGAGTTATCTAAAAAGAGTACTGGTAGAACTCTTTATATATTAGATGAACCAACAACAGGTCTTCATGTATATGATGTAAGTAAGCTTGTAGAAATTTTACATATGCTGGTTAATAATGGGAATACTGTAATTGTTATAGAACATAATTTAGATGTTATAAAGAATGCTGATCATATTATTGATTTAGGTCCTGAAGGTGGATCTTTAGGTGGAGATATTATAGCTAAGGGTACACCAGAAGAAATTTGTTTAGTAAAGAAGTCTTATACAGGTAAATATTTAAGGAAATATTTGAACATTGAATAGGATTTTATATATGAATTTTTGGGAATTAATTTCAAAAGGTATATCTATATGTGGAGTGTTTTTGATTTTTTATATAGTTTTGACGCTCATAAAAAATTATATATTTAATGATTTTTGATTTGGAGAATTTTTGATATTAGGATTTTTTATAAAAATTTGGATTATGGGGAGTGAAGATGGTAGAAAACGTAAATGAAAAGAAACTATACTTTGTACTTAACCTGATCTTATCTATTATAGTATTTTTAAATTTACTTGTAGGTAAAAGGAGCATAGATTTTTATCTATGCTTTATATCAATATCGTACATATTAATCATATCTATTGTATCCTTATTGCAATTTTTAGTATTTAAAGTGGATAGTTCTTTAAACTTAATTGTGAATTTATTTGTCCTGCTTGGGCTCACTATTATATATAGAATAAATCCAGCTATGGCCTTTAAACAGTGTATATTATTTTTGTTTGGATATATATTCTACTTGCTTATTATGTTTTTCGGGAGAAATATACATGAGTTTGTTAGATTTAAATGGATATACTTTTTTTTATCTCTTGTACTCATGAGTTTATCCTTTTTATTTGGGGAATACATAAATGGATCTAAAAATTGGATTTCTTTTTTTGGTATAACATTTCAGCCTTCTGAATTTGGTAAAATTTTTGTAATTTTATATCTTTCATCTATACTTAGAAATAACAGGGATAAGATAGATAAATATATGGCTATATTTTTGATATTATTTAGTTTGATATTTTTAATACTTCAAAAGGATTTGGGTACAGCTATTATTATAATTTTTTTAAGCATGCTTATGTATTATATAAGAACCTCTAAATATAAGTTTTTATTAATTATAATTATAGCTACTTTAATACTTGGAGTACTTGCGTATATTAATTTTCCTCATGTAAGGGTTCGCATTCATGCTTGGCTAAATCCTGAAAGTGATCCTAATTTTACGACATATCAGGTTTTACAAGGATTTTTTGCTATGGGATCTGGAGGTTTTTTAGGAAGGGGATTATATCGAGGTAATTTAGAGCTTATACCTGTCAATTATACTGATTATATATTTGTTTCTATTGTAGAGGAGCTTGGTATATTTACAGGTATACTTATAACTTTGTTGTATTTTTTATTTTTTATTAAGGTTATGAAAAATAGTATGAAAATGAAAGCTAAGGATGAGAGTAAGCTTCTTATGGTTGGGTTTAATATAATAATTGCACTTCAGACTACAATTATTTTGGGAGGAGTGTTGAATCTAATACCTTTAACTGGAATAACACTACCTTTTATAAGTTATGGAGGGAGCTCAATTATAAGCATGTTTATTATGTTTGGTATTATGCAAAAATTATTAGAAGGTGATTTTTTATGAATAAGAACTTGAAAATAATATCATTTATGTTTTCGTTTTTATTCCTAGTTATTATATCTTCTTTAATATATTTTTTGGTATTTAGATCTACATATTATTCGAATCATAGTTTAAATAAAAGAATATCACAAGAAAGATCTAAGTTTATCAGAGGGAAAATTTTAGATAGAGATGGAAATGTGGTAGCGTACACAACTGAAGATGGACAAAAAAGGATTTATCCTTATGGTGAGGCTTTAGTACATCCAATAGGTTATGCAGATATTAAATATGGGATGTCTGGAATTGAAAATGATATGGATGAGTATTTGAGGGAACCAAGAGGATTTATAAGCAGTATCAAATCTTTTTTTGGTTATGAGGATGTACATGGTAGTGATGTTAAATTAACTATAGATAGTGAACTTCAGAGTTACGCATATGAATCTTTAGGAAATAATAAGGGAGCTATTGTTGTTATGAATCCTAAAACTGGGGAGATTTATGCTCTTGTGAGTAAACCATCGTTTGATCCAAATAATTTAAATGAGATTTGGGATAGTTTGATAATGGAAGGGACTGCTCCTTTGTATAATAGAGCGATAAACGGTAAGTATCCACCAGGATCTACCTTTAAGGTTATAACATCAGCTTCATCTATAGAAAATATTGATGGTGCACTTAATAGAAAATTTAAGGATGATGGTTTTATTGATTTTAATGGAGTAGATAAATTATATAATCAAAACAGGATAGCCTTTGGAGAGATGAGTTTGAAGGATGCCTTTATAAGATCTAGTAATGTTGTATTTGGAAATTTAGCGTTAGAACTTGGAAATAGTGAACTTAAAAAGTATGCTGAAAGATTCTATTTTAATAGGGATTTGGATTTGAAAGGGTTAAATGTTTCTAATAGTTATTTTCCGGAATTAAATGATCATGAGACTGGACTTATTGCACAAACTGGAATTGGTCAGGGGTCTATATTAGTTACTCCGATTAATCTTGCTTTAATATCGAGTGCGATTGCAAATAATGGTATTATGATGAGGCCTTACATAGTAGATGAAGTATTAAATTCATATGGAGATATTATAAACAAGTGTTCAAAGTTTATATTATCTAAGCCTATAAAATGTAAGACTGCATCTATTATATCTTCATATATGAGGGGCGTTGTTGAGAATAATTTATCTCATATAAGTGAATTTTCATCTATTAAGGCAGTTGGAAAAACGGGAACTGCAGATTATAAAAATGGAGATGAAGATGGTGTTCCTCATTCTTTATTTATAGGTTTTGCCCCATATGATAATCCTAAAGTTTCTATATCAGTAGTAGTTGAAGGTGGAGGAGAAGGTAGAGGAATTGCATCTGAGATTTCTTCTAATGTTATGAAAAAAGCGATTGAATTGATTGAGTAATATGTGAGTTTTAGGTGGTGTTTATGTGTTTGATATAAAGTATAATATTAGTATTTTGCCAGAATCTCCTGGGGTTTATATAATGAAAGATAGCAATACGAATGTTATATACATTGGTAAGGCTAAGAATTTAAAAAAAAGAGTTTCGCAATATTTTAGAAAAACTCAGAATCATTCAGAAAAAACTAGATCTCTTGTAAAAAATATATTAGAGTTTGAATACATAGTAACCGAAAATGAGATAGAAGCATTGATATTAGAGGATAGTTTGATAAAGAAGTATCAGCCTAAGTATAATATTTTACTTAAAGATGATAAGACATATCCATTTATAAAGATAACAACAAATGAGGATTTTCCAAGGATATTTTCTACGAAGAATTATATAAAAGATGGAAATTTATATTTTGGTCCTTTTACTTCTATGAATTCTGTTAATGAGATAATATCACTTGTTAAGAGTTATTTTTTAATAAGAAATTGTAAAATACATATAAAAGATGGAGTCATATCATGTAGACCATGTATTTATTATCAAACTAAGAGATGCAAAGCACCTTGTTATGGACTTATATCAAAAATTGAATATAATGAAATGATAAAAGAAATTATTGATATATTAAGTGGTAAAAGTAAAGACTCTATTTTAAATTTATTGAAGAATCAAATGCTTAGACACTCTGAAAATTTGGAGTATGAGCAGGCTATGAGTATAAGAGATAAAATAGAGGGTATAAAACTAATTTTTGAGAAGCAAAGCATTTTTTCTGGGAGAGAGAACTCTGAAGATTATATAAATATTTTTAGATATGATAATGAAGCGTGTGTACAGATATTTTTTCTAAGGAATGGAAGAGTAGTTGGAAGAGAGCATTTTATATTTGAAAATATTATGGGTGATAATGATGAACATATAATTGAACAGTTTATTAAGAGTTATTATGGAGGCACCACTCAAATTCCCAATTATATATATTCACCAGAGTTTTTAGATAAAGATAATATAGAGAAATGGATTAATATAAAATCTAAAAGGAAAGTTTATTTTAAATCTCCAAAGAGTGGTGAAAAAAAAGAGTTATTTGATTTAGTAAGGAAAAATGCAAGAATTATGCTCGATAAATTTAAGAATAATAAGTATTTATGTTCAGTTGAGAGAAAGAGTGAGTATTTGGATGAACTTAAAGATGTTTTAGGTTTAGAATTTAAGATAGATAGAATTGAAGCTTATGATATTTCCAATATAAGCGGATTTGATTCAGTTGGTAGCATGGTTGTATTTAATAATGGAATACCTAATAAAACTCAGTATAGAAGGTTTAAAATAAAAAATGTACAAGGTTCTGATGATTATAAAAGTATGAAAGAAATATTGAATAGGAGATTTGAGCATGCCTTGAAAGAAATTAAATGTATACAGGAAGGTGAATTAGAGCATACTTATGGGAAATTTTGTATATTTCCAGATTTGATATTAGTAGATGGTGGACGTGGACATATTAGTTCGGTAGAAGAGGTTCTTGAAAAGTTTAATATAAATTTACCTGTTTGTGGAATGGTTAAGGATGATAGGCATAGAACTAGGGGACTTGTATATAAAAATCAAGAGTTGAATATTTCAAGTACATTGATTAAATTTATTACAAGAGTGCAAGATGAAGTTCATAGATATGCTATAACTTATCATAGGAGTTTAAGAGATAGGAGAAGTTTGGGTTCTATACTAGATGAAATACCTAATATTGGGAGTAAAAGGAGGAGAGAACTTTTGATGTATTTTAATAGTGTTGATGCTATTAAAAAGGCATCAATAGATGAGCTTTTAAAGGTCCCAAGCATGAATAAATCAGCAAGTGAATCGATATTAGAGTTTTTTAATAAGAGTAGATAGACTTAATTATAAGGGGAAAATTTGTATGTATAGTGATTATAAGATTTTATTAGAACGGTTAAAATTTATTTTATCCTCTGAAAAAATAAGGATGGATGAGTTGATGAAAAAACATACAACTTTTAAATTAGGTGGAATTTGCGATATTATGATTTTTCCATCAACTGAAGAAGAACTTATAGAATCTATAAAATGTATTATAAAGAATAAAGTTCCTTACTTTATTCTAGGGTGTGGATCTAATATTTTAGTTAAGGATAAGGGTATTAGGGGAGTTGTGGTAAATCTAACTAAATTTAATAAAATAGTTGTCGAGAATAATATAATAAGAGCTCAATCTGGGTCAAGTTTATCAGATATAGCTACGATTGCAAAAGACAACTCACTATCTGGATTTGCTTTTGCCTGTGGAATACCTGGAACTATTGGAGGCGCTGTAAATATGAATGCGGGAGCATATGGTGGAGAAATGAGTAATATTGTACTTGGAGTTAGGGTTATTGATTTAAATGGAGAAGTATTTTATATATCTAGGGAAAATATGGAGTTCGGATATAGAACAACTACAATAATGAAAAATAAGTATTTAGTTATAAGTTGTGATATATCTTTAAAAAGGGGTAGAAAAGAAGAAATTTACGATGAAATGAAGGAATTAATGTACAAAAGAAAATTGAAACAACCTATTGAGTATCCTTCAGCAGGAAGCATTTTTAAACGTCCTGAAGGTTATTTTGCAGGAAAGCTTATAGATGATTGTGGTCTTAGAGGTTATATACACAAAAATGTAATGGTATCTGAGAAACATTGTGGATTTATTGTCACAAGAAATGAAAATGCCACAACTAGTGAAGTTTTAGAATTAATAAATATAGTAAAAGACAAGGTATACAATAAATTTAATGTTATATTAGAGATGGAAGTAAAGGTTGTTGGAGAGGATTAGGATGGAAATTATTATAGTTACAGGGCTTTCAGGAGCGGGGAAGACTCAAGTAATTAGAGAACTTGAAGATTTAAATTATTTTTGTGTTGATAATATGCCACCACAATTTGCACAAAAATTTGGTGAATTATGTAAACAGACGAATGGTAATGTTTCTAAACTTGTTTTTGTTATAGATATACGGGGCAGGGAATTTTTTGATTATATAGATAGTGTTTTAGAATGGTTTGAAAATAATTCTATAATTTATAAGATATTGTTTTTAGATTGTTCTGATGAAATTTTAATTAGAAGGTTTAAGGAAACTAGAAGGTTACATCCATTATCTTATGATGGTAAGATTTTAAGTGGAATATTGAAAGAGAGGAAAAAATTAGAATTTCTTAGGAAAAAGTCTAATTTAATTATAGATACTTCGGACTTAAAAGTACAGGAATTGAAAAAGAGAGTAAGAGATTTTATATGTGGAGAGTATATAGAGAATGATTTTATAGTACAAATAGTTTCTTTTGGATATAAATATGGAATACCTTTAGAATGCGATTTAACATTTGATGTTAGGTTTATAGAAAATCCATTTTATGTAGCAAATCTAAAAAAGTTAACAGGAATTGATAAGGAAGTTAGGGATTTTGTATTAAAAAATTACGTGTGTAAGGAATTTTTGATAAAGTTAGAAGATATTATAAAATTTTTATTACCAAATTATAGAAAAGAAGGCAAAAAACACTTAACAATTGGGATTGGATGTACAGGAGGACAACATAGATCTGTTGCTATATCAGAAGAATTATATAATATTTTGTATAATTATAAAAATTATAAGGTTATTGTAGAGCATAGAGATGTTAGTAAAAATATTAATTAAAACATAAAATTGGGAGATTTATAAGGTGGAGTTATTTAATAAATTTTGCAATAATCCTAAAGTTGTGGTTATAGGAGGTGGGACAGGCATTCCGACAATTCTTAGGGGAATTAAAAAGTTTACCAATTGCATTACATCAGTAGTTACTGTCGCTGATGATGGTGGAGGATCTGGGATTTTAAGAGATGAGTTAGGGATATTACCACCTGGGGATATAAGAAATTGTTTGATAGCACTTGCAAATACAGAACCTATAATGGAAGAACTTTTGAAATATAGGTTTAGTGATGGTAATCTAAAAAATCAAAGTTTTGGGAATCTATTTATAGCAGCTATGATAGGAATTACTAATAATTTTGAGAGTGCAATAAAGGCTATAAGTGATGTTTTAGCTATAACAGGTAAGGTATTACCTGTTACTAATGAGAATATAGTTCTTGAAGCTAAACTACATAATGGAATTATTGTTAGAGGTGAATCTAAAATTCCTGAAGAGGTAATAAAATATAATAGCAATATTAAGGAAATATCAATAATACCTAGTGATGCAAAACCTATAAATGATTGCATTAATGAAATATTAAATGCTGATGCTATTGTTTTTGGACCAGGAAGTTTATATACAAGTATATTGCCTAATTTAAAGATAAAAGGAATTTGTGATTCTATAAACAAAAATAATGGAAAGCATATTTATGTGGCTAATATTATGACTCAATATGGTGAAACTCAGGGTTATACTCTATATGATCATGTTAAAAGCATATTTTATAATACGGATATTTTAAAACTAGATTATATTATTGTAAATGATGGCAAATTATCTAGAGAATATGAGAAAAGATATAAGATTAAAAATTCTGAGCTTGTATATTGTGATTATGAGAAATTTGAGAATATGAACGTAAAAATAGTTAAGGATAATTTGATAAAAATAGAAAATGGTTTTATAAGACATGATGAAGATAAAGTATCTAAAATTATAATGAATATTATTAATCATGATTTCAAATAAGTAACAGGTGGTATAATGACTTTTTCATATTTTGTTAAAACTGAGATACTTGAGAACTGTTTTAGATCATACAAACAAGCAGTTAGTGAATTAATGGGTGTGGTTTATGGTACAAGGTATACTATAAATAATAACGAGATTACTGTAAGAATAGATAATCATCTTTTAGTTAATTACTTGGATAATATGCTTAATATTATTAATGGATTTGGTTATAGTGTAAATGAAGATAATGTAAAGTCAAATACATATATATTTAAGAGTTATTATATGTATAAGTTGTTATTGTATGTTGATAATGGAGAATTTAAACATAATATTAATTTAATTATTGAAAATAAAATAATTGATAGAGCTTACCTTATTAGAGGATTATTTTTGATATGTGGGAGCATTATTAATCCAAATAATAGTTATCATTTAGAATTTTGTTTGTATAATTATGATTTATCATATTTCTTAGATTTAGTGCTAAATTTTTTTTGTATTAAGAGTAAGATGATAAAAAGAAAAGATAGGTTTATTATATATGTAAAGGAAGCAGAAAGTATATCGCAGTTTTTAAAGGTAATAGGGGTGCATAGATCTGTACTAGAATTTGAAAATATTAGAGTATTGAAAGAGTATACTAATAATAAGAATAGACTTAAGAATTGTATTCAAGCTAATGAGGATAAATCTATAATAGCATCTGTAAAACAAGTTAGAGCTATTATGTATATTGATAAATATATTGGTTTAGATAAGTTATCTAGTAAGCTTAAAGAAATTGCTATGGTAAGATTAAAATATAAGGAGGCACCACTTGGTGAACTTGGCAAATATTTAAATCCACCTATTGGCAAATCTGGGGTACTTCATAGATTAAAAAAGATAGAGAAAATTGCTAGTGAGTTAGAAGATAAATATGGCGTTTAAATTTTAACTATTAGTTTGATTTTGGGGTGTGGTTATGGAAAAAGTTAATATTGCAGAGATTAATTATAAAAATTATAATAATTGTTTAAGGATTACAAATAATTTAGTAGAAGTGATTGTTTTTATGGAAAATACTATAAGAATTGTAAAATATGGGTATGTGAATGGTAATAATCAATTTGAGGATATTTTGATAGATAATGATAGCAGAGACATAATAGGAGGAGGGCATAGTTTTAGTTATATACCACAAATAGATCAAAATGTTGATTTTATTGATAATCAAGGTATAACGTATGAAAGAATATCAAGTGGTATTAGATTGATTCAAAATATAGAAAAGTGGACCCAAATAAGAAGAGTAATTGAGATAATATTTTATGAGAATTCTACTAAGATTAAAGTAATACATAAAATACTATCTTTGAATGCGTTTGATATAAATATAGCAATATGTTCAAACACTGTAGTTAGAAATGGAGGAATAGAGATTATTCCATTTAGTATTGGGAATAATAGAGATGTACCAAATAAGTCATTAGTTTTTTGGCCATATTCAAATCTTAAAGATTCTAGAGTTTATTTAGGAGATAAGTATATTGCTATGAAGGTTAATGAAAATATATGTGATAGATTTAGAATGGGTGTAAATACTGATTTAAGGTATGTGTTATACTATAATAATAATGAGATGTTTGTTAAAGAATTTGATGAGATTAAGGGTTGTTATGAGTATCCTAACATGGGGTGTAAGTATGAATCTTTAATTACTACTAATTATTTAGAAATGAAGAGTAATTCTCCTATATATAAGTTAAGCACTAATAATTATATTACACATATTGAAGTTTGGAATATTTACAAAGATATAAATCTGGATTTTATAGATAAATTTATAGATCAATATAATAAATAAGTTATTCGCCCTATTTAGAAAAACTAAATATGGCGTTTTTGTATCAAAATTTAATTATGTTCATAACATAAAAATATCAATAAATTAAATTCTAATATATTAGGAGAAATATATGTGTGGGATAACTGGATTTTCCAATTTTAATAAGGATATAAGAAGTGAGTTTAATAATATATTAATGATGAATGATTCGCTTTATCATAGAGGACCAGATGAATTTGATTATTATAAACATAAAAATGTGGTTTTGGGACATAGAAGGTTATCTATAGTTGACCCTAATGGTGGGAAACAACCAATGCAAAGGATTGTAAATTTTCATAAATATACGATTGTTTATAATGGTGAAATATATAATACTGATGAGATTAGAGATGATTTGGTAAGTAAAGGTTATAGTTTTTATACTTATTCTGATACAGAAGTTGTCTTAATAAATTATATACACTATAAAGAAGAGTGTGTGAGTAAATTAAATGGTATATTTGCGTTTTGTATATTTGATGAAGATAGGAATTGTTTATTTATGGCTCGAGATCAGTTGGGAGTTAAGCCCATTTTTTATAGTTTTAAAGATGGATATTTAATTTTTGGATCTGAGATAAAGTCTTTGTTAAAACATCCTAAAGTTAGTCCTATAGTTTGTGGTGATGGGATATTAGATCTTTTGGGTTTAGGACCAAGTCGTAGTCTTGGAGAAGGTATATTTAAAGACGTAAAGGAAATACCACCTGCACATTATTTATTTATATATAAAGATAGGATAACACTTAAAGAATATTGGAGACTTGAGTCGAAGGAACATAATTTGACTCTCGAAGATACAAAAGAAAAATTATCTTTAATGCTTGAAAATGCTATAAAGAAGCAAATGGTATCAGATAGGGGGATTTTTTCTTTTCTATCAGGAGGTATAGATTCATCTCTTATATCAGCTGTAGTATCAGATGAATTTAACAAAGAAGGTAAGATTTTAGATACATTTACTGTAGATTATGTAGATTATGATAAGGATTTTGAGGGTAATGAGTTTGAAGTTACAAGTGATAAATATTTTGTTAAAGTTGTTAATGAATCTATAAAATCGAATAATAGAATTATTACAATTAAAAATGAAGATTTATTCTATGCTTTAGAAGATGGGCTTTATTCAAGTGATATTCCTTCTATGGCTGACATTGATACTTCCTTGTACTTATTTTGTAAAGGAATTAAAAATTATGGTACCGTTGGATTATCTGGAGAATGTGCAGATGAAATATTTGGAGGTTATCCTTGGTATTTAAATGAAGAAGATTTGAAGTTAAATAAGTTCCCTTGGAATAGATTTTCGGGTATAAGGAAAGAACTTTTTAATGATAAGATTAAAAATTTAGACTTCGATTCTTATATTAAAAATAAGTTTGATGAAACTTTAAAGGATGTTTGTATTTTAGATAGTGATAGTGAACTTGATGCAAAAATAAGAAAGATGACTACTCTTAATGTTAAGTGGTTTATGGTAACTCTTTTAAATAGGAAAGATAGAATGAGTATGGCAAATAGTTTGGAGATAAGAGTTCCTTTTGCAGATAGAGAGCTTGTTGAATTTTCTTATAATATTCCTGCTAAATTTAAATTCCTAAATGGAAGAGAGAAGGGTATACTTAGAGAAGTAAGTAGAAAATTTTTACCAGATTCTATAATAGATAGAAAAAAGAGTCCTTACCCTAAAACTCAAAGTGCTATATACACTAATCTTGTAGTAAATGAATTATCAAATATTTTGGATAATAAATCTAATCCTATTTTTGAGATTATAGATGAAAAAAGTGTTAGGAAATTAATTGAGAGTAGAGGAAATTCTTATACGAAACCTTGGTTTGGTCAACTTATGAGAGGGCCTCAGCTTATGGCATATTTAATACAAATTAATATGTGGCTTAAGAAATATAATATAAATTTATCTTTGTAAATTATAAACCCAAGTGGACTATTCTTTCCATTTGGGTTTTTTAATTTTTATTATATGTGGTAAAATTCAATTATATATTATTTGATTAAGGAAATTTGGTATGAATGATTTTGTTCATTTACATGTACACTCAGAGTTTAGTTTGTTAGATTCTTCATGTAAGATTAGAAATTTAGTTGAACGGGCGAAAGAACTTGGTATGACATCTCTTGCTATAACAGATCATGGTGTTATGTACGGATGTTTGGAATTTTATAAAGCATGTAAAATGTATGGCATTAAACCTATAATTGGTTGTGAGATCTATGTTGCGAATAAATCTATGGATATAAAGAATGCAGACAAGGATAATTTCACTAGTCATTTAGTTCTTCTTGTGAAAGATGAGATTGGATATAGAAATTTATTAAAAATAGTTAGTGACTCTTTTATCCGAGGATTTTATTATAAACCGAGGGTTGATATAGAATATTTGAAAGAACATTCAGAGGGTCTTATTGCACTTAGTGCTTGTTTGAGTGGTGGAATTTCTAAATATATTTTAAGAAATGATATAGATGGTGCGAAAAATTTATCAATTATATATAAAGAAATATTTAAGGAAGATTTTTATTTAGAAATTCAAGATCATGGGATAGAGGACCAAAAAAAGGTTAATAATTTGCTTTTGGAATTTTCATCAGAGCTTGATATAAAACTCGTTGTTACAAATGATGTTCATTACATAAAAAAAGATGATGCAAATGCCCATGATGTGCTTATTTGCATACAAACAGGTAGCAATGTAGATGAAGAAAGAAGAATGAAATACCATGGTGATCAGTTTTATTTGAAATCAAAAGATGAGATGTATGAAGCGTTTCCTAATTATATGGATGGACTTTTAAATACCATTGAAATACGAGATAAATGCAATTTTGAGTATAAATTTCATGAGAATATGCCTCCAAAATATATTATGGATAATTCACTTGAGCCTTTTGAGTATTTAAAGAGGCTATGTTATCTTGGGCTCATAAATAAATATGATGAATTTTCACATGAGATTGAAATATTTAAAATTGAAGATATTTTAGATGACTCTAAGTTTGAAATATTAAAAGAAGAGATAGGTAAAAATATTACAGATACTAAGAAAAAATTAGTAGATAGGGTTAAATATGAACTTAATTTGATAAATTCTATGGGATTTGTTGATTATTTTTTAATTGTGTGGGATTTTATAAAATTTTGCATGGAAAAGTCGATACCAACAGGACCTGGAAGAGGAAGTGTTGCTGGATCTATCGTTGCATATGTGCTTAATATAACAAAAGTTGATCCTATAAAGTATAGTTTAATATTTGAGAGGTTTTTAAATCCTGAAAGAATTTCTATGCCAGATATAGATTCCGATTTTTGTAATGAGAGAAGAGAGGAAGTCATTAGCTACGTAAGAGATAAGTATGGTGATCAGAATGTGTCTAATATTATAACTTTTGGTACAATGGCTGCAAAAGCTTGTATTAGAGATGTTGGAAGAGCTATGAATTACCCATATGGTGAGGTTGATAAAATAGCTAAGATGGTTCCCAATATGTTAAATATAACTATAGATTTAGCGCTTCTTTATAATAAAGAATTAAATGATTTATATAATAATGATCTTAGAGTTAAGAAGTTGATTGATATATCAAAGAGGCTTGAAGGTCTTCCTAGACATACATCTATTCATGCTGCAGGTGTTATTATCAGTCCTTATAATTTAACGGATTTAATACCCGTAAAAAAAGATGGCGATATGCTTGTAACTCAATTTCCTATGGCAAATCTTGAAGAGCTTGGACTGCTTAAGATGGATTTCTTAGGTCTTAGAACTTTAACTGTGATAAACGATTGCATTAAGATTATTGAGAAAAATAAAGGGATTAAAATAGATTTAGACAATATTGATTTTGATGACCAAAATGTATTTAATATGATTGGAGATGGCAAAACTTGTGGAGTATTTCAGCTCGAATCATTTGGAATGACTAGTTTTATGAAGGAATTAAAACCTAATTCTATTGAAGATATAATAGCAGGCATTAGTTTATATAGACCAGGGCCTATGGATGAGATACCAAATTACATAAAAAATAAAAATAATATTGGAGATATAAAATATTTAACAAAAGAACTTGAAGATATATTAAATGTTACATATGGAGTTATTGTTTATCAGGAACAAGTAATGGAGATCGTTCAGAAGTTATCTGGATATTCTTTGGGAAGGAGCGATCTTGTACGACGTGCTATGGCCAAAAAAAAGCATGAGGAGATGGAAAAGGAGAGGAAGAAATTTGTTTATGGATATAAAGATGGAGAAGAAATAATAAAAGGATGCGTAAATAATGGGATTGATGAAAAAATTGCTCATAAAATCTTTGATCAGATGGTAGATTTTGCCTCTTATGCCTTTAATAAGAGTCATGCTGCTGCATATGCGATTATTGCTTATGAAACTGCATATTTAATGAGGTATTATAAATCTGAATATATATGTGCACTTTTAAATAGCGTTATAAATAATATGGATAAGGTTTGCTATTATATAAGATTTGGAGAAAGTATGAATATAAAGATTTTTCCTCCATGTGTAAATAATAGTCACAATAAGTTTATAGTTGAGGGTGAATATATATATTTTGGATTGTCAGCTATTAAAAATTTAGGAGAAGGTGCATGTGAAAAAATCGTTTATTATAGAGAAAAATATGGAAAGTTCAAGAATGAGTATGATTTTTTTAAGGCTTGTGTAAAATGTTCAATCAATAAGAAAGGCATAGAGAGTATTATAAAATCAGGAGCATTAGATGTTTTTAATATTTCTAGGTCATACCTTCTCATGAATTTTGAGAAGATTGTTGATGGAATATCTAAAGAATTTCGAGAAAATTTAGAAGGTCAAATGAATTTATTTGGATTAATTGGCAGGGAAGATGATAAAACATTTAAATTAAATAATCGTGATGATTTATATGATGATAGTGATAAGAATCTTTTATTTGAAAAAGAGGTTTTAGGCATATATATTTCTGGACATCCTATACACAAGTACAAAGAAATATTAGATAAAGTTTGTACAAATTCTATTTCTGATTTTTATGATGATGATATGAAAATTAATGATGGATATGAGGTTGTAATAGGTGGATCAGTGAGAGAATTTAAGAAAATTATAACTAAAAATAATTCTATGATGTGCTTTTTATATGTTGAAGATAAGTATTCTTCAATAGAGTGCGTTGTTTTCCCTAAGGTATATGAAAAATTTAATTATTTAATAAATGATAATAGTATTGTTATAATAAAAGGTGTGTTTAAAAAAAATGATGATGTATTTAAAATTATAGTAAATGAGATAATAGGAATTGAAGAATATGATAGGTTTAAGTTGTATATTTTATGTAAAAGCTTGAAAGAGATAACAAATTCTTTTAATAAGGCTAAGGATATTTTAATTAGTAATAGGGGACATGTTAATGTTAATTTGTATTCCTTGGAGGGAAAGAAGGTTTTTAGAGTGAATGATTATGGTGTTAATTTAAGTAATAGTCTTATTTGTGAGCTGAACAAAGTATTTTCACAGGAATTTGTAAAGGTAATTATTACTAAATAAATGTCTATATATTGGAGGTTTAATTATTATGAAAAAGATAGCGATTTTAACAAGTGGTGGAGATGCTCCAGGAATGAATGCAGCTGTTAGGTCGGTTGTGAGATATGCTTTAAGTAAAGATATAGAGGTTCTTGGAATACATAGAGGATACCATGGACTTTTACACGGTGAAATAGAATCTTTAAGTAGAAGATCCGTTTCTGATATTATAGATAGAGGGGGAACATTCTTAAAAACTGCAAGATGTCTCGAGTTTAAACAAGAAGAAGTGAGAGCTCAGGCCTATGAGATATTAAAAAGTCATAATGTTGATGGACTTGTGGTTGTAGGTGGTGATGGATCATTTACTGGGGCTCATTTGTTATCAAAGTTTGGTTTATCTACAGTTGGTATACCTGGAACTATAGATAATGATCTTCCTTACACAGACTATACGATTGGATTTGATACAGCTCTTAATACAATATTGGATGCTGTGAGAAAATTGAGAGATACATCAAGTTCTCATGAGAGAGTTAGTATTGTTGAAGTTATGGGAAGAAATTGCGGAGATTTAGCATTATATTCAGCTCTTGCTGGTGGCGCTGAAGCGGTGATTGTTCCTGAGTATCCTTTTAATCGTGAGGGATTATGTAAAACTATATTAGAGTCTAAGAAAAATAAAAAGCTTCATAGCCTAATAATTTTAGCAGAAGGGGCAGGGAATGCAGAGGATCTTAGAAAGTATATACAACAGAAAATAGGACTTGATACTAGGGCGACAGTTCTTGGACATATACAACGTGGAGGGATACCGACTGGACGCGATAGAGTTTTAGCATCTGTAATGGGAAGAAAAGCTGTAGATACTCTTTTGAGCAATGAAGTTTGTGCAAAAGTTATAGGTGTTAAAGAAAATACAGTGTTTGATATGGATATAGAGGAAGCTCTAAAGATTGAGAAGAAATTTAATAAAGATTTATATGATCTTGTTAATAAATTGGTATAAGCTAAGATTTGAAAGGAGTTTTTTAAAGTGAGGAAGACAAAAATAGTATGTACAATAGGTCCTGCTAGTGATAAATATGATATTTTAAGAGAATTGATTGAAAAGGGAATGAATGTCATGAGACTCAATTTTTCCCATGGTGATTTTGAAGAGCATGGTAATAGAATAAAATTAGTTAGGCAAATTAGTGAGGAATTAAACAAAAATGTAGGTATAATGCTTGACACAAAAGGACCTGAAATTAGAACTAAGAAATTTGAGGGTAAGGTTTTATTAAATCAGGGAGATAAATTTGTTATATATACAAAGGAGGATATAGTTGGTGATTCAACCAGATGTTCTGTTACTTATGAAGATCTTTATAAAGATGTAGAAGTTGGAGGTAAAATACTTATAGATGATGGTTTAGTAGCCCTTGAAATTGAAGATGTGGAAGATGGTAAAATAAGTTGTATTGTTTTAAATTCTGGTGAGATTTCAAGTAACAAGGGTGTTAATTTACCAAAGTCTAAGATAAAATTGCCTGCACTTACAGAAAAGGATAAGAATGATTTGTTATTTGGTATAAAGAATGATGTTGAATATGTTGCTGCTTCTTTTATAAGGAAATCTGATGATGTTATACAAATCAGGAAATTTCTTGATTTAAATGGAGGAGATTTTATAAAAATCATATCTAAGATAGAGAACCAGGAGGGACTTGATAATATAGATGAAATCATAGATAGTTCTGATGGAATAATGGTTGCTAGAGGTGATTTGGGAGTTGAGATTCCTATTGAAAATTTGCCTCATTGGCAAAAGTTAATTATAAAGAAATGTAATGATAGAGGAAAATTTGTAATAACTGCAACCCAAATGCTTGACTCTATGATTAGGAATCCAAGACCCACGAGAGCTGAAGCTTCGGATGTAGCTAATGCTATACATGATGGTAGCGATGCAGTTATGTTGAGTGGAGAAACTGCAAATGGTAAATATCCATTAGAGGCGTATGAAATAATGGATAAGATTATAGTTACAACTGAACAGAGTTTAGATTATGAAGGGAAACTTCAGAAGAAATTATCTAAAATAGAATATAAAGATGTACCTAATACGATTGCATTATTTTCTTGTACTACAGCAAATGAAGTTGGTGCTAAGGCTATACTTGCTTGCACAAAGTCTGGTGCTACAGCGAAGTTTGTATCTAGATTTAGGCCGGAGTGTCCTATTATTTCTATAACTCAAATGAAAAAGGTTGCTAGAATGTTGTCTATTTATTGGGGCGTATATACTCAAACAATAAGTGAGACAATTGATAATACAGATATGTTAATTGATTTATCGGTAGATAAGGCTAAAAAAGAGTATAACTTTAAAGATGGCGATTTAGTAGTTGTTTCGGCAAGTGTTCCCGCAAATTTTAAAGGTCATACAAATATGCTTAAGGTTCATGAAATTTAAAAATTCACTAAAAATTAACATATGTATAATAAATAATTAACAAATTAATTACTGGGTAAGTATATATTATAAGTAGGTTTTACAAATTAAATATATTTTTATTGGGTAAACTGATTCAAAAAAACATTAGTATCTTTTGATACTAATGTTTTTTTTGATTAAGGAGGAAAATTTTTTAAGTATGGTGGATGTTGCTAATAAGTACATAGTAAAGATTGAGGATTATGATAGTAAGGGAAATGGAGTTTCACATATAGACGATTTAGTTGTTTTTGTACCTAATACCATAGTTGGCGAAATTGTTGAGATATGTATAGAAAAGGTAAATAAGAATTTTTTAAGAGGTAGAGTTAATGAAGTGCTTTCAGTATCTGAATCAAGAGTATTGCCTATATGTGAGATATATGAAAAATGTGGTGGATGTAATATTCAGCACATGAATTATAAGGAGCAAATTAGATTTAAAGAAAGTAAAATAATAAATACATTAAATAAAATAGGTGATATACGGAATATTAAGATGGAAAAATTCTATGCGATGTCTATTCCATATGAGTATAGGAATAAAGTTCAGGTACCATTTGGATTAAGTGATTCTGGTGTTAAAGCTGGATTTTATGAAAAAAATACTCATAATATTATCAATATGGACTTCTGTCATATACAGTTTCACGAAGGTAATGATATTGTTAAGGAAACTAGAGAATATATAAAAAAAAATAATATAAAGCCTTATGATGAGAGTGCTAATTATAAAAAAGGTTGTGATTATGGTCTTGTAAGACATTTGCTCATTAGAAAGGGATATAATACAAATGAAATCATGCTTGTAATTGTGTTAACTAGAGATGACGAGGAATTTTTAAATGGGTATATGGATTTTATATTAGAAAAATTTAAGAATATAAAGACAATAATAGTTAACGTAAATAATGAAATAACAAATGTTATTCTTGGAAAATACGAGAGGGTATTGTATGGTGATGGTTATATAAAAGACAAGATAAATGATTTTATATTTAGAATACATAGTAAATCATTTTTTCAGGTTAATACAAAACAATCTGAGAAGTTATATTCGGCTGCAATTGAAATGTGTGATTTAAAATTTGGAGATATTCTTCTAGATGCTTATTGTGGGATTGGTACCATAGGTATATGTGCAAGTAGAAAAATAAAGCAGGTCTATGGTATAGAGGAAGTTAAAGAGAGCATAGTTGATGCTAATGAAAATAAGATTATAAATAATATTAAAAATATAGAATTTATACATGGTAAGGTTGAAGATGAAATATTTAATTTAGTAAATAGCGGGGTTAATATAAATGCTGTTATTTTAGATCCTCCAAGAAAGGGTGTAAAGGAGAGGGTCTTACATAAAATAAGAGATATTAACTGTAGAAAAATAGTTTATATTTCATGTGATGTATCGACTCTCTCTAGAGATGCTAAGATATTAAATTCCCTTGGCTATAAGATTGATAAAATTAGAGGAGTTGATATGTTTTGTCAAACATATCATGTAGAAACTATTGTTAGATTTACTTTGCGACCATCTGGATTTTAAATATTTGTGAATCAAATTTTATTAGTTTTGACTACCTTTTGCCTACATAAAATTAATATGTAGGCAATATTATATTTTCAAATATATCTACTGATTGTTTAGCTAACTTATCTGTATTATGGGTATAAGTATTAAGTGTAGTTTGAATATTATTATGTCCTAGTCTATGTTGTACATCTTTAATGTTAGCACCATTTTCAACTAGTAATGTAGCGTGGGTGTGTCTTAATGAGTGGAAATTAAAAGGTATACCTAATTCATAATTAATAACACGCGACGCGTATTTAAATGAATCTGGTGTTAATAACATTCCGTTACTTTTTACGCACACCATATTTAATAAATGTTCTTTTAAATTTAGAGAACTTGTTGTGATTTTATCATTTATGTTGTATTGTTTTATATAATGTTCTCCGTATTCTAAGCGTTTAATATCAATATATCTTTTATGATACTTTAGTGCGTTTTTCAAGGTATTACCTATATTAATTATTCTGCTAGAGGAGGTGGTCTTAGGTTCACCAAAATACCAAGACGTATCCTTTTTATATATTAGTTTGTTAATATTGATTGTGTTATTATCTAAATCAATGTCATCCCACGTTAAACCCATTGCTTCACCTATGCGACAACCAGTATGATAACCAATCATTAAAGGGATATAGAAAGATGATCTTTCGGGAAAGCGTTTTATTATAGCGTTAAAATCATCATTAGTTATAATTTTATGTTTATCTGTAGTTTTGGTATTATTATACTTAGGAATTTTAACATATTGCATAGGGTTATTCTTTAGAAAATTCATAGGATGTACTGAGTAGTTAAGGGAACCACTCAATAAGGATATTATATTATTTAGATGATTTTTTGATATACCAGTTAAATATTTGCTATTTATAAAATCTTGTAATTTACCAGGAGTTAAAGAAGTTAATTTTAAAATGCCTAAAGAGGGTTTAATATGTTTATCTATTATTAATCTATAAGAGCGTTGAGTATTGTATCTGCAATTTAACAGTACATAAGCATCAAACCATAAATCCATATAATCTGATACTGATATATTTGTTTTTTGAAGTTGTTCACCATTTTCGTAATCTTCCAAAGCCTTTCTTAAAGCTGCTTCAGCTTCTTTTTTGGTTCTACCTCCAACTCTTTCAATCCTTTTTCTTTTTCCGTCGACCCTAGCTGCCTCAAACGAGTAATACCACTTGTCTCCTCGTTTTCTAACACTTCCGGTCATTTTTATATCTCCTTTTTGATTTAATTTTACACGGGATTATATATAAAAGTAAATATAATAGTAAATGTGATAGTTTATGCTGCGAATTAATCATAAATAGTTAATTGATGCTTTGTTTAATTTTATAATATTCTGAAAAGCATATCAATTCCTATTAAATTGTTATAAAATATAACCATAATAATTGAATATATTTAATACTAAAATATTATAATATTAAAGGGTGGTGATCTTATGTTTACTGGTATTAAGCTTAAGAATTTTAAATCACTAGTTGATTTTGAAGTTAAATTCCCTAGAAATAGAAAATTAGTTATAATTTATGGAGAAAATGGTGTTGGAAAATCTAATTTTATAGATGCCTTTAGTATTTTGAGAAAACTAGTTACTGGTAGACCCTTTGATGTAGATGATTTTTTGGAATTGGCAAATCTTAAATTCAATCACGGTCTTAGTAATATAGACATGGATGCTGAAGTTATTACAGATTTGTTTAAGACATCTAACCTTAAAAGGATTATTGAGTCATGTAAGACTATAAACTCAGAAGGCGAAAATATGGTATTATCATTTGACTTTACTTTAAGAGGAAAAAAAGGATCGTATATTATAGAAACTGATGATAATAGGCTAATATCTGAGAGATTAGAATATGTATATAATAAGCAAATTGTTGAATTCTTTAATGTTAATAATGATGAAATTTATTTAAACGAAAAAGTGATAAAAAATAAAGAATATTACGAAGAACTGATAAATAATTGTGAAAAGTATTGGGGTAAAAATACTTTGACGTCTATGATATTTAAAGATATACAGTCAAAAAACGATAAGTATATGTCTAAATCTCTGACTAAGAATATGATAGAGATAATCGATTACTTTAGTAGTTTAAATATTAGTGTCAGTGGTCAAATCTTATTTCCTGGTTTACATTTAGGTGAAGGAATTACACAGATGTCAAATCAGGCAGAACTAGATAAGAATGAAAAAATTTTGGATGATATATTCACTCGTTTATATCCAGATATAAAACAGGTGTATTACAAAAAAGAGATAATTGATGATGGTAAAATAAATTATAAGTTGTACTTTAAAAAGCTTGTAGGTAATAAAATTTTAGATATAGATATTGAACGAGAGTCTAAAGGTACCAAACAAGTATTAAATATAACGAAACAAATTTTATATGGTTTAGATAAACAAGTGTTAATCATCGATGAATTTGATACAGGTATACATGATATATTAGCTAAATCTATGTTGCAGAGTTTATATGATAGTTTAGATATGCAAATAATTATTACTACGCATAATACATTACTCATAGAAGCTAAAGACTTATGTAAAAACGCATATGTACTAACGCATAATATTGATGGAAGTAAGGATATGATAGCTATATCTGATTTTGAAAAAAGAATCCATAGTAATTTAAATATTAGAGATAGATATCTAAGAGGAATGTATGGAGGTGTGCCAATCCCGCTCGATATAGATTTTTCTGATTATAGTGATGCTAATTTGGAGGATTGTTAGATGGGAGGTAAGAAAGCACAAATACAGTATTTACGCTGTATACTAATTTGTCATGGCAAATCAGAAAAAGAATTTATGGAGACTATAAAGCAAAATTTACGTTTAAAGATACACATAGAGTCAGATAAAAAAGGAAGTAAGTCTATTCAGATAAATAGTCTGAATAAGACTTTGAAAAATCACAAGTATGGTAAACGTGATAATTTTTTAAGATATTTTGAGGATATAGAATTAATAAAAGGTAAAATAACATCTGAGTTTAAAATTTTTACGTTATTGGATACGGATGATAAAGAAAAAGAAATAAACTTGATAAAATATTTGAATAAAGAAATGTTTAAAGAGCATCATCTTTATGATCATATAGTACCTATTTATAATACTCCTAATTTAGAAAGTGTTTTTGAAGAAATTGGTCATGTATTTAAGAATAAAGGCGAGGCAAGAAAAAGAGAGTATAAAGATTTATTGAAACCATATCCAACCCCTAAACTTGCTCGGAATTATTTAAAAGATTTATCGGGAAAATTTGAAAAGAGCAAAAACACTAATCTTAATCATGTTATTAATTTTCTCCTTAATATATAACCCTTAAATAATTGCGAAATATAAGCTTACATTAAATTTATAAGTGCTTCGCGAAGCTATATTAATACTTGATTGTAGTAGAATACTTGGTATTGCTATTCATAGATGAATTATGTAGAATATTAGTGTTCGCAAAAATAGTATGTCTATTTATGATTAGCAGCTGTTTTTAAATTTAACGGTCGCACCTCACGCAGGTGCGTGGATTGAAATGAGGATAAAGGAGTTGGCAATTTACATAGTGCATCGTCGCACCTCACGCAGGTGCGTGGATTGAAATTACGTAGTTCTATAACTTTACCAATTATGTGTAGTCGCACCTCACGCAGGTGCGTGGATTGAAATATATCTAATATTTTAGCTAACTCTAACTGAGTCAGGTCGCACCTCACGTAGGTGCGTGGATTGAAGGTGCCAGACATATAATAAAACCCCACTTGAAATTAATCAGGTGGGGTTTTAAAATCTCCGTCTAAGTTCTACGACCTTTCCGATTATGTGTATAGGTTTATCTGCAATGTCATTTTTATCGTAGTACATAGGCTCATATCTAGGATTTAACGACACAAGGCTTATACCGTCCTTGTGTTTTATTATTTTTTTACACGTTGCCTCGTCACCATTAACGCAGACTATAGCTATGTCTCCAGAGTTAACGTCTTGCTGTTTCCTGACTATTACGACATCTCCAGCATCCATTGTGGGAGACATCGAATCACCCTTGATTACGAGAGCAAAATACTCTCCTTGAGATGCAAGTTTAGGTGATATCTCTTCCCAACCGATAATTTCTTCAATCGCCGTTATGGGTATACCAGCTATAACAGTACCTAGTATGGGTATTTTAATAGCTTTATTGGATTGATCAGATCTGGAATCATTTATTATATCTCCTTTTTTGATTTAATTTTACAAGGAATTAGACATAAAAGTAAAGATAATAGTTTTATCTGACAAATTAATGGGCAATATAAGTTTAGAAATTGTAGTATATTTGGGTATACCTTGTTATAATTATTGGTGAAGAAGGAGATAATATGGGGGTGTTTAAACATGGAAGAAAAAGAAAAGTTGCTTAAAAAATCTAAAGAAATTTTTAGCTTAGTTAGTTGTATGTATTGTTATTATAGTGGTCCTTATAAAATTGAAACTGTTTGTATTTTATTATGTAATGCTTGGGAATTAATGTTGAAAGCTTATATAATCGGTAAGAAGGGGAAAGAAGGAATAGTATATAAAAATAAACAGAATAAGGGTAGGACTATTGGATTAAATGAATGTATAAGTAAAGTATTTACGAATAAGCATGATATATTACGTAAACATTTGGAGTCTGTAATTAGATATAGGAATTCGGTTGTACATTATACAGTTGATAGTTTTGACTTATCTTTATACTCTAAAATAGAGTATTGTATAGTGAATTTTAAAGCGAAAATGTGTGAACTTCACAATGTTAATATGTCCGATATGATAGTTAACCAGGCTAATGAAGAAATCTTAAAAAATGATGTCGATTTGTATAAGTATAGTAAAAAGAGTTTGTGTAGGGAAATAAATAATGTATTGAAATCTTTGGGGATTGAGTTTAAAATCGATAGTCAATCCTTTGAATTGTTTGATAGGGTGTACGGAATTAAAGAAAATAAAGAGTATTGTCTTATAAGTAATGTTAATAACAGGCCATCTTATAGATATTCATCAAGAGTTTTAAATTTTATCGTAGGATTGATACAAAAAAATCCTAACAATATTAAAGAAGTCTTAAAGAATAAAATAAAAAAATAAGCTAACCCCAGGGGCAAAGGAATTCTTGGTTTAATTTATTAAATTAAACCTACTCCTATTTAGGAACCCAGCCTTATCCATCCCAAGTTAGCTTACATTTATATAATATGTACATATCGTGTATATTATTCATATACACTTACATTGTACAATAAATAATTTATAAAATCAATATTTTGTAGGTAAAAATCTGTTTAACTAGGCTTATTTAAGCTGGTTATTTTACTCGGAAATATAAGCTTACATTAAATTTATAAGTGCTTCGCGAAGCTATATTAATACTTGATTGTAGTAGAATAATTGGTATTGCTATTCATAGATGAATTATGTAGAATATTAGTGTTCGCAAAAATGGTGTGTCTATTTATGATTAGCAGCTGTTTTTAAATTTAACGGTCGCACCTCACGCAGGTGCGTGGATTGAAATTTATTTGTCCAAATTCTAAGTTGTCAAATATTTTGTCGCACCTCACGCAGGTGCGTGGATTGAAATTAGTAGGCTTGTCCTCCTTACTTTTAAACTCCCGTCGCACCTCATACAGGTGCGTGGATTGAAATTAAGATTTTTTATTGATGTGTACATAATCACCCCTGTCGCACCTCACGCAGGTGCGTGGATTGAAATCTTTATAATGGATTTGCTTTATGAGTTATTTAGATGTCGCACCTCACGCAGGTGCGTGGATTGAAGGTGTCATACATATAATAAAAACCACTTGAAATTAATCGAGTGGTTTTTAAAATCTCCGTCTAAGTTCTACGACTTTACCAATTATGTGTATAGGTTTGCTTACAATGTCATTTTTATCATAGTACATAGGCTCATATCTAGGATTTAACGACACAAGGCTTATACCGTCCTTGTGTTTTATTATTTTTTTACATGTTGCTTCATCACCATTAACGCAAACTATAGCTATGTCTCCAGAGTTAACGTCTTGCTGTTTCCTGACTATTACGACATCTCCAGCATCCATTGTGGGAGACATGGAGTCTCCTTTAATTTTTAACGCAAAGTACTCTCCTTGAGATGCAAGTTTAGGTGATATCTCTTCCCATCCGATAATCTCCTCAATCGCCGATATTGGGATACCCGCTATTACGGTGCCTAGTATGGGTATTTTTACGCAGGCTTGTACGTTTAGACCAAGACCATTTTTATATGATATTACTTTAGTAGAACTGGTAACTTGTATAGGTTGCTGTGCATTGATAAATTCAATATGATCTTGATCATTTAATAGTACGGATTCATCGATTCCTAATGCTTGGGCAATTATTTTAATTTTGGACTGAGGAATATCGTTGATACCAGTCTCTATCTTATTTATTGTAGACCTAGCTTTATAACCGCACCTTTTTGCCAATTCATCTTGCGACAATCCACGCATTAGTCTAATACGTTTGATTTTGTCGCCTAGTTTCTTTTTTTCAATATTATTAGTATCCATGTATAAATTATAGTAAGCAATATGTCAATCAGTCAATAAAAACAGCCTTTTTAATAAAAAAATGTTGACTTTACATAAACAAGGTGGTAAAGTGTGATTGTAGATTAATAATAAACATAATGGACATGGAGGTGAGCAAATGGATAATATAAGGCTAGTGGATTGTATACACAAATCAGGATTAAAACACAAATACATTGCAGGTCAACTGTCATTAAGTAAGCAGGGGTGGAGTAATAAAATCAACAACAGGACAGAGTTTAGGCTGTCAGAAATTAAAAGATTATGCACATTACTTAACCTTGATAGTAAGCAGAGAGATCATATTTTTTTTGAGGATTAAGTAGATTTAAAATATACAAAGTAATGATAAATAACGATAAGTTACGCTAAGTTACAACTAGTTAAATAATAACGTAAAAATAGATTGAAAAAAGAAAAAGGCAAGCCAATAACTAAGCTTACCTTCTCGTTGGGTCATCTGATCTACCGACCAAATAATCAATAGATATATTGTAATAATCAGCTAATTTAATCAACGTATCATATTTAGGTTTAGATTTCCCATATTCGAGATTTTGATATGATCTATCGTTGATTTTAAGATAATTGGCTATATCTAATTGTGTTAGATTATTAGATAATCTTAGGGTTTTTAGTCTATCTTTAAAATCCATAAAAACATACCTTATTAAAAAATAAATAAAAATAGTTGACACGAACTAAACCTCGTGATATAGTGTATCTTGTAGACGAGGTAAACACCGTATCAATTTTAAAGGAGGCGTATGAATAATTTAAAAAAAATTCGAAATAAAGCTGGTCTAACCCAGATGTATTTATCTAGTCTGATAAATATAAACGTGCGTAGCTACCAGAGTATAGAGCTCGGTAAAAGTTTACCGAGAGTAGATAGAGCATTAGCAATAGCAAAGATATTAAATACAACTGTGGAAGAACTATTTGGTAAAGATAAGTAATGCTAAATTACGCTACGTTACAACTAAGTAAATAATAACATAAAAAGGAGATTGAGACAAATGGCAAATGACATAAAAGTATTTGAGCATGATGAATTTGGACAAATAAGAACAGTTTTAATTAATGAATGACCAAACATGGTTTGTTGGAAAAGATGTAGCTAGGGCTTTAGGATATGCAAATGGAAGCAGAGATATAAATAGACATGTTGAGATCGAGGATAAAGTTTTGAGAAAATTACCACAATACCAAAACGGTAGTTTGGTATCAAACACAGTATTAATCAACGAATCAGGATTGTACAGTTTAATTTTATCAAGCAAATTGCCTAAAGCTAAGAAATTTAAAAGATGGGTGACTAGTGATGTATTACCATCAATACGGAATACAGGGGCTTATATAGCATCTAACAGACTTGATGAGTTAGATGATAGGGTTAAAAAATTAGAATCTAAAACAGTAATTGGCAAAGCCCAAAAGCCGATTGTGGGGGTTAACACATCAGAAATAGCATTTAGTTTAGGGATATCGCCTAAAGCTTTATTTGAATTTTTGAGATCGACTGGAGTCGCTAATCGTAAATGGGATAAATACGAGTTGCACGATGATTATGTTGGATTTGGTTATATCCAGAATGCAAGAGTAGCTTATGAGAGATGCTACGAAAAAAGAATTAAATTTTGGACGCTTAAAGGCGTTTGGTTTGTAATGGATTTATATAATAAAAGGCAAGCCAATAACTAAGCTTACCTTCTAGTTGGATTAGTAGTCTCGCCGACTAAATAATCAATAGATACATCGAAAAACCTTGCCAAAGCTATTAGTATATCAAAAGTAGGTTTGCGAGCATTCAACTCATAATTTTGTATACCTCTTTCGCTTATCCCTATAGCTTTAGCTAAATCTTTTTGGGTTATATTATTTTTAAGCCTTAAACCTTTTAAATGATTACCAAAATCAAACATTTTACACATCTCGCTAAAAATTTTATTAAAAATAGTTGACACGAACAATTGTTCATGTTAATATATATTTGTAACACGAACAAACGAGTATCAAGTAAGTTGAGAAAGGAGAAAAAATTGCATAATAATTTAAAGCCAATCCGTGATAAATTGGGTCTTACCCAAAATCAGGTATCAGATATAGCGGAGATAACTTTGAGAAGCTACCAAAACTATGAATACAGTAAACGGATACCTAAAGTAAACATCGCATTAGATATAGCAAAAGCTCTTAACACAACGGTGGAAGAACTATTTAGTAATGATAAATTACAATAAATTACGTTAAGTAATGATAAGTAACATAATAACACAAAAAGGAGATTAGGACAAATGGCAAATGATATTTTATACACTGTACCCGAGGTATCAAAATTGATTAAAACCAATCCATCTTATGTTTACACATTAATAAGATTAGGATTACTACCAGCGCTAAAACTTGGGAGTTTAAAAGTAAGGAGGACAAGCCTATTAGATTTTTTAGAGAGATTTGAAGGCAAGGATTTAACAGATTTGGAACATATAAGAGATTTAGAAACAGGAGTGTAAAAGTATGATAAGAAAACAAATTGAATCTTTAATTGGACAAGTTGATGATAGGACTTATGCCGAGGCTCTGAAAATGACCGAGGCAGATATTAAAGCTAACAGGTTAAGCTTTAATCTGAAAACACAAATAGAAGACTTTATTTTAATCCTTATTAACTCTATTAAGATAATAAGGAGAAAATAAAATCTCCAAAAATAAAAAACCAATATGATTGTACCAAATATTTAATAATAAGAAAAGTTTTTTAACAAATAAAAATGTATGAGGTATGGATCCGTTAACTGATGAGTTGGTAATAGCTTATAGTGTACAACCAAACGATACAGAGGTAAAAATAGTCAAACTAAAACTAGAAGAATGGGACAAGGATGAATTAAAAGATATACTTGCGGGGGATTTTGTAACCTTTGAGACGTTAGAGGTAGTCACACCAGAGGAACTATCAGATGTAGTATCTGATTGGATAAGCTTTAATGATGATCTGACAGATGATGAGTTTATAGATTCTTGTGTAAAAAATATAACTAAACAGTAATGGAGGACTGAAATTTATGATATTAACTTTTAAGCTAGATTCTAATGATACTAACGGGATTAAAAAATTAATAACTTTATGTGAAAATTTACTAAGTTTTGAAGAAACAGCTACCCCGGAACTTGAATTTGTTAGGGAAGAACCTAAAACAGATATTAAAATTGATGACTTGAGGAATGCATTAATAAAGTTAGCAAAGGATAAAGGGAAAGAAACTGCCAAAGAATTACTAAATGAATTTAAGGTTGAAAAACTTACAGATGTAAATACATCTGACTATGATAGATTATTACAGCGTATACGTGAGGTGCAATAATGTTACATGCTAAATTATCAGCAAGTGGTGCTAAAAAGTGGATTAATTGTCCTTTATCAGTAGTGCTGGAAAGTAAGATGCCGAATGAAGAAACACCATATGCAAAAGAAGGAACTTTAGCCCACGAATTAAGTGAATTAAAGCTTAGAAGGGAATTAAATCTAATAGGTAAAGAGGCTTATGATACCGAAGTTAGTAAACTTGATTATGATGATGAGATGGACAAGTATACAGATTATTACTGTGATGTAGTGATGGAGATTGTAAATAAATATGATCGCAATTATAGCACGGTCAGACTAGAGGAAAAGGTCGATTTTAGTCCATGGGTGCCAGAGGGATTTGGGACATCTGATGTAATCATTATATCGGATAACACCGCGGAAGTAGTTGATCTCAAATATGGTAAAGGTGTTAAAGTATCTGCAGATAACAACCCTCAATTAATGCTCTATGCACTAGGTGTATTAAACGATTACAATTATATTTGTGATATTAAAGAGGTTAATTTAACAATTGTACAACCTAGGCTGGATAGTATATCTAGTTTTAAGATAAATGTTTATGATCTGCTTGAGTGGGGCGAGACTATAAGAGTTAAAGCATTAAAAGCTTTTAATGGTGAAGGAGATTGTGTAGTAGGTAAGCATTGCGATGATGGATTTTGTAGAGCTCGCCCTATCTGTAAAGCCTACGCTGATGAGAGACTAAAGATAGCCAAATATGATTTTAAAGATCCAGCGGAATTAAGTGCTGATGATATAGCAGATATCCTCGGGACTGTAGATGAGCTAGTTAGATGGAGTAAAACAATTAAGGATTATGCTTTAACTAAGGCTTTAAGCGGTGAGGAGTATAAGGGATTCAAACTGGTTGAGGGGAGGAGTAATAGAACATTTAACATAGATGATTCTAAAGTTCTTGAGATTTTAAAAGGTGGAGGTTTTAAAGAATCTGAGGTTTGTGAGACAACTCTTAAGAGTCTAAGTAGTCTCGAAAAAATGATAGGTAAAAAGGATTTCAAAACTATGCTGGGCAGTCATGTTATTAAACCTATGGGCAAACCTACCCTAGTACCAATAGATGATGTAAGACCTGTATACAATAGTGCAGTTAACGATTTTAATAACATTTAATAAGGAGAGTAAGACATGGAAAATTTGAATACAAAAGTAATCACAGGGAAAGTAAGATTTAGTTATGCAAATGTATGGGAGCCAAAAAGTATAAACGGGAGTAATCCTAAATATTCAATATCTTTACTAATTCCAAAATCGGATACTCAAACATTAAATAACATAAAACAAGCAATCGAAAATGCAAAGAAAATAGGATTGAGTGTTTTTAACGGTAAAGTACCAGCCAATATTAAAACACCACTAAGAGATGGAGATATTGAAAAACCAGATGATGAGATTTACGCAGGTTGTTATTTTGTAAATGCAAATAGTGTTAATAAACCAGGTATGCTGGATAAATATAAAAATCCAATTACTAACCCAGAGGATTTCTATAGTGGCTGTTATGGATATGCATCAATCAATTTTTATGCTTTTAATACTAACGGTAACAAGGGTATTGCTTGCGGACTTAACAACCTCATGAAGATAGAGGATGGAGAACCACTAGGAGGACGAGTAAGTGCTGAGATAGATTTTGAGGGAATTGATGCAGCGACTCTAAACGCAGAAATGGATGAGATATTAGGATAATGAGAACACTCGCGATAGATATTGAAACTTATAGCGATATAGATATTAAAAAAGCAGGGGTCTATGCTTACGCAGGATCTACTGCTTTTACTATACTCTTATTCGCCTATAGGTATGATGACGAAGAAGTAAAATTAATTGATTTAACAGAGACAAAAACATTACCTCAAAGCATTATAGATGATCTTATTAATCCTAATATTATTAAGACAGCATATAATGCAAATTTTGAGAGGGTATGTTTATCTAAATTTTTAAATATTAAATTACCAATTGATGATTGGAGATGTACAGCAGTGCAAGCATCAATGTTAGGATTACCTAACAACCTCAAAGATGTAGCTAAGGTATTAAACCTAGAATCTCAAAAGGATTCTAAGGGTACAAGGCTTATAAATTATTTTTCAGTTCCTTATAAAGGGCAAAGACGTATGCCTAGTGAGGATATTATAAAGTGGGAGGAATTTAAAAGTTATTGTATCCAGGACGTAAAAGTGGAGTCTGCAATAAGAGATAGATTAAGTAAGTATCCAATATCAGACTCGGAGCAAGAGTTATACATAATAGATCAGATTATTAATGACAGAGGTATCAAGGTGGATGAGGTTTTTGTGGATAATGCCATAAGATTTGATGCAATCCACACAGACATATGTAAGCAAGCTTTTAATGAGTTAACTGGAGGAGTTAATCCTAAGTCAAGCACTCAAATCAAAGAGTATTTAATTAATAGAGGTCTTAAGGTATCAAACGTTGATAAATCGACTATAGCCGATATCATAAAAGATACAGATGATAAAGGGTTAAAACAAATACTTGATTTAAAACTAAAGCTTGGTAAGACATCAGTTAAAAAGTACGAGGCTATGAAAAGATGTACTTGTAGCGATGGGCGTATAAGAGGCTTATTACAGTTCTATGGAGCAAATCGTACAGGTAGATGGGCAGGGAGATTAGTACAAGTACACAACTTACCACAAAATCATTTGGATAATCTAGAGGATGTTAGGGGTTTAATAGTTAATGGGGATTATGATCTGTTAGAGATGCTCTATGATAACATCCCAGATGTATTATCTCAACTTATAAGGACAGCTTTTATTCCAAGTGAGGGGAAAAAGTTTATAGTATGCGATTTTTCAGCGATTGAAGCTAGAGTAATAGCATATCTAGCCGATGAAAAATGGAGGATAGATGTATTTAATACTCATGGGAAAATCTATGAAGCCTCAGCCGCTCAAATGTTTAAAGTACCTATTGAATCTATAACAAAATCCAGTCCACTCAGGCAAAAAGGAAAAATTGCTGAGCTTGCACTCGGTTACGGAGGTAGCGTTGGAGCATTAAAGCAAATGGGAGCTACTAACATGGGATTAGATGAAGATGAACTTCAAGGACTCGTTGATAGTTGGAGATTGGCTAACCCTAATATAACCAGATTTTGGAAAACTGTTGAAAAATCTGCAATAAACGCTGTTAAAGGCATAGCGTCTATCATAGATAAAGGTATAAAATTTAAGAGAGAGGATGGGATATTATTTATAACCCTTCCATCTGGTAGGAGATTAGCATATGTAAAACCCCGAATTGTATTAAATAGCTTTGGCAGTGAATCTATAGCTTATAATGGGGTAAATGGAACAACCAAAGTTTGGGAAGAGATCGAAACCTACGGGGGAAAGCTTGTTGAAAATATTGTACAAGCAGTGGCAAGAGATTGCTTAGCAGAGAGTATTAAAAGATTACATAAGAGAGGGTATAGGATAATATTCCACGTGCATGATGAGGTTATCCTCGAATCTGATAAAGATATTAAAGTTGAAGATATAGAGAGTATTATGGCTGAGCCTATTAAGTGGGCAGAAGGTTTAAATTTAAGTGCTGCTGGATTCGAAGCAGATTTTTATAAAAAAGATTAATGAGGTGTTGTTTATATGATTATGTATGTTGCTAATAGCAGAAAAAATAAATTTTGGACTAAAGTGGAGTTAACTTGGGATGATTTTGTAGAGAATCTTAGGAAACCAATCAGAACAGATGAAACACAAGAAGAATATTTCAGTATGCCTAAGGATAAACAAGATGATATTAAAGATGTTGGTGGGTTTGTTGGAGGTGAATTAAAAAAGGGGTTACGTAGATCAGGTAATGTAATAAACAGATGTTTATTAACATTAGACGCTGACTATGCAACCCAAGACTCAATAAAATATTTGGACGAATGTGCAGATTTTAGTTACTGCCTATACTCGACGCATAAGCACACGAGGGATAATCCTCGCTACAGATTAATTATACCACTTTCTCGGCCGTGTATCACGGATGAATATGAAGCTATAGGAAGAAAAGTCGCTAGCCAATTAGGGATTGATATGTTTGACGATACAACATATCAACCACATAGACTTATGTATTATCCGAGTGTTAGTAAAGATGGGGAGTATGTATTTAAACATAAAAACGGAACCTTTTTAGATGTAGATAAGACATTAAAATTATACGGTATTAGTTGGAAGAATAGAGCTAATTGGCCAGTATCTGACAGGGAACAAACAAAAATAAGAGTGTCTAAAAATAAGCAGCAAGACCCGCGAGAAAAAGAAGGATTAATAGGAGCTTTCTGCAGAGCTTACAACGTGCATGAGGTAATCGAAGAATATTTATCAGACGTCTATAAAGAGTGTGGGAATGATAGATATACATATCGCAAGGGTAGTACATATGGAGGGGTGCTGGTATATGATGATGGATTATTCACATACTCAAATCATGCGACTGATCCAACATGTGGCAGATTGTGCAACGCTTTTGATTTAGTTCGTATCCATATTTTTGGACATTTGGACGAGGGATTTAAACAAACGATAAATGTAAAGTATCTGCCTTCTTTTAAAGCTATGAACTATTTGGCGTACAAAAATAAAAAAATAGACCCAAGAGAAGTAGAAAGTTTTAAAAAATACAAGGGTAAACTTAAAAAGCGCGAGGAACATATAGCTATAAAGTATGGAGATCATGTCATGATATTCGAGGGAGCTGGTAACGGAGCATGTAACACGAAAGAATGCGGGTTTGAAGTACTTAGAAATACCGTTACTAGCTATGCAGAAAAGCATAAAAAACAAGAAAAAATAAGACCTGATGAATTATGGAAAAATGAATTAAAATACAATAAAAAAAGAATAATTATGCATTCTATTGATAATATTGAACTTATTTTATCTAACGATAAAAATTTGAAAAATAAATTTGCGTTAGACACTTTTGATAGTAAGATTTGGGTCCATGGGGAGTTACCTTGGGATAGAAAACATAAGACTAAGAGACAATGGGAAGATTTTGACGATGCGGGATTGAGAGCGTATCTCGAAAAGAATTATGGTATAAATCACCGCAATAATACTTATGATGCGTGGGAAGTAGTTGTAAGAAAAAATAAATATAACTCAGTCGCAAAGTATTTAATATCTCTAAGGCATGATGGGATCAAGCGTTTAGATACACTGTTTATTGATTACTTGGGTGTTGAAGATAATATATATTCAAGATCCGTAACACGCAAATCACTTGTTGGGGCTGTTGCTAGAGTATTCGAGCCAGGTATAAAGTTAGATACGAGTATAGTACTGGTAGGAGACCAAGGTGTTGGTAAAAGTCAGATAATTAATAGGTTAGGTAAAGAATGGTACAGCGATAGTATAACGACACTCAAAGGTCGAGAGGCATGCGAGCAGATACAAGGCTTTTGGATTATAGAGATCGCAGAACTTGCGGCAATGGCAAGGACGGAAATAGAAACCATAAAACAATTTATGACAAAACAAGAGGACACATATAGGAGTGCATACGCACGGAATGTAAAGAGCCACAAGAGGCAGTGTATTTTTATCTGTACTACCAACAACCACGATTGTCCAAGAGATACGACAGGTAATAGAAGATTCTTGCCACTAGATGTTGATGCTAACAAAGCTACAAAGAATATATGGAGAGAATTAAACTCTTATGAAGTAGATCAAATATGGGCGGAGGCAGTGAAATATTATAAGGCTGGCGAATCATTAATATTGGATAAAGAGGCTAATGATCTAGCAAAAGAGCAGCAAAGAGAGTCATACTAAACACAACCCTCTTGAGGGTATTGTTAATGAGTATTTGGAAATGCCCGTACCAGATGATTGGTATGAGAAAGATACTTTTGAAAGGATCAACTATATAAGAAATGAGAAGAGAGTAGGAAAACCTAGAAACAAAATATGTGTTATTGAGGTGTGGTGCGAATTACTCGAGGGGGACAAAAAAGATTTAGATCAACGCAAAAGTCGTGAAATAACAACCCTGATACTTAAAAGCGGAGAGTGGGAGAGAGCAAGTATGATAAGAACTGGATATTTATACGGGAGACAAAGAGGATTCAAAAGGAAAAATTCATCCTAAGTGTCAACACTTGCAACACTTGGAGCAACTGATATATTGAAAAGTGTTGCTTCTCATAAAGCTTAAAATATAAGGCTTATAACTATATAAGCAACAATGTCAACACTTATATATATAAAAGAGTATAAATAATAAAAATATATAGATATACAGAAATATAGATATATAAAAAATATATAACTATATAGAAAAAGTGTTCCTAGTGTTGCTCTGTTGACATTAAACGCTTGAGAATAGATAATACATAGGTTTGGGAGAGCAACACTTTCAGTTGATAATTTTAATGGAGTTTTTATGTTAGAAAAAACTATTGAGAATTACTTTAAAATCAAAATTGAATCTAATGGAGGTTTGTGTATAAAACTAAATGGGTTTGTTGGCATACCAGATAGGTTGATCCTATTACCTAGTGGTAGAATATTTTTTGTAGAATTTAAGCAAAAAGGTAAAAAACCTCGTAAGATTCAAAGTTTTATACATGATAAATTAAGGAGTTTAGGTTTTAGAGTTTATGTTATAGATAATAAGGACAAAATAGAGGAGGTTTGCAGGGAGTGGAATTTAGACCTCACAAATACCAAGAAGAAGCAATTAACAAGATAATTAAGATTGATAGATGTGGTTTATTTTTAGATATGGGATTGGGTAAAACGGTTATAACTCTAACAGCTATTAATGATTTAATGTTTAATCGCTTTGAAGTCAATAAGGTTGTAATAATAGCACCTTTAAAAGTAGCAGAAGATACATGGGTTAAAGAGTTATCTAAGTGGGATCATTTAACTAATTTAAGCATGTCTCTTGTATTAGGAGATAAGAATAAGAGGATTAAGGCATTAGAGACACAAGCAGATATATATGTGATCAATAGGGAGAATGTGTCTTGGCTTGTTACATATTTAGGTAGAGATTGGGATTTTGACATGGTGGTTATTGATGAGTTATCCAGTTTTAAAAATCCATCTGCTAGTAGATTTAAGTCTCTTAAGAAAGTTATAGGTAAAAGTTCCAGGGTTGTTGGGTTGACGGGTACACCTAACCCTAATGGGTACATAGACCTTTGGGGTCAGATATACCTACTTGATAGTGGTGAGAGACTTGGTAAGACCTTGACTAGATTTAGGGATACTTATTTTGTACCTGATAAGAGAGATAGTTATAGGATATTTACCTATAAATTAAAATCTGGAGCGGATAAATTGATTAATAAAGAAATATCTGACATTTGTATAAGCATGAAGGCTGATGATTATTTGGATCTACCAGATAAGATATTTGTTAATCACGAAATAAGTTTAGAAAATAGGCGGTCTTATGATGAATTAGAGAAAGAATTTTATTTTGAGTTTGATAAAGGATCTGAAGTTACAGCTGCATCTAAGTCAGTTTTAATTAATAAGTTATTGCAGTTATGTAATGGTGCAGTTTATACGGATGGAGATAAATATCAGGTAGTGCATGATGATAAATTGGACAAGTTGGAGGAGATAGTTGAGAGTACTCTAGATAGTCCTATTTTATGTTTTTATCAGTATAAGCATGATCTGGATAGGATAATAAATAGATTTGATTTTGCGAAAGAGTTATCACAAGATAATATCGATGCTTGGAATAAGGGTAAAATTAAATTACTACTTACCCATCCAGCGTCTAGTGCTTATGGACTTAATCTACAAGATGGCGGCAATGTTATTGTGTGGTTTGGTCTTCCTTGGAATCTAGAGCTATACCAGCAAGCTAATGCCAGATTACACAGACAAGGACAAAGGCGTAATGTGTTTATACATCATTTGATTTGTGCAAATACTGTTGAGGAGAGAGTGCTAGATACACTACAGCGTAAAGGTATAGTGCAGGATGAGTTATTAGATTACCTTGCTTTTAAATATAGATAAGGAGTGTTTGATTTGGAATCGATTAAAGATTTGTTAGAGCATATAAGATTTGCGGATCTAGAGATAAAGAGTTTGATGACTTTGAAGGATAGATTAGGAGCGAGAGCTCTAGCTATAACATCAAACATTTCGGAGAGAGTTAGCGGTAGTAAGGATATAGATGGTGTCTATAGTATTGTGGATGAGTATGTAGATTTAGAAAAAGTTATAATTGATAAATCTAAAGGATTACTAGAAGATAAGAAAAAAGCTTTTGATATTATTAATGGCTTGGATGATAATATGCATAGAATAGTCTTAATTGAGCGTTATTTCAATTCTGAGCCTTGGAAATCTATAGCTATACATATTAGTCGAAGTGAAAAAAGAACTCGTCAGATCCATGATAAAGCGATTAAATTATGTGAGATAAGGAGAGAGACTGATGTACGATTATGATAAATTGATAGATTTGGTAGTTGAAAAGCGAAAAGAGAAGGGTTGGTATCAGTATGATTTAGCTAATGCAGTTTATATGAATGCTAGGATTATATCTAGGATTGAGAGTAAGCGGAATGTGGTTAAGTTAGATACGTTTTTATTAATGCTTGAAGCTTTAGATTGTGAAATTGAAATAAGACCTAAGAAAAAATTTTAGCGTTGCTTGAGATGTAAAATCTTGATAAAATATCCGTAACAAATATTTAACATTTATATTTGAGAGGATGTGTTTTTTTGGGGTTATTTGGTTCTAAGAAAAAATGTGTAGCTTGTGGTGTAGGTGATGCTAAGCATAAAATAGCAAATAAAGAAGAGATATGCAAAACGTGTACTAGTAGATTAAGGGTAAATATTTTTAGCTTGAAGAAATTAACGTCTCGAGAGATTAAAGAATTTTTGTGTGATTTGGACTCATTTACTGTTACTAAAAGTGTATCGTTTTATCTGGAAGTTGATGAAAAAAATAAGAAGTTTTTAGCACCTTTATCCAAGCGTAAAATTTATGACTTTTCTCAATTAGTTGATTTTGAATTGCTTGAAGACGGCGAATCACTTGCAAAGGGAGGCTTAGGTAGAGCCTTAGTGGGAGGTGCTCTCTTTGGAGGGGTTGGTGCTATTGTTGGAGGTGTCACTGGTAAGCGTAAGGGTAAAAACATATGCAATAGTCTGAGGATAAAAATAACTTTAGATGATATTAGCGATCCTGTTTTATACATAGATTTTATTAATGTGAGGACAGATACAAACAATCCTTTTTATAAAAATATTTTTAATTCTGCCCAGGAGTGTTTATCTATTTTGCAAGTTATATCTAATAATACACCTGATGTTTCTGTCGATACTGGTGTATCCAGTGCTGATGAGATTCTTAAGTTCAAAGATCTATTAGATAAAGGAGTAATAACACAGGAGGAATTTGATTTAAAAAAGAAGGATTTATTAGGATTATGAGTATGTTAGAGAGAGGAGATTTTTTTAATGGGATCCTCTCTTTTATATTTTTTTAAAAACACTTCCGTAAATTTCCCAAAAGTTCCGTAAATTTCCCATCATTTCCATCTTGCGTTGTGAGATAATTAGAATGTGAAAATTTGTGATAACGAGGAGGTGAGGTATGACTAAGAAGCAAGAAAGATTTATAATTGAATATCTAATTGATTTGAATGCGACTCAAGCTGCAATTAGATCAGGTTATAGTAAAAAGACTGCGTACTCGATTGGGAGTGAACTGCTGAGCAAACCTGAGATAAAATCACGCATTGAGGGGTATATGCAAGAAATGAAGAGTGCTAGAGTAGCAGAACTTGAAGAAGTACTTGAGTATCTCACGTCTGTTATGAGGGGAGAATCTAGGGCTTGTGTAGTTGCTGTTGAGGGTACTGGTGATGGATGCTCATCTGCCAATATAATTAGTAAACCTCCAGATGAGAGAGAAAGATTGAAAGCTGCTGAGTTACTTGGTAGGAGATATGGGATGTTTAATGATAAACTTAAGGTTGATAGTGTTATACCTGTTGTTATAAAGGAGGACTTATGAGGACTTTTGCAAGTGGAGCTATAAGAGATGACAATGATTGTAAGGGTAGATGCGATTTGATACCCCTTGATATTGTGATTAATGTAAAAGAGGATAAGCCTTTAAATTTAATACATAATTTTAAAGTATCGGGAGAAGTAGAGCATCTTATTGATTTATTAAAATTAGAAATGAATGAAGATATATATAATGTTTTGTTGGATGTTAGTCATAGGTTTGGCTTAGGTGCAATTAAATATGGAGACCATAATTGGCAAAAAGGTATACCAGCTAATGTGTATATTGATAGTGGTACTAGGCATTATCTTAAGTACATGAGGGGTGATGATGATGAAGATCATCGTGCTGCGTATATCTGGAATATTATGTGTTGTATTTGGACATGCGAGCATTTACCAGAGCTAAATATATATGCTAAAATCGCCTAGAAGGCGTTGATTTGATGGTAGAGATATCTTTAAAAGATGTTGTAGGTAAGGGGTATAAGGATTTTTGGAAGTTTACAGGACGGTATAGAGTTGTTAAAGGTAGTAGAGCTAGTAAGAAATCTAAGACTACAGCTTTGTATTATATAGTTAATCTTGTGAAGCATCCTAAAGCTAATCTATTGGTTGTACGTAAAACTTATAGGACACTTAAGGATTCGTGTTTTACGGAGCTTAAATGGGCTATAAATAGATTAGGTGTACAGGATTATTTTGATATTAAAGAGAGTCCTTTGGAGATTATATACATACCTACAGGGCAAAGGATTTATTTTAGAGGTTTAGATGATCCATTTAAAGTAACATCGATCACAGTTGAGGTTGGTTATTTATGTTGGATGTGGCTTGAGGAAGCTTATGAGATCAGCAATGAAGATGATTTTAATGTTTTGGACGAATCTATAAGGGGTAGCTTAGAAGCTGCTCCTTTTTTATTTAAACAAATAACTCTCACACTAAATCCTTGGAATGAAAAGCATTGGATTAAGAAAAGGTTTTTTGACACTAAGGATGATGAAATTTTAGCTATGACGACAAATTATATGTGTAATGAGTGGCTAGATAAATCTGATTTAAGAGTGTTTGAGACTATGAGTATCAATAATCCTAAAAGATATAAAGTCGCTGGATTAGGTGAGTGGGGTATAGTTGATGGACTTGTATATGATAATTGGGTAGAGCAGAGTTTTGATTTGAATGAAGTGCTAAAAATATCAGGTATACAATCAGCGTTTGGATTAGATTTTGGTTACACCAACGATCCATCAGCTTTGTTTTGTGGACTTATTGATAATGCTAATAAGATTATTTATGTATTTGATGAGATGTACCAAAAGAGTATGTCTAATGAGGATATATATAATGAGATATTGAAACAGGGGTATGCAAAAGAAAGAATAATAGCTGATAGTGCTGAACCTAAATCTATTGATAGGCTTAGAGTATTAGGTCTCCATAGGATTAGAGGAGCTAGAAAAGGTCGAGATAGTGTTAATAATGGTATTGATTATATACAGGGATTTAAAATTGTAATACATCCCAAATGTGTGAATTTTTTGATTGAGATCAACAACTATACTTGGGATGTCGATAAGAGGACAGGTCAAAAGATTAATAAGCCTATTGATGATTTTAATCATTTGATGGATGCTATGAGATACGCACTAGAAGGGTTTATAAGAGGTGATATATTTAGTTTTGATTAATAATAGGGGCTATTGCAAAAAAACGCAACAGCCGCTTTTATTAATCTTGTTCTTTTTTAGAGGATTTAGGTATTATTTTTAATTCACATCCTAAAATATCTATTATTTTGAGTAGAGTGTTTAATTGTGGGGAAGAACTTTTGTTTTCGATTCGGGCTATAGCTGATTGAGGTAAATTACAAGCAGTGGCTAGATCATGTTGAGTCATATTATTTGATTTTCTTTGTTGGATAAAATCGTAGATAAATTGGTTGTATGTATGGTTTGGAGAGTCTATTATAGTGCTGTTTTCATATAAGTGTTCTGGAGATATATCTAAATCGTCGTTCCACACGACAGTACCACACTCTATTTTGGCTTTAGAAAATAGCACGGGGTTTTTTAGAGGTTCAAATATTTTTGTATCTAATAGAGGATTAAAATCAAAAATTCTTGTTGATCCGTCAGAAAAATTAAGTATTAGCCTGTAATCAGGTGTAGGTTCTACTTTTGTAACAACCCACATGGGTATATTGTTCATGGCATAGACTCCTTTTTGTATTGTTTGTTAAATAGATCCACTATCGTAGTGGATCTATTTTAAAATAATCTCCTTCTCTCATTAAGCTCCAATTTGCTATGAGTTCATCTTGGTGTATCTCAATCCACGCGACAATAAGTTTTTGATGCCTGGTGCTCATTTCTCCATCAGTTAATTTACCATCAAAGTTAAATACAGCTTTATAATTTTGATACTCAGCGTGTAAATGCGGCGGATTGTGTTCATTCCAGTTCATGCGTATGATTATTCCGTAAAATGATGATATGACTGGCATTTTTGTACCTCGCTTTCGATTTAATAATTTAATTATATCAAATTCGATATAATTTGTCAATGTAGAGGTCTATAAAATGGGAGGGAGTTGGTTAGTTGGACAAAAGAATTGTAGAGCTTGATATAGCAAGGTGGAGGACAAGTCTTAAACGTAAGATAATGATTGATGGAGAAAGGTATTATAGAGGAGATCATGATATTTTAAGGCGTAAGAGGACTGTCATAGGGGATAACGGAGATCTTAAAGAAGTTGATAATCTACCTAATAACCGTATTGTAGATAATCAGTATAAAAAGATGGTTAACCAGAAGGTTGATTATTTACTTGCCAAGCCTTTAACTCTTGAATGTGACAATAAAAAATATTTAAGTTTGCTTAAAACAATTTTTAATAAACGATTTCAAAGGATTTTGAAAAATGTTGCCGAAGATGCCCTTAATTGTGGTCTAGGTTTTTTATTTGTCTATTATGATGATCTTGGAGAGCTTAATTTTAAGAGATTTAAGCCCTATGAGGTTATACCGCATTGGTTAGATGACGAGCATACTAAATTAGACTATTTAATTAGGTGTTTTAGCGTCGAGATTTTTGAAAATAATATGTATCGTTTAGTTGATAAAGTGGAAGTGTATTCTTCTAACGGGATTGATTATTATGAATATACAAATGGTAATTTAAAACCCGTTGAACCTTATCATAATAATTATTTTACACGAGTTGTAGATGGCGTGGAAAATCATTATACGTGGGATAAGATACCTGTCATATCTTTTAAATATAATCATAAAGAAATACCTCTTATTAAAATGGTCAAAACCCTTCAAGATGGGCTTAATCTCATCGAATCTAATTTTCAAAATCAGATGGAAGAGGACGCAAGAAATACAATCCTGATACTTAAAAATTATGATGGTGAAAATCTAGGAGAGTTTAGACGCAACTTAGCTACTTACGGAGCTATTAAGGTTAGGACTGAGTCTGGAGCTGATGGTGGTGGAGTTGATGCCTTGCAGGTTGAAATCAATGCAGATAATTATAGGACACTCTTAGATGTGTTTAAGAAAGCCATTATTGAGAATGCTATGGGTTATGATGCTAAAGATGAAAGACTCTCAGGTACTCCTAATCAGATGAATATTTTATCTATGTATTCGGATATTGAATTAGATGCGAACTCTATGGAAACTGAGTTCCAAGCCTCTCTTGAAGAATTATTGTGGTTTGTTAATGTGCATTTTGGACTTAAGGGATTAGGTAATTACGATAGCAGTATAGTTGATATTATTTTTAATCGAGATATTTTAATATCTGAGAGCGATGTAATTGATAATTGTGTTAAATCGATAGGTATTTTATCCAATGAAACTATATTATCTCAACATCCTTGGATATCTGATGTTGATTTAGAGCTTAGGAGACTTGATGAGCAAAAACAGATGGAGTTAGATTCTTTTGGATTTGGAGAAACTCCTGAGGATGAATAATTATTGGAAAGATAGATTTCTTTCCTTAGAAAAAGCATCCCATAAAATAGGTGTTGAAACTTATAAAGAGATAGAAATTGCATTTGATAGAGCTCAAAGAGAGATAGAAAAAGAGATTGAATCCTGGTATGGTAGATTTGCTAAAAATAATAATATCGATATGGTTGAGGCCAAGAGAATCCTAAATACAAAAGAGCTTAAAGAACTTAAGTGGGATGTTAATGAGTACATAGCAAAGGGACGAGAAAATGCAATTAATCAGAAATGGATGAAAGAACTAGAAAACGCATCTGCTAGATTTCATATAAATCGACTTGAAGCTTTAAAACTTAGGATGCAACAATCTGCTGAATTAGCTTTTGGCAATCAACTAGATTTAGTTGATGGCTTAGTTCATAAGGTATTTACAGAGAATTATTACCGGAGTATATTTGAAATCCAAAAAGGGTTCAATGTAGGTTTTAAGGTTTCTGAGATTGATGATAATTTACTCAATAAAATAATATCTAAACCTTGGGCTAAAGATGGTAAAACTTTTTCTGAGAGAATATGGGGATCTAAGGATAAATTAATTAATGAGCTGCATGCTGATTTAACTCAGAATGTTTTATTAGGCAAACCACCTAAGGATCTTATAAATAATCTTGTTAAAAAATTTAATACAACTAAAGCTAACGCTAGCAGGTTGGTGATGACCGAGCTAGCGTTTTTTCATACAGTTTCGCAGAGGGATGCCTTTAAGGAGCTTGGTTCTGAGCAATATACGATACTAGCAGTACTTGATAATAAAACATCCTTAGTTTGTCAAGATTTTGATGGTAAGGTATTTGATACAAAGGATATGTCTATTGGTATAAATGCACCTCCTTTCCATCCTAATTGCAGGAGTGTAATCTTACCTTATTATGATGACGATTACGAGATTGGTGAGAGAATAGTAAGTGGTGATGATGGTAAGTCAGTGTATTACGTGCCAGAAGATATGAATTATAAGGAATGGCATGCTAAATATGTTGATGGAGTTAGCGTTAAAGGAGTAAAGCCTCCTGAGAAGAATTATAAGACAATCTCTATTAGTGATTTAACTAGGTTCCAGGATTTAAGTAATTTGTGTTTCAAAGCGTTTATGGAAAGTGAAAAGGATACTTTACGATTTTATACAGATGATGGTTATAGTGTTATAAATGCCTCGCTTCAAAGTGGCGATATATCTGACGATATTTGGGATAAAGTTAAAAATATAGATGACTCTATAGAACGCTTTGAATTATCCGAAGATATAATAGTTTACAGGGGAACTAAGATGGATTATTATAAAGATGTTAAGGTTGGAGATATAATTGATGCTAAAGTGTTTTATAGCACTTCGTTTTTAGAATATATAGCTCAGGATTTTGCCGATCAACTTAATAATCCAGTTATGTTAGAAATAAAGGTTCCTAGCGGCACTAAATCCCTTTACATAGGCTATAATAGTTCTGTAGGTGATGAAGCAGAATTATTACTCAGCAGGCATTTAAAATATAGAGTTTTGAAAATGGAACTTGGAAGATTATTTTTAGAAGTGGAGGAGTAGCAAATGAGCAGAGCTTGGTTTGATATTACTGAGTATTTTAGGCAACGTGGGAAAAACTGGAGCAACTTGAATGATCAAGAGAGAGAGGTTTGGAGGGCTGCTTATAGAGAACAGTTTGGGAAAGAGTACAAACCTAGAACTCTTGCAGATCGTTGGGCTAGAGAGGATCTGACACCTACCATAATCCATAGAGAAAAGAGAGATTCGTAATATAAATATGATTGTGTATTGGGGTGGTAGTTTTGGCAAAAGATGATTATTATGTGATTGTATATAAGCTTTTATCTTATTTGTATAGTTGTTTGAAAAAAGGCACATATGTAGACATTGAGAATCTAAGAGATGTTATAAAGGTAGATATAGTAGATTCGTATTGGAATTACATAATTCTAGAGTTATATAAAGAGGGATATATTGATGGAATTACTAAAATTAAATATATAGGTGATATCAATGAGAATGTTAAAATTAACAAAAATATCAGAATTAAGCCTAAAGGAATTGAATTTTTAGAGAGCAATTCATTTGTTGCTAAAGCTAAAGAGTTTATAAAAGAAGCGGGGGAAATATTATTTTGGTTGTAAACACTACTAATTGATTCGGTAGTGTTTTAATTTGATTAAATTGTGATATAATTATATGATACTTGTTTGCAGAAGGAGGTTTGTTATGAGAGGTGTTATGGAGTATGCAAAGTATTTTATGCAAAAGGCTACTGGGTTAGATAATACTCTTGATGGTAATATGAAATTGCAAAAACTCTTAACGTTTGCTAATTTAATAAATATCGCTCTAAACGATGAACCTTTATTTAGTGAGACAATGCGAGCATTTAAGAATGGATGTGTAATAGAAACTGTACGTTTAAATTACCGTGAATGCTATCAATCTTTGAAAGAGGCTAGTAAGACATTTAAACCTAATTTTTCAAATTCGGAATTTGAAATTTTAGATTTGACTTTAGGTATATTTGATAAGCTGTCTGCAAAAGAATTATCGAATTTAAATCATGAGTTTGAGTTTTGGGAAAATGCTTATAAAAGATATAAAAGTACCAATGATAGCGTAGACTCAAATATAAGCGAAGATGAAATAAAAAATGAACTTCATGTGATAAAATCCATTATAGATAGTTACAAGAATAGAGATAATAGTATGCTTGTAGAGAGGGTTAATGGTATTGATTTTTTTTATGATCCTAAGAATTTAGATATAGATGGATTTGTTTTTGTATCCGGAGAAGAAGTAAGCATTTTAGATGAACTTTATGAGTTTTCTTTGTCTGAAGAGGCTGAAGATAATTGTTATACTATTTATTTAGATGAAGGGGAGCTTGTTATATTTTGAATTTTAAGGATGAAATATTATTAAGATTAGATCAATATGAATTAGAACAAGCTTATATTGATTTAGGTATTGATTTTTAAACACTGTTTATTTAGCAGTGTTTTTTTATGCCTTTTTGGTATTGTAGGCGAATAAAGAACAAGACAAAAAGAACTGGACTGAACCAGGTGAAAAATGATTTTGAAAGGATTTTACTATGAAGAAAGATGATTTTTTAAAATTAGGGTTAGATGACGAAATAGCGAAAAAGTGTGAGGCTGCATCGCTTGAAGAACTTAAAGAGTATATACCAAAAAGTAGGTTTGACGAAGTTAATAGTGCTAAGAAGAAATTTGAATCTGATGTAAAAGATAGAGATAAACAATTGGAGGATCTTAAGAAATCTACAGGTAATATTGAAGATCTTAAAAAGCAGATTGAATCTTTACAAAAAGAAAATAAAGAGAAGGCTGAGCATTATGAATTAGAGATGCAAAAACTTAGAGTAGATACAAAAATAGAGTCTACCTTATCTAATTTTGGTGCGAGGAATATTAGATCTGTTAAAGCATTACTTGATGGGGTTGATAAATTTAAATTTGACAAAGATGGAAATATTGAAGGGTTAGAGGATCAGATTAAGCAAATTAAGAAATCTGATCCTTATTTATTTGCTAATAATGATACATCGTCTGTTAAAGGTGTAAAGCCTGTCGAATCTACAGCTGAGGCTAAATCAGTTGATGTAAATAATATGACGTACTCTGAGTTAGTGTCTTATATGTCTAATAACCCAGATTTTAAACTTAATAATTAGGAGGTATTATGAGATTTGATTCAAAACTTTTTAATCCACAAGCATTTGGTAGTTATGTAGACCGTATACCAAATGTGACTAAAAATGAATTAGCAAGGAGTGTTGCAGTTGGAACAAATGAGCAAGCAGCGAGATCATTATCCACTCAAACAGGATCTTTATATACGAGAGTACCTTATTTCGGAAGGATAAGTGCTCAAACATCTCAAAACAATGATGGTGCTACTGATATAACATCTACAAATACATCAACTTATTCTCAGGGATTTGTTGTTGCTAGCAGGATGGATGGCTGGACAGAGCGTAGTTTTAGTAAAAATATTACTGCAGGCGTTGATTTTATGGATAACGTTGCTAAGCAAATAGCAGATTATAAAATGGAAGTTAAGCAAAATATATTGTTAGCTATGCTTAAAGGTATTTTTTCTATGTCTGTTGGTACAAGTACAATAGAGGAGCAAGCGGCTAAAGAATTTATTGAAAAGCACACTTATGATTTAAGTGCTAAAACAGGTGATGACAGCAAGGTTAGCTCATCCACTTTAAATAAAGCTATACAGCAAGCTTGTGGAGATAATAAAAATATTTTTAAACTCGTTATTATGCATTCCGAGGTGGCAACTAACTTGGAAAACATGAAGTTACTTAAATATATGACTCAAACAGATGCTAATGGTATTGAGAGGGAACTATCTCTTGGGACTTGGAATGGTAGGATTGTACTAATAGATGATAATATGCCAGTTGATAGTACGACTAAAAACACACCTACGTATACAACTTATGTGCTAGGTGAAGGATCTATTATTTTAGATGATATTGGTGATGCCTTACCTTATGAAATGTATAGAGACCCTAAAACCAAGGGAGGTCAGGATACGTTATATGTTAGAGATAGATTTGTTTGTGGAGTAGACGGGATTAGCTTTGAAAAACCAGCTACGATAACTGCATCAGCTTCTAATACCGATTTATCTACAGGAGCTAATTGGTGTGTTATAAATGATGGCGTTAAATCTATACCGCATAAAGCTATAGCAATCGCTAGAATTTTATCTAAGGGATAAACAGCTGTGTTAAATTTGGTAATTGAGAGATTAAATTATTTAAATTATAAGGTTACTCAGAGTGATCTCTATATTATTAAATTCCTAATCTTAAAAGAGGGAAATATTATTAGGATCGATTGCAATATAACTGATATACCTGAGGAGCTATCTTATATTCTTGTAGATAGGATAGTAGGTGCTTTCCTCCGTGAGAAGAAAATTGTTGATCCTGAGAGCCTTATTGGTATTGATTTAGATACTCAAATTAAACAGATACAAGAGGGAGACACCAATATTACATTTAGCGATAAGTCTAAGACCCCTGAAGAGCGTTTTGATGAGCTGATTAACTATTTGGTTAATAAGGAGGTAGATTTAGCATGCTATCGCAGGCTCAGATGGTGAGAATAAGAAAAGCAAAAGAGATAATGTATATTGGTTTGTGTACCATCGTTGAATACCATAAGGTTAAGCAAGCAAACCAATCTACAGGATTTACTGAGGTAGCTGTGTTTGAGGATATACCTTGTAAGTTATCTTTTAAGAGTGCACCTAGCGTACTCGAGAGTGATAAGGCTTCGGCTTTAACTCAATCCATAAGCTTGATATTAGCTCCGGAGATTGAAATAAATCCTGGAAGTAAAATTATAGTGACTCAAAATGGAGTTACTAAGGCTTATAAAAATAGTGGAGTACCTGCTGTATATACGACTCACCAAGAAATAATGCTTGATATTTTTAAGGGGTGGAGCTAGTGAGCGGATTTAATTTTAATGATTTGATAGCATTGAGAGATAAGATGGGTAAGGCTCTAGCAGACACAGAAATTAACAACTGCTTATTAGATACAACCAAGGAGCTTGGAGGTAGACTTTATTCGGGTGCTGTACGAAATACAATCCATCGACCTAAAGGTACAGGTACTCTTAAGAGGGGTTGGAAATCTCAGGTTAATAGTGTTGCAAATAACAAGTGTAGTGTTGACGTGTTTAATAATGTACCTTATGCGATTTACGTTGAAAAGGGGCATAGGACTCGAAATCATAAAGGGTGGGTTGAAGGTCAATTTATGCTTGAGAGGGCTGAAAATGAAGTTAAAAAGGTTATGCCTCGGCTAGTTAAAAGTAAAATTGATAAGCTTTTAAAGGGAGGATTTAAGTGATAGTAAATAGTATTATAGATGCTATCTGCATTACTATTAACGATGAGTTTAGTGATGCTTATACGATATATACGGAATCTATAAAACAGGGTTTTGAAGAGCCCTGTTTTTTTATACACAATTTTAGTGCTACTAATAATTTGTTTTTGGGCAATCGGTATTTTCGTGAGTCTATGTTTTGCATAAATTATTTCCCTCTCGAAATTAATAAGAAGAATAAAGAGTGCCATGATATAGCTGAGAGATTGTATGAGTGTTTGGAGTGGTTGGATGTTGGTGATAATTTGTTACGTGGTATAGGATTAAAGCATGATATTTTAGATGGAGTGCTTAATTTTTATGTTAATTACAATTCGTTTGAATATAAACCAAAAGGTACTACGCCGATGGGCGAGGTTGTGAAAAATTTGAGAGTGAAGGAGTGATAGTATGGACAAGAAAAAGATCAAGGAGCCAGAAGAAATCGAAGTTGCATTTAGTAAGGAACAAATTTTAAAAAGTTCCCGGTACGTAGATAAGAGAGATATCTTAAATGCTTTATTAGAGGATGATAAAAGGTATAAACTCAAAGAGGTAGATACGTTTATTAGTGATTTTTTAAAGAAAGAGGTGATTTAGTATGGCTTTAGGTGGAGGTACGTTTATTACTCAAAATAAAGTGTTACCAGGTACTTATATCAATTTTATATCTGTTAATTCTGCAAGCCCTAGTTTATCTGATAGAGGCGTTGTAACTATGCCACTAGAACTTGACTGGGGTATAGAGGATGCCATTTTTGAAGTTACTCCAGAGAGTTTAGAAAAGGATGCTGTTAAACTTTTAGGATATGAATATACGCATGCGAATCTTAAAGGGCTAAGAGATCTATTTAAAAATATAAAGCTGCTCTACGCTTATAGGTTAAATGGGGGAGGTATTAAAGCATCTAACATTTACGCTACAGCTAAATATTGTGGATTAAGAGGTAATGATTTAAAAATAGTCATTAAGAGTAACATAGATAATCAAGGGCATTACGATGTTATGACTTATCTTGATAATGTACTTCTCGACACCCAAACAGTAGATGATGCTAGTAAATTAGTCTCTAATGATTTCGTGGATTTTAAGAGTTCGGCTACCCTACAGGAGGAAGCTGGAGTTGCGTTAACTGGTGGTACTAATGGTACAGTTAACGGAGCATCTCATCAAAATTATTTAGACAGAGTTGAAGCTTATACATTTAACGCTATGGGAGTTACATCCACAGATGATGATATTAAATCTTTGTATGTTAGTTTTACGAAACGTCTTAGGGAAGATGTCGGAGCTAAATTTCAAACTGTAATCTACAATAAATCTGCTGATTATTTGGGGGTTGTTAATCTTAAAAATAGAGTGCTAGATGCTCCTGAGTCCTCCCTTGTATATTATGTTACTGGATTGATTGGTGGGTGTGCTGTTAATAAATCTAATCGTAATAAGATATATAATGGAGAGTTTGAGGTTGACACGAATTATACTCAAAATCAATTAGCGACATGTATTAAGTCGGGAGAGTTCGTCTTGCATAGAGTTGGGGATGATATACGGGTCCTTGACGATATAAACTCGATGGTATCAATAACGGATGAGCAAGGAGATGTGTTTAAGGACAATCAAACTGTACGAATTATTGATCAGATAGCTAATGATATAGCTGTTATATTTAATACTAAGTATCTAGGGGAGATACCAAATGATAGTGCAGGTAGAGTGTCCTTATGGAGTGATATTGTTAAGCACCACGAGGAATTGCAAAAGATTAGAGCAATTGAAAATTTTAGCGCTGAAGATGTTACGGTTATACAAGGGGATACAAAAAAAGCAGTTGTTGTAAGTGATGCTATAACTGTGGTTAATACTATGGCTAAATTATACATGACTGTTAAGGTTTCTTAGGGGGTGATTAAATGGAAAATAATGTTAAGATGCATTCGCGCGATACAATATCTGCAGCACTCGCAGAGTGTTTTATAACTATAGATGGCAGTAGATATAATTTTATGCAAGCCATTAATTTAGAGGCAAAGTTTGAAACATCTAAATCAGAGGTACCAATACTTGGAAAGCCCGGTAAAGGTAATAAAAAAACTGGGTGGAAAGGTACTGGATCTGCAACTTTTCACTATAACACGTCTATTTTTCGTAAGCTTATGGAACGTTACAAGGATACAGGAGAGGATATATATTTCGATATACAAATTACTAATTACGATCCTTCGAATAGACTTGGAAGGCAGACAGTTATTTTATATGATTGCAATCTAGACAATGGGATTTTAGGTAAATTTGATGCGTCAGGAGAATATCTAGATGAGGATATGGATTTTACTTTTGAAGATTTCAAAATTCCAGAAGAATTCAATATGTTAGAAGGGATGATTTAATATGTCTAAATTTGCTAGGTTTATGAAGAAAAATAAGATCTTAAAAGAAAATACTACATACGCTCCAACTAAGTCTTTACTTGATGAGAATGGAGAACCTGTAAAGTTTACTATAAGACCTTTATCTACGCGGGAAGAAGGAGATATAAGAGATGCTTGTACGATTGATGTGCCTATTACAGGCAAACCTAATATGTACAGACCAAGACTTAATACCACAAAATATTTAGCTAAAACTCTTTGTGCTTGTATTGTTGATCCGGATCTCCACAATAAAGAGTTACAGGATTCTTATGGAGTTATGAGCCCAGAAGAGTTGATAAAAGAGATGATAGATGATCCAGGAGAGTATCAAGACTTTGCCAATTTTGTTCAGACTTATACAGGCATTGATAAGAGTTTAGAAGATGAGGTGGAAGAGGCAAAAAACTAATTGAAGAGGGGGATGCAGAAGCTAATTATGCTTATTATGCCCTTCTCAAACTTAAGGTGCTTCCGTCTGTGTTTTTGAACATGGATAAACAAGAAAAGGCTTTTGTTATCGCTTGTATAAAAATAAAGATTGAGCAGGATAAAAAAGAGCAGAAAAAACTAGAGAGCCAAGCTCGTAGAAAGAGGTGATAAATATTGATAAAAACATCTATCGAATTACAAGATAACTTTAGTGCTACCATACATAGAGTTATCCAGTCTGTTAGTCTTAGTGTTAGTGCTATGCAAGAGTTACATAATAGTGTCAGCACACCTGTTGATGTAAGGGCTATGGATGCTGTACGTGATAATTTAAATCAAGCCACAATTGATGCTCAAGCATTGGATAGAGCTTTTAAACAAATTAGTACTGAACATATAGCAGCTCCTAAACTAGATAATATCAATTGGGTATCACCTAATTTTGAGGTTTTTACTAACTCTGGAATTGATAGATTTAATCAGGAGATATCAAGTGCTAATAGTTTATTAGATCAGTTGAATCAACAACAACTTAAATTATCGACTACTGCATCTCAGATAGATATATTACCTGATAATATGATATCTGATATTACATCTGTCCAATCGAGGATTGACGGTATAAGAAATAAAATAATCGAGCTGGAGAAGATACCACTTTGGCAGGTTGATGATTCGACCAATGCTCAATTAGAAACATTAAGAGGTAAACTTGCTCAAATGGTATCCGAACAACAGGCTCTTAATAATGCAGTGGATAATATGGATTTTGAGTCAGCTAATAGATCATGTTTACAATTATCTAATACACTAGATGGAGCTGAGCAGCATATTCGGGATAATATGAATGGTCAGGATAAGTTTAATAGGAAAATCCAGGAAGGACAGAATCAAGCTAGTAGATTAACGGGTTTGATTAAAGGGGCAGTAGGAGCGTATTTAGGTATTGCTGGGATGAAAAGTGTACTTGATTTATCTGATACTATGACCTCAACTACAGCTAGACTTGATTTGATGAATGATGGGCGGCAAGACATAGAAACATTACAAAATATGATATATTTGTCGGCGGAGAGATCTAGAGGATCATACCAAGATACTGCAGATGCCGTATCTAAATTAGGACTTATGGCTGGAGATGCATTTAGTTCGTCGGAGGAGATAATCGCTTTTACCGAGCAGCTTAATAAACAGTTTACTATTGCTGGTACAGATGCTGCGGGGATATCGGCGGCGATGTTACAATTAACTCAGGCTATGGGATCTGGAGTTTTAAGAGGCGAGGAGTTTAACAGTATTTTGGAGCAAGCTCCAAACATTATAGAGTCAATTGCTGAATATATGGATGTACCTAAAGGAGCTCTTAAAGATTTAGCAGGGGAGGGTAAAATTACAGCCAATATTGTTAAAAATGCAATGTTCGAGACTGCAGAGAAAACTAATGCTAAATTTAATTCCATGCCTAAGACTTTTTCTCAGATTGCGACGTCAGTACAAAATACCGCTCTTATGGCTTTTCAACCCGTGCTTGAAAAGTTAAATGACGTTATGAATAGTGATGCCTTTAATACTGTAATACAAAATATAATAAATGGATTATCAACCCTTGCCAATATAGCCACTAATGCTTTTAATGTATTGATAGCCATTGGCAGTTTTGTTGCTGATAATTGGTCGATTATTAATCCTATTATTTATGGGGTTGTAGCAGCTTTTGCTGTTTATTACGGTAAAATATTACTTGTTAAGGGAGCTACATTAGCTATGGCTGCAGTTAATGGCGTTGTTGCAGTAGCTAAGGGTGTGTTGGCCGCTGTAACCTGGGTTGCAACTAGTGCAACATGGGCTCAAGTTACGGCTCAGCATGGATTAAATGCAGCTATATATGCATGCCCTATAACATGGATAATAATAGCTATAATCGCCTTAATAGCAGTTGTATTTATGGTAGCAAATGCAATAGCTAAGTTTACTGGGATTGCTACTAACGGTTTTTCTCTGATTTGTGGTGGGATTAATGTAGTCATACAGTTTTTTTGGAATTTATTTAAAACTGTTCTTAATATTGGTTTGGGTATCAGTAATGTTGTATTTGCTTTGGGTCATAACATCCAAACCGCTTTTGGTAATTCGATTGCAAATGTGCAGTCGTTTTTTTACAATTTATTGTCTACTGCACTAAATGTAATTGCTAGTATTGCCGAGCAGCTAAATAAGCTACCATTTATCAGCTTTGATTTTTCAGGTATAACCTCTCAGGCTAATGATTATGCGAGCAAAGCAGCGGCATTGCAAGCGAATAAAGGTGAGTATAAATCATTAACAGATGCGTTTAATAGTGGCTTTAACACATTTGAGACTTTTAAGGACGGATGGGATTCAGATGCGTTTAATAGTGGAGCTGCTTGGGGTGATTCTGTTGGTGATAAGATATCAGGATTATTAGATGGTTTTGGGGGAAACAGCAATATACCTAACCTTAATGATTATGCGGATCTAAGTAATTATGGTGGTGCTGGTAATACTGATATAGGGGCTGGATTAAATGACATAGGCAATGGCTTAAATGATATAGGTAGTGGTGTTAAAGATACAGCAGGTAATACGGGTGCTATTAAAGATTCTCTTGAAATAACTGAGGAGGATCTAAAATATTTAAGAGATTTAGCTGAGAGAGATGTTATCAACAGGTTTACGACTGCCGCTATTAGTGTAAATCTAGGTGGTGTTACAAATAACGTAAATAACGGCATGGATCTGGATGGGATCATAGATAAAATCGCTACAGGTGTAACGGAAGCGGTTGAAGTTGCAGCAGAGGGGGTACACGTATAATGTATAGTTTTTATTTGGATAAAATTATGTTGCCTGTCGCTCCATCTAAACTCAAAATAGGTTTTGCTAGCCAAAATAAAACGCTGAATCTAATAAATGAGGGTGAGATTAATATTTTAAAAGATCCAGGATTACTAGAGATAGAGTTTGATGCAATGTTACCTAATACGCAATACCCTTTTAGTATTTATAAGGATGGTTTTGTTAAAGCTGATGATTTTATAGCTAAGATAAATAAGCTTAAGATGGATAAAAAACCTTTCCAATTTATCGTGACGAGGACACGACCTGATGGTACTGCCCTTTTTAACACTAATATCAAGGTATCTTTGGAGGAGTATGAAATGGCAGAAGATGCCGATGAGGGATTTGATGTTATATTGTCTATTAAACTTAAGCAGTATAAGGTTTATGGGACTAAAAAAATTAAGCTTGAGAAATCTACTAATAATGAAAAAGTTAAAACTCAAGAAGTCAAAGAAAGAGAATCAGATGCTAGCGAAATTATGATAGGATCTGATGTTATTGTTAATGGTAGATTGCATAGAGATAGCTATGGTAAGGGACCCGGACAGACAAGAACTAATTATAAAGGTAAGATAAATTTGATAAATGAAAAAGGATCACATCCCTATCATGTAACAACTCCTGGAGGGTCTCATCTTGGTTGGGTTACTAAAGATAGTGTTAAAGGGGTGTAGGTATGGATTATGAAATCATTATACAAAATATTGATGAGCTTTATATACCTATAACTGAAGAGGGCATCATTTGGAAGACTGAGAGGAAGGGTGTACCAGGACAGCTTGATTTTAAAATTTTAGATGACGGTGAGATCAAAATCGAGGAAGGTAATGCAGTCAGTTTTAAGGTTAATGGAGAGAAAGTATTTTATGGGTTTGTTTTTACGCTTAAAAGAGATAAGGATAAGCTTATAAGTGTCACTTGTTATGATCAATTGAGATACCTCAAAAATAAAGACACATATGTTTATAATAATAAAACTGCAGGTGAGATAATTAAGATGATTGCCGAGGATTTTGAAATGAATTGTGGAGATATTGAAGATACGGGATATAAAATTCCGTCGAGGGTCGAAGATAACACAACCCTGTTTGATATGATACAGAATGCTCTTGATTTAACACTTGAAAATAAAAAAGAGATGTATGTTTTATATGATGATTTTGGTAAGCTTACTCTTAAAAATATCTCCTCTTTGGCTTTAGATATTCTTGTCGATGCGGAGACTGGAGAAAATTTTGACTACTCATCAAGCATTGATTCCGATACGTATAATAAAGTTAAGCTTACTTTTGATAATGAAGACACAGGAAAACGAGATGTCTATATATCTCAAGATCGCGAGAATATGAATAAATGGGGTGTGCTACAATACTTTGATACTCTCTCGGAAGGAGAGAATGGAAAAGCTAAAGCTGATGCACTTCTGTCTTTATATAACCAAAAGACTAAAACTCTATCTATTAATAATGTCTTCGGGGATATACGAGTTAGAGGTGGATCTATGCTTATTGTAAAACTGGATTTAGGTGATGTAGTAGTAGATAATTTTATGATAGTTGATAAATGTAAGCATGAATTTAATAAAGATGAGCATTTTATGGATTTAACTTTAAGAGGAGGAGATTTTATTGCTTGATGCTAATGATTTGTTAGTTGCTATAAAAAGAGCATCGATAGATGCAATTGAGAGTGTAAAACCTGTAAATATAGTTTATGGTAAGGTTGAGAGTGTTAGTCCTCTTAAGGTTAGCGTTGAAAATAAATTAACCCTTACTAAGGATCAATTAATTGTGCCAAATAGATTTAAAATTTATGAGATTGATTGTGAGATTGAAAGTAAAATTGGGATAGCTAAATACGATAACACCCTCAAACCTGGAGAAAATATAATTTTATTTAGGATGCAAGGTGGTCAACAGTATTTAGTTATAGATAGGGTGGTTAAATGATACCTAAGATTAATATTAATCTATCTAAAGTTAATTTAGAGTCTACGATTGCTCCTAGTAAAAATTATAGGATGGATATAAAAAAAGAATATATCAATGGCTACAATGATTTGATTGAAGGTGTTAAACAAGCAGTGTTTAAAATATTAAATACTGAAAGATATAAGCACTACATATACACTAAAAATTATGGAGTTGAATTGGATGATTTGTTTGGGGAGCCTATATCCTATGTGTGCCCTGAGATTGAGAGACGCATATTAGAAGCTCTTAAGATGGATGATAGAATTGAGTCAGTTGATACTTTTAATTTCGAGATATTAGGTAAAGGGATTTTACATGTAACTTTTACCGTACACAGTATTTTTGGAGATTTTAATACCTCTAAGGAGGTGTATTTTTGATGTATGATAACATTAGTTACGATTTAATATTAAAGCGTATGCTAGATAGAGTTCCGAGTGGTTTTGATAAGCGGGAGGGGTCTATCATTTATGATGCTCTTGCTCCAGCTGCGATGGAATTGATGGGTATGTATATTGAACTTAATATAATTTTACGAGAGACCTTTGGCGATACTGCGTCAAGGGATTTTTTAATTAGGAGAGCGAAAGAAAGAGGACTAACACCTCAACCAGCAACACAAGCAATACTCAAAGCCATAAGCAAACCAAGCACATTAGATATTAAACTTGGATCCAGATTATCTTTAGAGGATCTTAACTACGAGATCGTCGAAAAAATACAGGATGGAGAATATAAAGTTAGATGTGAAACCCTAGGAGTATTAGGTAATAAATATTTCGGCTCTGCGATACCAATAGATTACATTCAGGGGCTCGAGTCCATAGAAATAACTGAGTTGCTAATACCTGGAGAAGACGAGGAAGATACAGAAATATTTAGGAAAAGATATTTTGATTCCTTTGATTCTAAAGCCTATGGTGGTAATGTTGAGGATTATCTACGTAAAACTAATTCCATACCTGGAGTGGGTTGCACTAAGGTAATTCCTGTTTGGGACGGTGGTGGCACAGTAAAACTCACTATATTAGATGCTAATTTTGACAGAGCTAATGATACTCTTATTGAGTATGTGCAAGATATTATAGATCCTACAATGGATGCTACAGGTATTGGGATTGCTCCAATAGGGCATATTGTAACCGTTGATACGGCAGAAGAAGTAGCAGTTAATATTAGTAGTGTTATTGTTTGTGATACAGGTTATACTTTTGCTAGCTTAAAATCAAAATTAATGACTGTGTTGGAGGAATATCTATTAGAAATCCGTAAGAGTTGGGCAGACCAAAATAATCATGTAGTACGTATCGCTCAGATTGAATCAAGGATATTAGCTGTAGAGGGTATAGTAGATATCACAAATACTAAGATTAACAGGGTTGAGAACAATCTTACACTAGATAAGTATCAGATACCTATTATAGGAGATATAACAAATGAGGCAAATTAGTCTAATAGAATGGATACCTAAATATCTACAAGAATATAGAGAACTTAAAAAAATAATGGATGTTGAGAATCCTGAAATTAAGCAGTTGTATGATGAAATAGCAATCCTTATGGATAATCTATTTATACATACCTGTAACGAGGATGGCATAGCAAGATTTGAAAAACTCCTAGATATCAATCCAGATGTGGATGATACTCTAGATATACGTATAACTAGAGTATTAAGTAGATGGACGGATTCCATCCCTTACACTTATAAAGGATTACTCCGTAAACTTGATATCTTGTGTGGCGAAGGTAATTATGAGATTGAACTTGATAATAATGCTTATACTCTAAAACTAGATGTTTTATCGATGACAATAAAGCAATTACAAGAGTTAAAGTATATGTTATCATACATGATACCAGCTAATATAGCAATGGATTTAGAAGCCCGAAGGGAAGTTAATATATCTATATACACTGGCATTGGTATTAACAGGATCAAAAATTCAAAAGTTAATATAAGCCCCCACGTAGAAGACTTAATCAAGGCTTCTTTTTTTGTTGGTGCGGGTGTTAAGAGATGTAAAAAAATTAAAGTGCAAATTAATCAAATAAATTATAAAGCTGTTTTAGGACGTTTTGTGTGTGGGGCAATGAAGGTAGGTGAGATAAATGATAATACATAGTTTTAGATTATTAAGTGATAATCTACGCATGAGACCTAAATTATTTTTTAGGGGCAAAAATATAGAGAATTTAGACCAATTCCCACGCGGCGGCATATCTGTATCTTGGACTGGAGATCCAGAGGTAGTAGATAATGGTATAAAAACTGTACCTGGTACATATGGTATGTTTAACTATGCCATGAGCGGCTGGCAAGAATTTACAATGTGTTACACATTTAAGATACATGCCAAGGCGGAATGGAGAGGATTTTTAAATTTAGCTTGGGGGCGCTCTACAGTAGGTATGCGGATTGAGAACGGATCTGGAGATAGAGCACGTGAAACCTATTTGTGGGGTATCAACAATGATGACAAAGCTATAGTATCAATAGTAGGTGGTCCACCTTGTTTTGTAACTGATGTTGATAAAATTTATAACTTAATTGTAGTCGTGTCAAAAACAGAGCCTGTTAAGATATACGTAAATGGTAATCAAACACATGAGCTTATACAACCTGATGATAAAAAAGGGTTTAACGGTAAGGGCCATGCTAATATAGACACTCATGCTTTTAATAGGCGATTATCCGCTAATAGATCTGATGATAATGTAACACATTATGCTCTACGAGTTTGGGATAAGGCTTTAACATATGATCAGATAATGCAAGAGGTGTTAGAAGATGCCAAAGATTATGGTATTGATATTACAATACATAGATCTGTCGTAAATAAATTCCGTGTGAATGAATATAAAGTTGGGGAGTGAGAAAATGAGTTATACAAAAACTGAGTGGATTGATAATGTTACTATAGTTGATGCTGCAAAACTTAATAAGATTGAGGATCAATTGGAGACTTTAGATACTCAAAAAGTGAGTAGGGATGGGAATAAAGGACTGTCCAGTAATGATTTTACAGATGCTTATAAAACTAAGCTTGATAATTTAGAGGATACGATATCAACATCGACGGAAGATAAAGTCGACAAAGAGGATGGTAAGGGTCTCTCATCTAATGATTTTACCGACGAATATAAGGTCAAAGTTGACTCGATTGCAAATGTGACAACAGACATAACAACAATCCAATCGACACTGGACACTAAAGTTGATAAAGACGGCAATAAGGTTTTATCCGATAATAATTTTACTAATGAGTTAAAGCAAAAAGTAGAGAGTATAGATGCTTTAAATACTACTTTAGATACTAAGGTAGATAAAGTTAACGGTAAAAGTTTATCATCTAATGATTTTACAACTGAGTATAAAAATAAGGTTGACTTAATAGATGGAATACAAACAAAGGTTGATAGACTAGAGAGAGCATCCGATGTAATAGAGATAACAGCGGTTGATGGTAATATTACGCTGGAGACTAATAAAATATATAGGACTAGTATTAGTAGTGATACTGCTTTTGTATTACCTACTATAGATGATAGTACATTCCATCAGATTTTAGTACAAGCTGATGTATCAGATGGAGTTAATATTGATTTTGGTACTGAGTACTATTTTGGTAGTGGGTATCAAGGAGATGCGGGTAAGTATAATTTTATTTTTGAGCATAACGGCAGTGATTGGGTATATGGTGCTCTATACACAGGAGGTCAATAGTGCAAAATAAGAACTTATTTTTTGAGTATGTGGTATTGACTACTAAGAGTTACGAGTTTGTAAGTCACGTGGTAGCAGGTAAACAAATGAGATTTACTAAAGCTCAAATAGGTGATGGTGAGGTAATAGATCCAGATAATCTTGCTAATTTGGATGAGCTTATTAACTACAAAAGCGATGCTGATATAGTAGGTGTACGAGGTGATGGTAAGCAAGCAATTATAGATATTAATATAAATACCGATCATGTAACGGATGCTTTTAAGTTCCGTGAAGTCGGTATTTTTGCTGAAATTGATGGAGAGGAAATACTTTATGCTTATCTTAATGCCGGTGATAAATTTGATTACTTAACACCGAATGAAGGAGGTCAAACATTTAGCCAAACCATACAATTTGTAGTTGCGGTAGGAAATGCTGCAAATGTTGAGATTGTATTTAGCAAGGTAGATATACCTGATGCATCTATAAGATTATCAATGCTATCAGACGAGATTATGGATTATATTAATGGAATACAATCTGATATAAGCGAGCACATAACAAATGATATTTTAGGTTCCGGAGTTCATGGGTTAAAGTTTGATGAGACCCAAGCTAAGTTAAAATACAATAAAAATGGAGCGTGGATAGATATACCAACAGGGCAGGCCGCAGAATCCGAGATTAACAATCATAAACTTTTGTCAATCCTTAATGATAGTGGAGTACATGATTTTAGATATGTGGTAGACCGTAAAAAACTCCAATATAAGACTGATACAGGCTGGGCTGATATGGAGATCGAGGGGACTGGTGATATATCGGTCACCGGATTGACAGCTGACACCTTAAGAGCAGGGGTAACAGTTGTCATAACAAGAGGTGATCAAGAGATTGATAGGATTGTTGGATCTTATACAGCTGATGCGACAGCAACGAGCGATGATATTATGCCAGGTAAAACCGCTTATGCTAATGGACAAAAAATTACTGGATCGATGATTGCAAATACAGGAGATATACAGTTAAGCAATCCATCTATTGTAAATGATCGGCTTAAGAGTCCTACCATCCCAGATGGTTTATATAAAAACGCTACAGTATCTTTTGGACACAATCTTTATCCTGAGTCTATAAAGGCTGGAACTAATATTTATGGGGTTAGTGGTACATATACAAATGATGCTAATGCTACAAGTGCTGATATATTATCGGGTAAAACTGCTTATGCAAGAGGCAGCAAAATAACAGGTAATATTAGTACTTACTCAGGTGATAGGAGTATATCCGCTCCGACAATAAGTGGGAATAATTTGATTACTCCGACAATTAGTAACGGGTATTATAATAATGCTAGATTATCTTTTCCAAAAGGTAATCTATCGCCCGAGAATATCAAAAAAGGAGTTAATATATTTGGTGTCACTGGCTCAATGGATTCAGGGCGTGTTCTCGGTGCATTGTGGGCAAATTTCTGGAATTCTGGAGGGGGTAAAGACACGGTTGTATGGGATAGTAATTATCTAACAAAGAGGAGTGATTTAACTTTAAGTTTAGCACAATCAGCTAATATTGTATTTAAAAAATCTATTTATACAACCGAAAACTCAATGTTCAGTTTCAATTATAATGATGGATATTATAATGCAAGTCAGCAATTTACTATGACGATAAATACTAGCTCTACAGGACAAATAAAAGTTTGTATTGTTATATTATTAGCTTAAATTGCAGCTAATTTTTATTATATATGGCGAATCCTCTTATTATGCGTTTAATAGGCATTTTAAGAGGATTTTTATTGCAGTAGTGTTATTACATTAAAATATTAAAACAATAGGATTACAGGTTAAATGGTGAGGTGTTTTTTTCGGAGATTAAACAAAACAATAGAAAATTATGTAAATGAGGGGAGAACAAATGAAGAATAATGGGATTGTAAAAATTGGATTACTAATTTTAATATTAGTTTTTGCGATAGGGTTAAGTCTTTGGATTGGAATAGATTTTGCGATAAGGACATTAATACTTGTTATGTGTGTTGATTATGTTTTGGGGTTATCTCTTGCGATAAGCGATAAATCTAAGCATGGTGACGGAGGGTTATCAAGTCATATAGGGTATAAGGGACTAGTTAAAAAGATTAATATGTTATTACTTGTTGGGGTTGCCGTGATAGTTGAAAACTTTTTAATAGGTATGGGACTGCGTGTTAAGTATATAAAAGATATCATTGTTATAGCTTTTGTACTTAACGAGATTATATCGATCCTAGAAAATAGTAAGCTAATGGGATTGGACATAACCCATATGGTATCTCAGGCTTTAAAGATATTTAAAAATAAAAAATAACCTCTTTTCTCAGGTTTGAAGAAAGGAGGTTATTTTTATGCAAATTAAAAAGCTTAGTAATTGTTTTAAAGCTACTTCAACAATTACTAAAGTTAATAAAAGAAATACTACTTTGATTATATCACTTTCGGAGGTATTTTACAAATGAAAATCAATGAGAAACTAGTAAAGTATAATTTTTCGAGTCGTAAAGGAGAAAAAATAAAATACATAACAGTTCATGATACAGGTAATCCAGATAGAGGTGCCGATGCTGAGGCACATTTTAAATTACATGATAGAGCAGATAGAGGAGCATCAGAACATTATTTTGTTGATGATAAACAGATATTAAGGATTATAAGAGATGAGGATAAAAGTTGGCACTGTGGAGATGGAAAAGGAAAGTATGGCATAACAAATGAAAATAGTATTGGAATTGAAATGTGTATCAATAGCGATGGAGATTTTGATAAAACCTATAAAAACACACTAGATTTAGTTAAACATCTAATGGGTAAATATAATATATCAATTGATAAAGTAGTTAGGCATTATGATGCTAGTAGGAAGAGTTGTCCTGATACTTGGTCTGAAAACAATTGGGATGGGTGGGATAAATTTAAAAGTGATTTACAAGTTAAAAAAGATTACACACCATCCATAACATTATTGTATAAAAATGTTTTACAAAGAGAGCCAGATGATGAAGGCTTAAAATATTGGAATGAGCAATTGAATACTGGACTTAGTTTTGGAGATTTACTTAAAAGATGGGGCGAGAGCGAGGAGTTTAGAGAAAAGTATGCTATATAATTATATAGCATACTTTTATTTAACATATTTTTATGCCTCTTTTTAGTTATTCTAAAGGTGGAAGTTTTTTTAATGTTTTAGAATCCCACATTTCCATCAGGTCAGTTTTATATTTTTCCGCCCACTCTTTTACAAGTGATTGAGCTATGTCTGTTAAATCACCTTCCACCATTTCGAGTGTGTCAATTTTAAAAATACCTAATGTATCGTCATATAAAGCTTGGAAGTGAGGAGGGTTATAGCCAGTGAAAAATATTTTAACAGTAATGCCATAAAATTTGGTAATTTCTCCCATTTAATTCACCTCGATTTAGTTGGTTTTGTTGTTTCAAGAGGAACTATTGCAATTGTTTTCCCTAAGGGTTTTAGTAATTTTAAAATAGTGTTAAGTTGTGGTATATTTGTTCCTTTTTCCATCCTCGCTATAATTGGTTGTTTTATGTTGCTTAACTCTTCAAGTTGTTTCTGTGTGAGTCCATTTTCCTGTCTAAGTTTTATTATTTCGGATACAATTTCTTTTATCTTTTCTTCAATCATTAGCAAGTTATTTTAATATTCCATTTTCCCAGAGTTCGTATTCTGAAATATCTATATTTTCATTCCGGGATATTCCGATACCGCCAGAATCAACACATACATTTTTAAATAGCGATGGATTATCTTGTATAGGTTTAAACATTTGAGGTAGCTTTTCAAAAAGGTTTTTTACGTCATAAATTTTTTCAATATCATTTGTAAAAGTGACAGACAGAATAAAGTTTTCAAGAGGTTCTACATTTTTAATTTTAATTGATAAATTCATAGTATTTCCACCCTTAAATTTTTATTTAAGCTTTCCACCATTATCTTAATGGTGGAAGCTTTTTTAATATTTTGGTATTCCACATTTCCATGATATCGCTGTTATATTTTTTAGCCCACTGCTTTAAAAATTTTACAGCATACATGGGAACAAGATAACTGGTCAAAGTGGGATAATTTTAAAGAGGATTTAATGAGATTAGATACGGAAAATCATAAGGATTACATATCATCTATAACATTACTCTATAAAAATGTTTTTCAAAGAGAGCCTGATAATGAAGGTTTGACTTATTGGAATGATCAATTAAATACAGGATTGAGTTTTGGTGATATGTTGAAACAATGGGGAGAAAGTGAAGAGTTTAGGGAAAAATATATAATTATTAGAAGGTATACCTTTTAGAGGTATACCTTTTTTATTTTTGTAAGCAATTCTTACGAATTGCTTACATTATATAAAATATTATAAATTTTTACAGGTTATTGTGGGTATTTATAAGTGCTTTAGTGCCGTTTATATTTTGAATTTTACTATATTGTAAGTATCCATGAACTATGATAGATATTTATAAATTTTTACGTTTTGTCAAACATATCATGTAGAAACTATTGTTAGATTTACTTTATGACCTATACGGGGAATATATTAATATATTTTTATAGAATTTTTGATGAGGGATCTTCCCCCTTATTTTTATATTTAAAGATGAAATGTATTTTAATACAATATTTTCTATTTGTAAAAAAATTTATTTAAGGTAATAATAAGATAAGGTTAATAATTTGTTTAGGTTAATAATTTTGAAAGGTAGAAGTATGGAATATGGATAGAAAAAATTGTGATGATATGAATATAAACGTAGAAGATTACAGTACTGATAAATTATTAGATTTTTTAAATGAGAGCGATACATATTTTATAAAAGATGATAAAAGTGGAATTATTGGAAATAAAAAGACAGGTGTTATGATAGATAAGAGGACTGGTCAGAAAATTTTTGATAGTAAAAATAGGGATAGTTTAGAAATTAAAAATTATTTAGGTAATATAAAATATGATTTTTTAGATTGTAAGAGTTCTATTAAAAGCCTTAATACTTCTGATTTAAAAATTTTTGAAGATAATTCTAATAATAGTTCAAATAATAGTGAAAAAGAGAATGATATAAGCAATTTAAATCCATTTGAAAATAATTTAAAGAATTCTAATTTGAGCAGAGATAATTTGAGAAGATTGTTGTTAAATAGGGCAAGAAAGGTGAGTAAAAAACCTAGTAATATTGAAATTGAAAGTAGTTTAAATAAGAACAAGAATTTAAATTTAAGTGAAAGCAAGGATATTTCTAATGAAAATTTATCTGATAATAGTAAGAAATTAACTGAAGATAAGGAAGAAATAATTGATAAAAATATAAGTTTAGAAATAAACAAGAAAGAAGATGAATTAATAAGTGATAATATTGGAAGTGATGAAGAACTATTAAAAAAGATTAATTCTAAATTTAACAATGTAGAAAATGAGATTTCGGATATTAAAATTGAAGATTCGCATTTAAATGATTATAATTTTTATTCTTTTGAAGAATTTGAAAATTTAAATTCAGATATGGAGAGCTCTAAAAATGCTGCTATAGAAGTTAAGAGTGAAAAGAAAAAGATTAATGAATTAGATAAATTTAAGACAATTATGGATTTTGAAGATTATTTACTGATTATGAAAAGCGATGAAGAAATTCTCAAATCTCCATTTTCAGATGAAAAAATTGAAGTTCCTAAGGTGGTTGTTAAGGAAGATGAAGAGGGTGATTCCTTTAATCCATTTGATACTTTATTTGAGGTTGAAGAGATTGAGAATCATGATGTTAACAATGAAAATGCAATTGAAGAAGGAATGCTTCCAGAATTTAATTTAAATCAAACTATGAGTAAGAAGGTAAGTATAAGGGAAGTAATCAAAAATAAGCAGAAAAAGAAACAGGATAAGAAAGAGATGCAAGAGAAATTATTCTTTGAGACATTAGACGAGAGGATAGAACAGTTTAAGAATTTTAAAGAGAATAGTATAGATTCACAAGGTGTATTAAATGCTATTAATATGGATTTAAATAAGATAAATTCTTCGATCAAGGTTGAGTTTAATAATTTAAATAAACGAAGGAATGTAAGATCAAAGGATGGATCATATAAGAAAACATTGAATTCTAAAGATGATAAATTTTCCCTTCAAAATTTACTCGAAGAGATTTATGAGGAAAAAGGGGAAGAAGCAAAGGGACTTGATACAAATGAATTAGATATAGATGCTATAAAGAAAGATTTATCTAATAATGAAAATACAAAACAAATAGTAAATTAAAAATTGGGTTTAAATTTGTATAAATATTTACTATAATAGTTTTAATGCTAAAAATGAGAGGACCAGTTTATGGGAAAGTATAAAGATGATCAAGAAAACATTTTTGATAAAAATGAATTCTATAAAGAAGATGATGAGGAAGATTTGTCTGATGAGTATGCGTATCTTTTAGAAGATGAGGATAGCCTTGAGAGTGATGATAAACCTCTACCCAAGAGATCGGAAAATAGAAAGCATAGGGGTAGGTTTTTATCTACGATTTTAGAATGGGGTATAACGATAGTTGCAGCTTTGTTAATATCTTTTCTAATAAATAAATTTTTAATATTCAAGGTATATATACCTTCAGAGTCTATGTTTCCAACTCTTAAGGTTGGAGATCAGCTTTTTGTAACTAAAATGTATAGTGCAGATTCTATACAAAGAGGAGATGTACTTGTATTTTATTCGGAAGAATTCAATGAATTACTTATAAAGAGAGTTATAGGGCTTCCAGGGGATGATATAGTTGTTAAGGCATCGGGAGAGGTGCTTGTGAATGGTGAGGTACTTAAAGAGGATTATGTTTTTCAAAAAGATGAAACTGCCATATTTGATTTGAATTTTAAAGTTCCTGAGAATGAATATTTCTTCCTTGGAGATAATAGAGCGAATTCTCTAGATAGTAGATATTGGAGTGATCCTTATATAAGCTTTGATGATATAAGGGGAGAGGCAAGAATTATTGTTTATCCATTTAATAGGATTAAGTTATTAAAATAATGTTTAGTCGTTCTTTTAAAATATACCGTTAGAAGGTATAATTGAAAGAGCGACTTTATTTTTTTAAGAAGGATAATGGGGTATGGATGTAAAATTAAATTATAAAATTGAAAAGGAATATTTAGATAATGTGCTTGTTTATTTAAATGACAAATTGGCTGAGTATATAGAAAATAGACGAGATATTTCTGATTCTATCGTTGAGTATCGGAAGAAATTTATAGAAGAATATAGAGATGATGATGATAAAATAATAGATTATTTTGATCATGAAAATTATAAGAATGAACAAATTTTTATGGTAGTTGAAAGAAAAATTAAAGAGATTCTTTATTTAAAAAAAACCCCTTATTTTGGAAAGATTGTTATAAGCGAGGATGGTAAGGAAGAGAAATTCTATATAGGATCATATGGGTTTGATGTTGGACTTGAAGTTCCTCTCATAATCGATTGGAGAGCACCTATAGCTTCCTTATTTTATCAGGGTAAAATTGGAAGTCTTAGTTATACAATACCATCTGGTGAAGATATTTGTGTTTCTTTAAATGAGAGAATACAATTTTTGATTAGAGATGGGAAAATAATTTCCATGTTTGATTCAGAGATAGATGTTAAAGATGAGTTTTTAAAGGAGATGTTATCTTTAAAATCTTCAAATAAATTAAAAACTATCGTTCAAACTATTCAGATCAATCAGGATAAGATAATAAGGGAAGATAGGAGAAAATCAATTATAATAAATGGAGTGGCAGGAAGTGGAAAGACATCTATAGCACTCCATAGAATAGCGTATTTACTTTATAATTTTAGAAATTATTTTAAAGATAGGGTTCTTATATTATGTCCAAATAAGATTTTTATGGAATATATATCATCTGTTCTTCCATCTCTTGGAGAATACGGAGGAGTACATAGTTATACCAGTGAGGATTTTATTTATTTGAGTACGGGGGGAGATTTAAATTTTAATTCTTATGAATTACATATGGAGAAGATACTTAATGATAAAGAATATTTAGATGAATTTAAATTTAAGGGTAGTTCCAAGGTAAAATGTGAACTGGATAAGTTTATTTTAGATGTTGAGGAAAATATAAATCTTGGAGGAGATATTTATTTTAGAGAGGAACTTATTATAGATTATGAGGAATTAAATAGATTATTTTACAAATCATTTAAGAGTCGTGCTATAAGTGTTAGAATAGATTTAATAAGAAAGAGAATATTTGATAGAATAAATAAAGTTAGAAATAGTTTTGTTTTTAAAATCAAAAATAAGTATGAGAGCATGAAGGTACATCCTGATATGGAGAATTACTATGATATGTTGATGAAAAATGAAATATATGACGTAGTAAGAGAGAGCAGTGATTTAAAATCATCGCTACATTATTTAAAATTAGAGTCATCTTATGAATTATATAGGGAATTTTATGAAGATTATTTTTCAAAAGATCTAGGCGATTTAGATTTTGGAGATTTAGTATTAATAAAGTATATTGATATTAAGTTTTATAAGCCTAAAAAAGATCGGGAATATAAGCTTGTTGTTATAGATGAGGGGCAAGATTTTTCTTATATGTTTTATGAAGTTATAAAACTGTGTACAGAGGCGTCTTCTTATTTAGTAGTTGGTGATTTAAATCAAAGTATTATAAAATTTGAAGAAAATTTTATTTATAGCACACGTGTACTTGAAAATAAAGAAGATTTTACAATACTTGATTCGTATAGATCAACTAAAAATATAATTGATTATTCTTTGAAATATATAGATAATGATATTTGTGTTAACTCTATAAGAAATGGTGAAGATGTTTTATATTATGAATGTGATTATGATGATTTGAGAAGATTATTAATTGAATCCATAAATAATTTAAGATTACAAGATGAGACAAATATAGGAATAATTGTTTTAAACCAAAGTATGATAGATAAGGTATACAATATGATAAGATCCAATTTTTATATTAAAGTAATTAATAATGAGGATCACGTTTATAGTGATAATGGAATATTTTTAATGACAGTATACTTATCAAAGGGACTTGAATTTGATTCTGTTTTGGTTATTGATTCTGGATTTGAAGATAATATTTTATATATAATGTTAACTAGAGCTATGCATAAAGCAATTCATATAAAAATAAAAAATGTAATACCTTAAAGTATTACATTTTTTATTGTATTATCTATTAAATTAATGAACTTATCTTTAATAATACAGTCTTCAAAATATTTATTTAATATTAAATGCTTATTTTTCAATTCTGTACATATTAAATTAAATTCTTTAAGATAGTTGTTAAGCTCTTTTTTCATAATTGATAGTTCTTTATTTTCAAAATCTATGAGAAATTCTTTATCATATATTTGTATTCCTGGAATTTTATCATTAAACAATATATTATTTGAGATTATGCAAAGGTTTAAAGTTGGAATTCTTATATGATCTATTGATTTATTTATAGAATTTTTATAGATTTCATAATACAAATTTAAATTAATTGATTCATTTAATATTTCGTTTATTAAAATATCTTTAAATATAGAAAAATAATCATTTAGTATAAATAGTTTGTTTTCATAGGAATGTAATTGACTTGAAAACGATTTAAAACCATTTATTCCAACAGATGAGATTAAAAACTCTGAGTTATTAAGATTATCTTTATGGGGAATATCGTTAAATATATTATTTAACAAATTATCTTTAAAATTGTATAGTTTATTTGTGTTTAGGTATTTTGAGAGTTCTTTAGATATTAATTTAAATAGGGTATATATTTTATTTATCCATTCTTTTAGATTATGTGATAGAACATATTCTATATCTTCTTTTATTTTTATTATGCAATCATTTTTTTTATAGTTAACAAATGAATCTAGTTCTATTAAATGAGTGTCTTTACTAAGATCATTCGAAGTATTTATCGAGATATTTAAATCAGGAAGAATAATTTTGCAGATATGATCATTTATGAATTTGTCATATAGATATAATTGAGTTGTTTTAATATTGTATAATCTATTAGAAATTATATTTAGAGACTTATTACTGATGTAGTTGTTTTGTGATTTTAAATATATATTTTTTTCATAATTGCTGTTTAATTCATTTAAAAATAATCTTTTTAGATAGAATGTCAAGATAAATGCTCCTTTTAAAATTACTTATAATATTATAATAGTAAATAAAAAAAATAAGGTGTTTTAAACACCTTAATTAAATGTATTATTTTTAAATATTTTGCAATCGAAGTTGTTATATTTACTTAGGACAATTTTTGTACATTCATCTATGATATCAAAGTTTATTTTATCGTAAAATTCTTTTTTTAGTTTAATCTCAAAGAAAATAGTATTCTTTCCGTTTTTATTTACTACTCTAAAATCTATAATATCGCTTATTTCATTTATATTTTCCTTAATAAGTGACCTAATTGTATTATATATTTCGAGTGATTCTTTATTATGAATGTCTATCGGATCTATATGTATAACCAGATGTATCATCATAGTATTTTCAATATCTTTTTCTATTCTATCTATTAGTGAGTGTACATCTATTAAATTTAAGTTGGAGGGTACTTCTACATGTATAGATGCAAGAGTTTTGTTTGGGCCATAATTATGAACGACAAGATCATGTAGCCCCAAAATGTTTTTATAGCTCAATATTTTCTCTTTCAATTCTTTAACTATCTCATCACTAGGAGCTTCTCCAAGAAGAGAACTCATAGTCTCTTTTATAAGTCCAATTCCAGAATAAATTATAAATAAGGATATAATAACTCCCGCATATCCATCTAATGATATTTTTATAAAATTTGATAATAAAAGTGACGCACTTAAAATCGTAGTTGTTAAGGCATCGTAAAATGCATCAACTGAAGTTGCCTTAAGAGATTTTGAGTTTATTTTTTTAGATACTTTAAGGTTTATTATACCAATCCATATTTTTATAAAAATGGATATTATTAGGATTACAAATAGAATTATGCTAAAATTTGTATTTTCTTTGCTCATTATCTTTTCTATGGATGATTTGATGAAACTAATTCCAATGAATATTATGAGGAATGAAACTATAAGAGATGCTATGTATTCATATCTACCGTGGCCTTGAGGATGTTCTTTATCAGCTGGTTTCATAGAAAATTTAAATGCTATTAGGTTTATTATGGATGATGCAGAATCAGATAGGTTGTTAAATGCGTCAGCTGTTATTGAAATACTTTTTAATACTACTCCTATGAACACTTTTATTAAAAATAAAATTAAATTTAAAACTATGCTTATATAACTGCACAAAAGACCATAAGAGGAGCGGACTTTTGGATCCTTAACATTTTGATGATTTCTTATAAATTTTTTGGATAAGAAGTTTAACATATTAGACCTTCCTAAAATTTTATTTGTATTAAAGTATAACATTATATAGTTGATGTTTAAACAAAAAATTATTGACTAATATTGTTAGAAACATATAACATTAAATTAAAAATATTTCAGAAGATGTTATTTTAAGGAGTGTATTGTGTGTCTATAGTTGTACAAAAGTATGGAGGAAGTTCCGTAAGTACGATTGATAAAATTAAAAATATAGCAGAGAGTATAATAAGACGTGTAGAACAGGGAAATAAGGTTGTTGCTGTTGTTTCTGCTATGGGAGATACTACAGATAATTTACTTTCTATGGCAAAAGAGGTTTGTGATAATCCGAATAAAAGAGAGCTGGATTCATTACTTTCAACTGGTGAGGTAGTTTCTAGTTCTCTTTTAAGTATGGCTATAAATTCTTTTGGATATGATGCTATAAGTTTGAATTCATTTCAAATACAATTGAAGACCTTAGGGGTTCATGGTAAGTCATTAATTGAAGATATTAATCATGAAAAGATACTTGAATATTTAAATCAAGGTAAGATAGTTATTATAGCAGGGTTTCAAGGTATAAATGACAAAGGAGATGTAACAACTCTTGGACGTGGTGGATCAGATACTACTGCTGTGGCACTTGCTGTGAAATTAAAATGTGATTGTGAAATTTATACAGATGTTGATGGAATATATAGTGTTGATCCGAGGAATTATAAAGATGCAAAGAAAATTCCAGAGATAGATTATGAAGAGATTTTAGAATTGTCTAGCCTTGGAGCTCAGGTAATGCATTCAAGAAGTATTGAACTTGCACAAAAGTATAAAATTAAGATTTATGTAGGAAAAAGTTTGGGAGATATGAATGGAACTTATATAATGGAGGTTAAAAATATAGATATGGAAAGTAAGCCTATAATAGGAATTGCAACAAGTGATGAAGATATTGCATTGAGTATAAAGAATATGAAAAATGATATTAATTTGATTTCATCTATTTTTAATGATGTTGGCAAGAAAAATATAAATGTTGATATGATAAGCCAAACAACTCCAATCAATTCTAGTATAAATTTATCATTTACAATTCCTCTTGAGGATTTATTTGAATGTAAGGAAGTTTTAAGTAAGTATGTATTAGAAGATGATATAACTATAGATGAGAGTATTTGTAAATTTTCTGTTGTTGGTATTGGCATGAGATCAACATCTGGTGTTGCGGCAAAGTTGTTTAAAATATTTAGTGAAAACGACATAGAAATAAAAATGATAACGACGTCAGAAATCAGAATAACATGTGCAATAAACAAGAAGGATAAACTTAAAGCAATCGATTTTGTGGCGAAAGAGTTTAATTTATGAGGTTGGTGTAATAAGTGAAGTTACATGGTTCTTTAAATATAGTAGAAAATGATTTATGTATTGGAGACATAAGAATTTCTGATATAGCAAATGAGTTTGGAACTCCTTGTTATATAATGGATGAAAATTTGATTCGAGAGAATATAAGTAGATTTAAAAAATCTATGGGAGAAAATAATGTAGTTGTTTATGCAGGAAAAACTTTTTTAAACACTCATATGGTTAACATATTGAAAGATGAGAAAATAGGTTTAGATGTTGTATCTGAGGGTGAACTTTACATAGCATTTAAGTGTGGTTTTGATATGAAAAGTGTTATTTTTCATGGTAATAATAAGAGTGATAATGAAATTAGGATGGGAATTGATTTTGGAGTTGGAAGATTTGTTTGTGATTCGGTACAGGAGCTTATAAGAATTTGTACTATCTCGAGGGAGCTAAATAAAAAAAGTAAGGTATTTTTGAGGATAAATCCGGGGATAGATGCACACACACATGAGTATATAAAGACAGCTTGTATAGATTCAAAATTTGGTATATATAAGGATAAATATATGATATCAGACTTATTAAACGAGTATAAAGATAATGAAAATTTAGAGATAGTTGGGTTTCATTGTCATATAGGATCTCAGATATTTTCAAAGGATGCATATATAAATGAAGTGGATGAAATATTTGGTTTAATGAACGAAGTTAAGGAATATGGATTTGAATTAAAAGAGGTAAATTTAGGTGGAGGATTTGGTATTTATTATACAAAAGATGATTCACCTATGGATATCGAAGATAATATAAAAATTATTTTAGATAGGGTTCATTATAATTCTAATAAGTTTAGCTTAAGTTTACCAAAGGTTTATATAGAACCAGGTAGAAGCATAGTTGGAAACGCTGGAACGACAATATATAAAGTTGGAGTTATAAAGGAGATTGAAAAAATAAGAAATTATGTATCGGTAGATGGAGGAATGGCAGATAATATAAGGACAGCTCTATATAATGCGGATTATGAGTGCATTATTGCAAATAAGGCTTCAGAGAGTAGAAATTATAGAGCGAGAATAAGTGGTAAATGCTGTGAATCCGGAGATATTTTAATAAAGGATACTCTTATACAAACTCCTGATAGCGGAGATATTTTAGCTATTTTTTCAACTGGTGCGTATTGTCATTCCATGAGTAGTAATTATAATAAGATAACCAGAGCACCTATTATATTTTTTCATAATAATAAAGTTGTGCTCAAAACTAGAAGAGAAAGTTTAGATGATTTAACTAGATTGGATGTTTAAATGAATAATTTTGCTATATATCCAAATAATAAAATAAGGTTGTAAAATTATCTTTTAAGGAGAAAAAATGATTAAACTTATTATATTTGATGAGGCAAATGAGATATTAAACATAGAGAAATTTTTAAAAGATGATGTAGATATTGTTGGATATTTAAAAGGTGATAAGAATTACTTTGATGATTATATAAATGGTATAAAGGTTTACGATTTAAACGATTTACATGATATTTTATCTAAAATTGGTTTTGACTATATTTTGGTAAATAGTAGGAGATATAATATTATTTATGATAAAATAAGGGAATTTAATATTAATCCAGAGTGTATACTTGATGTATCGTTCTTTTTTTATGATTCTATAATTAGTGAGATTAGAGATAAACTTTCTTATTGTAAAGAGGAAAAAAGTTTAAATTTTGATATCATGTTTATGGGAAGAAATTATATAAAAGATGAATTTATTTGTGAATATTTTAATGATTACATAAATATATCCAGCATTTTTTCGGATGCACATTATGATTATCATTTATTATATTATTTGATAAAGAGTAACAAGATAAGTAAGTATACTAGGATAGGAATTTTTACAAATTACTCTATGATTTATGAAAATATAGATCTAAAGGATGATAAGTATGGTTTTATGAAGATGTTTGAAGATATATTTTCTGTACATAAAGATGTAAGTGTGAGAAATACTTTTTCATCTTTTTGTTGTAAGAATTTTAAAAGTAATGTAAGCAAGATATTTAAGAGATTTAATTTAGATGATGTTGTATTTGGTGATAATTTTAATATATCTTGCCATGAAGATGGAAAGATTCAATATGAAACTCAAATAGAAACCATTAATTATAAAGAAGCCAATATTATAGCATTTAAGATGAATAAAAATATAATAAATCAAACTCTTAAGATGTTAAAAGATAATGGGATAGATGTATTTTTTATAGTGCCACCTGTACATAAATTATATAGAACATATGTAAACAAAACTCTTCAGAAAGAATTTTATATGATTTTAAATAAAAACTTGAATGATAAATTATATGTATTTGATTATTTTGATTTAGAATTTGATGATAATTATTTTTCTTCACCATCTAATTTAAATTATAATGGATGTAGAGAATTTTTAAGAATACTCAGTAAGGATATAAACAATAAGTTTTTGGATGTTATAGCTTGTAATGATTTATAGTTGTTTTGAGAGGAAAAGATTATGAAAAATAAAATTATAGAGAGGTCAATTGATTTATGTAAATTTTTAGATAAGGGTGTTAGTGTTTATCATGCTACTGAAAATATATGTGATAAATTATTAGATAGGGGATTTAAGGAACTTTTATATAAGGATAGTTGGTGTTTTGAGGGTAAGGGATTTGTGAAGTTTAACAATTCATCTGTATTTGCTTTTTCATTAAATAAAGAAAGAATAAAAGATGGAATTAAGTTTATATTATCTCATTTAGATTCGCCTTCCCTTAAGATAAAGACCGGGAGCGATATTTTAAATAGAGATGGTATTTTATATCTAAATGTCGAAGTTTACGGAGGTGCTATATTAAATACTTGGCTTGATAGGGGTTTATCTATTGCAGGTAGGGTTTTTATAAAGAGTGAGAATTATAAATTTAGTGAGGTTTTAATAGATTTTGAGGATGATATAGCATTTATACCTAATTGTCCGATTCATTTAAATAGGGAGATTAATTCGGGATTTTCTTTGAATAGGCAAACTCATATACTTCCTATAGTTCTTACTAATTCTTTGTGTAGCGATGCATCTTTAAAAGGAATGATATCATCATATTTAGGTGTATCTAAAGATGATGTGCTAGATTTTGATTTATATTTATACGATACTCAAAAGGCTAGTATAATTGGTTTTAATAAGGAATTTATACAAAGTAAAAGAATAGATGATTTAGCGATGAGTGAATCAAGTTTATATGCGTTTATGAATTCGTGTGATCATGCAAATAAATTTATTTGTATGTTTGATGGTGAAGAGATAGGAAGTTCTATGAGTGAAGGTGCTTATTCTAATACATTATTAAATATATTAGATAGATTATATGAATTAATGAATATTACAACTGAGGATAAGCTTATATCGCTTAATAATAGTTTTATAATTTCTGCAGACATGGCCCATGCGTATAATTCAAGTTATTCTGAGAAGTTTGATGAAAATAATAGGTGTGTTATAAATAAAGGAATAGCTATAAAGAGTAATTCAAATAGGAGTTATGTGACAACAGGAGAGAGTTCATCTTATATAAAATCCTTATGTAATAAGATAAGAATACCGTATCAGGTATATTATAATAGATCAGATATACAAGGGGGATCAACTCTAGGTCCAATAATTACTAAGTATTTATCTATAAAAGGTGTTGATTTAGGTAATCCGATGTTTGCTATGCACTCTTGTAGAGAAACTTCAGGGGTTATTGATCACCATTATATTAGTGAATTATTTATGGAATATTTTAAATGAAAAGGGTCAAAATTATTGACCCTTTTTTATTTTGTGTAAAAGGCATACAGCTTGGCAAGCGATCCCTTTCTCTTTTCCTGTAAAACCTAATTTTTCTTCTGTAGTTGCTTTGATTGTTATTTGTGAAATATCTATCCTAAGAACATTACAGAGTGTTTCCCTCATTATATTTATATAAGGATTAATTTTAGGCTTTTGGCAAATTATTATACTATCTATATTTGAAATTTCATATTTTTCATTTTCCATAAGTTCGCGAGTTTTTTCGAGCAATTTTAAAGAACTTATATCTTTAAAGTTATCGCTTGTATCTGGGAAGTATGTTCCTATGTCGTAAAGTCCACATGCTCCTAGTATTGAGTCTATTATAGCGTGTATTAAACAATCTCCATCAGAATGGGCTACAAGACCTTTTTCATGGGGTATTTTAACCCCTCCTAAAATAAGATCACGATTATAATCTAATTTATGTACATCATATCCAATTCCTATTCTCAAAATTTAATTCTCCTTAAATTCCTATTAATTGAAATAGTTCATTGAGTTCATCATAAGTTAAGTGCCTATACTTTCCAACTTTTAAATTACCTAACTTTATATTTAAAATACGAGTTCTTTTTAAATATGAAACTTTATAATCAAGTGTTTCACACATACGTCTAATTTGTCTATTAAGACCTTGAGTTAGTATTATCTTAAAGGAAAAATTATCTATTTTCCATATTTTGCATGGTTTGGTAATTTGATTTAATATTTTTACCCCGGATTTCATCTTTGAGATGAAGTCAGGAGTTATTTCCTTATTTACACGAACTAAATATTCTTTTTCATGGTTATTTTCTGATCTTAATATTTTATTTACAATATCTCCATTATTTGTAAGTAGTATTAACCCATGAGAATTTTTATCTAGTCTACCTATTGGGAAAATTCTTTTAGGGTAATTTATAAAATCTATTATGTTTGATTTGTCTTTTTTACAAGTTGTTGAGGTTATACCGAGTGGTTTGTTTAAAGCTAAGTATATGAAATCAACTTGATTTTTAATTTCTTTGAGTGATGAGTTCTCTTTTATGTATATTTTGTCAGAGTAGTTAACGAGTGATCCAAGCGTTGCTATAGAATCATTTATAAAAACTTTATTTTTTCTAATAAGATCATCAGCTACTCTTCTCGAACAATATCCGTACTTAGATAAAAATTTATTAATTCTTAGCTTTTCTTGATTCGAAATTTTATTCACATTTAAACTCCTTAAAAAATATTAAGTTCATTTTATCATAGAAGATTATTAAGTACTATTTATTTTTACCAAATTTCCGGAGTTATTTATAATGATATTTAAAGGTATATCTTTTAGAGCTTCCCTTAGTTTATTAAAAGATTTTTTATTTAGGGGTGGACCTATTATGTAAATTTTTACATCTTGACCTGGTTTCAATATGTTATTTTCCATGCCATAATTTATAAATGATGGTATGGAGTGATCTATTTTTTTCATTATTTGTTTATTTTGTTTGATCATTGTGCGAGCTGATTTTGTTTTAGGTCTATAAGATAAAATATAGCCATTGTGATTCATCTTCATATGCATTGTTAAGTTCATTTCCATAATGATATAGTTGTTTGGTATATTAAATATCATAAAATATGTAACTATAATTGAAAATACTGTTAAATAAATTTTAGATTTTAAGTTAAGTGAAAAGCGTTTTTTGTTTTTGCAGAGGAATAATTCCCCTTTTTTGTATTTGATGTTTTTCTTTATAAAAATATTTAAATGTTCATTTAAAATAATAGAGTATCTTGAATTTTTTTCAACAATAACACTTAAACATTCTATGTTTTCATTTATCATTGAAAGTTTAGAATTATTAAATAAATAAAACGATAAGTGAGAACAACTCTTTTCGGTAAAAAGAATTGTATAGATCTTTATAAGTTCTATATTTCTTTTATATATTTTAATATTATTTTTGTTAGTTATATTTTCACTTATTATTTTAAATAATATGGAATTATTTATTTTAGATATTTTATTATTTTTTAAGTATATAGATATATTTTTAGAAATTATTAAGCATTTACATTTTTCAAATGATGATATATTATTTAAATTATTAAAATTTATATTTTTGATGTATATACTTTGACTCAAGAATGTATAAAGATCTTTTAAAATTTTATATTTTAGATTATATTTATTTAAATTAATAAGATCATTCATAAAAGTATCCTCTATTGTAAGTTTAATTAGCAGATATTTGAAAATTTTAGTATAATTTCATTATTAAGATTTATTTTTCTATGTAAAAGTGTTTTTTATACTATTTAATAATGATGAAAAAGATAAATAAATATTAAAGATTTTGTTTATTATAATTAATAGTAGTCAAAAATAGATATACATTTTTAAATATAGGAGTTATATAAATTGTTATTTTAAGTTTTAGAAGGTTTTTTAAAAGGAGGAGAGATAATTGATAAACAAGAGCTTTAAAATAAATATGGTCATTATTATAGGAAGTATATTGTTATTTTTGGTATTAAGTTATTCAGAGTATATGGTTAGGGCTATAAAGCCTAATAATGGTAATATTAGTGTAAAGTCTTTAGAAATTAAAGAAAGCTCCGACGGAATGAGTTTTGATTTAAAGTACCCAGAAGTTGAGTATGGAGATAATATTGTAAAAGATAAAATAAACGGATCCCTAAGGGCTCAGGTCTTGGAGTTTAAACAGTATATAGAGGACATATATAAAGAGTTTATTTCATCGACTCCTAAAGAGTTGGTGGATAATTCTATTTCCTCTGAATTTAGAGGAATGTCTGATTTTGAATATGAAATTATAGATAATATTTTATCTATTAGACTTAATTTAATACAATTTACTGGTGGAGCTCACCCTATGACATATAGAAGGGACTTTAATTTTGATTTAAAAACTGGGAATGTTTTAAAATTTGGAGATCTTTTTAATGAAGAAGGAAAGAAAGTATACAAAGATAAAGTTGATTCTATAATTAGGAATGTTATTGAGGAGAATCCTGATAATTATTTTGTAAATGAGTTTAAAGGTATTGGAGATAATGTTCAATATTATTTAACTAAAGATAATATTGTGATATTTTATCAATTATATGAATTAGCACCGTACTCTGCAGGTATACCTGAGTTTAAAATACCTTATAGTGTATTTGGTGGGAATATAAATGTAGACCCTTTAAAGTAGAAGATTTTCTCTTATTTTTTAGTTTATAATTGAGTGTTAGAGGTGGAAAAATGAAAGGATTATTTTTAGATTATTCCAAGTGAACAAGTGTAAGAAAGGCCAAGGATTGGCTTGTTAAAAATAATATAGATGTTGAATTTAGATCTCTTATTTCAAATACACCAACTAAAGATGAAATTTTATCCTGGGTGTTAAAATATAAGGCAGATATAAATAAGTTCTTTAATGTTAATGGTAAGATATTTAAGGAAAATAATTTGAAAGAGAAGATAAATGAATTATCTTTAGAAGAATGTGCTGATATGTTATCAAAAGAGGGTATGCTCATTAAAAGGCCTATATATATGGGTGAAGATTTTATATTATTTGGTTTTAAAGAGAAGGAATGGGAGTCGTATATATTAAAAAAATAAAGCTATGTTCTACATAGCTTTATTTTTGTTTTTTAGGAGTAATGTCTGAGAATTCAGATATTTTAAAACATTCTCCTGTATTTTCTATTGATAGATTTTGTTTTAATAGTTGACTATATCCGTCTGTATGTAGTGATTTATATGTGATTTCATAAGTATAAAGAGTTTTGGAGATCTTTTTAGGTTTAGATATTGTAAAGGATTGTATTATATTTTGATTTTGTTCAATAAACCATGCTGGATTGTCTTTGAATAAATTTTTAAGCTGGTTTTTTACATTGTCATTTGAAATTACAAATAATAGAGTACCATTTTTTTCTTTTATTCCATTAGCCCAAAGAGTTGCAGCTTCATCTCTATTTAATATTTTTACAAAATTTGAAGATTGTTCCCATAGTGTGTTCCTAAAGCTTAAATTTTCAATTATTTTTAAGTATATTTTTTTTATGTTCTCAAGTGTGACAAGAGGATCATCTGATAACTCACCATTTTCAATATTATGCTTTTGATCGCTGATTAATTGAGATTCATCAACAACTGAAACTTCACAAGAATTTTTGATTTTCTTTTTGTTAGCTAAAGCGTATACTGGGTTTATACTACATAGAGTGTATGCTCCAATTATAAACGATAGAATAAGTCTCTTCATTTAATATGTACTCCTTTATAATTATCTTTTAGTTTAGTTTTTCTATAAAATTGAGAATTATTCTAAAAAATAAAAACAACACACTGGATGTATGTTGTTTTATTTGCAAAAAGTATTACAGTAGGTAAAATTTGAATTCATAGCATCACTACCTATGATATTTACATTTTGTGAGGAACACATACCTGATTCATTGAATTTGCATGCTTTTGCATCGCATTCAATTTCTGGATACATAACTATACCTGAATTTGTGAAGAACTGTTTGATTTCTCCATTTATATTTAAGTTTGATAAAGAGTTTAATGTGTTTTCTAAATTTCTTTCTTGAAATGTTGAACAGTGAGTATCGGGGGTAATTGATGCATTCAAGCCACTTACGTGAATTTTATTTGCAGTACACATATTATTTGTATAGTGAACACAATTATTTGCAGAGCAACTTAGGGAACCATTCATTATCTATCACCTCTAACAAAAATATATTTTTTAGTATTATTAACTTATTTTCAAATAATATTCTAAGTTTTATTAACAAAATTAATAATAATCAAACAATTAAATGTGTTAAAATAAACAATGATAAATTAGAAGGTAGGAGAATCTGATGAGGATCAAGATTATTTTTTTTGAATTATGTACCATATGTTTTGCTTGTCTTTTGATAGCTGTAGGATTAAATTTATTTTTAGCTGATGCTAAACTTGTAAGTGGAGGATTGACTGGTATAGCACTGCTTATAGAATATACAACTGGTATCAACTCGGGTATATTATATTTGATTTTAAATCTTCCTCTATTTGTTTTAAGTTATTTTAAAGTTTCATTGAAGTTTACGATATATTCTATAATTGGAACTGTTTTATTATCTGTATTTTTATATTTGACGAGCCCTCTTAAATCTGTACTTAATATACATGATGTATTTTTAAGCGGGGTAATCGGAGGAGTTATATCGGCTATTGGATATTCTCTTATGTTCAAAGTAAGAGCGACGACTGGAGGGATAGATATATTGGCCGTTATAATAAGGAAGAAAAATCCAGCTAAAAATATTGGAGACGTAACATTTACAGTTAATTTAATTATTGTAATAGTTTCCATATTATTATTAAAGGATATAACAAGAGCATTATATTCTTTAATATCAATGTTTGTTACATCTACGGTTGTAAATAAAATGATATTTGGATTTAATAAGAAATATCTAGTTCTTATAATAACTAAGTCACCTGATCAAATATCTGAATATATTTTGAATGTTATAAAAAGGGGTGTAACATCTATAGAGGCTGAAGGATGTTATACAAAAGATAAACAAAATATACTTTATACGGTTCTTGATATTAACCAGTATGTAAGTTTAAGAAGAAGAATACAAAATTTTGATCCTAATGCATTTTTATCTGCGATTGAAACAAAGAGTGTCACGGGTAATGGATTTAATGAGATATAAAACTAAGTTTGTAACGATTTAAAACTATTTTCATATATTGGAATTAAAAAATATTTTATAAGTTATGATTATTTTTTAAGAAAAGTATGAGGATGCAGGTATTAACAATAAAACTAGTAAAGATATGATCAATATAGAGAAGATGCTTCTAAATACGGAAGTATCTTCTTTTTTTGATCATGAGTACGGGTAGTACAGATAATGGTGATATGTTTTATATAATAGATGGAGTTAGTAAAATGATAGAAGTTAGTTGAAAGATTAGAAATTTAAAACAAATTAATTAGTAATTTAAAGGAGATTTTAAATTGGAAAATAATGATATTAATTATAAACTAGATGAAGTGGATGATATTAGTAAAACGCATCTTTATGATGAGATAAATCTTTATAGAGCTACGGTATATACAAACTTTATATTAAATTTTATATTATACAAGCCACCATATAATTTACCAAATGAGCTTGTATTAGATAATACTGGATTTTATTACGTTTATGATGCGGATAAAACTTTAGTTAATGGTGAATCTATTAATTTATCAATTGGTGTTAAAGGTACATTTATGGTACTTAGAGCCTTAAATGGGAATAAAACGCTCCAAATAAATTTATCAGATACTTTAACTGAAATTAATAATTATAGTTTAGATTATAAATGTTTAGATACACCATATGGATTTAAGTTATCAGATGTTATAAATAACTTGGGAACAGATTTAAATGATATAAAAATAAATTTTAAGGATGGAGATGGTCAGGGAGATGCAAATCTTTCATTGATTCAAACGGGATTTTCTGTAAAGGATGATGGTGAGAAAACAGTAACATTTAATTTCACTATAGAAAATAATGGAAGTGAAGTTGCGAGAAAAGTATTATTTAAGGATATTTTACCTAATAGTGTTAGTTTAAATCTTGCAGGAATTTATATAAATTCAGTTTATCCAAATAGTAGGGATGTAAAATTAAATTCTAAGAGTTTATTTGTTAGGGTTCCTGATATATCTGTTGGTGAGTCTGTTACTTTAACAATTGTTTGTAGATTAAACGATGAATCTTGTAATGAATTTAATGTTGGGGTTATAAGTTATGTTTCAAAGGTGGTTCCTGATGGAACGGGAGCACAAGCATCCAACATAACAATTAAGCAGATTGTTAGTAATTCTAAGGAGATACAATAGCTAAGAAACTATTTATAATTAGTAACACTTAATAGTTTATGCTCATATACTTAAAATAAAAAACTTAATAGTTTTATTTTTAATATATGGGGACGAATTTATAATTGATTTTAATAAAATGAGAAATGTAAGGTGCCTCTTATTTTGGGCACCTTTTTAAATTAGATTGGAGAGTGAAATTATGAATAACAATATTCCAAAAAAAGGAAATAGAGAGATTTTTAATAGTGAGGTTCCGTTTTCGATATATGAAATTGAGAAAATTATTTCAGGAGATAATTTGAATTCTAATTTTAGAGAGGAAAATGGAGGTCATTATAAAGTAGAAGAAATTTTAGACAAATAAGATAACGAATTATTTTAGAAATTTATTTTAAGAGGTTATTAAAATGGAACAAGATAAATTAAAAGATATAAATGATCTTAAGGCTATTATGGATTTTAGAGTGGATGAAAACATTACTCAAATTAAGTTTAATATTAAGTTGGTTCATCCTCCATATAATTTTTCTGGCATAAGTAATCAATTAATCTTAGATAATTTAGGAAAATTATATAGTTTAAATTCTAAGGGAACAAATACTTTGGATGGTGAATCGTATTCTTTCCCACTTAATATAGAGGGTTTATTTGTAGATATTAATACGGTTAATGATGATAGAATTTTAGAACTAGATTTAGAATTATCTAAAAATGAGGTTTCTAATTCAAATAAATGTATGGATACTCCTTATGGATTTAAATTATCTCAGATTGCTAATAATGTAGGAGATAATAGTACACTTAATATTACAAACGGTGTAAATGGGGATGCAGCATTAGATAATAATATGATGAAGTCTGGGGCTAATTTGATTATCAATCAAAGGGCATTTTCTATAAGAAGAGGTGGTAGTAAGTACTTCTTATTTAATTTTAATATTAAAAATGTAGGAGAATTTAGTGCTCAGAGGGTATTATTTAAGGATATTATACCTAATGGATTAGTTTTGTGTAATAGGGGAATGTTTATTAAAAATAGTGGATCTCCAATGATGAGAATATCGAGTGATAATTATACGATAAATGGAAGAGAGTTATTTTTAACGCTTCAAAATATTGATAAAAACAATAGCATTTCTTTAATTTTAGTGTGTTTAGAAAGTTCATCTTGTCATATGAGTGATTTTAATGTTGGGTGTTTAAGTTATGTTTCTTATTATGGTGTTAATGATGCTACAACACCGACTAGCTCTAGAACCTTAGTTATAAATGATCTTAGTAATATAAAAAAACTTTTTAATTAGTCAAAGGGGCAGCAGATTAATATGAATGATTTTATAGAAACTGGATCAAAGATAACCCCAAGGGTTTTATCAAGTAATGAAAACGTAGATTCTAATACTAAAAATAATAGAAAATATACAATTTATTTGATTAACAAAGCTCTTAATGAAAATCCAAAAGGCATAATTAATCGACTTATTTTAGATAATTGGGGAGATTATTATTATGATTATAGGGTGACGGATTTAAATTCATTAATTGCACCACTTGAGTTTAATTCTTATGGATTTTCCTTTATCTTATCTTCTTTGAATGAAGATAGATATGTGAAAATTAATTTATATAAAAACCCTCAAGAGGGGATGCGTAACTTGCTTTCTCCAAGAGATACAAATAAAAGATCTTTATGTACTGACACTCCTTATGGATTTAAATTATCTCAAATTATGGATAATCTTTTAGATATTGATCAGATATCCTTAGATGGTAAACCGGATGGGGAAAATTTTGATGGTATTATGTATCCAGAGCTTACAATAACCCAAAATATTAATATAGATCGCGATAATTCATGTAATTACGCCATTTTCAAATTTAATATATTAAATCCAAATGTTTCAGGAAAAACGGTTTTAGTTGCGAGGAGGATTTTATTTAAGGATATACTTCCATTAGGAACTTTATTTAAAGAAGTGCTTTTAAATGGAAGGAAGTGTGATAAAGAATTTGTTAATTTAGATGGAAGAAGATTGTTTGTAAAATTACCTATCATAAAAGAAGGGGAATCTGTTGAGCTTAGTGTTGTGTGTTTAATAGATGAATTTAGTGGAGAGGCTTTAAACACAGGAGCTTTAGTTTATGTTTTTAATAATTTATTTAATGCGGAAGAAAATTCGCTTACAACTAAGGTTTACACACTTTTAAGCAATTCATTAAGTTTGGGAGATATGATTTAAAGGAGTAACTTTTTGATTCTTATTTTCATATAGTTAAAATAAAATATTTTATTATTTTTATGAGGATGAGATTTATGGATCATAATAAAATTGATGATGTGAAAGAGACTTCACAAACGTGTGATACATCTTTTGAAGTGGGAGGAGATCCTTTTACTTTTTGTAAGATTCAGGGCATTATTGAAGAAAGTGAAAACTTTGATCATAGTAATTCAGATGAATACGCTATATGTTTTGATGTAAATTGTAATTGCAATGAGAATTTAATGGACTCAAATTACAGTAATTCCAATGAAAAATGTTCTAATATATCAAAATATTTTTTAGAAGTTATTTTGAAAAGCTCAGGAGATAATTCTTATAGTATTGCTAACAATTTAATATTAGATAGTTGTGGAAAGTATACTTGTGATATTAATCAATTTGTATTAGATGGGAATCAATTTTTCCCAAATATATATAAGGTAGGAATACTTGAAAATATATATGCAAGAAATAGTGATAGATGTTTGGAATTTAGTTTGTGTGATGTGAGAGATGGTTGTGAAGAGTGTAGTGAAGATGAGAAAGCAGACACATCTTATGGATTTAAATTATCTCAAATCATATCAAATTTGGGAGATTTATCACAAATAACTAAAGATTTAACCGTTAATGAGTTTGGGAATATTGAATTTACGCAAAAAGCTGTTATATTTAGTAAATATAATAGGAAGCATATAATTTTTAGTTTTAAGCTTAAAAATGTGGGAAGTAATACTGCTAGTAAGATATTATTTAAGGATGTATTACCAGGTGGCGTATGTATTTACGATAATGCAATTTTTATAAATGGCAAATATGTAAATAAAGATAACCTAAGTATGGATGGGAGAAGAATCATTATAAAATTTGATGATATTGGTGCAGATGAGGAGATTGATTTAATAATGGTTGGATCAATGCAAGATGGGTATGAGTCCATTAATTGTGGAGTCTTAACGTATGTTAGTGGATTTAAAGAAACTTATGGTGTTAAAGTAATGAGTGTTGTTCAGGTTTTAAGTAATATTAAAGCTTTAAAATTAAAAGGATGTAATTAATTACATCCTTTTTGTATTTACATAAAAATATTTTGAATAGGAGAAAATAACAGTATTAAATAAATATAACAATTTATTAATATACTATGAATAAGGTTATTAACAGTATAATGAACCAATTATTTGAAAATAATAAGTTAGTGTTTATAGTAGATAACTACACTTATTAGGGGGATATATACATGATTTTAAGAAGAAATAGTTCTAGTCTATTTGTAGTTTTTTTATTAATTGTCTTAAGCCTTATAGTATTGTTTTTATCATCGAGAGTTGTTAAAGGAATAAAAGTTAAAAATGAAATTAATGTTAAAGTTTGTAAGGTTCAATCTGGCAATGTTCAAGATCAAATTGATGTAAGGGTAATTGTAAAGTCCCAAAATTATAAGGAATATTATGGGAATCAATTGAGGATCAGAAAACTATATGTGAAACATGGAGATTATGTTGAAAAGGGTAAAAAGCTTTTATCTTTTGATAATAATGATATTATGAGTCAGTATACCCAAGCGAAGATACAACTTGAAAATGCTGTATTACAAAAGAATCAAATGCTAATAACAAGAGATAATTTTAAAAAACAGAGGATTGCCTTACAAGAAGAGATAGACAGATTAAGGGAAGATCAAGAGGATAATGAGAGCTTTATTGCAGAACTTGAAGAATCTTTTGAAGATAAAAAAACATTATCTTCAAAGAATGGTTTAACTATATCTGATTATAGTGAAGAAATTGATAAGCTTATAAAAGAGAGTGAGGGATTAAGAAAAATTTCATTAGAATTGGAAAGGCAAATGGATACTATACCTGAGATTACAGATGATCAAATAAAGCTTTTAGATAATGCTATAGTTTTAGCAGAGAATAGTCTGAAGAATATCTCAGATAAAATTGAGATGTGTAAAGATATAACAGCTGATTTTAATGGAGTTATTACGGATATAAAAGTAAACGAAGGGAGTTATACTCAACCAGGATCGGTGATACTTGTTCTTCAGGATCTTCAAAATGTAAAGGGTATCTCTTTAATTCCCCAACAAAATATTTCAAGTGTAAAAGTTGGGCAAGAAATTGTAATAAACGATCCTATTGGTGTGTATAACGGGAAAATAACAGCTATAAGTGATTTAGCAGTGAATTCTAACAATTATTTGAATATTATAAATGAAGATATGAGGGATAATTATTTAGTTGCTGATATTGAGATATTAAATCCTAATGATAAATTAAAGGTTGATTTTGATTTAAATGGGAAAATTAATTTAGATAATACAATGGATATTTTAAGGATACCAATAGAGTGTATTTTATATGATGAATCTAATACTCCTTATGTGTTTATAGTTAAAAATAATATCGCTTGTAAAAATATTATATATCCAGGGAAAGTTTCCAATAATTACATAGAAATTGTTGGGGGTATAACTTTAAATGATAGCGTGATTTTAAATCCTCCCAAAACTTTATCTGACAAGACAAAGGTAAAGGTTGTGTCAAATAAATGATGATGAGTCTTAAGAATATAACAAAGTTTTATAAAGATGGAAATTTAGAGTATAGAGCTTTATATAATATTTCTTTTGATATAGATTATGGAGAATATGTTTTTATATATGGGGGAAGCGGATCTGGTAAAACTACGTTATTAAACATTTTAGGATGTATGGATACTTTTGATTATGGTAAGTATACTTTTTGTGATATGGATATAGGAAATAAAAAAGATATTGAATTATCTAGACTTAGAAATGAAAAATTCGGTTTTATATCTAACAGTATTAAGTTGATACCTGAGCTTAATTTATTTGAAAATGTTGGAATACCACTTTTGTATTCAAAATTCTCAAAAGAAGAAAAAAGAGAAAGAATACTCAAATATTTGTCTATGTTTTCTATAGAGAAATATAAATATTTATCTATTGACTCTTTGTGTAAAAAAGATAAGCAAATGGCTTGTATAGCTAGAGCGTTAGTTGGAGGAGCTAAGATAATTATAGGAGATGAGCCTTGTAAGTACTTAGAAAGAAGTGATTGTAAAGAAATATTTGAAATTCTTTTTAGTCTAAATAAACAAGGTATTACTTTAATAATAAGTGGGGCTGAATTAAATCCATACTTAGATGTTGGTAAAGTTATAAATTTAAGAGATGGAATGATGTAGTATAAATTTATTAGGAGGTAGTTTTGATTATTGATGATATAAATTTATCCATCAAGATAATTTTGAGAAATAAATTTAGAACATTTATAGCGATAATTGGAATAGTCACAGGGGTTAGCTTACTTATAGTTACATTTTCATTATTAAAAATTGGAGAGATGAAGATTTTATCTAATATAGATAAAATAGGAAAAAATATTATAAAGATAAATATGATAAATTCTGAAAATTCTGATAAATATTTAAAATATTATTTTAATTTTGAAGATATAAAATCTCTAAAGAATTCAAGTTTATCAATAAATTCAATTTCCCCAGAAGCTTATTTTAAGGGTACTATAAGTAATGAATTTGATAACTTAACATCTTATGTTATAGGTGGTACTGAGGATTATAAGGATTTTATGATGATGGAGATGCTCAATGGTAGATTTTTTTCGAGGTATGAGTGCGCAAATAAAGAAAATGTAGTAATAATTGATAATGTTATGAGCAATAATTTATTTGGAACAGAGGATTCTATAAATAGAGAAGTTTACATAGGGAATTCTAAAAAATTATGTAAATATAAAGTGATAGGAGTTATAAAGCATCCATCCAATATATGGGAAATGAATGATAGTGTAGTATCGTTTTCCATAATACCTATTTCTACATATGTAAAGGATTTTAATAAGGATCCATTCTTTGATTATTTGTATATCTCTTTAAATAATAAGAAGGATATGAATATAATTGGTGACTCAATAATTAATTTTTTAAAGATTAAGAATAATATTACAAAGGATATATATAAGGTGGAAAATTTTTTAAGATCTGAAGATAAAATAAATGAAATAAATAATTTGATTATTAAAATAATAAGGATAATTGGATATATATTCATAGTTATAAGTGGAATTAATATAACAAATGTTATGCTTTTTAGTGTTAATAATAGAGTTAATGAAATAGGATTGAGAAAAATAAGTGGAGCAAATAAGTATGATATATTTATTCAATTTATAACTGAATCTTCTATATTATCTTTAGTAGGGGGTATAATTGGGGTATTTTTAGGTAGTATGGTTACATTTTTTTTAGGTAGGATAATAAATGAAAATTTAAATATTAATTTTATAAATTTATTTAGATTTTTAATAATTTCCTTAATTACTGGAGTTATATTTGGGCTATTTCCAGCGATTAAAGCCTGTAATATTAATTTAGCAGATATTTTTAATAATGAATAAAAAAAATATTATTGGGAATAATGAGATATATTTATTGTGGGGTGATGTCACTTTGTTGTACAATGATGATTTTAATAATCATGTTTCAGGTGAAACGGAGAATTTTAATAATGGATATTCATTTGATGGTGAGTATTCTGGAAATAATTTAGGTGATTTTAACTATGATTCACAGGATAGTATTTCAAATATTGTTCAATATTATAATAATAGGGAATCGTATTTAAAGAGTTTGGTAAGCAATTTTTCAAGTAATAATCTAAATATAGAAAACCAAATAATTGAGTTATTCAATAATGTAAGAAATATTTTAGAAAATAGAGATTTAAATCTTATAAAAAATTCTATAAACTCTATTTCTCAAGGAAGAGAAAATGCACTTAGATTTATAAATGATCAAAATAATTATTTGGACGAAAACACAAAGCAAATTATGAATGTGATAATAGACGAGTATTCTAATCACTTAAATTATTTAAATAAGGCTGTTAATATTTTAAGGTAATATCTAAGTTAATCTTAAAAATTTTATAGGCTTATAAATATTTTCATTATTGTTTGAATTTTAAGAGGGAGATTGTAGTGAATCATATAACTGGTAAACGACATTATGCTACTATTATATATATTTTACTTATATCATATTTTATATTTTTAGTAACGACAGGTCTTGGAATATTGCAATATGGGAGTACTAAAAATTTAGATTTTTTAAAGAATAAATATGAGGAAATTGAAGGAAAATACAATTATTTAATAAGTAATATGTCTGTAGGAAATATAGAGGAGAATAATAGGGAAATATTATATTTAGATGAAATGAGAAGTGAGATACTGGATAGTGTTGATAAGGAAGGAGAATTTTGGAAAGTTGAGTTAAAAAATATTATATTACAAAAAGAGGAATTACTTTTAAAAAGTTCTTTTGACAGAGATACGAATTATTTGCGTTTGAAAAATGAAACTGATGAGTACAATCTGTATTATAGTTTAGGTAAGAAACCTTTAGATTATTTAGATGGATTTTTTATAAGGTATTTTCTATTTCTTTTTAATAGTTTAGGACATCAAATATTTTTAACTTGTACAGTTTTGGGGATATGTTATTTATATATAAGTGATACGAAGTATATAGGATTTTTTAAAACAATAGGTATTATCTGTGTACCTTTATTATGTATACAAATATTTAGTTTAATTTTTTGTATAGCGTTAGATAGTAAGATAGATATATTTTACCCTGTACGTGTTGTTGGTGATTTTAATATTTATAATTTTAATAATAATTTATCGACAATAAATAATGTTCTCCCCTTGTATATCGTTATTTTAAAAGTTTTATTATTAGAAGGATTATACATAGTTTTTATAGTTAGTTTTATAAAAATTATTGATTTAGTATTCGTTCGATATTGTATGAAAATTATGGGAATATTGGTTTTTTTATTTAGTATGTTTGGGATGTTATACACGAGATATTCAAGTATATCATTTTTATCTTATGGTAAATTTTTAGATATAGTTAGAGGATATGAGGCTATTTATAGGGGAGATACATATTTGAATATTAAATTTTTATCAATATTTATATTTTTTGTTTTGGTAATTTTAGGTTTTATATATTTTTTAAAAAAATATTTTTTGAATGATGAGTATGTAAGTTGATAAAGAAATTATTTTGTATATACGAAATTTGTATTGCAATCTTTTACCCAACCATTTATTTTATTTCCATTTTGATTATTTATTGATACTTCGTACCATAAAATATTCATTATATATATTTTAGAAATTATATCTACAGAGGAGTTCTCGGAAAGTTCTAATAATTTAGGAGAAAAATCGAATGGGGCTAATTTTATAGTTGTAGTGTTTTTTATACATACGTTTTTTATATTCAGTAGTGTAGGTTTAAACTCAAGATTTTTAGTATTATTATAAATATTTTTTGTGTTATCGATTTTTTTTAGCAATAGATGATTTTGTTTTGATATATATAATATTTTTATTTTTTGTTTTTCAATCTTATTTAAAAGATATAAAATGATTACAAACATAATTGTAATTAAAATAATAAATAATTTCATAATTTAAACCTCAGAATTAATTTTATATAAAAAAATTATATTTATTAAAAAGTAGAAATATGATAAAAGAATTTAGGTAAAATGTGTAGAAAGGTATTGACATGGTGGTATGAAGTTTGGTAATATGAGTGAGTTAGCTGTGGGACAGCCAGGAGGAAGGTTAGATAGATTATAGATCATTGACAATTGGATAGGGAAAAGGAATGAAGAGAAGAAGTCAACGTTAATTTTGAGAGACTGGGAGAAGGATAAGAGTTTGATCCTGGCTCAGGACGAACGCTGGCGGCGTGCCTAACACATGCAAGTTGAGCGGAGATATATGGAGCTTGCTTTATATAACTTAGCAGCGAACGGGTGAGTAACACGTAGATAATCTATCCTATACTGGGGGATAGCCCGATGAAAGTTGGATTAATACCGCATATAGCTATATAGTTGCATGATTATGTAGTGAAAGATTTATTGGTATAGGAGGAGTCTGCGGCACATTAGCTAGTAGGTGAGGTAAAGGCTTACCTAGGCGACGATGTGTAGCCGGTCTGAGAGGATGAACGGCCACAATGGAACTGAGACACGGTCCATACTCCTACGGGAGGCAGCAGTGGGGAATATTGCACAATGGGGGAAACCCTGATGCAGCAACGCCGCGTGAGTGAAGAAGGTTTTCGGATTGTAAAGCTCTGTTAGCAGGGAAGAGGAAGGACGGTACCTGCAGAGGAAGCCACGGCTAACTACGTGCCAGCAGCCGCGGTAATACGTAGGTGGCAAGCGTTGTTCGGAATAACTGGGCGTAAAGGATGCGTAGGCGGTTAAACAAGTTATATGTTAAATATATAGGCTTAACCTGTAGAAAGCATATAAAACTGTTTAACTAGAGTGCAGGAGAGGTAAGTGGAATTCCTAGTGTAGCGGTGAAATGCGTAGAGATTAGGAAGAACACCAGTGGCGAAGGCGACTTACTGGACTGTAACTGACGCTGAGGCATGAGAGCATGGGGAGCAAACAGGATTAGATACCCTGGTAGTCCATGCTGTAAACGATGGGTACTAGGTGTGGGTTGTGAATAACAATTCGTGCCGTCGCAAACGCAATAAGTACCCCGCCTGAGGAGTACGATCGCAAGATTAAAACTCAAAGGAATTGACGGGGACCCGCACAAGCAGCGGAGCATGTGGTTTAATTCGAAGCAACGCGAAGAACCTTACCTAAACTTGACATACCTTGAATTACCTTGTAATGAGGGAAGCTCGCAAGAGCAAGGATACAGGTGGTGCATGGTTGTCGTCAGCTCGTGTCGTGAGATGTTGGGTTAAGTCCCGCAACGAGCGCAACCCTTGTTGTTAATTGCTAACAGGTTAAGCTGAGCACTTTAGCGAGACAGCCTAGGTTAACTAGGAGGAAGGTGGGGATGACGTCAAATCATCATGCCCCTTACGTTTAGGGCTACACACGTGCTACAATGGTGAGAACAGAGAGAAGCAAGCTAGTGATAGTGAGCAAAACTTATAAAACTCATCTCAGTTCGGATTGCAGGCTGAAACTCGCCTGTATGAAGATGGAGTTGCTAGTAATCGCGAATCAGAATGTCGCGGTGAATACGTTCCCGGGTCTTGTACACACCGCCCGTCACACCATGAGAGTTGGCAACACCCGAAACCTGTGGGCTAACCATATAGGAGGCAGCAGTCTAAGGTGGGGTCAGTGATTGGGGTGAAGTCGTAACAAGGTAGCCGTAGGAGAACCTGCGGCTGGATCACCTCCTTTCTAAGGAAAGAAAGAAGTGGATAACTTTTTCCTATTCAATTGTGAGTGACCTATAATTGGAAGGTTACTTAAGGATATAGATCTTTGAAAATTGTATATAAATAGTAAAGATGCGAAAGGTAGCAAGTTAAATTATTAGCAATAGTAATTTAAGAGCTGGAAGAATATAGAAAGAAAAATAGGTCAAGCTACTAAGAGCGCACAGAGGATGACTTGGCATCAGGAGCTGATGAAGGACGTGATAAGCTGCGATAAGCTACGGGTAGACGCAAATAGTCATGGATCCGTAGATTTCCGAATGGGGGAACCCACATAGTGAGAGACTATGTATCTAGTAATGAATTAATAGTTATTAGAAGGTAGACGCAGGGAACTGAAACATCTAAGTACCTGTAGGAAGAGAAAGAAATATCGATTCCCTAAGTAGTGGCGAGCGAAAGGGGAAGAGCCCAAACCCAAGGAAACTTGGGGGTTGAGGGGGTCTATAATTGAGAAAGTAGGTTAGATGAATATAGATGGAAATCTAAGCCGAAGAGTGTAATAGCCACGTAATTTAAAACTGAAATTGAGAGAGACTTACCCAGAGTACCACGAGACACGAGGAACCTTGTGGGAAGCAGGGTGGACCACCACCCAAGGCTAAATACTACCTGATGACCGATAGAGGAGTAGTACCGTGAGGGAAAGGTGAAAAGAACCCCGGGAGGGGAGTGAAATAGAACCTGAAACTGTGTGCTTACAACCGCTCAGAGCACGTAATATGTGTGATGAGGTGCTTTTTGTAGAACGAGCCAACGAGTTACGATGTGTAGCGAGATTAAGGTCTTAAGGACTGTAGTCGAAGAGAAATCGAGTGTTAATAGCGCGAATAGTTGCATGTTGTAGACCCGAAACCGGGTGACCTATCCATGATCAGGTTGAAGCGAAGGTAAAACTTCGTGGAGGACCGAACCACGTTGGTGTTGAAAAACCATGGGATGAATTGTGGATAGCGGAGAAATTCCAATCGAACTCGGAGATAGCTGGTTCTCCCCGAAATAGCTTTAGGGCTAGCGTTAATACATAGAATATAGGAGGTAGAGCACTAAATGGGCTAGGGGCCGTAAGGTTACCGAACCTTATTAAACTCCGAATGCCTATATTTGTTTATTAGCAGTCAGTCTAAGAGTGATAAGATTCTTGGACAAAAGGGAAAAAGCCCAGATCACCAGCTAAGGTCCCAAAGTATGAGTTAAGTGGTAAAGGATGTGGAGATTCTAAGACAACTAGGATGTTGGCTTAGAAGCAGCCATTCATTTAAAGAGTGCGTAATAGCTCACTAGTCGAGAGTTTCTGCGCCGAAGATAAACGGGGCTAAAACTCATCACCGAAGCTGTGGAATGGAAACATTGGTAGGGGAGCGTTGTATAAGAGTTGAAGCTAAAGCGGGAGCAATAGTGGATTTTATACAAGAGAGAATGTTGGCATAAGTAGCGAGAATTAGGTGAGAATCCTAATGGTCGAAAGCCTAAGGTTTCCTGGGGAAGGTTCGTCCGCCCAGGGTAAGTCGGGACCTAAGCTGAGGTCGAAAGGCGTAAGTGATGGATAATCGGTAGATATTCCGATACCACTAATTATTGATTGATCGATGGAGGGAAGCAGAAGGATAGGATAGCCAACAGATGGAGGTTGGTCTAAGAGAAGAGATAGCATGTAGAGGCAAATCCATATATGCGATTAAGTTGATTCTTTATGGGGAGACGAATGAGTTGAAGTATCTGATTTCACACTGACGAGAAAAACTTCTAGGTAGATAATTAGTGCCCGTACCACAAACCGACACAGGTAGGCGAGGTGAGAATCCAAAGACCAGCGGAAGAATTGCAGTTAAGGAACTCGGCAAATTGACCCCGTAAGTTAGCGAGAAGGGGTGCCATAGAGATATGGTCGCAGAGAATAGGCCCAAGCAACTGTTTATCAAAAACACAGGTCTCTGCAAAAGCGAAAGCTTAAGTATAGGGGCTGACGCCTGCCCGGTGCTGGAAGGTTAAGGGGAGCTGTTATCGTAAGAGAAGCAGTGAACTTAAGCCCCAGTAAACGGCGGCCGTAACTATAACGGTCCTAAGGTAGCGAAATTCCTTGTCAGGTAAGTTCTGACCCGCACGAATGGCGTAATGACTTGGGCGCTGTCTCAACTGCAAATCCGGCGAAATTGTAGTGCAAGTGAAGATGCTTGCTACCCGCGATTGGACGGAAAGACCCCGTAGAGCTTTACTGTAATTTAGCATTGAGTTTTGGTAATATTTGTACAGGATAGGTGGGAGACTGGGAATCTAGATCGTCAGATTTAGAGGAGTCGATGTTGGGATACCACCCTGATATTGCTGAAATTCTAACTGGGATCCATGAACTGGGTACAGGACACTGTTAGATGGGCAGTTTGACTGGGGCGGTCGCCTCCAAAAGAGTAACGGAGGCGTTCAAAGGTTTCTTCAGAAGGGATGGAAATCCTTCGTAGAGCGTAAAGGCATAAAGAAGCTTGACTGCGACACCTACAAGTGGAGCAGGTACGAAAGTAGGACTTAGTGATCCGGTGGTACCTCGTGGGAGGGCCATCGCTCAACGGATAAAAGCTACCTCGGGGATAACAGGCTGATCTCCCCCAAGAGTTCACATCGACGGGGAGGTTTGGCACCTCGATGTCGGCTCGTCGCATCCTGGGGCTGAAGTAGGTCCCAAGGGTTGGGCTGTTCGCCCATTAAAGCGGCACGCGAGCTGGGTTCAGAACGTCGTGAGACAGTTCGGTCCCTATCCGTCGCGGGCGCAGGAGATTTGAGAGGAGCTGTCCTTAGTACGAGAGGACCGGGATGGACTAACCAATGGTGAACCAGTTGTTCCGCCAGGAGCACGGCTGGGTAGCTAAGTTAGGAAGGGATAAACGCTGAAGGCATCTAAGCGTGAAGCCCACCTTAAGATAAGATCTCCCATAGCGTAAGCTAGTAAGACCCCTTGAAGAACACAAGGTTGATAGGTAAAAGGTGTAAGTATGGTAACATATTTAGCTGATTTATACTAATAGGTCGAGGGCTTGACCAAAATTAGCAATATATTATTTATATACAATTTTGAGAGATTAAAATATTTCTCAATATCTGGTGATTATAACGTGTAGGCAACACCCCTATCCATACCGAACAGGAAGGTTAAGCTACACTGTGCTGATGGTACTATAGGGTTACCCCTATGGAAGAGTAAGTCATTGCCAGTTTGTTTTAGAAGTAAGAGCATCGCTCTTACTTCTTTTTGTTTACTATAATATATTATTTGGAGGAATTATGATAAATTATAATTTGGATCGTAATAGCATGGATTTTAATTCAACTAATATTCCAATTAATGAAAGTAATTTTAAACCTAAGTTTTATGTTATTTTTATTATAGTACTATCTATATATTATTTCTTTTCTCCAATACTTTCACAAATTATTATTAATATTTTTAGAAATAACTTTAATTTTGATGAATTGAATTTGTTATCTGAATTATTTTATAGATTATTTCTACCTAATTTTTCCATATTATTGATATTATTTCTTTACATATTGTTAATTGAAGAAAGGAAATTGGGTTTTTTATTTATAGGGATAAAAAAGAACTTTGCACTATCTAACATTAAAGGCCTGATATTATCAATAATTTTTTTGTTTTTATTGGTATTTGTATTTATTATTAAAGATCAAGTTATATTTTTTAAATTTAATAGTGAATTTAGTTTTACAACTGTTTTTCAGCTTTTATTGGTTTTTATATTTATTTATATAGAAATATTTTTTTTAGAAATATTGTATAGAGGATGGCTAATTAATATACTTAATTCAAGATATAATATTTATTTATCTTTGGTACTTGCTTCTCTACTTTTTACTCTTATATATTTTATAGAGTATCAAAGATTGGGAATATACTTATTATATGTGTTTATTTTTAATATATTTTTATCATTTATGTTTTTGATTTATAAAAATATATTTGTAGTTACCTCATTTCATGCATTTTATAAATTTTTAAAGCAGTATGTTTTATCTATAGAGGATATGGAAATAAAATTAAATTCTATTTTTTATACGGGTATAGATATTAATAATGCTATTTATAATATTGAAAATAGTAAATATTCTTTAATTATAATTATTAGTTTAACTATTGTTGCATTTATGATTTATAACTCTAAAAATAAAAATAATTAATATTTGTAGAAATTTTAAATTTTTTAGTTCTTAATTATATTTTGAATAGTTGAATTTTGTAGTAATATATGGTATAAATAAAGTATGCTTTATAGAAAGTATAAAGCATGAGATGTGTTGAATTTATAATCCCAAAGGATAGATACATCTGAAAATTCCCCTCTCTACCACATTTTTGTGGTAGAGCCCCCAATTCGTATTGATTGTATGGTTTTTGGCTTTTATATTTTTAAAAAGGTGAGTAATTATGAAACAATATATTTTGGTTATTTTTATTAATTCTTTAATGAGTAGAGACTATGATATTATAAAGGAATTCGATAACTTTAATTATATTATTTCAAAAGGTTCAGTTGTTAGAAAGGTTAAAAATCATTATCCTAATTTTAAAAATCCAGTTAATACAACCATTCTTACTGGAGAGCCTCCCGAAAAACATGGAATTTATTTTAATAATTATAATGTTAAAGTTAGGAAATATAGAGATAAAGAATATGAGGATATTCAATCTCCTAATATATTAGATTTATTTAAGAGTAATGGAAACAATGTTAGTGTTATTTCTTGGCCTAATGTAGGTTATAGTAGTTTTAAGTACAATTTTTCAGATATTAATAGTGTAAATATAAAGGATTTATTTAGGGGAATTGTAAAAGGTTCTTCTTTTTATATGCTTAGAAATATATTTAAATATTTAAATGTATTGAGAATTGGAATACAGCCAGAAGCAGATAATTTTTCATCTATTTTAGCTATGGAAATTTTAGAAAGTAAAAAATCTAATATTTTGTTTATGAATTTTAATCATTTAGATTATGTAAGACAGAGATATGGAATTAATTATGGACAAACTTCATTTGATGCATTAAGAGATATTGATAGAAAAATAGGGGATTTGCTTGCATGGTGTGATAATAAAAATATATTGGGTAATTTGACATTATCACTAGTATCAGGAGGAAGTCCATGTGAATGTAAATATATAATAAATATTAATTATATGTTTATCAAGAGTGGATTATTGAGTGTTACTAAAAGTGGAAGAATTGACAATTACATAGCTTATGCTCATTGTGAAGGTGGTAGTGCATTTGTATATTTAAAAAATCCAAATAACATTAATGATTATGGAAAGGTTAAGGTGTTTTTGGATGATATAACTAAGAAGTATAGTAATTATATTAAATGTGTTCATGAAGTATCAGAGTATGAAAGATTTAATTTAGATGAATTTTCTTTTAGAATAGAAGGACGTGTTTTTTGTATTTTTAGTGGAGAATTAGATAAAAAGGAATTTATAGATAATATGACAGTGTTTTCTTATATTAATGAAAAGATTAATAAATCATTTTATGGATATTCTAATGATTATGAGAATTCACAAGGGATGTTTATTAATTATGGTTATAAAATTAGACAAGGTATTGAGTTAAGTGAGTGTAATCTCGTAGATATTGCACCAACTATAGCATCTTTTATGGGACTTGATTTTAGGAGTAGTGGTAGAATTATTAGAGATATTTTGGAGGAACGTTGATTTGGAATTAATACAGTTTTTACAGAGTTTTTCCTCTGATATATTAAATATTATTATGTTAATTATAACATCATTTGGAAGCGCTTATTTTCCAATATGCATAATATGTATTATTTACTGGTGTTATAATAAAGATGTAGGCTTTAAACTTGCTATTATTATGGCTTGTTCAGGGGTTTTAAATAGTATTGTTAAAAATTTAGTTCAGTCGCCTCGTCCTATTGGAGTAGATGGTATAAAGTCTATTGGAGAATTTTCTGCTAAAGGATATTCATTTCCGAGCGGACACACTCAGAATATAACGGTTTTTAGTACAAGTTTAGCTATATTCATGAGAAGTAAAATGGTACTTTTTATAAGTATTATTTTTATATTTTTGGTTGGGTTATCAAGGCTATATTTAGGATTACATTGGCCTATCGATATTTTAGGCGGGATTATATTAGCTATTATAGTTTCTATAGTTTTAAACGAGGTATTAATAAAGCTTGATAGTTTTAAAACTAATATATTTATAGGAAGTTTAATCTTAATATTTTTTCTGGGAATACTTCTCGTAGGAAATAATTTTATGGGAGAAGATTATTATAAGACTATGGGCATATTTGTTGGAGTTTTTTTGGGACATTTATTTGAATATAGATATGTTAATTTTTCTCCTGAGGCAAGTAATGTAGATAATATAATGAAAATTATATTAGGTATATCTACAACAGCATTATTATATATAGTTCTTAGTTACATATTTAAAATATTTTCTATGCCTTTATTTTATATGGTTAAGTATCTTATATTAGGTTTTTGGATGTTTGGTGTTGTTCCTCTTATTTTTAAATTAAGTAATCTTTATTATAAGGAAGCGTATGAAATAACTAATATTAAATATAGGAAGTAAAAACAGCTTAGAAATTTATTCTAAGCTGTTTTTTATAATACTTTACTTAAGAACTCTTTAGCACGAGCACTTTTGGTATTGTTAAAGAATTCGTACGGAGAATTTTCTTCAATTATTTCCCCATTATCCATAAAAATTATTTTATTTGATACTTTTTTTGCAAAGTTCATTTCATGAGTAACTATAATCATAGTCATTCCTTCATTGGCAAGTTCGTGTATAACGTGAAGAACCTCTTTAACCATTTCTGGATCTAATGCAGAGGTTGGTTCGTCAAATAGTAGTACATGTGGTTTGTTTGCAAGAGATCTTGCTATTGCAATTCTTTGTTTTTGTCCACCAGATAATTTTGATGGATAGCTATCTTTTTTATTGACTAATCCTACTTTTTTAAGTAAATATAATGCTAACTCCTTAGCTTCTTCTTTAGGTACATTTTTGACTTTTATAGGTCCTAAAGTTATATTTTCAAGTACAGTCATATGAGGAAATAGATTAAAATGTTGAAATACCATTCCCATATTTTCTCTTATTTTATTTATATTGGTTTTTTGTATATTTGTATCTTCGAAAATAATTTCACCATTAGTAGGTATTTCTAATAAATTCATGCATCTAAGTAGAGTACTTTTTCCAGATCCACTTGGACCAATAATAGATATTACATCGCCTTTTTTTATGTTACATGAAATGTTTTTAAGTACATGATGTTTACCGAAATATTTATTTAAATTTTTAATTTTAATCATTATCTTTATTTAATTTCCTTTCAAAATAATGTATAAATTTTGATAAAGTAAATGTTATTATTAAATATATTAGAGCAGCAACTAGTAGAGGTTCTAAGGTTAAATACGTTAAGCTCCTTATTTGGTTTGCTTTATACATTAAATCTGCTAGTCCTATATAAGAAACAATAGCTGATTCCTTTATAAGTACTACAAATTCGTTTGCAAGTGCTGGGAGTATATTTTTAATAGCTTGAGGAATTATAATTAGTTTCATTGCGTTGAAATGATTCATTCCAAGACTTTTTGCAGCCTCCATTTGGCCTTTATTTATAGATATTATACCAGCTCTCATTATTTCAGCTATATATGCTGCACTATTTAAAGATAATGCAATAGATGCTGATGTAAGTTCTGTCATATTTATTTTAAGACCATAATGTATAATAATTAATTGTACGATTAATGGAGTACCGCGTATAATCTCAATATATATAGATGCTATTGCTCTTAATATTTTGTATTTTGAAATCTTTAGTATGCATATTACAAGTCCAAGTATGCTTCCAAATATTATTGTAATTAAAGCTAAAAGTAGAGTTAATTTTATACCATCTAGAAAGAATGGATAATATTTTATTAAAAAACTGAAATTCAAAAATCAATACCTCCATTTTATATTTTATTTATTAAGTTTTTCTGAGATTTTAATTGATTCATTGAAGAATTCATTGATTTTGCCTTCTTTAATTAATCTTGAAATTGTTTTGTTAATTTCAGCGAGTAAATCTTCTTGTCCTTTTTTAATACCAACAGCAGATCCTGCAACTTCATTATTTAAAATTTTGTCATTTATTACTGTTAATTCAGGATTTTTCTTTTGATATTGAAGTGCAACTGGCATTTCCATTAGTATTGCATCAACTTTTTTAGATAATAACTCAAGAACTAATTCAGGTATTCTTAGGAGTGTTTTTATTTCAGAATTTTTTAAATATTCATGAGCAAGTCTATCTTGAATACTTCCGAGTTGTACACCCACAGTTAAATTATTTAAATCATTTATAGATTTAATATTATTATTTAAAGTAAGTATAACGTGTTGAGCTGTATAGTATATTTCTGAGAAATCTATACTTTGCCTTCTTTCTTCTGTTGGAGATATTCCAGATAATATAAAGTCTACATTGTTTGAGTTTAATGCATCCAGTAGTCCAGAAAAGTCTAAATTTTTAATTACAAGTTCTACTCCTAAATCTTTTGCAATTTCTTTTGCAATTTCTATATCAAATCCAACTATTTGTTCATTTCCATTTTTATCTATAAAAGGGAATTCATATGGTGGATAATCCGCAGAAGTTCCCAGAGTTATTTCCCCTTTTTCTTTTATTGATTCTAATTTATTTTCATTTGAATTGCATGATATCAAAAATATGGGTAGTATAAGGATTAAAAGCAACCTATTTAATATTTTGTTTAAATTCATTTTTAATAAAACTCCTTACATAATTCTAATAATAATGTATAATTATACATTATTTTATATTTTGTATTCAATCAAAATATTTTTATGTAATAAATGCTGTATAAGCTTGAAATATATATGCTATAATATTTAGCATATTATAGTAAGAAATTTTAATAGGGGAAACTTATGAGTTATTTATTGCGGTTTAAGAGGAATAAAAAGGAAATAATTTGGACTTTTATTATTACATGTGCACTGGTATGTCTCTCGGCTTTTATGTTTTTATATAATAGATATATTATATATGTTAAGAATATGGAGGCTTCACAAGTAAATTTAACGAATCACTTGAATTATACTTATAGGGATAAATTTTATGGTAATATTGATGTTGATTATGATATTAATTCTAATACATATATTGGGACTGTCGATTTTTATATACCAAATGAGACATATACTTTTACTTTATCTTCTAGAGGACATATAATAGGGGATGGATATCTTCATAATAATAAAGATAATTTAATAAGCCAAAGATTTGCAAGGCAATTAAGAGAGAGTTTAGAAGAAGATTTAAAAGATGAATTTCCAGAAATATTTAAAATATATACTGAAATGCAAGTGCTAAAAGGTAAGTATGATCACAAGGATTTTTATAATAAAAATATTGATGAACCACATGTGGTTCATATATATCTAAATACAAAATATATAATTTCTAAGAAGAGATTTAATGATATAGTAAAGGATATAAAAAATGTATTAATGGAACGAGGATATACAAATTTAAATAATGTTCATGTCAATTACATGGTGAGAAAAGAAGCACCAGCACTTTATTATTCTCCAATAGATTTTAGTAATTAAAAAATAGGGCGATAGTATCTGCCCTATTTTTTAAAGCAATGATGAAAATAATCTTGCTATATTTTCGTATAATCGTTGGTATATTGATATATTTTTAAATGATTCTATGTTTGCAAGAGTACTATTTTCAATATCTTTTTTAAATATATCTATAAATTTATTACAAATATTATGATCGTATATTATTAAATTTAATTCATAATTGAGTTCGAAGCTTCTTATATCAATGTTGGTACTTCCAACAGTTACAATATAATCATCAATTATTATAAATTTAGAGTGTATAAATGAATTTACATCATAAAAATATATTTTACATCCAATATTTGAAAGTTCTCTTAAGTATGTTCTTGATGCATAATAGACTAGCTTATGATCAGGTTTTCCGGGGAATATTATGCTTATTTCTACACCTGATAATATGGAAATTTTTAATATATCAAGAAATCCAGTTGATGGGATAAAATATGGGGTGCAAATTCGTATAGTTTTTTTAGCTATACTTATGAGTTTTATTATAGGAAGTATCATACTATCTTTTGATAAATTAGGACCACTTTTTATTATTTGAGTTAATAATATATTGTCTTTTTTAGGTTTTGGGAAATAATTTGATATATCATTTATTATATCTTCTTTCGAATAATTTTTATTTTTTAGTTTTTTTAAATTTGTATAATCATCTATGAAAACATCCTGTATAGCAAGGGAACATTCTCCTTTTATCATTAAATGTGTATCTCTCCAATTTCCAATAGATGATCTGCCGAGATATTCATCACCAATATTAATTCCACCAGTAAAACTAGTATTTCCATCTATTATAACTATTTTTCTATGATTTCTATAATTTATATGGGTGTTTATAAGTTTTAAAAATGGTGTTGACATGTATGAGTAAAATAATACATCAATTCCATTACATTTGAGTTCATTTATATATTTTTTAGGTAGCTTATGACACCCTATTTTATCCAATATAAATCTTATTTTTACGCCCTCTTTAGATTTTTTAATGAGTATATCTTTTATTTCATTTCCGATATGATCATCTCTTACTATGAAGTATTCCATATGTATGTGATGTTTTGCATTAATTAATTCTTTTTTTAATGATTCAAATTTTTGTATGCCATGTGAAAATATTTCTATTTTTGAATGTTTAATTAAGGGAGATATATTAATTTTAGAAACTAAATCTATTGTTTGTATAATTTCATCATAATCACTATTTTTTGGTATGAAATCAGTTGAATTATTATTTAGTGTGTAGTTAAATAAATTAAGATTAGACAATAAATTATTTTTTAAATAAGGTCTTCGTATGTCTTTTCCAAGAAATGAATAGAATATGAAACCTATGGGCCCAAAAAAGACCAATATTAAAATCCATAGTAGTGTTTTTTCGGGAGAGCGTTTTTCGTTTATTAGTACAAAAAATACTATTGATAAATTTATTATAAAGAAAGAAATCATAATTAAATTTAAGTATTGCATATTAATCTCCTTAAAGTTAAATAAAAAAAGTAATGACATTAATTAATAAATATTTTATACTTAAATTCAAGTTTTAAATATATTATTATTAAGTATATTTATAAAATATTTGTAACATAATTTATAATATATAAGAACTTAAGGTAAAAATTTGCTTTAATACAAGGGGGGTAATCTTATGAAAAAAATAAATAAGGGAACTGCTATTGCAGCAATATCAGCAATAGGCATAGCATCAGTTGTAACTATAGCAGGAGTTGTATCTAAAACTTTAAAGAGAAATTTAATTAAGGATTTAAATGATTCTGACTTTAAAGATTTTAATTCATATGGTAAATGTTGTTCTTCAAATCATAATATAAAGGATGATTCCTATGATGAGGTTTTAAGACATAGAAAAGGTAGATATTATCAAAAAATGGGAATGTATTAATAAGGTACTTGCATATGCAAGTACTTTTTATTTTTTACGTAATAAAAAATAGTATAGTGAGGTAAGATAATCGTATGTTTACTTTTGTTATTTAGGATGGTGAATCTTGTTAAGTGTAAGGAGAATATTAGGAAAGGTACTTAAGTTATCTATTTTATCAATTATGTTGATAATAATTGGAATCTTAATATTTATAAATAAAAATATTAAAGGAGCGGTAATTTCAAATGGTTTTTTTAATGAGTTTCCTAAAATTCATGTTGATTTTAATGAATGGGATGATAGAGTTGATGTATTTCAGATAAATAGGGAGTTTGCTAGGAGCTTTTTTCTACCGTATCCTAATCGTGAAACTTTATTGATGGATGTTAAGAATGAACCATTAAATAGTGTAAGGATAAAAGATTCTGATAATATTAGAGTTTTAAATGGTAAATGGAGATTTTTTCACTTGATTATGCACCAGAAGATAGAAATTTAGATTTTTATAGGAGAGATTATGATGTATCTAGTTGGGAATATATAAATGTGCCGAGTAATTGGCAAATGGAGGGATATGATTTCCCCATATATGTTAATTTTAGATATCCTTGGACTGGATTTGAAAATTTAGAATTTTATAAGGCTCCTAAGATTTTTAATCCTGTTGGTAATTATAGGAGAGATTTTTATGTAGATGAATCTTGGCTTGATGATAAAGTTTACATATCATTTCAGGGTGTTGAATCTTGTTTTTATTTATGGATAAATGGAGGATTTGTTGGATATAGTGAGGATAGTTTTTCACCTAGCGAGTTTGATGTTACCGATTTTTTAGTATGTGGTAATAATTCTATATCTGTTCAGGTTTTTAGATGGTGTGATGGAAGTTTTATTGAAGATCAGGATTTTATTCGGTTAAGTGGAATTTTTAGGGATGTATTTTTATATAGAACCCCTAAGATACATATTGCAGATTTTGAGGTTATAACTAAAGCGGATGATAACTATATGAATTTTGATTTGTTAGTTAATATTAATATGCTCAATCACATTAATGAGAATAGGAATTATACCATATCGGCCGTTATATTTGACGAGAAATGGAATTTAATAAATAGTGTTGAGAATATGGGTAATTTTGACAGGAATTATCCATATAGAGATGCTATCAAGAGTGATTTTAGTTTATGTTTGAATATAAAAGAGCCTAATAGATGGTCGGCAGAGGAACCTAATTTATATAATTTAATAATTTCTCTTAAAAATGATTTGCTTAATGAAACACAATCAATACATACAAGGGTTGGATTTAGAGCATTTGAGATAAAAGGAAATAAAATGTACATAAATGGGAAACCGATTTTGTTTAAGGGTGTAAATAGACATGAAACTCATCCATTAAAAGGAAGGGCATTATCTACACTGGATATGGAATTCGATATAAGAGAGATTAAGAAAAATAATATAAACTCTGTAAGAACTTCACATTATCCTAATCATCCTTATTTTATTTCATTATGTAATGAATATGGAATTTATGTAGTTGATGAGGGTAATATAGAGGCACATGGCGTTGAGGGTGAGATACCTGGGAATAAAGAGATTTGGAAGAATGCATGTTTTGATAGAATTAATTCACTTGTAGAGAGAGATAAGAATAATCCTAGTGTTTTAATATGGTCTCTTGGAAATGAGAGTGGAGGAGGAAGTGTATTTAGAGATTTATATAATTATGTTAGTTTAAGAGATGGAACCAGAGTAATACACTATGAAGGCGAGAGAGATGAATACTATGCAAGTGATGTTGTAAGTAAAATGTATGTTAAAATAGATGACATTGAGAAACAGAGTAAATATATGTATCACAAGCCTTATATTTTGTGTGAATATGCTCATTCTATGGGAAATAGTGGTGGAAGTTTAGATAAATATATTGAAAAATTTGAGAGTATTGATAATGTTCAGGGAGGATTTATATGGGATTTTATAGATCAAGGAATTTATAGAGATGTTCCTGATATGGGTATTTTTATTAATTCTCATAGTATATTTCATGGAGATTTTGAAGGATATATAGAAAATGGATACAAAGATAAAGGGTATAGGGGATGTATATTCTATGATAATGTTAGTAATTTAAAGTTTGATGAATTTACCATAGATTTAAAGGTAAAACCAAGTGTATATGAGGGAGAAGGATGTGTTTATCTAAAGAAAGGTAATGAATTTGGATTAAGGGAAATTATGAATTATGATAAGTCTAATAATAGGGCTGTTGAATTTTATGTAAGAGATAATTCTGGGATATTTGAGACAATTGTATTTATAACACCTAAGGATTGGGTGAATAATTTTCATAGTGTAAGTGCGATATATAAAAATAAGATTATGAGATTATTTATAGATGATAATTTGGTTGGAGAGAAGACATTTAATTATAATATAGCATATTTCAAAGATGGTATTCAAATTGGAGGAAATGATGGTTATACTCACTGTGAAAGTATGAATGGGATAATAGATGAGGTTAAGTTATTTTCTAAAGGAATGGATATAGAGGAATTACGTAAAAAGAGTTTTTATAATATAGATGCTACAAGGATAATATGGAATGATTTTGATAATGAGAGAAATATGATTATGAAAAAATTATCCAGAGATAAATATTTGGCTACGGGAGGTGACTTCAATGATTCTCCAAATGATTCTGCATTTTGTGCTAATGGTATATTGTTAGCATCTAGAAAGATTAAACCACAAGTAAGTGAGGTTAAGTATGCATATCAAAATATAGATATTAGGGATTATGATATTTTAAATGGTAAAGTAATTATTAAAAATAAAAACTTATTTAAAAATTTAAGAGATTATATATTGAAATGGGACTATTTAGTTGATGGCAAAATAGTAAGAGGAGATACAGCTATAGTTAATGTTGATCCCATGAGTGAAATTATATTTAATGTACATGATATGGATAAAATTAAGGATTTAAATGGAAAAGAATTTTTTTTAAATATTGGATTTGTATTAAATGAAAGTACAAATTGGGGTAACAGGGGGTTTGAAATATCAAGGAATCAATTAAAAATAAACTTAGATAATTTGTTTTATGAAGTAGGTAATGTTAGCAAGGTAGTTCAAAATTTTATGATTGATGATTTGTCGGATAAATTGGAAATTAAATCTAAAGAATATTATATTGGATTTAATAAAATATCAGGTACTCTCCAAAATTATAGGTATAAGAATGAGGATTTAATAAATTCTGAATTATATGTTGATTTTTGGAATCCATTAAATGATAACGAAAGATTATGTAATATATATAATAAGATAGTATTCTGGAAAAATATATTTAATAGAAGTAGGAATAATAGTTACAATATTTTGCATGAAGATGGTTGTATATTGGTAAAATTTTACAAACCAATCTATGATTTAAATAATTCAGTTCTTATTACAACATATAAGATAGATGAGTACGGGGAAATTAGTATTGAGCTATATATGGAGTTATTAAAGAATGGTATACCGCATGCTAGGTCAGTAGGATTTAAGATATTTATACCTACTAATTTTAAAAATATTGAGTATTACGGAAGAGGACCATTAGAAAATTATAATGATCGAAATAAAGGTAGTAATTTAGGAGAATATAAAAGCGATGTAGATAGTCAATTTACAGATTATATGACTCCTCAAAGAACAGGGAATATAACAGATATTAGATGGATAAATTTTTATAGGAACAATGGTATAGGTATTAGAATCAAATATATTAATGAATTTCTTCAAATAAATGTTAGTTCATATAATGATGATGAATTTGAGAAAAAACATTCTTATCAAATGAATAAATATTCGTCAATTATAGTAAATGTTAGATCAAAGGATTATGGAAGCACATTCGAAAGTTTTGAAGATGAATGTATTAACTATATTGATAAAAATCATATATATAATTTTTCATTCAAATTATCACCTTTATTAACGGATAATGTATTAATTAATTGAACACTGAATCTTGAATTAGAATATAAGTCCATTGTTTTAATTAATATATTTATTTAATTCGATATATATGATATATGGATTTTTTATAAGTAATAAAGTTTAATTTATTTATATAGTATACACGTTTTAAGGTATTACGATCTATTAGTGAGCCAATAAAATCAAACATCATATTATTTTCTAGTATATGCCTTGATATCGTATTCGAATCTTCGACTAGAGAATATATTTTATTTATATTTGTATTATTAAATATATAATTTAAAGTATTAAATATTGCTTCACACATAAAACCATTATTTCTGTAATGCTTTATCATAAAATATCCAAGTTCATTAACTAAATTCTCATTTATATATCTAGGAATAATAGATAAAAAACCTATTGGTATTAAACCATTATTAAGTTTAATTATAAAATATCCTAATGAATTGAAACAACGTATTTTATCATTATGTGAAATAAATTTTTTAATTTGATATTTGGATGCATGCTTAGGTATAGGCATATTTAGTTCGTGATCAATATTTTTTAATATATAAGATAAACTTTTTTCACAAATAGGTTCTATAAGTAAATTTGAAGTTTGAATAATCATAATTAGTCCTCAAAGGTATTATGAATATATATTCATAATACCTAATTCTAATCAATATTTTATTATGTACTAATATAATAACTATATATTAAAAAAATACAAAAATCAATTTTAAAATTTATATAATATGATTATTTTTTCAATATATAGAGGAAATATTTTATAAATTATTAAAATAAAACGTTTACATAATATTAGATTTTAATTATATAGATTATCTAAATAGGTTTAATTGTCATTTTAATAAAATAAAAAATAATTTTTATACAAATTACTAAAAAAAATGAGTTAATTAATATGATTTATTGCTATATAACTAATATAGAATGATTAAAAGATTTTAATTAGTTGGGAGGTTATAAAAAATATGAACAATAGAAAGTTTTTTGTTGTGTTCATTTCTATATGTGTTTTGATTTTTTCTTAGTAGGTTGTAATTCTATTGTACCCACTTAAGAAAGTACACTTAATAACAATCTAAATTCTGTATGAGTAGTTGAGGGAATAGAATTAGAAGCTGGTATGATTACTGATGAAAGATCTATTAGTGATAAATATTTTAATGGTATAACTTATAAGGGACTGGCAAATGCTTAAGGAATATTTTAGAATTGACCTTTAGGCGTTTAAACCTAAACAAGATACAGATTTCATATCTTATATTTGGATATTATCAAAAAATAATGATTTGATTATAGATGTTGGATATAAGTTAAAGGAAGCTATTATCGATGTATCTAAAAGGAATATTTAAGTTAATTATGTCATGATAGATGATGTATTGGAATATAACAAAGTTTACAATATTAATTTTAAAGGATAATAAGGATCGTTTTTAGCTTATATGGCTACAAAGACTAATAAAGTTGGTTTCATTTGAGGAATTGATTCTCCGTTGATTAAAAAATTTGAAGTTGGATTTGTTGATAGAGTTAAAAATGTTAATACGGAAGTAAGAGAATTTAGGTATGCAGCTACATTTTTAAATATATCTAGAGGTTATGAAATAAGTAAGTTTATTTTTGGTGATGGTGTTGATATGCTATATTATGTTGTTGGAGATATGGGTATAGGTATATTTAGAGATTTAAAAGAAACTGGAAATTATTGTATTGGTTTAGATCAAAATTAGACACTTACATTTTCCGAATATGAAGATGTAATACTTACTTTAATGATTAAAATTTAGATATTACTGTATATGATGTTGTAAAACAAACTTTAGAAAATGGATTTGTTGGTACTAATGTTGGATTAGGATTAAAGGATGGGGCCATATCTTTAGTTGAGAATAAAAATAGAAAAGTTAATCAAGAAATATTAGATAAAGTTGAAGAGTGTAGTAATAAGATAAAAAATGGAGGGATAGTTGTACTTAAAATTATTGAAGAACTTAAAAATTTTAATATGTAATCCTGAGTGATTTAAAGCTACTTTTATAAGAAGAGAATAGTTTTTTTATAAAAGTAGCTTTTATTATTAAAAGAGGTTATGAGTATGAGTGATAGAGTAACAATTATAAGGAAGGGAGAGCTTATCGATACCTTAAATACCAAAGATATATCTCATAGAAGAACTTGCAAATCTTGTGGTAGAAATACCAGTTGATCTCAATGTATATATTTAAAAACCAAGGTAACTTGAAGATGTATTAAGTATTCGAAGTTTAATGGTAAAAGATAATAGGAGTATAGATGTGATTAAAGATTTAAATTTAGATGTTAAGTTTGGAGAAATATTTGGGATTATTGGAGTTGATAGTAATTGACAAAGTGAATTTGTAGAACTTTTAACTAGTATAAGAAAATGTTGTGGGGATGAGATATTATTTGATGAAGAAAGTATTAAAAATTTATCACCAAAGAAGGTCATAATAATAATTTAGTAAGTATACCGGATAATAGGCATAATGTGAGATTAGTACTTCAACATTCTTTATATAAAAATTCAATTCTAGAAATGTAACACTTAAGTAAATTTTTAAAAGAGATTTTTATTGATTATGGGAAAATAAGAGATCATGCAAAAAGAATTATAGATTAATTTGACGTGAGAACGATAAGTGATAGGGTGAAGGTCATAATTTTATTCGGAGGTAATCAACAAAAATTCATAATATGTAGAGAAATTTATAAAAATTCTAAATTTATGATGTAGTGTAACTAACTAGAGAACTTAATGTAGGCTCTATTGAATATAGTTACAAAATACTTATAGAGAAAAGAAATAATGGTAAGGTTATTTATTATAGCTTTATTAAATATTAAATTTATCTAATAGGATAGGAGTTATATATAGTGGAAGTATTCTTAGAATTTTTGATATGAAAAAAGTGGATAAGAATGGGATATTAATGACAGGAAGTGTGGTTAATGAATGAAAATTATAAGGTTAATAATATACTCAAGTCTATTATTTTTTCTTTATTATTTATAGTTATTTTTTGTAATGTGCTTCACAACAAAGCGGATTTATTGAATCACTTACATTACTTTTAAAATCTTTTTAGGATGGTAGTTTTAGTAGCTTATTTAGTTTATCTGAAACTCTAGTGTATACAACAACCTACATATTTACTGGATTTGATCATTTGGATGCATTTAAAACAAATTTATTTAATATAGTCGTTGAAGGACAATTTATTATGGACATTTTGGGTGATGTAATAATTAAAGTAGTACTAGTTATACCTATGTTTATATATTTGAGTTTAATTATTTTAGGGAATAATGATAGCTGGATCTTTATACTGGCGTATTTAAAAGTAAAGTTAAATTTAAATGAGGTTGTTAATATTATAATGATGAATTTTATAGCTATGAATGTTTTGAATTTATATATAAGTACTTTCTTAAAAGAACCGGGATGTTACTTAGATTTATTAGTGATGAATCATTTAGAGCTAATTATAGATTTGTTATAGGCATTGTACTTGTTGTAATTGTATATTTTTTTATAAATAATACACGTGTTGGATATGAACTCAGAAGTGTTGGATATAATAAATATATATTCGGATATGGTGGAATTAATATTAAAAAATTTATAATAATTTCCATGGTAATATCTGGACTTGTAGCTGGATTGGTAAGGATATATTTGTTCTTGGGATTCAGTATAGAGTATCTAAACTTTTTAATTTTTTAAATTATGGTTTTGGTGGTATAGCTGTAACTTTAGTTGCTAGGAAAATCCTATAGCGATAGTTTTAATATCTTTATTGTTAGGTGCATTGAATGCATCTGCCTTAGAATTGCAGTTTAATATAATACCTAAAGATATTGTTTTTTTTGCGCAAGCAGTTATAATCTTGTTTATATAAGGTAAGTATTTATTTAAATATATTATAATAGGTTTAAGAAAAGAGGTGTAAAATAGTAGGAAATACATATTTTTAGACTTTATATTTATCATGGTTACAATGCTTAGATTTGCAACTCCACTAATATTTGCATCTATAGGAGCAGTTTTTTCTGAAAATATAAAGTTGTAAATATATGAATAGAAGGAATGATGGTGATGTGAGCTTTTTGGAGTTTGGGGAACCTATATATTAGGAAGTTCTATTGTAATAATTTTAATGCATTATTTGTTTGTGGGTATTACAGCAGTTATACATGGAATATTGAGCATATTTTTAAGAGTGAATCAAAATTTATCAGGGATTGGTATAAATTTATTTGCAACATCTATAACAAGTTATTTGGATCTCGGGGTCAAACAGATACAGTTAAAGTGGTACTGTATTCTAAAGAAATGTTTGAGAATATACATATTGTATTAAAATTATTGTCTAAATTAAATTAGTTTGTAATAGGTGCACTTGTAGTTATTGTATTATTACGGTTCATTTTATATAAGATTAGTATAGGGATAAGGGCGCTTGGTGAACATACAAAAGTTATAGATACCTTAGGAATAAATGTTTATGAAGTTAGATTTGTATGTGTGGTATTATCGGGAGTTTTGGCATGGCAACATTCTATATTGCTAATATAAATTTGATTAGAGTTGGTATAGTTAATTGAAGAGGATATATAGCCTTGGTTGCTATGATATTTGGTAATTGGAAATCATATATAACTTTTATGCATGTGTGATTTTTTCTTTATTATAAAAAAATTGGGTTAATGTATCTACAGAGATATATTATATGTTACCATATATATTGACCATGGTTGCGCTTATATTTTTCGCAAAGGAATAGTAATTTTCCATTATCTTTAGGAGAATTTTATGAAAAGGGTAAAAGATGATTTTATAATTGATAGAAGGGACTAATTTATGAGAAAATTATATGTATTTATTTTTATAGCAATATTTTTAATTATGAGCTCTTGTAGTGCTAATGGATATGATGTTATTTATATTCATAGTGATGAATTTGAGACTCTTGCTGAAGAAAATTTTAAGTATAATATGGAAAAACTGTTGGATAATTTTAAAGTTTTGAATATACCTAATGATGAAGAATTTATAGAATATTTCAATAAATTATCAAATGAACAAAAGAATAATAAAAATATATTTATTGTATCTGAAAAATTTTCAAATGTAGACATTTCAGATAAAATAGATAAAGTTATTTATATAAATAATAAGTTTAATATGGATATAAATAACTTATTGATAGATCAAAAACCTGTAAGTTATTTGCTAGGTATAATAAGTGGATTGGTGACAAGAAGAAACAGTATATTTATACTTTATTCAGAAGATTATGTTGATCATAGAGAGATTATTGATGCATTCATTACTGGTGTTAGGGAAGTTAATCTAAGAGCATATGATTCATTATCGAGTTTAGAAAATGTTAAATGTATAACACTAGATAATAAGGAGGAAATACAGGAGATTATCAACAGTGAAAGTGATATTGTATTTAATTTATCTAAAGAAGATATTATTGTTGATGATAAGTTTTTATTTGATTTAAATATGGATAATATTTCTGAAAATTTAGTAAGTATTTTATATGATTATGGGAGTTTTATAAATATACTTGAAAGTGGAAAAATTGCAACTTACTCAATTGGAATACACGATGAAAGTATAAAATTTAATCTGACTAATTTGCCTGAAGAAGTAGTTAATATATTTAATAAATATTTAAATAATATTAATTAGATTATAATAGGGTTTTAGAATCTATGTTCTAAGACCCTATTTTTTGTTTGTATATAAAAAATTATTAGTTATTAAAAATAATTATTTAAAAAATTAATTTTATGTTTTATAATTTATGTTATAAATTTATTTAAAAATATCATTGATTTCGATATTTTTAATATGTTAATTAAATAACAAAGAATATTTTTAACCATTCAGTTAAAGATATTAGTATATTTATTAGAAATTTAGGAGGAATTCTAATGGTTAAAATAGGGATTAATGGTTTTGGAAGAATAGGAAGAAATGTATTTAAGGCTTTACTCGAAAACTATGGAAGCGAACTACAGGTTGTTGCTATAAATGATTTGACTAATGCTAAAACTTTAGCACATTTGTTAAAATATGATTCACTTTTTGGAAAATTTGAAGGTACAGTTGAAGCTAAAGAAGATTCAATTATTGTAAATGGCAATGAAATAAAAATATTTGCAGAAAGAGAGCCATCAAATATTCCTTGGTCTAGTGTTGGATGTGAAATAGTAATTGAGTCCACAGGATTCTTTACTGATGGAGAAAAAGCTAAGGCACATATAAATGGAAGTGTTAAAAAAGTTTTAATTTCTGCTCCAGCTAAGAATGAGGATATAACTATAGTTATGGGAGTTAATAATGATAAATATGATCCTTCAAAGCATAATGTGATATCAAATGCTTCTTGTACAACAAATTGTTTAGCTCCATTTGCTAAAGTTCTTCATGAAAATTTTGGTATAGTTAAGGGTCTTATGACAACAGTGCACTCTTACACAAATGATCAAAAAATATTAGATGCACCTCATAATGATTTAAGAAGAGCTAGAGCTGCTGCTGAGTCTATGATACCTACAACTACAGGAGCTGCAAAAGCTGTTGCTTTAGTATTACCAGAACTTAAAGGTAAGTTGAATGGATTTGCATTGAGAGTTCCAACTCCAACAGTTTCTTGTACTGATTTAGTTGCAGAACTTTCAAAAGAAGTGACTGTTGAAGAGGTTAATGCGTCATTTAAAAAAGCATCAGAGACTATTTTAAAAGGAATTTTAGGATATGAGGAAGCTCCTCTTGTATCTATGGATTATAGACAAGATAAGAGAAGTTCTATAATTGATGCTTTGTGTACGATGGTAATAGAAGGCAATATGGTTAAAGTTGTTTCTTGGTATGATAATGAATGGGGATACTCAAATAGATTGGCAGATTTAGCACAGATGGTTGCTAAAAGTTTATAAGGAATGTATTTAAAGGTTGGTTTTATTTAAGATCAACCTTTATTGATAATTGGAATTTAAGGGGTAAGATATATGACATTTAATAAAAAGAGTATAGAGGATATTCAGTTAACTGGTAAAAAAGTTTTGATTAGATGTGATTTTAATGTTCCTATAGTAAACGGTAAAATAACTGATGAAAATAGATTATTAGGAGCGCTTGATACTATTATATATGCTCATAAGAATGGTGGGAAGGTTATACTTTGTTCACATTTAGGGAAGGCAAAAGGCCCTGATCCATCTATGAGTTTAAAGATTGTTGCTTTGAGACTTTCAGAACTTTTAGGTGTTGATGTAAAGTTTCTCCAGAGTGATTTGGTAATTGATGATAACATAAGAAGTGAAATAGATAAGATGAATAATGGTGACATATCACTTCTTGAGAACACAAGATTTAGATGTGAAGAAGGTAAATGTGAAGATAGTTTTTCGAAGGATTTAGCATCTATTTGTGATGTTTATGTTAATGATGCTTTTGGTACTGCTCATAGAGCTCATTGTTCAACAGTTGGGGTTACTAAGTTTGTAGATACAGCTGTTTGTGGATATTTAATACAAAGGGAATTGGAATTTTTGGGAGGAATGATTGAAAATCCTGAAAGACCTTTTGTTGCTGTTCTTGGTGGAGCTAAAGTTTCAGATAAGATAAATGTTATAAATAATTTATTAGATAAAGTTGATACTTTAATAATAGGCGGTGGTATGGCTTATACCTTTTTGAAAGCTCAGGGTTATTCAATTGGGATAAGTTTAGTTGAAGAAGATAAGTTAGAGTATGCGAAAGATATGATAGAGAAAGCTAAAATAAAAGGCGTTACATTGTTACTTCCAGTGGATCATGTTACAGGAGATAAGTTTTCAAATGATGCGATCAGAAAAATTACTAGCGATGAGAATATAGATGATGGATTTATGGGATTAGATATTGGAAATAAGACAAGTAAATTATTTGGAGATGCTTTAAGAAGTGCAAAAACAATAATTTGGAATGGACCTATGGGAGTTTTTGAATTTTCTAATTTTAATCAAGGAACAATAGAGGTTGCTAAAGCTATGGCAGAATCTGGTGCTGTAACAATAATAGGTGGGGGAGATTCAGCAGCAGCTGTTAATATTTTAGGTTTTGGAGATAAAATGACCCATATATCTACGGGTGGAGGAGCTTCTCTCGAATTGTTAGAAGGTAAAGTTTTACCTGGAATTGATGTTTTGAATAATAAATAATAAAGTAGGTGTATTTTGGTGAGAAAGAATATAATAATGGGAAACTGGAAAATGCATTTTACAATTGAGGAAACTGAAGAATTTTTAAATAGTTTGTTACCTAAAGTTAAGAATGCTAAAACTGAAGTTGTTGTGTGTCCTCCATTTACTTCTCTTGCTTTATCTTCAAATATACTTAAGGGTTCAAATGTAAAATTAGGTGCTCAAAATGTACATTTTGAGGAAAAAGGAGCATTTACTGGTGAAATTTCCCCAAATATGCTTAAGAATTTAGGAGTTTCTTATATTATAATAGGTCATAGTGAGAGAAGGATGTACTTTGGAGAAACAGATGAGACAGTTAATAAAAAGATCCATATGTGCTTAAAACATAAATTTAACCCAGTTTTATGTGTTGGAGAGAGTTTGGAAGAAAAAGAAAGTAATAACATGGAGAAAGTATTGACTCGTCAAATAGAAAAAGCCTTTTTTAATATATCTGAGGAAGATGCAAAAAAAGTTGTAATTGCATATGAACCAATATGGGCTATTGGAACTGGCAAGACAGCAACAAGTTCTGATGCTGATAATATAATTTCTTTTATAAGAAAAGTTATTAGTGGTATTTATAATAAAGAAGTGTCTGAGAATATAGTTATGTTATATGGTGGATCAGTTAAACCCAATACTATAAAAGAGCAAATGTCTATGGAAAATATAGATGGTGCTTTGGTTGGTGGAGCTTCTATAGTTGTTGAAGATTTTGAAAGGATTGTTAATTTTTAGGGGGAGCTCATTGTGGATAGAAATGCGTGTATTTTATTAATTTTAGATGGATTTGGGATATCACCAGATTCAAATGGTAACTCCATAGCTAGAGCTAAAACAAATAATATAGATAGAATTACTAGTGTTTATCCAAATGCTAATTTATATGCAAGTGGTATGAATGTAGGTTTACCTGATGGTCAAATGGGTAATTCTGAAGTTGGTCATTTAAATATAGGTACAGGAAGAATAGTATATCAGGAACTGACAAGAATAACAAAATCAATAAATGATAGTGAATTTTTCGAAAATGAAGATTTAATAAAAACTATGGATAATTGTATAAAAAATTGTAGTAATCTTCATATTATGGGACTTGCTTCAGATGGAGGGGTGCATTCTCATATTGAACATTTAAAAGCAGTTCTTAAACTTGCTAAGGAAAAGAATGTTAAGCAAACATATATACATTTGTTTACTGATGGAAGAGATGTTTCTCCAACCTCTGGATATACTTATGTTCAGGATATTATGAATTATATTGATGAAATATCATATGGAATAATCTCAACTATTTCTGGAAGGTATTATGCAATGGATAGAGATAAGAGATGGGATAGAGTCCAAAAGGCGTATGATGCTATAGTTCGTGGAATTGGAGAAGATAAAATCTCTAAAAATCCTGTTGATATTTTAAAAGATTATTATAAGGATGGTATAACGGATGAATTTGTTCCTCCAACTTTAGTAGAAAGAAATGGTAATATTAGAAATAAAGATTCTTGTGTGTTTTTTAATTTTAGACCAGATAGAGCTAGAGAACTGACTTATGCTATAACTGATAAAGGATTTAAGGATTTTGATGTCGAATATTTAGATATTACATTTTTATGTATGACAATGTATGATAAGAAATTAAAGGATGTATTGGTAGCATTTAAACCTGAAACTTATTCTAATACATTAGGAGAGTATTTAAGCAGTCAAAATAAGAAACAGTTAAGGATTGCAGAGACTGAAAAATATGCTCATGTTACATTTTTCTTTAATGGAGGTCTTGAACAATCGTATAATGGGGAAGATAGAATTTTAATACCTTCCCCAAATGTTAAAACTTATGATTTACAGCCGGAGATGAGTTTGCCTGAATTGACAGATACATTGATTGAAAAAATAGAATCTATGAAGTATGATTTTATAGTTTGTAACATAGCAAATCCGGATATGGTTGGTCATACAGGTAATTTTGATGCTGCTGTTAAGGCTATTGAGGCTGTTGATCTAGCTGTTGGAAGAATATCTGATAAGGCTTTAAGTTTAGGATATACATTGTTTATTACAGCTGATCATGGAAATGCTGAATGTATGATTGATGAGAAAGGTGGACCTATGACTGCTCATACTTGTAATAAAGTTCCTTTTATATGTGTTACAAGAGACTATGAAAGTATAAGAATGAAAGAAAGTGGTAAACTTGCAGATATAGCACCAACTATTTTGAGTGTGATGGAATTAGATATTCCATCAGAAATTACTGGGGAAAATTTAATCATAAAAAAATAGGAAATTATGGAGGTAAGTGTTAATGAAAAATTATGTGGAGATTGTTAATGTTCATGCTAGACAAATACTTGATTCAAGAGCTTTTCCTACTGTGGAAGTTGAGGTTACTCTTGAAGATGGGACAGTAGGAAGAGCTGCGGTACCATCAGGAGCATCTACTGGTGAGTACGAGGCTGTTGAGTTAAGAGATGGAGATAAGAGTAATTATGTAGGTAAGAGTGTTTTAAATGCTGTAAATAACGTGAATACAGTTATAGCTCAAGCTTTGGAAGGATTAAATATATTTGATCAAGTTAAGATAGATACAACTATGATAGAACTTGATGGAAGTGATAATAAAGGAAATTTAGGAGCCAATGCAACGCTTGGTGTATCTCTTGCTTGTGCTCAAGCTGCAGCTAACTTTTTGGGATTGTCTTTATATCAATATATCGGTGGATGTAATTCTAAAGTTTTACCAGTACCTATGATGAACATAATAAATGGAGGAAAACATGCTGATAATAATGTAGATTTACAAGAGTTTATGATAATGCCAGTTGGGGCAGGATCATTCTCTGAGGCATTGCAAATGTGTTCTGAAATATATCATTCTCTAAAGAAATTATTACATGATAAAGGTTTATCGACAGCTGTTGGAGATGAAGGTGGATTTGCACCAGATCTAAAATCAAATGAAGAGGCGATACAAATAATATTAGAAGCTACACAAAATGCTGGATATAAGCCAGGTGAGCAGATATTTATTGCTTTAGATCCAGCTTCATCAGAATTTTTCGAAGATGGAAATTATAATTTGGCAGGAGAGGGAAGAATATTAAGTCCTTCTGAAATGGCAGATTTTTATGTTGATCTAGCTACTAAATATCCAATTATTTCTATTGAAGATGGTATGGCTGAAAATGATTGGGAAGGATGGAGTATATTAACTAAGAAATTAGGAGATAGAGTTCAGCTTGTTGGAGATGACTTATTTGTTACTAATGTTAAAAGATTAAGTATGGGAATAAATAAAGGTGTGGGTAATTCAATACTTATAAAAGTTAATCAAATAGGTACTTTGACTGAAACGTTAAATTCTATTGAAATGGCTCAAAGGGCTGGATATACTGCAGTTGTTTCTCATAGATCTGGAGAAACTGAAGATACGACTATAGCTGATTTAGTTGTTGCAGTAAATGCAGGACAAATAAAAACTGGAGCTCCAGCAAGAAGTGAGAGAGTTGCTAAATATAATCAATTATTGAGAATTGAAGAAGAACTTGGATCTATGGGAGAGTATAGAGGAGTAAATGCTTTCTATAATTTAAAGAAATAATATAAGTGGGGTTTTGAGACCCCACATTTTTATTTTTGGAGGATTTTTACAGGATTTATATATTGAATAAAAACATATACAAATAGTTATAATTTTTATATATACTAATGGAAAAGTTAATTAAAATTTAAATGTTATTTATTTTAATCATTATTTGTGATATTATTTTTTTGGATATAAAAATACTTGTAAAGAAGTATGGTAGTACTTTTATAGGGAGAATATAATGAGTTTTATGATTAATTATGAACAATATTCTGTTATAGGAGATCCGGTATATCAGAGCATTTCTCCGTTTATACATAGAACTATTTTTAATTATTTTGATGAAACATATAAAATGTATTCTAAGCTTAAAATTACTTCTGATGGACTAGTGTATAATTTTAGTTTGTTGAAGAGTAATTTTCAAGGATTTAATGTAACTTCTCCTCACAAGATTAACATAATAAAGTATTTAGATGAGTTAGATGATTTTTCTAAGAAAATAGGGTGTGTTAATACTGTTAAGGTTTTAAATGGTAAAACTATAGGATACAACACCGATGCTTATGGTTTTTTAAAAGGATTCGAAGATTACAAAGACAAAGTTAGTGGTAAGGATGTATTGGTTTTGGGAAGCGGAGCTACTTCTAGAATAGTTATAAGCTCTTTAATTGATTTGGGAGCGAATGTATATGTGCGTGCTAGAAATACTGAAAAGTTAAATGTTCTCAAAAAGTTAATACATGATATGCACGGTGGATATGAAATTGATATTGATGTATTGGATAAAGTACAAGGTACATATTTTGGGTTGGTAAATACGACAAGTATAATGAGTAATTTAAATTTGGGTAATTTAGATGTTTTAAGTTTTGTTTATGATGTGAATTATAGTGTTAGAAAGCTTACAGATTTTTTGAGCAAATTTTTGAATAATAATCTAATGCTTATTGATGGTCGCGATATGGTTTTTTATCAAGCGATAAAGTCCCAAGAAATTTGGAGAGATTGTACTATAGATCAAGAGGATGTTTCTAATATATATAATGAATTTACAAAGATTTTTTCGGAGGATTAATTGAAAAAAGTACTTGTTATAAATGGGCCTAATTTAAATTTTTTGGGTAGGCGTCAAAATTATATTTATGGGAATGAAACCTTAGATGAGATAAATGATTATATAAAGTTAGAGGGAGAGAAGATTTCTATTTCTGTTGATTTTTACCAGAGTAATCACGAGGGAGAAATTATAAATAAAATTTATAATGAATTTGAAAATTATGATGGTTTTGTGATAAATGCAGGTGCATTTACTCATTATAGTTATGCTATATATGATGCTATATTATCTGTAGATAAGATATTTATAGAGGTTCATTTATCTAATATATTTTCAAGGGAGGATTTTAGAAAAAGGAGTGTTATATCCGAGGCATGTTTAGGTCAAATCTGTGGTTTTGGTAAGCATTCATATGTTTTGGCACTTTATGCTTTAAGAGAAATATTTTAGAGGTTTGGAATGGATTTAGAAGTTTACAGGAGCAAAATTGTTAATTGTGATTATAAGATTTTGAAGATACTTGAGCAGAGATATAATTGGGTTCTTAAGGTTTCTAATTACAAAGAAAAGAATGGAAAACCAATTCTTGATAGGAAGAGAGAAGAGGATATCAAGAATGATTTTTTGAAAAATATGAACCATACATATTTTAAAAAATATCACGAAGAAGAATTTGAAAAGATTATAAATATAATAATGGAAGTTAGTCGTGATATACAGTATAGGAAAATTTATAAGAAGAATATTGTGCTTATTGGATTTATGGGTTGTGGTAAGACTACACTTGGAAGGATACTTTCAAGGAAGTTAGGCGTTAAATTTTTGGATACGGATTATCAGGTTGAAAAAAGATTGATGATGAAAGTAGGAGAGATATTTTCATCTCTTGGCGAGGAATATTTTAGAAAAATTGAGAGTGATGTAATTAGAAATGTTGCTAATGGATTTCGTGGGGTGATTTCAACAGGTGGAGGAAGCGTGCTTAATAAATCAAATGTTAAATATTTGAAGTCATCTGGAAAATTAATTTACCTAAGGTCCTCTGCAGAAAATATATTGTATAACTTAAATAGGAGTACTAAGGATAGGCCTCTTCTTAAGCAAAATTTAAATATAAATTATATACAAAAGTTTATAAAATCTAGGCATGAAATTTATAATAAAGTTAAGGATTATGAGATAAATATAGACGATATGTCTACAGATAAAATAATCCATTATATATCTAGAATAATGTAGGGAGGAATTTTGAGATGCAAACTTTTCTTTATACAATTCAGTTTATACTTGTAATTGGTATTTTGATTATTGTGTTGATGCAACCTAGTAAAGCTGATGGACTTAAGGGATTTATGACAGGATCTCAAGAAACATTCTTTAATAAAAATAAATCTAAAACAAGGGAAGCGAAACTTGTTAAAATAACGTATTTACTAGCGATATTATTTGCTTTAAATACGATTTTGATTAATATTCTATTATAGAATTTTTAGGACTTTATTTAGATTTTCGAATTTAAATAAAGTTTTTTTGTTTATGGAGGAAATTATGATTGAAAAAATATTAAAGTGTATTTATATAGATGATTTGAAATTAAATTATAAAGAAATGTTAAAGAAACTTAAGAGTTCTAATATAAAACTATTTAATAAGAGTTTAGATAAGCTTAAAAATGATGGAGTTATATTTAAAGATAAAGATGGGAGATTTGTAAAAAGTAAGAAGGAAGATATTTATTTTGGAGTTTATGAGGGTACTAGAAAAGGATTTGGATTCTTATTACTTGAAGAGGAAAACGATATTTTTATACCTAGAACTTCATTAAATGGATGTATGGATAGAGACACTGTAATTGTTAGGCTTATAGAGGATAAGTGCACTAGTATAAGGAAAGTTGGAGAGGTTATTTATGTAATTGAGCATTATAATAAAGAGATAATCGGAGAGTATCAGGACTCAAAATTTTTTGGATTTGTTATTCCAAGAAATTATAATATAAACTATGATATTTATATACCAAAGAAATATAAAATGGGTGCTAAAAGTGGGGATATTGTTTCTGTTAAGATAACAAAGTATCCAAGCGAGGGTAAAAAGCCTGAGGGAATAGTTAGTGATATACTTGGGAATAAGGACAGAAAAGATATTAATATGCGTGTTCTTATGAAGAAGTACAATTTAAAAGAAGATTTTCCTAAGGGAGTTTTAAATGAACTCAAACGTTTTCATATGGAGGTTATTGAGGATGAATTAAGTTCTAGGAGAGATTTAAGAGATTTACCTATTGTTACTATTGATGGAAGTGATGCTAAAGATTTAGATGATGCGGTTTATGTTAAAAGACAAGGGGAGGAGTATATACTTTCTGTACATATAGCAGATGTTAGTCATTATGTAAGATATAGAAGTGAGCTTGATAAGGAGGCTTTAAAGAGAGGAACTTCTGTTTATTTAATAGATAAGGTTGTGCCAATGCTTCCCAAAGAGTTATCAAATGATTTATGTTCTTTAAATTCTGGAACGGATAAACTTACTTTAAGTTGTGAGATGGTTATAAATAAGTCTGGTGAAGTAACTCGTTATGATATATTTGAGAGTGTAATAAGAACTAAATATAGATTAACTTATGACAATGTTCAGGATATAATAGATGACAATACAAATGAATTTTCTGATATATACGAGATGATTTTTAATATGAAGGATTTAGCAGAGATATTAAATAGTAGGAGAGAGCGTAGGGGAGCTATTAATTTTGATTTTCCAGAATGCAAGATATCTTTAAATGAAGATGGAGATGTTTTAGATATAAGTGCTTTTATGCGTAAATTTTCTCACAATATAATAGAAGAATTTATGCTTTTATGTAATGAGACTATTGCAGAGCATATGTTTTTTTTAAATTATCCATTTCCGTATAGGATACATGAGGAACCTGATATGGAGAAAATTATGAATTTAAGGGATATACTTCATAATTTAGATTATAATTTTAGGATTAATGATAAGGTGTATTCAAATCAAATACAAAAGGTGCTTATGCATTTTAAGGGTAAAGATGAGGAGATGTTTTTAAGTAAATTTATTTTAAGGAGTATGTCAAAGGCAAGATATTTAAAAGACTGTATTGGTCATTTTGGACTTTCGACTAAATATTATTGTCATTTTACATCACCTATTCGAAGGTATCCTGATTTAGTTGCTCATAGGATTATAAAATTATCTTTAAAAGGTGGTATAGGGGAGAGATTATTTAAAAATTTATCTGAAGAGGTCTCTATTTGTTGTGAGAATTCATCATTAAGAGAGATGGAAGCAGAGGAATGTGAAAGAGAACTATATGATATTAAAAAAGCTGAATTTATGAAAGATAAGATTGGTGAAGAGTATGCTGGAATAATATCATCATTGACGAGTTTTGGATTTTTTGTTGATCTTCCAAACACTGTAAGGGGGCTTGTTCATATTAATGATATGGAGGATGATGATTATTATTTTGATGAGGAGAGTATTTCTTTAATTGGAAGAGAGAATAAAAATGTGTTTAAGATTGGTATGAAGGTTCAAGTAAAGGTTTTAAATGTTATTTTGGAGAACAATGAAATTTATTTTGGGTTAAGTAGGTGAAAATCGTGAGTAAAAAATCAAATGTAATATCTAAAAATAGGAAGGCTTTTCATGATTATTTCGTTGAGGAGAATTATGAGGCTGGAATTGTTTTGGTTGGTACTGAGGTTAAATCTATAAGATCTGGTGGGGTTAATTTAAAAGATAGCTATGGAGTTTTTAAAAATGGAGAGTTATATATAATAAATATGCATATAAGTCCCTATGAGAAGGGTAATATATTTAATAGAGATCCGCTTCGTGATAGAAAGTTATTACTTCATAAAAAGGAGCTTTCGGAGCTTTTTATAAAAAATAATCAGGAAGGATATTCTCTTATACCTATTTCTCTTTATGTTAAAAATGGAGTTATAAAAGTAAATTTGGGACTTTGTAAGGGTAAGAAAAATTATGATAAGAGGGATTCTATGCTTGAGCGAGAACATAGAAGAGATATTGATAGAGCTATGAAGGAGAAATATAGGTAGTATAATTGAAAAAATATTTTTAAGGTGGTATACTTGTTAAGGATAATTTTTTTAAGGGGGCGTATTTTGGTTTCGACGGGGGTACTGGAGTATTTAAATAGCGAGTAGAGTTTTAGTGGATTCTCTTAAAAAATTTACTAAAAAAAGTAAACGACAAAAATTATTCTTTACAAGCTGCTTAATTAATAGCTAGCTTCATCTAGTTTGCGAGTCCTACGGCGTAGATGTAGGTGTAAAATTTAAGTAGGGAAACGAGCCTTAAAAAGCTTTGATTAAGGAACGGGATTTATGAAGCTACTTTATATAAATTTTGTTTATGGAAGTTATATAGGGGAATTTAAAACATAAACTGCACTCGGAGAAGTTTAAATATGACTACTTTCGGACAGGGGTTCAATTCCCCTCGCCTCCACCAAGTATGAGCGTTAATTTTAAATAATTAACGCTCTTTTTTATTTTTTAAATTAGATTAATGAAGTTTTATAAATATTAACTAATAGTGAATAAAATAAATAAAAAAATCAATAATAATAATTGTTTATTAAGAATTTAAATTAATTTTCTTATACATAACTAAAATGTTATGTTTCATGGACTAAAATGGAACTAATTCTGATTTTAAGTTTAGGGGGGAATTTTTTATATAGAGTATTTTAATGTTGGTTAATTATCTAAAAAAGGAGGAACGAAAAATTGGGGAAAACGTTTAGAAAATTTAGAAGTCTTGCATTCTTTTTATGTTTTATGTTTATATTTGAATTTTTAGTTTTAAATTTTGGTATTAAGTCAAAAGAGGCAAAAGCTTCTACAATAAATGCCATTGTATCTATCGATTATGATTTTAAAATTGTTGATAACAAAATTGCATTTGATTTTACAAAAAGTTTATCAGAAGGAGACTCTATTGAAAGTATTGTTTTGAAAAAAGGAGAAAGTAATTTAAATATTAAGGCACATGATAAAGCAAAGAAGATCTGGACAACAGATGTTCTTTTTGAAAAAGCACAATATGAGCTTAATATTACATTGAATACTAATAATTCAGTAAAAAAATTAATTTCTACATTTTACTATGAAGATTATGAAATGGAATATTTTGTACCTGTAGTTAAGGCAGATGGGAATAATTTAAAGATTACTGGTTTAACAAATTGGGCAAATAAATTTTTAGAAACAGATGGTGTAATTATTGATATTTTAGCAAGCAATGGCACTGTAGTTATTCCAGAAGTCACAAAGACAATTAAGGAATGCAAGAGTGATATTGTACTAACTGGTGCTAAATCAAAATTAACTAATCTTAAAGCATATGTTGTAAGAGCTAGATTGAGAGAGTCTGGTACAGAATTTAACCGAATTTTTTTAAGTGAATATACTGCAGATAGTAATAATGCGGCTAGACAAATGAATTCTAAGATAAAATCTATTACTAGAAGAGATAATGGAAATTATGATATTGATGTTTCTGTATATTATAATGTGGCATCTGATGCTTCGCTTTATATTTATTATGCTGGTTCTAATTTAGGATCAACCTCAGAAAGAGAGAGTAATAATAAAAAGATATTTAAATTTCAGGATATTCCAATTACTCTTGGTACAAGATGTTTTCTTAAAGAAGGTGGTAGTGCAGTTAGAGAAGACTATTTAGGATTTTATGAAAAAACTAAATTAGATGCTAGTAAAATTAATTGTGAAAGTTTAACACTTATCAATGATGAGGCTAGAGGAGTAAAAATAAAGCTTAATAAGTCTATGAGAGATGTTTTTTCAACTACTGGGGGAAATAATAAAGTAGTTATTTATGAGCTTAATGATAATTTAGGTAAAACTAAAATTGCTGAACAAAGCAGTATAAATTCTCTTAGTACAAATAATATTAATCTTAATAATGATAAAGTTTTGGAAAAAGGAAAAGCTTATTTTATTGAATTTACAAATGGAGAAAAATCATTTGGTCAGTCATTTATATATTATCCTATAAATTCATCAGCATCAGAGATAAAAGAAACATCTGTTAAAATAACTTGGAGTTATCCAAGCGGATATATACCAGCATCTGGAGATAGGGTTGAGATATTTTTAAGAGATAAGGCAAGTAGTGATACTTTTTCATCAATACCAAAATTAACTTTAGCTCATGGAAATAATGGTGTTAATTTTTCAAATACTAGCTCAACTGTTGTAACTGGAATGGCTCCAGGAACTAATTATGAGGCGAAAATTGTTTTATATAACCAAAGGGCAATAACAAATACCTTTGTAGATTTTACAACACTTCCTTTTGCACTTACTAATTTTATTGAAGTTGAAAATTGTCAGTATAGGGATGCTTATTATAAGGAGGCATGGCCTAGGAATAGAGAGGTTAATATAACTTGGGATTTTGAGCCAACTAATATGCAATTCAATGAAGGTGATAAAGTTGAAATCTTTATAAAACCAAATGGTAGTGGTGCTTTTTCAGGGTATCCAAATACCATAAATTCAGTTGATTCGTCCTATTCTAACCCAGTATTTTCGGCTACGCAGAATTTAAATAGTGTTAAGAGAGCAACTATTAAAATGCCTAGTTGGGAAAAAAACTATCATGTTGACCTGATTTATACGATAGGTGGTAAGCAAATAATAACAAACAAGCCATCTGGTACAGAAGGTGAAGATGGATATAATAGGAGAACTATTAATTCTAGACCAGGACCAGTTACTATAAATATTATTGATCAAAAACAGACTTCAGCTAAGATTGTTTGGCAAGTAGATACAGGCGATGAAAATAATGAATTTACTCCATATCAGCCAGAAAATGGGCATTTAGTAAAAGTACATTTAAGGAAAGTAAATTCTTTAAACGATACTAGCACTGCTTTTTATGATCCAGATAAAATTTTTGAATATGTTTATGGTCAAAATTGGAATTATAGTAGAGATCCTCAAGAATATATGTTAGAAAATCTTGAACCAGATCAATGTTATAGAGCTAGAATTCAGCATTTAGTACAGTTTCCAGAAAATTTTAATGGGGCTAGTTATGCAGGAAGTACAGCTTACTTTAATTTTAAAACAGAAGCTTTTAGCATTACATCATTAAATTCAGAAAATCAGACAGATGATATATCAAAGGTAAAACTTAAGTGGGAAACTCAAGGTGAAGTTGAGTTTGGAGAAGATGATAAACTAGAAGTATTCTTAAAAGAGAGTACTAGCTCAGAGTATCCAGAAACACCTATACAGGATTTGAATTTAACCCCATCAACTTCGAAAGAAGCAACAATAGAAGTTCCAAGATTTAATACTCTTTATAACGCTAAAGTTGAATACACAATCAAAGGTAAAAAGATTAATAAGTATGTTTTAGTTCAAGTAGATGCAGAACTTAATATTGATGTTACTGATATTAAAACTGCAAATAATAATTGGACTGCAAAAGTTAAATGGACTTATCCAGATGGATATAAGGAAAATAATAGAACAAATGATAAAGTTAAATTAACTGTAACAAAGAAAGAAGAATCAACAAGAAATTCGTCTCTTCCAAATAATGAAGAAATAGCAGTTACGACAAAAGAAAACACTTTAACGGATCTTGAAGCAAATGCAACCTACGATGTTACACTTAAATTCTTAAATGATGGGCAAGAAGTTTATAGTACTTCAACTAGCTTTAAAGCAACAACTGATTTACAAATTGTAGGATTAAATACGTCAAATGTTAAGACCAAAACAGGTACAATAAATTGGAGTTTTTCACCTAGTGATAAGAGTTTTAGTAATAGTGATAAGGTTGAGATATTTATAAAAGAAAATACTAAGACATCAAGAAGTGATGATTTATCAAACTTTACGAAAATTTATACCATGACTCAAGGTGCTAGTACTAGAAGTGGAGATGAAAATATTGTAGTACTTTCAAGTGAACCACAGCATACACAACATGTAAATAAGACAGGGGATCTTAGAACCTTTAAATCTCTAGATTTAAAGAATTTAGGAGTTAATAAAGATTATACTCTAAAAGTTAGATATACTATGACTGAAAGTGGATCAAGAGAGGGTGAAAGAGCAGGAGAGACTAAGACTTCAGAGGCAGAAGTAAAACTTAAAACACAGGTTGATGAACTTAAAGCTACAGTTTATGTATCAAATCAAACTTCTGCAACATTTGGTTGGGAATATCCACCAGAGTATGAACTTCAAGAAGGAGACAAGATAGAGATTTTTGTTAAAGAGCTTAGTGAAGAAGGAGGAAATTCAGAAACAAGAGATAGTGGAATTAGCACAGATTATAGTGATCCACTATTAACATTAACTCATGCATCAAGTCAGAATCCAGAAGAAGGCAAATATGATATGAATGAGGTTACAGCAGTTGATGTATCGGGATTAACACCAGAGAGGAGATATAAATCTAAAATTAAATTTACTATGGGAACAGGGGAGGATAGCTATTTTATAGAAAAAGAAGTTGATATATCAACAAAATCATTTGAGATAAAGTCATTTGAGATGGATAGTTATCAGGAATACGATATACTAGTTAACTGGACAGTAGAACCTGAAAATATGGTATTTAATCCAGCAGATACATTAAAGATATTTGTAAAACCTGCAACTGAAGATGCGTATCCAGATGAACCAGAATATAGTCTTAGGTATGAAGAAAATGCTGCAGGCAAGAGTATAAATAATACTTTTGGTGATTATGTATTAGCTCACTCTCTTGGAGTTGATCAGAAAATGAAACTAGAATATAAGGTCGGAGAGAGAACTTATGAAAAAGAACTAGAGTTTAATAATAAGATAAACCCAATTAAAGCGGAAGCAACTGAAGTTAATGAAACAAGAGCATTAATAAGTATTACTCCACCAGATAATTATGAATTTGTTAGTGGGGATAAACTTTTAATATACGCTATGGATGAATTTTCTGATGGCGATTTAATAGATGAAAATAATTTGGTATTTGAGGGAGTTCAAACAGATACTGCTAATATAGCTGATATGACTTTAATTGAATTAAGTTATCTACTACCAGAAGCAAAATATGATATAGCAATTGTATTAGACTTAGAAGATGGTTATGTCGAGCCAGTACAATTTGAGCTAACTACAACAGGACTTTCACTTACTGATATAAAACTTGAACAATTAAAATACAATGAGGCACTTATATCATGGAATTATGGTAAAAATGCAATAGATTTCTTTGAAGATTCTGATTACAGTATGACAGATAAATTAATAATAGCTCATAAAGAATCTGATGGAACACCTATGCCAGAAGATATAAATTTATTAAAGCAGTTATCTAATACAGAGTATTTAGGAGAGAAAATTAACTCTGTAGGTGATGCGAGCATAAAAATTGAAGATCCATCAAAAGATTATGATGTTGCCGTTTGTTATGATCTCGGAGGACTATTGTATATGAAAACATTTAAAGCATCGTATTTATCAGCATCAGTTGATGAAGCATCAATAACATCAGAAGGAGCAAAAATTAATTGGAAATATCCAACTAATATAACATTTGGAGATGCTGATAAAACAGAGGTTTTTGTAAGAAAATCAGATGAAACAAATTATCCAGATTCAGCATCCTTAACATCAACTGGATCAGGAACAACTTCAGGGGATTTAACAGGATTAGAAGGTGGGGCATCATATATAGCAAAAGTTCAAATAACCAAAGAAGGACTTCAAATAGATCCATTTGAGGTAACTTTTGAAACACAAGCAGGATTTGGGGAAGAAACAATAATTGAAGAAATACCTATGGATATTCAAGGAACTGCAGCTGAATTTGTAATACCAGCAGAACTTCCAGTAGATACATCAGGAACTATTTCATTAAGTATGGGTGATGAGGTTTATCAAGGTTTCACAGCTACATTTAATGAAGATGGAACAGGATTTACAATAGCTCCAACAATACCTAAGAAGGTTTATACAAACATTGAATTGGAAATTCCATTAGAAAATGGCTCAACTCACAAAATTATAATTCCTGAGTTTACAACACAACCAGAAGATTTAGCTCAAGATTGGTTAAGTAATGCATACTGGTTTGCATTTGAGAGATTTCCAGATGAGGAAGGATATAATTATTGGTATGCACATAGAATGAAACCAAAAACATTAAATGGCGAGTACTTCTTAAAGAATTTGATGTTCGCTGAAGATGAGTTTACAAATAGAAACTTAGCAGATAATGATCTTATAGCAGCATTATATCAAATAGTTGTTAATAGGGAATATGATCAGGGAGGACTTGAATTCTGGATAGGAATATACAATGAAAATCTTCAAAATGCTCAAGGCAACAAAAAGCTTGCCCAAGAAGTTTTGGTTGATAGAATGGTTCACGAACCAGAGTTTGGAAAGCTTTGTGATAAGGTTGGAATATTCTGGAGACAACAAGATCAAGATGCAGCTGGAGTGGTTGCGTAAAAATAAAAGTGGTGAGGATTTCCTTACCACTTTTTTACATATATAAATTACCCTTTTTAAACGATGGATTTTATATTATAATGTGATTGGTTGAACATAAAAGGAGAGTTTAATTTATGGTGAACAATAGAAAACAAATATCTAAAATTGCATTACTTCTTATGACATTCTCTGCAATCTTTAATTTTCCAAATATAATAAATAATAGTATACAGATAGGACTAGCCAACATATCCGGATATTTATTCTCAACTGTAGTTTATTTTATTCCGATTACATTTATAGTAGCTGAATTTATATCCATAAATAAAGATAGTGAATCGGGCATATATAGCTGGATAAAAACTTCTTTAGGAGATAAGTGGGCGTTTTTGGGTGCTTGGTCTTATTTCTTTGCAAATTTATTTTATTTTACATCCCTTATTCCAAACACTTTAATATATGCATCCTATACTCTTTTTGGGAGAAATCTGTTTGATGGGAAAAGCAGTACTTTTATTTTAGCTTTGGCAAGTGTTATACTTTTTTGGATTGGAACTTATGTTTCAATAAAGGGGGTAAAAGTTTTATCTAAGGTTACAAATATTGCAGGTATAGCTAAAATATTAATGGGAATTTTATTTATAATATTAGCTTTTGTATTTGTGTTTTTTATGAAAAATCCTCCAGCACAAGAGTTTACGGTTGAAACTTTAACCCCAAAATTTGATTGGACGTTTTTTATGGTTATGGCATGGATACTTCAATCACTCGGAGGATCTGAAAGCACAGGAGTTTATGTTAAAGATACAAAAGGAGGAATAAAGTCTTTTATAAAAACTATAATAACAGCTGTTATTTTAGTTGGTATTATGTATACTTTAGCGTGTGTTGCTATAGGACTCGTGGTACCTAGGGAAGTTTTAGAAAATAATTATTCAAACGGAATATTTAATGTTTTTTCTATATTAGGTGGTTATTTTGGAATACCTAATATGTTGATGAATAGATTTATAGGTTTAATACTTCTACTCTCAAATCTTGGATCGCTTGTTATATGGACATCTGTACCTGTTAAAGCTCTATTTTCTGAAATACCTAAAGGAGTATTTGGGACTTGGGTTGCTAAGACTGATGAGTTTGGAACTCCATATAATGCACTAAAGGCTCAAGCCATTATAGTAACAGTTTTATTGTTGATACCAGGGATTGGCATTGGATCTTTGGAAAGTTTTCTTGAAACCGTTATAAATATGACAGCTGCGACTTATCTCATTCCAATACTTTTTTTGCTTATAGCTTATATTGTTCTTAGGCTTAAAAAGAATAATATTGAAAGAGATTTTAAAATGGGGAATAGAGGATTCGGAATTTTTATGGGAATACTTTTATTTCTTATATTAATATTTGTGATATTTATGTCTATATTCCCTGAGCCAGCGTTAATTTTTGATGCTATAAATGGAATTATACCAGAAGGAGAAGGAAATCCTATAATTATATGTGCTTATAAAGTTTTAGGGCTTATTGTGTTTATATGGTTTGCTCTTATATGTTGGGGAAGACATTCTAAGAATAAGTTAAATATAGATAAGAATTAAAAGCTATGGAAATTTTCTATAGCTTTATTTATGTTTTTATAAAAATAATTTAAAATTGTTGTATTAAATGAGGTCAATCAGGAAATTAATAAATTTATATATTAGGAGATAAGTATGGGCAGAAAAATTGTACTTAATTTAGCTATGAGCCTTGATGGATATATTGCTAAAGAAAATGGAGAGTATGATTGGATAAAGGGTCAAGGTGATAATTCTTTAGATACTGATGATAAATGGAGATATGAAGAATTTTTAAATGATGTAGATGTTGTTTTGATGGGAAGAGATTGTTATGATCTAGGATTTCATAAAGATTTTGAGGGTAAAAAGATATTTGTAGCTACTTCGAAAAAACTTGAGAATTATGATAATATTCATTTTATAAATGGAGATATAGTATCAATAATACTTGAAGAGTTAAAGAAGGATGGTAAAAATATATTTTTGTTTGGTGGGGGAGTAACGCTTACTCAATTTATATCTAGAAATATAATTGATGAGTATATTATAGGAATTATACCTGTTATACTTGGTAAAGGTAGGAGACTCTTTGTTCAGGAAAGTGATATCTTGATCAAACTAAAATTGATTAAATATTTAGTTGATGATGGGATTTTGATATTAAGGTATAGTAAATGTTAAAATATTTTTAGAAAGGAAGCTTGTCTAAGTGTTAAGGAGAGCAACCATTCAAGATTTACATAAAATAGTTTATGTTTTTAATGAATCAATGGAAGATATGGAAGAACATGGATATGATAAATTGGACTATCTAGGAGAGGATACTTTTAGAGATGGAATAGAAAATGGATATATTTATGTAAGGGGTATTGGAACAGATATTGGAGGTTTTATATTTATAAGTAGCAATGAGATATTAAATTCATCTCATATAAAATGGAGTAAAAATATAACAGGTACTTCTTTTCATAGCATAACCATTAATAAAAATTATAAGGATAGAGGTATTGAAGAAGAACTTATATTTCTTGCAGAAGATATATCAAGAAAATATAGGTTAAATTATGTAAGAGGATGTATATATGAATTAAATACGGATACAATAAGAGCGGTTGAAAAATTTAACTATAGATTTGTTGGCGATATACATAAAGAGAATATGAAATATTTTTTTCGTTGTTATGAAAAACTTTTATAAAACCTATTGAAATATTTCAATAGGTTTTTTTATATGTTAAAATAGTATTAAGTAAGGAGGGGTTGATTTGTGTCTACTATTTATATAATAATACTTCTCGTTTTAATCTTATGTTTTATATTTAGGGATATAATATTTAAGGTATTAAAAGGAGAGAAAAGCAATTTTTATAAATCAAAGAAGGTAACTACACAAGAATATAACATATGTGAGCCAGAAGGAAGAAATATATTGATAGATATACTAGATACTGATGTAAAGATATTGGGAGATGAGAATATAAAGGATATTTTTATACAGACTAGTTATTTAGTTGATGAGTTTTTTTATGATATATCTCATGATCAAAAAACTATAAAGATTATAAGAAATAATAAAGAAAATTTTAAGGAAATAGGAAATTGTGGACGTGTTTTAATAAAAGTACCTATAAATAAAATGCTAAATGATATTGAAATATCAGTCAATAATGGGGATATTGAGATATACGATATAACTTCACATGAATTGAAGATTGAGTGTGGGAATGGTGCTTTAAGACTTGATTCAAGTAGGGTAAAGAGCATAAACCTTTCTAAATCTAATGGCGATGTGTATTTATCGCATGTATGTGGAGATTCAATTGATCTTGATATTAAAAATGGTAATGGTGATTTTGTTGATGTACACACTGAAAGAGTTCATGTAAATGTTTCTAATGGAGATTTTATATACGCAAATGCAGATGAGAATTATAAGATAGGTGATTTAAAAGTTAATGTAGATAATGGTAAGAAGAAGTTAAAAGTGAATTATTGATTTTAAATAGTGCATTTTGCACTATTTTTTATTATATAAATGTCATCATTATTGATGACATTTATGAAACTTGTTTTAATTGAAACCGTTTAACATAATTCATTATAATAATTATAATGAATTATGAGATATTAAAAGGAGAAATAAAATGGGTAATTTTAAAAGCAAAGTGCAAAGATTTGGGAAGTTTTTAAGCGGTATGGTGATGCCAAATATTGGAGCATTTATTGCTTGGGGTCTTATAACTGCATTTTTTATTCCATCAGGATGGATTCCGAATGAAACTTTTGGAAGTTTAGTTGACCCAATGCTTAAGTATTTGTTACCTCTTTTGATTGGTTATACTGGTGGTCGAGCTGTCGGAGGTACACGAGGTGGAGTTATTGGAGCGATTGCAACAAGTGGAGTTATAGTTGGATCAGATATACCAATGTTTATCGGTGCTATGGTTGTAGGGCCTATAAGTGGATTTGTAATTAAAAAATTTGACAATTATGTGGAAGATAAAATTCCTTCAGGATTTGAAATGCTTGTAAATAATTTTTCTATAGGAATTTTGGGATTAATATTAGCTATAGTATCACTTATCTTTATAGGACCTATTATAACAATATTGACAGGATTTTTATCTGTTGGAGTTTTTACAATAATTGAAAAGGGATTACTTCCTCTTGTGTCTATATTTATTGAACCTGCAAAGGTTTTATTTTTAAATAATGCAATTAATCATGGAGTATTAGGGCCTATAGGTATTAATCAGGTTCAGGAAGTTGGAAAATCTATATTATTTTTATTAGAATCAAATCCAGGACCAGGACTTGGTGTTATACTTGCATATTTTGTATTTAGTAAGGGCATGGTGAAACAGTCAGCAACTGGTGCTGCTATTATACATTTTTTCGGAGGAATTCATGAAATATATTTTCCTTATATTTTAATGAATCCTATGCTAATACTTAGTGTTATACTTGGAGGAGTTAGTGGGGTTTTAATATTTTCTATATTTTCAGTTGGACTTGTGGCTACGCCTTCTCCTGGAAGTATATTTTCGATACTATTTTTAGCAGCTAAGGGTGATGCTTTTAAAATATTACTAGGGATAATGGTATCAACTGTAGTTTCATTTTTAGTTAGTGGATTTTTTATAAAGAGAACTTCAGAAGATGATTTAAATAAGGCAAAATCTGGTGTAAAAGATCTAAAAAATAATTCTTCAAGTGTGGTAATTGATTTTTCAAATATAAATAAAATAGTGTTTTCTTGTGATGCTGGAATGGGTTCTAGTGCTATGGGAGCATCAAAGTTTAGAAATAGACTTAAAAAAGAAGGTATTAATATAGAAGTTTCTTATTCTTCTGTAGATAGTATACCAAGTGATGCTCAAGTTGTTGTAACGCATGATAATCTCAAAGATAGAGTTTTAAATGCAAATAAAAATTTACAGGTTATAGGAATACAAAACTTTTTAAATGATCCAAATATTGAGAATTTATTTAAAAATATTTTGGAGAATGGGAGAAAAAATGATAGTGATAGTCCATCAAATAAGGGAAATCATAAAAATACTCAGGATATTTTCAATGAGAATAATATTATTTTAAATGCTTCAGTTAAGACTAAGGAAGAAGCTATTGAAATGGCAGGAAAACTTTTATTTAAAAATGGCTATGTTAAAGAAGATTATATAGATGGAATGCTTAGACGTGAATCTTTAGTATCAACTTATATTGGTATGGGGGTTGCGATTCCGCATGGAGAGAATGATGTTAAAAGTAGTATTATAAAGAGCGGTATAACATTTATTCAACTTAGAGATGGGGTTTGTTTTGGAGAAGATATGGCTTATTTAATTGTTGGTATTGCTGGAGTTGGAGATGATCATATAAAAATACTTTCAAATCTCGCTGAGATTATTGGAGATGAGGAAAATTTAAAAAGACTTAAAGAGAGTAATAGCAAAAAAGAAATATTAGATATAATTTTAAGAGAGTAATAACTGTATATGAGTAAATTAAAGTTAACTTTTAGACAAAAACAAATAATTTTAATACTTATTGATAATTTTAAAAATCCCAAAAGAATAAAAGATATATCAAATGAGTTAAATGTGAGTTCTCGAACTATTATGAGGGAACTCCATCTTATTGAAGAATTTTTTGATGAGAGGGAGATATTATTTGTTAAAAAAAGTGGGGTTGGGATATTTTTAGATGGTGAGTATGAAAAGATAAATAAATTGAGAGAAGAGATGAGCTTAGAATATCCTTTAACTAAATATTCAAAAAATGATAGAGTTATATGTATACTTGAGAATATTTTACATTCAGAAACTAAGAGTACTTTATTTTTAAATAAGTTTAAGATATCTTATTCTACTTTTTCAAAGGATTTGGATTACATAAAAAGTAAAATTTTAACTAAGTTTGATTTAAAACTTTTAACTAAAAAAGGTTTAGGGATATATATAGAGGGAAGTGAAGATAAATTAAGAGAGCTTTCTTCTTATTTGTTTTATGAAAAGTTTTCAGGAAGGAATTTGTATTTAATTTTCCAAAATTATTCTTTGAATTTATATGATGATTTTGGTGGATTGCTTGAGGAACATCTTAAAATTATAAATCAAGTGGTAGAAGAGACTTTTTTATTATTTAATATAAAGTTATCGCATAAAGCGTATTCATCTCTTATGGTTCATCTTATTGTAACGCTTCATAGGATGAAAGATTCTTATAATTGTGAATTTCCATTATCTAAGATAAATGAGTTTAAAAAGGATATAGAGTTTAATATTTCAAAGATGATATTGAATAAATTGGATGAAAAATTTGAAATTGAAGTTAAAGATGGGGATATATGTTACATATCAATGCATCTTAAGGCAAATAATATATGCGGTGATAATTATGAGTATAGTGATGATTTTAATTTTGATCGTTTAGATAGGATTAAGATTTCAGGAGATATTATATGTGAGGTTCAAAAGATACTTGGAATATCTCTTATAGATTCAAGAGATCTTATAAAAAATTTAAGCCTTCATCTTGGACCTGCTATAAATAGATTATTTATGAATATGAACATTAGAAATTCATTTTTAGGGATGATGAAAACAGAGTATAAGGAAATATTTGATGCGACAAAGAAAGCATGTTTGGTTTTAGAAAATGTAATATCGAGAGAGGTTCCAGATAGTGAAGTTGGATATATAACGATGCACATAGTTGCAGCTTACGAAAGAAAGCTCCAATTAAAATTTAAATATAGAGTTTTAATATATTCAGAGGGAGAGAGGGGGGTTACCTCCTTTTTATATAATAAAATAACAAAGGAATTTCCAAATGTTGTTATTGTAAATACGATTGATTCTTTTGATGAACTTAGGAATTCATATGATGAAAATATAGATTTTATTATTTCAACAAGTGATATAAAAGATAATATGAACTATATAAAAGTTGGTGTTGATTTAAGTATAAGTGATATATTAATTATAAATGATAAGATAAAAGAAATATTTAAATTAAAGTCCAAAGCTATTAAGAATGTAGAAAATAAGAATAAGTCATTAGATATAGATGTGATAAATTATTTAGGAAATATGATTAAGTTTATAGAAGAAAACTTTAAGGTAAATAAAATTGATACATATGGATCAATACAAAATGTAATCAGAGATTTTGTGTATAAAACTCTTTCTTATAATAGGGATGAAATATTTCATGAAATATTAAGAAAAGAGATGATATCGAGTTCTTATGTAAAGGAATTAGGGATAATAATTCTTCATACAATAAGCAAATTTTCAAAGGATATATATATAGGGAGTTATATATTAAGTAAAGATATACCAATTTATAATGGAAATTTAAATATTATTTTTTATTTTATTATACCAGAAGAGTTAAATACGAAAGTTTTAAGGAAAGTTATAGGGGAGTTAACTTCAAATTTAGTAAAAGATGACACTTTTATAGATATTTTAAAAAAACAGGATATATTGATTATTAGAGAGTATATAAGAAATATATTATCAATTTATTATGTGGAAGAATTAAAGGGAATTATAGAGAAATTTGAAAATGGTATCATAAAGGAGAGGTAAAATATGAAAAGGGCAATACAATTTGGTGCAGGAAATATAGGAAGGGGATTTATTGGATATCTTTTAAGTAAGTCTTTATATGATGTTTTATTTGTTGATGTAAATAAAGATATAATAGATAAAATAAATGAAAATAAACGGTATAGAGTTGTAATTACAGATAATGTAAAGAGTGAGGAGATAGTAGAAAATATACGGGGTATGTATTCTTATGACGAGAATCTCATAAATGAAATATCTAATTCAAATATAATAACAACCGCAGTTGGTGTATCGATTCTTCCAAGAATATCTGAGATTATATCAAAAGGTATAATAAAAAGAATTGAGGATGGAAATAGATCATATTTAAATATAATTGCTTGTGAGAATTCTGTAAACGCAACAGATGTCTTAAAAAATGAGATTTTAAAATATTTAAGTGAAGATCAAAAGATCCAAATAGAAAATTTAGTAGGCTTTCCAAACTGTTCCGTTGATAGGATTGTTCCTCCATGCGATATAGATTCTATAGATGTAAATGTTGAAGAATTCTTTGAATGGAATGTTGAGAAAGATAAAATATTGGGTGATTTAGATATAAATGGCATGAATAAAGTATGTAATTTACATTCGTATATAGAGAGAAAATTATTTACGTTAAATACAGCTCATTCAATGACTGCTTATCTTGGATTTAATAAGGGATATGAAACGATTTTTGAGAGTATAAATGATCCATATATTTATAAAAATGTTTGTGATGCTATGGTTGAGAGTGGAGAAGGTCTTATATCAAAATACTCTTTTGATAGAGAAGAGCATATGAAATATATAAATAAAATAATTAATAGGTTTAAGAATCCATATTTAGTTGATTCTGTCTTGAGGGTTGGTAGAGAGCCTATGAGAAAATTATCAAGAAATGATAGATTTATAAAACCTATATTAACATCAAGTAGTTATGGAAAAGATATAAATGCACTATGTTTGGGAGTTGCATATGCTCTTAAATTTATAACAGATAAAGATGAGAATAGTCTAAAGATGAAATCTATAATAGATGAAAAAGGTATAAGGGATGCTATAGTTTATATTTGTAAAATTGATGATGAGGCTATAGTAGATAAAATTGTAAAACATTATGACAATATATAATTATTAGTAAATAGGAGTTATTTAATAACTCCTATTTTATTTTGCCTTTAATTAGATATTTATAGTATTATTATTCTGTTATTGTAATTTTTGGTGAGGGGCATATGAAAAAGGGGATCTTAATAGCATCATTTATTATTATAATTTTGGGTTTCATATTCATCTTTAAATATTTTAATAGAGGGAAATTAGGGCAGGTTATATCAAAGAGAATAATAGTTATCGATGCAGGACATGGTGGTGTTGATACTGGATCTATAGGATATAGTAATACACTTGAGAAGGATGTAACGCTTAATATTTCATTAAAGCTTGGTCAAAAGCTTGAGGAAAATGGATTTGATATTTATTACACTAGAGAGGAGGATGTTTCTTTGGGAGATAGCGAGTTTTATGATTTAAATAGTAGGATTAAAATTATAAATAATTTGAAGCCAGATGTATTTTTATCCATACATTTAAATGGGAGTGAGTACGAAAGTGCTAGGGGAGTTGAAACCTATACCAGATCATTAGATAATAAAAGTTATCTTCTTGGTGAGTGTATACAGGATGAACTATCTTCTATAGAGTATACAACAGATAGAGGAGTTAAAACAACTAAGGATAGAAGGCTTGCTATTTTAAATAGAACAAAATATGTGGGAGTATTACTTGAACTTGGATTTATAACTAATGAAAGTGATGAGGAATATTTAATTTCAGTAAGTGGACAAGATATTATAGTTGGTTGTATAGTATCCGGAATTTTGGATTATTTCAATAAAATTCAATAGTGAGGTCATATTATGAAAAGGATGGATCTTTTAAATGACGATTTAAAAAAAATATTTATTAGATATTTGATACCAGGAATTCTTTCCTCTTTGGCAATCTCTCTTTATATATTTGTTGATACTATGTTTGTGGGAATAGGGGTTGGTAGAGATGGTCTTACTGCTCTTAATGTTACAGTACCTCTTTTTACTTTATTTACATCGATCAATTTATGTATAGGAATAGGTGGATCAAATATACTTTCTTTGAATAAGGCAAGTGGTGGAAAAGACAGTAACAAAATATTTACTATTGCATTCCTATTTACAATTATGATAGGAATTATCATATCTGTTTTAGGTGTTGTATTTACTGATCAAATAGGTAAAGTTTTGGGAGCTACACCTGATATTAGTTATTTATTTAGGGATTATTTTAGAATACTTGTAGGATTTACTTGGGCATTTTTAATATCGGGAGTACTTGGATGTTTTATAAGAAATGATGGTGCACCAAAGCTTGTTATGACTGCAACAGTAGTTGCAAATATTACGAATGTAGTTTTAGATTATATATTTATTTTTGAGTGGAATTTGGGTATTAAAGGAGCTGTTATAGCGACTGTAATTTCCCCCATTGTGAATATATTGATATTGAGTACTTATTTTTTTAAAAAGAATAGTAATATAAAATTGTGTAAGGTTAGATTTGATTTTAGGTTATTATCTAGAATTTTAAATAATGGATTTGGAACATTTCTTTTAGAGATGAGCAGAGGAATTAGTATATTTATATTTAATAATATACTTGTAAGATTGGGAGGTAATATATATGTTGCATCTTATGGGATAATATTAAATGTATCATATGTTATAATTTGTATATTTTCAGGTATAGCGCAAAGTATACAACCTATAGTGAGTATGAATTATGGACATAATTCAATTAAGAGAACTAAAACAGTATTTAGATATGGCTTTATAACATCTATTTTTATAGGAGTATCGTCTTTTTTAATTGCACTTATGTTTTCGGAAAATATCTCATCTTTATTTATAAATAATGATTTTGAACTTCTATCTATAACAATTTATGGGATGAAGATTTATTTTATAGGATGCATCTTTATGGCATTTAATATTGTAACTATTTATTTTTTCCAGTCTATAAATCAATCGCAAAAATCTATATTAATTTCATTATGCTCAGGAATACTTTTCATAATACTAGGGTTTTTAATTTTGATTCCTATATTAAAAATAAATGGAGTTTGGTTTGTATATCCATTTTCAGAATTTTTAGGATGTATTGTATGTTTGTTAATTATAAAAAGAACAAATATTGAAAACAAAAAGGAGCTTATATTATAAATATGAGCTCCTTTTACATGAACTAAATGTTTAAACAATTTAAATATTGTTAACTAATTATGTAAAATTATTGTATAAAGTATTAAATTAAAGGAATAAATTAGTATTATGAATATATATTCATTTACAAACATACATCTTATATTATATTATTAATATGATAAGTTACAAAATTTAGGAAAATGAAAGAGGAATAATAGCTTTATGATTATCGCAAATATTAAAGAAGTAGCAGAAATTTTAAGGGTCTTATCTAATGAAAATAGACTCAATATAGTTTGTTATCTTCTAGAAAGACCAATGACAGTAAGTGAACTTCATAGTAAACTAAATCATGTAACCCAATCGGCATTATCTCAGCATTTATCAACTTTAAAGGCGCATAAAATATTAGTTTCTAATAAATCAGGACTTGCGATTACATACTCGATAAATGACCAAAATTTAGGAAAATTAATACAGGTATTAAAGGAAAATTATGGATATTAAAATTCGCTATTGTTAAGTTATAGCTTACAAATAGAGGTAAGATATTTATGATATATAGGAGTTTTAGAAGTTTATTTATAGTTGATGATTAATTAAGCATGTAGGATTATTTTTAAGAATACGCATGCTTTATTTTTTTATAATAATTTAGGTATACTTGATATGAATGAATAGATATATGGTGTATTCATATGAAGTTTGCGTAATAAATAAAGGAGACCTTTATGGTCTCCTGTTTTTTAGTCATTCCAAAAATTTGATCCACAACATTGGTTGTTTGAACAAGTTCCACTTTGAGGTTGAGTGTTACAAACATTTTGTATATATCCAAAGTTTTGAGTTGGATAACCATCTTGAAGTTCTTGAACGTTAGAGTATCCAGTGTTGCAGCATCCATCAGTGTTTGTAGTATTACAAGTACTGCAGTTATTATATACTCTGTTTTGGTTAAATGATGAAGTTTCACTACCTAAATACTCAACAGTGTATTCGCAACAGTTGTTTTGACTAGTATAGGCACAAGAATCCTCAGGATTGTTACAGCAGCATGAATTTCTCGTTTGAGAACATCCCCCTGAAACATAAGGTGTAGAGGATATTGGCATTACTGGTTGAGTAGTTTGACATGGCATGCTTGCGACTATTTTATATTTTTTACAACCAGAATTTCTATTTAGGAATAGATTGAATTCATACATTCCTCTGCAGTTTGAAGTTGTATAAGCTATGAGTTTATATTGACATCCGCAATTGCTTTTTTCAAATAATTGAAGATTTGCATAAGGTATAGATAATCCAGTACAGCTGTTTACAACCTCTCCTGTTATATATAATTTTTTAAATGGATTGATTGGAATGTTAACTCTAACAGTACAACTATTTTGGCTACTTCCTGGTTCTACATTTATATTAACAGAGTTTGAAATTGTATTTTGAGCAGTATTGCAACAATAAGACATTTTTAGTCCTCCTAAAGTGTATATATAATATTTTTATCAAACTTCCTTATGGAAGTTTTAAATGTTCTTATAGGGTATATTATTCATTTTAAGTAATTTGTGTTAACGGAAAATAAGAAAATATTAAAATTATTTTTTTAAACATTATTATATTGTTATATATAGAGGTCTTTGTTAATAAAAGAGGATGTGCATTTTGCACTTCCTCTTTAGTTTATAAAAGAATTATATGAAGAGTCTGAACTCATCTTAAAATCTCCTCTTGGAGAGAGTGATATTTCAGTTATTTTTGGACCATCAGGCATGGCTGATCTCTTAAATTGATTTTGAAAAAATCTTTTTATAAAAATATTTAATGAATTTTTTATGATATCGTTAGGATAGATGTCTTTAAATGCATTTAGAGCTAAAAATTCTATTTTATTAAATGAGGCATTGTGTTTCATAAAGTGGTATATGAAAAAGTCATGTAATTCATATGGACCTACGATGTTCTCAGTTTCTTGTAAAATTTTATCATTGCTATCTGTAGGAAGAAGTTCTGGTGATATCGGAGTGTTTATGATATCTATGAGTATTTTTTTTATATTGTCAGATATTGGATAATTTTCATAATAATGTTTTAATAAATGTTTTATTAATGTTTTTGGAATAGATGAATTTATGTTGTACATACTCATGTGATCTCCATTATAGGTCGAAAATCCCAAAGCTATTTCAGATAGATCTCCTGTACCTAAAAGTATTGCACCTTCTTTATTTGATAAATCCATGAGAATTTGTGTTCTTTCTCTTGCCTGTGAATTTTCGTAAGTTATATCAAAAATATTTTCATTATGATTAATATCTTTAAAGTGTTGTTTAACTGATTTTGTTATATCTATAGATTTTAATGTAACATTTAATTCTTTGCATAGATTTATTGCGTTATTTTTAGTTTTATTTGATGTTCCAAATCCTGGCATTGTCACAGCTATTATATTTTTGATATCTATGTTCATGAGATTAAATGCGTTATATGATGATATAAGTGCAAGGGTTGAGTCTAATCCCCCACTTATTCCAAGTATAATTTTATAACTATTTATGTGAGACAATCTCTTTTCAAGTGAGCATTTTTGCATAATAAATATCTCTTCAAATAATTCTTTATTCTTTTCATGATTCTCATATATAAACGGGTTTAATTTTATTTTTTTATCAAATTCTCCATATGAAATATCGTCAAATGGGATATTAATTATTTTAATATCTCGCTTGTAATATTTAAATGAATCTCTAAATGTTATGTTATTAATTCTACTAGTGTTTAGGTATTCTATATCTATTAATCCTGAGCATACAGTGTTCTCAAATAAAAATCTATTACTTTCTTTAATTAGCTCACCATTTTCATATATGGCGTTATAAGATGAAAATACAATATCTGTTGTTGATTCAGATGGGCTTGAATTTGCATATATGTATGCTGCATTTATTTTGTAACTATGATATTTAATCAGGTTTTTTCTATATTCATGTTTGAAGCTTGTTTCATTTGATGCAGATAGATTACATATTATGTTTGCTCCATTTATTGCAAGATATGAGCTATTTGGTATTGGAGCCCATAGATCCTCGCAAATTTCAATTCCTATTTTAATATCTTTATAACAAAATAAAATATCGGTTCCGAAGTATGTTTTATCGCCCATGAATGAAACTTCTATGCATTTTATAAAGCCTTCTGAAAAATATCTTTTTTCATAAAATTCTTGATAGTTTGGGAGATATGTTTTTGGGATAATACCGAGAATTCTTCCTTTGTGTACCACAAATGCTGAGTTGAAGAGCAAATTATTGTATTCAAAAATGCTTCCAATAATAATTAAAATATCCTTATTATTTGAAAAATCTAAGATTTCTTTGATACCTTCATAGCTTTTTTCGAGAGTAGTTCTTTTTAGGAACATATCAAAACAAGAGTAGGATGTTATTGAGAGCTCTGGGAATACAATGAGTTTTGATTTATCATTTAATGCTTTATTTATGCATTTTTTAATATTTGACACATTGTGAGAAATATCGCATACCTTTGTATTTATACTCGATGCACTAACTCTTAAAAAATTCATTTAATTCACTCCTTGAAATTAAAATATATAGTTTTTATACTAAATTGTATAGGGATAAATTTTGTATAGGTCAGGGGTATTTTTGTGGATTTGTTGAAGGAATTTGATATTTTAAAGGTTAAAGAGAAGTTCAGGGAAATTATATTAAGAGAAAGTCAGCATGAATATTTTAAAAGATTGATGAGTGATTTAAAAGATGAATATGAAAATAATACTATTTTCCCTAAAAAGAGTGACGTGTTTAATGCATTTAAATATAGGGATTTTCATGAGATAAAGTGTGTAATAATTGGGCAAGATCCTTACTATAAGAAAAATGAAGCACATGGATTATCTTTCTCTATTTGTGATAAAGATATAAAAATACCGAGTTCGCTTAGAAATATTTTTAAGGAGCTTGAATATGATTTGGGAATAAGTATACCATGTCATGGGGATTTAAGTTCGTGGTGTGAAAATGGTGTACTACTTTTAAATTCTGTATTAACTGTACGAGAAGGATTCCCAAATTCTCATAAAGATATAGGGTGGAGTATATTTACAGATAGTATTATAAAAAATTTATGTAAAAATAGGAGTAATTTAGTTTTTATTTTATGGGGTAATTTTGCTAGGAAAAAAGAAAAATTAATAGATAAAAATAGACATTTAATAATAAAATCATCCCATCCTAGTGGACTTTCAGCTCATAAGGGTTTTTTTACATCAAAACCATTTTCAAAGACTAACGATTATTTAAAAGATCACTTAGTAGGTGAAATTGATTGGAAGATAAATTGAAATTTAAATTATAGAAAATACTTTTGATGAAATAATATAAAAAATATTATTGGGAGATATGATTTTAAGTGGAAAATTTATATTTAGAAGTTAATTTATATAATATAGATAAAAATATTGGTATAATTAGGAATATTTTGGGGAATAAAAAATTTATAGCAGTTGTTAAGGGGGATGCATATGGGCTTGGGATCCATAAAATATGCGATTTTATTAAGGAAAAGGTAGATTTATTTGGTGTTTCAGATATTGATGAAGCTATAACGCTTTATAATATAGGGATTGAAAATGAAATTTTAATACTAACTCCAATTATTATGAAGGAATATTTTAAAAATCCGCTAATAGAAAAGTTTACTGTAACTATAGATAATAGGGAAATTTTAGATTTTATACCTAAGGAATTAAATATAAATGCACATATATATGTATGCACTGGGATGAATAGAAAAGGAATAAAGATTGAAGAATTAAATGAATTTATAAGATATGTAGAAAATAATTATAATAATATAAATATAACTGGTATATATACCCATTTACATAATGCAAAAGATGAAAAATATACATTAAATCAGATAGATATGTTTAAAAATGCTGTTTTAAAATATAAGGGGAAGTATTTAATACATGTTTTAAATTCAAAGGGATTTATAAATAAAAATATCAGGGAGAGGGCAGATTTTTGCGATGGAATAAGAATTGGAAATTTAATATATGGATATGATGGATCGAGTTTAGGAATATCTAAGAGTTTTAACTATTATTCAAAAGTTATATCTTCTTATATGGTTAAAAAGGGCGAATATGTAGGATATGGGAATAAGGTTAAGTTAAAAGATGATACAAATGTGTGCATACTTGGTATTGGAAATATACACCATATAGGATTTTATAGAGAATTTAAGAGGAATTTTATATATGATTTATTAAAATTTGTATATAGATATTTTGTTAAACCATGTGAGATATATAAAGGGAATACAAGAGTTAAAATACTTGGAAGTAGTAATATGAATTTAACGCTTGTTGATGGAGAAGGGCTTGAGATAGGTGATTATTTAAAAGTTTGCATATCTCCTATACTCGGAGATAGCTCTATACATAAAAAATATATAATTAAGGAGTGATTTTTTTGTCTACATATTTGTTTAATAATAAGAGGGACCGAGAAACTAATAAATTGATGGGAGTAGTTATATTTTTAATTTTATCCTTAGTATTTACTATAGTTATTTCTTTATCTATTTTTTTAGTTTATTTTGATGATTATATGAGTATACAAAAACAATATTCTATACTTGAAGAAAGACTACAAAGAATAAATGTTGAGAATTATGAGAGAAATAGTTATTATAATCGTTTAAATGATGAGCTTAATCAAGCTAAGAATGAAGTGAATAAACTAACATTAGAGAAGGATATATCTGATAAAAATATTAAGTTGGTTGAATATTTTATAAATGCTGTTAATTCTGGAAATTCTAAAGATATTAATAGATTTTTAGACGTTAGTAAGAGTAATCTTTTTACTATACCGAAGAATTATACATTTCCAACTGGAATGGAACCTGGGAGATTTGTATTGAATGATGATTTAGAAAGTGGAAGTGTTACATATTTTTATACACAGACGGGTCAACGAACTGATAAATACGTGTTTAATATGATTTTAAAAAATGATATTTGGTATGTAGAAAATTTTGAGTTAATTGAGTATACATTTGAAAAGGAGTTTTTAGAGTATTAAAAAAGCGCCATTAAGATTTTTATAATGGCGCTTTTTTGTTATAATTTTTTGAAGGAGGTAGAGTTATGAGAAAAATTTTTAAATATGAAGCATTAGGAAATGATTATATAGTTATTGATCCAAGAAATTTTGATATCCTTATGAGTGAAAAAAATATAATTAAAATTTGTAATAGAAATTTTGGATGTGGATCTGATGGTATATTGTATGGACCAATTTTTAAGGGTAATGATATATTTTTAAAAATATTTAATCCTGATGGAAGTGAAGCTGAGAAAAGTGGAAATGGAATAAGAATATTTTCAAAATATTTGAAGGATGAGGGATATGTGAAAGATAGTAGTTTTAGGCTTCAAACAAAGGGAGGAGAAGTTTTAGTTAGATATTTAAATGATGATGGAACTTTAATAAAGGTATCTATGGGTAAGGTATCATTTAATTCCAAAGATATTGGAATTACAGGGAATGAGAGGGAAGTTATAAATGAGAATATAGAGGTGTTAGATAAGAAGTTTAAGGTAACTTCTTTAACTATTGGAAATCCACATACAGTTTGCATATTTGACAAATTAGATGATGAGAGTATACATAAATACGGTCCATATATTGAGAATCATGAAATGTTTATAAATAGAACTAATGTTCAATTTGTTGAGGTATTGGATAGAAATACTATCAAAATAAAGATATATGAAAGAGGTGCTGGGTATACATTAGCTTCTGGATCAAGTAGTTGTGGGGCCGTTAGTGCTTGTTATAAATTATCTTTAGTGGATTCTGATGTTTTAGTTAAATGTGATGGTGGAGATATTAGAGTTGAAATTGATGACAATGGGGAAGTGTCTATGACAGGGAAGGTTTCTAAAGTTTATGATGGTATTCTTAGGATGGATTTATGATGGAGTTTGACTTTTTTGGGAAAACTGTTTTAGTTACAGGATATTTTAGTGACATAGGTTATGGTATATGTGATATGTATTTTAAAAATAATGCAAGAGTAATATCAACATACAATAGAACTTATATGATAGATAGGATAAATAGTAGTGTAGAATTATTCCATTTAGATTTAGAAGATTTAAATAGTGTATATGAATTTATAAATAATCTTAAAGATAAGGGTATAAATAAAATAGATATTCTCGTTAATAATATAGGGGTATATGATATAAATCCGCTTATATTTCAAGATGATTATAAGATTATATCTTTAATAAATATAAATTTAACTAATACGATAATTTTGACAAAGTATATTTTAAAGGATTTTATGGGTGAAAATGGTAAGATAATAAATATATCTTCAATTTGGGGAAGAGTTGGTGCTTCTTGTGAAATTCCATATTCAGTATCAAAGGGAGGTATTAATTTATTTACAAAGTCATTATCACAGGAAATGAACTCAAGAAATATAAAGGTTATAGGGATATCTCCTGGTTTTATAAAAACAAAAATGAATAAACATATAAAAGATGATGATATTAAGGAGATTATAGGGGAAATTCCACTTGGATTATTTGGCGAAGTTTATCATGTAGTTGATAGTATTAAATTTTTCTCAAGTGACTATTCGAATTTAAGTGGGGAAATTATTAATATAGACGGTGGATGGATGTTATAAGGATTATAAAATTATTTTATTTTATATATCTAAATGTTAAAATTATTTTAATAATTTTATAGGAGGATTTATAATTAATGAGTGCGTTCACGTTAAAATCGATAGCATTTGTTTTAATGATTTTAGATCATATTTTTTACTACATAGTTGATGTGCCAATATTTTTTACATATTTAGGACGTATTGTTGCACCTACATATTTTTATCTTTTGGTTGAGAGTTTTTTTCATACGAGGAATAGAAAGAAATTTACTATAAGATTGTTTGTTGCTGCATTTATAGTAATGATAATTTTAAATATTATTTTTAAGCAACCTATGAATATATTTTTGTCTATGGCTTTAGGGATTTTGATGTTAGATATAATCGAGTTCATTAAAAATAATAGAGGAAGCATGTGGAAAACATTATTCTCATGTATTGCTATAATTTTTATAATTATACTATCCTTGTTTACAGAGGGATCATACTTGGGAATTGGAATGGTTTTGATTTTTTATTTTTTAAGAGATAAGAAGTTTTGGATGATATTGTCTTACATTATATTATCATTAATTGAAATGCCATTTTTGTTAGCTGTACCTAATTTTATTAAGTATATTTTCATGGTAAATTATCAATGGATGATGGTATTTGCAGTTATACCTATTATGTTATATAACGGTAAGGTTGGATTAAGAAATAAGTTTTTTAATTATTTTTTTTATATAGCATATCCTATTCATATAATAATCATCTTAATAATTGGGAATACAATTAATCCTAATTGGTATTATTTTTAATTTAAATGTGAGATCTTATGTGATACAATTTATGTAACAATTAAGAGACAAATATATTAAGGAAAGGTTTGTTCAATTATGAAGCAAAGATATATCATTAATATGCAAGATATAGATAATCTAGATAATTTACAAATAGAGGTAGCTCCATTTATTATTTTTACAGGTGATAATAATAGCGGGAAGAGTACTGTTATGAATGTAGTGTATGGTATTTTTACATTATCTAAAGAAATAATAAAAAATGGAGATAAGGATTCTAAAGAATATTCTATATGTATGGAGTATATAAAGAATTTAAAAGAAACTAGAGAAGGATATATAGATAGTGAAGTTGGAAATATTTTTTGTAACTTTTTTAATATGTCTTTGCTTAAAAATAAGGAGGATTTTTTTAATAAGATATTCAATGTAAGTATTGAGAACAATTATAAGAGGTTTGAGAATTCCAATATTTTTATATCTAATTATAGAATTTTTCCAAAGGTATATATATCTGTAGATGATTTTTGCGATGAGATTTTAATCGAAGGGGATTATGTAAAAATACCATCCAATTTATTTGAGGATGAGGATTATGTTTTGGAACTCATATGCAATAAAATAATTGAGGATGGGTTCATGGACACAAATATTTCTAATTCTATTTTTATACCTTCAGGAAGAAGTACTTTTTTATGTTATCATGATATTTTTAGAACTATAAAGTATCAAAATTTAAGTACATCTGATTTTATAGATCGGGTTGAGAACCTTGAATGTATAGAGGATGGGGTATATTCTAGTATATATAATTTTATAGAGAGAGATATAGTTAAAGGTGTTTTTACGAATGATTCTTATAAGTGCAGTTTAAATGGGATAGAGATACCAATTAGCATGGCTTCAGATTCTATTAGAGAAATTGCATCTCTTGTGTTATTTTTGAAGTCTAAGGAAAGAATTACTTCATTTTTTATAGAAGAAGTTGAGAGTCATCTTGATTTGAAATTGCAAAGAAGTATTGTAAGTGCACTTGTTAGAATTATAAATTCAGGTACAGGTATTTTCATGTCTACAAATAGTAGTATTATATTAGATCAAATATGTAACTTTATATTGCTCAATAATTTAAATAGGCATAAAATTGAGGGATTTGGATACATAATAAATGATGTTTTAAACTCAAATGATGTAAGGATATATGAATTTAATCATAGTGATAATGATAGAGTATTTGTTAATAAACTTAATGTAGATTATAATGGGTTTAAAATTAATATGAGAGAAGAAATACTTGAGGATATATCAAAAGAGAATCTACAACTCAAATTTGAAATGTTTGATAATAATGGAAGATAGGGCTATCTATTAATAGATAGCCCTATCTTTTAATTTTTTTAATTAAATATTAAATAATAGAAAAAATAATTAATATATGGTAAAATTTATTAACAATGATAATAGAATTGTGGAGATAAATTACTATGGGAAAGTATAATTTGAAATTATTTAATAGTGATATAAAGAGTTGTAGAGTTTCAAATAGTGACATTAAGAGTGAAGATATTACGGTATTACATCCTTTTATTCAGATCAAACAAAATAATATTTGTATTTCATATAAAGAATATGATTTGAAAATGTGTGGCTTTTTATATATAGATAAGATTGAAATATATAAAGGTTCTTATTTTATTTGTGGTAGGGACAATATTTCAAATTATTATACTGAATTTCCATATTTTTCGTCAGACGGTATATATGAAATAAGAACTATGTTTTCGAATCATGATAATACAGTTAGTAGATGTGTTATTAGTTCTTTTGAGTTTTTTGGATTTAAGAGAGAGATTGAATGTGATAATCTTAATTTAAATTTAATTCATCAAGGTAAAAATTTAAATATAAGTTTACCTAAAAGAATTGGTCACATTGATTTATCAAATATAGTTTTGCCAGATGTACATATTTTTGATTCGAATGATCTAGAGATTAAAAATTTTGTTTCTAAATTACAGGTAAAAAATAATGAGATTGAGATTTTAATTTTGGATGTATTTAATGTCAATAATGTAAACAGGCTTGTACCAAATGAGGTTTATACTTTTAAAATAAGTACTATTGGGGGAGAAATATATTCCTCCTTTTCTTTTGAATATGAAAATTTAAATGTAGAATTATTTAATTTTGTAGAAGATATTTATTTTGAGGTGTTATCAAAGGGAAAATTTGGATTATTAGCTCTTAAGGTATTTATTAAACTAAGTAATTTAATCGATATAGATAATTATGAATATATGATATGTAATGTGTGGGGTAAGTTTCTGTATTTTAAGTCGTCAGATGGGGAAAGAAATGATACTTTAGTATTTGAATGCTTGATTAAAGAGGAGAAGGGATACTTTGAATTAAATATATTTAATGGAAGTAAGTTAAATAAAATAATTTTTAATTATGATTTTTCTAGTGAGGAAAATTATTTCATAAGTGAGAGAAGATGTGGACATGTCGAGTATATAGAGAAGGATAAGAATAAGTATGATTTTTTATTTAAAAGTGAATGTGATTATTTAGATGGAGCACCTAAGTTTTTTAAGTTTCAAAATATTGGGGAAGAGCCAACAAATAATTATATAGAAGGAGTTAAATTAAATGATTGCGAATTTTTATTTAAAGAGATTAATTTTTTAAATAAGTTTAGCGAGGTTTACGTTTTAGATTTTGGAGGATCTATAGCTCAGTTATTTGTTATATCTAATTCTATAGGTATTAAATTTATGAGATTCGATTGTGTGTGTAGGTTTGATAATACAAAGATATTTTTAGATATACTTAATGATAATTTTATTCATGGTAAAGGGCTATTTAAAAACGGGCGAGAAGAGGTATTTGATATACAACATGGGAGTGTTGAACTTAGAGTACATAATAAACTGGATAACCAATTTATATATCTTAAGTGTTACGATAAAGATAATAAAGTTTATCGTTCAACGTTAAGTTTTTACAATAATGAGAGAAAGGCCTTTATAAATAATTCAATTATTGAGAATGCTTATTTAAGTTCATCAAATGAATTGTTCATTATGAGTAAGAGTTTATTTAACGATTTTAAAAGTGATTTTGATGCTATGATCATCTCAAAAAATGGTGAGATAATAAGCTCTGTAAATATAAGTGGTGATGAGAATTTCAAGATATGTTTTAAGGACATAAATATAAGGAAAAGTGATTTATATTATTTGAGAGTAAAAGGTGGCGATAGGTTTAAGGTTTATTCTATGTTTATAAAACCTTTAATTCCTAAATGGAGTATTTATGTAGGCGATTTAAATAATAAAGGTATGGATCTTTTTGTGACTAGCTTTTCGGAAGAGTTTACACTAAGTATGAGTTTATTTATTATTTTTTATGGAAAGAGATATATGATTATAGAAGGAAATTGTACTTTTTATTCCTGTAGTTTTAAAGAGAAGTTTCTTCACAAATTTTTAGTTAAGGGTAATGAGTATTTGTTTTGTTTCAAATTGGGTAAAGATAGATATTATGATGTACATTTTACATATTTAGGAGATGATGGGGAGGAGTATATTTACGATCTTAATCATGAAATTGATATATAATTTTAAAAAGCAAATAAGGGGACTGTTTAGCCCCTTATTTATTTTTTGAGAAGAGGGGTTTTATAAATTTTAAATTATAATTTTTGCTATTTGGATATCTTGATTTAATATCTACTTTAACTGATTTAATTAATATGCTTTTTTTGTGAGTAAAAGTGTCAAATGAATATCTGCCATGATAAGCACCTATTCCACTATTTTTCAATCCACCAAATGGTAGATTATTTTCACAAACATGAACGATAGTGTCGTTTATACATCCACCTCCAAATGGAACGTTTAAGAATCTATTTATTATGGTTTTATTAGTTGTAAATAAATAGAGTGCAAGGGGAGGAGGGGTGCATTTTAATGAATATATAATATCATCTAAAATATCATAAGTTTTAATTTGAAGTATTGGACCGAAAATTTCGCATGGGATGATTTCATTTTTATCTATAATAGTTGGAGCGATTTTTAATTTTTCTTTAGAACTTTCACCTCCAAATATTATGTTGTCTCTATGATTTTCAAGTATTTTAATCAATCTCATAAAATGAGGTTCATTTATGATTTTTGAATAATGTTTAAAATTTAGAGGATCTTCAGAGTAAAAATGTTCTATATAAAATATAATTTTGCGTATAAATTCATCTTTAATTTTGTGATTTATATATATTATATCTGGAGCTAGACATGTTTGACCAGAATTTAGGAATTTTCCATGTACAATTCTTTTGCATGAAACATCTATTTTGCAATCATCATGTACGATACAAGGATTTTTACCTCCAAGTTCAAGTGTTATGGGTATTAAATTTTTCGATGATTTTTCATAGATTAATTTTCCGAAATTTGGATTTCCTGTTCCGAATATGTAATCAAAGTTTAAATCTAAAAGTTCATTTAGTTCATTTTCATCACCATATGTAGAGAAAATATAGCATTTTTCAAATATTTCTCTAAGTATTTTTTCTATTAATTTGTTTGTGTTATGGCTAAGAGGATGAAGTTTTAATATACAAGTGTTACCTGATGCTATTGCACCTATAAGTGGCATGAGCGAGAGATATAGAGGGTAGTTCCAGCATGATATTATTAGACATACTCCGTAAGGTTTTTTATATATGTAAGCCTTGCTTTTAAAATTAATAAAAGAAGTTTTAACTTTTTTTGGCTTTGATAGAGAACGAAGATTTTTAATGAAGTAGTTTATTTCATTTAAACAATGGGAGAATTCTGATATAAATGCATCTTCTTTTGATTTGCCGAGATCTTCATACAGTGCTGTGTAAATTTCATTTTCATTTTTTAATAATTCTTTTTTTAGTTTTATAAGGTTTACCATTCTAAAATTTATTGGGAGTGTTGCTTCTTCATTAAAGAACTCTTTTTGGCTGTAGAAAATACTTTTTATACTCATAATATCCTCCATTTTTGCAATATACCTTAATTTTAAATTAAATGAATAAAAATTAAAAGATTTTGTTTTTGGAATAATTGGAACTAATTTAGAGGAAACTACAATAAAAATTTTAGTTAATGATTAGGAGATGTTATGGATAAGATTATAATTAAGTTTTTATTATTTTTTACGATCTTATTTGGAATTATGAGTCATAAGGTCTATGCAAATGATGGTATGGTGATAGATGATTCTTTAGAGGAAATTCTTTATAGGTTTGATCAGATAAATGAAAATGGTGATGTGATTTATGATAAAAAATCTCCTATAATGGTTGATGGTAAGAAGATAAAACTAAAGAAGATATATGATTCAAATAAGGAGATGTTTAGGGGAACTTGGATAGCTACTATATCTAACATAAATTTTCCAAGCAGAAGAGATATGACTTTTGATGAACTTAAGGATGAATTTGATTTTATGCTTAATAGAGTTAAGGAGCTTAATTTGAATGCAATTTTTTTCCAGGTAAGCCCAGAACTTGATGCTTTTTATGAATCATCTTTTAGGCCGTGGTCTAAGTATCTCTCAGGAGAGCAGGGTAAGTCACCTTCTTATATAAGTGAGGGAAAGGATTTTTTAAAGTATGCAATTAATGAAACTAGAAAAAGAGGAATTGAGTTTCATGCATGGTTTAATCCTTATAGGGTTACGAAAGATCCTCTTATTAATAATACAAAAGAGGAGATATTAGAGACTTTACATAAAAATAATTTTGCAAGGCTTAATAAGGATTTGGTTTATTTATTTCAGGGTAAATTGTTTTTAGATCCAGGAAGATATGAGGTTATTGAGTTTGTTAAAAACACGATTCATGAATTTATAACTAAGTATGATGTTGATGGAATACATTTTGATGATTATTTCTATCCTTATGGATCTCAAAATATAAAGGGCGTTAATTATAAATTCGGAGATATGAATGAAGATTTAAAAACATTCAATGAAAATAATAGAGGAATAACTGATATAAAGGACTGGAGAAGAGATAATATAAGTATTTTAATAAAAGAGATTTCATCTATAATAAATCACCATAATTACATGAATGGTAAATCTGTTCAGTGGGGAGTATCTCCTTTTGGCATATATGCACATAAAGGTGAAGAAATTAAAGATGGAGTGAAGACTGGAAATTTATTAAATGGATCTAATACTCCACATGGATCATTATCTAGTTATAGAGATATTTATGTAGATACATTGAGATGGATAAATAATAATTTTATAGATTATGTAATCCCCCAGATATATTGGACCTTTGGTAAAGATGAGGCACCATATGAAGAACTTATAAATTTTTGGAGTGAGGCTGTTAAAAATAAAAGGTGTCAATTGTATATAGGTCATGGGAATTATTGTGTAAGAGAAGTAAAGGGTGATAAAAATTGGAATAATCCTTATGAGATAATTAATCAAATTAAATTTAATTCCAATTATGATGAAATATTAGGTAGTGTTTTTTTTAGTATTAAGGATTTATATAAGAGATTAGATTTCCCAGATAAAAGGGAAGGAGTATATAGAAAATATATAAATTTATTGGAGAGAGATATACTTAAGTTTAAGGCTATTGTACCCAGCAAGCCTTGGCTTGATTTTAAAACTACATTCGAAGTTTCAGATCTTCGTGTATTAAGAAGTGATGAGAATAAACATTATTTATTTTTCAAAGATAAGATATCAAATGATAGCAAATTTTATATAGTATATGGTTTTGAGAGTGAAGATAAGATTGATTTAAAAGATAGCAAGAATATATTAGGAATTTATGGCAGAGATTATACTAAGGAATCCCAGCATATTGTAATTGATAATTTGAAAGATAGTATTAAGATTTTTGTTGTAACTGTTCAAGATGAATCTGGTATTGAGAGTAGTGGAGTTAAATATACATTTGGAATTTAATAGAGAATAATTTATAAATACATGATAAAATATAAATTGAATCATTAAAGATATATGGAGGGATAAAATGAAAACTATAGTAGTTAAAAATTCGGATGAAGCATGCAAGAAAGCAAGTGATATAATATGTTCTGTAGTAAGAGATAATAAAAATGCATTGCTTGGATTGGCAACAGGTGGAACAGCAGAGGGTGTATATAAATATATTGTTGAAGAGTTTAAAAATGGAAAGATAGATTTATCAAATGTTAAAACTATTAATTTAGATGAGTATGTTGGAATAGGGGGGGATCATCCTCAAAGTTATAGAAGGTATATGGATGATCACTTTTTTAATCATGTTAATATAAATAAGGAAAATACATATGTTCCGATTACAACTGGGGACATAGATAGGGAACTTTTAAATATTAAAGAGATAATAGATGGAAATGGTGGAACGGATATACAGTTACTAGGGGTTGGTAGAAATGGTCATATTGCATTTAATGAACCAGGGGAGTGTTTAAATGCAAGTGCCAGTATTGTTGATTTAAATGAGGATACCATAAGAGCAAATTCTAGATATTTTTCTAATATAGATGAGGTTCCTAAGAAAGCTTTAAGCCTTGGAATAGGGGATATACTAAAATCTAAAAAGATAATTTTATTGGCTTTTGGAAGTGAAAAAGCTAATGCAATTAGAGAACTTTTAAGTAATGATTTTATTACAACTAAGGTTCCATGTACCTTATTAAAGGCTCATAATGATGTAACTATAATTATTGATGAAGCTCTATCAGAAAAGCTTTAGATTTATTTTAATTAAAATAGGTTTAAACTTTTTAAAAATGTAAATAATTAACATATACAATATTTGTTGGGGGTTTAAAAATGTTTTTATCATTATTTACAGATAGAGAAAGAGATTTATTTTATGCTTTATCTCTTCATTTAATTGAGAGTGATGGTATTATAACAGGGGAAGAGAAGACTATGCTCGAAGGTTTTAAGCTTGAGAGCGGTAGAGAGCTTGAGAGAATACAGGGAACTCCTAATGAGATTATAAGTGAGTTGAGTTTAAGTAGTGATAAGATTAAAAATTGCATATTGCTCGAGCTTATATATGTAGCTCTTGCAGATAACAATTATACAGAGAATGAGAAATCGATAATTTCTAAAGTAGTTAGTGAATTCGATATATGTGAGGATAAGTTTAGAGAGATTTTTGATTGGGTTATAAACTTAAAAGGAATGTATTCAAAGATACTTGAGCTAGTTATGTAAGGTAGTTTTTTAACTACCTATTTTTATTTTTTAGTTTATTTTAACAAAAAAAATAAATGCTTACTCATAAATTACTAAAATTTGAGCAAAATAGAATTAAGATGAAATGAATGAAAAAATATATATTATAAAAAATTCAGATTTGGAGGAATAACTATGAGTAATTTGAGTTTAAATAAGATTACTGTATCGTTATTGTTAATTTTGACATTTAGTCTAAAGACGGTTATAGGAGCAAAAGCTGTAGAGGTTTTTAATAATGAATCATTAGAAGAGTCAGGAAATTTTATATTTAAAGAGTTAGATGAGGTTAAGGATATATACAGTGATATATTAGTTGATAGAATAACTAATGATAAGAATGTAATAAGTGGTAAAACATTTAAAAATTCTATAGTAAAGTTTAACATAAATAATGTTGAGTATGTTTCAAATACTGATGATGAAGGAAACTTTGTTGTTTTGGTTGAAGAAGGGTTACTTGTTGATGTTGATCAAATACGTGTTAAGGTGTGTGATTATCTAGATAATGAGTTATCTAATTTATCTTTAGTCGTTCACGATATACTACCTCCTATTGATCCAAAGATTAATGGATTAGTTAATAATTCAGATATTATGGTTAGTGGTAGTGGTGAGCCAAATTCTATTGTAAAATTACTTATTGGTGATAGGGAATTTTTAGGATACATATCAAATGATGGGAATTTTGAAATAGAGGTTGGAGATTCTTTAAGAAATGTTGATAAGTTAAGATTGATTTCATATGATTATTTTAATAATTATTCCAATATGATTGAAAAAAGTGTGGAAGATGTTATATCACCAGATAGACCTAGTATAACAAATGTTGATTGTATTAATAGTTTTGTTTATGGAAATGGTGAAGCTAATTGTGAGGTTGTAGTTAGTTTTGATGGAAAGACTTATAAATCATATATAGATGAAAATGGGTATTTTTATGTTCAAGATGATGAAGGACTACTTGAAAATACTGAGCATATAAAAGTTCGAGTTGTTGATTTAAGTGGTAATAGTTCTGAGGAAGTATTTTTTGGAATAGAGAAGCAAAATGTTGGAGCGATAACGTTAAGGAGTTTAGATCCAGATAATAATGTTATAAAAGATGCTATGATAAGATTAAATGGAGCTGATGATTATTTGTATAATAATGAAGATAGAGTATTTAATTTAAATAGTGAAGGCAATCTTATGATAGAAGATATACCTTTTGGTGACTATGAACTTTTAATAAGGTATAGAACGATCAATAATAAATTAGAAGAAAATCTTCTTAGTATAAGTTTAAATGAAGAAAATTCTGATATAGAAATTTTAATTGATTAAGTTTTTAGTTTAGGGAAGTGGATAAATGAAGATATTTAAGATATGGCTTATCTTTAGTATTATTTTTATAATATCTGTAATTCCTTTAAATGCCACTTATGCTTGTGAAGAAAATAATGTTAGAGAACATAATATTTATACTATGGATGATGAGTATGTTTATAGGTTATCTGAAGATGGTATAGAGATTATAAAGATAAATAATTATGAAGATATGTATTTTGATTATAGATTAGATGAATATAAAATGAAAAATAGTAAGATCTATGTTTATAATAATAGATTATTTATTAGTGGAATTGAAAATGATGAAGACAAATCTTATATAAAGATATGTGTGTATGATATTTATGATAAAAAAAATCCTATTAAAATGAATGATTTTAAACTTGAAGGATATGAGTATTTATTTAAATATGATGATAATGGGAGTATTTATTTAGTAATTCAACAAACAGAGAGTAATATTCAGATTGTTTCTATAGATTTAAATAAAACAGAGGTAGATTTAAATATAGATTGTTTTGAAGGTGGAGAAATTAATTTTATATACTTATCAGAAAACGATCTATATGTTATTTGTAATGATGATATGATTGATAGATATTTTACAACGATACATAAATTTAATATAAATAGAAGTGAGTTTAAATATATAAACAAAATTTCATTTGATGGGATTATATACAATGATAAATTTATACATAAGTATGATGGTAATTTAAGAGTACTTGCAACATGTGAAAATTCAAAAAATAAAGTATATATTTTAGATAGAGATTTTACTTATGTAAATTTTATAGATGTTATACTTGACAATAAAAATATAAATAGTGTGTATTTTGATGGAGAATTATGTTATATATCTGGATTTTTAAAGGATGGATATTTTTCAATTTATAATTTAAATTACAGCAATCCAAACTATATGGGTAGTATAAAATTGACATCTTCTTTTAATTATATATATAAATTGAGTGATGATAAGTTCGTAGTTGTTGGTAATGAGCATAGAGCAGATACATATAAAAATATGCAAAGTGATAAAGTATTTGAGGTAATTAAAAACACAGGTATAAAAATTAATTTAATAGATGTTTCAGATAAGAATAGCCCTAAAATATTTGATGAGTATTTTATAAAGGGGAAGGAAGCTTATTTATCAGAATTTTTAGATGAAGGGAAGATGTTATTTTCTAAGGATAAAAACCTATTAGCATTTACATTAGATATGGGTGATAATAGTATAGATATGGATATAAATACTGCTATGGAAGTTAATTCAGATATTTTAATTCCTAACTGTGATAAATTATTTACAGGTGTATATGTTTTTGATTTGGATGACAAAGAGGGTATTGGTTTAAAATTTATAATAGAATCCAATGATAACTTATTTAAAGATAAGAGTATAGAGGGTATAAGTATACATAAAGATAGTATATTTATATTTTCAGATGACTACTTTGAAGTTTTTGATTTAGATGGGAAATTATTAGGAGAATATACATTCAAAAAAGAGGAAACAAGATAATTGTTTCCTCTAATTATTTTTACCTTCATTTATTATGTTTTGAACATAGTTTGGTAAAACAAAACTTGCTTTATGGAGTTTAGTATTATAATAATTTGTTTTGATATTATTTGAATTCCATTTAGAAATATCATCATTTATTGGATTTATAGATTTCGATGCAAATCCAAATAACCAATGACCAGATGGGTAAGTTGGAATGAATGATTGATAATATTTAAGTATTGGGAAAATTTTATTAATTTTTGATGCGGATCTTTTAAGTTCTTTTATATTAAATGGATAATAAGGACTCTCACTTTGATTTACAAGAATACCATCATCTTTTAGAATTCTATAGCAATTATTGTAGAAATTTAAACTAAATAATCCTTCACCAGGTCCTATTGGGTCTGTTGAATCGACTATTATTAAGTCGTATGATTTATCGTTAGAATTTTCAACGAATGTTATTCCATCTTGAAATAACAAATTAACCCTAGAATCTCTTTTAAGTGATTGAGAAACATTTGGGAAGAATTCAAGAGAAACATTTACAACTTCTTCATCTATTTCAACCATGGTAATAGAACTAATATTTTTATATCTACATAGTTCTCTAACTGTGCCACCATCACCAGCCCCAATAACAAGAACATCTTTAATATTAGGATTACTAGCCATTGGAGTATGAACTATCATTTCGTGGTATATAAACTCGTCTTTTTCAGTTATCATCATTATATCATCGATAACTAAATAATTCCCAAATAATTTATTATTATAAACGTCTATAGTTTGAAATTTACTTTTTTTGTGACAAAGATGTTTATCGATTTTATATGATATTTTAACATCATCATCGTATTTTTCTGTGAACCAAGTCATTATAAAAACCTCCTAAGCATTAGGTTTATGGAATATAGTATCAGCATTAAAATTTCCATGTTTGGCTATCTTTTGAGTAAGGCCTCTAGGAATTTCTGTAGATTCGCTTATATCAGCTAAGAGCTTTTTTTCTAAATAATCAAAACCAACCCATGGATCTATAGTTCCACAAGTAAACAAATCAACAGCTGCATAACCATATTCAGGCCATGTATGGATTGTTAAGTGAGACTCAGAGATTATAACTGCGCCACTTACGCCATAAGGGTTAAAATGATGAAAGCAACTTTCAACTATTGTAGCCCCCATTTTAATAGCAGATTCTTTCATGTAAGTCTCAATAAGTTTTGGATCTTTTAAAATTTCATTATTACAATTATAATATTCAACTAAAATATGACGACCTAATGCATTAATAGTATGCACTTTACACCCTCCCTCAGAGATACAAAAGTTTACTTAATAAATATATAAAGTTTAGTATAATTAAACTTTATATCATAAAAATTTAAGCCACTATAATATCTAATTAAGCTCAATTAAATACAATAATGACTTATATAAATTATTTAGAAATGACAATATATTAAACTTTAACTTGCAATATATCTAACTTAAAATATATAATAAATTTATTTCATAGTCAATAAAAAAATAAACTATTTGTTACAAAGTTAGTGAATTTATTTTCATTATATATAATTTATTATTTTTACATTTAAAACATTATAGCATAGGGAGAAAGTTTAATATGAATGATGATAGAGGTAGTATAGTTTCTCACTGTGAGAGTCATATGCCGATTGGAGCGAAGAAAAGTGTTAAGGAAATTGAGCAGAGTATCATAAAGAGGTATAGAAAAAGAATATGGACTAAATTTACGAAAGCGATAAATGATTATAATTTGGTAGAAGATGGAGATAGAATTGCGATTGCTATATCTGGAGGAAAAGATTCGCTTCTACTTGCAAAATTATTTCAAGAGCTTAAGAGACATGGTAGAAATAATTTTGAGTTAGAGTTTATAACAATGGACCCTGGATATCACAAACATATACGTATTTTATTGGAAGAAAATTGTAGACATTTAGAGATACCACTTAAGATATTTGATTCAGATGTGTTTACTGTTGTGGATAAGATAGCAAGAGATTATCCATGTTATATGTGTGCACGTATGAGAAGAGGGTTCTTATATGCAAAGGCTAAGGAACTTAATTGTAATAAACTTGCACTTGGACATCATTTTAATGATGTAATAGAAACAACACTTTTAAATGTGTTTTACTCGGGTAATTTTAAGACGATGTTACCAAAGTTAGAAGCGGATAATTTTAAAGATATAGAATTAATTAGACCAATGTACTATATAGAGGAGCAATCTATAATTACATTTATAAAAAATTCTGGTTTGATGGCACTTAACTGTGCTTGTATGGTATCAGCTAAGCGTATAGGTAGTAAAAGATATGAAATAAAAGATTTGATATCTAATATGAAGAAAAGTTATAAGCATGTAGATAAATCTATATTTGCAGCAGCTCAAAATGTAAATATGGACTCTATACTTGGGTGGATTAAAGATGGTAAAAATATTTCTTATTTAGATAGGTATGGTAAAAAATAAAGTAGAAACTAAAAATTTGTATTATTTTTAATAATAATTTCATTTAAATTTATTCTAATGTTATTATATAATAAGGTGTATGTTTATTATTAAGTATTGCAATATATTAGAGATTGAAATAATTTGTAAATTCAAAAAATAAATTAAATAAATTTTTAAAAATTCATAAATCTATTTATAAAATTAGAAATTAATTATATAATGATATATAGATTGATTTTATGGGGATTTAATATCTATAGTTTTATATTATTATAGGTTAGTTAAACATGTTTAATTAATGTTAAGGTAAGTTTTAATTATGACTTTTTATTTTTACAAGGAAGGAGATAACTATTTTTATAAATAGTTTTAAAATTTAGATGCCAAAATCGGTTCTATGTGATAAAAAGGAAATTTGTGAAAGAGTTAAGAATTTATTTCTTGTAAATGGATACTCAGGAGTAGATATAAAAACTATTGCTCAAAAGTGTAAAATGGCAGTAGGAACATTTTATAATTACTATGAAAATAAGGAAGAGATATTTTGTGAGGTTATAAGTAATAGTTGGAATTTATTTTTGGAGACTTTAAAAAGGAAAGAAGATTTAGCTAGTTTTATTAGGGAAATATATTATTATATTAAGAATAATAAAGGGTTTGGATTAACATTTAAGAGTATACCTATTGAGAAAGCTGCTAATGTTAATAAGTTGTATGATGCAATTATAACTGATGTTGAAGGTATTATTGTTAAAATTATAAATGAAAAATACAGGGATATAGCAAGAAGGATAGTATTATCTTTGTTTATGTCTGTAATATTATTTATAGATTCTTATGAGTTTAGCGATGAGGATAATATTAAGTTTATTTGTAATTTATTTTTGTATTATGAAAAATAAAAAGAACAGGCATTATCTTGCCTGTTCTTTGTGTTTAAATAGATATATTATGCAAAAAGCAATACTTCCTATTGTATTTGCTATTATATCTGTCATTGTATCAAGTAAGCTATTATTTTGAGTGTTTAGTAGAAGTAGTTTATCTACTGAAAATTCATATATTTCCCATAACATTCCACATGATGCTGCGAATCCAAATATTATAAGGATTATAAAACCCATTTTTAAATTACTTATTTTTAGGTTTGATTTATTGCAAAAATACCTTATGATTGGTATTGAAAGTATAGAACATACAAATCCAAAGAATAAGTGTAGATAAAAATCAAATTCTGGTAATATTGAGTAGAAGTTTAAAGTAGTTCCCAAGAATATGGAAATAAAAATATGAAATTGGAGTATATTGATTTCAAATTTATTGAAATCAATTGGTAATATTTTAATAAATAGTATCGAGATAATCGATGCAATTAATAATGATCCTCCGCCATAAATTAGATCATATTTGGTTGATATTAACGATAATACTAATGTTAGTATTGATAATACTAAATTTATTAATTCAAATGATGTCAATTTGAAAATTTTTTTGGTAATCACACTATAAATCTCCTTTATATACTTGTGCATATTTTTAATACTAGAATTGTACACTAAAGATTTTAAATATGCTATAGTTAAATAAATAAGAAAAATAGGGGTTAGAAAGGATTTTGTATGATTAATGAGAACAGAGTATCAAATTTTATTAGGAATATCATAATTGATGATATTAAAAATGGGAAAAATGATTCAATAATAACTAGGTTTCCACCAGAACCAAATGGTTATTTACATATAGGTCATGCTAAGTCTTTAGAGATAAACTTTTCTTTAGCGTCTGAATTTAATGGAAATACCAATTTAAGGTTTGATGATACAAATCCTATTAAAGAGGATATGGAATATGTTGAATCAATAAAAAGGGATGTTGAATGGCTTGGTTATAAGTGGGATAAGATAATTTTTGCATCTGATTACTTTGAAATTATGTACGATAAGGCGATACTACTTATAAAAAAAGGATTAGCATATGTTTGTGATTTAAATGGAGAAGAGATCAAAAAATATAGAGGAACTCTCCAAGAACCTGGAGTTGAATCTCCATATAGGAATAGATCGGTTGAGGAAAATTTAGATTTATTTTATAGGATGAGGAATGGAGAATTTAAAGATGGAGAGAAGGTATTAAGGGCAAAAATAGATATGTCTTCTAGCAATATTAATATGAGAGACCCTATAATATATAGAATTTCTCATGCGATTCACCATAATACGGGTGATAAGTGGTGTGTTTATCCTATGTATGATTTTGCCCATCCTATTGAGGATGCTATTGAAGGTATTACTTATTCGATATGTACCCTTGAATTTGAGGATCATAGACCACTTTATGATTGGTTTGTTCGTGAGTGTGAGATGGAAAATATACCAAGACAAATAGAGTTTGCAAGACTTAATCTTACAAATACTGTTATGAGTAAAAGGAAACTAAAAGCTTTAGTTGATAATAATGTTGTGGATGGTTGGGATGATCCGCGTATGCCTACGATATCGGGATTTAGAAGAAGAGGGTTTACTCCTGAATCAATAAGAAATTTTTGTCGTGCCATAGGTGTATCAAAGGCTAATAGTTTGGTTGATTATCAAATGCTTGAGTATTTTTTAAGGGAAGACTTAAATCCTAAGTGTGCAAGAATAATGGCAGTTATCGATCCAATTAAAGTTGTTATTACAAATTATGAAGAGGGAAAAGTTGAGGAATTGGTTATAGAAAATAATAAAGATGATGAGTCTATGGGTACTAGAAGAATAACATTTTCAAAGTATATATATATAGATAGAGATGATTTTATGGAAAATCCTCCTTCTAAATATTTTAGATTGTTTAAAGGAAATGAAGTTAGGCTTAAGGGTGCTTATTTTATAAAGTGTAATGATGTTATAAAAGATGAAAATGGTAAGATTTTAGAACTTCATTGTACTTATGATCCTGAGACTAAAAGCGGAAGTGGATTTACGGGAAGAAAGGTTAAGGGTACGATTCATTTTGTTGATTCAACAACAGCTATGAGAGCTCAATTTAGATTATTTAAACCTCTTATTTTAGATCAAGAAATTGTTAGTGATAATTTTTTAGATAACATAAATGAGGATTCTTTAGAGATATTTGAGGGATTTATTGAAAATAATGCGAAAGGTAGTATCCCTTATGATAAATATCAAATATTTAGGCATGGATATTTTTCTGTAGATCCTAAATATACAACGGATGATAAGCTTGTATTTAACAGAATTACTGCTCTTAAAAGTTCATTTAAACTAAATAAATAAATTTATTTTAAAGTAGCTTAATTGAAGAATAGTTTTTCAAAAAGTGTTAACTATATAAAGATGATTAGTTTCTTTTGTAGGTGATTTGTTTTGAAAAAATATTTTAAGCTACTTTTATTTTTTTTATGTTTATTGTTTCAGATTTTATTCGTACATAAGATTGTAATGGCTAAAGAAATTAAATATGAGATGAGAGGTGCATATCTTTGTTTAGATGCTATTAATTTAAATGGAGAATTTAATTTAATTGATTTTAGAAATTACATAACACAGTCGTACGACGATTTTAAGGATAGTGGATTTAATACCATATTTGTTGATATATCGTGGTTTATTGATTTAAATATCACAGGTAAATTTAATGATTTACATAAAAATGCATTGGAAGTTATTGTGAAAGAGGGAGTTAAACGTTCATTAGACATTCATGGGACTTTTTCAGATTTTCATTTAAAAGGTGTTGAGATAGGTAATTTGGAAGAGTATTTAATTTCTTTAAGTGATAAATCGTTTATAAAAGATAAACTGGATTGTATTATAAAATTTAATGATATGTACTACTTAGATCCAGGTGTTCATGAGGTTAGGGATTATTTAATAAATGTTATTGTAGACATTGGAACAAAATATAAGTTTGATGGGATTTATTTAGATGGTATTATTTATCCTAAAAATATAGATAAGTATACTTTTAATGATTCCTACAGCTTTAATACATATAATGAAGATAAACTTTCAAAGGAAAATTTTAGAAGGCAGAATGTAAATGATTTTGTAAAAGTTTTGGGAGATAAGTTTAAAAGTTATAAGAGTGAATTGAAATTTGGAATCGGGGTTAATTACATTTGGAGAACATTTAACGATGATTTTAATGGAATAAATTATGAAGGGTATTCTGATTATGATAAGGGTGCTTTTGATTCTTTGAATATATGTAAAATGGGATATGTAAATTATATAGTTATAAAGATTGATAATAGTATAAGTGAGATTTCTGATATAGAGAGTATAATGTGTTGGTGGGAGAAAAAATTTAGAACTCATTTAGTTGATGTATTTGTTCAAGGTGAAGATAATATTTTAGATGTTATAACTACCACTAGAAATAATAGTTTTATAAATGGATTTTTGTGCAAAAATTTTGATGAAATTGATAGACTCAGGGGACTTATGACTACAAAAGCAGTTGTTCCTAGATTTAAATCTTTTGATAGTTATTATACTTTATGTGATTTTAACATAACCTCTAAATTGAATGGAAATAAGATAGAGTTTAATATTTTAGACGAAGGATATGAGAATACTAAAAATATTTTAGTTTATAAATTTCCTTATGATGATTTGGATACGGAAAATGGAAATTATATAAAAGATATATTGCCGAGTGATGGATTGAGTACTAATATAACTTTAAATAAGGAAGATGGAGTTTATGCGATAACTAAACTGAATTATAATTCTATTGAAAATAGAATTGTTTGTGCTTTTATTGTGAATGATGAATTTGGACTTATTGAAGAGAGATTTGTAGATGATGGACCTAAAATTATAAATAGTAATATAGAATTTATGATAAAGTCTTACAATAAAAATAATGAATTTAAATTTGTATTAGAAAAAGATGGAAACGATGTATTAGAAAGAGATTTTGATAAAGATGGCTTGTATACATTTACTACAGATGATAGTGGGATATATAAATTAAATGTGATAGTTAGTAATTCTAAAAATAGGGAAAATATTTTAAAATTTTATTTTAGCTTTGAGGTTAAAGATAAGTATATAGTGGTGCTTGATGCTGGTCATGGTGGAGATGAACCTGGAGCTAAAACTCAAGAAGATATATTAGAGAAGGATATAAATTTATCTATTTGTAATTATACAAGTAATTTATTAATGGATAGTAATAAGGTTAGTATAAAAAATACGCGTATAAATGATATTAAAATAGATTTGAGTGATAGAGTTAAGTTATGTTCTTTTTTAGGTGGGGATATATTTATCTCTATTCATCAAAATGCTTTTGACAATGAAAATGCAAATGGTATTGAGACTTATTATTATTTTAAGGAAAATGATAGCAAAGATTTATGTAATTTGATTCAGAAAAATTTAATTGATAATACAGATGCCTTTGATCGTGGAGTTAAAACTTCGAATTTTGTCGTATTAAGAGAGAATATTATACCTTCGGTATTAGTAGAGTGCGGGTTTATTACAAATAAAAATGAATCAAATAATTTAATAGATGATAATTATCAGAGGAATATATCAGAAGCTATATACAGGAGTATACTATCCTATTTAGGGATTGAAGAAATATAATAAGTGGTTACTTTAAAAGAGTATCCACTTTATTTTATTATCGAAAAATATATATAATTTTGTCAAAAAATGAAATATACTTTTACTAAAAAATATATTATAATGAGTTTTAAGATTGACTGAAATTATAGTTTTAGAGTTTAGGAGAGCAATTAGATATGGTAGTGGTTTCTTTAGATATGTTTTTGAATAGTACCCAGGATAATTTTGTTAAATATAGAAATGATAAATTTTGCTTAGTTAAGGGTAAGCGAAATTCTGGTAAGACTATAGCTACAATTTTTAAAGCGCTGTATTTGAAGAGAAACTATTGTTTTGATTTGAATGATAAAATATTATTTTTATCATGTGAAAATGAAATTGAACAAGTTATAGATATATTTAATTACATAAATAGGAGCAACTTATATAAATCTATACTTCCTTCTGATGATATCGAAGTACATATTTTAACTATTGATCAATTGAGTAATTTAAATATTGGACGAGTGTATACCCATATAATAATTGATAATATCGAAAACTTTATTAAAAGTGACGTGTACAAAGTGTTTTCTATGTTTAAAAATTTATCTTATTCTAAGGTTTATTTTATACAAGATTCAAATGATAATATTGAGAGTGTGAATGATTTAGTTGAGTATTCTCGCAAAATTATTAATTTAAAAGAGGTCTTATATAAATTTAGATATGTAATTGAAGATGATGATCAAGATGAATTTACTCAAATAGATATGGATCCTGAGATTAAATATTTAAATTATGAATATAAGGATTATGTAGATTTTAATACTAAAGAAGTATTTAGATATTATACAAGTTGTAAATCTATATACAAAGATATGGGAACTTTTTTATATGATTTGACTTCTGAAAGTATAGATATATTTTTAATTGATAGATATTTAAATATAAAAGACACAATTAAAATATTGAAAGACTGGATATCATATGAAGAAGGTTTGTATTTTGTTGAAATAGATGATGAAGGCATGAGTAAGTATGATTTATTTATAGGAGATATGGTTTTAATTGATTCTAGTTGTGAGATAAATAATGGTGATGTCGTTGTAATAGTAAAAGAAAATCATTTGTATGCTAGGAAGTATGTGAAGGAAGATGGAGATGTAAAATTTATATCTGATTATAGTATTTTTAGTGATATATATTCAAATGACGATGTGAAGGTAGTTGGAAAGGTATTAGCTTATATAAGAAAGTATAATAATTTTTAACTAAGGATAGATATACAGTTATTTTATGTTATAATATGGTATAAAATTTTTTAGATTAATATTTGAGGTGATATTGTGAAGTATTTTAAATTGGGATTACTTGCTGTTACTTTGTCATTAACGGCTCTTATTATTGCACTTGATAAAAAAGAAAGTAAAAAATCTATAAATGAGCAATGTAATGAAGAAGATGTGGATACATGTGAATCGCCTAATGCAATAGTTATAGAAGAGTAGATATTATGAGTAGAAACTTCCTTAATTTATTTATAGGAAGTTTTAAGTTTTTTAGATAAAATAGGGGGATTGAAATGGATTTTTTAAAGATGGATAAAAATATGTTTTTTAGCATTGTTAATATGAAACTTAGAGATGAGTTTGACAGTATGGAGGAATTTTGTAATTATTATGATATTAGTGTTGAAGATGTTATGGAAAAATTAAATTCCTTAAATATGAAATATCATAAGGATATAAATCAAATTAAAATGTTATAGGGGATGGATTATGAAAAAAGTACTAAAAATAACAGGAATGACTTGTGCTGCTTGTTCATCATCAATTGAAAAGTCGCTTTCTAGAAAAAAAGGGGTAAATAATGTTGTGGTTAACTTGTCAACTGAGAAGTTAACCATAAATTTTGACGAGAAAGAGATAAATCTTGATCAGATTGAATCGTATGTAATTAAACTCGGATATGGAATTGATAAATTGTCAGAGGATAACTATTATGACCGTGAAAATGAGTATATAAGAAATATTTTGAAAAGATTTATTATATCCCTTGTATTTACTATACCACTTTTATATATATCCATGGGTCATATGTTTTCTTATAAGGTTATTGATTTCTTCGATCATATGAGCAATCCTTTTAATTTTACAATTGCTCAATTAATTTTGGTTATGCCCGTTATGATTGTTGGATTTCCATTTTTTAAAAAAGGTATTAAGAGTCTTATAAATCTTAAACCTAATATGGATAGTTTAATAACAATAGGAACATTTGCAGCATTTTTATATTCTCTCTATGAAACCATAAAAGTTATATTAGGTGATCATAGTAGAGCTATGAATTTATATTATGAATCTTCTGCGACTATATTAACTTTAATTACACTTGGGAAGTATTTAGAGGGTGTAACTAAGGGTAAAACTTCAAAGGCTATAAAGAAATTGATGGGATTATCGCCTAGGACTGCCTTGATTGAGAAAGATGGAGATGAGGTTGAAGTAAGCATTGATGAGGTTAAGGTTTCAGATATAGTTATTGTAAAATCTGGAGATAAGTTTCCTGTTGATGGGGAGATAATATATGGTAGCTGTTTAGTTGATGAATCTATGCTTACAGGTGAAAGTGTACCTGTTTATAAAAAAGTTTCAGATGATGTAATAGGTGCAAGTATAAATAAAAATGGATTTGTAAAATATAGGGTTACAAAAGTAGGTGACAATACCATGTTATCTCAAATAATTAAGCTTGTTGAGGAAGCACAGAACTCTAAGCCTAAAATTTCAAAACTTGCGGATACGGTTTCTTATTATTTTGTGCCAACGATTATAGCAATTGCACTTTTATCATTTATATTTTGGCTAATTTATGAAAGGAATTTTGGTTTTGCATTTTCAATATTTGTATCGGTTTTGGTCATAGCGTGTCCATGTGCCTTAGGACTTGCAACTCCTACATCTATAATGGTTTCAACTGGAATTGGTGCGGAAAATGGGATACTTATAAAATCTGGCAAAGCACTTGAGGATGCTCATAAAATAAATGTTGTAGTACTTGATAAAACAGGTACTATAACCGAGGGTAAACCTAAGGTTACAGATTTAATAATCGATAAGGATGTATTTAAAGATAATGAAGAGATGATCAAGTATGTAACTAGCATAGAAAAGGGATCTGAGCATCCACTTGGTGAAGCTATATTGGAGTATGGGAAAGAGAAAAATATAGATACTTTAGATGTAGATAATTTTAAGATTATAGAAGGTATGGGAGTTTATGGTGAAGTTGATGGAAGGAAAATATTTATAGGTAATAAAAAACTATTGGATGTGAATCATATAAGTATAGATAAATTTAAGGATGTAAGTGATGACTTATCGATGCATGGTAAGACTACGATGTTTGTCGTTATAGACGAAGTTCTTGGGGGAATTTTTAGTGTTGCAGATACGGTTAAAAAGAGTTCTAAGGATGCAATTTCAAAGTTAAAATCTATGGGTATAAAAGTAATAATGCTTACTGGGGATAATTTTAAAACTTCATTTGCTATAGGAAATCAGGTAGGTATTGATGAGGTGATTTCGGAAGTTTTACCTAAAGATAAATCCTCTGAAGTTCAGAAACTTAGAGATAAGGGATACAAAGTTTGTATGGTTGGTGATGGAATAAATGATGCTCCAGCACTTATGAATTCAAATGTTGGTATATCAATTGGATCTGGAACTGATATAGCTATCGAATCATCTTCCGTAATTTTAATGAAAAGTGATTTAATGGATATTCCAAAGTTTTTGAAACTTTCCAAGAGTACGATAGGGAATATAAAACAAAATTTATTTTGGGCATTTTTATATAATGTAATTGGAGTTCCTGTAGCTATGGGGGTATTTTATTTATTTGGAGGAATTCTTTTAAACCCAATGATTTCAGCTATTGCTATGAGTTTCAGCTCTGTATCTGTTGTAATAAATGCATTAAGACTTAAATTTATAAAACTGATCTAAATTTAGGAGGTTTTGAATTGAAATTTAAGTTTGTATATCTATTTATGGTTTTAATCATTTTATTAGGTTTTACAATGTCTTGTTCTTTTGAAGATAAGAATTTGCACAAGGTTCAATTTAATAAGGTTATAGATGGAAATACAATAAAGGTTATAATAGATGAAGAATTAAAGGATGTTAGATTAATTCTTGTTGATTCTCCAGAACTTAGAGGGAACTATCCTTTTGGAGTTGAAGCTAAGAAATATTTAGATAATAAGCTATCAAATGTTGACTATGTTTATTTGGAATTAAATGGCGAAGAGATGGATAAACATGGCAAGATATGGGCTTATGTATGGTATTATAATGATAAGAAAGAGCTTGAGATGATAAATGAGGATATTATAGAGAATGGATATGGAAGGCTTGCTTATATATTCGATTCTGCTAAGTATTTAAAAAGGCTTAAAGCATCTCAAGATAGAGCTAAGGAAAGACAAGAAAATATTTGGAGTATAGATGGGTATGTTACAGAAGATGGATATAAGAAATCGAAATAAAGGAGTGTTTATCAATTGAAAAAGATATATATAAATGGTATGAAGTGTTCTCATTGTGAGAAAAAGGTTAGGAGTGCATTAGAGGAGATAGGTGGAACAGATATAAAAGTTGATTTAGATACCAAGACAGTTATGTGTAATATAGATAGATCAAACGACGAAATAGTTGATATAATTGCGGATTATGGATTTGATGTAGATAATATAGAATAAATTTTATATAAACTGACAATTTTATAAGAGTTTTTCTTATAAATTGTCAGTTTTTTTGTATTTTATATGGAAATTTATTGGTGTAAAATTATTAGAAAAGGGGGAGTTGAAATAAGTGGATCGAAGAAGGTTGTATTATATATCATTTGGCATTGTTTCTTCAGTGTTTTTTATTACAATCTTTTTATTGCAGGTTTATTTTAAATATGGTGATACAAGACTGGTTAATGGTAGGATTAGTGAATTTAAGGAGAATGCAAATTTAGTTGATAAGGTTTATCTTGATTGGTGGAATACTTCTATAAATAAGGTATCATCTCAGGGGGCTAAGGATATTTATGAACTTAAAAATACATATGAGAATTTAAATATTTTAATAAGTAATAGTTCTGTATTAAATGATGTTATTTTAAATGAGATAATTATAGACAAGAAGCCACTTGGTGAGTATGCGTATGAGGTTATAGACTCAAAGGATGGGAAGAGGATATTTAAGATAAAATTAAAAGATCTAGACGATGGCAGTACAAATAAGATCACAAAACTTGTTAATATATATAATAGATACAATAACACATCTTATAATATAGAGATTGATTCTTTTGAGTTTAGGTTCAGTTACTCTAAAGATTCAGATTTTATATATTTAAATTTTGAAAATTACATATCGAACTTTTATGATAAGGAATTTAAAATAGAGAGCAATTATTATAGCGATTTAGATGGGAATTTTATTTATAATTTTGGTCATATAAACAAGAACATAAAGATTCCTGTTATAAATTCATTAAGTGCTCAGGTAGATGAGAATACTAAGAATTTATTTCTTAGAGATAATGTTAATTTTACTATTTATAATAGATTTCATACTCCTGTTATAACTTTTAGTGCTGGAAGTTCAGGAGATTTAAAAATAAGTAATACATATAGTTTGTCTAATATTTATGAGAGTGAGCTTAGGAATCAGGTTTTTATATTTGATTCTAGAGATGATAATATTTTTAAGATTGATAAAAGAGAAGATGGATCGGTTGATATTATAAATTTGATTGATAATTACAAGTTGTATTTTGATGATAATTTAATGAAAACATATAAGGCGTATGAAGAAAACGGTGAAACTATAGGAGATAATCTTATAAATTTTAAGATGTATAGAGATCTAAGAGGAGGAAACTATGTGTTTACTCCAAACAAGACGTTTGATATATATAAATTTTATGATATTAATGAAAATAAATTTTTGTCTTATGATTCGGGAACAAATATGTTTATTTTAAGTGATTTTCCATCTGATTTTATATTAACGTCAGAGAATAGAATATTTGATATATCAAATAGGGTATTTATGAAAAAAAACAAATCAAAAGATAAGACTTATTATTATACGGGAGATGCTGAAATTGAAAATGGAGATATATTTAGGTTTAATGATATGTCATCTTCAATTTTAAAAAAGGTTACTTATGGTGAGATGAAGGAGGAAATATTATCTTCAAATTATGTTCAAGTGATGTTTAAAAATAAAGAAACAGGTGAATTTTTAAGTGTAAATCCAAAAGATGGGGATGCGATGAATGAAACATTATATAATGATTCGTATTTAAATGGATATTTTAATTATGAAAAAGGGATAAATGATTTAGGTAAGTTTATCTTTGAGATAAGAACAAACAATGATGATTTTACGACTTTTAATTTATATAATAAGCTTGTTGGAACTTCTGTTAGTACGGATTATGGATTTTTAAATAACAAATTAATTTTTGATAAGAATAAGAATAATAAGGTTAGATTTATTATTGAGAAAAATGATGGTCGTGATGATGAATTTAAAATAAAAGATGATTATGGAAGTTACTTATCTTTTAAGGATTCAGATGATTTTGCTAGAGTTGTATCTTCTGGTTTTATGAAAAAATTCTTCAATATTGAAGATGAATTTGATGTATTTGAAATCTATATGCTTGATTTTAAACAGATTGATAAGATTAATTCGGGGAATTACATATCGTTATCTTCTAAAGGTTTTAATGATAAATATTTTTTAGATAAGACGAGTACTGAAGATAAACAAATAGAATCTAAGGGGATTGATGAGTACATTGTATTTAGGAATAAGGAGCTTATATTTTTGGAGGGGGACTCACTTTTAAATGATATGGTGGGTATTAATAATTTTAAGGATATAAAAGGAATAAATACATCTATGTTTCCAACTACAAATACTGAAAATAAAGGATATAGGTTTAATATATTAAATGGAATCTATTAGTTATGTTTGCTTATAAATTACAAAAAGGTTAAAAACTATTGAAGGCAAATATGAAATATTATATAATATTGTTAATATATCGTAAATTATAGTTTCTTAAATTTGAATAAATTATATGGTAGGAGGGATTGTTTTGGCTGTTGGAAGAGGAGTTAGTATGAGTACAGCTATAGTGACTGGATTTTTAAGTCTTGCGACTGTAGTTGGATTTTCGGTAGGACTCGGAATTGAAGGGAATAAAAGTACGTTAAGAGATACCGAACTTGATAGATTAAGAAGAGAAATAAAGACTGTTGAGGATATAACTAAAGATATAAATGTAACGCCACCAAATGGATTTATTAATTAATATAAGTAGGGGGTGATAATAAATGCAAGTGCGTTGGTTAATTGGAGGGATTGGAGTATTTACTACGTTAAGTTTAGCTGCTGCCTTAGCTGGAGTTGGAATTACGAATCAATCTAAATTAGATGAGATAGAAAAAAAGAAGTTGGAGCTTAATGCAAAAGAGGGAGTATATCCACCACCGGAATCTAGGGTTTTAAGAAGTCCATCTTCTCCTGCATATCCATCACCTGGATATGAAAATTAGTAATTTAAACATATTATAAAATTTCTACATAATTGACAATTTTTGAGTATGAACTTATAATTTTAGAAAAATGATTTAAATACTTCACCTTATTTGTTAAGGTGAAGTATTTTTAATTTAAATATTAGCTTGGAGGGTTTATGTATAAAAAGGTCGAATCTAATGCTCCTATGAGTCAAATAGATAAAAATATACTAGATTTTTGGGTAAAGAACAATATTGTAAAGAAGAACTTTGATAGAAATGAAGATGGTGAATATTTCAGCTTTTATGATGGTCCACCAACAGCTAATGGTAAACCACACATAGGTCATGTCATAACAAGGGTTATTAAAGATATAATACCTAGGTATAAGGTTATGAAGGGCTATAAGGTTTTGAGAAAAGCTGGATGGGATACCCATGGCCTTCCTGTTGAACTTGAGATTGAGAAGAAACTTTCTATTTCAGGTAAGAAAGAAATAGAGGATTTTGGTGTAAATAAGTTTGTTTTAGAATGTAAAAATAACGTGTTTAAATATGTTGAAATGTGGGAAGAAATGTCCAAGAAGATTGGATATTGGGTAGATATGGAAAATCCATATGTAACATATCAGAATAATTACATAGAGTCTGTTTGGTGGGCACTCAAAACAATGTGGGGTAAGGATTTGCTTTATAAAGGACATAAGATTCTTCCGTATTGTTCAAGGTGTGGAACTGGTCTTTCTTCTCATGAGGTTGCTCAAGGATATAAAGATGTTAAGGATAATACAGTAGTTGTTAAATTTAAGGTTAAGGGGTTTAACAATAAGTACATATTGGCTTGGACAACAACTCCTTGGACCCTTCCATCTAATACAGCTCTTGCGATAAATAGAGCTTATACATATGTTGAAGTTTCTGTAAACGATGAGATTTATATATTAGCAAAAGACCTTTTAAAAGTTTTGGGCGATACAGAGTATGAAATCATAAGTGAGTTTAAGGGAGATAAACTCGAAGGAATTGATTATGAGCAATTATTTACTTATATAAGACCAGAGGGTCGTGGTTTTTATGTAGTTCATGCAGATTATGTAACATTATCTGATGGAACGGGTATTGTACACATAGCTCCTGCATTTGGGGAAGATGATAACAAAGTTGGTCAGAAAAATAATTTGCCTTTTATAAATCCTGTCGATCTTCAAGGTAAATTTACAGATGAAATAAGTGACTTTAGTGGAACGTTTGTAAAAGATTGTGACCTTAAGATAATTAAGCTGCTAGAAGAGAGAGGTATGCTTTTTAAAAATGAAAAATATATGCACGCATATCCTCACTGCTGGAGATGTGATACACCTCTTTTGTATTATCCAAAAGATAGTTGGTACATTAAGATGACTTCAATTAAAGATGATTTGCTCAAAAATAATGATAAGGTTTCATGGTATCCAGATAATATAAGGACAGGAAGATTTGGAAACTTTTTAGAGAACGTTATAGATTGGAGTATATCAAGAGATAGATATTGGGGAACTCCACTTCCTATTTGGGAATGCGAATGTTTGCATAGAGATTGCATTGGTTCTATAGAGGAGCTTAAAGAGAAAGGAATAAATGTTCCAGATGATATAGAATTGCATAAACCATTTATAGATGATATTAAGCTTAAATGTGAAAAGTGCGGGGGAGAGATGACTCGTACAAAAGAAGTTATAGATTGCTGGTTTGATTCAGGTAGTATGCCTTTTGCTCAATATCATTATCCATTTGAAAATAAGGAATTATTTGAGAAAAATTTTCCAGCTCAATTTATATCAGAAGCTGTTGATCAGACTAGAGGCTGGTTTTATACTTTAATGGCTATATCTACAGCTATTTTTGATAAAAATCCATTTGAGAATTGTGTAGTTTTAGGACACGTTTTAGATAAGCATGGGAAGAAAATGTCTAAGCATTTAGGAAATGTTGTTGACCCAAATGAAGTTATTGATTCTCAAGGAGCTGATGCTGTTAGATGGCATTTTTATACATCGAGTTATCCATGGCTTCCATCAAGATTTTCAGAAGATGATGTAAAAGAAGTTCATAAGAGATTTTTATCAACATATTGGAATGTATATTCTTTTTATGTTCTTTATGCGAATTTAGATAAATTTAATCCAAATGATTATAAAGACTACGATGTATCAAACATTATGGATAGATGGATATTATCAAAATTAAATACTTTGATTAAAGAAGTAGATGAAATGCTTGATTCTTATAAGATAACTAATGCAGCTTATAAAATAGAAACTTTTGTTGATGAGCTTTCAAATTGGTATGTAAGGCGTAATAGATCAAGATATTGGACAAATGGTTTTGATGAAGATAAGATAAGTGCCTTTATGACACTTTATTTAGTTTTAATTGATTTATCTAAAATATTAGCTCCATTTATCCCATTTATAACAGAGGAAATTTATCAAAATCTTGTAAGGAATTTTGATAAAGATTCAAAAGAGAGTATACATTTGTGCGATTTTCCTAAATGTAATTACGATTTAATCGATAAAGAACTTGAGAGTAGAATGGACCTCGCATACAAAATAGTTAAGCTTGGAAGAAGTGCAAGAAATAATGCTAATATTAAAAATAGGCAACCACTTCAAAAGATACTTGTGAGTGGGGAAGATTTAGAAGTTTATTACCATTCTATTATAAAAGATGAGCTCAATATAAAAGAAATTGAATTTAATGCTAATGTAAGTAAGTATGTAAGTTTCAATCTTAAACCAAACTTACCTGTATTAGGGAAAGATTATGGTAGATATATTCCTATAATTAGGGAATTTTTATCAAAGAGTAATCAAATGGAATTATCATTAAAACTTAAAGATGGTGAGAGCATAGAGATTGACTTGGGGGATAATAAGGTTTCTTTAAATAAAGATAATGTATTAATTACAATGGATGGATTAGAAGGATATGCATTCTCTGGAGAAGGAACTATTGGGGTTGTACTAGATACTACTATTACAGATATATTAAGAGAAGAAGGGTTTGTACGCGAAATAATAAGTAAGATACAAAACTTAAGAAAAGAAAAGGGATTTGAAGTAAGTGATAAGATTAATATTTATGTAAAAGATAGTTTTAATTTAATCAATATAATCGATAAATATAAGGAGATTATACAAAGAGAAACGTTAACTCTTAACATTTATTTTAATGAAGATAAATTAGGTTTGAATTATGTAGATTTAAATATTAATAAGGAAGCTTTAGTTTTAGATGTTTTAAGGGTGTAAAATTTTTAGAAAGGATTAAGTTACCAAGTGTAGCGATTGTATTATGGCTATTTCAATTAAGGATGTTGCGAAAGAAGCAGGAGTATCCATTGCAACTGTTTCAAGAGTTTTAAATGGAATTGAAGTTGTAAATGAAGATACTCAAAAAAGAGTAAGAGAAGCAGTAGTTAAATTAGGATACAGGCCAAATATTATAGCAAGAAGTCTGAAAACACAAAGAACGAGGACAGTAGGTATTTTAATCCCTGATATATCTAATTCATTATATCCAGAGATAGTTAGAGGAATCGAGGATGTTGCAAATATTTATAATTATAATATAATTCTATGTAACTCAGATTTAAATCTGGATAAAGAAAAGGAATATATTTATATTCTTAAGGAGAAAATGGTTGACGGCATTTTGTTTATGAGTAATTCTCTTGAGGATATGTGTTTGGATATTATACAGAAATTAGATATAAAGACAGTTTTAATAGAAACTACAGTTTATAATAAAAATATTCCAAATATAACAATAGATAATATTAAAGCAGCAAATGAAGCTGTAAATAAACTTATATCAAATGGAAGACGAAGGATATTATACATAGGGGATCATAAAGATACTTTAAATGCATCAGCCTATAGATATAAGGGTTATATTAAAGCTTTAGAAGAAAATAGTATTGAGATAAACAAGGAACTTATATGTTTTTGTAAGCCATTTTTAAATAATGGATATGAGTATATACAAAAGAAAATTAAAGGTGGCATTTCTTTTGATGGGGTATTTTGTACATGTGATGAACTTGCCATAGGGGCGATGGATGCACTTCGTGAAAATGGAGTTAATATCCCTCAGGAGTGTGAGGTTATAGGATTTAATAATATTTTAATGTCATCGGCATTTTCTCCAAAGTTAACAACAATTGATACGGCAAGCTATGATTTAGGATCCATTGGTATGAGAACACTCATAAAGATAATTAATAATGAACAAATAGATGGTTTCAATTATGTAGTTCCATATAATTTAATAGAAAGAGAGAGTACAAGATAATTGTACTCTCTTCTTTTTTAACATAAAAACTTAATAAGAAAAATAAAATTATCTTAAAAAGGAGCGAGGTGATTATTTGATAAATTATATTTGGTTTTTTATGATAGGATCGGGACTTATTTATTCATTGATAGGGAATAATGGTGATAAAATAAGTAAATCGATCGTGGATTCTACATCATCAACAGTAACGTTAATTATTTCTCTTATAGGTGTTATGTGTTTGTGGTGTGGAATTATGAAGATAGCAGAGGAAAGTGGCCTCACAAAGAAACTTGCAAGCATATTAAGACCAATGCTTAGGCTTTTATTTAAAGAAAAGAATAATGAAAAGGTTATGGGACCTGTTGTTATGAATTTAACTGCTAATATATTAGGACTTGGAAATGCAGCAACACCATTTGGAATTAAAGCTATGGAGGAACTTGATGTGGTCAATGAAAATAAACATGTTGCATCGAATGATATGGCTTTATTTTTAGTACTTAATGCTAATTGTATACAGCTTTTTCCTACTACTATTTTATCTATAAGAAGTATGGCTGGGTCTGTAGATCATAGTGGAGTTATGCTTGGAATTATTGTAACAACATTTTTAACTAGTATTATATCGATAATCATATGCAAGTTACTTCAGAGAGTATTTTAGGAGGGATTTAATGAGTTTTTTATCGTCGTCATTTATTCCGCTTATAATATTGTTTATTGTTGGATATGGGGTAATTAAAAAAGTTAAGGTTTATGAGGTGTTTGTTGAAGGGGCTAAAGATGGTCTTAAAATTTGTAAAAACATATTTCCATATCTTTTGTGCATGCTACTTGCTATAAAAGTTTTTAGAGATTCAGGCATGCTTGATTACATAGTAAATCTTATTAAACCTTTTTTAGATATGATAGGTATACCAGCTGAGGTTATTACACAGATTTTTGTAAAACCATTATCAGGAAGTGGTGCGTTAGGTATATATACAGATAATATTAAGACATTTGGTCCAGATTCTTATTTAGGAGTGCTGACATCTGTGCTCATGGGATCGACAGAAACAATATTTTATACAATAGCACTTTATTTTGGATGCGTTAAAATTAAAAAAATAAGACATACTTTATGGACGGCTATATTTTCCGAGATAATAGGTATTATTATTGCGATAAATATTACTAAAATAATATTTTTTAATTAAACATAAAAAATAAATAAAACACATAAATTTAAGTAGGGTTTTTTAATATTGTACCAATGAGAATTAAGTTTAAGGAGATGTATTCCTTTGAAAGTAATAAAAAGTTTTCTTATGATAGTTGGATTACTTACTTGTTTTGTTGGTGTTGAACCTATACAGGATTTTTTAATAGGGAGTAGAAAACTTATTCTAACCTTTATTATAAAGGTATTTCAAACTACTATTTCTTGTTTTTTATTTTTAACTATGACTTCATTTGCTATTAATGGATTTATGGGAGTTTATATATGAAGAGTAGTGGATTAAAGGTAATTAGAAATGATGATTATGATAAATTTTTAGATTTAAAGAGTGGAAATGGGAAAAAACAAAAGGATTTAATTAAATTTGGATTATTTATTGCTTTATTTTTATTTATGTTTGGTATAATATTTTTCGCGAAAAATAGAATAGACACTTACAAAAATTTAGGAGAAGATTTGAATTTTCAGAAACAAAAAATTATGGAAGAACGTATGATTATGGAGAGGACATTAAAAGAAGAAAGAGAAAGGTTGTCAGCTCTTCAACTTGAGTATGAAAATAAAAATAAAGAGTTAGATAACAAATTGGAATCTATTAAAGAAAAACAGATAGAGTTTGATAATGAACTTAAGAAGGTTTATGAGCTTCGGGATATACTTAAGAATCAATTGGTTGAAATATATAATTTTAATATAGATAACATACATGGATTAACAAATGATAATGAGGATTTGAGTAGTTCAAATAAATTAATAGATGATAGTGATAATACAGAAAATCCTATACATACAAGTACTTTTATGGGAAAAGATGACAATGATGTACTTAATGATGTGGGAGAAAAAATACTTGGAGTTGCATATCCAGATTGGTTTATAAAATTCAATTCTTTAGGGGAATTTAGATATTAATTATTAAGGTGGTTTATAATGACAATAAGAGATATAAAAAATGATATCGAACAAGGTTTGCGTGAGATGAGTGCAAAAGAGAGACTTCAGTTTTATGTTACGGTTGGTATAGGAATATTTTTTATATTAGCAGTTATATTTTAAGGGCAATATTTTTGCCCTTAAAAATTTTTTTTGTAAGGATTTACTTTATACATATTCTTTATAATTATAGAAAATATTTTATTCATGATATAATATCTATGTTTCGGTAGATAAAATGAGATATTATATTTTTATGGTATTATTTTTAATTTTATATAGGAGGGGTAATTATGGAAAATATTTATTTATTAAGAAGAAAGAAGCTCTCATCTAATATGAGAAATGGCGATATGTGTATAATTTTTTCAGGTAAACAAGTTAGGATAAGTAGAGATGAATATTATGAGTTTAACACTAATAAGAACTTTTACTATCTTACTGGACTTAAAGATGAGAATCTTATATTATTTATAAGGAAGATAAATGGGGATGTTAAATCTACACTTTTTATAGAAAATAGACCAGAAGATATGATTAAGTGGATAGGAAAGACAATTTTAAAAGATGAGGCTATTTCTATAAGTAGTGTTGATGAGGTGATTTATATAGATGAGTTTTATTCGTTTTTAAATAATATAATCCTTGAGGAAGAATCTCCAACTGTGTATTTTGATTTTGATAGGGATGATTATAGACATGCCCATATTTATTCTGAGGAGTGTGCAAATAAGCTTAAGGTAAAGTATCCCCATGTGGATATTAAAAATATATATGTACATATTAAGAATCTTAGGATTATAAAAGATGATTATGAAATTTCAAAAATTAAGGGAGCTATTGATATAACAAGACTTGGGATACTTAACATAATGAGGAATTTAAAACCTAATATGTATGAGTATCAAATAGAATCCTATTTTGATTATATGATAAAATATAGTGGAGCAAATGGATATGCATTTAAGTCTATTGTGGCTTCTGGGGAAAATGCAGTTATTTTACATTACATAGAGAATGATAATAAAATTAAAGATGGAGATTTAGTTTTATTTGATTTAGGAGCTGAGAAAGATTTTTATAGAGCTGATATATCTAGAACTTTTCCTGCTAATGGAAAGTTTACGGATAGACAAAAGGAAATATATAATATAGTTTTAAATGCTCAGCTTAAAGTTATTGATGCGATTTGTCCTGGAGTTTCTCAGAGTGATTTAAATGAGATTGCTAAGGAGAATTTATATTTGGGGCTTAAAAAAATAGGTAAGATAGCTAATAGGGAAGAGTTATCTAACTATTATTATCACGGAATAGGGCATTTACTTGGACTTGATACTCATGATGTTGGTGGAAGAGATTTTGTATATAAAGAGGGAATGGTTGTAACTGTTGAGCCAGGTCTTTATATAAAAGATGAGGGTATAGGAATTAGGATAGAGGATGATATCTTAGTTACAAAAGATGGTCATGAGGTTTTGTCTAGTGGTATAATTAAAACCGTTGATGAGATTGAAGGATTTATGCGAGAGAATTGTAATTAATTATTGGAGGTAAAATGGATAAAATATTGTTTCCTAATCTTGGGTTGGAATTTACAGTAAATAAGATTGCGTTTTCTATCTTTGGTATAGATATCGCTTGGTATGCTATTTTAATTACTTTGGGTATTATAATAGCTATGATAATTTCATATAGAAATGCGAAGAAGATTGGGCTAGATACGGAGAAGTTTATGGATATGTTTTTCTATATGATAGTATTTGGAGTAATAGGTGCTAGGATTTATTACGTGTTATTTAATTTTAGTTTATATAAAGATGATCTTTTAAGTGTGTTTAATATAAGAGAGGGAGGAATTGCAATCTATGGTGCGATATTGTTTGGAGTTTTAACAGTTTTTATTTACACGAAGATTAGGAAACAGAAATTTTTAGATTGTACAGATTGTATAGTACCTGGACTTGCACTTGCTCAAGGAATAGGTAGATGGGGTAATTTTGTAAATCAAGAGGCATATGGATATGAAACGAATTCTTTATTTGGCATGAGTATTGTTGAAAATGGAAGAACCATAACTGTTCATCCAACTTTTTTGTATGAGAGTATGCTTAATATATTTGTATTTATTGTTTTGATGATATTTTTTAATAAGTATAGGAAAAATAGTGGAGAGGTAACCTGTATATATGGAATATTATATGGAACTGGAAGATTTTTTATAGAAGGTATGAGGACAGATAGTTTATATTTAGGTATGTTTAGAGTGTCTCAAATTGTTTCTTTAGCGTTTGTGATTATTGGAGTTGCTTTATTTATATATTTAAGAGTTAAATCTACTAAAAAGGCTTAATAGCTCACATAAATGTGAGCTATCTTTATTTTTTGAATTTGACTTATTTTGTTTTAAAGCTGAAATGTTTTTGAAGCTTTTGGCTAGCTTTCGTAAGATCCGACTTACTTGTATCAACTGCAGATTCTATAGTAGTTTTACCAGTAGTACTATCTTTTGATACATTTAATCTTAAAGTTGATGTTTGTGTGTCTTTGCTTTGAGTAGTGCTTGTTTGTGTAGATTGATTTTTAGTTAATGGACTTTTTGATGATGTTGCAACTTGTTTTTCCACTGCCATTATTTGTTTCGTTGCAGGAGAGTGTTTTTTAACAGTTGTATCAAATGCAGAGTTATCTACAAGAGAATCAGATTTAGGTGTTCCTTGATAAGCTGATCCATTTGATGTTGTAGATCCTGTATTTATAGATCCTTTTGATCCATTCAAGCCTCTAGATGTAGTTACAGTAGCACTACTATTACCAGCCTTAAATTTTGAGAACCCTTTATTATTTACAGTTGATACAGATTTTTGAATACCCTGATAAGCTGATCCATTTGATGTATTTAATCCAGTAAATATAGCTTTAAGTCCACCTAAGATTCTCATAGCTTTAGCATCTTTCATATTTGATGCTGCGATTGATCCTGCACCGATAGCTGCTATTCCTGCAAGAGTAAGTGCTACTGCTTTTGTTGCTTTAGAGTTTTTTGTTTTTTTGTTCATAAAAATTCTCCTTTTTATTATGGTTACTCTAAAATTATCGTTAAATGTTGTTGTAGATTTATGGTAAGTTCTAAAATAAAAATTTTAAATTGTTTTATTTTATTTTTTATAGTGATAAAATAGATTATAAGTTTCTTTAGGAGGTGCAGGGGTATTTATAAAAATCTGTTTATAGGTACTATTTAATTATGGATAGAGATAATAAGATCATGGAAGAATCACTTAATTTTAAAAAAATTAGAAAAGGAACAATATTAAAAGGAGAGGTTGTATCATCATATAAGGATGAGGTTGTTGTTAATATAAATTATTTTTGTGATGGAATAATAAAGAAAGATGAACTTTTGAGTGAAAACTATGAAAAAGGGAGTATTATCGATGTTTATGTCGTATCTCTTGATGATGGATTTGGAAATGTAGTGCTTTCTGAGAAAAAAGCTAATTACATAGTTGTTTCAAATGAGCTTAAGGATATATTAAAAAGTGGGAGTAGGGTTTCTGTTTACGTTAAAGATAGAGTCGATTCTGGGCTTATCTGTGATTACAAAGGAATTCGTGGATTTATACCAGGATCTAGAGTATCAACGCATAGGATTGATTTAAATGATTATATAGGGAAAACTTTGGAAGCTATACTTATAGAACTCGATTTAAATAAAAATAGAGTTATATTTTCATCTAAGGAAATTGAAGTAGAGAGAAAAGAGGAAGAGAAAAGGAAATTTTTTAAATCTTTAAGTGTAGGAGATAAATTTTTAGGTACGGTTAAGAGCGTGAAAGATTTTGGAGCATTTATAGATATTTCAGGATTTCCAGCATTCATACACAAGTCAGAAGTTTCGAATAAACACAAATTTGATATTAACGATATATTAAAAGTATCGAAGAAGGTAAGTGTATCTATACTAAGAATTGATGAGGAAAATAATAAATTATATTTAACTATGAAAGAATCTAATTATAACCCATATCTTGAATACAAAAATGATTTTGTTGAAGGGAATGTATATGATGTAGATGTAATTAAAATATTACCTTATGGTCTTGTAGTATCTTTGAATGATTATCTTACAGGATTTATTCATATAAGTGAGATTTCAAATGAGATTTTAGATTTAAATAAATTATTTAAAATAGGAGATAGCATAAAAGCAAAAATAACTTCAATTGACCATGATGAAAAGAAAATATTTCTAAGTTATAAGGATATAGATGAATGCACAAATTATGAAAAAGGATATACTGATAAGGATACCTCAAATAATACTCTAGGAGATGTTTTTAAAGATATATTTTCTAAATTAATGTAATAAGAGAGAGGAAGTTGTTACTATGAGTAGAGTTTTAGATAATATTGAACCAAGGGAAGTTTTTAAATATTTTGAAGATATAAGTATGATACCAAGACCATCTAATGATGAAAAAAGAATAAGTGATTATTTAATGAATTTTGCAAAAGAATTGGGTATAGAAGTTGTTCAAGATAAAAGTTTAAATATATACATGAGAAAGCCTGCCACTAAGGGATATGAAAATGGTAAAACTGTTATATTACAAGGTCATATGGATATGGTTTGTGAGAAAAATGAGGGGATAGATCATGATTTTTATAAAGATCCATTAAAGCTTAGAATTATTGAAGATAAAATTTATGCAACTGATACTACTCTTGGAGCTGATAATGGTATAGCTGTTGCATATATTATGGCTATAATGGCATCTAAAGATATTGAGCATCCAGAGATAGAAGCTCTTATAACTGTAGGCGAGGAAACTAGTATGGTTGGGGCTAAGAGTTTTGAGCCTAAATTTTTTAGAGGTAAATATTTAATTAATATAGATTCCGTGGATGATTCTAATCTTTTAGTTAGTTGTGCAGGTGGTTTGCGTGCAATTGTTATGAAAAAAGTTACAACTGAAGAGTTAAATGGGTGTGTTATAAGTATAAAAGTTAAGGGACTTAGAGGAGGACACTCAGGTATTGATATAAATAAGGAAAGAGGGAATGCAAACAAAATTTTGTCAAGAATTTTGATAAATGTTGAGAAAAATTATTCTAATATAAACATAGTGTCTATATCGGGTGGAGCAAAAGATAATGCAATTCCAAGAGAAGCTAAGTGTGAAATTAGGGTAGATAAGGAGGATATAGATAATGTAATACTTTCTATTAAGTCTGCAGAAGATGTTATTAGAGGTGAGTTAGAAGGAGAAGAAAATTTTTTCGTAGAAGTTTTTAAAGAAGATATTCCTCTTAGACCTGATATGATAAACTCCAAAGATTCTAAGGATTTAATAGAACTTATGTATCTTATGCCTAATGGTATTATATCAAATTCTGTAGATATAGAAGGCTTGGTTGTGACATCAAATAACTTTGGAGTTATAGAGTATGATGGAGAAACTGTGATACTTAAAAACGCAGTTAGAAGTTCAATAGGGTCTGCAATGTATAATGTTGCTCGTGAGATAGATGTATTAAGTAGAGCTTTTAGAGCAGTTACAAAAGAATCTTCTCCATATCCTGGATGGAAATATGAAAAAGATTCAAAACTACGCGATATATCACAAGAAGCATATAGGGAGATATTTGATGGTGAAATGGGAATTTATGCTATTCATGCTGGAGTTGAATGTGGTATTATAAAGGAAAAATTGCCAGATTTAGATATGGTATCTTTTGGCCCACTAGTTAAAGATAACCATACACCAGGGGAATGGGTTTCTATTTCTTCAACAGGTAAAGTATGGACTTTATTGAAAGGAATATTAAAGAAAATAAAATAGTATTGTATTAGTTAAGATAGGGAAAATGGAGGATTTTTAATGAAGACTTCAAAAATTAAGGGTAGGCGTGAAAACTTTGGTATCAAGGATTTAATGTTTATAATTTCTATGGCAAATTTACTAGTTTATGTATTATCAGTTTTCGGGAATACTAATTTGTCATTAGCTCTTGCACTTATTCCCGAAAAAGTTTTACAGGGTGAAGTTTGGAGGATTATAAGCTATATTTTTATACCACCAACGTTTAATCCGTTTTTCTTTGTGCTTGTAATATATTTTTATGTATTTATAGGACGAGAACTTGAAAGATATTGGGGTACATTTAAATTTAATATATATTATTTTACTGGTGTAGCAATAATATCTTTAGTATCTATGGTATTTAATGTACCTGTTACAAGTGTTTCAAATTTAAATATGTCATTATTTTTAGCTTATGCAATATTAAATTCCGAACACATAGTTTATTTGTTTATGATTATTCCAGTTAAGATGAAATATCTTGCTATAGTTATGTCGACTATTATTGTATATGATTTTATAAATGCGGGATTTTGGCAACTTAGAATTGTAGTATTAGCACCTATTATCAATCTTCTTATATTTTTTGTACCACGTTTTATTAAGAATACATCAAGTGGTGTTAAAGCAAGAAAACGAACACAGGAATTTGAAAGCAAAGTACTTAAGTTTGAAAAGGAGGATTCTTTTATACACAAGTGCTATATTTGCGGTAAAACCGATAGAAGCGATGAGAATATGGAGTTTAGATATTGTTCTAAATGTAATGGACATTATGAGTATTGTAATGATCATATTTTTGATCATGAACATAAATAAAAAAATAATCGGATTAATATCCGATTATTTTTATGTAAACTTATAAATAATATAGTAATATATTATTTTATAAGGGGGAATTTTAATGAAATTTAAATTACATAACATAAGAGTTTTTGTAGTTGCTCTTATATTTAATCTTTTAGGGGGTTATATTTCAAATAGGTTATCTGGAGATGTTAAGTTATTATATGATTCTTTAGAAAAACCTATATTTGCCATTCCAAGTAATTTATTTCCTATATTATGGGGAATAATTTATGTGCTTATTGCTGTAGCGGTTTATTTAAATTATAAAAATGGTGGTAGAAATTTTATTGCATATGTTTTATCTATGCTTGTTAATTTTTCTTGGAGCATTATATTCTTTGGACAAAGACTATATGGGATAGGATTTTTTATAATATTATTGCTTATTGTGTTTTCTGTATATTTAGGTATAAAATATTTTAAGAATTCAAAAGTTGCATCGTTTATCATGTGTGTGTATATAGTTTGGTTAAGTTATGCAGGTGTGCTTAATTATTTTATATGGATGTATAATGAGATGTAATTGATAATTATATCTTAGGAGGAGTTTAATTTATGTTAATAAGAAATGGTAAAATCTATACTATGAGTGATAAGGGAATAATAGATGGTGGAGATATTAGAGTTGAGGATGGTAAAATAGTTGATATAGGTAAAGATTTAGAGATGCGTGATGGAGAAAAGGTTATAGAGCTTAATTCTGAATTTGTATATCCTGGATTTATTGATTCACATTGTCATATGGGATTGTATGAATGGGGTATGGGATTTGAAGGAGCAGATGGAAATGAAATGACAGATCCTATAACACCACAAATGAGATCAATCGATGCTATAAATCCATTTGATAAGTGCTTTGAATATGCAAGAGCAGGTGGAGTTACGACTGTTGTATCTGGACCTGGAAGTGCTAACGTTTGTGGTGGAGTATTTGGTGCTTTTAAAACTTATGGTGAGTGTATTGATAAAATGGTAGTCAAAAATCCTATAGGTATGAAGATTGCTTTTGGAGAAAATCCTAAGAGAGTTTATAATTCAAAATCTAAAATGCCGATGACTAGAATGGGTACAGCAGCTCTTTTAAGATCTTTTATAGTAGAATCCATAAATTACTTAAATAAAAAGAGGAGAGCAGAGAGTGAAAATAAAGTTTTTGATATTAATTTAAAATATGAAGCTATGATACCTGTATTAAATAGAGAAATACCTCTTAAAGCTCATTGCCATAGAGCTGATGACATTTTAACAGCTATAAGGATTGCAAAGGAATTTGATTTAGATTTAACACTTGATCATTGCACTGAAGGTCATTTAATTTCTAAATACATAAAAGAGTCTGGATATCCAGCAATTGTAGGACCAACAATGACCATGGCATCTAAGATAGAACTTAATAATAAAACATTTAATACTCCTAGTGTATTAATTAATGAAGGAATAAAAGTTGCAATAACAACTGATCATCCAGTAATAGAGGAGCAGTATCTTGCATTATGTGCAGGCCTTGCTATGAAAGATACAGGACTCAGTGAGATTGATGCATTGCGTGCGATAACTATTAATCCGGCAGAAATAGTTAATATACATGATAGGGTTGGTAGCATTGAGATCGGGAAAGATGCAGATATAGTTATATTTAATAAGAGTGCATTAGTATCAGATTCAAAATGTTTATATACAATAATTGATGGAAACATAGTTTATAGTGTGTAATAATAGGAAATAAAAAATGTAATACTAAATCTGTATTACATTTTTTATTATGGTAAGATTAGGAATGATTTTAATTGAAACGTATTGACTTTATAGATGTTTTTAAAGGTATTGGAATATTTTTTGTTATACTTGGACACATGCCAATTAAATCTGAATTATTTTCATATGTTTTCTCTTTTCAGTTATCTATATTCTTTTTTGTAGGTGGATTTTTATATAGAGATGCACATTATATAAATTCATTTTGGGACTATGTAAGTAAGAAATTTAGGAGTATAATCATTCCATATATTATATTTAGCATAGTATCTATGATTATTTATATTTTGTATAGTGATTATCTAGGGAAAGAGTATGATATTTTAGATATAGTATGGAGTATTTTAATATCAAAGAGAAATGAAATTTATATAAATGTTCCATTATGGTTTTTAACATCATTTTTTACTGTTGAGATACTCTATTATATATTGAAATGCTTTTTTAACAATTATGTTATTTCGTTTATAATTCTTGTATTTGGTTTTATTGGAGTAGTTATTTTTAGGACAACAGGTTCTTTAAACACTTTACCATTTAGTTTTGATGCATCATTATATTTTATAATTTATTATTTTATTGGAGATTTATTTGGAGGGATAAACAAGTATTCGAATAGAGATTATAAGTATTTTTTTAGAAATTTATCTCCTATATTTATTGTTTCAATTATTGTAAATGTAATGAATTTATTAGGAAAGATAAAACATGCAGATATTATTTATTATGATTTTGGGTTTATAATTGCCTTAATATCATATTTATTTCATGTATTTATAAGTTTAACAGGTGTTTGTACATATTTATATTTATCATATATTTTTAGATGGGTCGGGATAATAAAATTTGTTGGAAGAAATTCAATTTATTATTTTGCTTTTCATATGCCGCTATATCAAATTTTATACAATGAGGGAATATTTGATACTTTGATTGGCAATTATTTGACGTATGATATTAATTTAAATCTAATTGGGATTATTTATTCTATTATAATCATATTGATTTTGACAATGCCTGTTTTATTGATAAATTTATACAAGAGTTTAATATATAAAATTAAAACATCTATATAGCTATAGGTGTTTATTTTTTTTAAAAAATATGTTAGATTAATTGTTAATGGGTTTATTTAGAATACAGAAAAGGTATTTTTACATATTATGTTTAGATTTAATATAAGTGAAGAAATTATTTTCGAATTGAAGAACAAGGATTTTAAGGTAAATACATTTATAACAGATAGTTTTTTCAAAGAAGTGTTAAAGAATCTTAATGATAAAAAAATTTTTATATGTTATGGTCTTTCAAATGATTTAAGAGAAAAGTTTTGTTTTAGACTTATATACAAGTATTTTAATGATAGATATGTACGGGATTTAGATGTAGGTGTTTTTAAGATATCCAGCGTTAGTGAATTAGATGAAATCTATTTAGAAGATGAGCTACAAATTTTTTATTTTTATGATTTCTTTGGAAGTGTAAAATTTACAGATAAAAAATTTGAAAATTATATAAATAGGATAAAAAATTCTGATAATAAAATATTATTAATTAATACTAGGAGTTTTTTAAAGGAAGAAATTATTTTATCTAAATTTTTTGAATATAAACAAGACTTAGAGTGCCATAAGGACGCAATTATTGAGTTTTTGGGTGTAGATTTAAATACTGATATTGATGATTGCTGTGATTTGGATTTTGAATATCAAAACTTTAATTATATTGATAAACTTGTTTTATTTTATGTTTTTATGAATTTTTCTTATGATATTAATAAGTGGATTGATACAATGGAGAAGTACTTACTTTATAGGGATATTTTTAATGATCATAATGAATTTAAAGAAATTGTTATTAATTCATTTAGGAAGTTAGAAGATTGTTTTATATGTGTTTATGACAATAGGAGATTTAATATAAAGAATCTTATAGTATATAATTTCATATTAGATAGGTTGAAAGATGATGTGAATATTATTAAAGATTTATTTAATAATATTCATAGTTATGATGATTTATATTCTGTATGCAGTATATTAAGTCAGAATAATATAAAATTATGTTATACTTTATATGAATACGAAAATAATTTTAAAGATAATTTACATAATATAGTTTTGTATAATGATTGTGTGGATGCGTTTTTACTTCTTAAAACAGTGTTTATATCTTTTTATGTACTTGATTTGTATGATATAGATATAATAGAAAATTTGAATGTAAGAATAACTTATTCTAAGCTTAATATAGATAGTGCGATAGAGTATTTTTTTTCTATAAGTAATTATAAGAAGTTTATGATTAGTGGTGAAATATTTAGGAATAAACTCTTAAATTTAGTTTATGAACATGAGATTGAAAGTAGTTCTGAGTTTTATAATTATAGTTTTAAATATTATTTATTTGTAAGTGAGTTTTATAAGTTATATGGTAATATAGATAATGATGGATTACTAAATTTGAGAAACCAATTTGATATATTAATAAGTATAATTTTAAATAATATAAATTCGTATTTTACGGTTGAATACTTTAATATTAGTAGTGAAATTAGAGATTCTTTAATAGATTTAAAGGAGCTTATTGATAAGTATAATGTAAGATTTATATTTGATAGGAATGTTTATGAGTTTTTTAATTTTATAGAGGACAAGTTATTAGATTTAATAAATAATGTTGATAGTTTTATGCCGAGAAATGTAGAGGAGTATCATAATTTAAAATATTTTGGTAGTGAACTTGAGAGGAATGAGGATTTTATAGAGAATGTTTTTACCACTATAAATTTAAAAAGTATTATTGAAAGAATAAATGAAAAAATTTGTTTATTTGAAGCATAAAAGAACAAATTTTTTAGTGATGATATAGTATAATAATTTTAAAGCAAGTGAGATTTTAGTTGTATTTTTAAGTTATTATAATTTTAAGGGGTGTCTAAGTGAACAATAACGACATAATAAACAATAATATTGATGTTATTATAAGGGGCATTTGTTGTTATGATTGTAAAAATAGAGGAGAGTATAACGAGTGCGAAATATATGGGAAGATTCCAAATAGTATTTTAAAAGAGCAGGAAGATTGTTCTTTTTTTCATAGTTAATTTTAAATAATAACATGAGCATAAAAGTGCTCATGTTATTATTCAGTATAAGAAATGGATTCAATATCTTTAAGCTTATTTTGTATTTTTTTAGTTTTATTATCAGATAAGGAAATTAAATCATTACTAACTTGTTCTAATTTATTTTTTGCTTTTTCCAATATAGTCGAAAAACTCTCAAATTCTTTTTTGACCTCTCCTAGTACTTTCCAAACTTTACTTGAATGTTTTTCAATTGAGATTGTTTTAAATGCCAAATTTAAGCTGTTTAATAGTGCGTATAGTGTAGTTGGACCTGTTATTATTATTTTATATTCTCTTTGTATAAATTCTATTAAATTAACTCTTTTTGATATTTCAGAATAAAGGCTTTCTATAGGTAAAAACAGTATTGCAAAGTCAGTTGTATTATTTAAATCTATGTATTTTTCATTTATATCTTTTGAAAATTTTTTAATCGATGTTTCCAAAAGTTTTGAGTATTTTTCTATGTTATCTTTGTCTGAAGACTCATATGATTCCACAAGTTTTGAATAGTTATCGAGAGGAAATTTTGAGTCAATTGGAAGAAGTAGTTCTTTATTTGAATTTTTTGAAGGTATCTTTAGTGCAAATTCAACACGATCTTTTGAATTATTTTTTGTTATAACGTTTTTAATATATTGATTTTCATTTAATGTTTGTGAAAGAAGATTTTCTAATTGGTATTCTCCTATTATTCCTCTAGTTTTTACATTAGATAAAATTTTTCTGAGATCATTTATTGATATAAATAATGTATTTATTTCTCCTATGCCTTTATATAAAACTTCCAAACGGTTACTAACTATTTCAAATGATTTAGATAATCTATTATCAAAAGTTTGTTGTAATTTTTCATCAACTGTATTACGTATAATATCTAGTTTTTTTTCTGTAGATGAAATTAAGTTGTTTTGTGTATTAGTAATATTTTTAAGTTGTTTTTCGAGAGATATAGATATTTTTTCAAAAGATTTTGATAATTCATCTCTGTTCATTTTAGACTCTAAGAGAGTTTGTTTTTTAAGAGAATCTAAAGATGTATTTAAGTTTATATTAGTATCATTTAGACGATTTGTAATTAAATCTATGATAGATATTATTTGTGTTCTTATCTCATCTCTTAAGTTTTTTTCATACGATGTTAGGGCATTATTTAATTTAGTATTTATGTTATTTAGCGAATGTTCTGTATTTATAATGTGATTTAAATAATTGTTTGTTTGAAATTTACCTATGTATTCTCTAAGACAGAGTATTAGAAATATATTTAGTAAGACTATTATTAATAGGAAAATAATTATAATGGTATTTATCATGTGTTAATCTCCTTTTAAAATAAATTTTAATTTCTAGAGAGGTATCGATATGGAAAGGGTTTTAATATTAGATAGTAATAGTATTTTAAATAGGGCTTTTTATGCTCTTCCACTTCTTAGCTGTTCTGAAGGAATACATACTAATGGAATACTTGGATATTTGACGATGTTTTTTAAAATGCAGGAAGAATTTAATGCTACATATGTGATTGCAACTTTTGATAGAAAGGCTAAGACATTTAGACATTTGGAGTATAGTAACTATAAATCTGGTAGAAAATCTATGCCTAATGAATTATTTGAGCAACTTGAACCACTAAAAGAAATATTAAAAGCAATGAATATAAATATTTTTGAGCTCGATGGTTTTGAGGCTGATGATTTAATAGGAACATTGTCAAGAATATATGAGGAAGAAGGATTTGAACCTATAATAGTTACAGGGGATAAAGATGCACTTCAGCTTAGTTCAAGTATAACAAAAGTAATTATAACAAAAAAAGGTATAACAGATAAAGAAGTTTATAATGAAGAAAAGATGATTGAGGTATATGGAGTAACTCCAACTGAGTTTATAGATGTTAAGGCTATTATGGGTGATAAATCTGATAATATTCCAGGTGTTTCTGGTATTGGAGAAAAGGGAGCAATTTCTTTAATAAAAGAGTTTAAGAGTATTGAAAATCTTTATGAGAATTTAGAATGTTTAAAGGAAGGTAAAATTAAAAAGAATTTAATAGAAGGAATGGAGTCGGCTTTTTTATCGAAGAAATTGAGTAAGATAAATAGATTTGTACCCATTGATTTTTCTTTGAATGATATGAAAGTTTATAGTGAGTTAGACCACTTAAGAGTGTATGAATTATATAATAAATATGAATTGAAGTCTTTATTGAATAAAATAAATTCAAATAATGAGTCTTATGAAATATTAGTTAATGAAATTTCTAGTACAGAAGATTTAACAGATTTATTAAATAAGATATATAATTCTAATTGTAATTTGTATATTTATTGTGATGTTTTAGGCAATAAGGTTTCTGAGATGCATTTTGGGAATATGTATATTAATTTTAATAATGAAAATTACATATTGAAAGAGAATTTTATATGCGAAAATTTTGATGATGTGAGTAGGATTTTTTCTTCTAAGAATGATAAAATATGTTTTGATTCAAAAATGATACATAAAGTTATGCTTATAAATGGTAAAGAAGTAAATAATATAATTTTTGATTTGGTTATAGGGGATTATTTATTAAAACCAGGTAGGGAACGCACTCTTATAAGTTTGTGCAGGGATTATGTATCTGTATCTTTAGATGAGGATGATACTTGTTTAGCAGTTTCATTTTTTGAAGATATCTATAAAACTATTTTAAATAAAATAGATAAATGCAATATGAGAGAACTTTATTTTGAAATCGAACATTTATTATCTCCAATTTTAGCTAGTATTGAATTAGAAGGATTTAGGGTTTCTGTTGAGATGTTAGGAGAATTGAAGGAGAAGTTTGATATAAAAATAAAGGAACACTCTGAAAAAATATATAGTTTATCAGGCGAAGTATTTAATATTAATTCTCCTAAGCAATTAGGTAAGATACTATTTGAAAAGCTGGATTTACCAGTTATAAGGAAGACTAAGACTGGGTATTCAACTAATGCTGAAGTTTTAGAAGCTTTAATGGACAAACATGAGATTATAGAGGAAATTGTAAATTATAGACAGATAACAAAGCTACAATCAACTTACATACTTGGACTTATGGATGTTATAGATTATGATTTTAAAGTTCATACATCTTTTAATCAAACATTAACAGCTACAGGAAGATTATCTAGTGTAGATCCTAATCTTCAGAATATACCTATTAAATATCCTCTAGGTCGAGAAATAAGAAAAGCATTTATTGCGGAGAAAAATAGCTATATATTATCTGCTGATTATTCTCAAATTGAACTTAGAATGCTTGCGCATATATCAGAAGATGATAATATCATAAAAGCATTTAGAGAAAATTTAGATATTCATAAAATGACTGCATCAGAGATTTTTTCTGTTGATGAAGATGATGTAACAAGTGAGATGAGAAATAAGTGTAAGGCTGTTAATTTTGGAATTATATATGGAATAAGTGATTTTGCTTTATCTAATGATTTGAAGATATCTAAAAAAGAAGCTAGAGAGTATATGGATAGGTATTTTAATAGATATGTTGGGGTTAAGAGATATCTAGATGAAATCGTAGTTAAGGCCAAGAAAGATGGTTTCGTGACAACTATTTTTAATAGGAGAAGGGATATTCCTGAGATAAAGTCATCTAATAAAATTATAAGATCTCTTGGAGAAAGACTTGCTATGAATACACCTATACAAGGCAGTGCTGCTGATATAATAAAACTTGCCATGATAAAAGTTTACAATAGGTTAAATGAAGAAAATTTAAAATCTAAAATAATACTTCAGGTTCATGATGAACTTGTGCTAAATGTGTATGAAGATGAGATTGATAGGGTATCTTTAATAGTTAAGGAAGAAATGGAATTATGCTATGATGGGATATTAGTTCCATTGAGTATTAATTTATCTTATGGAAAAAATTGGTTTGAAGCGAAGTAGTGTTGGGGGGAATTATTTGAAAAAGATAGGGTTAACTGGGGGTATAGCTACAGGTAAGAGCACATCAGTTAGAATGTTATTGAAAAAAGGGTTTAAAATTATAGATTCAGATAAGATTGTAGGAAGTATATTAGATGAAGATGAGGAAGTTTTATTGTATATAAAAGATGAATTTGGATGCAAATTTGTTTGTGATAATAAAATCTTAAAGCGTGATTTTGGGGAATATATTTTTTCTCATGACAGCGAGAGGATAAGATACGAAGATTTTATAATGCCTAAAATTTTAAAATGCATAGATAAGGAATTTAAATTTTATGAAGAGAGTAGTGAAGATATTTGTATACTAGATGCTCCTATTTTAATTGAAAAAGGTATACATCTCTCAATGGATTATGTTATATTGGTATGGGCTAAAAGAGATCAACAAATAAGTAGAATTATGCAGAGAGATAATTTGAATAGAGAAAGTGCTATCAAAAGAATAAATGCACAGATGGATATTGATATAAAGAAGAGATTTGCTGATTTCATAATTGATAATTCGAAGGGAGAAGAATGCTTAAAGGATCAAATAAATAAATTGAGTTTATTTTTAAATAATCTCTAATTTGAATGGTGGTACAATTAAATGGTAAAAGTAAGAAATATTATTGCAATTTTAATAGGTCTTGCATTAGCCTTTTTTGTTTCTGTAAGTATTTTGAAATCTCTATATACAGTAAAATATTATAATTATATTGAGAAGTATTCTGCTATGTATGATTTAGATAAATATTTGGTTATGTCTGTTATAAAAGCTGAGAGTAATTTTGATAAAGATGCAGTATCTGTAAAGGATGCAAGAGGTTTAATGCAAATAACACCTCTAACTGCTAATTGGATAGCAGAACAAATAAATTTAATAGAATTTTCTTTAGATAAGTTAAATGATCCAGAGATTAATATATTTATGGGTTGTTGGTATTTAAATAATTTAAGGAAGGAGTTTAATGGAGATTATGTTTTGATTTTATCTGCATATAATGCTGGAAGAGGGAATGTTAATAAATGGTTAAAGAACGAGGAATTTTCTAAGGATGGTAAAAAATTAGATTATATACCATTTAAGGAAACAGAATTATATATAAAGAAAATAGGATTAAATTATAATATTTATAAATATTTGTATAGAGATAAATGATAATATAATTGACAAATAATAATAATATAATTATAATTCTAAGTATATTTATATATTTGCAGGTATGCTGAAATTGGCAGACAGGCTAGATTGAGGGTCTAGTGTGCGTATGCACGTATGGGTTCAAGTCCCTTTACCTGCACCATTTTTGATAGCGATTGTATATAGTACATCGCTATTTTGTTTTTATATTTTATAGGTGGTGTATTTTATGAGTAAAGTGTTAAAGTTAAACCCTCTTTATATGGAGAAAATATGGGGGTATGAGAAATGGATTTTATCAACTCACAAAAATGGAATTTCTTTTGTTGATTCTGATCAGAGAAATTTGCTTGAGTGTATAGGTAGAGAATTGCCTATTCTGATAAAGGAAATAAAGGCGAATAATAACCTGTCAGTACAGGTTCACCCATCAGACGATTATGCTAATAAATATGAGAATGATTTTGGTAAAACAGAGTGCTGGTATGTATTAGATGCTGATAAGGATGCAACTCTTATTTGTGGTTTAAAGGATGGAGTTACTAAAGAAGATTTTAAAAATGCATTGGAATGTTCGAATGTGGAAGGATTGTTGAAAAGAATTAATGTTAAAGTGGGAGATATGATATATATACCAGCAGGAACTGTTCATGCTGTAGAAGGTGGAATAAAAATACTTGAGATACAACAATGTAGTGATGTTACTTATAGGATATATGATTGGGGAAGGGATAGAGAAGTCCATATAGATAAGGCACTGGATGTTATAAATTTTAATAGTGATGTAAATTATGGTAGGATAGAAAATTTTACAAGGTTGGAATCACCTTATTTTATAGTTGAAAAATTAATCATTGACGGGGAATACATAGATCATTGTGGTGATAATTATTGTGTTTATATTTGCTTAAATGGGAGTGGAACTATAACAATGAAAAAAAATGGAAATGCAATAAGTATATCAGAGTTAGATACAATATATATTTCTCAAAACATTGGCTGTAAAATTAACGGGAGCATAGAGGTATTAAAAGTGGTAGATAAAATCACCTTAAATTAGGTGGTTTTATTTATAGTTACAATTCAAGCGATTGTATAAATAGTTTATCAACTACGAAATCATTTTTAAAAAAAAGTAATATATTTGCCTTAGTTTTGATTTTATTATTAATTTGTATGTCATAATGTGTTATATTTTGAGTGATGTATGATGATATATCTAATATATTTTTAGCTTGTAAAATAGAATATAATTTATTAAAACCCTCTAAATTATCGGAATAATTGTTAAATAACAAGTATATTAAACAATCAATTAGATTTTTTAAAACTAAGGTTACTCTTGGCTTAGACAAACTTAGTAATTCTAATGAGGATACAAGTTCATTTTTTATCATGATAATTCCTCCCTTTGTAAATTTTTAAAAATGAATCTAAGTTCATCTTATAATAAATTTGAACTGTTTACTATTATACATTTGTCATATAAAATTGTACAGCAATTTAATATAATTTAAATTTTAACTATAGATGATACTGTGCTTAAAAAGTTAGTATATATAAAAAAGATAGTTATAATATTTTCCGAATTTGGTATAATTATTTAATATGTTAGGCTTTTAGGGTGATATTTAATGAATGAAATTAGAGATAAATATAATAAGTATATAGGAAATGAATTAAGAGACAAAATTTCAAATTTAAATATAGTGATTGGTAATTTCAATAATATTAAGTATACACATAATTTGGGAATATGTACTGCGCTTGAGAAACTTTATAGAGTTTTACCTTACAAAGAAGAGGAAATTAGTTTTTTAAATAAAATTATAAACTCTATTAAGAAATTAGATTTAAATTCTATAATTACATTATGTGATGATTATGAGTTTAGATTTTTTAAGATTTATGATTATTTAATTGATAATTTAAGTCAAAAATTTTTTGATTATCATTTAGCTAGTTTATTTATAGACGTTTTATTGAATACTCACACTGTTAATGGAGTGAATTTATCTTTATTTATATTAAGTTTTTTTAATCCTACAGGATTATGTGAATTATATATTGATAATTTGCAGGAGGATATGGATTATTTAGAGATCGGCTCTTTTGTTATATTAGATAGAAATATTATTAGTAATGAATATTTTTTAGTACTTAATTTGTTTTATAGTGGTAAAAAAATTAATTATCTTTTAAATGAATTTGGAAGAAATTGTAGTATATCTTTAGGATTATTATCATTTGTATTTTATTTATATGAAATTGATTTTTATAATTTAAATGATAACAATGGTATAGAAGATTTAAAAGTTTTAAGATATTTAAATAACTTAAGAAAGAAATTAAATCTAGTTTTTAAAAAGAACATATTTTCAAATAAGTTTATATATTTAGAACTGTTTAAGAAAGTTGAGGCTGTTATAAGTAATTTTAAGCATTTAGTGATGGGTAAAGAGGTTTATATTGATATTGAATATATACGAATTTATTTAGAATTAGTTGGTACAGGAAACAAGTTTTTTAATAATGAGGTTCAAGATTTTATAAAAAAAGAACTTATAAATAGCATAGGATATTTTAATATTAAAAAATGTAAAGACATATTTACTATATATGATATGTTAAATATAAATATTTCAGATATTATTAATGAATTAATTATAGAAAATTATGATAATGTTACATTTGCAGATTTATTATTTAGATCTATTAGGGAATATAGATATGGAATAGATATAGTTAGATATTTCGAGAATACATTTTATTTTAATAAATTGATATATAATAGAAAGATAATTACAACTGTATTAAGAGTGTTAGTTTTGATATACGAAAAAAATCAATCAGTTAGTGATGTTGGACTTAGGATTGTACGAAGTGTAATTAATGATAAGCATTTATATCTTACATATAGTGATTATGTAAAATATTTTGCTATTAAGATTATAGAAAGGGGGTAGATATATGTCATATATAGGATATTCTGATAAATTTCATGTATTTACTAAAATAATATCAGATATTGTCTTAGATAAAGAAACTGATATTTTAAATGATAATAACTATTTAAAATATTATAATAAGATATGTGATTATTTAAATCTTTACATAGATGAAAACGATTTGATTGCGTTTATCAATTGTAATAAATTTCCTATTATTAAAGCAGAGTTAATGATTTATAATTTGAATAATTTAATAGAAAAGAATGTGGAATATAAACAAAGATTACATAAATTTATTTCAAATAACATTAGACTTTTTTCGAAAAATATAGTTGTATCTATATTAGCTTTACTATTTGATGATTTTTTAAATCAGTATAAATCATGTATTTTAAGTGGTAATAATTTCTATATCTCATTGTTTGGTATGTATATTTCTCTAGAAGACAATGAGTTTTTACAATTAATAAGTTCTATTTTAGAAGATGTTATATTGGATGAAAATGAGTTTTATTTTTTGTTATTGTTTTTATCAGATGCTGTTGATTTTACTAGTTATAATAAATATATAAAGAATTTTATTGATTATTATTCATTTCATAAAGAATTAGGATTACAAAAAACTAATTATTTGTCTATAGTGATATATGAGATTTTTAGAATAGATAGTTTTTTTTCGTATATGTGGGAGGATAGAAAGGAAAATTTAATAAAAAATAAGGAGTTTTTATTAAATTTATTAAATTTATTAATTTCGTACCATTTAGAGTGTAAATGTGATTTTTTAATCAAACAGGATAATGAAAATATTGAGACTTATTTTGAATTGATATACAAATTATTAATTAGTTTGTTTGAATTTGAAGTTGATGATTTTGAATATAAGATTTTATTGGATATTTGTGAATATATTATTCTTGATGATTTAGATTTTGAAAGCAATTCAATTAAGAAGATAAGGGATGTAGTGTCTTGTATATTAAAGCCATATTATGATAAATTGGAGATTTGCTCTAAAGAAGAATTGAATATTAGTGATTATAATAAAAAGGTTATTTTGTTATGGTTATTTCAGGAAGATTATATTTATGTACTCGATGAGGTAATTAAATTTAATTTAGTTAAGTATGAGTTTGTGATTATTATTTTAAAACTTATATTTGGGGATATGTTAGATAATCGTGTGCGTTATTTATTGAAATTTAATGAAACTTTATTGTTAAATATAGATTTGTTTAGTGATGAGGAAATAAAGGAAATTGTTAATTATATGTTATGGATTTTAAAAGATATTTTGAAATATGATAATAACGGAAATTTATTATCAATTTTATTAACAGTTTTTAAATACTCTACTTTTAGTGATGATAGCATTTATGAATTAATAAATATAATATTTGATATTAAGTCCATGATTAGTAATAGTTTGATATTTGATGGTAAATCATTTTATAATAATTTATTGGAAAATAGTAGTGTGATTTATTGTAGATTGGACAGAGAATATGCATACGCCAAGAATATATTTACTAGATATAATAGTAAAATTTTAGATGAGAGGGATAGGCTTATATTTTATTTAGAAAGCTATCTTTCATGTAGTAATAGAGAGAATAGAGAAAAGAGAATTACATATTATTCGTATTTGTTAACCTTAAAATATTTTGATTTATATAAATTTGAAATTAAGTCTTATTTCGAACCTATAAAGTATAGATATAATAAACTAAAAAGTGAAATTAGTTTTTTAATTTATGATGCTATCCATGAAGAAGGATTTAAATTAGGGATTATATTATCTTTGCTATTTAAATCCGATGAGTATATTGATGTATATAAAAGCGTAGTTAATAAAGTGAGTTGGGGAGATATCTTTTATGGAATATACCAAATTTATGGTGATGAAATAGTAGAACTTAGTGATTTAATGAATCATAGTTGTTATATTTTTAGAATTAAGTTTAAACTTATCTCTATTTATGGTAGTACAAGATTTAAAAGTTTAAATAAGAGAAATGCTGTTATAAGAGAAAAAATATTTGAAGATTTAAATGCTTTTACAGGAAAACTTAATTCGTATGTATTTATATATAGTATAATTTTTTCTGATTATTATTCTGATAAAACAAGTAGTATAAATATATTAACATTAAATTTAAAGACTATACTTAAATTGATAAATGAAGATTTAAATGATGATATAATATTTGATAGTTATATATATTATAAATTTAGATTTTATATTTCGTTGTATTGTAATAAAATTATATCTTATACTCAAATACAAACATTAGATCATATAATTAAAACTCTTAGAAACAAATTTTTTGATATTAATAAAGAGATGGTTGTTAAGGAAATCGAAAATGATATAAGTTATAAAAATTTAATATCAGGCAAAAATATAAAAAGTGAATATAATGATATACTATATTTTTTAGATAAGGTTATAAATGGTGTTAAAACAAGTGATTACTATGATGAGATTTTTTATTCTGAAAATATAGAATTAATCACGAGTATATTGAATTCTGAAAAAAAATTTTATAATAAAGAAATGGAATTATTCTATAGTTATATAGAAACTATAAATTTTTTTATATTGGATAAAATATATTTATGTAGTTTGAATAAGCCTATTATAGCTAAAGTATTCATAAAGGTATTAAATAATTATCCTATAGTTCTTTATAAAACGTTAAATGATAATAATAAATTTTATATTTACAAAAAAATAGTGGAAATTAATAAATAATTTCCACTAAAACGATTTTAAAATATATTAAAAAAGTTATTGACTTATTTAATATGATTTGATATTATACTAAGGTAAGTTAAGTAATGTTATTAGATCATTGACAATTGGATAGGGAAAAGGAATGAAGAGAAGAAGTCAACGTTAATTTTGAGAGACTGGGAGAAGGATAAGAGTTTGATCCTGGCTCAGGACGAACGCTGGCGGCGTGCCTAACACATGCAAGTTGAGCGGAGATATATGGAGCTTGCTTTATATAACTTAGCAGCGAACGGGTGAGTAACACGTAGATAATCTATCCTATACTGGGGGATAGCCCGATGAAAGTTGGATTAATACCGCATATAGCTATATAGTTGCATGATTATGTAGTGAAAGATTTATTGGTATAGGAGGAGTCTGCGGCACATTAGCTAGTAGGTGAGGTAAAGGCTTACCTAGGCGACGATGTGTAGCCGGTCTGAGAGGATGAACGGCCACAATGGAACTGAGACACGGTCCATACTCCTACGGGAGGCAGCAGTGGGGAATATTGCACAATGGGGGAAACCCTGATGCAGCAACGCCGCGTGAGTGAAGAAGGTTTTCGGATTGTAAAGCTCTGTTAGCAGGGAAGAGGAAGGACGGTACCTGCAGAGGAAGCCACGGCTAACTACGTGCCAGCAGCCGCGGTAATACGTAGGTGGCAAGCGTTGTTCGGAATAACTGGGCGTAAAGGATGCGTAGGCGGTTAAACAAGTTATATGTTAAATATATAGGCTTAACCTGTAGAAAGCATATAAAACTGTTTAACTAGAGTGCAGGAGAGGTAAGTGGAATTCCTAGTGTAGCGGTGAAATGCGTAGAGATTAGGAAGAACACCAGTGGCGAAGGCGACTTACTGGACTGTAACTGACGCTGAGGCATGAGAGCATGGGGAGCAAACAGGATTAGATACCCTGGTAGTCCATGCTGTAAACGATGGGTACTAGGTGTGGGTTGTGAATAACAATTCGTGCCGTCGCAAACGCAATAAGTACCCCGCCTGAGGAGTACGATCGCAAGATTAAAACTCAAAGGAATTGACGGGGACCCGCACAAGCAGCGGAGCATGTGGTTTAATTCGAAGCAACGCGAAGAACCTTACCTAAACTTGACATACCTTGAATTACCTTGTAATGAGGGAAGCTCGCAAGAGCAAGGATACAGGTGGTGCATGGTTGTCGTCAGCTCGTGTCGTGAGATGTTGGGTTAAGTCCCGCAACGAGCGCAACCCTTGTTGTTAATTGCTAACAGGTTAAGCTGAGCACTTTAGCGAGACAGCCTAGGTTAACTAGGAGGAAGGTGGGGATGACGTCAAATCATCATGCCCCTTACGTTTAGGGCTACACACGTGCTACAATGGTGAGAACAGAGAGAAGCAAGCTAGTGATAGTGAGCAAAACTTATAAAACTCATCTCAGTTCGGATTGCAGGCTGAAACTCGCCTGTATGAAGATGGAGTTGCTAGTAATCGCGAATCAGAATGTCGCGGTGAATACGTTCCCGGGTCTTGTACACACCGCCCGTCACACCATGAGAGTTGGCAACACCCGAAACCTGTGGGCTAACCATATAGGAGGCAGCAGTCTAAGGTGGGGTCAGTGATTGGGGTGAAGTCGTAACAAGGTAGCCGTAGGAGAACCTGCGGCTGGATCACCTCCTTTCTAAGGAAAGAAAGAAGTGGATAACTTTTTCCTATTCAATTGTGAGTGACCTATAATTGGAAGGTTACTAAGAGGGACTATAGCTCAGTTGGTTAGAGTGCACGCCTGATAAGCGTGAGGTCGATGGTTCGAGTCCATTTAGTCCCACCATTACCGTTTAACATAGATCTTTGAAAATTGTATATAAATAGTAAAGATGCGAAAGGTAGCAAGTTAAATTATTAGCAATAGTAATTTAAGAGCTGGAAGAATATAGAAAGAAAAATAGGTCAAGCTACTAAGAGCGCACAGAGGATGACTTGGCATCAGGAGCTGATGAAGGACGTGATAAGCTGCGATAAGCTACGGGTAGACGCAAATAGTCATGGATCCGTAGATTTCCGAATGGGGGAACCCACATAGTGAGAGACTATGTATCTAGTAATGAATTAATAGTTATTAGAAGGTAGACGCAGGGAACTGAAACATCTAAGTACCTGTAGGAAGAGAAAGAAATATCGATTCCCTAAGTAGTGGCGAGCGAAAGGGGAAGAGCCCAAACCCAAGGAAACTTGGGGGTTGAGGGGGTCTATAATTGAGAAAGTAGGTTAGATGAATATAGATGGAAATCTAAGCCGAAGAGTGTAATAGCCACGTAATTTAAAACTGAAATTGAGAGAGACTTACCCAGAGTACCACGAGACACGAGGAACCTTGTGGGAAGCAGGGTGGACCACCACCCAAGGCTAAATACTACCTGATGACCGATAGAGGAGTAGTACCGTGAGGGAAAGGTGAAAAGAACCCCGGGAGGGGAGTGAAATAGAACCTGAAACTGTGTGCTTACAACCGCTCAGAGCACGTAATATGTGTGATGAGGTGCTTTTTGTAGAACGAGCCAACGAGTTACGATGTGTAGCGAGATTAAGGTCTTAAGGACTGTAGTCGAAGAGAAATCGAGTGTTAATAGCGCGAATAGTTGCATGTTGTAGACCCGAAACCGGGTGACCTATCCATGATCAGGTTGAAGCGAAGGTAAAACTTCGTGGAGGACCGAACCACGTTGGTGTTGAAAAACCATGGGATGAATTGTGGATAGCGGAGAAATTCCAATCGAACTCGGAGATAGCTGGTTCTCCCCGAAATAGCTTTAGGGCTAGCGTTAATACATAGAATATAGGAGGTAGAGCACTAAATGGGCTAGGGGCCGTAAGGTTACCGAACCTTATTAAACTCCGAATGCCTATATTTGTTTATTAGCAGTCAGTCTAAGAGTGATAAGATTCTTGGACAAAAGGGAAAAAGCCCAGATCACCAGCTAAGGTCCCAAAGTATGAGTTAAGTGGTAAAGGATGTGGAGATTCTAAGACAACTAGGATGTTGGCTTAGAAGCAGCCATTCATTTAAAGAGTGCGTAATAGCTCACTAGTCGAGAGTTTCTGCGCCGAAGATAAACGGGGCTAAAACTCATCACCGAAGCTGTGGAATGGAAACATTGGTAGGGGAGCGTTGTATAAGAGTTGAAGCTAAAGCGGGAGCAATAGTGGATTTTATACAAGAGAGAATGTTGGCATAAGTAGCGAGAATTAGGTGAGAATCCTAATGGTCGAAAGCCTAAGGTTTCCTGGGGAAGGTTCGTCCGCCCAGGGTAAGTCGGGACCTAAGCTGAGGTCGAAAGGCGTAAGTGATGGATAATCGGTAGATATTCCGATACCACTAATTATTGATTGATCGATGGAGGGAAGCAGAAGGATAGGATAGCCAACAGATGGAGGTTGGTCTAAGAGAAGAGATAGCATGTAGAGGCAAATCCATATATGCGATTAAGTTGATTCTTTATGGGGAGACGAATGAGTTGAAGTATCTGATTTCACACTGACGAGAAAAACTTCTAGGTAGATAATTAGTGCCCGTACCACAAACCGACACAGGTAGGCGAGGTGAGAATCCAAAGACCAGCGGAAGAATTGCAGTTAAGGAACTCGGCAAATTGACCCCGTAAGTTAGCGAGAAGGGGTGCCATAGAGATATGGTCGCAGAGAATAGGCCCAAGCAACTGTTTATCAAAAACACAGGTCTCTGCAAAAGCGAAAGCTTAAGTATAGGGGCTGACGCCTGCCCGGTGCTGGAAGGTTAAGGGGAGCTGTTATCGTAAGAGAAGCAGTGAACTTAAGCCCCAGTAAACGGCGGCCGTAACTATAACGGTCCTAAGGTAGCGAAATTCCTTGTCAGGTAAGTTCTGACCCGCACGAATGGCGTAATGACTTGGGCGCTGTCTCAACTGCAAATCCGGCGAAATTGTAGTGCAAGTGAAGATGCTTGCTACCCGCGATTGGACGGAAAGACCCCGTAGAGCTTTACTGTAATTTAGCATTGAGTTTTGGTAATATTTGTACAGGATAGGTGGGAGACTGGGAATCTAGATCGTCAGATTTAGAGGAGTCGATGTTGGGATACCACCCTGATATTGCTGAAATTCTAACTGGGATCCATGAACTGGGTACAGGACACTGTTAGATGGGCAGTTTGACTGGGGCGGTCGCCTCCAAAAGAGTAACGGAGGCGTTCAAAGGTTTCTTCAGAAGGGATGGAAATCCTTCGTAGAGCGTAAAGGCATAAAGAAGCTTGACTGCGACACCTACAAGTGGAGCAGGTACGAAAGTAGGACTTAGTGATCCGGTGGTACCTCGTGGGAGGGCCATCGCTCAACGGATAAAAGCTACCTCGGGGATAACAGGCTGATCTCCCCCAAGAGTTCACATCGACGGGGAGGTTTGGCACCTCGATGTCGGCTCGTCGCATCCTGGGGCTGAAGTAGGTCCCAAGGGTTGGGCTGTTCGCCCATTAAAGCGGCACGCGAGCTGGGTTCAGAACGTCGTGAGACAGTTCGGTCCCTATCCGTCGCGGGCGCAGGAGATTTGAGAGGAGCTGTCCTTAGTACGAGAGGACCGGGATGGACTAACCAATGGTGAACCAGTTGTTCCGCCAGGAGCACGGCTGGGTAGCTAAGTTAGGAAGGGATAAACGCTGAAGGCATCTAAGCGTGAAGCCCACCTTAAGATAAGATCTCCCATAGCGTAAGCTAGTAAGACCCCTTGAAGAACACAAGGTTGATAGGTAAAAGGTGTAAGTATGGTAACATATTTAGCTGATTTATACTAATAGGTCGAGGGCTTGACCAAAATTAGCAATATATTATTTATATACAATTTTGAGAGATTAAAATATTTCTCAATATCTGGTGATTATAACGTGTAGGCAACACCCCTATCCATACCGAACAGGAAGGTTAAGCTACACTGTGCTGATGGTACTATAGGGTTACCCCTATGGAAGAGTAAGTCATTGCCAGTTTGTTCCGCGGTAGCTCAATGGTGGAGCACTCGGCTGTTAACCGATAGGTTGGAGGTTCGAGTCCTCTCCGCGGAGCCAATTATTAGATCATTGACAATTGGATAGGGAAAAGGAATGAAGAGAAGAAGTCAACGTTAATTTTGAGAGACTGGGAGAAGGATAAGAGTTTGATCCTGGCTCAGGACGAACGCTGGCGGCGTGCCTAACACATGCAAGTTGAGCGGAGATATATGGAGCTTGCTTTATATAACTTAGCAGCGAACGGGTGAGTAACACGTAGATAATCTATCCTATACTGGGGGATAGCCCGATGAAAGTTGGATTAATACCGCATATAGCTATATAGTTGCATGATTATGTAGTGAAAGATTTATTGGTATAGGAGGAGTCTGCGGCACATTAGCTAGTAGGTGAGGTAAAGGCTTACCTAGGCGACGATGTGTAGCCGGTCTGAGAGGATGAACGGCCACAATGGAACTGAGACACGGTCCATACTCCTACGGGAGGCAGCAGTGGGGAATATTGCACAATGGGGGAAACCCTGATGCAGCAACGCCGCGTGAGTGAAGAAGGTTTTCGGATTGTAAAGCTCTGTTAGCAGGGAAGAGGAAGGACGGTACCTGCAGAGGAAGCCACGGCTAACTACGTGCCAGCAGCCGCGGTAATACGTAGGTGGCAAGCGTTGTTCGGAATAACTGGGCGTAAAGGATGCGTAGGCGGTTAAACAAGTTATATGTTAAATATATAGGCTTAACCTGTAGAAAGCATATAAAACTGTTTAACTAGAGTGCAGGAGAGGTAAGTGGAATTCCTAGTGTAGCGGTGAAATGCGTAGAGATTAGGAAGAACACCAGTGGCGAAGGCGACTTACTGGACTGTAACTGACGCTGAGGCATGAGAGCATGGGGAGCAAACAGGATTAGATACCCTGGTAGTCCATGCTGTAAACGATGGGTACTAGGTGTGGGTTGTGAATAACAATTCGTGCCGTCGCAAACGCAATAAGTACCCCGCCTGAGGAGTACGATCGCAAGATTAAAACTCAAAGGAATTGACGGGGACCCGCACAAGCAGCGGAGCATGTGGTTTAATTCGAAGCAACGCGAAGAACCTTACCTAAACTTGACATACCTTGAATTACCTTGTAATGAGGGAAGCTCGCAAGAGCAAGGATACAGGTGGTGCATGGTTGTCGTCAGCTCGTGTCGTGAGATGTTGGGTTAAGTCCCGCAACGAGCGCAACCCTTGTTGTTAATTGCTAACAGGTTAAGCTGAGCACTTTAGCGAGACAGCCTAGGTTAACTAGGAGGAAGGTGGGGATGACGTCAAATCATCATGCCCCTTACGTTTAGGGCTACACACGTGCTACAATGGTGAGAACAGAGAGAAGCAAGCTAGTGATAGTGAGCAAAACTTATAAAACTCATCTCAGTTCGGATTGCAGGCTGAAACTCGCCTGTATGAAGATGGAGTTGCTAGTAATCGCGAATCAGAATGTCGCGGTGAATACGTTCCCGGGTCTTGTACACACCGCCCGTCACACCATGAGAGTTGGCAACACCCGAAACCTGTGGGCTAACCATATAGGAGGCAGCAGTCTAAGGTGGGGTCAGTGATTGGGGTGAAGTCGTAACAAGGTAGCCGTAGGAGAACCTGCGGCTGGATCACCTCCTTTCTAAGGAAAGAAAGAAGTGGATAACTTTTTCCTATTCAATTGTGAGTGACCTATAATTGGAAGGTTACTTAAGGATATAGATCTTTGAAAATTGTATATAAATAGTAAAGATGCGAAAGGTAGCAAGTTAAATTATTAGCAATAGTAATTTAAGAGCTGGAAGAATATAGAAAGAAAAATAGGTCAAGCTACTAAGAGCGCACAGAGGATGACTTGGCATCAGGAGCTGATGAAGGACGTGATAAGCTGCGATAAGCTACGGGTAGACGCAAATAGTCATGGATCCGTAGATTTCCGAATGGGGGAACCCACATAGTGAGAGACTATGTATCTAGTAATGAATTAATAGTTATTAGAAGGTAGACGCAGGGAACTGAAACATCTAAGTACCTGTAGGAAGAGAAAGAAATATCGATTCCCTAAGTAGTGGCGAGCGAAAGGGGAAGAGCCCAAACCCAAGGAAACTTGGGGGTTGAGGGGGTCTATAATTGAGAAAGTAGGTTAGATGAATATAGATGGAAATCTAAGCCGAAGAGTGTAATAGCCACGTAATTTAAAACTGAAATTGAGAGAGACTTACCCAGAGTACCACGAGACACGAGGAACCTTGTGGGAAGCAGGGTGGACCACCACCCAAGGCTAAATACTACCTGATGACCGATAGAGGAGTAGTACCGTGAGGGAAAGGTGAAAAGAACCCCGGGAGGGGAGTGAAATAGAACCTGAAACTGTGTGCTTACAACCGCTCAGAGCACGTAATATGTGTGATGAGGTGCTTTTTGTAGAACGAGCCAACGAGTTACGATGTGTAGCGAGATTAAGGTCTTAAGGACTGTAGTCGAAGAGAAATCGAGTGTTAATAGCGCGAATAGTTGCATGTTGTAGACCCGAAACCGGGTGACCTATCCATGATCAGGTTGAAGCGAAGGTAAAACTTCGTGGAGGACCGAACCACGTTGGTGTTGAAAAACCATGGGATGAATTGTGGATAGCGGAGAAATTCCAATCGAACTCGGAGATAGCTGGTTCTCCCCGAAATAGCTTTAGGGCTAGCGTTAATACATAGAATATAGGAGGTAGAGCACTAAATGGGCTAGGGGCCGTAAGGTTACCGAACCTTATTAAACTCCGAATGCCTATATTTGTTTATTAGCAGTCAGTCTAAGAGTGATAAGATTCTTGGACAAAAGGGAAAAAGCCCAGATCACCAGCTAAGGTCCCAAAGTATGAGTTAAGTGGTAAAGGATGTGGAGATTCTAAGACAACTAGGATGTTGGCTTAGAAGCAGCCATTCATTTAAAGAGTGCGTAATAGCTCACTAGTCGAGAGTTTCTGCGCCGAAGATAAACGGGGCTAAAACTCATCACCGAAGCTGTGGAATGGAAACATTGGTAGGGGAGCGTTGTATAAGAGTTGAAGCTAAAGCGGGAGCAATAGTGGATTTTATACAAGAGAGAATGTTGGCATAAGTAGCGAGAATTAGGTGAGAATCCTAATGGTCGAAAGCCTAAGGTTTCCTGGGGAAGGTTCGTCCGCCCAGGGTAAGTCGGGACCTAAGCTGAGGTCGAAAGGCGTAAGTGATGGATAATCGGTAGATATTCCGATACCACTAATTATTGATTGATCGATGGAGGGAAGCAGAAGGATAGGATAGCCAACAGATGGAGGTTGGTCTAAGAGAAGAGATAGCATGTAGAGGCAAATCCATATATGCGATTAAGTTGATTCTTTATGGGGAGACGAATGAGTTGAAGTATCTGATTTCACACTGACGAGAAAAACTTCTAGGTAGATAATTAGTGCCCGTACCACAAACCGACACAGGTAGGCGAGGTGAGAATCCAAAGACCAGCGGAAGAATTGCAGTTAAGGAACTCGGCAAATTGACCCCGTAAGTTAGCGAGAAGGGGTGCCATAGAGATATGGTCGCAGAGAATAGGCCCAAGCAACTGTTTATCAAAAACACAGGTCTCTGCAAAAGCGAAAGCTTAAGTATAGGGGCTGACGCCTGCCCGGTGCTGGAAGGTTAAGGGGAGCTGTTATCGTAAGAGAAGCAGTGAACTTAAGCCCCAGTAAACGGCGGCCGTAACTATAACGGTCCTAAGGTAGCGAAATTCCTTGTCAGGTAAGTTCTGACCCGCACGAATGGCGTAATGACTTGGGCGCTGTCTCAACTGCAAATCCGGCGAAATTGTAGTGCAAGTGAAGATGCTTGCTACCCGCGATTGGACGGAAAGACCCCGTAGAGCTTTACTGTAATTTAGCATTGAGTTTTGGTAATATTTGTACAGGATAGGTGGGAGACTGGGAATCTAGATCGTCAGATTTAGAGGAGTCGATGTTGGGATACCACCCTGATATTGCTGAAATTCTAACTGGGATCCATGAACTGGGTACAGGACACTGTTAGATGGGCAGTTTGACTGGGGCGGTCGCCTCCAAAAGAGTAACGGAGGCGTTCAAAGGTTTCTTCAGAAGGGATGGAAATCCTTCGTAGAGCGTAAAGGCATAAAGAAGCTTGACTGCGACACCTACAAGTGGAGCAGGTACGAAAGTAGGACTTAGTGATCCGGTGGTACCTCGTGGGAGGGCCATCGCTCAACGGATAAAAGCTACCTCGGGGATAACAGGCTGATCTCCCCCAAGAGTTCACATCGACGGGGAGGTTTGGCACCTCGATGTCGGCTCGTCGCATCCTGGGGCTGAAGTAGGTCCCAAGGGTTGGGCTGTTCGCCCATTAAAGCGGCACGCGAGCTGGGTTCAGAACGTCGTGAGACAGTTCGGTCCCTATCCGTCGCGGGCGCAGGAGATTTGAGAGGAGCTGTCCTTAGTACGAGAGGACCGGGATGGACTAACCAATGGTGAACCAGTTGTTCCGCCAGGAGCACGGCTGGGTAGCTAAGTTAGGAAGGGATAAACGCTGAAGGCATCTAAGCGTGAAGCCCACCTTAAGATAAGATCTCCCATAGCGTAAGCTAGTAAGACCCCTTGAAGAACACAAGGTTGATAGGTAAAAGGTGTAAGTATGGTAACATATTTAGCTGATTTATACTAATAGGTCGAGGGCTTGACCAAAATTAGCAATATATTATTTATATACAATTTTGAGAGATTAAAATATTTCTCAATATCTGGTGATTATAACGTGTAGGCAACACCCCTATCCATACCGAACAGGAAGGTTAAGCTACACTGTGCTGATGGTACTATAGGGTTACCCCTATGGAAGAGTAAGTCATTGCCAGTTTGTTCCGCGGTAGCTCAATGGTGGAGCACTCGGCTGTTAACCGATAGGTTGGAGGTTCGAGTCCTCTCCGCGGAGCCAATTATTAGATCATTGACAATTGGATAGGGAAAAGGAATGAAGAGAAGAAGTCAACGTTAATTTTGAGAGACTGGGAGAAGGATAAGAGTTTGATCCTGGCTCAGGACGAACGCTGGCGGCGTGCCTAACACATGCAAGTTGAGCGGAGATATATGGAGCTTGCTTTATATAACTTAGCAGCGAACGGGTGAGTAACACGTAGATAATCTATCCTATACTGGGGGATAGCCCGATGAAAGTTGGATTAATACCGCATATAGCTATATAGTTGCATGATTATGTAGTGAAAGATTTATTGGTATAGGAGGAGTCTGCGGCACATTAGCTAGTAGGTGAGGTAAAGGCTTACCTAGGCGACGATGTGTAGCCGGTCTGAGAGGATGAACGGCCACAATGGAACTGAGACACGGTCCATACTCCTACGGGAGGCAGCAGTGGGGAATATTGCACAATGGGGGAAACCCTGATGCAGCAACGCCGCGTGAGTGAAGAAGGTTTTCGGATTGTAAAGCTCTGTTAGCAGGGAAGAGGAAGGACGGTACCTGCAGAGGAAGCCACGGCTAACTACGTGCCAGCAGCCGCGGTAATACGTAGGTGGCAAGCGTTGTTCGGAATAACTGGGCGTAAAGGATGCGTAGGCGGTTAAACAAGTTATATGTTAAATATATAGGCTTAACCTGTAGAAAGCATATAAAACTGTTTAACTAGAGTGCAGGAGAGGTAAGTGGAATTCCTAGTGTAGCGGTGAAATGCGTAGAGATTAGGAAGAACACCAGTGGCGAAGGCGACTTACTGGACTGTAACTGACGCTGAGGCATGAGAGCATGGGGAGCAAACAGGATTAGATACCCTGGTAGTCCATGCTGTAAACGATGGGTACTAGGTGTGGGTTGTGAATAACAATTCGTGCCGTCGCAAACGCAATAAGTACCCCGCCTGAGGAGTACGATCGCAAGATTAAAACTCAAAGGAATTGACGGGGACCCGCACAAGCAGCGGAGCATGTGGTTTAATTCGAAGCAACGCGAAGAACCTTACCTAAACTTGACATACCTTGAATTACCTTGTAATGAGGGAAGCTCGCAAGAGCAAGGATACAGGTGGTGCATGGTTGTCGTCAGCTCGTGTCGTGAGATGTTGGGTTAAGTCCCGCAACGAGCGCAACCCTTGTTGTTAATTGCTAACAGGTTAAGCTGAGCACTTTAGCGAGACAGCCTAGGTTAACTAGGAGGAAGGTGGGGATGACGTCAAATCATCATGCCCCTTACGTTTAGGGCTACACACGTGCTACAATGGTGAGAACAGAGAGAAGCAAGCTAGTGATAGTGAGCAAAACTTATAAAACTCATCTCAGTTCGGATTGCAGGCTGAAACTCGCCTGTATGAAGATGGAGTTGCTAGTAATCGCGAATCAGAATGTCGCGGTGAATACGTTCCCGGGTCTTGTACACACCGCCCGTCACACCATGAGAGTTGGCAACACCCGAAACCTGTGGGCTAACCATATAGGAGGCAGCAGTCTAAGGTGGGGTCAGTGATTGGGGTGAAGTCGTAACAAGGTAGCCGTAGGAGAACCTGCGGCTGGATCACCTCCTTTCTAAGGAAAGAAAGAAGTGGATAACTTTTTCCTATTCAATTGTGAGTGACCTATAATTGGAAGGTTACTTAAGGATATAGATCTTTGAAAATTGTATATAAATAGTAAAGATGCGAAAGGTAGCAAGTTAAATTATTAGCAATAGTAATTTAAGAGCTGGAAGAATATAGAAAGAAAAATAGGTCAAGCTACTAAGAGCGCACAGAGGATGACTTGGCATCAGGAGCTGATGAAGGACGTGATAAGCTGCGATAAGCTACGGGTAGACGCAAATAGTCATGGATCCGTAGATTTCCGAATGGGGGAACCCACATAGTGAGAGACTATGTATCTAGTAATGAATTAATAGTTATTAGAAGGTAGACGCAGGGAACTGAAACATCTAAGTACCTGTAGGAAGAGAAAGAAATATCGATTCCCTAAGTAGTGGCGAGCGAAAGGGGAAGAGCCCAAACCCAAGGAGACTTGGGGGTTGAGGGGGTCTATAATTGAGAGAGTAGGTTAGATGAATATAGATGGAAATCTAAGCCGAAGAGTGTAATAGCCACGTAATTTAAAACTGAAATTGAGAGAGACTTACCCAGAGTACCACGAGACACGAGGAACCTTGTGGGAAGCAGGGTGGACCACCACCCAAGGCTAAATACTACCTGATGACCGATAGAGGAGTAGTACCGTGAGGGAAAGGTGAAAAGAACCCCGGGAGGGGAGTGAAATAGAACCTGAAACTGTGTGCTTACAACCGCTCAGAGCACGTAATATGTGTGATGAGGTGCTTTTTGTAGAACGAGCCAACGAGTTACGATGTGTAGCGAGATTAAGGTCTTAAGGACTGTAGTCGAAGAGAAATCGAGTGTTAATAGCGCGAATAGTTGCATGTTGTAGACCCGAAACCGGGTGACCTATCCATGATCAGGTTGAAGCGAAGGTAAAACTTCGTGGAGGACCGAACCACGTTGGTGTTGAAAAACCATGGGATGAATTGTGGATAGCGGAGAAATTCCAATCGAACTCGGAGATAGCTGGTTCTCCCCGAAATAGCTTTAGGGCTAGCGTTAATACATAGAATATAGGAGGTAGAGCACTAAATGGGCTAGGGGCCGTAAGGTTACCGAACCTTATTAAACTCCGAATGCCTATATTTGTTTATTAGCAGTCAGTCTAAGAGTGATAAGATTCTTGGACAAAAGGGAAAAAGCCCAGATCACTAGCTAAGGTCCCAAAGTATGAGTTAAGTGGTAAAGGATGTGGAGATTCTAAGACAACTAGGATGTTGGCTTAGAAGCAGCCATTCATTTAAAGAGTGCGTAATAGCTCACTAGTCGAGAGTTTCTGCGCCGAAGATAAACGGGGCTAAAACTCATCACCGAAGCTGTGGAATGGAAACATTGGTAGGGGAGCGTTGTATAAGAGTTGAAGCTAAAGCGGGAGCAATAGTGGATTTTATACAAGAGAGAATGTTGGCATAAGTAGCGAGAATTAGGTGAGAATCCTAATGGTCGAAAGCCTAAGGTTTCCTGGGGAAGGTTCGTCCGCCCAGGGTAAGTCGGGACCTAAGCTGAGGTCGAAAGGCGTAAGTGATGGATAATCGGTAGATATTCCGATACCACTAATTATTGATTGATCGATGGAGGGAAGCAGAAGGATAGGATAGCCAACAGATGGAGGTTGGTCTAAGAGAAGAGATAGCATGTAGAGGCAAATCCATATATGCGATTAAGTTGATTCTTTATGGGGAGACGAATGAGTTGAAGTATCTGATTTCACACTGACGAGAAAAACTTCTAGGTAGATAATTAGTGCCCGTACCACAAACCGACACAGGTAGGCGAGGTGAGAATCCAAAGACCAGCGGAAGAATTGCAGTTAAGGAACTCGGCAAATTGACCCCGTAAGTTAGCGAGAAGGGGTGCCATAGAGATATGGTCGCAGAGAATAGGCCCAAGCAACTGTTTATCAAAAACACAGGTCTCTGCAAAAGCGAAAGCTTAAGTATAGGGGCTGACGCCTGCCCGGTGCTGGAAGGTTAAGGGGAGCTGTTATCGTAAGAGAAGCAGTGAACTTAAGCCCCAGTAAACGGCGGCCGTAACTATAACGGTCCTAAGGTAGCGAAATTCCTTGTCAGGTAAGTTCTGACCCGCACGAATGGCGTAATGACTTGGGCGCTGTCTCAACTGCAAATCCGGCGAAATTGTAGTGCAAGTGAAGATGCTTGCTACCCGCGATTGGACGGAAAGACCCCGTAGAGCTTTACTGTAATTTAGCATTGAGTTTTGGTAATATTTGTACAGGATAGGTGGGAGACTGGGAATCTAGATCGTCAGATTTAGAGGAGTCGATGTTGGGATACCACCCTGATATTGCTGAAATTCTAACTGGGATCCATGAACTGGGTACAGGACACTGTTAGATGGGCAGTTTGACTGGGGCGGTCGCCTCCAAAAGAGTAACGGAGGCGTTCAAAGGTTTCTTCAGAAGGGATGGAAATCCTTCGTAGAGCGTAAAGGCATAAAGAAGCTTGACTGCGACACCTACAAGTGGAGCAGGTACGAAAGTAGGACTTAGTGATCCGGTGGTACCTCGTGGGAGGGCCATCGCTCAACGGATAAAAGCTACCTCGGGGATAACAGGCTGATCTCCCCCAAGAGTTCACATCGACGGGGAGGTTTGGCACCTCGATGTCGGCTCGTCGCATCCTGGGGCTGAAGTAGGTCCCAAGGGTTGGGCTGTTCGCCCATTAAAGCGGCACGCGAGCTGGGTTCAGAACGTCGTGAGACAGTTCGGTCCCTATCCGTCGCGGGCGCAGGAGATTTGAGAGGAGCTGTCCTTAGTACGAGAGGACCGGGATGGACTAACCAATGGTGAACCAGTTGTTCCGCCAGGAGCACGGCTGGGTAGCTAAGTTAGGAAGGGATAAACGCTGAAGGCATCTAAGCGTGAAGCCCACCTTAAGATAAGATCTCCCATAGCGTAAGCTAGTAAGACCCCTTGAAGAACACAAGGTTGATAGGTAAAAGGTGTAAGTATGGTAACATATTTAGCTGATTTATACTAATAGGTCGAGGGCTTGACCAAAATTAGCAATATATTATTTATATACAATTTTGAGAGATTAAAATATTTCTCAATATCTGGTGATTATAACGTGTAGGCAACACCCCTATCCATACCGAACAGGAAGGTTAAGCTACACTGTGCTGATGGTACTATAGGGTTACCCCTATGGAAGAGTAAGTCATTGCCAGTTTGTTTTAGAAGTAAGAGCATCGCTCTTACTTCTTTTTGTTTACTATAATATATTATTTGGAGGAATTATGAATAAATGTTTGGAGCGAGGTTTGATATTGTCTTTGGATTATTTTTATGATAATATTAATTCCTATATATTAAATAAATTATTGTTGAATATTAATAGTTCTTTTAATAATAATGTATCAGCTATTAAAACTAGTTATTCAAATCTAATTTTGGAACTTAAATATTCTGTCGACTTACCTGTTATAGGATGTGTTAATAAAGTTTACCCTGATACAATTGTTAATCTTACACCAACTGTTAATGAGATCTATGAACTTGCAAAAGCTGGTGCTAGTATTATTTATTTAGATGCTTCTACTAAAATGAGATCTAATTTTATTACTATACATGAGTTTTATTATAAAATAAAGTCATTATTTCCTGAATTGTATTTTATAGGTGAGGTTTATACTTTAGAAGATATAAAAAATATATCTTGTTTAAAATTTGATGCAATATGTATAAGAAATGATTCATATACAATTAGTAATTTTGTTGATTATATTGATATAGATGTACCACTTATTTTTGATTCTATTGTAGATAATAACTTGTTAAATGATGATAAATATAATGAATTATTTAATGCTGGATTTAATAATATAATTGTTAATTCTAAAATTATTACACCTAAATATCAATTAAAAGAATTTATAGAAAATGTATTTAATTAGGAGTGATTTAATATGAAATTAAAGATCTTGTTTAATTGTACTATTATTGCACTATTCTTTGTTTGTTTTACAGTTTTTTATAGTAAAGCAAATGTAGTAGATAAGTTTATTTATAGTCCAAAAGATATTATGGAAGGTCAAAATACGACAATTGAAGGTGGAAGATTTTCTTATGATTCTATGAAAGTGCAGAAGAATTTATTTAATGCTGAAAAGATAAATAATGGTGAAAAAACAGTGTTTTTGACTTTTGATGATGGTCCATCACTCGATAATACACCAAAAGTATTAGAAGTACTTAAAAACTATGATGTCAAGGCAACTTTTTTTGTGCTTGGTGTGAATTTAGATAGGGGAGAGGAGTATAGACAACTTTTAAGGAATATTGTTAATGATGGACATGCGGTGGGAAATCATGGATATAGTCATAATTATTCTTATTTATATCCTGGGAGAGTTATAAGTTATGAGAATCTTATGAGTGATATGAATAGATCACTTGATATTATGAAAGATATATTAGGTCAAGACTTTGATACTAGAGTTTTAAGATTGCCAGGAGGACTCAGATCTTGGAAGAAGCAAGATGAAACTCTTGAAAGACTTAATAATGAAAATTATTCAGTTATTGAATGGAATGCTATGAGTGGAGATGCTGAGGGTAAAAATATTAAAGATCCTGATGTTTTATTTCAAAAAGCTATTGATACTGCAGGAAATTCAAAGTCTGTTGTTATGCTTATGCATGATTTCTCAGGAAGTGCTGGAGAAGTATCTAGCAGAGCTTTGCCTAAGATTATTAATTATTTTAAAGAAAATGGATATGAATTTAGAACTTTATATTAAGTTAAAAGGTGATAAGATGTTTTGTTCTTATCACTTTTTTTATGCTATAATTAATTTAATTATATATTATCGTAGGGGTATAGGAATGGAAAAAAAGATTTTGTTAGTGGAGAATGAAGTAAGTATTAGACAGTTTTTAAAGATAAATTTTGATAGGGAGGGTTTTAACGTTATTGAAGCAGATAGGGGAGATACTGCTATTGAAATTGCTTTAATTGAGAAACCGCAAGTTGTATTATTGGATGTAGGTCTTGAGGGAGATATGGATGGATTTCAGGTATGTTCAAATTTAAGAAAGCATTTTCCAAAGATGGGTATTATTATGCTTACTGCTAGATCTCAAGAAATGGAAAGAGTTATGGGACTTGAATTTGGAGCAGATGATTATGTTGTGAAACCATTTAATCCTTTAGAAGTTATGCTTAGGGTTAAGGCACTTATTCGTAGAATAGATGAAAAATTTAATAGTGATATGATAATTAATGGACCTTTTAAGTTAGATTTATATTCTCAAAAAATATATAAGAATGATAAGGAAATTGATGTTACACCTAAGGAATATATGTTATTTAAGATATTTGTAGAAAATCCAGGTAAGGCTTTGAGTCGTGATGAGCTTATGAATATGATATGGGGATATAATTATTTTGGAGATCTAAAGATAGTTGATGTTAATATACGTAGACTTAGATCAAAAATTGAAGATGAGTCTTCTAAACCTAAGTATATAGAAACAGTTTGGGGAACAGGTTATCGTTGGAATAATGAAAAATAATTTTATTAAAAATATATTTGTAAATTCAAGTATAAGATATAGTATTATAAAGAGTTCTATAAGTGTTTTTTTATTTATAATACTAGCTTTATCATTAAGTATATCCTATTATGTGCGTAAAGCCTACTATGATACTATAAGGGATAATTTATCTAATCAAATAATTAAAGCTGTTGAAAATTATCAGAATAATTATAAAAATTCGTCCCTTGAGACAAATATACTCTTAGATTTAGATGATTTTATAAATTCCACGAGTGCTCAGGTTCAGGTTATAGATTTGGATGGTCGAGTTTTGATGGATACTATAGGTGTTACATATGAAGAACCAATAGATACTCAAGATTTTAAGATTGCTATACTTGGAGGTTTAGGTCAGTGGATTGGAAAGGTATCCTATAGTAAATCTAAGGTGATGAGTGTATCTTATCCAATTGAAAATTATAATCAAGTTATTGGAGTATTAAGATTTACTGTTTCACTTGATTATGCAAATAAGAATATTACTAAGATAATTTTTACGTTTACTTTAGCAGTTGTTATTGCACTTATATTTTACATAATAATAATTGGATTAGTTACTGAAAAGATTATACAGCCGATAAAAACACTTACTAATATTGCGAAAAAGATGGCATTAGGAGATTTAGGTGTTAGGTGTAAGAATTTACCTAATAATGAAGTTGGAGCATTAGGAGATACCCTTAATTATATGGCAGATGAAATATCTAAAAAAGATCAATTAAAGAATAATTTTATATCCACAGTATCACATGAACTTAGAACGCCTCTTACATCAATTAAGGGATGGGCAATAACTCTTCAGTATGATGAGTTTGATAATCCAGCTATATTAAATGGGCTTAAAATTATAGAGGGTGAGACAGAAAGACTTGCTGTTATGGTAGAAGAACTTTTAGATTTTTCAAAGTTTATTTCTCAAAAAGTTACTTTAAACTTTGAGAAGATAGATATAAAAGATATAAATGAGTATATAGTTAATTATATAAAACCTCGAGAAGATAGAGAAAATTTTGAATTTATAATTAATGATATTAGTGAGGATATAGTATTAAATATAGATTTTAATAGAATAAAGCAAGTTTTAGTTAATGTTTTAGACAATGCTATAAAATTTCTAAAGGAAAATGGTAAGATAACAGTTAAATATTTAATTGATAGAAATAAGAATATTATTTGTTTAGAGATAACTGATAATGGTATGGGTATACCTAGTGAAGAATTATCACGAGTTAAGGAAAAATTTTTTAAGGGGAAAAGTAGTAAGTCTAAGAATGGATTAGGTTTATCGATAAGTGATGAAATTATGAAACTTCACGGTGGGGAACTTTTAATAGATAGTATATATGGAGAATGGACTAAGGTAACTTTAGTTTTACCTATGGATAAATAAGGAGATAATATGAAATTTAGGAAAATTATTAAGTTTAATTTTATATTACTTTTCATGTATTTAATTATTAATGTTATGTCTTGTTCTACATTTAATGCAAGTTTAGATAGTTTGCTTGTAGCACCTAAGGTTGAGAATATTTTAGTTAAAGGTACATGGAATCTCGATAGTTTTTATTATATGTATAATAAAAATACTGGGATTACGCCTAAAATTCCTTCAGATAGTTATTTATTTATATCTGATTATTACTTAAGGATTAATGATTTATTATTTGAGTATGATACGTTTAAAGTAAAGACATTTATGCTAAGCGACTATATGAGAGTCAAGTTTAAGATAGATGATTTTTCTTTTTTAAACCTTGAGGATAAGAGTGTAAATATTTTTACTATACAAGATGAAGATAAGAATATGCATGAATTTATAAAGTACGATGATGACACTATATTGTTTTATTATGATGATGATATTATGTACTCTTTTAAGAAAGTTAGCAATAAAATAGATACTGAGATTGAGGGATTTGTTAAAGATAATTTAAAGAATAATGTAATTACATATGATGGAGAGTACATGAATAATGTTGGATTTTTAATATCATTTAGATCTGAAAGAAAAGTTACGGATCATTCTATTCCAAAAAGTGTTTATAAAAGTATATGGGTATATCAGAATAATGATGGAACTTATGCGCATAAGGTATTTGATGATATAATTGTGCCAAAAGATGGTAAGATACTAAATATAAGTGTTGAGTCTAGCGATAAGAATGATTTATATGAAAAAATAGCTATTGATGATTTATTATCTGATGATGTATTTATTTTGGATGGTGATAATAATACAAATGAGGAATTTATAAATCAATTTATAGATATTACATATGTTAATGAAAATTATATTGGTATAAATTATGATCAAAATATAGAATATTTAGGTAATATTAATATAGATAAATGTGCTATGTTATCTATTGATGATCCTGTTATTGAGAGAAGACTTAAATTTTCAGATATATTCCAAAAGAGTGTTAAGATATTTTATAATAGTTATTATAAATTTATAAATTTACTTAAAAAGGTAAATTTAGATGCTTATGATACGGAACCTAGAGAAGATAGCTTTAAGCTTGAGAGATATGGTGGAGATTGGTTTTTGAAGGGGAGAGTTAACACAAAATTACCAAGCAGTACTCTTAAGCCACTTGATTTTGATATAGAGCTATTACCTAATAAAAAACTTATTAGTGAGAATAACGTATCTGCAAATCTTGGACAAATAAAACTTAGGAACCCAGAAGCAAGAGATGCATTTATGTCTCCAGATAGAGATCTTGTAGTAATTTTGACATCTACAACTATGGGAGTTTATAAAATTATTGGAGATAAGATAAGTAATAATGCAATTTTAGAACTATCTATAGATTCTGGAGACAATGTTATATTGGGTGAGTGGTATACTGGAGATAAGGCGGTAGAAGTTGAGTTATTGCTTGAAAAGTTAGAATAAATATAGGGGTGATTTTTAATGATAGAGTTAGATTTGAGGAAAAAGAGTTGTCCTATCCCATTAGTTGAGACAAGGAAATTTATTAATAATAATAAGAATGTTGATTTTAAGATAATACTTGACAATGAAGTATCATTTATTAATATTAAAAAGTTTTTAGAGAACAACAAAATAAATTATTCATCCAATAAGAGTGGTAATGATTTTTTGTTTGAAGTTATTTTTGATGGGAATGAACAATTATCTAAAAATGATTTCCAAATAAATAATTTTACAATATTAGTTATGAGTGAGCTTTTTGGAAATGGATCAGATGAATTGTCAAATGTATTGATGAAGTCTTATTTCTATGCATTAGATGAGAGTATAACTCTACCGAGTAATATTATATTTATAAATTCAGGAGTTAAACTTCTTACGAATGAGAATATAATAAAAAATATAGATTCTTTGAGAGAAAAGGGAGTAAGTATATATTATTGTGGTATTTGTGTAGATTATTATAGTATTAAGGATAAAGTAAGACTTGATGAAATAACAAATATGTACTCTATAATAGATATATTAAATAATAGTGATAATGTTATTAGAATATAAATAATCTTAAGCAAGGATATTAATTTATCTTTGCTTAAATTGTTTTTTTAAGACATTTTTTACATAAAATTAAGTTTGAGTTTGATATTTTTACAAAATCATTATTTTTTATGATATTTTCACAGACATAGCAAATTATTTTGTCTTTATCTAATAATATATTATCTTTTTCTAAAGGAACTCTTTTTGATTTAGATCTAGTATATAATACCTTATTTAATGGGATTTCTCTTTTTTTGATAGTTATGTCTATATCATATAAATGATTTTCAAAAAGAGTTAATTCAAATCTTGGGTTTTCTCTATCATAAAACTCTTCTATAAATAGTTTTGTTATTTGAGAATCATTTAGTATTATTCCACTTTTTTCGATTCCATCACAAATACTTTTTGTTATGTTATTTGTATCTGGATGTTTTTTTTCATATTTGTAAAAAACCTTAAGTATTGCTGTTAGAGATGTATTAAATTTTATATTTGGATATTGTTTTTTGATTTCGTATGCTATATGTTCTTCATAAATTCCATACCTATCGTAATAATTTCCAGTATTATTTGGCAATATATATCTTCCATATTTTGAGTTGAGTTTGAAATTTGATTTGGATATAGGAGTTCCTAAAACAGTTATTTTAACTATATTTTCCATAAATTCTCCTTAAAGAAAAGATTTAGAATATTTAGTTTGATAATAAAAAAATTTTTAATTATAATATTAATATAGGATATAATAAAAATTGGAAATTTTCAAATTTTATATTTTAGAAAGAGGTTTAACTAATGAATGATATATTAGTTTTATCAATAGAAACAAGTTGTGATGAAACATCTATTGCAGTAGTTAAAAATGGAAGAGATATATTATCAAATAAAATTTTATCTCAAATAAATATACATAATGAATTTGGCGGCGTTGTTCCAGAAATTGCATCAAGAAAGCACCTAGAAGCTATAAATATAGTTTTATATGAGGCATTAAAAGAGGCAAATGTGGAGTTAAATGATATAGATTTAATAGCTTCTACATATGGACCTGGACTTGTCGGTGCATTATTAGTTGGACTTCAATATGCTAAAGGATTGAGTTATGCTTTAAATAAAGATTTCATCGGGGTAAATCATATAGAAGGACATATAAGTTCTTGTTATTTAGAGCATAAGGATTTAGAACCACCTTTTATGAGTTTGGTTATATCTGGGGGACACACTATATTATTAAATGTAAATGATTATGGAATATATGATAAGATTGCTGAAACTCGAGATGATGCAATTGGAGAAGTTTTTGATAAGGTTGCTAGGAAATTAGGATTATCTTATCCTGGTGGACCGAATATAGAACGACTTGCAAAATTTGGAGATGAAGATGCAATTAAATTTCCTAAAAGTAGATTTGAGGATGATACCTTAGATTTTTCTTATAGTGGTATTAAATCCTCGGTTCTTAATTATATAAATCATTGTAATTTAAAAGATGTAGAGTTAAATAAAGAAGATATATGTGCTTCTTTCCAAAAAACTTCAGTTGATATGTTAATTGAAAATGTTGAAAAAGCCTTTAAAAGATATGGAGGTAAAAAGCTTTGTATTGTTGGAGGAGTTTCTTCTAATAATTATTTGAGAAATAGATTTTTAAGTTATTTTAAGGATATTGAGATATACTATCCAAGTAAGGAGTTATGTACAGATAATGGGGCTATGATTGCATCTGCTGCTTACTATTCGTTTTTAAAAAATGGAAAAAGTGATTATACACTTAATGTATCATCTAGTGTAAAATTTTAGAAATAGGGTAGTATTGTATGAAGTTTATAGAGCATTCTAATTCTGTATATAAAAGTAATAAAAAATTTATAAGCCCTAAACAAAAAAAAATTAGGAGAATTATTCTAGAGCTTAGTATTTTTGTTGTAATATTATCTATTTTGTTAGGAATTTTAAGTGAGGTTATACAGAGTAATAATACACTTTCATCATTAAAAAAATCTCATAGGCTTAGTGGATATGGTGAATATAAGATAGCTTATGCTGTATCTGGCATTGGAGATAATTTAGTATTGTTTGAGTCAGATATTGGGGAAACGCTTCTTGAATGGAATCCCATAGTAAGAGATGCTATAAGCGGTGTTAAAATGCTTTACTATGATAGATTTGGATATGGTGGAAGTGAAAAATACAAAGATAAAACATCTGTAGATACACAGGTTGATGTATTAAATAATCTTATAATTAATACGGGATATGATGGAAAACAGATACTTGTTAGCGAAGGATATGGTTCTCTTATACACATGGAGTATTTGGATAAATATAAGGATAAGGTAGGAGGAGTTATATTTATCAATCCCACTATATTTAATCATAGTGGGATTAACAATTCTGAAAAAATTAAGAATGAAGTACTTGGTATGTACTTTAAGTTAATCGCAACGCTTAATATTCCAAAGTTATTAGATAAGTTTTCTTGTTTGGATAATAGATTTATAGATTTATATAGAGAATCAGCTATATCGAGAAATCTAGATAATTATTTAAGCAGAATGATGAGTAGGGATTACTATAATACGGTTTATAATGAGGTTAAGATTAGGGATAAGTATTTATCAAATATAGATTTATCTAAATTTGGAACATATGATTTGCCTGTGATAGTTATAGAATCGGAGAGTAACAGGAACAGCGAATATGAACGAATGCTTAAGAGTCATTTTAGTAATTTAGAGATAATATATTTTGAGACAATTGATGATTTTACATACAATCATTCAGATTATTTAAAAAACTTAATTAAAAATATGAACTCAAGATTAGTAGAGTATAATTAAGAATTAATGAAAGAGGAGTTAAATATGGATAATAATTTTGATGAGAGGGAGTATAGTACTGTTTCGCAGAATAATAGAGATACTATTCCTGAGGTAAGTAACAAGATAGTATTAGCTAATAATAGGAGGAGGGGAAGTGGTTTTAGTGGTAAGTTTGTTATTTTAATAGTTATCATATGTGTTTTATGTAGTTCTATATTGGGTAGTTTGTTCACTTTATATATAGCTCCTAATTTTTCTTTTTTCCAGGGAACACCACTTTATAGTCAAATAGGAGGATATAAAACTCAATATGTCGGTCCTACATATTTTGAAGATGAGAAGGATTCGTTAACTGTAACAGAAATTGTAAATAGAGTTGGTCCAGCAGTAGTAGGTGTTAGTACAAAATCGATTGTTGATAGAGGATTTTTTGGACTTCAGCAACAAGAAGGGATAGGATCTGGATTCATTATAAATGAAGAAGGACATATTTTGACCAACTATCATGTTATAGAGGGAGCTCAGACCGTAAAAATAATATTCTATGATGGTACTGAAACTGATGGTAAAGTCATAAATTACGATGAATTAAATGATATTGCATTAATTAAACTTACAGATTCTACGGTTACAGTACCAGCTACCGTTTCTCTTGGAGATTCAGATGAATTATTAGTTGGTGAGTCTGTTGTTGCTATAGGATCGCCACTTGGAAAAGAATTTATAGGAACGACAACTAAAGGTATAGTGAGTGCTCTTGATAGAGATGTTCCAATTAATGGCAAAACTTTAAAATTACTTCAAACTGATACAGCGATAAACCCTGGAAATAGTGGAGGACCTCTTATAAATTCAAGAGGTGAGGTTATAGGAATAAATACAGCAAAATATGATAATACTGGAACAACAAGTGTTGAAGGAATAGGTTTTGCTATACCTATAAATCAAGCTAAACAAAAATTAGATGAATTATCTAAGCCTATTTTAAGAATTGGAATTAGGGGTAGAGTTATTGATCAGAGTATGTCTAGCAACTTGAATTTACCTGAGGGTATATATGTAGTAGAAGTTGAGAGTTTTTCAAATGCTGAGAAAGCTGGTATAAAATCAGGAGATGTTATTTTAAAATTTGGTGGGAATGATGTTAAGACATTTGATGATATTAATAGTGTAAAAGCTAATCATAATGTTGGTGATACTATTAAAGTTGTTGTTTATAGAAATGGATCTAATCAAGAAATTGATTTAGTTTTGAATGAATAGAGAAAAAGCATAGTGCAAATATTGTACTATGCTTTTAAATTTTTTAAATTAAGTTTTCCCATTCCTCGTATAGAGAAGATAAGTTGTTTTTGAGAGATGTTATTTCTTTATTTACTTCACTTAATTTTTCATAATTAGAGTAGATTTCTTCAAGTGACAAACTTTCTTGAAGTATAGAGATATTTTCTTCAATTTTATTAATTTCACTTTCAATTTTGGATAATTTTTTTATCACCTCTTTCCCTTTTTTGTTCTTTTGATGAATTTTATTTTTGTTTTTTGATTTTGTTTTACCATATCTTGAATTAACAGTATCTTCTACTAATTTAATAGAATCTTCTTTAGTTAATAAATTTTGTCGTGATATATAATAATCATAATTTCCTAAGTATTCTATAAGGGAATTATTTTTAAATTCATATATTATATTTGAAATCTTGTTTAAGAAATATCTATCATGGGATATTATAAGGCAAGTTCCCTCAAAGTTAATTATAGCATCTTCTAGTATTTCTCTTGTGTATATATCTAAATGATTTGTTGGTTCATCCATAAAGAGTACATTTGAATTAGATAATATTATTTTTAAAAGGTTTAATCTACATTTTTCTCCACCACTTAAAAGAGAAATTTCTTTATGTATATCATCATTTTTAAATAGAAAATTTGATAAATGGCGTCTTATAACTTGTGTTGTTATATGAGGGAATGAATCTCTTATTTCTTTAAATATGGTTTTATTTTTATTTAAATCTGATTGTTCTTGATCATAATATGTAATATTTAGCCCACTTCCATAAATTATTTCCCCTGAGCTTGGAGGTATTTTCTTACAAAGTATTTTAAAAAAAGTAGTTTTACCTATTCCGTTTTCTCCTATGATAGCTATTTTTTGATTTTTTGTGACACATAGGTTTATATTTTCAAATATTTTCTTATCTCCATAATATTTTGTTAGATTTTTTACTAGTAAAATATCATTTCCTGTTTTTTCAAAAAATTCGAATTTTATATCACGTATTTTGTTTATTGATTCAGGTTTATCTATCAGATCGATTTTGTTTAATCGTTTTTCTCTACTATCAGCTGCTTTGATTCTCTTTTTACTATAACACGCTCTATAGTTTTTAATGATTTCAAGTTCTCTATTAACAAATTTTTGCTGGACATTATATTTGTGTAGTAGAGTGTCAACATAGTTTTTTTTAAGATTTATAAATTTTGTGTAGTTTGAGTTAAATGTAAGTATATTTTTATTTTCGAGTTCAAAAATATGGGTTACTATTTTATCTAAGAAATATCTATCATGAGATACAACTACAATTGTGCCCTTGTAATTTTTTAGGTAATTTTCAAACCATTCAATAGAATCGAGATCTAAGTGATTAGTTGGTTCGTCGAGAAGGAGTATATCGGGTTTTTTTAATAATAGTTTAGCTAAATCAAGTCTCTTTTTTTCCCCACCGCTTAAATGTTTTGAGGATCTATGCATTTTTTCATTATCAAATTTTAAGTAATTTAAGATTTTTATTGTTTCAGTTTTATATGTATAACCGCCATTATCATTAAATTTTGCCATAAGATCAGTGTATTCTAGTATCAAATTTTCATCTTGACTTTTTTGAAGAAGTAATTCTAGCTCATGTAATCTGTTTTCCATTTTTATAAGATTATTAAATACATCTAAGGCATTTTCATATATGGATAAATTGGGATTTAATTTAGAATTTTGATTTAAATATCCAATGGTTTTATGTTTATTTATAAATATTTCCCCAGAATCATTGGATATTTCTTTTGTTAATATTTTTAGGAGAGTTGACTTACCTCCACCATTTTGGCCAATTAATCCAACTTTGTCTCCTTCATTAATATTGAAAGATACATTTGAAAGTACTTCTTTAACACCATAACTTTTATAAAGATTTTTAGTACTTATTACAAGCATGGTTTCACCTACAATTACATAAATTTTAATAAATTAGATTATAATAAACTTACATATAATTTTAAATATACATTGCGTAAAAATTATATTTTCTGTTATTATATTTCTATATCGATGTTTAATTATACCAGGAAAAATGTTTATACGCAATTTTGAAGAAGGGGGATGGAAAATTTATGTTAAATAAGATAAAAGATGGACTTGTGATATCTTGTCAGGCATTATATGATGAGCCATTACATAGTCCGTTTATCATGGGAAGGATGGCACTCGCAGCAAAAGAGGCAGGGGCAGTAGCCATAAGAGCACAAGGAGTGTCTGATATAATAGAGATTAAAAGAGCAACTAATTTACCAGTAATTGGTATTATAAAGAGAGATTACGAGGATTCAGATGTGTATATAACACCAACAATAAAAGAGGTAAATGAACTTTTAAGTTCTGGATGTGAAATGATTGCGTTAGATGCTACGCGTAGATCAAGACCGAATGATGAAAAACTTAAAGATTTAATTTTACACATAAAAGAAGAGAATATTTTGGTTATGGCAGATATTTCGAATTACGAAGAGGGGGTTATAGCTGAGGAACTTGGATGTGATTGTGTATCCACGACATTATCTGGATATACTTCTTATACACAAAGAATTGATGAACCAGATTTTGAGCTAATGAAAAGACTAGTTAAAGATTTGAGGATACCTGTTATTGCTGAAGGAAGAATAAACACTCCAGAAGATTTGAAGAGTGTGTATGATATTGGTGTATATTCTGCAGTAGTTGGATCAGCAATAACAAGGCCACAATTGATAGCTAAGAAATTTATTGATATTATAAAAGGCAGATAGAAGGAATTTTAAATTTGTTTAATAATTTATAGGGTTTTTATATATTATATGAAAACGTTTTATTAAGGAGGTTTTATTTATGAAAGGTATTTATTCAGCACTCTTAACTTCTTTTGATAAAGAGGGAAATATAAATGAAAGAGGTATAAGAGAACTTATTAGGCACAACATAGACTATGTTAAAGTTGATGGAATTTATGTTAATGGTAGTACTGGTGAGAACTTTATGTTGTCAACAGATGAGAAAAAGAAGATTTTTGAGATTGTAAAAGATGAAGCTAAAGACGATGTTAAATTGATCGCTCAGGTGGGTTCAATAAATTTAAAAGAAAGTGTTGAGCTTGGGAATTATGCAACTGAACTAGGATATGATTCTTTGAGTGCTGTGACACCATTTTATTATAAGTTTACATTTGAAGAGATAAAGGATTATTATGATACTATAATAAAGGAAACTCAAAATAGTATGATAATATATTCCATACCATACCTTACAGGGGTTAATATGGGACTTGATAACTTTAGAGAATTATTTAAAAATCCTAAAATAATAGGAGTTAAATTTACAAATCCAGATTTTTATTTACTTGAGAGGATAATATGTGCTTTTCCAGATAAGCTAGTTTATTCAGGATTTGATGAGATGCTTTTGCCTGCTGCATCAGTTGGTGTAGATGGAGCCATAGGCTCTACATTTAATGTAAATGGTAGAAGAGCAAAAGAGATATTTGAACTAGTTAGTGAAGGGAAAATAAAAGAAGCAAGGGGATTACAAACTCTTACAAATAATTTAATTACAGAAATATTGGATAATGGATTATATCAAACAATTAAATTGATATTAGAAGAATTTGGAGTAAATGCTGGTTATTGCAAGAGACCTTTTAGAGAAGCAAGCGAGGAAATGAAAAAAATAGCAAAAGAAATATTTAATAAGTACTTTTAGTTATGGATGGTAATTTATTATGGGATTTACTTTAATAGATCTTGGAGTTCTAATTGTTTACCTCGTAGCAGTTTTATTTATTGGGCTTTATTTTTCAAAAAAGGATATGGATGGAAAAGAATTTTTTAAGGGTGATGGAACAATACCTTGGTGGGTTACGTCGGTATCTATATTTGCTACACTTTTAAGTCCTATATCATTTTTATCATTAGTTGGTAATTCTTATAGTGGAACTTGGTCTTTGTGGTTTGCACAGCTTGGAGTTCTTATAGCAATACCGCTTACAATAAAGTTTTTTTTGCCAGTATTTAGTAAGCTTAAGATAGATACAGCATATCACTATTTAGAGATAAGATATAAAAGCAAAGGACTTCGTGTCATAGGAGCTATTATATTTATCATTTATCAAATTGGTAGAATGTCTATAATAATGTATTTACCATCCATGGTTTTATCTAGGTTATCTAATATAAATGTAAATATATTTATAATTCTTATGGGTGCTATTGCGATTGTATATTCTTATGCTGGAGGTATAAAGTCTGTTTTATGGACTGATTTTATACAAGGTGTAGTTTTAATTCTTGGTGTTATTGGAACACTAATCTTTATATTATTTAAACTTAATGATGGTTTTGGAGATATAGTAAATGCATTGTTTAATGAACAGAAGTTCTTATCGAGCAATGATGTATTATTTGATCCAAATTTGCTTAAAACTAGTATATTTATGCTCGTTGTTGGAGGAGGATTAAATACATTTTCTTCTTATATATCTAGCCAAGATGTTGTTCAAAGATTTACAACTACAACAGATATAAAGAAATTGAATAAAATGACATATGCAAATGGAATATTGTCTATTGGTGTTGCAACGTTATTTTATTTAATAGGTACAGCATTATTTGTATTTTATAGACAGAATCCAAATTTCTTGGTAGATGTTGCTCAAGATCAAATTTATGCGTCTTTTATAGCATATCAACTACCGGTGGGTATAACAGGATTACTATTAGCCGCTATATATGCAGCATCTCAGTCTACTTTATCCACAGGATTAAACTCAGTTGCAACGAGCTGGACATTAGATATACAAAATTATATAACTAAGGGTCTTAGTTTTAAAGCTCAAACTAAAATTGCTCAATTAGTTTCGCTATTGGTTGGAGTTGTTTCTGTAATCGTTGCGATGATTCTTGCAACAAGTGAAATTAATTCGGCATATGAATGGTTTAATGGATTTGTTGGAGCTGTTCTTGGGGTTTTAGCGGGAATATTTGTACTTGGAGTTATATGTAAAAATGCAACGAAAATATCTGCTTATTTGGGATTTATTACTGCAACAATAATTGTACTTTCACTCAAATATATGAATTTAAATATTGAAGTGTCTATATGGGCATATTCGCTTATAACTATAGTTGTGACTGTAGGAGTTGGGTTTGTAGTTAGTTTATTTAATCGAAAAAATAATTAAATATAAAAATAAAAATTTATGGATATTCTAGAAATAAGTGAATATCCATTTTATTATTTACTAAAAAATTCTTAGAGATTATACTATAAAAATAATTAAATTGGAGGTAGTAAAGTTATGGATTTGAAATATTGTTTATCATTTGATATAGGTGGAACATTTATAAAATATGCTATTATTGATAATGAAGGAGTAATCCATGAAAAAGATAAGATTAATACGCCTGGATATCCAGCACGAGAGACTATACCTGCTGCATTAATTGATATATTTGAAAAATTAAAATTAAAATTTAACATCATTTGTGTAGGAGTATCCACAGCAGGTCAAGTAGATGTTGATAAATGTGAAGTAATATATGCAACAGATAATATACCAGGATATATTGGGACTAATTTTAGAGATATTTTAGCAAAGAAATTTAATTTAGATGTGTTTGCAGATAACGATGTTAATTCAGCAGCTATTGGGGAAATGTGGCTCGGAAGTGCTAAAGATGCTAAAAACTTTTTATGTATGACATTGGGAACTGGAGTTGGTGGTGCTATTATAATAGATAATAAATTGCATAGAGGTAATAATTATTCAGCAGGTGAGATAGGACATTTTATTATTTTTCCAAATGGAGATAAATGTACTTGTGGTTTGAATGGATGTTATGAAAGATATGCCTCTACATCTGCTTTAATTAAGATGTATAAGGAAGAATTGATTAAAAATAATATGATATGTAAAGATAATTATACGGGTGAGTACATAGTTGATTTGTGTTATAGGGGGGATAGTATAGCCAGTTCAGTTTATAATAGATTTTTAGATTACATAGCATATGGTATAGCAAATTTAGTTCATATTTTAGATATTGGACTTGTAATAGTTGGTGGCGGTATATCAGAACAAGGAGATTTATTTTTTAATGAAATAAATAATAGGTTTAAGAAATATGTACTTAATGTTTATAAGAATGGTACTATAATAAAACAGGCTGGACTCAAAAATGATGCTGGAGTTATTGGTGCAGCTTTTAATACATTTTCCTATATAAATATTATGTAATTTATAGAATTTTGGAGGTATAAAGTGGAAATTTTATTGATTCCAATAGCACTAGCTTTAGATGCTTTTGGCGTAGCATTAAGTTTAGGGTTTTCTAATAAATATAAATTCAAACAACTTATGTTATTTTGCTTGAGTTTTGGATTTTTTCAATTTTTATTTTCCTTTATGGGAGGAGTTTGTGGAGAATTAGTAAATTCATATATTTTAGCGATTCCTAAGTTATTTGGTGGAATTGTAATTTTAATTGTAGGAATACTAATGTTCAAAGAGGCTATGTCGCATTGTGATGAGGATGATTATGAAGATAAAAAATTATTTAATAATTTATATATAACTCTTGGTATATCTGTTAGTATAGACGCATTAGTTGTTGGATTTACAGCGTATAATTTACATAATTTAAGTTTAATATTTTTAAATACACTTTTGGTTGGAATTGTAACATTAATTTTATCAATGTTTGCAGTGGTTTTATCTATGCATTTAAAGAAGATAAAAATTATAACAAAGTATGCTGATTTTTTGGGAGGAGTTTTGCTTATATTATTTGGTCTTAAAATGATCTTTTTTTAGATTTAAGGTATATTTATTCAACAGGAAATTAAAATGGTATTTATTAAGAATGTAGAGTAAAATACAATAAATATGTTATAATTTATAAAATGATTAGTAAGAATTTAAAATTGTAAGTCTAATGATCTAGAGGTAGTTGTTTATGGAATATATAGATATTTTAAATAAGGTAGGATTAAAGGTGACAAAATCTAGAAGTGTTGTTTTAAGCATATTTGAGAATGCCGATAGGATTTTAAATGTATCTGAAATTTATGATGTATGCAGGGATAGAGGTTTTGCCATAAATTTATCTACTATATATAGAACATGTGAAACATTTTCTGAAAAAAGGATATTGGATAAGGTTATTGGTAATGATAGAGTGAGTGGATATAGGCTTTCTATAAGATCTCATGTACACGAGATAAAGTGTAGTTTTTGTAATAAAATCGTACAGATAACGTGTCCATTTAATATTTTAAGGCAATACATAGAGAATAATACCGGGTTTACTTTGACAAAGCATAGTATAGATATAGCTGGTATATGTGACGAATGTAAAAAAAACAAGAGCTAATATTAGTTCTTGTTTTTTGTTATTATAAGACAAATTATTAAAATTGTTATGGAAGTGAGAGCTATTGTACCACCGGGCGCTGTATTTAGATGATAGGATAAAAAAAGCCCTAAAATAACGCACATAATTCCTAAAATAATTGAAATTAATATTGTCTTGGAGAATCCTTTTTTAAATCTAAATGCTGCTGCCACAGGTATAATCATAATTGATGATACTACAAGTAACCCAACGACTTTTATGGATGCAGATATTGTTAAGCTTAGCAATATGGAAAATAAAATATTATAAAATGACGTGTTAAATTTAGATATTCGAGAGAAATCTTCATCTAGTATTATTAAGGTAAATTTCTTGTAGTGAATTATTAATGTTATTAATACAATTAAGCTTGTACATATTATAAACATTAAGTCTTTTTTATTTAGCGTTAGTATACTTCCGAATATAATGCTTTCTATATTTATGTTGACAAGACTACTACTCGATATGATTATAGCTATGCCTAAACTTAAAGTTAGAATTATAGAGAGGGATATTTCTGAAAAATTCTTATAATAGTTTCTTAGGTATTCAATGAGAATAGCACAAATTATAGTGTATCCTATTGATACAAGTAATGAATTAATGCCTAGTATGTACGATAATGCAACGCCAGCGAAAGAAGCATGGGATAGTGTATCACTTATATATGAGTATCTCTTAAGAACGATAAAATTTCCTATAAATGGACATATTATGGATATAAAGAATCCTGCAATAAATGCATTTCGTATAAATTCATATTTAAACACGATATATTGAACCCTCTTTAACCAAAAATACTTTGTTAGCGTAACTATTTGAAAAATCCTTATTATGTTCAACTACAACAATCGTTATATTGCTAGATACATTTAATTCTTTTAAATTATCATATATCATAGATTTACTGTTTTCATCTAAGTTGTTTGTAGGCTCATCTACTATTAATAAATCTGTTTTTTTAAGAAGTGATCTTATTAGCATTAGTTTTTGCAATTGACCGCCAGATAGTTTTCCAATTAATGAGTTTAGATTATCTATTAAATCGTATTTTTTACATAAGTTAGTGACATGAGAAAATGGTACATTCAATTCTTTAGCATTATATTTTAAAAATTCTTTGACAGTTATAGGAAAATCTTTGTTAAAGTTAAATATTTGAGGAATATAGGATACATTTTTGGTTTCTATGTTTATATTAAAATTTTTATTTTTTATTAGATTTAGCATGAGTCTAAGCAGGGTACTTTTACCGCATCCATTTTTTCCTATTATGCATGCAAAATCTCCTCTATTTATAGATAGATTTGCACCTTTGAAAATATATTTTGAGTTATCATAACTGAAGGTTAAGTTTTCAATATTTATAATTTGATCTGAAGAAATATTTTTATTAATCATAAAATCATTTACACCTGCAATATTTAACATAAAAAACCTCATCTATATTATTGACACTTAATATTTTTATATGTATTATAAACTTAATGCGATTCGTTTGCAATAAAAATATATTAAGTTATAGGGGTTTAATTGTTATATGGGTAAAATGAAGAACATTATTTTGGGACTAGGTATTTTATTATTTGTATCTTGTACAAGCCAAATTGAAAAAGAAGGTATAAGTGTTGTTACAAGTTTAAATCCTAATTATAATCTTATTAAATACATAGCTCAAGATAAGGTTAGTGTATATAATATTTCATTTAGTGGAGATTCTCATAATTTTGAATTTACTCCTCAAGATATTAAAAATGTTCAGGATTCAGATATGGTTTTTTATAATGGATTAGGTATTGATGATAAGATTTTAGAATTGAGTGATGATAAAAATAAATTTGTACAAACGACTAAAGATGCAAATTTAATAAGTTTGGAAGATGAACATCATAATGATCATGATTCACATAATTATGATCATGGGGAATATGATCCGCATGTATGGTTGAGTATAAATGAATACAAGACTATGGGTAAAGTTGTATTAGATAGTCTTATTTTACTTGATCCTGATAATAAAGATTTTTATACCAATAATTTTACGAGTTTTAGCAAAAGAATTGATGATATATATAATTCATATATAAATGATTTTAAACTTGTAACTAATAAAGAATTTGTAAGTAATCATGCATCTTATGGGTATTTAGCAAGAGATTTTGGATTAGTAAATAGTAGTTTATATGATGTGAATAATCATGGTGAAGTAAATCCTAAAAATTTACAAGATATAATAGATATAGTTAAACAAAAGAATGTGAAACTTATTATAGGGGATAAATATGAGTCTAATAAAGAACTTGAGACTATATCTAATGAAACAAATATTACATATAAAGTTGTTAATAATCTAGAGAGTCAAGGAGATTATTTTACTGAATATGAAGAATTATTAAGTTCAATTTATGATGGATTAAGGTAGAGGTATTTATGGTATTTGAGAGTTTATTACTTATAGATAAGGGGAGAGATAATTTATTTAATGATGAATTTAGGATTTATATAGAAAATTGTTTTGATAATATAATAGAATTTTATCGTGAGGATAATAAAATATTTTTAGTTTTGGAACTAAAACAAGAGTATAGTGATTATGAGTTTGAAGATATAATATCTAAATTTCCGTATGATGAATTTGAGAATATAGGTGTAATTTCTTATCCAAAAGACGATGAATATTATCCTACTTTTATAATGGAAATGGATAATGATATTAGAGAAAATATACAATTTAAGATTGATAATTTAATGGACTTGTTTATGAAAAAGATAGTTAAAATTTATTGTAATAAAGTATAAATTAGTATAGAATATGCTATTATAGCTACCTATAACTTAAGTAGTTAACTTTAAGTTATAGGTAGCTTATTTTTAGGTGATTATTTATGAAAAGAGTTCGAAACATAAAGAATATTTTAATCTCTTCTTTTGAAAATGAGATTAATTTAAATAATTTATCTATATATTCTGAAGCACATAATAGAGAGATCCATCTATATGTAAAAGAGGTGAAGGATTATGTATTATGTATAGCCTTTGCATCTTTAAATTCGTATATAAGTATGAATAGGTGTATAGATAGTTATTTTAGTTCTAAGGGTATTAAGTATAATATAATAAATATATTTATAGTTGGTGATTTATCTAATGTTAGAGACACATATTTCCAGAGTGAGCTCTATGAGGAAGCAATTTTTATTGATCAAAAATCTGGGAAAATAGAGTGTTTTAATGTACATAGTGTAGGTTTTTTAAATATTTTAAGAAACGTAATTGAAAAACCATATTCTAGGTTTATGTCTAAGGGGAAGAGTAACCACTTGACAATGTTTATTATTTTGATTAGCATTATAGTTTACTTTATTATGGGTAATATAAATGGTGATATAGTGTCAATTCGTGATGAAGTGTTACTTTGGGCAGGAGGTAAAATGGATCCATATATACAAAGTGGCGAGTATATGAGGATATTTATATCACCATTTTTACATAAAAATTTTTTGCAATTATTAGTTGGGATTATAACATTATTTTTTACAGGTAGTATAGTTGAAAAAAATACTAGTAAAATTAAATATTTGATTCTTATAATACTTGGTATATTTTTCGGTAATTTTTCAAGTTATTTATTAAATTTTTCAAAAGTATTTGGAGTTGGACTATATGTAATAAATTATACTTTGATAGGGGCATTATTTGTTTTAGCGTTCAAATATAAATCAAAAGTAAATAAGTTATTTTTTGTATTTATATTTTTATTTATAGTATTAAATTTATTAAATAGTATATTTTTGAGTAACAATATAGATAACATTGGAAGTTTAGCTTCATTTATATTTGGTTTGATATTTATGAGAGGGATTGATTTGATTAAGAAGTAATTTACTATAAAATTAAGTAGCATGAGGAATAATTTGTATGGAAAATGAAAATTATAATTTAGATATTGATACTATAAAGATAGATAAAGATGATATTGTTAAGAATTTAATTAAGAAAAGACCAGTTTTTACTAATAACGAAGCATTTCCATGGCTTATGATAGGAAGTATAATTTTTTATGTATTATTTTATGTTTTATTAGTATATGGTAAAAATAATTTTGTTGATGTAGATTTGAGTTCGCTTAATTTATTTAGTGTATATACAGGATATGATATTATAAATGGAAATTATTTTGGAGTTATAACTAACATTTTTATACATAGAAGTTTGTGGGACTTAGTAAATACAATATTTGTATTATTATTTTGTGGATTTTTTATGGAAAGATATATAAAAAGGAATGTGATAGTTTTTATTTATGTACTATCAATTATATCTTTTAATTTAATCTCAATTTTTGTGTATCCAGACCAGTATTACTTGGGATCATTTACCATAGTTTCATCTTTGATTGGAATGTGTATATATTTTTGTTATAGATTTAGGAGATTTATATTTAAGATAGATAGATATATATATATATCTTTGATGTTTATAGGTTTTTTTATAAGTTATATGGTAGATTTTTATAGTATTTTGCAGTTTTTAGTTTCATATTTAATTGGTATATTTGTAATGTTTGTTTTAGATACTAAATGTTTAAGAAATAATAAATAGTAATCGGTATTATATAGTATATTGATTTATTAACCTTAATAAGTTGAGCAGTTTTGTATTATTTTGATAGACTTTAAGGTTTGCTTAAAATTATTTTTAATAGAATTTTATATTATTAATGTTAACTAGTTGATTTTGAGGAGTGATATTTTGAATTTATTACAAGTTGGAGTTAAGTTAAAAGCTGATAATATCCAATCATTTATAGATGATTTTCTTAAAATAGATGGTATTAATATTTCAGACATTCGATTACATGATGATATGATTTTGATAAATAAAATTAAATATAAATCATTTGGTACTATTTCTATAGGGCTTAAATTTCATAGAATAGAGGATGGGATTTTATCAATTGCCATAAAAAAACTCAAGGCGATAAGTATACCTATTAATGTTTTTACTGTAAATTTCATATTAAAAATGGTTATTAATAAGTTAAATATTAAGGGTATTAGCTGTGATGGTAAACAAATAAAGATAGATTTAAGGAAGGTATTTAAAGAATTTAATCTGAATTTTTTAGAAGTAGATATAAAGGATATACAAATAACTGAGGAAAGTATTAATGTTACTTTTGGGAATGTCGATATTGATATGATCGAACTTATAAATAGTAATAAAAAATCTCCATCTCAAGGATGTGAGATGGAGATTCAAAATGTTGAAAATAATATAGAACATAATGTTTCAGATATTAATGAGAATATAATATATAATGTTAAAAATATGGAAAATGATGAAGAATATAGGAAGTTTTGCAGTAATAATTTTACAGGATTTTGTAAGAATGATAAGGGTTATTTTTTAGAATATTCTAGATTTAGAAATAGGTTATACAATGGAAAATTCAAACAAACAAATAAAATAATTTTGGGTAAGATTGTATTTATAATGTCAGATATAGGTGTACTTTGTTACAGATTATTAAGGGATAATAGGGTTAGAAATAGTACTAAGATATTGATAGGATTTACAATATTTTATTTATTGAGTCCCATAGATTTTATAAATAATAAGTTTAGTATTTTAGATAAGATAGATGATGGTTTATTATTAGTATTTACTTTAAATAAAATATTTGTATCTGTTGATAGGGAAATATTAAATTATCATTTTGATGGTGATGAGGATACGCTTAATTTTTTAATGGATTCATTTGATTTATTAAATTCGATGTTAGGTATGAATAATATAGATAAGTTATATAGTGTGTTTGAAAAATTTGTTAGATTTTAAATTAGGAATAAAAATTATGATTGAACAAATAATAAGTCTATAAGGAAATTATATGGCTTATTATGGAGGTGGTTTAATTATGAAAGGTATCGTTTTAGGTACTACAGCTGGTGCTTTAATTGGTGTTATGATTTCGGTGATAGTTCCACAATCTAGTAAAAAACTTAAAAATAAAATAGGTAAAAATACGAGTAAGTTTATTAAGAAAGGAAGGAAAACTAAATCTCAAATAATGAAGAAAATAGCTAAAATTATGTATGAAGTTGCTTAAAGACTCCATAAAAGGAGTCTTTTTATTTTAGATATTTATTTATATGTAGAAATAAGAGATATGGTAATCCATATCTCTCGTATAATTATTTTAATCCATTTTCATATTGTTCAACCATTCTTTTTACCATTTCTCCACCGACAGATCCACATTGTTTAGAAGTTAAATTACCATTATAATCAGTGAAAGGTACACCCATTTCATTGGCAACTTGGCTCTTAAATTGTTCTAATCCATTTTTAGCATCTGGAACTAATTTACCCATGTTTAAATCCTCCTAAAAATTAAAACTTTTTAATATCCTGTAAATAATTAATTAACAGGACAATATTAGTATTAACTTATATTTTAAATATAATCCTGAAATATAATGGTATTTAGACATAGATTATCCATATAATTTTAAAGATTATGTAATCATTAAAATTGATTAATATTTTGAAATATGTTTCTTAAGATATATTTGGAGATATTAGGGAATATATCAACAGGAATAATAGGTATAGATATGATAAGATAAATATGTTATAATCTGAGTGTATATTTTAATTAAGCAATAAAACCTATTATTTTTTATAGTTGTGGTTTGAATTTTAGGAGGATAGTTTGGTGAATAAAAATAAGACACTTAGGTTATCAGTGTTTTTAATAATTGTATTTATTTTTGTAGTAAATAGTGATGCTATGGCAAGTGTTAAAGATTCATTAGAACAACAAATACAGCAGAATAATAAAAAAATTGATAATGTGCAAAACGAAATATATAGTATAAATGAAGAAATAGATGCTATTGACGATGAATTATCTAAAATTAAGAGTGAGATAGACCAAAGAAATGGCGTTATTAATGAATATTTGGAAAATATAGAATTACATCAAAAGAATATAGATGATAAAGCTTTATTAATAGACGGTATTGAAAAGCAGATGATTACTATGGAAGAAAATATAGAAAAACTTAATAAGGAAATTGAAAATAATCAGGCTGAATTAGTAAAATTAGAGGCTATACTTGCTGATAGAATAAAAGAATTTTATAAATATTCTCAAAATAATTCATTAGGATTAGATTTGTTTTTTTCAATGGTATTTGATATGAATAAGGATTTACAGGATGTATTGGATACCGTTCATAGTATGTCTAAAATAACTGAGAGCGATAGGAAGTTAATTGAAAATATAAAGCAAATTAAGGATAACATAAATAGAGACAAGGAAAATTTAGAAAAAGAGGTTCAGAGTTTAGCTCTATATAGAAAGGATTTAGAGAATCAGATACAAGAGATAGAGAACTCTAAAAATGAGTTAATTGTAAAGAAAAATGAGTTAGATGCAGAATTGCAAGTTGTTAGGGATTTAGAAAGAGAGTATCAAGAAAGATATGATGCTTTAGATGAGGATTCTAAAAGAAAAAGGGAGGAACTTATAAATATTCAGCAAGATAATGAACAATTACAACAGCAGTTAACAGATTATTTAAATTCGATAAATAATTCAGGTTTAGTTGGTGGTAGTAATGAAGTAAGTCCAAGTGGATACTTAAGACCTTCTACAGGACCAGTTACATCTGAATATGGTTGGAGGGTTCATCCAATAAGAGGTACAAAATCGCTTCATACAGGTACTGATTTTGGAGGTAAAATTGGAGATACGATAATTGCAAGCAGAGCTGGGGAGGTTGTATTTGCTGGTTGGTATAATAATGTTTATGGTAATGTTGTTATTTTAAATCATGGTGGAGGATATCAAACGTTTTATGCTCATATGTCTAGAGTTGCAGTATCTGAGGGACAAGTAGTTGATCAAGGAGTTAGAATTGGTTATATGGGTTCTACTGGTATGAGTACGGGGGCTCATTTACATTTTGAGATTAGAAAAGATGGAGTTAGTTTAGACCCATTTAATTTCTTATCTAGATAGAAATTTAAAAAGGATGCTATTAATTTAGCATCCTTTTTATTATAATTAAATTAAAAAATATGTATAAGTATGGGAAAATGGTTATAATTTAAATATAATTTAAATTTTGCATTATTTATTAGATATTTCATTGTAGAATATTGGAGGGAAGAATGAGGAGAACTAATATTTTTAGTAGGGAGTATGAAAGGAGAATAAGGAAAAAGCGCTTTTTTATATTAATAATAATTTTAACTATTTTGGTTATGGTTGTATTATATATGGTTAATTTTTCTGAGGTAAATAATTATGTAAGAGATAGATATTACTCAATTATATCTAAGGAAATTGTTAATATTAGTGAAGCAGAATCTGATAATTATAATATAAATGATGTAAGCAACATTAATGAAGAAACTCATACTCCCTTGGAAGAAAATATTTATAATAGTGAAAGTGATAAATTAATACATAATGTTGTTTTAGGAAATGATGAAATAAATATTTTATATACAAAGGATGACAATAATGTTCAGTATTTTGGATTAGAAGATAGTTTAGATTTTAAGTATAGTTTTGATATATCCCCAGATAATCTAAAGATTTTAATAGAAAATAATATTACTCAAGATACATATATGATTGATGAATCATTTAATACATTTAAGTTAGATCCAGAATTTTTTTATTCTAATTCGGCTAGAAGTAGATTTTATAAGGAAGATATAAAGAATACATATGAGGGATATTCTTGGTACAAAGGAGCCAGATTTTTAGATAATAATACTGTAGTATACATTAGTAATCTACCATGGTTTGGTAAAAATGAAGAGTATATATGGAGAACAGATGTGAGTGACACTCAGGATATAAAGCATTTTATGACGAGTATAGCGGGTGAAAATATTGAGTTTGGAGAGTTGACAGAGCAGGGGATTAAAGTTAATATAAATAATGAAATGAAGTTATTAACATTTTCTTTTGTTCTTAATTAAGAATTTTATATTGGTTTTAATAATTTATTGGTTTATATATTTTTCAGAAGTATTGGTTAATCGGGAGGAGTTTTGTAATGAACGTTCAGTTAAATAATCTTGAAAATAGTAGGGTAGAATTTATTATTAAGATAGATAAGAAAGAATTTTCTGATGCTATACAGATGTCTTTTAAGAAAAATGTTTCTAAATATAATATACCAGGATTTAGAAAAGGTAAAATTCCGTTTGAAATATTCAGGAAAATGATTGGAGTCGAGGCGCTTTATAATGATGCTGCAAATATTTTGATAGAGAGAACTTATAAAAATGCTGTTGAAGATCATAAGGTTGAAGTTGTAGATTATCCTAGTATAGATATTATAAATTGTAAAGGGGGAGAAGACTTTGAATATAAAGCAACTGTATATGTTAAACCGAATGTAGTACTTGGAGAGTATAAGTATTTAGATGTAGAGGAAGTTAGCTATGAAGTAAATGATAATGATATTGAACAAGAATTGCAAAATTTAAGAGAAAAAAATGCACGCTTAATTTTAAAAGATGGGACTATAGAGAATGGTGATATAGTTGTAATAGATTTTAAGGGATTTATAGATAATGAACCGTTTGATGGTGGAGAAGCTAAGGATTATAATTTAGTGATAGGATCAAATAGTTTTATAGATAATTTTGAAGATCAGCTTATTGGTAAATCTAAGGGTGATAAGGTAGATGTAAATGTTGTGTTTCCAATTGACTATGGTGTTGATAAATTAAAGGGTAAAGAGGCTAAATTTGAAGTTAATATAAATGAAATAAAAGTTAAAGAATTAGAAGAATTGGATGATAATTTTGCAAAAACTTATTCTGAATTTAGTACTTTAGATGAATTGAAAAATAGCATAAGAGAGAAGAAAATTAAAGATAATGATACGAAGCAAAAATATGAGTTTGAGAATTCTGTTATAGAGAAAGTGTGTAGTAATTCCCAAGTTGATATTCCTGAACCAATGATACAAAGTGAAATTGATAGACTTATACATGATTTTGAGAATAAAGTAAAGTACCAAGGCACAACTTTAGAACAATATTGTCAATATTATGGTATAGGTTTGGATGATATAAGAAATAATTTTAGAGATAGGGCAGTTAAACAAGTTTTATCTAATTTGGTTATAGAAGAGATATCTAAAAAAGAAAATATATCAGTAAATGGGGATGAGCTTGATGTCAAGGCATTAGAATTAGCTAAGATGTACTCTCATGATGAGGAAAAAATTAGTTCTATTAAAGAGAGTCTTTTATCATCATATAAGGATTCTTTAAAGAGAGATATAGTTATGTCAAAGACTGTAGAATTTTTAGTAAATCAAAATAAAAAAAGAGGTATTAAATAGAGTGTATTTTAAAGGAGGAGACTTATGGCTTTAGTACCTATAGTTGTTGAGCAGACAAGTAAGGGTGAACGCTCTTACGATATATATTCAAGGTTATTAAAAGAACGTATAATCTTTTTAGGAGATGAGGTAAATGATGTTACCGCGAGTTTAGTAGTTGCTCAATTATTATTTTTAGAAAGTGAAGATACAGATAAGGATATACATTTATATATAAATAGCCCTGGAGGGTCTATAACAGCAGGTATGGCTATATATGATACTATGCAATATATAAAGCCAGATGTATCCACAATTTGTATAGGTATGGCTGCATCTATGGGAGCATTTTTATTATCTTCTGGAGCTAAGGGTAAGAGATTTGCATTACCAAATAGTGAGATAATGATACATCAACCATTAGGTGGGTTTAGAGGTCAAGCAACAGACATAGATATACATGCAAGAAGAATATTAAGAATGAAGAATGATTTAAATAAAATATTGAGTGAAAATACAGGTAAATCACTATCCCAAATAGAGTTAGATGTTGAGAGGGATCATTTTTTGAGTTCTTATGAAGCTAAGGAATATGGATTAATAGATAATGTTATAAGTAAGAAGAAATAATATTTATTGAGTCTATTTGCGGGGTGTAGTTATGGCGAAATTAGATGAAAGCAAGCAATTAAAATGTTCTTTCTGTGGTAAAAATCAGGAGCAAGTGAGGAGGTTAATTGCTGGTCCTGGGGTATATATATGTGATGAATGTATAAATTTATGTTCAGAAATAATAACAGATGATTGTGTAGATGAACAAAAGGTTGAGGTATCTAAGGTACCTAAACCTATGGAGATAAAGGATTATTTAGATCAATATATTATAGGTCAGGATAAAGCAAAGAGATCAGTGTCAGTAGCTATATATAATCATTATAAGAGAATTAATTCACTTATAAAAGATAATAGCGTTGAGATACAAAAAAGTAATATATTATTACTGGGACCAACTGGTTCTGGAAAGACTTTAATAGCCCAAACTTTGGCAAAATTTTTGAATGTACCATTTGCTATAGCTGATGCTACGACGTTAACTGAAGCTGGATATGTTGGAGAAGATGTAGAAAATATATTGTTGAAGTTGATACAGAATGCGGATTATGATATAGAGCGTGCTGAAAAAGGCATAATATATATAGATGAAATAGATAAAATTGCTAGAAAGTCTGAAAATCCTTCTATAACTAGGGATGTATCTGGCGAAGGTGTTCAACAGGCACTACTTAAGATATTGGAAGGTACGGTAGCATCTGTACCACCACAGGGTGGGAGAAAGCATCCGCATCAGGAATTTATACAAATAAATACTTCTAATATATTATTTATTTGTGGTGGTGCTTTTGATGGTATGGAAAGGATTATAGAGCAAAGAATTAATGTTAGAGCTATGGGATTTGGAGCGGATATAAGTTCTAAGGAGAATAAGGAATTAGATAAAATATTTGCTAATATATTACCAGAAGATTTATTGAAGTTTGGATTAATACCTGAGTTTATAGGGCGTTTACCTATACTTGTTTCATTAAATGCATTAACTGTGGATGCATTAGTTAGAATATTAAAAGAACCTAAAAATGCTATAGTAAAGCAATATAAGAAATTATTTGAATATGATGAGGTTGAATTAGAGTTTGAAGAGAAAGCGCTCGAATGTATATCGAGGAAAGCTATTAGTAGGAATACTGGAGCTAGAGGTCTTAGAACTATAGTTGAAGATTTGCTGATTGATGTTATGTATAATATACCTTCAGATAAAAATATAGATAAAGTTGTAGTAACTGAAAGGAGTGTAGATGATAAAAAAATAGATATTTTTTATAAAAAAGATGGAAAAGGTAATAATGACATAGAAAGTGCTTAGTTAAATAAAAATGTTAAGTAGGATTTAGAATGTTTATATATGATAGTAAATTTATAAAATCAGCAGTAAGTTGTAAAGATTTTCCTAATGATGGATTAAAGGAAATAGCTATTGTAGGAAGGTCTAATGTAGGTAAGTCTAGTTTAATAAATTCGTTATTACAACGTAAAAGGATAGCAAAGGTTAGTTCTACTCCAGGTAAAACAAGGACTTTAAATTTTTTTTTGATAAATAATTCATTCTATCTAGTAGATTTACCTGGATACGGTTACGCTAAGGTTTCTAAAAGTGAAAGGGATTCGTGGAAGTATATAGCAGAATCATATTTTAATAATAGAGTGTATATAGATAGGGTTATACTTTTAATAGATTCGAGGCATGATCCGTTTGAAAGTGATGTAACGATGTATAATTGGATTAATAGTTTGAATTATAAGATAGATATTATAGCCACTAAATCTGATAAATTAAGCTATTCTCAGATTAAAAAAAATGAGCATATTTTTAAGAGACAGTTTAGTAAGTCTAATATATTATTTTACTCCTCTTTGAAAAATTATAATAGGGATGAATTGGTAAATTTTATATTTTCATAGATTAAAAAGTATATTATTTTTAGATAATATACTTTTTTTATTGTAGCATATTTTATTTTTATACATAAAATTATTATATAAATTATAAAATTAAGAGGAGATTAATAATGGATTTTATGAATTTTATGAATCAAGTTGGCAATAATTGTGAAGTAGGCCATAGAAATCATATTCACGATAATTGTGGATGCTGTTCACCAAACATTGGAAATCATCATAATGGATTTTCTGGTTTATTACCATTACTTTTTTTATCTGGTTTGGGTCAGACATCAAGCTGTAATTTAGGCAATATGGTTTGTTATCCAAATCAATGTCAAACACAACAATATGTAACCCCTACTTCTGTACCTTGTTTTAATAATGGATTAAAATATAAAACTAAAAAAGTTAGACAAGCATATATGGAAGTTCCTGTTTCAACTTATCAGGTAGCTCAACCTTACTACCCTTATCCGCAACAATTACCAATAACTGCAAATATGGGTTCTATAAATGGTAATAGGTGTTCATTTGATTTATCTACTATTCTATTATTTTTGCTTTTATGTAGTAGAAATAATAATAGATGTATGAATGTATGTAATCCACCACATCATAATAGACCATGTGGAAGTTGTTCAACTGAAATATAATTATTAAGAAATAATTATAAAAATATATGTTCAATTTTTATAGATTGAAATATTAGGAGGGCCTTTTGCCCTCCTAAATATATATATAGGGGTGTATTTATATGTCAAAACGCAAAAAGTCCTATGATAGAGCAGAATATGAAAATAATTATTATAATAATAGACTTATAGATAGTAATTATGTAGGTAATAATTTTAATCCATATTTAAATACTAAATTTCAATTTAATAATTTTAATGATATTTATAATAATTTGAATAATATTATGGATGTACTTAATAATGTAGATATTAATAATTTGAATAACATTTTTTCTTTATTATCTAATGGTTTTGATATTAATAATAATTTTAATGTTGAGAATAAAACGAATAATATATTTGATGAAATTCATAATAAAAATGAAATAATTATTAACTTTTTAAATTCTTTAAAACCTTTATTGGGAATTGAATTTGGTAATATAATAGATAGATTTATAGATTTTTATATGGAAGAAATAAATTCTGAGAAAGGTTGTATGTAAATTATTTTAAGATATGTATAATTTTATTGAAAATTGAAATAATATAAATGTAAATGGAGATGATATTTTTCTCCACTAATCCCCCTTTAATAAGACCATCTTTTGTTGATGGTCTTATATTTTTTGTAGAGATTTTTATATTTATTATCATGGTGGAATAAAGTAAAGGATTTAGAGATATATAAATTTTAAAAAATTAGAAATTTATATTATATATTATACTTTATTGAATATGATGATTTTGTTTGGGATGTATATGTTTAAATATTTATCACATTCTACAGTTTTCTTATAGTGTTATTTGAATATATTAATGTTATTATTCTTGTTAAAAATAAATCGTATATTATAAATATAGTAGAAAATATGAGTATTCCTGTTAGCATAATAAAAGGTGTTATTTTTATAGGAAAAAATAATTTAGAATACATAAAAAATATGGGTAAAAATATTACGTTAAAATATAGTATTTTAAGTGTAAGTTCAAGCTTTATATTATTTAATCTTTCTATGTAAAACTTTATTAAGGGATATGAACCGAAAAAGATAAAATATATAATACTATATTCAATTATACCTAATATTAAAGAGGATATTATAGATGATACCATTATTAACAATGAATGCTTACTTCCAAATTTTATTATCGATATGCAAATTAATAATGAGGATAAAGTTAATAAGCTTAAATCTGCAGTTGATATTAACCTACATAATATAAAAAGCATTACTGTAAGAGATGTCATTATTGAGGATTTTGTTAATTTATGTGTATTTTTCATTAACAGCAAGTTATAAAATCACAGCCACAACATTCGCAACATGAATCTATACACCATAATGTACAACAAGTATCGCAGCATCCATATCCATGATTTGTAGTAACTCTTTTTGAATAGGTTTTTCTAAATTGATTGTTTATGTTTTCAAATGAGTTGTAAGCATTGCTATATTCGAAGTTATTGGGCTCTAAATTATATGCGATTTCAAAGTGATTTCTACTCTTATCATACCAGCCTTCTTTGTAGTATATCTGACCCATTAAATAATTCCATTCTGCATTTCTATCTTCAATTTTCCAAAGTTTATTTTTTGCTTCATCTAGTTTGTTTAAATTTATCAATTCTCTAATTTGTGATAGTGATATTCTTTGATTATTAGGATTAATAAATAAATTATTCATTAAATAATCGTAGGCACTGTTTAACTCTGAGATTTTTTTATTTATTTCTTCATAGTTTGAGCTGTTGTTAATAAGTTGTTCATTATATATATTAATTAAGTTTTTATAGGAGGATTTTACTTGATCTAATGATGCATTTTCATGCAATTTTAATATTTCAAAATATTTTTTATACATTCATAGACACTTCCTTTTTATTATTGCAATTAAAGTTATTTATGATTTTATCTGTTTTAAAAGGCATTCCTAATTGTAGTATATTTTCAATTAAATCATAGTTTTTATTTAATTTCAAATACTTAAAATTTTCAAGACAATTGTAGTTAACATGAGTTAAGAGTGGATAATATTTATCTTGTATTGACTTTTTAAATTTTTCTATGTTTATTTTTTCTTTTGTAATATTATGTATATGAATTATGGGATTAAAGGAGCTAGTTTTGAGATCTTTTTCTATATCATTTAGTGAATCTATTATATATATCCATTTACCTAGACTGTAAGATAGTCTATTTATATGTACTAGGGTTTTATTGTCGAAATCATTAAATTTACAATAAAAATTAAATATTTCTTTCATTAGATTGCTAAATGGATGTGCATATTCGTCTATTGATAAAATTTTATTTTTATTTTCAAGTTCTTTTAAATTTTTCAGATGATTATTTATTTTATGTTTAATATTATTAAGATAGTTTGGTAAATTTTGCATATATTTATTGGAAATTGGGAGAAGTATTTTTGAAAGTAAATTATTTTCATCATTAATATCGTCAACAATTTTATTATGTGTTAAAATTATATTTATGTGACTTGAGTATTCTATGCTAGATATATTTTTCATTATATATTTTTTTTCAATTGGATGAATCAAGCATACCTTTTTTTCTATAACTGGTTTTTTAATTGAGAAACTATCAAGGAATATAGCCATAAAAGTTATATCGAAATTAAGGCTTATTCTCGGGATATTTCCATAATTTTTTTTAATTGTGTGACATAGGCTACAATAATAGCTTTTAAATGTGTTATAGTGTTTTAATTTTAAATCCATTTTAAATGGATATATATATCCAAACATTTTACATTAACCTTTCCTAACATTTTTTATCTTAAGAGTATAACATAAAAAAGTAATTATTAAATAAAAATTGTGTAATAAAAATAAATATTAAATTTATTAGATTAGATAATTTATTCGGAGGTGATGGTATATGGAATGTTATTTTTTGTCAACTTCGGTTGAAATTGTAGAATGCTTTAAAGAATGTGTTTATTATAATGTGAATAAAGAAAATCCAGCTGAAGATTGTCCTTTTGCACAGGTATTTAATGGGAAAAGTTATAGAGATTCAGATCAACAAGCTATAAATAATTAGTAAAAATCAAATTATTTACATAGAATCTAAGTATTTTTGATTTTAAAATACTTAGATTTTTTATAGATAAAATCATTTTAGTATTGTAATATTTATTTATATATTTATTTTGGAGTTGGTTATTTTGTTGAATAATATAGATTTTTTGAAAGAGGCTATAAACTTAAGAAATGAGATTATAAATCATAGAAGGCATTTTCATAAGCATCCTGAGATGGGATTCGAAGAGTTTGAAACGTGTAGAACAATATTAAATTATTTGAATCATTTGGGAATTGAAAATAAAGTTTTATCAGGAACAGGGATTGTGGCTATTATAAACGGGAAAGAGAAAGGAAAAACAATTGCACTTAGATCTGATTTGGATGCACTTCCAATTGACGATTTAAAAAATGTAGAATATTCATCAAAGATATCGGGTAAGATGCATGCCTGTGGACATGACGGTCATATTTCAATTTTAATGGGTGTAGCTAGAATACTTAATAATCATAAAGATAAGTTTAAAGGTAGTGTAAAACTTATTTTTGAGCCTGCTGAAGAAACTGTAGGTGGAGCTAAATTTATGATTAGAGATGGTGTTTTAGATAACCCTAAAGTTGATGCTATAGTGGGATTACATGTTTCTGAGCTTATAGACTCAGGATGTATTGGAATGAAATATGGAGTTGTTAATGCTGCTTCTAATCCATTTGAGATAATTATTAAAGGGAAAGGTGGACATGGAGCACATCCAGAAGATTGTATTGATCCTATAGTTGCTGCATGTAACATTGTTACATCTCTTCAAACTATTATAAGTAGAGAAATTAGTCCACACAATCCATCTGTTTTAACTATAGGGAAATTTATTGGTGGGACGGCACCTAATATTATTCCTGAGGAAGTTAAACTTGAAGGAGTTATTAGAACTTTAACCAAAGAAGATAGAGCAATGGTGATAAAGAGATTGAGGGAGATATGTAATGGTATTGCTGTGTCTATGAGGGTTAATGTTGAGGTTGAAATAGTAGATGGATACCCATGTTTGTATAATGATGATAAAATGGTATTTTTGGGAGAAAGAGTATTTAAAAAGGTAATAGGTGATGAAAATGTAATTATGGATATAAATCCATCTATGGGAGTTGAAAGTTTTGCATATTTCTCTCAAGAAGTGCCCTCACTTTTTTATTTTTTAGGTACAAGAAATATATCAAAAGGTATTATTCATCCAGCTCATGGAGGATTGTTTGATTTAGATGAAGAAGGTCTTGTGCTCGGAGTTGCACTCCAAAGTGCGATAGCGTTTAGTTATTTAAATAATTTAGATTAGGAGAAATAATGAAACAGGAGATTAGAATTGGTGGTAATGAGAAGAACCAAAGATTAGATAAGTTTTTAAGGAAATTATTTAAAAATGTTGAATTAAATTTAATATTCAGGGATATAAGAAAGGGGAATATACGAGTTAACGGTAAGAAACAAAAGATAAATTATAAGATACAAGAAAATGATATTTTGAGAATATTTGGATATTATTATAAGTTAGGTAATGATAGTCAAGGTATAGATACTGAAGAATATGTAGAATATAATAAACCAAAGATATGTTATGAAGATTCAAATATATTGGTTGTAGTGAAGAATATTGATACTCTAGTTCATTCAGATGGTAACCGTGATACAAAAGATTTAAGTAAAGATGTTAGGATGTATTTGTCTAAGAAAAAAGATATTAATTTAAATAATAATTTGATTTTTAATCCATCACCTGTAAACAGATTGGATAGAAATACTTATGGATTAGTTATATTTGGAAAAAATAATTTAGCTACAAGAGAGTTATGTGAACTTATTAAGGATAGAATAATCTCTAAGTATTATAGAGTTCTTGTTGAAGGTAAAATAAAAGATGGGATTTATACTGCATACATAAAAAAGGATAGTAAATTGAATAAATCAATAGTATATAAGTATAAAATACCGGAATCCAAGGAAATACAAATGGAAGTTAGGGTTATTGATACAAATGGTGTAGTTAGTTTGTTAGAGATAAATTTAATAACTGGAAGAAGTCACCAGATAAGAAGCCACCTTCAATTTTTAAATAATCCAATAGTTGGAGATATAAAATATGGCAATAAAGGATTAAAGAACTATTTTTTCAACAAATATGGAGTACAAAATCAGTTGTTATTTGCATATAAATTGTCCTTTAATGGAATAGATGAAAATATGAGCATAAATTATTTAAATAGTAAGGTGATAGTGGCACCGCTGCCGTCACAATTTAAAAGGATTATAAAACAGGAATTTAAAATTACAATTTAGAGGGATAGCACAATGAAAGAACAATCTACTGGTAGGAGTTTTATATCTTTATCTTTTGCAAGTATTCTTGTAAAAATTATGTCCCTTTTATATGTTCCAATAATTATAAGAATATTGGGAGATGAAGGATATGGGATTTATTTAGCTTCTTATGATATATTCAGTCTAATATATGTTATAACAAATTCTGGTATGCAAATCGCTATATCTAAGCAAATTGCTGAATTTGTTGCTATTAATGAATCGCAAAACATTTTAAAAGCATTTCAGATTGGGAATAGGATCCTATTTATTATAGGTTTTGTAGGTTCCATTGTTTTATTTTTAATTGCCAAACCAATTTCTTCATTGATAGGTAGTGAAAGAGCATATTTAGGAATTTTATTTCTATCTCCAACTATATTTTTCACATCTATATTAGCGGGGTATAGGGGATTATTTCAAGGTATATCAAATATGACACCCATAGCATTATCTCAAGTGCTTGAACAAATATGTAATATTTTTATAAGTATATTTTGTGCGTCGATGCTGGTAAATAATAGTTTAGAATTAGGAGCTGCAGGAGGTACAGTTGGTACTACAGTTGGTGCGATTATAGCTATTATATTTTTATGTATGACTATGAGGAAACAAAGAATATTGTATAATTTGAACATATCGGTGCCATATTTAAATTGTGAACTTGAGAGGAGAGAAAGCGATTCTACAAAAGATATAATATTTACATTTTTTAAATATGGTATACCTGTAATATTGACATCTGGAATACAGTATGTGGGGGCTGTTATAGATTTAGCTCTTGTTAAAAATAGACTTATGTTTGCTGGTTTTGATTACTCAACAGGGGATATTTTATATGGGTTACTTGGGAAATATAAAACTCTTATATATGTACCACTTGCTATTATTGCGGCTTTATCTGCAGCAGTTATACCTAGTTTGGTTAAATCTGTCGTACTTAAGGATAGAAATAATTTATTTAAAAAAATAAGATTTGCATTAAAGACAAGTTTATCAATATCAATACCTTCGTGTGTTGGATTAGCTTTGTTAAGTAGACCGATATATCTTATTTTATTTTCTACAGAGTATAGTAGTGGATATACCTTAATGCTTTATGGATCTAGTCTTGTAGTATTTATGTCTATTGTGCAAATTCAAACTACTATACTTCAAGGATTAAACAAATTTTATTCGGTATTTACAAGTTTATTTATTGGTGTCTTATTAAAATTATTGAGCAATTATTTTTTAGTTGGCATACCGAGTATAAATATAAATGGGGCTATTATAGGGAGTATAGTTGGATTTTTAGTACCTATGATTATAAATGGTATATTGATTAAAAAATATATAGGATTTAAGGGTATGGGTTTAATAAATAGTATAAAGCCATTCATTTCTTCTATTGTGATGGGTATTTTTATAATAATATTTTATAAATTTAATTCATTTTTATTTATGAATAATAATTCTATTATAATTAAATATTTAACTTTTGGTTTAGTAGTGATATTTGGATGTATAGTATATTTTGTATTTATAGTTGTTTTGAGATATTTTAATAAGGAAGATTTGGAATTTATACCTTCGTCTATTATTAGAATTATACCTAAAAAAATAATGAGTAAATTCTTTAATTAGGAATTTACTCATTATTTTTATTTAATATTAAATGGGCGTTGTCTTATATCACGGACGAGAGTTATTCCAAAAGCACCGAAGCCACAGAAAATTATTAATAGGTTTTGTATAATATCAAACTTAGGTGGTATATAAGATTTTATTAAATATAGTACTAATATCATCAATATACCTAAAAGTATATAAATGATATATTTTGTTATTTCTAGTTTAATTTTAATGTTCTTTTTAATTTCTTTAACATTTAAAATTATGGATAAACATGAATCTACTATTATTGCTATAGCGTAGCTAAATATATTTATTTTTGTAAAACCAGCTAATATATATATGATTAAAATTTCTATTATTGAACATATTAGAGAATTTAATAATATTTTATTTTGTTTGCCTAGTCCGTTTAAAATACTGTATGTAGTTATTGAAATGAAAAATACTGGAGTTACGATACTTGCAAACCAAATATATGATCCTAAATCAGTTCTCTTATAGAACATATATGATAATTCATCTGGTATTACAAAACATATAACCATAGTTGCAAGCCCGAGTATAAATGATATTTTTATTACTTCTCGTATTCTCTTTTCAGCAGACTTAATTTCATTTTTGCTTATGGACTTTGATAAATCTGGAATTAATAAAGTAGAGATCGAACTTATTATTATAAGTGGAAATAGTACAATATTTAGAGCCATACCATTGAATTTACCTATTACGGATAAGGCTTGTGTATAATTAAGACCAGATTTAATAAGTCTTCTGGGGATTATAAGTGTTGTTAATGTACTTAATAGTGTTGTAATTAAACCATTTATACATAATGGAAATGCTATTTTTAACATATCTTTTAATAATCTTCTTTTTGTAGTGGATATAGGTAGATTATTATTATATTTATTTTTAATTTTCCTATAATAAGAGTATAAAAAAACATAGCTTAGAAATTCGCCTATACAGATCGATACATATGCTGCAGTTACTGTAGCTTCTACAGTTTTTAAATTAAATGATTTAATGACTATTATCAATACTATTATACGTATAGATTTTTCTAATATATCGATTATAGATGGTATATTTATTTGGGATGTACCGTAGAAGTATCCCTTAAGTATATTTGATATAGAAATAAATATCATAGCAGGGCAAATTATTTTAATAGAAGTAATTATTCTTATATCTTTTATTATAAATTTGGCAATAATAGGGGCAAGAGTATATACGATTATTGCAATTATTAGTGACCATATCAGAGTAAATATCATTGATGTTTTTATTGTTATATTAACTTTATTAAAGTACTTATTATCAAAATATATAGAAGTTAGCCTTGATATAGCAGCTAATATACCACCACACATTAGACATATGAAAAGATTGTATATGGGCATAAGAAGACCATATAATCCTAAGGCTTCAGCACCAAGTTCTTTTGAAAGAATAATTGAGAATATAAAACCTAATATACCTGTTAATATATTTGAAGAGCTCAAAATAAAAGATTTTTTATAGAAATTTCTATTTTCCAAAAATTATACCTCCTTTTTACAGAATATTATATTAAAAAGGTATTATAGAAAAAAAAATTTATTCTTAATTAAATTTAGGGATAATGTTTTTGTTAAATAATCCGTAATACATATTAGGAAGAAAGTGTTAAATAATATATTTGTGATATTACATTATGTAAATATATATTTTTAAATAAGTTATGGAGATATGTTAAGTTATTTGATATAATTTTGATAATTATTATTAGATTGTTATTTTGTATATTAAGTTAATTTAGTAAATAAAGTCGAGTTTATATATATTAGGATTAAATTCCAATAGAGTGAGAGGGGAAAGTCGTATGGGTAGAGTTGAGTTAACGTATGGAAGAGCAGTTAAAAAAATAATGGGTATTACAAATCCTATAAAAAAGGTGTTAATGAAGACTCATTGCATTACACATAAATTTATAAATAATAATTCTATACAAATATTGAATAATGAAAGTTTATATAATATCAGTATTTTTATGAAAAAATATATGAATTTTATAAATGATGGTGTTGTTTGGGCGGATCAGGATTACAAAAGTAGTAACCATTTTTATAATATAGATACGTTAAGAGGATTATATGGATTTTCTGATCTTTTAAATGAATTTAAAAAGTATTATAGAACAGCAATGTATTATTTGGATAAAAATAAAATTGAAAAATGCATGTTTTATGTAGGGGTATGTTTACACCTTATACAGGACTCAACGGTTCCTCAACATGGAAGTGGAGATTTATTTAAGGAACATAGGACATTTGAACTTTGGATAATATCTAAGATATATGATGAAGATAAATTTAATATAGAATCAGGTGTTGTCAGATTTAATAGAATTGATGATTATATTGTTAAAAACATAGTATTTTCTCAAAATGTTAGTATGATTAATAAAAATATAAGTGATAGAGAGATACGGTATATGAATATAGCTTGTGAAATTTTGAGGAGAGCACATGAAACTACGGCTGGATTTTTAATTGATATATATGAGAAAATAAATAATGTGATTTAAAAAAGAGATATCCTAACATTTATTGGGATATCTTTTGTTTTGTGGTACATAATAATTGTTGTATTGGATTTGTATTTTTATTTTGAGTGTTGTATTATAGTATTTAGTTACTTAAATTTACTAGATTATTTATTTAATTTTTGGGTAAAAATATATGAAAATGAATATAAAAAATTAGGAATATTAGCTTAAATTATTGTATATTTTTATTTCTATCACGATATTAATTTATAAAATTGGGGTGATAATTTTATGGATATTAATGTTATACAGGAAATACAGCGTGCTGAGGAACAGGCAACTTTGATTTTAGATAAATCTAGAGATGATAGTAAGAAAATACTTAACGATGCTTTGATTAGAGCTAACAATGAGTATAATACTATAATTGATTTAGCTAATATAGAGTATAAAAAAATATTACAAGATTATGAAAATCAAGGGAAAAATGCAGTTACAAATTTAGATAGTAAGCATCATACATTTGAAGTATCCAGTATTTCTAATGATAAAAGAGAATTAGCTATAAATAAGATAATGCAGGAGATTATTAATTTATGGCAATAGTTAAAATGAAGAAATTTTCTTTATATTTCTTAGAGAGTGATAAAGAAAGAATTTTAAATGAATTACAAGCATTTGGAGGATTGGAATTTAATAATTTTGATAAATGTATTGATGGTAAAGAAGATAAGAAATTATCAGATATATTAGGTAAATTAAGACATTTAGAGTTGGATAATCAGAATATAGCTTTTGAGCAAAACTTGAATAAATTGAAGTATTGCTTAGATGTTTTAAAACCTTATGCGAATAAAAAATCTATGTTAAAGGTATTAACAGATGATAAATTAGAGATAGAATATCCCAAACTTGTAGAACATATGGAAAATAATAATTGGGAAAGAGTGTACAATAATTTACAGGAAATAAATAGTAGAATAGTCGAACTAGATTCTGAGTATTTAAAGTGCATGTCCGAAATAGATACAATTAAATATTGGAGAAATATAAGGGGCAATATTAAAGATTATAATAATTTAAAATATTCTACATGTTTTTTAGGTAATATTTCTAAACAATTCGAAAATGAAATAATAAATAAATTTGAACAAGATTTTAAATATTCATTTATTGACTTAGTTCATTCTACCCAAAAGGATTCATATTTTTTGATTGTAATTCACAATGATTTTAAGGATGAAGTATTGGAATTTTTAAAGAATAGAGGATTTAACTTTCAGACATTTCATTATAATACTAGTATTAATGAATGTTTACGTAACCTTGAAGAGAGTAAGAAAAATATATCAATAGAGAAAGATAGATTGAAAAAAAGTATAGAGAAGTATTCAAGTAATTATCTAGATTTGCAATATGCTTATGAATATTTTAATTCAAATAAGGAAAAAGCACATTTGTTACAAAAATTTGTGAGAAGTGATTCTGTTATAATTTCACAAGGGTATGTAGAAAGTGATAATGTGGTAAATTTAGAGAAATGTTTATTAGATATTAAGGAACTTGATTTTTATTTGCATATTGAGGATATAAATGATGAAGATATATTGGATGTACCAGTAAAGTTAAGTAATGGTTATGTAGCAGCACCTTTTGAAGGAGTTGTAGAGATGTATAGCTATCCCATATATAGTGAAATCGATCCTTCTCCTGTAATATCTGTGTTTTTTATAGTGTTTTTTGGCATGATGCTTGCAGATGCAGGATATGGAATTTTAATGGTGTTGATATCAATATTTTTATATATAAAGTCTAAAACTAGAGAGAAGAAAAATAGTTATAGATTATTTATATTTTCTGGTATATCTACTACTATATGGGGTGTATTGTATGGAGCATATTTTGGTGATCTATTAGAAAGATATTTTGGAATAAATGTACCAGTAGTGCTTGATGTAAATAACGATATAATGACAATATTTTTGATTGCTATTGCATTTGGGTTTGTACATTTAGTTTTAGGTTTAATTATGAAGGCTATAGTTTATTTTAAAAATGGGAAAATTATAGATATTTTATATGATGTTTTACCATGGTTAATGATTTTAGTAGGTGTTTTGATAATTGCATTACAAAATGTTATAACGTTTATTGCACCTCAAATACCAGGTATTATTATTGGTTTAGGGATATTAATTTTGTTATTTACCCAAGGAAGAGATGCGGAAAGTTTGGTAGGGAAGATAGGTGGAGGAGTTTATGGAGTTTATGGAATAAGCTCATATCTAGGAGATATAATTTCATATTCCAGGTTATTAGCATTAGGATTAGCTTCTGGATTTATTGCAAATGCTTTTAATATAATGGGTGGCTTGATTCCGTTTCCATTTAATATAATAATAACTCCACTTATGTTAATACCGTTACATTTATTTAATTTGGGTATAAATGCGTTAGGTACTTATGTACATTCGTCTAGATTGCAATACCTAGAATTTTTTGGGAAATTTTATTCAGGTGGCGGAAGAAAGTTTATGCCATTTAAGTATACAGATGAGTATATAAGAATTAAAAAATAATAATTGTTTTAAAATAGGAGGAAAAATAATATGACATTTTCAGATTTTTTAGTACAATATGGTGGTTTAATATTAGCTTTGTTAGGAGCAGCTTTATGTGTTGGGTTATCAGGGACTGGGTCAGCTAAGGGAGTATCTATTGCAGGTCAAGCTTCAGCCGGATTATTATCTGAAGAACCAGAGAAGTTTGGCCAAACGATATTATTAACGGCATTACCAGGAACACAAGGCTTATTTGGATTTGTTATCGCATTATTAATTTTTCTTAATTCAGGTGTTTTTAATGCTCAATTTCCACAGGTTGCGCAAGGATTTCAGTTTTTTATGGCTGGATTACCTATGGGATTAACAGGGTTATTTTCTGGAATAGCACAAGGGAAGGTTTGTGCAGCTGCAGTACAGATATTAGCTAAAAATCCAAAGCATACAACTAAGGGTGTAATATATGCTACATTAGTTGAAACTTATGCTGTTTTAGGTTTTGTTGCTTCATTATTTATGGTTTTATTTTTTAAATAGATTTGGAGTGATTTAAAGCATGTCAAATTATAAAAATTTAATTAACAGAATTATAGATGATGCTGAAATTAAAAAAAATGAAATAGTAAATAGGGCTAATGATGAAGCAAATAAAATAATAGATAATAAGATCATTGAGGCAAATAAGATTAGGGAACAGATAATTTTTAAGGCTCATAGTGATGGGGAACAATTAAAAAATAAAATAATTTTTAAATCTGAATCTAATATTAGAAAAAGTAGATTAAATTTTAAGAAGCAAATTTTAGATGATTTATTTATGGAATCTTTAGAAAGATTGATAAAGTTAGATAAAATCGAATTAAAAAATTATATAAGTTATACATTAAATAATTTAGATTTAGAGGGTGAATATGTACTAATAATTCCTAAAAATTATAGTAGTTATGATTTTGAAGATTTAATAAACTTTAGTAGTTATAAGTTTACAATAACAAAAATAAAACCATCTGATATTTTGAAAGGTGGTTTTATTCTAGAAAAAGATGGTGCTCTTATAAATTATTCTTTTGAAATTATAATGGAATTTATTAGAGAAGAAATTGAATTTGAAGTATCTAAAATTTTATTTGATTGAGGAGGTATATTATGGATAAATACTCGTATTTAGATGTTATACCTAAGATCAGAGTTTATGAAAAAAATTTAATAGATAATTCAATAATGGATAGGATGTTATCATCTAATAATATAGATGAATTATTAAGATTTTTATCAGAAACTACTTATAGTAGAAATGTAGATGGAGATATTACTCCTTTTAATTATGAAAAGGTACTTACTACTGAATTAGATAGTTTATTTACTGATATGAATAGTGTACTTAAAAATAATAATTTAATAAATATTTTCACATTAAAATATTTATATAACAATTTAAAAATAATGTTAAAAAGTAAGTTATTAGATATTGATTCATCTAATTTAACGTTCGAGTTTAATGTTATTAATAATTTAGGTATATATGAAGCTGTATATAATGAAAATTATAAATATTTAGAGGAAAGAATTAGTAGTATTATCAAATTATTAATGAATAATTTTAATGATAATAAAGATCTTAGTGAGATAGATATTATGTTGGATAAATTTATGTTTGAAGATTTGAAAAAAAAATCGCGTGAAATTGGAGATAGTTTTATAATTAGTTATATAGATAAGTTAATTGATATATTTAATGTTAAAGCGTTATTTAGGATTAAAAAACTTGGATTAGATAAAAAAATATTAGATAGAGTAATTTGTGTTTCAGGAAATATAGATTTGGAAAGAATAAAATCTCTATTTATAGAAATTAATGATAATTTATTGATAAAATTTTCGAGTATTTATATATACAAATATATCAAAAGTGGAATTGAGAAATTTATTGATAACAATGAGGTTAGTTTGTTAGATATAGAACTAGATAATTATTTAATGAATTTCCTAAAAAAAGGTAAGATATTTACATCTGGACTATCTCCTATTGTAGGATATATCAATGCTAAGGAGATGGAAGTAAGGAATCTTAGACTTATTATAATGAGTAAAATTAATAACATTCCTTCAGAAGTTATAAGGGGGAGGTTAGTAGTAAATTATGTATAGTATTGGGATTATAGGTGATAAAGATTCTGTATTTTCTTTTAAGGCTTTGGGTGTTGAGACTTTTTTTTGTAATGAAAGAGATACAGATGGATGTATTCAGATCATAAAAAAATTAATATCTATGAATTATGGAGTTATATTTATTACTGAAAATATAGCTAGAGGTGTATTGGATGTAATAGATAGATACCAGAAACATTATCTTCCGGTTATAGTTCTAATACCAGGTAGTCAAGGAAGTTTAGGAATTGGTATTTCTAGATTAAATGATAACGTTGAGAAAGCTATTGGTATAAATATTTTATAGAAAGGAGATATAAGGTTTGGATAATGGTAAAATTATTAAGGTTGCTGGACCATTAGTTATTGCTGAAGGTTTAGGTAATATCAAAATTTATGATGTTGTAAAAGTTGGTAAGAGAAAATTAATAGGTGAAGTAATAGAGATTAGATATAATCAAGCGTCTATACAGGTATATGAAGAAACATCTGGTATAGGTCCTGGAGATGAAGTAATATCTACAGGAGAGCCACTTAGTGTTGAGTTAGGACCTGGATTAATAGAGTCAATGTTTGATGGTATACAAAGACCATTAGAGGAGTATATGAAAGTATCTAATTCAAGTTTTTTAGAGAGAGGTGTAGAATTATTTTCTCTAAATAGAGAAAAAGTATGGGATTTTAAGCAGAGTGTTAATGTAGGAGATAAGGTTTCTACTGGAGATGTAATAGGTACTGTACAAGAAACACCATTGATTTTACATAAAATAATGGTACCTTATAATACGACAGGTATAGTTAAGGAAATAAAGACAGGGGAATTTAATATTACAGAAATTATATGTGTAATAAGTACAGATAATGGCGATAAAGAAATAAGCATGTTACAAAAATGGCCTGTGAGAAGAGGTAGGCCTTATGTTAAAAAATTGAAGCCAGAAGAACCCCTGATAACTGGTCAAAGAGTAATAGATACTTTTTTTCCTGTTAGCAAGGGTGGTAGTGCATCAGTTCCTGGACCTTTTGGTGCTGGGAAAACTGTCGTTCAACATCAAATTGCTAAGTGGGGAGATTCGGATATAGTTGTATATGTAGGATGTGGTGAGAGAGGAAATGAAATGACAGATGTTCTAATGGAATTTCCTGAACTTATAGATCCTAAGACTAATCAAAGTATAATGAAACGTACTGTTTTAATTGCCAATACATCTAATATGCCAGTTGCTGCTAGGGAAGCATGTATATATACTGGTATAACAATAGCAGAATATTTTAGAGATATGGGATATTCTGTTTCGATTATGGCAGATTCAACATCTAGGTGGGCCGAAGCCTTAAGAGAAATGTCAGGAAGATTAGAAGAAATGCCGGGAGATGAAGGATATCCTGCTTATCTGGGATCTAGATTAGCTGAATTTTATGAAAGAGCTGGAAAAGTAGTATGTTTTGGAAATGATGAGAGAATTGGTGCTATTACTGCTATTGGAGCTGTATCTCCGCCAGGTGGAGATTTGTCTGAGCCAGTAACGCAAGCGACTTTAAGGATAGTTAAGGTTTTTTGGGGACTAGATGCTCAATTAGCATATAAGAGGCATTTTCCAGCTATTAATTGGTTAAATTCGTATTCTTTATATGCGGATAGTGTAGGGAAATCAATTGAGAAAAATAATATTTATAGTAACTGGAATTTAATGAGATCTGAGGCCATGGAATTATTACAAGAAGAGTCTCAATTAGAAGAAATAGTTAGATTAGTTGGGGTTGATGCATTGTCAGATAAAGATAGATTAAAATTAGAATCTGCTAAGTCGATTAGGGAAGATTATTTGCAACAAAATGGATTTCATGAAGTGGATACTTTTTCATCAATTGAAAAGCAATATAAGATGTTATCAGCAATATTAAAATTTAAATCTCAAGCAGAATGTGCTTTAGAATCAGGAGTATATTTAGAAAAAATACTAGAATTACCTATAAGAGATAAAATAGCAAGATTAAAGTATGTGCCTGAAAAAGATATAAATAAAATCGATGATGTAGTAGAAGATTTAGAAATGGACATAAAAAATTTGATTGAGAAGGAGGGAGTAATCGGTGATTAAGGAATATAGCACTATTAGAGAGGTTGTTGGACCGCTTATGATGGTTGATGAAGTGTTTGGAGTAAAATATGATGAACTAGTGGATATAGAACTTGGTAATGGTGAGAAGAGAAGAGGTAAAGTATTAGAAGTTAATGGTTCAAAAGCTATGGTTCAGATTTTTGAAGGTTCTAGTGGAATATCTCCGTTTATGACTAAATGTAAATTTCTAGCAAGACCTCTACAATTAGGTGTATCTGAGGATATGTTAGGTAGAGTTTTTGATGGTATGGGTAAACCTAAGGATAATGGACCAGATATAATTCCTGAGTTTAAAAGAGATATAAATGGGATAGCGATTAATCCTGTTGCAAGAGATTACCCATCAGAATTTATACAGACCGGTATATCAGCAATAGATCATTTAAATACTTTAGTTAGAGGACAGAAATTACCAGTATTCTCTGCTTCAGGATTACCACATTCTCAGTTAGCTGCACAAATTGCTAGGCAAGCAAGAGTTTTAAATTCAGATTCTAAGTTTGCCATTGTTTTTGCAGCTATGGGTATAACATTTGAGGAAGCACAATTCTTCATAGATGATTTTACAGAAACCGGAGCTATAGATAAGTCTGTATTATTTATGAATCTTGCTAATGACCCTGCTATAGAGAGAATAGCTACACCTAAAATGGCATTAACATGTGCTGAATATCTAGCCTATGATAAAGGGATGCATGTACTTGTTATAATGACAGATATGACTAATTATGCAGAGGCTCTTAGGGAAGTATCAGCAGCTAGAAAGGAAGTGCCTGGAAGAAGAGGATATCCTGGATATTTGTATACTGATTTATCCAATTTATATGAGAGAGCTGGAAGATTGAAAGGAAAATCAGGATCAATAACTCAGATACCTATTTTAACTATGCCTGAGGAGGATAAGACGCATCCAATTCCAGATTTAACTGGTTATATAACTGAAGGTCAAATAATTTTATCTAAAGAGTTATATAAAAAAGGTATATTTCCTCCTATAGATGTATTACCGTCTTTGTCCAGACTTAAGGATAAAGGAATTGGTAAAGGTAAGACAAGAGAGGATCATGCAGATACTATGAATCAATTATTTTCTGCGTATTCTCAAGGTAAGCAGGCTAAAGAATTATCTTCTATTCTTGGGGAATCAGCGTTATCGGAAATTGATTTGAAGTATGCCAAGTTTGCGGAAGCATTTGAAGGTAGATATTTGAATCAAGGATTTGATACAAATAGATCTATAGATGAAACTTTGAAATTGGGATGGGAATTATTAGGAATTATTCCAAGGTCAGAGCTTAAGAGAATTAGAGATGAGTATTTAGATAAATACTTTAAAATAGATCAAACTTAAGGATGATTTGTTATGAATAAATTGAATGTTAATCCAACAAGAATGGAGTTAACAAAATTAAAGAAGAGACTGTCTGTAGCTACTAGAGGATATAAACTTTTAAAAGATAAGCAAGATGAATTAATAAGGAGATTTATAATACTCATAAAGTATAATAATGACCTTAGAAAGAAAGTTGAGAATAAATTATCTGATTCTTTTAAAGATTTTGTAATATCACGAGGAATTTTAGGGAACGAATTTTTAGATGAAGCTATGATATATTCATCTAATAAAGTTAGATTAGATATTGGCACTAAAAATATAATGAGCGTTAATGTTCCAGTTTTAAAATTTGATGATGTTCCAAATTATTCAGATCGCATTCAATATGGATTTTTTAATACCAATTCCGAACTTGATAGTGCAATTATAAATTTAAGATCTATATTTTCAGAGTTACTTGAATTAGCAGAAGTTGAAAAATCATCTCAACTTATGGCAGATGAAATAGAGAAAACTAGACGTAGGGTAAATGCTTTGGAATATAGAACTATACCAGATTTGAAAGAAACAATAAAGTATATTAGAATGAAATTAGATGAGAATGAAAGGGGAGCATTAACAAGATTAATGAAGGTTAAGGATATAATTAATGATAGATAAGGTTAAGAGACTACTTTATATTTAGTGGTCTCTTAATGTCATTGGAATTTAATGATGTACAAACTATAATAATGATATGTATAAAAGGTAAGAATGATTAATAGATTAAAGTTTAATAATAGATTGATTTATATTTTACTATGGATTATTTTTATAATTATAATACCTGTTTATCTTGCCAATAATTTAGTAAAAAGTGTATTTTTTGTAACTGTAACTTCCAATTCTATGTATCCAACAGTGAAGAGTGGTGATAGGTTAATAATTTATAGAAATTATAGAAATATTAAGAGGAATGATATAATTGTATTTTATTCAGAAGAATTGGATAAGAATCTTATTAAAAGAGTTATAGCTGTCCCTGGAGATATTATAGATTTAGATGAAAATTTAAACCTTATGGTTAATGGAGAGAAGGTTGCTGAATCTAATTATTTTATTAATAGAAATTGTCTTATACATAATCAATTTGTTGTACCAGATGAATCATATTTTGTAATAGGAGATAATTTTGATAATTCATTTGATTCTAGATTTTGGAATAATAAATTTGTATGTAGTAATTCGATATTGGGACGTGCAGTTATATTATTTTATCCTATTGAAAGATTTAAGTATTTGTTTATATAGATTAATTGTGTATTAATAATTTAAAATATAATATAGTTTATTTTTTACTTAACTATATATGTAAATTGTTCATAATATATATATAAGATAATAAAAATTTTAGGGTTGATATTATGACTTATGCTTTGATATTGGCAGGTGGGAGAGGTCTAAGGTTATACCCACTTTCCAGAAGGAAAAAACCAAAACAGTTTTTAGATATGATAGAGGGTAAAAGTCTATTATATAATACTATTTCTCGGGTTTCTAAAATAATTAGCAGTGATAGGATATATATTGTTACAAATAAGGAATTTGTAGATAATGTTGTTTTAGAATCTATGAATTTTATAGATAAATCTAATATAATTATTGAACCTTATGATAAAGAAACTGCTGTATGTATTGCTCTAGCATCAGTTAAATTACTAAAAAAAGATAAAGATGCTAATATCTTAATATTTCCATCGGATCATTATATAAAAGAATGTGATAATTTTTATGAGGTTATAGATTGTGCTATTAATATATCAAATAGAAAGAGATATATAGTTACTATAGGAATTAAGCCTACTATGCCTAATATGGGATATGGGTATATAAAAATTGGAGAAAAATTGAATTATAATTGTAATTTAGATATATATAGAGTAGCTAATTTTATAGAAAAACCCAATTTTGAAATGGCAAAGGATTTTATATCAGCTGGCAATTATTTGTGGAATAGTGGTATTTTTTGTTTTAGGGCAGATATATATTTAGGAGAGGTGAAAAAATATTTACCTAATATATATAATTCTATGATTAAAATATATAAGACTATTGATGATAAAAATCAAGATTTTTTTGTAAATAGTATTTATTCTGAGTTAGATGCTATTTCTATAGATTTTGGCGTCATGCAAAAAACTAGGAGGGCATATGTCATTGAAGGATTATTTGAGTGGGATGACATAGGTAGTTTTACATCCCTTAAGAAATTTTTGTATTTGTATGATACTAATTTTGTTATGGGAAATGTTTTATGCGAAAAAAGTAAAAATTGTATAATTTTCGGTAATGATAATTTAACAATTACTTTTGGTGTTAAGGATCTTATTGTTGTTAATTCTGATAATGTTACTCTAATTTTAGATAAGAATAGAGAACAAGAGATGAAATATATTTCTAATATTTTAAGTGATAATGATAATTTTGATAAATTTATATAATGAATGTTTATTAAGAGGTATATAATCTTGAAAAAAGAAAAGTCAGTATTTAAAACAGCATTTAGTGATACTAAAGAAAAGACGATAATAGATATTGGCAAATTAGAGAGTTTAAGCATAAATGAAGTGAAAATTAATTCTAGATATTTTGCATGTGTTAATGTTTATACTGATAATCTATACAGAGGTCTAATTTTAGATAATCCAATAATTGATGTTATTATAAATGATCAATATGTTCAAATAAGTGGTCTTGTAGTAGGTAAGATATATGATAATATGATTCTTAGTTTGGAGTATATAGATGGTAGTAAGTTATATTTATTAGAAACTTTTACTTTGAGTAATTCTGATAAATTATCAGAATATATATGTAAAAATTATAAATTAGCTTTTAAAGAAGATATTAGTGAAGAGGAGTTTAATGATTGGTATTTTAAAATACAGAATGATAATAGTAAAATAAATGATTTTATATATGATGTATTGAGTAATATTGATACATTAGAGTTAGATAGATTTATTAATTTAGTATATAGATTAATTTTTGATAAAGATATAGATAATGAATCGTTTAATTATTGGAAAAACTTTTATGAATATGAGCTTAAGAGTGGTAAATTTGAACGAAATATTAAAATAGATATTATAGATAAGATTTTTAATTCTAAGCAGATTTAAAAATTTATTTTAGAAATCATTAGGAGGATAGTAATGGAAAACATAATAAATCCATCAATTTTATCAGCGAATTTTATCAATTTAGAAAGGGATTTATATCAATTAAAAGAAAGTGGTATAAATAAGATACATGTTGATGTTATGGATGGACATTTTGTACCTAATATAACTTTCGGGGTTGATCAGATAAAACAATTAAAGGAATCTACTGATTTTTATTTAGATTGTCATCTTATGGTTCAGAACCCTGAAACTATAATAGATAAATTAATAGATATATCCGTAGGATGTATAACATTGCATGTAGAATCAAGCAATCATATTTATAAACTTGTACAAGAAGTAAAGAAGTGTAATGTTGACTGCGGCATAGCATTAAATCCAGGAACTTCTATATATAATATCATAGATTTATTAGATATAATTGATAAGATATTAATAATGACGGTTAATCCCGGATTTGGTGGACAAAAATTTATAGAGCATATGTTAAAAAAGATAAGATTGTTAAGTAGTATAATGAATAGATATAATATTAATAGTAAAATTATACAAGTAGATGGAGGAATAAATTTGTATAATATAGATACAATATACGATTTGGGAGTTAGGGATATAGTTGTAGGTTCTTATATTTTTAGTGGGGATTCTATTTACAATAATATAAATGGATTAAAAAATAAGATAAGTCGATTTATGTAGATTGACTTATCTTGTTTTTGTATATAAAGTAAAAAAAATGAAATAATTCATACTAGAATTGGAGGAGGATACATAGATGATTAAATATTTTTTTGTTATAATGATATTTTTATGTATTAATAAATTTTTGATTTTTATAAGAATACGTATTGAAACTAAGTTTAAAAATAATTTTAAAACAAGATCAATAATTAATAGAATTGATTTAATAGATTATGGAGTAGATTATTATTTATTATTGTGTAAGTATATAATATCTAAAATGAAAGATATAAGTGATATTGTTATTGAAGATATTAGTGGAAGGGAAGTTGTAGACATAAAATTTAATCAAAATGGCAAAATGGTATATTGCTCCTGCATATTAAAGGATAGATTAGAAAATAAAAAATTTGATTTAGTTACGTATTATGAAGTATTGGATTTATTAAATTATATGATTAAAGATAATGTAAATAGAGGTATAATATTTGTTAATTCAGATTTAATTGAAGATGCAAGTAAATTTATAAACGATATAAATTTAAATTCTAATAAGTATAAAATAGATATAGTAAGTGGGTATGATATAATTAAATTTGCTCGTAAACGTAATGAAGAGTATAACAAGGAGCTATTATATGCTTAATTTTTATGGATTTATGATATTTATATGTGTATTGATTATTTTACCAATTTTAATTAATATATTTGATAATTTATTTAATATATTTAAAATATTAAATAATAGAATATCTGTATTAGATAAGGTTTTAGAGTTTGATAATATGGAATTATCTGACTTTGCTTTAGAATTTTTAATGCGAGCATACAACTATAGATTTAAGATTAAGAATGATAGTATATATTTATATGATGATTTTTGTGAATGGTTTTTATATTATGATAATAGTACTTGTAATGTACTGAGTTTATACGATGTTAGAAATATAATTGGAATTTGTGAAAGTAAGGGATGCAAAAATATATTTATTTTTACAACAGGAATTATAAATGATGATATAAGAAGTTTTTTAGATAGAACATATAGTTATAAATTTAAATTCATTCATGGAGATGATTTGAAACTAGATTATAGTCAGTTAGTTAATAAGTTTTATATTTATAAGATGTAGTATTTATTTTATTTTGCTTTAAAATAGTGTAGAATTAGTTAATCATATTGTCAATAGTAGAATTTAGAAATGTATATTTATTAATTAAAGGGGATATGTAACAATGTCTAGTAAGATATCTAAAGTAGTAATAAAAAGGTTGCCTAAATATTTAAGAGTTTTAGAAGGTTTTTTGATACGAGAGATTGAGAGAGTATCATCTAGGGAACTTGCAATAAAATTAGGTTCGACAGCATCTCAGGTTAGACAAGACTTTAATTGTTTTGGAGATTTTGGACAACATGGATATGGATATAAAGTTAAGGAACTATACTTAAAAATTAAGGAAATATTAGGTTTAAGCAAAAAATATAACTGTATTGTTATAGGTGCTGGAAATATAGGACAAGCTATTATGAATTATTCAAAGTTTTTTACTATGGGTTTTAATATAGAAGCTATATTTGATATAAATCCTAAGATTATTGGGTTATCTTTTAGAGGTATAGAGGTATTGGATATTGAATTATTAAATGATTACATAAAAAATAATAAAATTGATTTAGCGATATTGTGTGTTCCTGAATTTCAAGCTGAATCTATATATACAGTATTAAAAGATAGGGTAATTGGAATTTGGAATTTTGCAACAGTAGATTTAGTATCTACTGAAAAAACATTTGTTGAAAATGTCAACTTAAATGATAGTTTATTTACATTAACATATTTTATAAATAATGGAGTTTAAAGATAAGTAATGGATTTTAAAAATTATAGATATTTGGATAATAAGATAATTGTAAAAAAAACAAACAATTTTGTATTAAAACATATATTTGAAAATGGACAGTGTTTTCGATGGGAACGGACTAATATAGGTACATATATTATTGTTGCCAAGGGAAGAGTTATAGAATTAGAAATGGATAGTGGGGATTTGCTTATACATAATTCAAATGTAGATGATTTTGAAAATATTTGGATAAATTATTTTGATTTTGAGAGAGATTATTGTAAGTTAAAGGGAGAGCTAAAACATGATAAATATCTAGATATTGCTATTAATTTTGGACATGGTCTCAGGATATTAAATCAAGATCCATTTGAAATGATTTTATCTTTTATAATTTCATCCAATAATAGGATACCTATGATAAAAAAAGCTATACTAAGTATAAGTGAGAAATATGGTGATCCTATTTCCTATAAAGGAAGAATATATTATAAATTTCCAAGTTTAGAAAATTTGGCTAATCTTAGCCAAGAAAAATTTAGAGAATGTTCTGTTGGATTTAGAGATAAATATTTATATAATACTGTAAAATTACTTAATGAAGATAATGATATTGAGTATATTATGAATTTAAATGATGATATGTGCCATAAAGAATTACAAAAATTTAGTGGTGTTGGATCAAAAGTATCTGATTGTATAATGTTATTTTCTATGAAAAAATATTCGGCATTTCCAGTTGATGTTTGGGTGAAAAGAGCTATGATGAAATTTTATGTTGCTCCAGATACTTCATTAAAAGGCATACGCGATTTTGGAAGAGAATTATTTAAAGACTCTAGTGGACTTGCTCAGCAGTATTTATTTTATTATGTAAGGGAGAATAATATAAAAGTTTGAATAATATTTTTAAAATTCAAAACTTTTTAAATGATAAAAATTGTCTTTATTATTGAGATTATTAAACTAAGAGGTATATAAAAATGAATAAAAATAAAATATTTTCTTTAGGATTAGCTAGTTCTTTATTTATGTTAGGTCTGAATGTTAATGTTAATGCTGTTGAAAGTAAAGGAGTTGTATCAAGTGAATTAACAAATAATATATATGAAGAATTTAAAGGATATAGTAGAATAGATATATTAGGAAATAATTATGATTTATCTAACGTAGATAGTGCAGTTTTACAGATTATTGCTAAGAAGTTTGATGCAATAAATGGAGGCAGTTTATCTGATGATAAAATAAAAGAATATCAAAAAGAAATTATGGATTTGTTAGATGATTATAATAAAGATCCTAAAAAATATGAGAATCTTCCAGTTACATTAGATCTTAATCCTGTTACTTTTCTGAGAGAGGAGATAGTTATTGTACAAAATAAAATTAATAGTTTAAAAGCAGAGCAGGATAATTTAAAAATAAGTGATATTGGGCAAGATTATATAGACAAAAAAGTAGAAGAAATACAATTATATATAGATAATTTAATTAGTTGGATAAATTATTCTGTAGTTAATTTCAAATCATCAGAATATAAACAAACCTTTACTGAAAATTTATTTAAAGAAAATAAATTTAGAAATGAACAACTAATTAATATGGTTTATGTTGATAGTGAGTATAAAAATGTTTTTATTGTGAATGTAAATTTAGATGGTAGTTTTAGTTCAGATAGTAATGATATTACAGATTTGGATTTAAATCAAGTTATTAAAAAAGGATTAGAATATGAAAATTTAAAGATAAGGAATATTAATGAAGAAATAGACAAGATTAGGAAATCCAAGATAGATGTTATTGATCAAGAAAATATGATAAATGAGTTGAATAGACAAATTGAGAGTGCTAAAGCTTATTCTTTAGCTCAAGAGATTGTCTTATTGAATTTAGAGATAGATGCAATTAAGAGTTCGAAAGCAAGTGTGGACTTTATTAATAATAAAGTAGAGGAATTGACTGATGAGATTAATTCAAGAATAGATAGTATAATAAAGCATAATAGTGATCCCAAATATGTAATAAATGATTTTGAAGTTGGTAAAAAGCCAACATATTTTGGATATGTTTTAGGCAATGAGGATGGTTTTTTATTTAAACTAAATTTAGATTCTGATTTTAAAATGTTGGTTGATAATGTAATTGGTGAAGAGTATAAATTTACTACTGAACAAAAAGATGTACTAAAAAATTTACTAAATAATAGTATTAATGATAGTATTGAGAAAATTAGTAAACTTAAAGATAAGAAATTAGAAATTTCAAAAAGTATGAATAATAATAAATATTATTTAACTGATTCTATAGATAAAGATATATCTATTTTAGAAAATAATATTTTAAATTATAAATCAATGATTTCCCAAATTTAGTTAAGGCTCCTTAAGGGCCTTAATTTTTTTACATAAAATTAAATTTATGAACACAAAATATATATATGTAATTTAATGTTTTGTAAGAGGTATTTTTATGAAATTGGGTATGGATGTTTTAGAAAATAAGCTTGATTTTCTTTATATCCTTGTAGAGGGTATAAGTAAGCATATTAATATTAATTTTGATTTTTTTATGTTTGTCATAAATAATAATTTGACTTGTACTGATGTTGTATTAATTACTAAAGCTTTAACAATTATGAATTATAGACGGTTTGGAGTGTTAGATGATAATACTATAGAATTTAACGATGATGGTAGGTTAAAAGGAATTTTGGTAGATAAGACTCCTAATTTTAAAGAGTTTAAGGATTTTCTATTAAGTATAAATTTGAATATAAATGCTGAAGAACTTTTAAATAGTTTAATTAATCAGAAAATTGGGATTAATATATGTAAATTTTTACTAGAAGATGGGGTGAATAATTGATATAATTTACTTGTCTAAGTGTTTTTAGACAAGTTTTTTGTGCTGTAGGGGGATAAAAAAATGGGAGTTTTTAGTACGTTAATGGGAAATGCTTCTAATTCTGATCCCAATAAATTGCAAGAAAAGGTATCAGATATATTATTTGAGGGTGAAGAAGTAGTATTTGCATTTTCATATGTAAGAGATTTTATTTTATTTACTAATTATAGAATAATGTTTACAGATAAACAGGGAGTTAGTGGAAAAAAGGAGAGCATAGAATCTATACCTTATAGAAGTGTAGTAAGATTTTCTATTGAAACTAAAGGAGTGTTTGATTTAGATTCTGAATTTAAGATTTGGATTAGTGGAGTAGATTCACCTATAGAGAGTAAGTTTTCTGGAGATAAAAATATATTGGAACTTCAACAGTTTTTAGGAGAGAAAGTTTGTAAAAAATAGTTTTAAAGGATAAGAATATGAGTTATTATAGTAAAGATGATAGATTTTATATGGATTTTATGGATGAAGATGGTAATAAAATAACCTTTGAAATTATCACAGAAATATTTCTGGATGGGAATAAGTATTTAATACTTGGAGATGATTCTCAAAATAATGAGGATTCTTATGTTGTACGTGAAGATTTTTCAGATCAAGGTGTGGAGTATAATTTTCTTGATAATGAGGAAGAATTTAGTCGTGTAAAAAAGGAATATAAGAAGATCATATATGGATAATATTAAATTTCTGCAGTTAACGTCAGGTTTTTATACTTAACCTACATTTCTTAATTGGGATTTCTAATACTAATATTGATGTCAAGCTTCCAGTTTTTTAAAGCGAAGTAGGCAGATAGATATTATGAGGATTGCCCACCTGTTGGAGAACAGGTCTTAAGTTTATTAGCCAGCGTCTCTGTGGATATATAAAAACACCTAGTTTACTAGGTGTTTTTATATTTTTTATACATTAAGAATGAATATATAGCCGGTATTATAGCTGATACTATTAATGAAATTGTTAGGGTGTAAAACGACAGATTAGGGAATATAATGGTTATAAGTATATTTAATATTCCAGATATAACAAATAGTAAACCAGCTAATCTATGTGTTTTTTTCCAATTTTCTTTATTATTTAATGTCCAAGGTAATCGTATTCCTATTGTATAATTTTGTCTACATTTTGGTAGATAATTACCTATGAATATGAATATAATTGACATAAAAACTGGTGCAATTACTGACATATTTATATTAATTCCAAGGCTGATTAATATAGTTGTAGGGATAAATATTACTGACATTAGTGGAGCTAAAAAATAAATTAGTATTTTTAAGGATTTGTTATGATTTTTTTTGTTTGGATCATTGTTAATAATGAGATGCGTTATTATATTAAAAATACAGAGAATTAATGGAAGAATTATACATATAAAAAGTTTGCTTCCATAGGAATCTATATTTCCATTTATATCAAAATGAGTTGGAATTTTGTCTGGAAGTTTATTGTATATAAATGAACACAATATTGTAGGTAATAAACATAATGCTAAAGATAGTATTAGGGGATTGTTTATTATTTTTTTATTCATTTTTTTTTACCTCCAAATTCTGAGAACCATAATATTACTTCTTCAAATATTGAAGTATTAATCTCATAATATATAAAATTTTTATATTTGGATTCAAATATAAGTCCTGATTTTTTTAGTATTGATAGATGATAAGATATAGTTGCTCCAGTCAAATTAAAATTCTCAATTATTTCTCCCACAGATAATTTATCTTTTTTAAGTAAAGTTAGTATTTCCCGTCTAATAGGGTCGGATAGAGCCTTAAATGTTTCTTTTAAACCCATAAGTTCCTCCAACTATTTAGAAATTTATATAAATAGATTATATATTTATATTCGATATTTAGTCAATATCTATTTAGATAGTTATAAAAATAGATCTCAGACTTTATTATTTTAGATATGATTATGATATTTAAATTAATTTAAATAATTTAGAGTGTAATTGAAGAAAAAAGCTAAATTATATATACTTAAATAAAGTTTATGAATTGAATTTTTTGGAAGGGAATTATTTGGATTATGAAACAAATGATAGATAGAATAAATTATCTGTATAATAAATCTAAAAAATTTGGATTAAGTGATGATGAAAAGCTTGAACAAGAGAAATTAAGAAGGGAATATGTAAAAATAATTAGGGGAAATTTTGAGAATCAGCTCAAAAATTATAAGAAAAAGGATGATAAATAAATGTGTGTAAGCATTAGTGATTTAATAAAAACCTTTAAATTTGAAGTTATTGTTGGAGGGGATTTTTCTATAAAAGTTAAAACAACACAATTAAATAGACCTGGACTTCAACTTACGGGGTATTATTCATATTTTTCGAATGATCGAATTCAATTAATTGGAATGACTGAGTGGTCTTATATGAATTCTTTAGATGAAGAAAGTAGGGATGAAAAATTTAAAGAATATTTAGAAAAATCTACTCCATGTATAATAGTGACACGTGGACTCGAAATTTTTGAATCATTAGAAAAGTATGCGCGCATATATGGGAGGACTATTTTAAGAACTAATGAGGATACCACTGGAATCATAAGCAGACTTAAAAGATATTTAGATGAGAAACTTGCAGCAGAGACTCGTGTCCATGGTGTTTTAGTTGATATATATGGATTTGGTATTTTAATTACAGGAGATAGTGGGATTGGTAAGAGTGAGACTGCTCTTGAACTTATAAAAAGAGGACATAGGATGATTTCTGACGATGCTGTCGATTTTCGGGAGATTGATAGGGAGATAATAGGATATTGTCCGAGTATAACTTTTGGTATGCTTGAGGTTCGTGGAGTTGGTATAATAGATATTACAGCTTTATATGGCTTATCTTCTGTTCTTGAAAGTAAGAAGTTAGATTTAATAATACAACTTGAGCATTGGAAAGATGATGATTCTTATGATAGGCTTGGGATTGATGATTTGTATAAAGATATTTTAGGAGTTAAGGTAAAACTTGTACGTATACCAATACGTCCTGGAAGAAATGTGTCCGTTCTCGTTGAAGCTGCAGCTGCAAGTTATAGATATAAGTTAACTGGTAGATTACCTGCAATAGATGTGATAGGTGAGAGGATGAAAGAAATCTATTAAGGTAATTAATAACGCATTTAATTTATTATAATAAGAGATACTAATTTATATAAATTAGTTAAGTTGGTGATTTGCTTTGACCATATATAACATTTCTAAGCTTTTTGAAGAGGAAGAAAATTATGATCTTAATAAATATTTATATTGGTTTATTTTGAGTGAAGATGAAATTTCTTCAATACCTTTTGAAATTGATAGAGAATGTATATTTGATTTAAATTCACTTAGAAGTTTTTCCCAAATTAATTTTTACAATGAATATACATTTATGGCTTTAGATGTGTTAGAATTTAACAATGATATGTTAAGTTTTAAAAATCTTAATATATTTTTTGGAAAAAATTATTTGATAACCGTATATAAGAATAACTTAGATGTTATAGATAAATTAATCCTAGATTTAAAGGAAAATAAAAATTGCTTTGTTGTTAAGAATAATCCTAAAATATCAACACTTTTATATATGATTATAGATAGGGTAATACTTAAAAATTATTCTACAATAAGCTCTATAAGTTCAGAGTGTGATAAAATTGAAATAAGTATATTAAAAGAAGATTCTCAGAAAAATTTTGAAGAATTAATTCGTCTCAGAGGTCAGGTATATAGAGTCAAGAAATATTTGTATCCTCTTAGATATATTGGTGACTCTTTAATATTAAATGAGAATGGCATTATAGATAATTGTGATATTGTTTTGTTTGAGAGGATAAATGAAAAATTCCAAAAGTTAATGGGAGCAATTGAAAGTTTAAATCAGCAATTATCTCTTGTTAGAGAAGCATATGAATCTGAACTTTCAAATAAGACCAATCAGCTTATGAAGGTTTTTACACTCGTTGCATCTATTTTTCTTCCTCTTGATTTATTGACGAGTTTTTTTGGTATGAGTTTTGAGATTATGCCACTTAGGCATTCGTGCTATTCTATACATATAGTTGTTGTTGTTATGATTGTAATTGTATGTTTGCTTATAATTTTATTTAAGAGGAAAGATTGGTTATAAAAAATTTTAAAAAAATGGAGGAGTGTTATTTATGGGCGATAAAACATTATCAAAGATCGCATGGGAAAATTATAGTGAAGAAAATTTATTGGAACTTGAGGATCTATGTAGTAAATATAAGGATTTTTTAAGTAAGAATAAAACTGAAAGAGAATGTGTTAATTATTTTATTAATGAAGCTGTTAAGCATAATTTTAAAGATTTAAGAGAAGTAATAAAAAATAGGGAAAAACTTAATAAGGGAGATAGAGTTTATTATTCTAAAATGGATAAAACTCTAATTTTAGCGGTAATTGGTGATGAAAGTTTAGAAAATGGATTTAATATAATAGGTTCACATATTGATGCTCCTAGAATTGATATAAAGCAATCTCCTGTATATGAATCTGATGGATTATGCTATTTTGATACTCACTATTATGGTGGTATAAAGAAATATCATTGGGTTGCACGTCCTATGTGTTTAAAGGGGGTAGTAATAAAAAGTAATGGAGATAAGGTTGTTATAAATATAGGTGATGATGATAATGATCCATATTTAGGATTTTCAGATTTACTTCCTCACTTGTGGAAAGATCAAGCTATGAAAAAAGGTGTTGATGTTATTGAGGGAGAACAGTTGAATTTGCTTGTAGGATCTAGGTCATTAGATGGTAAAAAAGATAAAGTTAAGAAATTAATATTATCAATATTAAGTGAAAAATATGGAATATGTGAGGAGGATTTAATTTCTGCAGAACTTGAGGTTGTGCCAGCTGGCCCAGCTAAGGATTATGGATTAGATAGAAGTATGATAATTGGATATGGTCAAGATGATAGAGTTTGTGCATTTACTTCATTTATGTCCATGCTTAAAATGGATGGTATACCTAAGAGAACAAGTATTTGTATGTTGGTTGATAAAGAGGAGATTGGGAGCACTGGGGCAACTGGGATGGAATCAAAATTATTTGAAAATTTTTCGGCTGAACTTTTAAATTCTTGTAGAGATAATTATTCAGAGATAGTTTTGAAGAGATCCTTAGATAGATCATATATGTTATCAGCTGATGTAACCTGTGCATATGATCCGAATTTTCCAAATGAGACTCCTAAGCAAAGCACGGCATTTTTTGGTAAAGGTGTTACGATATCCAAGTATACAGGTTCAAGAGGGAAAAGCGGATGCAATGATGCAAATCCTGAGTTTTTGGCAAAATTGAGAGATATATTTAATAGAGAAGGTATTTGTTACCAAGTTGGAGAACTTGGTAAGGTTGATCAAGGAGGAGGAGGAACAATAGCATATTTTTTGTCTAGGTATGGTATGGAAGTTGTTGATATTGGAGTTCCATTGCAAAATATGCATGCTCCTTTTGAGGTTTCATCAAAGGCAGATATTTATGAAACATACAAGGCATATGGTACATTTTATAAATATTTAGTTTAATTTTTTAAGAGGGTACGCTTTAGGGGTACCCTCTATTTTGTATTTATATTACTAAATTGTAATAATTATTAAATTCTTGAAAACTATTAAGAAATATGGTAAAATGTTAACAATAATAAAACATATTTAAATTCATATTAATAAATTGAATAAATTTAGGAGGGGTGTAGTTGGCTAGCAATAAAAAATCTAAAAATCTAAGAAAAGGAATTGCAACTACTACAGCTGTAGCAAGTGTTGTTTTACAGGCAGGAGTAGTTGCAGGTGCTACTGTTTCGTCTGAAAATCAAACAGCTCAGGATCAATTGACTCAAGATCAGACTAATCAAAATAAAACAAATGAAGATCAGAATCAAACAACTCAGAATCAATTGACTCAAAATAAAGATGCCCAAACAAGTTCTAATCATCCTGAGGTTCCTTATTTTTATTACTGGACTACTGGGGATAAAGTTTATATAAATTGGGATTATGGACATGTAGCTAATAGGCCTAGTAAGATTGAGGCTGTGATAGATAAGGATATTAGTTTTTTAAATCCAAGTTACATAGAGGTTAAACCTAAAGGGGCAGAATTTACACCTAACATTAAAGGAGAGTTTTATTTAAGAGTAAGATTCTTCGATTCTAAAGGAAGTGTTACTCATGAGAGTGTTAGGAAAGTTTCTATAAATTCAACTGAAACTAGAGATATAAAAGGTTTAAAATATGAGTTTGTAGGTGCAGGGGTAAAATTAAGCTGGGCGAATTTTGTTGAAGGTATTAAGACTGTAAAGATATCTGTTGATGGAAAACTTTATAAAGAATTAACAGCATCTGATGTAAAAGATAATTCTTATATTGTTGAAAATGTTAAGGATGGATCAGAAATAAAGATTACTATTATAAACGGGACTGGATTGGAGTATAATGGATCTGTTATTGTAAAAGAGGGTGCTATTCAACAATCATCGCTTATTAAGTTAGGTTTAAGTAAGGACTTAATAGGTATAGAAGTAAATTTATCTAATTCTAATTTTAAAGCTGGAAATGAATTTTTGGTTAATGTAGCTGAAAAGAGTAGCGGCACATCTATAGTTTCTAATTTTAAAGCCACTCTAAATGAAGATAGGGGTTCATTTACTGTTTATCCAGATGAAGGAAAATCTTTGTTTAATGGTGAGTATTCTGTTAAGATAACAGACGTTAAAACAGGAACTGTTTATACATATGATTATACTCATGTAGTACATAACCTCTCTAATTTTGTATATGCATCTGATAATGGTCAAGTAATGGCTTCATGGGATAGGTTGGAGTCGATGGTATATAGCGATCTTATGTGGAGTACATCAGAAGATTTTTCAACTTATAATACTGTAGAACTTGGTGATGGAAAGAGCGGAGTTAAATTTAATACTGACATTAAAAGTGGAAATATTTATTTATTACTTACAACTTATGATGCTAATAGAAGAGTTCTTTCCCAAAATTACGGTGTTTTAGATATGACTCAAATTAGTTCTGCAATTAATAACTTTAAGGGATATTATAAAGCTAATAATACGGCTGAGTTTAGCTGGGATAAGGTAAATGCGAATATACAAAAAGCAATGGTAATGGTTAATGATAATGTATTTGTTTTATCTAGTGCAGAGTTAGGTATTTTAAACAGTACAAGTACATTGACATTAGGTGGATTTGAAAAAGGAAATAAGTATGACGTGAGTTTGTATTTAATAGATGAAAATAATAAGTTATATTCAGCATCTACTTCATCTATAAGTGAAAGTTCAGATTCTCAATCATCTGATGTAACTTTAGTTGCTCCAAGTGGAATTAGTGCTAAATATATATTGAATCCAGGAGTATTAAGTCTCTTATTTGATACTAGCATTTATGATATTTCACAAAATTCTTCTATATCTATAACTGTTGATGGTAAAGAAATACCGAGCTTATTACCAGTGTTTGTTAAAGAAACAAATGCTATTAATATAAAAGGGTTAATTCCAGGAAAGACTTATAGCAATATCGTTATTGGTTATATGGATAGTAAGGGAGAGGCTAAATCAGTAAAAATAGATTCTCTTTTAATTAATAAGGGAAGTTCATTAGATTCATTCCTTATAAATGCGTATAATAAAGCTTTGAGTAGGGACACTCAAAATATTGATGAAGAAGGATATAATTACTGGAAGAATGGACTTTTGAGTAAAAATATAAATTTAAGTTATTTCATAAAGAATTTAGGATATGTTCCTGAGTTTATGAATTTAATAAAATCACCTGATGATTTAATAACAAGACTTTACCACGTTTTAGTTTTAAGAGATCCAGAACCTCAAGGTCTTCAATTCTGGACAAATGTATATACTGAATTGATTGCAAATGGAGTTTCTCATACAGAATCAGTTATGAAGATTCTTAGTGATATGACAACAAGTAGTGAGTTTGCTGATCTTTCTGCAAGAATTGGAGTAAATCCATAAGGAAAATTAATTTATTGAATGAAATAGAATATTAATTTATTATAAAGGTAGAGATAATTTCTCTATCTTTATTTTTTAAAGGATTTTTAAGGAGTGTGAGTGTGTGAGAAAAATATTAGCATCGGATTTAGATGGTACACTTATTTTTAATAGTAAACTTGATAATATAAATAGAGAAAGTATATTAAAAATGAAAAAATGTGGACATTTGTTTGGTGTTTCAACGGGAAGGCCATATAATGGGGTTAAATTTCTTTGTGATGAGTATAATATAGATCCAGATTTTTATGTTTTATTAAATGGGGCATTAGTTATAAACAAAGAAAATCGTGTGTTGAAGCATGAAGTAATACCTTATGAGATAGTAAAAAAAATTTATGATAAATATAAATACTCAAGCTTTATAGGGATTGATAATGGATATGAAAGCATAACCTTAAGAGGTATAAATGAGTATTCTTGGGATTTTATAAAACAGGGGACAATTAATGATTTAGTGAATAACAAAAATTCTTTAATGTCATTAGATTTTTCGAATGTAGATATTGAGGAAGTTGATCAAATGTGTAATGATATAAATGATGAATTTGGAGATGTGATTGTTGCATATAGGAATTCATATTTTATAGATATTGTACCTAAGGGATGTTCTAAAGGAAATGGAGTTGATTTGATATTAAAAGAATTTGGAGTAAATAGAGAAAATTTATATGTTATTGGTGATTCATATAATGATATTAGTATGTTTAATGAAACAAAAAACTCATTTACTTTTCATACAGTTGAGGAAAAATTAAAAGATCATGTGAATTTTATTGTTAATTCAGTTAGTGAGTGCATAGAGAAATATATTTTATGATTTATTGTATAAAAGTAAAATTATTATTATTGAAATATTTATGTAATTTAAATATAATAATTATTATTTAAGTATTTCGAATTTATGGATTTAGTATATCGATATAATTTATTATTTTAGTTTTTAATATATAGAGTTTTATTTAATAAAATAGTTTGGATATTTTTTATCTATTTTGGGAATAAAAACTCTATAAATATTTTAAAGTATTTTATTAAAATAAGAATATTTAATTTAAATTTGTGTCCAGTTGATTTACAATATTAATATAAATTAATTGTCTATTTCAACTTAAAATTTTTCAACCAATATTGCTTTGAGAAAACGTTTTCTAGTATAATATTTATAACGTTATGTAAAAATTAAGGGGGAATTAAATTGGTAGGAATTATTCTTGCTAGTCATGGTAAATTTGCTGATGGTATCTTACAATCTGGATCAATGATTTTTGGTGATCAAGATAATGTAGAATCGGTTATATTGTTACCAAATGAAGGTCCTGATGATATAAGACTTAAAATGGAGAATGCCATAGGTCGAATGGATAATAAAGATGAAATATTATTCTTAGTTGATATGTGGGGAGGAACACCATTTAATCAGGCAAATAAATTAGTTACTGAAAATGGTGGTAAGTGGGCTATAGTTACAGGATTGAACTTACCTATGTTGATCGAAGCATATGCTTCTCGTTTATCGATGTATACTGCCCATGATATTGCAAAACATATACTCTCTGAATCAAGGAGTGGTATAAAAATTCTTCCAGAGGAGTTGGAGCAGAAAATTGAAAAGAAACAATCTTCTACAACAAAAGTAGATGATAGTTTGAATACTGGTAAAAGAATAAGCTATGTTTTAGCTAGGATAGATACAAGGTTGTTACATGGACAAGTTGCTACATCTTGGACTAAGTCAGTTAATCCAACTAGGATTATAGTTGTATCAGATAATGTATCTAAAGATGATTTAAGGAAAAAAATGATTGAACAAGCTGCTCCTCCTGGGGTTAAGGCTCATGTTGTTCCAATAAGTAAAATGGCTCAAGTAGATAAGGATACTCGATTTGGGAATACTCGTGCTATGCTTTTATTTGAAAGTCCTGAAGATGCACTTAGAGCAGTTGAAAGTGGAATTGACATAAAAGAAATTAACTTAGGTTCGATTGCACATTCAATAGGTAAAGTTGTTGTAAATAGAGCAATAGCAATGGGTAAAGATGATGTTAAGGCAATTGAAAAATTGATATCTCTTGGCATAAAGTTCAATGTAAAAAAGGTACCTAGTGATTCAGGAGAGAATATAGATAATCTTTTAAAGAAAGCAAAATCAGAATTATCAAATAATTAGAGGAGGAAGGATATAATGTCTGCCATTACTATAATTTTAATTATTATAATAGCACTACTTGCTGGTATGGAGGGTATTCTTGATGAATTTCAGTTTCATCAACCACTTGTAGTTTGTACATTAATAGGTTTAGTAAGTGGTCATTTAACTGAGGGAATTATATTAGGGGGATCACTTCAAATGATAGCACTTGGATGGGCAAATATTGGGGCTGCTGTAGCACCAGATGCTGCACTTGCATCAGTTGCATCATCTATACTTATGGTTTTAGGACTTCAAAATGGATCAGTAGATACTCAAACAGTAATTTCAACATCTATAGCTGTTGCTATACCGTTATCAGTTGCAGGGTTATTCCTCACAATGCTATGTAGAACTATAACGATTCCAATAGTTCACTTTATGGACAAGGCAGCTGAAAAAGGTAAAATAAAGGTTATAGAAGTTTGGCAAATTTTATGTATATTTTTACAAGGTATACGTATAGCAATACCAGCAGCAGCACTTTGTATTATTCCAGCATCAGCTGTAACAGATGCTTTAAGCATGATGCCAGATTGGTTATCAACAGGTATGGCAATTGGTGGAGGTATGGTAGCAGCAGTTGGTTATGCAATGGTAATCAATATGATGTCAACTAAGGAAACTTGGGCATTCTTTATATTAGGATTTGTACTTGCAGCACTAGGACAATTAACATTAATTGCTTTAGGTGCTATTGGACTTGCGTTAGCAATTATATATTTAACACTAAAAGAGAATTCAGGAAATGGTAGAGGTGGAACTGGTTCAGGTGATCCACTTGGAGATATTTTAAATGATTATTAGGATTTTAATGGAGGAGATAAGTAATGCAAGAGAAAATTAAATTATCGAAAAAAGATCGTATAAGTGTTGCTTGGCGTCACCAGTTTCTTCAGGGTTCTTGGAACTATGAGCGTATGCAAAATGGAGGATGGTGTTATTCAATCATTCCTGCTATAAAGAAACTTTATAAAACTGATGAAGAAAGAGTAGCTGCATTAAAAAGACACTTAGAATTTTATAATACGCATCCATATGTATCTGCACCAGTTATGGGTGTAACTCTTGCCTTAGAAGAAGAAAGGGCTAATGGGGCAGATGTTAATGATCAGTCTATACAGGGTGTTAAAATAGGTATGATGGGACCACTTGCAGGTGTTGGTGACCCAATATTCTGGTTTACATTGCGTCCAATACTTGGAGCTTTGGGAGCGTCATTAGCATTAAGTGGAAATATTATAGGTCCACTAATATTCTTCTTTGTTTGGAATATTATTCGTATGGGATTTTTATGGTATACACAAGAGTTTGGATATAAGGTTGGGAATTCAATAGCGAAAGACTTGTCAGGAGGACTTCTTAGAAAGATTACTCAAGGAGCATCTATACTTGGTATGTTTATCATTGGTTCTCTTGTGCAAAGATGGGTTAGCATTTCTTTTACACCTGTAGTATCTAGAGTTACTCAGCAAGAAGGAGCATATATTGATTGGAGTAAAATACAGTCAGGTGCAGAGGGAATAAAGAGTGCGCTAGAACAATACAGTGCTTTAGGAGCAAATGGGTTGAATATTGAGAAAGTTACTACACTCCAACAAAACTTAGATCAATTGATACCAGGACTTGCAGCATTGCTATTAACTCTTTTATGTTGTTTCTTACTTAAAAAGAAAGTTTCTCCTATATTAATAATAATAGCTTTATTCGTAGTAGGTATAGTTGCACATCTCCTTGGAATTATGTAGGATAAATGTAATTTATTTAGGAGAAGATGTATGATTACCTCTTTAAATACAAAAGTAGATTTAGCAATAAAAGGTATATCTTATTTAAATGTTCCAAGTTATGGAAATATTATGATAGGAAATAAATCATTTGAGTTTTATAATGAGAGGAATGTTAAAGATAATATACAAATTCCTTGGGAGGAGATAAGTCATATAGTCGTATCTGTTAAATTTAACGGTAAATGGATACCGAGATTTATGATTGTAACTCATAAAAATGGAACATTTACTTTTTCGTCAAGGAATAATAAATTGCTTTTAAGAGAAGTTTGTAAGTATGTAGATAAGGACCGTATGTTTAGATCTCTTGGATTTTTTAAATCTATAGTTGGTGGAATACGGAAGATATTTAATAAAAATTAGGGACTGTATATACAGTCCCTTTTTAATTAATTATGATATTTAATTAGATAATCTGCGATATTGAATAAATTAGTTCTAGTATGTAAATTGGATATATCTATTAAATCTGGTTCATATGATCCATCCCATGGATAAATAGTAATATATTTATCGTTTAGTATATCTATAACAAAAATGCTTTTTTCATTTAGATATACTGTCAATCTATATTCTGGATTTTTTGTATCAAGGTTAGATGTTGAATAATCTAAAAAGTATTCAGGTTTTAATGAATTAAAAAATGAACTAATATTTTCTATATATTCTTTAGGAATCGTTTTGTTTTTACCAAGTTTAGAGTAAAAGATTGAAATTGTTAAATTACTATTAGCGGAGTTATTAATAGTTTTGATTAGATTGTTAGTATATAGACTTAATGATGGTTTTTTTATTTTTAATGGAGATTTTAGGGTATTTATAAAATTAGAATTACAACTTAATATGAAGAATGGAAATATTAAACATATTAATAGAATTTTAAGATATTTAATCATAATGTTACCTCTAATGTTTTTAATTATGTTAACTCTTTCTTTTATTCTAAAGGTATGTTTTTTTTTTAGGATTATGATAAAAATATATAAAAATTATTGAAAAAGGATAATTATTGTGATAGAATCACTTATGTTATTTGATATGCCGCTGTGGCGGAATTGGCAGACGCATACGACTCAAAATCGTACGGGAAACCATATGGGTTCGAGTCCCATCAGCGGTACCATGGTTAAAAGAGAAGATTACTTTGATAGAGTCTTCTCTTTTTTTGTGTAATTATCTATTTTTGTAAATATATTGTTTTTTAACATGTCCTCTAGTAAATTAGCCATCTCTAATGAACTCATTTCTGATTGATTTTTGATCCATCGACTTATGACTGAAATTATTGCAGACAAATAAAAATCCAGTATATATTCAGCTCTAATATTATTTTTAGGAAGATTAAATGCATCCATGCATGAACTAAATAGTTCCTTTTTTAGTCGATCTGTAAAATGAGCACTATTTTGGTTACTGAGAAGAACTTTTATATATGATTCCCAATTTTCGTAAATATTTAAAAATGTATTTATAAATTGTTTGCTCGGATTTTCTTTTTTCATATCTATTATAATGTTTTTCTTAACATAGCGTATGCTTGAGTTTTCTATATAATCTAAAACATCGTAGATGTCGCTGAAGTAATTATAAAATGTAGTTCTGTTATATCCAGCGGTATCTGTTAATTCACGTATTGAAATTTTCTCTATTGGTTTCTTCATATAGAGTTTACAAAAAGAAACTATAAATGAATTTTTCGTTTCGTTAGTTGTGTCCTGTTGTTTTTTCATATTATATCCTCCCTAAGTTTTTAAACAAAATGTGTATGATTGTCCATTGATAATGTTAAATTGATAATGTAATAATTATATATAATTAATTATGTAATTAACAGGAGGTTAAAAATAATGTATTATTCAAGTGGAAATTATGAGGCATTTGCAAGACCTATTAAACCTGAGGGTGTTGATAATAAATCTGCGTATCTTATTGGATCAGGACTTGCATCTTTAGTAGCTGCATTTTATCTTGTTCGTGATGCTCAAATGAAAGGAGAAAATATCCATATACTTGAAAAAGATTCAATCCCTGGAGGAGCGTGTGATGGGTTCGATTATAAAGGTATTGGATATGTAATGAGAGGAGGACGTGAAATAGATAATCATTATGAAATACTTTGGGATGTATTTAGATCCGTACCTTCTATTGAGATTGAAGGAGCATCAGTTTTAGATGAGTTCTATTGGCTTGATAAGAAAGATCCAAATTATTCTTTAAGACGTGCTACCGTAAATAGGGGCGAAGACGCAAAAATGGAGAATAAATTTGGATTATCAGATAAGGCATCATTACAAATAATGAGATTATTTTTTACTCCAGACGAAGACTTATACGATAAACCTATAACTGATTATTTTGATGATGAAGTTTTAAAATCTAATTTCTGGTTATATTGGAGAACTATGTTTGCATTCCAAAATTGGCACAGTGCATTAGAAATGAAATTATATATAAAGAGATTCATACATCATATAGGAGGAATGCCAGATTTTAAAGCTGTAAGATTTACTAGGCGCAATCAATATGAATCAATGATTCTCCCTCTTATTAAATATTTGGAGTCTCATAATGTTGATTTTCAATATAATACTAAGGTAGTTGATGTTGAATTTGATATTCAGCCGCACAAAAAGCAAGCAACTTCGATAAAAATATTAAGAGATGGTAAGGAAGAAGAAATAAAATTAACTGAAAATGATTTATTATTTATAACAAATGGTGGATGTGTTGAAAATTCATCAATTGGTTCTCAAAATACTCCAGCAGTACTTAATTCTGAGATTAAAGAAGGTGGTGGCTGGGATATGTGGAGAAGAATCTCAGTTAAGGATCCATCATTTGGTAATCCTGATAAGTTTTGTTATGATGCTGAAAAAAGTAACTGGATGAGTGCAACAGTTACAGTACTTGATGATAAAATTGTTCCGTATATAAAAAATATTTGTCAACGTGATCCATTTTCAGGAAAAGTTGTAACGGGAGGAATTGTTACTGTCAAAGACTCTAAATGGTTGCTTAGTTGGACATTTAATCGTCAACCTCAGTTTAGAGAACAACCTAAGGGTCAATTAGTCGGGTGGATTTATGGACTATTTAGTGATGTAGCTGGGGATTATATAAAGAAACCTATGAGAGATTGCACTGGTAAAGAAATTTGTATGGAGTGGTTATATCATTTAGGTGTTCCTGAAGATCAAATAGTGGATTTAGCTGAGAATCATGCTAATACTGTTCCTTGTATGATGCCGTATATTACTGCATTTTTCATGCCAAGGTCTAAAGGAGATAGACCAAATGTTGTACCGACTGGATCTGTAAACTTTGCATTTATTGGACAATTTGCTGAAACTGAAAGAGACACAATTTTTACGATAGAGTATTCAGCAAGAACTGGTATAGAATCTGTATATACTTTATTAAATGTTGATCGTGGAGTTCCGGAAGTTTGGGGAAGTACCTTTGATATAAGAGATTTAGTAAATGCAACTTATTGTATGAGGGATGGTAAGAAGATTACGGATATGAAATTAGGATTTAAGGAGAATATCGCATTAAAGGAATTACTTAAGAAGATATCTGGGACTGATGTTGAGAAACTATTGAAAGAATATAAATTAATATAAAATATATATTTTAGGTAGTACTTATGTGCTACCTTTTTTAATTAAAAAGCTAGAATATGTATAAAAAACTATTGATTTATGTATTAAAATAATTGAATATATAGTTAAGAATAATTATAAAGATGGAGTATTTAATATGAAAAACATATTAGTTACAGGTGCTACTGGATTTATTGGTAGTCATACAAGTGTTGAACTTTTAGAAAATGGATATAATGTAATAGGTATAGATAATTTATATAATTCAGATAAAGATGTTTTGAGCAGTATAGAATATATAACAGGGAAGAGTGTTAAATTTTATGAAGGAGATATACTAGATTATAGTATTTTAAAGAAGATATTTTTAGAGAATAATATAGATTGTGTTATACATTTTGCAGCATTTAAAGCAGTAGGGGAATCTGTTGAAAAACCCCTTGATTATTATTATAATAATGTTTCAGGTACTTTAAATATTTTAAATTGTATGAGGGAATTTAATTGTAAGAAGTTTATTTATTCATCTTCTGCAACCGTATACGATAAAGATAATCCAATTCCATATTTAGAGCATTATAAAAAATCTGCAACAAGTCCTTATGGATATACAAAAGTTATGGTTGAGCAAATATTATCTGATATTTATGTTTCTAATAAGGATTTTAGCTGTGTCATGCTTAGATATTTTAATCCGATTGGTGCTCATAAAAGTGGTTTAATAGGAGAGAATCCTAAAGGTGTTCCGAATAATTTAATGCCATACATATGTGATGTTGCAATATCTAAGAGAGAGTTTTTAAATGTGTTTGGAAATGATTACAATACTGTAGATGGAACAGGTGTTCGTGATTATGTTCATGTAGTTGATATAGCTAGAGGTCATTTGGAAGCTATGAAATATGTTTTAATATCAAAAGGTAATATAGGTATCAATCTAGGTACAGGAAAGGGAACTAGTGTTCTTGAACTCGTTGAGTGTTTTGAGAGGGTTAGTGGTAAGAAAATAAATATTAGGATTTGTGGTAGAAGGGATGGAGATATCGATGAATTCTACGCAGATACGACTAAAGCTAGAGAAATTTTAGGATGGGAGTCTAGGTTTGATATAGAGGATATGTGTTTAGATTCATGGAATTATATCAAAGCTCACATTTAACTTAGATACAATTTTATTATTATACAAGTATTTGAAATTATATCAATAAAGGAGGATAAATTGGATAGTATAAATAAAAAGAGGGAATTTATCATTAAGTTCCTATATTTTTTAATAATACTAGGAATTATAGTCTTTATATTTAAGTATGCGTTACCTATATTATCTCCATTTATTTTTGCATTTTTAATTTCTGTGATTTTAAAGAGGCCAGTTGATTACATATCAACTAAATTTAAGATAAATAGAAAATTTGTTGGAGTTATTAGTTTATTATTTATATATATAAGTATTTTTATAATACTTATATTTTTTGGCACTAAATTTTTTAGATATATTGGTAGTATTTTTCAAAAACTACCTGAGATATATACATTTAATGTAGAACCTGTACTTAATGTTATTATATATAAAATACAAGATATAATACCGGAATTAAGTACTGTAATAGATTTAGAAAATATAAGTAAGTATATAATGAATATTATTAATTCTATATCTTTATCAGCTGTTGATTTAATTGCATCTATTGCAACTAAGATTCCATCTTTTTTAGTAAAATTTATTTTTGCTATAATTTCATCATTTTTGTTTACCTTGGATTATTACAGATTTACAGGGTTTGTAATGAGGCAATTTCCAGAACGTGTACAGCATATAATTTTAAATATAAAAAGAAATATTTTTGGAACTATATTTAAATTAATGAAAGCGTATTTTATATTGATGACGTTAACATTTATCGAATTGAGTATAGGATTTACTATTTTTAGTATACCTAATGCTATATTGCTTGCGGTTATTATAGCTATTTTGGATATATTGCCAGCAATTGGAGTGGGTGGTATACTTATACCGTGGTCAATAATCGAATTAGTAAAAGGAAATTATAATTTATCCATAGGGTTAATTGTTATTTATGCTATTATCACAATAATCAGATATATATTAGAGCCTAAGATTGTCGGAAGTCAAATAGGACTTAATCCTATTGTAATCATCATAAGTATATTTCTTGGTGCTCAAATATTTGGATTTTTAGGAATATTTATCCTTCCTATAATTGCAACAATTATAAAATATTTAAATGATAGTGGAACAATTAAACTATTTAAGTAATTAATAGAATTTTGATTTTTGGTAGGAGTGGTTATCTTGAATAATGAGGAATCAGTATTTTTTAAGATTTTTAATTTTAAAAAAACACGCACTAATATTGATGGATTAATTGGGAAAATAGGATTAGTTACTAAAGATATTGACAATATTCAATCACTTGGAGAGGTACAAATTAATCATGATTACTGGGGTGCTATAAATTATGATGAATGTGAGGTTATAAAAAAGGGTACAAAAGTTGAAATTTTGGATATAAGAGGAGTTAAACTCATAGTTAGAGAAGTTAAATAAGGAGAATAATTATGCCGATAATAAGTTTATTAGCTGTGATTTTAATAGTTTTTATTGTTTTAGGAATAATTTTTAGTTGTGTGATAGTGGTACCTCAAGCCTATATTTATGTAATTGAAAGGTTTGGGGCATACTATAAGACATTTGAGGTTGGCATACATTTTAGGATTCCATTTATAGATAGGGTAGCTAGGAAGATATCAATTAAAGAGCAGGTTATAGATTTTGATCCTCAACCAGTAATAACTAAGGATAATGTAACTATGATGATTGATACTGTAGTATTTTATCAAGTTACAGATCCTAAACTATATGTTTATGGAGTTGAACATCCTATTTTAGCAATAGAAAATTTATCAGTAACTACGCTTAGAAATATAATAGGAGATCTTGAATTAGATGAAACGTTAACATCTAGAGATATTGTTAATGGTAAAATGAGATCTATTTTAGATCAGGCAACTGATTCTTGGGGTATAAAAATAAATAGAGTTGAACTTAAAAATATAATACCACCTCAAGAAATTCAAGATTCTATGGAAAAACAGATGAAGGCAGAACGTGAAAGAAGAGAACTTATACTTAGAGCAGAGGGAGAGAAGAAGTCTTCTATACTTAGAGCAGAAGGTGAGAAGGAGTCCGCTATTCTTAAGGCAGAAGGACAGAAACAGGCTGCAATAAAAGAAGCGGAAGGTAGAGCCGAATCAATATTGAAGATTCAAAAGTCTCTTGCAGATAGTATAAAATATATGAATGAAGCAAATCCAACAGAGAAGGTATTATCTCTTAAAGCATTGGAGGCTTTAGAAAAGGTTGCAGATGGGAAAGCTACGAAAATAATAATACCTTCAGAGATTCAGAATTTGGCTTCATTAACGACTTCTTTAGGGGAAATATATAATTCAACTAAAGAACAATAGAGTTTATTTAATATCAGCCTATAATTTTGTAGGTTGATATTTTTTTAAAAAAGTATATAGTTAAAAATAATACTTAGTTAGAAATGAGGAATTGTATTGGGAGATTTAAGAAATATTTTAAATGGGGTAGTCTTAGGTGTATCAAATATTATTCCTGGAGTATCTGCTGGTACCATGTTAGTAGTTTTGGGAATATACGATAAACTAATAAAATCTATATCCACCATATTTTGCAAATTTAAGGAAAACTTTAGATTTTTGTTTTTTTTAGGACTTGGAATACTGTTAGGAATTTTACTTTTTAGTAATATTTTATCTTATTTCTTAGATAGGTATCCTTGGCAAATGAATTATTTATTTATGGGCCTTATTTTGGGAACATTTGGTATCTTATTTAAAACTGTTAAAGATTTTAATCCGAATAAATTGAGTTATACATTTTTTTTGATAACCTTTCTGATTTTGATAGGTATTAGATTTATGGATATATCGATTTATAGTCGTGATATTATAGATGAATTGAGTTTAAGGAATGCAATTATGCTTTTTGCTAGCGGGTTTGTAGCTGCAAGTGCAATGGTGATTCCTGGTTTGAGTGGATCTTTTATTTTAATAGTTTTTGGTGTTTATAATTCTATAATAGTAGCAGTATCTGAATTGAATATTTTGATATTAATTCCATTTGGTGTTGGAGTAATATTAGGATTTTTGTGTATGATTAGAGTGATTGAATATCTTTTAAAAGCATTTAAAATTCAAACATATATGGGAATACTTGGTCTTGTTACAGGATCACTTGTACTGATTTTTCCAGGTTTTGAATTTTCAATGGTTGGATTAACGTGTATATTATCTTTAATTCTTGGATTTGCGATTTCGTATTTTATGTGTAAGATTGATGGACATATTAAAGATAACAGAAAATAATTTTATTTAAAAGTTATTTACATAATATAGGTATTTTATTTAAAAAGCCTACATCATTAATGATGCGGGCTTTTTTCTTTGAATGATTTTAGTATTATAAATGATAGTATTAAACTTAGTCCAATTACGATAAATGGTAGTTTAAACCATACATTGAATAATAGTCCAGATAAAATTGATCCTAAGAATGATCCTATTGCTTTGAATCCATTTTGAATTCCTAATATTTCTCCCTGATTTTGAGTTGAGTTTTCAAGTAATAATGTTTGTATAGTTGGGGTAATTAGAGTGTGTGTTATAATGAATATTAGAAGAGCTATAACTGTTATATATTGATTTGTTACAGACATTGCTATTAGTATGCTTGATCCAGATAGTAATATTGAGAACATATACAGAGATTTAGAGTTAAATTTTTTTCCTACTATAGGTATTATTATTAAATTAGTTATTAATGTAAACATTCCACTTGATCCAAGTATAACGCCATTTATACTTGTTGGTAAATTTAAGATATCTTCAACATAATAGCTAATTGTAGAGGCATATCCTTGAATCGCTAAGAATGTTAAAATCATTATTAGTAATATTAAGTATACAAATTTATTTGATTTTTTTATTTTAGATAAATCTTTAAAGTTTAATATTTTTAAGGTGAATTTAGAATCCTTATTTTTAGGTGTATTATCTTTAAATAATATAGTTATAAGAATTATTGATAATAAAGATATCGATATTTGAGTAAAGAATGTGAGTTTATAATCATTTATGCCTAAAATCCCACCGATTAAGGATCCTAATATTACACCTATGCTATTAGAAGCATTAAAGTATGAAATCTTTTTTAGTTTAAGTTTGACAGGAGTTATGGATGATACGTAAGCCATACTAGAAACAAAGTAACCAGCTATAAATATTCCAGATATGATTCTTGCTATGATTACACTTACATTGTTTGGGAAAAATCCAAATATAATTTGTCCTATAGTATAACCTATGAGTGAAATCAGCATTGTTATTTTTTTTCCGTAAATATTGCATATAATGCCGAATGTTGGAGCACTTATAAATGTTGATATATTGAGGCATCCTTGAAGTAGTCCAAAATAAAATGTAGGTAAATTATTTTCATTGATAAATTTTGGAGTAATAGGATGCACCATCGTTAATGATATGTATACAATCATGTTAAGTAAAAAAATTTTTGTAAATTGTCTATTGGATTTATTCAATCTATAACTCCCCTTAAAATAATTATGGAAGTTATTATATAATAATTAATGTTATAATGGAATAAAAAATTTGGAGTGGTTATTGTGGAAATAGAAGTTAGGATTTTAGATGTGGATATTCATGAAATTAGAAGAAAAATTTTTGAATATAATGGAGTTCTTGTTAAAAAAGAAAATCAAATTAATAAGTTATTTGATTTTGATGATGATAGACTTTTACGAAATAATGGTTATGCTAGAATTAGAATTATTAAGGATTTAATTTCTGATAAGAATTTTTATTATATGACTAGCAAGAGGAAGTTATCGAAAAGTAGTGATAAATATAAAGTTATGGATGAACAGGAAGTCTTGATTGATAGTTGGGAGATTGGAGAAAATATATTTAAGTCATTAGGTCTTTCTATGAAAAATGAGATAAAGAAGTATAGAGAGAGTTATAAAATAAATGATGTTTTAATTGAGATTGATATTAATGATAAGAGTTTTTATCCGAACCCTTATGTGGAAATAGAAGGGGAAAGTATTAATGAAATAGAAGAAGTTGTAAATATTTTAGGATACAGCATGGAAGATACAACTTCAAAGAGCATTTTTGAATTAATTGAAGATCTTAATAAAAATAAAATTGATTATGAATAAATATTTTTATATAATTATTGAATGTAGAATGATTATATAGGTTAATCAAATTTTAATTTTGGTTATTAAAAGGGAAATAGGTTAAAATCCTATACGGTCCCGCCGCCGTGATGAGGAGTGTTTATTTATATGCCACTGGATAATATCTGGGAAGGTTAATAAATGCAGAGATACTAAGTCGGAATACCTGCCTATGTAATGGGCTTATAGCTTTACGGAGTATGAGGTTATTTGCGTAGGTTCATTATAGAGTGTTTTTTATAATGTGTTTTTACGTTTAAATAATAGTGCCTTGTGGAGTATAGCCATGAGGCAATTTTATTTTTTTAAATATTTAGGAGGTATAGATACATGAGGCTTGTAAAAAATTTTTTAGCATTCGTAATTTTTATATTTTCATTTTCTATATTTGTTTCTTGTGGAAGAAATATAGATACAGGTATTAGTGAAAATAAGGAGATTAGAATTGTTTCCCTTGCACCTTCAAATACTGAAATATTGGTTGGTTTAGATTTGGGTAATAATATTATTGGAATTGATCAATATTCAGAAGGTATTAAGGGAGTAAGTGAAAATATTCAAGTATTTGAGATTGGTGTTCCTAATATAGAAGCGGTATTGAAATTGAATCCAACTCATTTGTTATTATCTGGATATACATCTGATTTATCTAAGTACGTAGAGCTTGAAAATAGTGGAGTTAAGGTTATAAATATAGATACACCAACGAGTATTCAGGGAATATATGATTCTATTGAGTTAATTGGTAAAAGTTTTAATATTGTTAGTAAGAGTAAAGAAATGATCGAATCAATTAAGAGCAGTATTGAAGATATAATTGGTAATAATAATAGCGAGAAGGTGAGCGTTTATTTTGAAATTTCTCAGGCGCCTTATTTGTATAGTTTTGGAAGAAGTACATATTTAAATGAAATTATTGAACTATCTGGTGGGGAAAATATATTTGGAAATTTAGAAGGATGGATTTCTCCAAGTGAGGAATCAATTATAAAAGCAAATCCACAAATAATTTTTACAAATGTTAATGTAGAAAGAAATATTGATGAGATAAAAAATAGGCATGGGTGGGAAAATATAGATGCTGTAAAAAATAATAGGATTTATTATATTGATAAAGATATGTCTTCAAGAGCATCCCAATTTTTTCTAGGTGCGTTAAAGGATATTACTAGATATATAAGAGAGTATAACGATGAGGTCTAGTACCTTATTTAAATTTTTATTGATAGTTATATTTTCATTTATTGTAATTATTTTAGGATTAATAATTGGCGGTGGGATAAAGAATACAGTACATATTTTTGAAATAATTTTGCATGGATTATTTGGATTAGATTTGAGAGATAGCATATCAAGTGTGGAAGTAAGCATTATTTGGAATATAAGATTCCCAAGAGTTTTATTAGCTTTTATAGTTGGAGGAATGTTGTCTATTAGTGGAGTTATTATTCAATCTGTATTAAGAAATCCTCTAGCTTCTTCATATACCATAGGTGTATCTTCAGGAGCATCTCTTGGCATTGGCATTTTTACAATATGTAATATTACATTTTTAGGATATTTTACTTATCCAGTGATTGGATTTATTTTTTCAGTTTTAACTATAATATTTGTTATTAGTTTATGTAAGAAACTCGATAGTAGTATGTCCAATAATACAATTATATTGATTGGAATGGTAATGTCTTTATTTTTAAATGCGGTTTTTATTCTTATAACATCTGTTAGGCATGAGAGTTTATCTTCTATAATTATTTGGCAACTTGGATCATTTTCATCTAGAGGATGGATATATGTCATTTCAATTATACCGTTTTTAATTATAGGAGTGTTTGGAACAATGTTTTATAGCAGAGAACTTGATATTTTAACTTTTGGAGATGATATGAGTAAAGCCGTAGGAGTTAATGTATCCAAAATAAAAATAATCATGCTTTTATATGTGTCTATATTGACTGGAGCCAGTATTGCAGCTAGTGGAGTTATAGGTTTTGTTGATTTAGTTGTGCCTCATATATCGAGGAAAATGTTTGGATCGGGGCATAGCGTTGTTATCTTATCTAGCTTATTTATTGGAGGAATTTTAATGGTAATTTTTGATATTATATCAAGGGTTATAATTTATCCAGCAGAAATTCCTATAGCTACGGTTAATGCTTTAATAGGAACACCTATATTTTGTTATATTTTTTTCAGAGAATATAGGAGGTAGTAAAAATTTTAGAAGTTTCAGATTTAAGTTATTCTTATAAAAAAAATAATAAGATATTAGATAATATAAGTTTTTCGCTTAAAAGTGGTGAACATTTGAGCATAATAGGATTAAATGGATGTGGTAAGTCAACTTTACTCAAATGTATATGTAATTTTTTGGATTATGAGGGTAGCATAAAAATTAGAGGGAAAGAAGTAAGACAAGTTAGAAATAGAGAGCTTGCTAAAAATGTTAGTATATTATTTCAACAAAATAATATGTACTTTGATTATAAGGTTTCAGATGTTATAAGGTTTGGTAGATATATTTACGAAAGATGGAATTTTAGATATGGTGATTGTGAAAATTTAGATATTATATTAAAAAATATGGGGATATATCATTTGAAAGATAGATTTATGAGTGAGCTATCTGGAGGAGAAAAGCAAAGAGTATTTATATCTAGAATTTTGTATCAAGATCCATATATAATTTTGCTCGATGAATTTAATAATAATATAGATTTAAGTACTCAAATTTACATAATAGAGAATTTTAGAGATATTTTTAAAGATAAGATTATTGTGTCAGTTTTTCATGATTTGAATTTAGTTAGAAATCTAGATAGTTTGGTAATGGTACTTAAAGATAGTAAGATTTATAAATATGGTGATGTTGACTCCATATTTAATAAAAATATTTTACAGAGTGTATATGGGGTGGATGTTCAGAAATTTATGATAAATTCTTTTAATAAATGGAATAAAAAATAATATGGTTTTAATTAATCAAGGAGGTAATTAATGGTGATAGTTGTTGGTGGGATGATAGGCCTAGGTAAGACAAGCGTTTCAGAAATTATAGCAAAGGAATTCAATTCTAAAGTATTTTATGAGAGTGTGGAAGATAATCCGATTTTACCATTGTTTTATAATTCAACGGATGAGGAGATAAAATTAAATAGATATCCTTTTTTGCTTCAATTATTTTTTTTAGATAAGAGATTTAAATCCATAAAACAGGCATTAACTAGTAAGAATAATGTATTAGATAGAAGTATATATGAAGATTGGTATTTTTGTAAGAGGAATATGGATCTTGGAAGAATTTCAGAACTTGAGATGAGTGTTTATGAATCATTGTTAAATAATATGATGGAAGAGCTTGATGAGCTTCCAAAGAAGAGTCCAGATATATTTATATATTTGAGAGGAAGTTTTGATACGATTATAAATAGGATAAAAATGAGAGGAAGATCTTATGAAATTGATAATAAACTTGTAGATTATTATAGATATATTTGGGAAGGTTATGACGATTGGATGTATAACGTATATAGTAAATCGTCGGTTTTAACGATTGATATGGATAATATGGATGTTGTAAATAATTTTGAAGATAGGAATAATTTAATAAAGATTGTTAAAGAAAAGTTATGCCTAGCTTAAAAACTGATTTATTTATTTTTATGATTATTGTATTATACTATATGTAATATCTTAATTTTAGGAGGGAAATATAATGGATACTCCTCATATTAATACTGGTGGTAATAAAATTGCAGAAAGTATACTATTACCTGGAGACCCACTTAGATGTAAATTTATTGCAGAAAACTATTTAACTGATGTAGTACAATTTAATTCTGTAAGAAATATGTTTGGTTTCACAGGTAAATATAAAGGTAAAGAAGTTTCTGTAATGGGTACAGGAATGGGAATGCCGAGCATAGGGATTTATTCTTATGAGCTTATAACAAAATTTGGAGTAAAGAATTTAATTAGAATTGGTAGTTGCGGGGCAATACAGGAAAATCTTAATTTATATGATATAGTAATAGGTCAAGGTGCTTCTACTAATTCAAATTTTGCATCTCAATATGGACTTCCGGGAACATTTGCTCCTATAGCATCTTATGATTTGTTATCTAAAGCTGTTGAATCTGCAAATAAATTGGGTATACATGTAAATGTAGGTAATATACTATCATCGGATATTTTTTATGACGATAATAATGATTCATACTTATTATGGAAAAAGATGGGAATATTAGCGATTGAGATGGAAGCAGCGGCACTATACATGAATGCTGCAAGACTTGGAGTTAAAGCACTTTGTATATTAACAGTAAGTGACAATATAATAACTCGTGAGGAAACTACAGCTGAAGAAAGACAAACTGCATTTAATAAAATGATGGAACTTTCTTTAGATGTCGTATAATATGTGCACATAAAATTTAAGTGTTAAATTACATAAATATTTTTATAGATCCTTATTTTTAAAGTAAGGATCTATTATTTTTTAATATTCATTTAAGTAAAACTTACTATTTTAAAAATTAAGAGTGGTTATAATCAAATTAGTAAATAGGATAAATGAATTAGGAAATTGAATATGATTTGATTTATTTGGAGTATGATGGATATGTTAAAAAATAAAATTAAAAATATTATGTAGGAAGTAGGTTTAGGAGTATTGATTGTATTTAGTGCAAGTAGTATAAAATCTATGGGAATGTTAATACGATGTAAGCTGTATAGGATATTACTGTAAATGAGAATTCAAATGAGTATTCGCATAAATTTGATCGAGAATATTATTATTCTGATTTTTAAAAGGAAATGTTAGATTTTAGATGTATAGATCAAGCTAAGGCAGATAGTTTTACAAAAGATATAGATTCTGAAAATATAAAAGCAGAGATTAATAATATTTATGATTTATTTATTATTGATTTATTTGTAAAAGGGGGGTATTATACGGCAAAAATTGGAGAATTAGAGAAATGGTTAACAAAGATAAGCTATTCAGGAGATGGTAAATTATATGAATAAATTATGAAAAATATTGTGATCTAATTGGTAAAGAAGGATTATTGATTATAGATAATTTAAATATAGCAAGTTATTTAGAAGAAGGTGTAGAAATATAGGGTTATTTTAAAGTGATTTTAGAGAGTTTTATTTTTTATGTGAATATAGGTTATAAAATATATCATATTTTTAGGCGCATCTTAATAATAATTGATGTGTGTATTTTTATTATAAAGAGAATATATAAGCAATAAGTAGGAGCAGAATAATTAGTGTTGTATTTATGTAGTTTAGTAATTGCGATTATATATTTATATATATTCTTATATATTTTTAGATATAAATTATTAGATTTTATAAAAAAATTTATATTTAGGATAGTGCCAGAATCACTTATATTAATTTATATAAGTTTTTTTATGATAAGCATAATAAATTCTAAGATAATTAATTCTCTAAGTAAAACTCAAATATATAATTTTGCTAATCAGATAAATAATATATTTTTTCATAAATTTTATAATTTAACATTGTTCGATTTTATTATAATACTTTTATGTTTTTATTTTATTATTATTATTGTGATGACTTGTCAAAAAAGGGGTTATATAAGTAAGCTTAGTTATTTAAAATGCACTGTAGTTTATAAGTATTTTACTGAGATAAAGATTATAGTTATAATATTTTATATTGTTTATCTTATATTGCTATATGTTTCAAGGGAATATTTTATATATGATTTTAAACATTATGTGGGAATATTTACAATATTTAATATATACTCTATATTGAATTTGTTTCTTATAATGACGGAACTCGAGTTTCTATTATTGCCAGATTTATTTGAAAATAAAGTGAATAAATTTAGCAAGAAAAATTTTATTAAAGATGATAATTATATTATATATGATTTTAATATGATGTTTAATGAAAAAAAACATTTATTTATAGAATTGTGTAATTATTTAAAATATTATCATAAGGAACCATTAACTATATGTATTGATGGGGAATCAGGAGTTGGTAAGAGTACGTTTTCATACGTGTTACAAAAAGAATTGAATGATGATTATTATGTATTTAATATTAATAGTCTTATATTTACAGAGAACAATAAATTAAATGATTATTTTAATTATATAATAGAAAATTTATTTAAGGCACATGGAATATATAATTCTAAATCTTTAAAAAACTATATGAATATAATAAATTATGTCATGAATGATAAAGTTTCCAATTTAGTTAATTATTTTATGAATGATAAAATCCAAAAAAATTATTTTGAGATAAAAGATGAAATAAACAATTGTATAGTTAAGATATTTGGAAGTGATTCTGAGGTAAAATTTAAAAAGGGAATTATATTTATAATAGATGATTTAGAAAGAATTTATAATGATTCTCAAATAGTTAATATATTGATTTTTTCTCAATATATATTGGGATTTGATTATATAAAATTTATTTTAGTAACAAATTTAGGAATATTAAGAAATAAGATAGATAATCAGTATTTAGATATGTTTATACACAAAATATTTAAGATAGATAGTACAAGTATTAATAGCATATTAGTTAAATATTTTGGTGAATTAATTAAGATTGAGAGATGTGAAGATAGTAGTTTAAATATAGGTAGTTGGATAACACATTTACTTGATATAGAATTTGATAAATATATAAAAGAGTTTGGAGTATATCTTTATAATAATATAAATCTGGAATATTATATATTAAAAAAGAAATGGATAGATTATAAACGAATATTATTGGAAGATTTAAGAAATGGTGGATTGATAGATAACAAGAATAATATTGTGTTTAATTTTAATAATTCTGGATATGAAATGATAAATGAGTATTATAATTATATTTATTTTAAGAAGTCTTTTTTAGGGGATAATAGGGAAGTAATATTAGATAATATATATAATTTAATAAAAGAAGAATACATTAATATGGATCTATATGATGATGAACAAGTTATAGCCATATGGATATATATGGAGAAAAATAATAAATTGTTAAATTGTATTAAATTTAATATAAATCATTATAGAGTTTATAAAAATTTAACGTTATATAAAAATAATATGAATAAGGTAAATTATTTAATAGATTTAAAATTAGATAATAGTCCGAGAAATTTGAAGAGACAGGTGTCTTTTTTCTTATACAGCTTTGAAAAATTAGATGAATATTTGTGTAACTTAAGAAATGATAAAAATTTCTGTTACATTATAGATATAGTAAATCAGAGAGATTTTATATTATTTTTTATGGTGATATGTTTTTTTAGGATATCAAATTTTATAGTTTCTGATTTTGATGATAATAGTTTTAAATCCGATAATAATATAAATATTTTAAGTATATATAAATTTTTAGTATCTAATCATGAAACTCTTAAGGGATATTCTGTAAAAGGTATTATATCATTTGTGTACGATAATATAGATAAAATAGACATAGATAAGTATATAAATTTAAAAGGTTTTGATAAAGGTATAAATTATATATATCTATGTTTTTATATACAAACGTATATATATAAAAAGTTAATATTGGAAGATGTTAACGAAGAGTCTTTTGAAATATTAATTGATTTCATATATAATTTGATAAGTGTTTAAAAACAGAGTAACTATTTTTATGTAGTTACTCTGTTTTTATATTATTTAATTTTTTGTACTCAATGATTAAATTATTTTCCTAAAAATTAATAAGTAATGAGTTTAAATTAGTATATAAATTTATTGATTTTCACAAAATATATTATAGCCTTTTAATTTCATGGGAGAAGTATTGATTGTTATGGGACTTAATATTTTGGATAAATTAATAGAATATGCTATAATAGATATCTTTGAGGATACTAAGCTTAAAATTTTGGGTTTTCCATATAAATGTAAGTTTGTAAAGAGGAGAGAACAAGATAGTTTTTACATAAAAGATGCAGTGCTTAATTTTACTATGATGACTCAAAAAAATAAAATTGTACATTTTGAGTTCAAAAAAGAGTATTTTTACAATGATATATATAAATTTTTGGTGTATTCATCGTTTCTTATATATGAAAATAAGTATGATTATGAATTAGTTTTAGTTTATCCACATAGGTCTCGTAAAATAGTAAAAAATATGGCATTTACTTCTTTAAGGTTTTTTTATACAGATGTGTATTTAGATTGTTTTAATGGAGATAAGATTTTAATGAGATTGTCCGCTAAGGCATCTAAAAAGAAGAAATTTACTGATGAAGAGTATTTGATACTTTCCCTTACTCCATATATGTATTCAAAGAGGGAAAAAATAACATTGATACTTGAAGGATTACGAGTAGCTAATGATTTAAATACAAAAAAAAAACACAGTATAATTATAATAATTTTAGTTTTAGCAGAGTGTTTTTTGGATGAATCAGATATGTATAAAATAAAGAAGGAGGTAAAGATGTATAAGATTGGAAAAATGATATTTGAAGAGGGAATAAAAAGTGCATCTAGTGATGTTGAAAGAGAAATTTCTGGTAAAATGATACAGAAAGGCAAAAATCAGGCAAAGGTAGAGTTTGCAGTTGAGATGATGAAAAATAAGGAAGAGTTAAATAAGATTATTAAGTATACTGGTTTTACTAAGAAAGAACTTGAAAAAATTTATTATACATTTAAATAATGGTTCGGAATTTTTATTCCGAGCCATTTTTATGTAAATTTAAGTTTAAAGTGATATAATCGTATATATGAGTTTATAAAGGATGTTTGTTTATGAGAATATTATTGGCTGAGGATGAAAAAGAACTTTCAAATGCTATTGTAGCTGTTTTAAAACATAATTATTATTCAGTTGATGCTGTGTATAATGGTGAAGATGCTTTAGATTGGGCATTAAACGACGAGTATGATTTGATAATTTTGGATGTTATGATGCCTAAGATTAATGGATTAGATGTTTTGAAGGGTCTGAGAGATAAAAATATAGATGTACCAGTACTAATATTAACAGCTAAGGGAGAAATAGATGATAGAGTTATAGGACTGGATTTGGGTGCAGATGATTATATGTGTAAGCCTTTTAATATTAAAGAATTTTTGGCTAGAGTTAGAGCTATTATTAGACGTAAGCAGGGAATTGTATCAAATAATTTGGAATTTAATAACATGATTTTAAATAAGGAAAATTTTGAATTATCATATGAAGATAAAAGTATTAGACTTGGTAATAAAGAATATCAAATACTTGAGATGCTTATGAGCAATCCTAATGTTATAATATCTACTGAAAAGTTTATGAGTAAAGTATGGGGATATGATTCTGAAGCTGAAATTAATGGTGTTTGGGTTTATATTTCTTATTTAAGGAAGAAGCTTATTTCAATTAATTCTCCTGTGGAGATTAAGGCTTTTAGAGGCATAGGATATAAATTAGAAAATAAGAGTGAGAACTAATGGTTGATAGATTGCAACGCAAATTTATGTTGATTACGACAACAACATTATTTTTAGTGTTATTTATTTTTGTAATTACTTTAAATTTAATTAATATTATAAATATTAATCGTCAGTCAGATTCTTTATTGAGTTTGATTCAAGAATATGATGGGAATTTACCCAGAGAATTTAAGGATGTTAAGCCTAAAAATATATATGATTTTTATGGGTTTATTAATAAAAATGATTACAATAAAAGAGTGCCAATTCATAACATATATTTTTCTGTAAAAATTTTTTATGATGGAAGTATTCTTGTAAATATTAGAAATAATGATTCAATAGATATTCTAGATGCTAAAAGTTTGGCTGAGAATGTTATAAATTCAAATAGATATAAAGGATATAAAGGATTTTATAAGTTTTTAGTTTCAGATATGTATGGATATAAACTTGTTTCTTTTGTAGATTCTAGCAATGATATATCTAAATCAGTTGATTTTGCCATCATATCTATGTTTGTGGTTATTTTATTTGTATGTATATTTGGTATTATCTTGAATTTTGTATCTAAATATGCAATTAAACCATTTATAGATAACATAGAAAAGCAAAAAGTGTTTATAACTAATGCAGGTCATGAAATTAAAACTCCTCTTGCAATAATTTTAGCTAATACTGAAGTTATAGAGATATTCAATGGGGAAAATGAGTGGACAAAAAGTACTATAAATCAAGTTAAACGTTTAGATGGGTTGGTTAAGAGGCTATTATCTTTATCTAAAATGGATGAAAATAATTTTAGAATTGATAGAAAAGAAGTTTATTTTGGGAAAATTGTTTCAGAAATAGTCAATGACTTTGAAGTCTATGCTAATACTAAAAACTTAAAAATTATAAGAAATATTGATGAGGATTTAATGTTTAATTGCAGTGAAGAATATATACGTGATTTAGTTTCCATTTTGATTGATAATGCGATTAAATACTGTGATGATTGTGGAAAGATTGAGGTGTTTTTAAATTATAAAGGGGGAAAAATAGAGTTTTGTGTTTCTAATACCTTTAATAATGGAATAAATGGAAATATGGATTATTTATTCGATAGGTTTTACAGAATGGATAATTCAAGATCGCGTGATACTGGAGGATATGGACTTGGATTGTCTATTGCTGATTCTATAGTTAGGCATCATAAAGGAAAGATAGATGCCTTTTATAAGGATGGTAAGATAAGTTTTAATATAGTATTCAATAAGATAAATTAATATCAATCTCTATTACAAATATAGTGATGGTACACATCCAGTTGATTGAGTGCATTATTTTAAGTTTTTTTTGGATATTTTATTATAAATCCTAGACTTATAGAGTTTGGGATTTATTTTTTTGCAAAATGGTTCTCATATTAATTTTTAGTGTTATATTCCTTTTGTTGTTTTTGATTATTTATATCTTTAAAGTTAATTTAAGGTTAATTATACATACTTCATTACATAGAGGAGTGAGCTTAATGAAAACTTTTATGAGATATGAAAAAAAGTATATGTTAAATGAGGAAAAGTATTCATGTTTAATGGATGTTTTTGAAAGTCAGATGGAAGACGATATTTTTTCAAGATCTAGTATATGTAATATATACTTTGATACACCGAATTTTGAGTTAATAAGAAATTCTTTAGATAAGCCAGTTTATAAGGAAAAGCTCAGAATGAGGAGTTACGGAGTTCCAGATGAAGATGGATATGTGTTTATTGAACTTAAGAAAAAGTATAATGGTATTGTCTATAAAAGACGTGAAAAAATGAATATATATGATGCGGAAAATTATCTTTATTTTAATAATTATCCTGAAAGTGATACTCAAGTAATTAGAGAGATAGATTGGGTATTAAATTATTATAAAAGTATAATGCCTAAGATGTATATTTCTTATGATAGAATTGCTATGCGAGGTATTTATGATGATGATTTAAGGATTACTTTTGATAAAAATATTTTATATAGAGATGATTGCCTTGATCTTAAAAGCGGAATATGGGGAGATAGGGTAATTAGAGAAGATGAATATTTGATGGAAATAAAGATTACTGGTGGAATGCCTCTTTGGCTCTGTAGAATTTTAAATGATTTAGGTATTTATCCTATTTCTTTTTCTAAGTATGGTGTTGCTTATCAAATTAAAGAAGGGTATAGAAACAGTATTGGGAGTGTTTCTCCATATATTGGTGGATTTGCTTGTTAAAAAATTTAATTTAAGGAGAGTGTTGATGGAATGTTTGATTGGTTTTTTAATTCTATTTTGATTGGGAACGCATCGAGTAGTGTTTCAGGTAAAAATATTTTAATTTGTATGGCTGTGTCACTTGTTCTTGGATTTTGTATTGCTTATATATATATGTTTAAAAACGTTTATTCTAAAGGGTTTATAGTAACGTTAACACTCATGCCTGCTATTGTACAATTGGTTATTATGCTTGTTAATGGTAATTTAGGGGCTGGAGTTGCTGTTACTGGAGCATTTTCACTCGTTAGATTTAGATCAGCACCTGGGAGTGCTAAAGAAATAATTAGTATATTTCTAGCTATGGCAGTTGGTCTTGCAACTGGTATGGGATATATTGGAGTTGCTGTTTTATTTGTCATTGTAATGGGGATTTTAAATATTATATTGAATGCGACAAAATTCGGTGAAGGTCCACCACGCCAAAAGACACTTAAGATAACTATTCCTGAATCGCTTGATTATACAAATATTTTTGATGATATATTTACTAAATATTTAAAGAACTGGGAGATTTATCAAGTTAGAAGTATTAATATGGGGAGTTTATTTAAGATAGAGTATAAAGTAGTTATAAAAAATTCTATAAATGAGAAACAGATGATTGATGATATCAGATGTAGGAATGGAAATTTAGAGATTATGATTGGTAAGAATTTACCTTCTAGGGAGGAGTTATAATATTATGAGAAAATCTAATAAATTAATGCAAGCAGTTATGGCCGGTATTTTATTATTTACATTTAGTGGATGTGCGACTAATAGTGTTAGTTCAGCCACTAATTCATCTCAAAATGTATCAAGTGAAAATACTAATGGTTCTTCAACAAATTCGACGCCAACAAATCCAAGTACAGCTTCAGGTGTAACAACACTTACTCAATCTGTGATAAGTAAGGAACTTAAGTCTAAAGATTATGAAATTGATTATGATGAGAATTCTTCTACTAAAATTAATTTATTAAATGATCAGATAAATTTTAGTGGTGATGGAGTTTTGGTTAAAGATAAAACTGTTACTATTAATAAAGCTGGTACTTATATTATAGATGGAAATTTGGAGAATGGTCAGATAATTGTTGATGTTGATAAAACAGAGGATGTTAGAATTGTTTTAAATGGTGTTAATATCCATAATGAATCTAGTACAGCTATTTATGTTAAGAGTGCAGATAAGCTTGTTATGACTTTGAAAGAGGGAACTATAAATACATTGAGTGGTGGAGATAATTACATAAATATAGATGATAATAATATTGATGGGGTTATATTCAGTAAAGATGATTTAACTATAAATGGTAATGGTCAACTTAATCTGACTTCTAATTATAAGCATGCTATAGTATCTAAAAATGATTTAAATATTGTTTCTGGTATATTTAACATAGTATCTGCAGATCAAGGTCTTTCTGGTAAAGATTCTGTGAGAATCTACGGAGGAGTGTTTAATATAAAATCAAATGGTCAAGGAATTAGGAGTAAAAATGAGGAAGAGCTAGAGAAGGGGAATATTTATATTGCTGGAGGTAATTTTGAAATTGAAAGTGTGCAGGATGCTATGAATGCAACAGGAAGTGTTGTTATAGATGATGGTGTTTTCAATATTAAAACAGATGATGATGGAATACATGCAGACGTTGAAGCTGTAATTAATTCAGGAGACATAAATATTTTGGAATCTTATGAAGGTATTGAAGGATATAGGGTAATTATAAATGGAGGGAATATTAATATTTCATCAAGTGATGATGGTATTAATGCATCTAATCCTAATGTAACGAGTAATGAACCAGCAGGTGGGCGTAATTTGCCACAAGGAAATAATAGTACTGATGTAACCAATACTTTAAATAATAATCCTGCACCCCCAAATGATGGAATGATGAGAAATGGAGGAGGGAGAGGACCAATGATGGCTGATGAGAATGTTTATATAACAATTAATGATGGTAATATAGTTATAGATGCTCAAGGAGATGGTATTGATTCAAATGGTAATATAACAATTAATAATGGTAATATTTTGGTATCATCTAAATCAGATAATGGAGAGAATGCACTTGATTATGATGGCAATATTACGATAAATGGTGGAATTTTGATTGGTGTTGGGGGGTCTCCTATGCATCAAAATTTAAATGAGAATTCCAGTCAACCAAGTATATCTTATAATGTATCGAATGGTAATGGGAATGATGTGGAACTTAAGGATTCGAATTCCAATGTTATAGTTTCTTGGAAGGCTCCAAAAACATATAATTCTATATTTATAACTCATCCAAGTTTAAAATTAAATGAAAAATATACTTTGGTATCAGGTACAGAGAGTATAGACATTACGATTGATAATCTTCTTACAACAAATATAACACGAGGAAGTGGCGGACGAGGACAAAGACCACCGCGTTCAGAAGAATTTCAACCATCAATGGAACCGACTAATGTACAATAAAAGAGAGTAAGAATTTTTCTTACTCTCTTTTATTTTTTATGGGTAAAAGCTTTTAATAATTCGCTTATTATAAATGGTATTAAAGATAAGATTATTGATATAATCCAATCATTTGTGCTTAGATTTTGAGTGTTGAAGAATGAATTAAATGATGGGATTTTTATTAAAATTATCTGTATAATTACCCCAAGTAATATTGAGTAAATGAGTTTCATATTTGAAAATAATCCTATCTTAAATAAATATTCTTTTTCAGAGCGTATGCTTAAAGATAGAAATAATTGAGAAAATGATAAAACTATGAATGCCATACTTTGGGCATATATGAGATTTACTTTTTTATATCTAGTTAAGAAGGATGTTATACTTACAATTCCAATTATGAATCCATTTAAGATTAGTTTAATTATATTTGATTTTGAAATCAAATTTTTGTTACCTTTTCTGGGTTTATTATTCATTATATTTTTGTCGTAAGTATCAACGCCAAGGCTAAGAGCAGGTAGAGAATCTGTTATTAGATTTATCCATAATAAATGTATAGGACTTAATGGTACTGGAAATTTAAATAAAATTGATATAAAAATTGTTAATATTTCTCCAAGATTACATGTTAATAGAAATATTATAGATTTTTTTATGTTGTTAAATATGTTTCTTCCTTCTTCAACTGCTGTAATTATAGTTTTAAAATTATCATCTGTAAGTATAATATCCGATGCGTTTTTACAAACATCCGTTCCAGTTATACCCATAGCGATACCAACATCGGCCATTTTAAGTGAAGGTGCATCATTTACTCCATCTCCAGTCATAGATACTATATTTCCAACTGATTTTAGAGCCCTAACGATCTTAACTTTATGTTCTGGAGAAACCCGCGCAAATATAGTTACGTTTTTAATTTTATTATTTAATTCATCATCTGTTAGTTTATCTATTTCAGATCCAAGCATAGTCTCACTAATATCATTGGCTATATTAAGTTCTTTGCCAATGGCAAAAGCTGTATTTTTATGATCACCGGTAATCATAATTGTTTTTATTCCTGATCTTTTTGCAATTTCTATGGATTGTTTGACCTCTTTTCTAGGAGGATCGATCATTCCAACCATTCCAAGGAATATTAGGTTATTTTCATAATTATCTTTAGTTAAATTTATAATTTCTTTGTATGCAAATGCAAGGGTTCTTAATGCACTATTTGCCATTTCTTCGGCTGTATTTAGTATGTTGTTTCTTATATCATCAGTTAATTCTACGATTTCACCTTTTATGGAAATTTTATCACATAGATTAAGAAGATTATCGAGTGCCCCTTTTGTAAATGAGTAGAAAATATCATGAATATTGTTTACTGTAGTCATTAATTTTCTATCGGAGTCAAATGGTATCTCTCGTATTCTTTTGAAGGTATCATTTTCTATATTTTTGCCAGCGAATTTAAGAAGTGCAATTTCTGTAGGATCACCTACCTCTTCATCGTTAGAGTAACTTGCATCATTACATAGAGTCATACTTCTTATAAATAATTTTTTGGTGTTATCATCATTTTTAAACTCTCGAGCGTCAAACTTTGAATTATTTATGAAATATTCTATAACTGTCATTTTATTTACGGTAAGTGTTCCAGTTTTATCTGAACAAATAATATTGACAGATCCTAAGGTTTCAACAGATGAGAGCTTTCTTATGATTGCATTTTTTTTGATCATCTTTTGTACTCCAAGAGCTAAAACTATAGCAACAATAGTAGAAAGACCTTCGGGTATGGCAGCTACAGCTAAAGATATTGCGATGAAGAATATATCAAATAATTTATTACCTTGTATAAGCCCAACAATCATAATGATAATACATATTATAATTGTAAGAATTCCAATATTTTTCCCAAGGATATTTAATTTTTTTTGGAGGGGTGTAAGTTCATTTTTTGAGTTATTTAGAAAAGAGGCTATTTTACCTATCTCTGTGTTCATTCCTGTTGAAACTACAATTCCTTCTCCCCGTCCATATGTAACTATAGTTGACATATATCCTATATTTTTTCTATCTGCTATTGGGATAGATTCATTATTTGAGATTATATTAGTGTTTTTTTCTGTTGGAAGAGATTCGCCAGTTAGGGCAGATTCATCAACTTTAAGATTCACACATTCAAAGAATCTAATATCAGCAGGTATTATTCTGCCAGCATCAAGTATAATAATGTCTCCAACCACTAAATCTTTTGAACTTATTTCAATAATTTTATTATCACGTTTAACAATAGCTTTTGGAGATGATAGATTTTTTAATGCTTCAAGGGACTTTTCAGCTTTATTTTCTTGGATGATTCCTATAGTTGCGTTTAAGATAATAACAATGAATATTATTATACTTTCTTCAGGCTCTCCGAGGAAAAATGATATTATACCAGTTAGTATTAAAATGTAGACTAAAATGTTATTTATTTGATCAAATATAAGTTTGATTAGGCTCCTCTTTGACCCTTCAGTTAATTCGTTTTTACCATTTTCATTTAAAAGTTTAGAGGCACAGGAGTTAGATAGGCCTGTTTTTATATTTGTATTTAGGGTTTTTGATATATCTTCAATTGATTTTGAGTGCCACATTATTTTAACCTCCGTTTGGTATTTAGAATATTATTATTTTATTTTGTACAAAAATTATTAGTTTATAAAAAATAATTTAAATATAAATTAAAAAAAGGATAATCATAATAAACGAGTTTAATTATTGTGAGGTAATAGTTTTATGAGGATATCTGGATTAAAATCTAAAGATAATAAAAATAATATAGTGAGCAATATTAAGGTAAATAGAAATAAGGTTGATAATTTAAACAGTGAAATAGATAATAAGTTTTCAGATAAGTCTAAAAAAGAGTTAAAGGAACTTTTAGACTCTATAAAAAAGAAGGGGAATAAGGTGGTTGCAACTAAGGAATACAATGATGTTATCGAATACAAAAGATTGGTTAAGCAGTATTTAAATAAAGTACTTGATGATATATATTCTTTAAATAAGTTTTCAGATGCATTTAATTCGAGATATTATTTAACAGTTGATATCATAGATCAAAAACTTAAGGATCTAACTAATCAAGTTATAGGTGAAGAGAAGGATAATTTATATATAGTTACAACTATTGATGAAATTCAAGGACTTATATTGGATGTTTATAAATAATCTCTAAATTAATTTGTATAAGGAAAAGTTTTTTGATAAAATTTCGACATCAAACATTTCGGAGAGAGTTAGCGGTAGTAAGGATATAGATGGTATTTATAGCATTGTAGATGATTATGTTGACCTGGGGAAAACTATAATTGATAAATCTAAAGGATTACTAGAAGATAAGAAAAAAGCTTTTGATATTATTAATGGTTTGGATGATAATATGCATAGAATAGTCTTAATTGAGCGTTATTTCAATTCTGAGCCTTGGAAATCTATAGATATACATATTAGTTCGAAGTGAAAAAAGAACCCGTTAGATCCACGATAAAGCGATTAAATTGTGTGAGATAGGACTTAAGAAAAAAGTTTAATGCATTGAATGTAAATGAAATATTTATTATGTCATATATGCTATTATATAAAGTGTAAAGAGATTGAAATTAAAGAAGTTAAAGATATGCCCGAGATATGTAGGTTTAGAGGAATTATAATATCTATAAATTGGAATGATCATAATCCACCACATTTTCGTGCTACGTACAGTGATTATGAAGTTAGTGTTGATATTCTAAACTTAGAAGTTAGAGATGGAAAATTTCCAAATTTACAACTAAAAATGCTTTTGGGTTGGGCGGCATTTCATCAGATAGAATTACTCGAAAACTGGGAATTAGCTAGAGAAAATAAAACATTATTTAAAATAGAGCCTTTGAGATAGAGGCTATATATATAGAGAGGAGGTTTTATTTTGAGTAAAGATGTGCACTATTATATGTCTAAAGGTATGGAAAGAAAAGTGGCTGAATATTTTGCTTCAGGAATTAAAAAGATAATTTCTGTGAATCCGAATAAGGATTATACTTTGACTCTTAGTTATGATGATGGATCGATTAGATTATATGATTGCAAGCCTTTTTTATTGAAGGACACTGTTTTTGAACCTTTTATGGAGTGGGATAATTTCAGAAGGGTTTATTTTTCATCGAATGGGCGTAAATTTTGTTGGGATGTAGACCCTGAAGTTGATAGTAATGAAGTATAGGATAATGTGGTTGATCTTTGTGCTGATGCGGTATATATAGATAGTATACCTTATGAAGGTGGGAGTAATGGATGAACTTATTGATTGCTTGATTGCACATAGAAAGGCAAGGAGGTGGAGTCAGAGAGACCTTGCGGATGTTTTGTCGATGCCGCTGTCAGTTATAGCTCGGTTTGAAACTAAGAAGGTTGTTCCTGACTCAATATGATTTTAAAAGTTGCTGAAGCTTTGGACTGTGAGCTCGAGATAAAACCTAAGGAATAAGTTTGATATAAAGGTGGGAGTCTTGTCATATTGAGGGCAGGTTTAATTCAAAGGCATAAGGAATTTAGTACAATTTTACAATATTTTTAATCCGTTGACTTTATTAATATTATAAATTATATAGATTAAAAAGGTATGAAAAATAAAAAAAGTTTATGAAGTGGTATTGCTATTAAGCAAGTACCACTTTTTGTATTTAAGTGAATAAAGAAGGAATGTGATTTTAGTAAAGATATTAAAAAAGTTCCGTAAATTTCCCATCATTTCCATCTTGCGTTGTGAGATAATTAGAATGTGAAAATTTGTGATAACGAGGAGGTGAGGTATGACTAAGAAGCAAGAAAGATTTATAATTGAATATCTAATTGATTTGAATGCAACTCAAGCGGCAATTAGATCAGGATATAGTAAAAAGACTGCGTACTCGATTGGGAGTGAGCTGCTGAGCAAACCTGAGATAAAATCACGCATTGCGGGGTATATGCAAGAAATGAAGAGTGCTAGAGTAGCAGAACTTGAAGAAGTACTTGAGTATCTCACGTCTGTTATGCGAGGAGAATCTAGAGCTTGTGTAGTTGCTGTTGAGGGTACTGGTGATGGATGCTCATCTGCCAATATAATTAGTAAACCTCCAGATGAGAGAGAAAGATTGAAAGCTGCTGAGTTACTTGGTAGGAGATATGGGATGTTTAATGATAAACTTAAGGTTGATAGTGTTATACCTGTTGTTATAAAGGAGGACTTATGAGGACTTTTGCAAGTGGAGCTATAAGAGATGACAATGATTGTAAGGGTAGATGCGATTTGCTACCCCTTGATATTGTGATTAATGTAAAAGAGGATAAGCCTTTAAATTTAATACATAATTTTAAAGTATCGGGAGAAGTAGAGCATCTTATTGATTTATTAAAATTAGAGATGAATGAAGATATATATAATGTTTTGTTGGATGTTAGTCATAGGTTTGGCTTAGGTGCAATTAAATATGGAGACCATAATTGGCAAAAAGGTATACCAGCTAATGTGTATATTGATAGTGGTACTAGGCATTATCTTAAGTACATGAGGGGTGATGATGATGAAGATCATCGTGCTGCGTATATCTGGAATATTATGTGTTGTATTTGGACATGCGAGCATTTACCTGAATTGAATATATATGGTATACTCGTGTGAGAAGGAGTTGATTTAATGCCGGAGATATCTTTGTTTTATGGTATAAGAATAACAATGAACTGGAATGAACATAATCCACCACATTTCCATGTTGAGTATGCTGGCTATAAAGCGTCCGTATTAATACAAAATGGGGTTATAGATAAAGGATATATACCTAATAGGCAACTAAAACTTGTGCTTGCTTGGTGTGAGATACATAGAGATGAGCTAATGCAAAATTGGGAGTTGGCTAGACAGGATAAACCTCTTAATCGTATAAATCCACTTATTTAGGAGGTGCGTAGCTGTGCAAGATTTAGATTTTACATATTTTTATCCAAAAGTGTGCCAGGTATTTCCCAATGAGTCTTACGGGTTGTATGTTTACTTCAACGATGGATCTGTTAGATTTTATGATGTTAGGCATTTGTTAAACAAAGATACAGTTTTTGAGCCTTTGCAGGATATCAATGTATTTAAATCTACGTTGACTATACTTAATGATACAGTTGCATGGGATTTAAAGGGCAATAGGGATGAGAGAGATTGTATAGACATTGACCCGTTAGTGCTTTTTGAGGCTCCTATAGTGGAGGATCCTTTAATTTGATATCTTTAAAAGATGTTGTAGGTAATGGATATAAGGATTTTTGGGAGTTTACAGGACGGTATAGAGTTGTTAAAGGTAGTAGAGCTAGTAAGAAATCTAAGACTACGGCCTTATATTATATAGTTAATCTTGTGAAACACCCTAAAGCTAATCTATTAGTTGTACGTAAGACTTATAGGACGCTTAAGGATTCTTGTTTTACGGAGCTCAAATGGGCTATAAATAGATTAGGTGTACAGGATTATTTTGATATTAAAGAGAGTCCTTTGGAGATTATATACATACCTACAGGGCAAAGGATTTATTTTAGAGGTTTAGATGATCCATTTAAAGTAACATCGATCACAGTTGAGGTTGGTTATTTATGTTGGATGTGGCTTGAGGAAGCCTATGAGATCAGCAATGAAGATGATTTTAATGTTTTGTATGAATCTATAAGGGGTAGCTTAGATGCTGCTCCTTTTTTATTTAAACAAATAACTCTCACACTAAATCCTTGGAATGAAAAGCATTGGATTAAGAAAAGGTTTTTTGATACTAAGGATGATGAAATTTTAGCTATGACGACAAATTATATGTGTAATGAGTGGCTAGATAAATCTGATTTAAGAGTGTTTGAGACTATGAGGATCAATAATCCTAAAAGATATAAAGTCGCTGGATTAGGTGAGTGGGGTATAGTTGATGGACTTGTATATGATAATTGGGTAGAGCAGAGTTTTGATTTGAATGAAGTGCTAAAAATATCAGGTATACAATCAGCGTTTGGATTAGATTTTGGTTACACCAATGATCCATCAGCTTTGTTTTGTGGACTTATTGATAATGCTAATAAGATTATTTATGTGTTTGATGAGATGTACCAAAAGAGTATGTCTAATGAGGATATATATAATGAGATATTGAAACAGGGGTATGCAAAAGAAAGAATAATAGCTGATAGTGCTGAACCTAAATCTATTGATAGGCTTAGAGTATTAGGTCTCTATAGGATTAGAGGAGCTAGAAAAGGTCGGGATAGTGTTAATAACGGTATTGATTATATACAGGGATTTAAAATTGTAATACATCCCAAATGTGTGAATTTTGTAACGGAGATCAGCAACTATACTTGGGATGTCGATAAGAGGACAGGTCAAAAGATTAATAAGCCTATTGATGATTTTAATCATTTGATGGATGCTATGAGATACGCACTAGAAGGGTTTATAAGAGGTGATATATTTAGTTTTGATTAATAATAAAAGGGATTGCTGCAAAATATGCAATAATCAGTTTCTACGGGGAGGTGGCTGGTTGGACAAAAGAATTGTAGAGCTTGATATAGCAAGGTGGAGGACAAGTCTTAAACGTAAGATAATGATTGATGGAGAAAGGTATTATAGAGGAGATCATGATATTTTAAGGCGTAAGAGGACTGTCATAGGGGATAACGGAGATCTTAAAGAAGTTGATAATCTACCTAATAATCGTATTGTAGATAATCAGTATAAAAAGATGGTTAACCAGAAGGTTGATTATTTACTTGCCAAGCCTTTAACTCTTGAATGTGACAATAAAAAATATTTGAGTTTGCTTAAAACTATTTTTAATAAACGATTTCAAAGGATTTTGAAAAATGTTGCCGAAGATGCCCTTAATTGCGGTCTAGGTTTTTTATTTGTCTATTATGATGATCTTGGAGAGCTTAATTTTAAGAGATTTAAGCCCTATGAGGTTATACTGCATTGGTTAGATGACGAGCATACTAAATTAGACTATTTAATTAGGTGTTTTAGCGTCGAGGTTTTTGAAAATAATATGTATCGTTCAGTTGATAAAGTGGAAGTGTATTCTCCTGACGGGATTGATTATTATGAATATACAAATGGTAATTTAAAACCCGTTGAACCTTATCATAATAATTATTTTACACGAGTTGTAGATGGCGTGGAAAATCATTATACGTGGGATAAGATACCTGTAATATCTTTTAAATATAATCATAAAGAAATACCTCTTATTAAAATGGTCAAAACCCTTCAAGATGGGCTTAATCTCATCGAATCTAATTTTCAGAATCAGATGGAAGAGGATGCAAGAAATACAATCCTGATACTTAAAAATTATGATGGTGAAAATCTAGGAGAGTTTAGACGCAACTTAGCTACTTACGGAGCTATTAAGGTTAGGACTGAGTCTGGAGCTGATGGTGGTGGAGTTGATGCCTTGCAGGTTGAAATCAATGCAGATAATTATAGGACACTCTTAGATGTGTTTAAGAAAGCCATTATTGAGAATGCTATGGGTTATGATGCTAAAGATGAAAGACTCTCAGGTACTCCTAATCAGATGAATATTTTATCTATGTATTCGGATATTGAATTAGATGCGAACTCTATGGAAACTGAGTTCCAAGCATCTTTGGAAGAATTATTGTGGTTTGTTAATGTGCATTTTGGACTTAAGGGATTAGGTAATTACGATAACAGTATAGTTGATATTATTTTTATCAGAATGTGTTATTAGGCAAACCTCCTAAGGATCTTATAAATAATCTTGTTAAAAAATTTAATACAACTAAAGCTAACGCTAGCAGGTTGGTGATGACCGAGCTAGCGTTTTTTCATACAGTTTCGCAGAGGGATGCCTTTAAGGAGCTTGGTTCTGAGCAATATACGATACTAGCAGTACTTGATAATAAAACATCCTTAGTTTGTCAAGATTTTGATGGTAAGGTATTTGATACAAAGGATATGTCTATTGGTATAAATGCACCTCCTTTCCATCCTAATTGCAGGAGTGTAATCTTACCTTATTATGATGACGATTACGAGATTGGTGAGAGAATAGTAAGTGGTGATGATGGTAAGTCAGTGTATTACGTGCCAGAAGATATGAATTATAAGGAATGGCATGCTAAATATGTTGATGGAGTTAGCGTTAAAGGAGTAAAGCCTCCTGAGAAGAATTATAAGACAATCTCTATTAGTGATTTAACTAGGTTCCAGGATTTAAGTAATTTGTGTTTCAAAGCGTTTATGGAAAGTGAAAAGGATACTTTACGATTTTATACAGATGATGGTTATAGTGTTATAAATGCCTCGCTTCAAAGTGGCGATATATCTGACGATATTTGGGATAAAGTTAAAAATATAGATGACTCTATAGAACGCTTTGAATTATCCGAAGATATAATAGTTTACAGGGGAACTAAGATGGATTATTATAAAGATGTTAAGGTTGGAGATATAATTGATGCTAAAGTGTTTTATAGCACTTCGTTTTTAGAATATATAGCTCAGGATTTTGCCGATCAACTTAATAATCCAGTTATGTTAGAAATAAAGGTTCCTAGCGGCACTAAATCCCTTTACATAGGCTATAATAGTTCTGTAGGTGATGAAGCAGAATTATTACTCAGCAGGCATTTAAAATATAGAGTTTTGAAAATGGAACTTGGAAGATTATTTTTAGAAGTGGAGGAGTAGCAAATGAGCAGAGCTTGGTTTGATATTACTGAGTATTTTAGGCAACGTGGGAAAAACTGGAGCAACTTGAATGATCAAGAGAGAGAGGTTTGGAGGGCTGCTTATAGAGAACAGTTTGGGAAAGAGTACAAACCTAGAACTCTTGCAGATCGTTGGGCTAGAGAGGATCTGACACCTACCATAATCCATAGAGAAAAGAGAGATTCGTAATATAAATATGATTGTGTATTGGGGTGGTAGTTTTGGCAAAAGATGATTATTATGTGATTGTATATAAGCTTTTATCTTATTTGTATAGTTGTTTGAAAAAAGGCACATATGTAGACATTGAGAATCTAAGAGATGTTATAAAGGTAGATATAGTAGATTCGTATTGGAATTACATAATTCTAGAGTTATATAAAGAGGGATATATTGATGGAATTACTAAAATTAAATATATAGGTGATATCAATGAGAATGTTAAAATTAACAAAAATATCAGAATTAAGCCTAAAGGAATTGAATTTTTAGAGAGCAATTCATTTGTTGCTAAAGCTAAAGAGTTTATAAAAGAAGCGGGGGAAATATTATTTTGGTTGTAAACACTACTAATTGATTTAGGTATTGATTTTTAAACACTGTTTATTTAGCAGTGTTTTTTTATGCCTTTTTGGTATTGTAGGCGAATAAAGAACAAGACAAAAAGAACTGGACTGAACCAGGTAAAAAATGATTTTGAAAGGATTTTACCATGAAGAAAGATGATTTTTTAAAATTAGGGTTAGATGACGAAATAGCGAAAAAGTGTGAGGCTGCATCGCTTGAAGAACTTAAAGAGTATATACCAAAAAGTAGGTTTGATGAAGTTAATAGTGCTAAGAAGAAATTTGAATCTGATGTAAAAGATAGAGATAAACAATTGGAGGATCTTAAGAAATCTACAGGTAATATTGAAGATTTTAAAAAGCAGATTGAATCTTTACAAAAAGAAAATAAAGAGAAGGCTGAGCATTATGAATTAGAGATGCAAAAACTTAAAGTAGATACAAAAATAGATTCGACCTTATCTAGTTTTGGTGCTCGGAATATTAGATCTGTTAAAGCTTTACTTGATGGGGTTGATAAATTTAAATTTGACAAAGATGGAAATATTGAAGGGTTAGAGGATCAGATTAAGCAAATTAAGAAATCTGATCCTTATTTATTTGCTAATAATGATACATCGTCTGTTAAAGGTGTAAAGCCTGTCGAATCTACAGCTGAATCTAAATCAGTTGATGTAAATAATATGACGTACTCTGAGTTAGTGTCTTATATGTCTAATAACCCAGATTTTAAACTTAATAATTAGGAGGTATTATGAGATTTGATTCAAAACTTTTTAATCCACAAGCATTTGGTAGTTATGTAGACCGTATACCAAATGTGACTAAAAATGAATTAGCAAGGAGTGCTGCAGTTGGAACAAATGAGCAAGCAGCGAGATCATTATCCACTCAAACAGGATCTTTATATACGAGAGTACCTTATTTCGGAAGGATAAGTGCTCAAACATCTCAAAACAATGATGGTGCTACTGATATAACATCTACAAATACATCAACTTATTCTCAGGGATTTGTTGTTGCTAGCAGGATGGATGGCTGGACAGAGCGTAGTTTTAGTAAAAATATTACTGCAGGCGTTGATTTTATGGATAACGTTGCTAAGCAAATAGCAGATTATAAAATGGAAGTTAAGCAAAATATATTGTTAGCTATGCTTAAAGGTATTTTTTCTATGTCTGTTTGTACAAGTACAATAGAGGAGCAAGCAGCTAAAGAATTTATTGAAAAGAACACTTATGATTTAAGTACTAAAACAGGTGATTACAGCAAGGATTTATATTCCATTATAACCTTACCAAATGGAGAAAAAAAGGCTATAAAATCTGTGATTTTTGAGTCGTATGGTACAAATAGGTTTATGAATTTATTTCCTATATTAAATTTAATTATCAAAAAAGGTGGAACTTTAATTATTGATGAATTTGATGCATCTATTCATCCTATGGCTATTATAAACATAATTAATATTTTCCATAACGGTGAAATTAACATTAAAAATGCACAATTGATTTTTAACACCCATAATCCAATATTTTTAAGGGATACTGTATTTAGAAGAGATGAAATAAAATTTACAGAACGTAATGATGGGGATTATAGTATTTTATATTCTTTGTCATATTTTAAAGGAATTGATAAATCACGTAAGGCTAGAGATTACTCAGAAAATTATTTTATAGGTATGTATGGAGCGGTTAAAGATATTAATTTTACATCTATTTTCACTCAAGAGAATTAATATTTATGGATAGGAAACAAACAAAAAAATATTTGATTTTAGTTGAAGGTCAAGATGAAGAGTTATATTTTAAGAGGCTCGAACAATTTATTAATTTATGTGAAGATGTAAAATATAAAGTTAGTATAAACATTAAAGTAATAAGAAATAATTTTTCTAGTTTTATTAAGAAAAATAGTAGTATTTCTTTGAATACCGTGATTTATTTTGTATATGATTATGAAGGTAATGAGGAGTATTTTAAGAAAAATGTATTATCTAATATTAAAAGCTGCAGGAATATAAAAAAGGGTATGCAATTTGTATTAGGATATAATAATTTAAGTATAGAACTATGGATGTTATTACATAAGACTATGTTTAAAAGAAGTGTTATTCATATTGGAGACTATTTGGAATTTATAAATAGGCAGTTTAATGAAAAAATTGAATCGATAAATACATTCAAACAAGAAACAAATTTTAAAAAATGTCTTAGTAAAATAACTTTAGATAATGTTAAAAAGGCTGTTAAAAGAGCTGATAAAATAATGGAAGATCTAAAAAAAGACGAACAACAAATGGAGTATAAGGGATTTAGATATTATAGAAAAAATCCGTCACTTACAACACATGAAATAGTTAGGATTATATTATCGGATTGTGAAATTTATTAATTTAAATATAAATTAATAATAATCTTAATATCATCTATATTAAATTCGGCGGGCTAAATTAAGTTAAATAGAAAGCAATACATCAATTTATAAAATATTTCTGTTTAACTTAATTGTTTTTTATAAGATGTATGTTTAGGTTGGATATATGCTTGGTTGAGATAGATCGAATTTGCTAAGGGTACATAACTTGACGGCTGAACAATGATTTCGGTATGCTTACCAATTTCAAAAACCAATAAATTATGTTGAATCATATAAGCTATAAAAAGAGGTTCTAAATTGGACTAAGCGCTGTAAAGTTTTTAATTAATGATTTGGAGCTGCTAGGAGATTATATAGGAAATGGGATAATGTAAAACATATTAGGCAAAATATCAAAACTATAAAAGGCAGAAATAAAAAGGCAAAAAATAAGATAGGTAATGGATTATGGGGAATAAGTGTAAAAATAAAGGAACGATTAAATGGTAAGGATTTAAAATTTGGTGTTATTGTTACATTGAGGGAGGTTAGCGTTATTAATAGAATTCAAGAATGTATACAGCAATGTCATTTTAGAGGGTGGATAGTTAGTAGAATAGACGTAGAGAATAGAATCGATTTATATAATAAAGTGGAAGAAGAAATTGTATTTGATTAATTAAATAAGCCCTAAATTTTTATAAGAGTGAGGGTTAATAATATAATTATTATTGAAGTTGATAAGAATATCAAAGAGAGAGCTTAAGCTCTCTTTTATTTTTGTTGGCATCAACTATTATTCGCAAACATTGAGTAAACAACTATAAGTTATTATAAAACCTTTTAGATGAGGTTTTATAAATATCAATGTTTGACTTACTATAATTTGTGTAATATTATTTATTTGGGGAAGTGTTATGTTTTTATTGTATTACTTAATAATTTTATTTACTCATAGAATATATTGAACTATTGTAGGTAATATTTAAGAGTGAAATAAATGTTGGCATTTTCTGCAATTTGCCAACATTGATCAAATAAATATAAGTTATGATGAAACATGGTACGTTATTTAAAATATTTTAGATTCGTTAAAAATACAGTTTTGTTCGTAGTGTAAGTTATTAAGAATTATATGTGATAAGCGTAGAGTAAAATAGCACTACATCTGAATATTTTATGGAGGTTAGCTACTAAATGCTTAAGAAATTAAACTTAAGAGATTTAATATTCTTTTTTGGTGGGATGATTTTATTAGCTTTAGGTATAAGGATTATTAGTTTATCAAATCTTGGGTTATCCTTTTCAGATGCACTTTTCCTAAGGATTTCTGAAATTTTTAATATTCCAGCATTGTTATCTAGTTTTATAGTTGGAGTATTTACCATTATTGTAGCTAGTATTATTTTAAAAAAACGCCCAAGAATTGAATGTTTATTGATATCTTTTATGGTTGGGTTTTTTGTTGATTTTTGGAACTTACTTATAAGTGATGTTCCAGTTAATAGTGTTTTAATGAATATTTTAGTTTTTTTTGTTGGGGTATTTATATTATCAATCGGTATTTCTATATATCTTCAACCAGGATATCCACCTCACCCTAATGATTTCTTATTTATGTCCATAAAAAATAGGTTTAATATTTCAATTTTTAAAGCTAAAATTTTAATGGATTTAATATTTGCAGTTTTTTCGTTATTGTTTATGGCAAAAATAGGTATAGGAAGTATTTTTAATACTTTATGTTTAGGTTTTTTTATAAATAAAGGGTTTGATATATTTCGAAAGATATATAATAGTAAATAATTTTTGTGTCAAAATTTATGGTTATCCATATAATATAGTTGAAGTTTCATATATTTTTGGGAGATATATTTATGGATAACATGGATATAAAAAATAAACTTAAGGGAACGAAGACTGAAAGAAATTTATGGGAAGCATTTATGGGAGAGTGCGAAGCTAGGGTACGCTATGAATTATTTGGGAATATAGCAAGGAGAGAAGGCTATGAGCAAATTGGTTCTATATTCGATAAAACGTCTTTAAATGAAAGGGAACATGCAGAAATTTGGTGTGAATATCTTGGACAATTGTCTGATACTGTTAAAAATTTAAAGACTTGCATAAAGAATGAACATTATGAAGCAAAAGAGATGTATATAAATTTTTCAAATACTGCTAGAGATGAAGGATTTTTGGAATTAGCAGAAAAGTTTAAGATGGTTGCCCAAATTGAAGATGTTCATGAAAAGAGATTTTCAAGACTTGAGAATAACATATTAAATGGAGAAGTTTTTTATAAGGCTCAAGATGTTATATGGCAGTGTAGGGTTTGTGGATATTTAGAACATGGGGAATATGCTCCAGAAGTTTGTCCTGTTTGTACTCATCCACAATCATTTTATCAGTTGCAACAAGATAATTTTTAATTTAAAGAGCAATTAAGTAAGCAGAATTTTATTCTGCTTACTTAGTTGCTTTTATTATTATATTTTTTAATGTTGATATCATTAGATAAATTAATCGCATGTTTATTCTTGAATCGAATTTAACTTTTGGTTTTGAAAATTTATGTTTATCTTGTAAAAAGTGTATGTTTTTACATATTATGGGGGTCAGGTTACATTCGCTCATAGTCTTGTATAATGACGGTTTAAAGTATTTATCTGGTATAATATTTTCGGCTTTATAATTAAATTGAAAGTATTTTTCGCTCTCATAATTTTTTGGAATGTTTGGAAACGATGAGAAGATTTTTGAAGGTATGAGTACATCATTATAAAATTTTAAAGATTCATGTTTATTAAATTTTAGAAGATATAGCTCGTAAGCTATGATATCATAGGTGTCTATTATCTCGTTTTTACATAAATTTTTATCCAAAAATATTTCGTCTAAGTCCCAAATGTATTCTGAAATTAATTTTTTTTGTTCAGAGAATGCGTCATTGTTTTGTTTTAATACACTTGATTTTAACTCTATAAGGACGTTGTATAGTAAAAATTTATTATATGTGGATATTGATGATAGCGAGTACTTGGAGAAGAAATTTTCTACTATATCTAAGGATAAACTGATAATTGCAGTATTTGTGCAATTATCCACATTTATATACAGAATTAAAGCTTGAAGTAATTCTATAGATTTTTTGTTGGGATAATTTAATATATCATTTTTAAATTCAATAAACATATTTTCAATTTCTTTTGAAAAGTTTAAAAATGGAAGTTTATATGGGCTTGTATCTTTTAAGAAGACTGAACATTTATAGAAACAAACCATTAAGTATGCCTGAGCTGAAAATTCAAAAGACGAATCAGATGAACTAAATGTAATATTATGATCTTTATTTTTATTATCATCTAATGTAATTTTATTTACGAATAAGCCAAGTTCATTTCTAAAATTGTTAAGATAGTAATTTAATTGATATTTAGCACACGATACATAAAATTTAACTATATCGTTTCGTTTTTTTTCATTATATATTATTTTATCGTAGTATTCGGCTAGGTTTAAAATAGATAATGTCATATATGCATTGCTTAGTATATCAATATTTTTTTTAATTTTTTCTTGTTTCCAATGGTAAATATTATTTTCAGATTTTATCTTTGGCTTAGCTTTTTTGTATAAACATGCAAGTGGATATATGTGTTTGGTATTTAAAAGATCTGTAATTGGTGGCCTATTTTTAAATTCTTTTCCATTTATAATTTCCCCACACTTTGAGCTTAGGAGTATTTGTTTTAAGCTTTCTTTGGAAAAATTGAATAGTTGGTATTCAATCAAGGGATATTCAAGGGAATTTAATTTTAAAAATTTTCCTAAATGATTTTGATCCATAAAATCACCTCATAATTATTATATTGTATTATGTATTTACAAAATACTAATATTAAAATTTTAATTAATATGTATGTTATAATATTTCAGAGGTGTTTTAAATGAGAATGGGAAAATTGAATTTAAATGATCTTGATGACATAATCAAGAATTATACTGGAATAAGGAAAAAGAGTACGTTGTTAGCATCAGGTATTGGAGAGGATACTTGTATTATTGATATTAAATCAATTAAAGATAATTTGATGCTTATATCATCAGATCCAATTACATTTACTTCAAAGGATATTGGGAGATTTTCGGTGATAATAAATTCAAATGATATATATGCAACAGGAGGAAATGGTTATGGAATTATTTTGACTGTATTAATTCCGCCTAATAAGACGATTGAAGATTTTAAAATTTTAATGGAAGAAATAAATAGTGAGTGTATAGAACATGATTTGGAAATTTTAGGAGGACATACAGAAGTTACAAATGTTGTTAATGATATAGTAATATCTGCAACTATCATAGGTACAGGAAATGAAAATGATATTGTAAGAACATCAACATCTAAAAAGGGGGATTTGATTTTTATTACAAAGCCATTAGGCATAGAGGGAACTATTCTTTTATTTGATACAGTTAAAGATAAATTGAGTCTAGATTATTATGATGATATTAAAAAATTTAGAGAATGGTTGAGCGTACGAAAAGAGAGTATGATACTTAGAAATTTCGATATAAGTTCAATGCATGATATAACAGAAGGTGGTCTTATTGGAGCATTATTTGAAATGAGCTATGCATCTAGAAATGGTTTTAGGATTTTTTGTGAAAATATAGAAGTTCACCCATTAACAAGAGAGATATGTTCGATGTTAAATAAAGATGTATTGCGACTTATATCTTCTGGAAATTTGATTTTTACATCGCATGAAACATATAAGGATGAAATATTAGAGGCGTTTGATAAGGAAAATATAAAATGTAGTGTAATAGGTGAAATTATAGATGAGGGTAATTATTTCATAAAATATAATGGAATTAATAACAAGATTGTAAACACTATAGAGGATTCTTATTTGTTTTAAGGAGGTTTTAATTATTAAGATGATTATTGCAAGTAATAATGTGAATAAGGTAAGAGAGATAAGGGAGATATTTAATGATTTAGATTTTGATATTGTATCTTTAAAAGATGAAGATATTTTTATCAATGTGGTTGAAAATGGTAAAACAATACATGAAAATTCTTATAAGAAGGCTAGAGAAATATATGAATATTTATTAAGAGTTGGTTATAAAAATTTTTGTGTATTAAGTGATGATAGTGGACTCATTATAGATTCATTGTCTGGATTACCTGGCGTTATGAGTGCAAGGTTTTTTGGGGATAACGCTACGGATGATGAAAATAATAATAAAGTTTTGAAATTAATGGAGAATATAGATGATCCTCATAGGACTTCAAGTTTTTTGACTGTTTTAACATTAATATTAGAATCGGGAGAAGAAAAACAGTTTGAAGGAGAATTAAAAGGTAGTATTTTAAAGGAAAAAAGAGGAAAAAATGGATTTGGATATGATCCGATTTTTTATGTAGATGTGTTTAGAAAGACACTCGGGGAAGTTTCTTGCGAGGATAAGAATTCTATATCTCATAGGTATATTGCATTAAATAAGGTTAGAAAATATTTAATTAAGTATAGTTTAAAAAAACATTAAAATGTATATTGACAATATAACTATATTGATATATAATGGATTATGTGGAAAGTAAGGACACGTTGAGTATGTTAATTTGCTTAGGTTCTTAATTTATCGGGGTGTGGCGCAGATGGGAGCGCGCGTGCTTTGGGAGCATGAGGTCGCAGGTTCGAGCCCTGTCACCCCGACCATTTGCGGGTATCGTATATCGGTAATACTCCAGCCTTCCAAGCTGGCAAGGTGGGTTCGATTCCCACTACCCGCTCCAAAGGTGTGGTGAATGTAGTTCAGTTGGTAGAGCGCCAGATTGTGGTTCTGGTTGTCGTGGGTTCGAGTCCCATCATTCACCCCATAAAATAGGGATATAGCCAAGTTGGTAAGGCAACGGACTTTGACTCCGTCATGCGTAGGTTCGAGTCCTGCTATCCCTGCCAATATGGTTCGTTAGCTCAGGTGGTAGAGCACATGACTTTTAATCATGGTGTCCGGGGTTCGAGTCCCCGACGAATCACCAGAAAATGCAGGTGTGGCGGAACTGGCAGACGCACTAGACTTAGGATCTAGCGCCTTACGGCGTGGGGGTTCGACTCCCTTCACCTGCACCATATAAATTTTGTTTTGTTGCGGGAGTAGCTCAGTTGGTAGAGTGCCACCTTGCCAAGGTGGATGTCGCGAGTTCGAGCCTCGTCTTCCGCTCCAGATGTGCGGGTATCGTATATCGGTAATACTCCAGCCTTCCAAGCTGGCAAGGTGGGTTCGATTCCCACTACCCGCTCCATATTGTGTGTCTTTAGCTCAGCTGGATAGAGCAACGGCCTTCTAAGCCGTAGGTCAGGAGTTCGAATCTCTTAAGACACGCCAAATTATTAATTTAGATGAAAGAAACGATATAGAAGTATCGTTTCTTTTTGTTTAATTAAGATTAATAATAAAAATTAATTGTATAGGAGAATTGATTTATGCAAATAGGATTGATTGGTTTAGGAAGAATGGGATTTAATTTAGCTTTAAATATGAGAGATAAGGGTCATAAAGTTGTTTGTTTTAATAGGTCTAAGGAAAAAGTTGAAGAAGCTATGAAAGAAGGATTAGATGGTGTTTTTTCAATTGAAGAATTAGTTAATAAGTTAGAAGGTAGAAGAGTTATTTGGATTATGCTTCCAGCAGGTGAAATTGTAGATAAAGTTATTGATATATTAGTACCTCTTTTAAATAAGAACGATATAATTATTGATGGTGGAAACTCAAACTATAAAGATACATTGGAAAGATACGAATCTTTGAAATTAAAGGGTATAGATTTTGTTGATGTTGGTACAAGTGGAGGAATTGATGGAGCTAGGAATGGTGCTTGTACTATGATTGGTGCTGAGGGTGAAGTATTTTCATATATAGAAGAGCTTATTCGTGATATCAGTGTTGAGAATGGTTATCTGCATTGTGGTAATAATGGATCTGGACATTTTGTGAAGATGGTTCATAATGGTGTTGAGTATGGTATGATGGCTGCTATTGGAGAAGGATTTGAGATCTTAGATAAAAGTAGATTTGATTTAGATCTTGAAAAAGTTGCTAAAGTTTGGAATCATGGTTCTGTTGTAAGAGGATGGTTGATGGAGCTTGCTGAAAATGCATTTAGAAAGGATCCTAAATTAGATAAAATACAAGGTGTTATGTATTCATCCGGTGAGGGACTTTGGACTGTACAAGAGGCACTAGAGCTGAAAATTCCAGCAACTATAATAACTCAATCACTTTTAATGAGATATAGAAGTGAACAGGATGATTCTTTAACAGGTAAATTAGTTGCTGCTCTTAGAAATGAATTTGGTGGTCATGTTGTTAAGGACAACAAATAATGTTTTTTAATTTGGGGGGGTAATATGGATCAAATAAGTATTAATGAACCAAATATTTTTGTTATATTTGGAGCAACGGGAGATTTAACATATAGAAAATTAGTTCCAGCAATTTATAATTTGTATATACAAAACTTGTTACCTGAGAAATTTAATTTTGTTTGTATCGGACGTAGAGATTTTTCTCAAGAAGATTATAGAAATAATGTAAAGAAATCTTTAGGAGAGTTTTCAAAAAGGACATTTACAGAAGAAAATTTTAAAAAATTTTCTGGTATTTTTGAGTATTTGAAATTAGATTTTGTTGAAGATAAGGAATACAGATCTCTTAAAGATTTGATAAAGAGCATGTGTGTGAAACATGGGTATAATGAAAATATACTTTATTATATGGCCGTATCCCCTGAATATTTTTCTATTATAGTAGATAGATTGAGATTAAATGATTTAGCTGATAGTACTAGGGGGATAAAGAGAGTTATAATTGAAAAACCTTTTGGAGAGAATTTAACATCTGCTAGAGAATTGAATGAAAAGATGACAAAGACTTTTACGGAGAAGGAAATTTACAGAATTGATCATTATTTAGGAAAAGAAATGAGTCAAAATATAATGGCAATAAGATTTGCAAATCCAATACTTGAATTCATATGGAATAATAGATACATTGACAACATTCAAATAACTAGCAATGAATCTTTAGGGGTTTTAACGAGAGGGAAGTATTATGAAAAGTCTGGTGCCCTTAAAGATATGTTTCAGAATCATATGCTTCAATTGTTGACACTTATTGCTATGGAACCACCTGTGTCTTTGAATACAGAGGATATAAGGGATGAGAAGGTTAAGGTTCTTAAAGCTATGCCAAAGATTGATGAAAAATTTGTTAGAGAAAATATTGTTAGAGGTCAATATATTGAAGATAGTAAAGGTACTTTAAAGGGATATAGGTCAGAGCAAGATGTATCCAAAGATTCTATGATTGAAACATTTGTTGCTATAAAATGTTTTATTAATAATTATAGGTGGACAGGTGTCCCTTTTTATATAAGAACAGGGAAAAGACTTAGCAAGAAAATAACAGAGGTTGTTATTGAGTTTAAGAATGCGCCATTTGTTTTATATAATGAAGATAATAAGTTACAACCAAATCTTCTTGTTATAAGGATACAACCGGATGAAAGAATATTTCTTAATTTGAGTGTAAAAAAACCTGGAAATGAAAATGAGATTATACCGATTCAAATGGATTTTTGTCAGAATTGTCACTCTCTTATTTCTACAGAGGCATATGAAAAGCTAATGTATGATGCTATAAGAGGAGAATCTACTTTGTTTACAAGATGGGATGAAACAGAATTTTCTTGGAAGTACGTTGAGAAAATATTTGAGATATGGGACAACAATAAGGATATTCCTTTATATAATTATCACTCTTTGAGTGATGGACCTTGTGAAATAAATAAATTATTGCATAAAGAAAATATGAAATGGTGGGATATTTAAATGAGAATACATGATATATCAGCTTTAATTCATCCTGATATGATTGTTTATAAAAATAAGGAAGACAAGAAACCTATAATTACAGTTGTTAGTGATTATAATATGGGAACTAGTTATGAAAGTAGAGCTCTTTTAGATATGCATGTTGGCACTCACATGGATGCTCCTCTTCACATGATTGAGGGCGGAGATAGTATTGAAAATCAAGATTTATATAAATGTGTTACTGATTGCAAAGTTTTTGATTTATCTCATGTTGAAGAGAAAATTGAGATGAAAGATATAGAGAAATACAATATTTCTGAAAATGATTTTATAATTTTTAAAACTAGAAATTCTTTGGCTACGGAATTTGATTTTAAGTTTGTATTTATATCAACAGAGGTAAGCGAATTTCTCGCAGAGAAAAAGATTAAGGGCGTTGGAATTGATGCATTGAGTGTTGAAAGGGATCAACCTAATCATGAAACCCATGAGGCTTTTCTTAAAGAGGGTATTGCTGTTCTTGAAGGATTAAATCTTAAAGATATTATTGAGGGAGAGTATTTCTTGGTTGCTCTTCCACTTAAAATAAAGGGTGCTGAGGGAGCCCCTTCTAGAGCTATTCTTATAGAGAGATAACGTAAGTTATCTCTCTATTTTATTACCATAAATTACACCATTATAAGTTAAATTTAAACATAGTTGATTGAACATACTAATTATAATAAATTTTGCGGTTTAGATTTGAGGTTATAAGATTATGTTTGATAAATTAAAATGTTTATTTAGTTTTAAGTGGTTTTATATTGTACTTTTTATAATCTTAAGTATTTATACATTTTGGGATGAAATTGCAATTGGAAGTGAGACAATTAAGTTTATAAGGGATAGTAAGAAAATTGAAGGGGAGCATGAGGTATACTCTTTTAAAGAAAACAAAGTAAATATTATTAATCTTGATGAAGATTATTTTGGAGATGATGAGTCCATTTATGATGGAGATGTTAAATATATGTATTTTAGACCTATTCCTAATGAAAAGTTATATAGTCTAGATAGTAATAATAAAAAATTTTATGATTCATTTATAAGCATGGATGAATTTAAAGGTGTCTTAGATGTTTTACACAAAAATAATTATATGATAATTAATATCGCAGATCTTTATGATCAGGTTTATAGGGAAGGGAGCTTTAGAGTTAAGCGTAAGATACTGAATATACCAAAGGGTAAGATACCATTTGTTTTATTTGTTGATGATTTTGGGTATAGTTCTTCGAGGCTTATTATTGATGATGAAGATATGCAGGTTAAGATGATTAAAGTTAAAAATGGGAATGAGGAAATAACTGAGGATAATAATGTCATAACAATTATAAATAAATTTGTTCGAGAGAATGAGGGATTTTCTTTTAATAATGCTAAAGGTGTATTATCTATTGTTGATTCTGAGTCTATATTTGGATATAACACTGGTAGGAATATAAGTAAGAGATCACGTATTAGTACTGATAAGATTAAGAAACTATCAAATGATATTTATGAGGCTAAGAGGATAGCAGATAATCTTAAGAATGACGGTTGGATATTCGCGTGTAATACATATGGAAATATAGATTTTAAAGATGTAACACTTAATTTAGTTAAAAATGATATGGATAATTGGTATAGGTATGTATCAAATATAATTGGATATACAAACTTATTTGTTTATCCTTCAGGTAATGTAATAGATAAAAATGATGAGAGGTTTAAGTATTTAAATGATAGTGGATTTAATATTTTTTGTTCATCAATGAAGAAAATGAATAACAAAGATTGCTTCAAAATACAACCGTATGTAAATATAAGCAGGGATTTAATATGTTATGATATAACTAGCTTGCATCACAATGAGTATTATGATATATTGAAGGACATTATAATAAATCCTAGGAAGGCTAAAAAACTATATAAGGAGGGTATTCGTGAATAGGATTGTTGAGTTTAAAAATGTTTCCAAACAGTATAAAGTTGGAGAAGTTATTATTAATGCTCTACACGATGTTAATTTTTCTATAGATAGAGGTGAGTTTGTAGTAATTTTAGGGGCAAGTGGTGCTGGGAAAACTACTATTTTGAATATTCTGGGTGGAATGGATTCTGCATCTGTTGGAGATATTGTTGTTGATGGTGAATCTATTACTAACTTTAGTAAGAATCAGTTAACAAAATATAGAAGAGAGAAAATTGGATTTGTATTCCAATTTTATAATTTGATACCCAATTTAACTGCTATTGAAAATGTTGAATTTGCAACAAGTGTTTGTAAAAATTTTTTGGATGCTAAAGACATGTTAACTAAGGTTGGATTATCTGAGAGAATAAATAATTTTCCGACTCAGTTATCAGGAGGAGAGCAACAAAGGGTGGCAATTGCAAGAGCTATTGCTAAGAATCCGTTACTTCTTTTATGTGATGAACCAACTGGTGCACTTGATTATGATACGGGAAAGAAAGTGCTTAAGCTTTTGTATGAAATAAATCAGACACTTAATAAGACGATTGCTTTAATTACACATAACTCTTTAATAGCACCTATGGCTGATAAAGTTATACATGTTAAAAATGGAACCATAGATCGTATAGATTTTAATGAAAATAAAGTTCCTGTTGAGGAGATTGAGTGGTAGATGAGAGTTTTATTGTTAAAATTATTTAGGGATATTAAAACATCACTTGGTGGATTTATTTCAATAATATTTGTCATTGGGGTAGGTTCTGTATTTTTTTCTGGTCTTTCAAATTCTGTAAGTTCTGTTAGAAATTTAATAGAAAATTATTATGAAAATCAAAAATTTATGGATTATACTGCCTATTTTAGTCAATTATATTCAGATGATATAGAAGCCTATAGATCTAATGAGAAAATCAAGGAAATAAAGCTAAGATATACTATGAATGTTATTAGTAATGTTAATAATAAGGATACTAATTTGAGGATACATACCTTAACTGAAAATATAAATGTTCCTTATATTTATGAGGGAAAGCTTCCCTCAAAAGATGAGATAATACTTGATAAGATTTATATGAAGCTAAATAAATTAGAGATCGGAGATTATATTAGTTTTGACTATAATGGTATAGAATTTAATCTTAAGATATCTGGTATTATGGACTCCCCAGAATATGTTTCTAAAATTAAAGATGATTTTTCTGCAAATGTGGATCTTGATGGATTTGGAGCAGGATATGTAATGGAAGATACTATTAAATTAAAATTTGATGAAAATAATATATCTTATTTCTATACTGAAGCACTTATTAAGTCAAATGAAGATTTAAATGGTGATGAATTTGAGGGAATACAAACTTTTGTAAAGATGATTAAAAGAGAGGATCATGTAAGTTATTCTTCGTTTGATGGAGCCTTAAACCAAATAGACAAGGTTGTTGTAATTTTTCCTATAATATTTTTTATTGTTGCAGGAATTATAACGTTTATATCGATGTCTAAGACGGTTGAAAATCAAAGATCACAAATAGGAATAATGGGAGCACTTGGATTTTCAAGCTATAGGATTTATTTTTCGTATATAATGTACTCAGTTATTGCGTCGGTTTTTGGATCACTTATTGGAGGATTAATAGGTATTTATAGCCTGCCAGGAATAATTTTAAAAACTTTTTCATCTCAGTATACATTTCCAGTATCTAGGCTTAATATTTATTCGGAATATATACTGTATGGGATATTGATTTCTATATTTTTTTCAATTACTGCTACTATAATTTCGTGTCACAAGACACTTAAAGAAGCACCATCTGATGCATTAAGACCAAGACCTCCGAAAAATTCAAAGCACATCTTTTTAGAGAAGCTTAAGTTTTGGAAGAAGATTTCTTTTATTTATAAAATTATTATAAGAAATATATTTCACAATAAGATGAGAATAATATTGAGTTCTGTTGGAATGATAGGAAGTATTTCGTTTTTGATCACTGGATTTTCTTTAAAGTCATCAGTTAATGAACTTTTGGATTATGAATCTAGAATTAGAGATTATGATTTCGAAATAAAGATGGTTAATAGTGTTAATGAGGATGAAATTAAGGGTTACAGTAATTACATTGATGTTGTTGATTTAAATTTTACAACAATTGGGAATGTTCATCTTGAAGACGAAGATATAGAGATACCTGTAGTTATTGTAAAAGGAAGTAATTCCGCTTTAAAACTTGAAGATAAAAAGAGTAATATTATAGGATTTAATGATAGTAGTGTGGTAATCCCATCTAAGCTTTTGGATGACTACAATATTAATATTTCTGATAGTATTAATATTGATATAAATTTTGGTATGAGTTCTTCTAATTTAAATTTATCTGTGAGTGATATTGCACAAATGTATTCAAGTCAAATGATATATGTATCAAGTGAAGTATTAAAGAGGGATAATATAGATATTTCGTTTAATGGTGCGTTTATTAAATTAAGAGGTGAGGATAATATTACAAATATAGTTAATGAGTTAAAGAAAAATGATAACATAAGTTCTATAACTTTATCTGGAGATCTAAGAGATTTTGCAGAGGATATTTTAAGTATGATAAATAGCGTTATAATGATAATTATAGTTGGATCAGCTGTTCTTGCAATATCTGTAATATATAATATTACTTCTATTAATATTTTTGAGCGCATTAGAGAAATTGCTACTCTTTTGGTACTTGGGTACTATGATAGAGAGATAAATAGACTTATATTTATTGAAAATATAGTTCTTAGTGTGTTTGGTAGTATAATTGGAATACCATTTGGTATTTGGTTGTTTAAATATATGCAGATACTTATATCTGATAGAGGCGCAACCTTACCCCAAAATATTTCGGGGTATAGTATACTTTTGTCTTTTATCATGGTTATGCTTTTTTCAATATTTACAAACTTATTATTAAAGAGAAAAGTTTTAAAGGTTAATATGATTGAGGCACTTAAGGGTGTTGAATAAAGGTTTAAGGATTATACTTAAACCTTTTTGTTTGTAAAAAAGTTTAACATATTTTAAAAGTCTTAAATAAACTAGTTATTATTAATAAATCAGGGTGAATTTATTTGGAAAAAGGTTATTTAGTTTTTGAGATTAGTAAGGATAATGGAGCAACTCCAGTTTCTAATGCTCAGATAAAGATAGTTAGTATTGATGGTCGGGAAGTTAATAAGATACTTGGAGTTAATGAGGATGGTAAAAGCGATAAAATTGAAATTTATACAAAAGATAGTAGTTTAACTTTTGATAAGTCAAATGAATGCATTCCATATACGGAAGTGGATGCTGAAGTGAGATTTGAAAATGATAAGATAGTAGAGATTAAAGGAATACAAGTTTATTCGGACATTACATCTGTTCAAGAACTTAAATTTGATAGTAGAGATTCGTTTAGAAAACATCATAAGGATAAGAAAAGTAAGTCTAAGAAAGAACATATTTGCTTTAAGAATGAAGCACCTTGTGTATTAAAATCAAATGAGAATGATGTTAAAATAAAGAGTGGATTGTTAAAAGATGATAAGAGTATAAAACCTGTTGTTAAGGTTGAAGATCTTTCTATACCCGAGTTTATAACAATACATCTTGGAGAGCCTAATGAAAATGGGGAAATTATAACGGTTCCATTTGTTGATTATATAAAAAATGTTGTTTGTTCAACTATTTATCCTACATGGAATGATGAAGCTATAAAAGCAAATGTATATGCTATTGTATCTTTATCATTAAATAGGATTTATACAAATTGGTATAGAAGTAAGGGCTATGGATTTGAAATTACAAGTAGTCCAAGTTATGACCAAATGTATGTCAAAGGTAGGAATTTATTTAGAAATGTTTGTAATATTGTAGATGATATATTTGATAAGTGCATTAAGGTTAATGGATTTCATCAACCTTTTCTTGCTAAGTGTGATAATGTAACTAGTGATTATAGAGTATTATCAAGATGGGGAAGTTTTAGGCTTGCTGAAGATGGGATGGATGCCTTAAATATATTAAAAAAATATTTTGGAGATAATATTGAACTTATAGAGGTTCCAAATATTGAGTGCATTATTAAGAAATATCCGGATAGAGAATTACATCAGGGAAGTTATGGAAAAGATGTTAAGTTTCTTCAGAAAGCTCTGAATTTGATTGGATCAAAATATCAGGGGATATCCAAAATATCGGATATTACTGGGAATTTTGGAGAGCAGACAGAGAAAGCTGTGAGAGATTTCCAAAAAATATTCAATTTAAAAGTTGATGGAATAGTTGGGAAGAAAACTTGGAAGAAGATATGTTTAGTTTATTCACTGATTAAAAGATTGTTTGGAGATTATAATGATGTTGAAGAGGGAGCAATTAATAATGTGTCACTAAGGTTTGGGAATGAGGGACCTTTAGTTAAAGAACTTCAGCATGATTTAAACGATATTTTGAAGTATACTTCTTGGCATGAAAAGTTAGAAGAAGATGGAATTTTTGGGGAAAAGACTAAAAAATCAGTTGAAGATTTCCAAAAAATATTTGGGTTAATTGTTGATGGAATTGTAGGTAAGGATACATCTTCTAGGATTAAATACGTTAAGAAAAATATAAAGAGTCTACAAGATTTTATAAAAAATAGTTTAGATAAAAATAAGAGAGATGATAAGGGTTCTTGTTCGCATGAAAATAGAAATGAAGATAAAAAATTTGAAGCTATACTACCAATTAAGTATGGAGATAAGGGGAAACACATAGAAAAACTTCAGGAGCTATTTAATACTGTGTCTAAATATTATAATTTTTTAGATACTTTAGTTAAAGATGGAATTTTTGGTCCTAATATGGAAAGATTTATAAAAAATTTCCAAAGGAGATTTGGACTAATTGTTGATGGAATTGTTGGGAATGAAACTTTAACTAAGTTGAAAGCTCTTGAAAATGCAATAACTGAATTTAATATGGATTATGAATTAAAAAAAAATGATAAGCAAAAAAATGATGTTAAAGAAGATAATAAGACCGATCTAGAGAGATTATATAGGCAAGAGGAGAGTGAAATTTTTAGTGGATCTTTTAGATCTGAAATTTCTATGGAGTATCCAGGATTTGAATTAGAATTTGGAGATGTGTGCGGATATGTGACTTTGGCTCAACAATATATAAATTTTATAAGAAGTAATTCTATAGGGTACTTTAAAACTAATGTTGAACTTAAGGATGATGGAGTATTTGGGGAGAATACATTAGCCTATATAAATGAAATTCAAGACAAATTTATGTTTAATAGATCACGAAAAATTAATAAGGATGTTTGGAATAGATTAGTTTTGGAATATGAAAAAATTTATAAAGAATAGTTGAATTTATAAGATTTTCTAGCATTATTTTAATGTTTAGGAAATCTTTTAATTTTTAATATGTTAAAATGTTATATAATAGAGTTGAATATGTAGATATAGAGGTGTAGAATGATAAAGTCAAATTTCATTAAGAAGAGTGCGTCATTTGTAGCTGTCATAATGTTATTTTTATTTACCTTGATTTCATGTGGGTCAAATCATCAGAAAAATGTAGTTGATGATTTTTTAAATCATTTAAAAGATGGAAAATTTGAAGAGAGTTTAGTATATCTATCTGATAATGAATCTAAGGAAATGTATGTTAAATATATAGAAAGTTTAACAAGTATGGATGATTTGGATGATGATACAAAAAAGATTTATGATGTTGTAAAAAGTAAGGTTATGGATTTTACATATAGTATAGGGGAGTCCCAAGATATTACTGATGATAGAATAAAGATTAAGGTAACTATAAATAACTTTAATTTATATGATGCGTATAAAAAAACGCTTCAACATATTTTATCAGAAGTTCTAGTTGATCAAGATGCAAGTAATGTATCAAATACAGAGAATATTTCTAATTTATTTATTTCATACGTAGAAGAGCTTAAAAGAGAGAGTAATAATGGGGAATTTACATTAATTAAGCAAGGTGATAATTGGGTTATAGAATTAGATGATGAAGCGTTATCTATTTTATTTTCGAGTTATTTAGATATGATTAATTATTTGAATTAGGATTTAGATTTATTGTATTATTAGTATAATTGATCAAAAATTAACGAATAATAGAGATTATAAAAAATTTTTTAAGATTTATGTTTTTTAATTAATAAAGTGTGTTATAGTATATAGGGAAAATATGTTAAAGGATTTTAGGAGGATGAAGCATTTGAGTAAGATTGTTTTTATTGGAGCTAATCATGCTGGTACGGCAGCTATTAATACTGTTTTAGATAATTATAAAGATAAAGAAGTTGTAGTTTTCGATAGAAATTCAAATATAAGTTTCTTGGGATGTGGAATGGCACTTTGGATTGGTAATGTAATTGATGGTCCAGAAGGATTATTTTATTCTTCTAAAGAGAAGATGGAGGCTAAAGGTGCAAAAGTGCACATGGAGACTGAGATAGAGGACATAGATTTTGATAATAAAGTTATAACTGGAAGAAATAAAAATGGAGAAGAAATTAAGGAAAGTTATGATAAATTAATATTAGCTACTGGATCTCTTCCGATTTCTCCAAATATACCAGGAAAAGATCTTGATAATGTTCAATTTGTTAAATTATATCAAGATGCAGCTCAAACAATAGAGAGGCTTAAGGATCCTAGTATAAAGAAAATAACTGTTATTGGTGCAGGATATATTGGAGTTGAGCTTGCTGAGGCATTTGAAAGACATGGTAAGAATGTAACTTTATTAGATTTAGCATCAACTTGTTTGGAAAGATATTATGATGAGCCATTTACAAAAATGATGGAAAAGAATCTTTCAGATAATAATATAAATTTGAGATTTGGTGAGAAGGTTGTTGAACTCAAAGGTAATGGAAAAGTTGAAAAGGTTGTAACGGATAAAGGTGAAATAGATGCTGATATGGTTGTGTTGGCGATTGGATTTTTACCAAATACATCTATTGGGAAAGGTAAGATAGAGACAATAGGAAATGGTGCATTTAAGGTTAACCTAAAGGGTCAGACTAATATTAAAGATGTTTATGCTATAGGTGATTGTGCAACTATTTATGATAATTCGAAGGATCAAACTAGTTATATAGCACTTGCATCAAATGCTGTTAGAACTGGAATAGTTGCAGCTCATAATGCTTGTGGTACAGAAATTGATTCAATTGGGGTACAAGGATCTAATGGTATTTCAATATATGGATTGAATATGGTTTCTACAGGTTTGACTGTAAATACTGCTAAAATGTTTGGATTTGAACCAGAGTATACCGAATATGAGGATTCTCAAAAGCCAGCATTTATGAAACACAATAATAATAATGTTAAGGTTAGAATTGTTTATGATAAGAAGACTAGGAGAATATTAGGGGCACAAATGGCATCTAAGCAAGATATATCTATGGGTATACATATGTTCTCTTTAGCTATACAAGAGAAAGTTACCATAGATAAATTAAGATTGTTAGATTTATTCTTCTTGCCACACTTTAATCAACCATATAATTATATAACAATGGCTGCTCTTACAGCTAAGTAATAAATAAAGAAACCTATCTTAAGATAGGTTTCTTTATTTTAATCATATTTATAGTTTGATATCCATTTTTCATCAGCTTCAAAAATTTCCATTTTTGAATTGTTATTCTTGCATATTAATATTTTTGTTTGTGAAAATTCATTTGTTACTACGAATGGAAATTCATCTCTATTGGTTGCCACTCCGAAATTTCCATTTTTATCTAAGGCTATTACAGACATACTGCCAGCTTTATATTTTGATAAATTAAACCTTTCAGTATGTTCTTTTATAGCATCTTCACATGATGATTGAATATCTTGTTTAAGTTTCATGCGATTAATTATTGAAATCGAAAGGCATCCTTTCATGATATCTTCTCCAACACCAGTTGCAGCAGCCCCACCAACTAGTGAATCACAATAAAAACCGGATCCTATGACAGATGAATCTCCTACACGTCCTGCCTTTTTTAAAAATAAACCAGAAGTAGATACCCCAACAGCCATATTTTTATTTGAATCTAAACCTATCATGCATACTGTATCATGTCCATCGTATGCTTCTAAGTTGTCCAAATCGAAATTATTTTTTATCTCATGTTTCCATCTATTGATACAATCATCATTTAACATATTTTTAAATTCAAATTTGTTTATGTGTGCAAATTTTTCTGCTCCAATAGAGCTTAAATAACAATTTCTTTTAAATTTACTTAAAGCTATTGCAACTTTTATAGGATTTTTAATATTTTTAACTGAACATATGGCACCAAATGATAAGTCATTACCATCCATAAAAGCAGCATCAAATTCTAGTTCCCCTTCAATATTTGGTAGACTTCCAAAACCAACAGAATTGAATGATGGATTATCTTCAGTTAGTGATATAGCTTTATCAATTGCATCTTTTATGTTGCCATTATTTTTTAAAATATTTTCACCGAGTTTGATACCATCAAAAGCCATTTTCCAAGTTCCAATCATTGAATACTTCATAAGTTTACCTCTATTTTATATATTTTCTAGTTAAATATATAAAGATATATTCTTAAAGTCAACCTAAAAAATTTTAAAAAAATAATTGTATAAAAAATTTTAAAAATGGAATTAATTAAATATCCTTAATTTTTACTATAACTTACTATACAAATTTTTTAAGTTCCTAGCTTGTATTATGAGCTAGGAATTTTTATTTTTTACGATTTACTTAAAATAAACTGATAATAGTACGAAAGATATATAAACATAAATTGTTAATTTTTAAGATTGAGCGGAGTGAGTGAAATGCGGACTTGTGAATTTTGTAAATCTATTATATCTGATGATTTAAAAGTATGTGATAATTGTATTAGCAAGGTTAATGGACTCAGAGAAATACTTGGTAAGAATAAGGAAGAATCGCTTTTAGAAGATCAAGAAATTAAGGAAAAAACTAGGATAGATAAAGAAGAGAGCAAAAAATTTAAACGTGAACTGAGTATGTTGGCTTTTATAATTTTCGTACTTGTTATTTGTATATTCTTGGTATCTTCTCAAAGGAAGTATTACATGGAAGAGAATATGATGTATGAAAATATACAAGATAATTTGAATAATAGAGAATATGATGAAGCCCTGTATAAAATTGATAATTTACTTAAAAATACATTAAATACAAATTATAAAAAAGAACTTACACAGATTAAAAATGACATTAAGTATGACAAAGAATTTGCTAGTAAAGGGTTTGGAAATTTAAATTCACATAATGATTATAAAGAATTTAATTCTATTTATTATAATGGAAATGATGACTTAAATTTGAATAGTCAACAAAATGATTTAGTTGGAAATGGACTCTATTATAATTTCAATTCATTGTATGGACAAGTATCTAACATTGAAAATGATGATCAGATATTATCAAATTACTCAAATAATATATTAAACAAAGATTTGAACTCTCAAACAGATTTTAAAGGGGAAGTAGGAGACATAGAAGATTATATAGATGTTACAGATGAAGAAAAGCAAAAGTTTGTAAAAATAAGCAAATATATAGTTAATTTATCTCATGAATTCTCGATTGTGACGAGATTTCCAAGTATTAAAACGAATATGAAAGATTGGATTATTCAAAGGAATGGAGATATGATTAGGATCAGATCTTATTTGACATATATAAGTGAGTATTCATCAATTATTAAAGATACGTTTGAGATAATTTTGAGAGAAGATACTGGAGGTTATAAACTTATTGATTTATTTATAAATGAAAATAGAATTAAAAATTTAGTTTATTGAAAAAATTATGCCCTTTAAATTTTATAATAATTGGTTTAAAATGTTTGTTACCAAATAATTAATATATTTAAGAAAAAGGAGTTAATTTTATGTATGACAAAAAGAGAGCATTGTTTTTAACTAAATTGGCTATTTTAATTGCAATAGAAATTATAATAGCAGTTACGCCTCTTGGATCATTACCTGCTATAGGTCTAATTGTTATGACACTTGCACATATTCCAGTTATAATTGGTGCTATTGTACTTGGAATAAAAGGTGGATTAATAATGGGGTTTGTGTATGGTCTTCTCAGTTTTCTTGTGTGGACATTTATGCCGCCTTCACCGATAGCATTTTTATTTACTCCATTTTATTCGCTTGGAGAAATCAGTGGTAACTTTTTTAGCTTGGTTATTTGCTTTGTACCGAGAATATTGATCGGATTATTAACTTATTTTTTCATAGCAATTATATTTAAAAATGTTAAAAGTTTATTTTTTAAGACTTTTATTGGTGCTACGATAGCAAATTTTATTTGTTCAGTTATTCTTCTTACACTTGTTTATGTGTTTTTTGGACAAGAATATGCTATGGCTTTAAATGCTCCATACGAAGCTTTAATAGGAATAATAACAACTACGATAGTGACTAGTGGAATTCCTGAAAGTATACTTGGAGGATTGGTAGCATATGGAGTAGCGAAAGTATACAAGGGAGACACTAACTTGGTGGATTAATTATGAAAATAGTTTTAGGAATAGATGCAGGGGCATCTACAACGAAAATAGTTGGATTTAGGGAAAATATTAAAGTAGGATCTATTCAAGTTAATGCAGAAGATCAACTTACATCTATTTATGGAGCAATAGGTAAATTTTTAAATTTATATAGTATTTCTCTCAAAGATGTTTATTCTATTGTGTTAACTGGAGTTGGAAGTTCATTTATTTTAGATGATATATATGGGATAAAAACTTATAGAGTAAATGAGTTTGATGCTATTGGATATGGAGGGCTTTATTTATCACAAAAGAAATTAGCACTAGTAGTAAGTATGGGGACAGGTACGGCATATGTAAAGGCTTGTGATGACTCTATGATACATATTGGTGGTAGCGGAGTTGGGGGAGGAACATTGCTTGGATTGTCTTCTATACTATTGGGTACTAAAGATATTGATATAATTAATGGATATTTTAAATCTGGACAATTAAAAAATGTAGACTTAAGTATAGGAGATATATGTAATGAACCTATTCCTTCTCTTCCTTTAGATTTAACAGCTTCAAATTTTGGGAATATTTTGGTAAATGCTAGTAAAAGTGATTTGTCGATTGGAATACTAAATATGATTTGCCAGACTATAGGACTTCTTGCTATATTTTATGTTAAAAATGACGATATCAAAGATATTGTTCTTACAGGAACTTTAAGTAAGTTTTCTGTTATAAGACAGATATTCGATAGACTTGAATTGCTTCATAACGTAAAATTTATTATACCAAATGACTCTACATTTGCAATATCCATGGGTGCAATTATTTATTATAATAAGTTTTTTAGATAAATTTAATCTTGAAAATTGTATATTTATGTAGATAAAGGAAATAATCTTTTTAAGAGATATTATTTTCCGGAGGGAATATTATATGGTAAAGAATATAGTAATGTTGTGTGTGAGTCTTCTATTGTTGATGTTTTTAGTTAGTAATAAAGTTTCAGCACTTAAAGATAATACGCAGGAGTATTGTGTTGATAGTGAGATGTATTTTTTAAATAGTATTGGGATTGATAAGCTTAGGAATAATTTTGTGGATAAGTTTATTATTTTAGACGCTGATACTGAGAAAAATAATATTTTGATACGTGAAAATAGAGAATTAAATAATAAAATTAAAAAAAGATTAGATGAAATAAAAGTTGAGATTGGGAATAATATATGGAAAGAAATTAGAAATTATAAAAATGAAATAAATGATAATAAGATATCTACAAGAAATAGAATTAAGCAATTGATAAATGATCAAAAGCAGATTTTAGAGCTTGAAAATTATAGTGACGAATCTCTTTCGGAATTTATAAATGTGCTTATAAATGCTCAAAAGCTTAAACGAGAGAGTATCGAGTTTGAGAAAATACATTTAAATAAAATAAATGATTTGATATTATGAGAGTAAAGGCATATCTTGCCTTTACTTTTTTTAGTGTTAGAAATAATTTGGATTAAGGGGTGTACAAGAATGGTATCTATAATATCTCCTTCTATTATGATGAAAGAGGTAGACGATAATCATAAAAATCTAACTATACCGGTCTATATTGAAAAAACTAAGGAAATAGTAGATAAAATTAACTCGATGAGTGATGAAGAGATGAGTAAGTTAATGGTAATAGATGGAGATTTATTAAGAATTAATAGATTTAGGTATAATAAGTTTAGATTTGATTCAAATGGAAGTCCGGCAATTTTATCTTATACAGGAAGTGTATATAAAAATATTAATGCTAATGTATTTGATATAAATGATATAGAATTTTGTAAAGAACATATAAGAATTTTAAGTGGACTCTATGGGATTTTAAGACCTTATGATAGCATATACGAATATAGACTTGAGCTTAAGAGTAAATTAAGAATCGGAAAATTTAAAGATCTTTATGGATATTTTGGAGAATGTATTTATCAAAATCTTGTAAAACATGATAGGGAAATATTAAATTTGTGTTCAAATGAGTATAGTAAGGCTATAATTCCATATTTGTGTAGTAAGGATATGTTTATAACGTGTAGTTTTAAGATTAAGAGAAATAATATCATTAAATCTTATGCAATGGATTCCAAGATAACACGAGGGAAAATGGTTAATTTCATTATAAAAAATAAAATTGATAAATATGAAATGTTAAAAGAATTTGATGACAATGGATATTTATTTGATAAGGCATTATCAAATAAATATGAATATGTATTTACAAAGTAGAGGTACTCATAATTGAGTATCTCTACTTTAAAATTATATCTAACATTAATAACAATAAGAAACCAAAAACGAAACCAATTGTACCGAAATTTTTGTATGAGCTCGAGTTATATTCAGGAATAATTTCATCTACAACAGTTATTATGATTGTACCTGCGGCAAAAGCTAAGATTATAGGCATATAACTTACGAGTATAGTTGATAGAAGTACACCTATTATTCCACCAATTGGTTCTAGAAGGCCTGGAATGGATCCGATAAAGAACGATTTTAAATTTGAGTATTTTTCATTTTTAAAAGGTATTGATAGAGCAAATCCTTCTGGGAAATTTTGGAGTACCATAGATAGAGATAATGCGATTGCTCCAGCAAAGCTTCCTAAATTTTCGGATTTAGTCAATGAAAATGCAATCCCTATAGAAATTCCCTCTATTAAATTTCTTAGAGCAGATGATAAGATGAGTAGAAATTTTTTTCTTGCAGATAATGTTACAGGTAGATTTATCCTTAGTATTATATTGGATATTAATTTATCTAGTAATTTAAGTAAAATAGCTCCTAATATAAAACCTAATGATATGCCTAATAAATTATTTAGTTTGTTTTCAGATAATTCAGTTGCAGGAATAATTAATGACCATATAGATGATGAGATCATAATACCAGCAGTAAAACCTAAAAATATTTTATAGCACTTTATATTTAAACTATTTTTAACAAAGAAGATGCATGATGAACCTAATATAGTTGAAAACATTGCAAATATTGTATTCATTAATGTAAGAGTCAAAGGTGAAAATATATCCATTTCAATATTAAATACTCCCATGATTACTTAGAAAAATGAAAAAGTAAATTTTGTATTATACTATTAATATGATATATATTTGTTACTTGAAATTAAATTTTTAAAATTTTAGCTACTTTGATTAGGTTTTAAATTTAAAATGTGCATAAAAAAGATGTGATTAAGTTAATAAAATATTAAATATATCATAAATAAATATTATAATATTAAAATATTTCAATAAATATTATTAAATAGATAATTTGTTGGTTTGATTTTTTGATTTATAATGTTATAGTATAAATGGACCTTGCTAATGGTAAATATGTTGAATAGAGAATTAGATTAAAATTAGAATCATTGTCATCATGTTTAAGTGGTTTGATTGTTTGATTTGCATTTAATTTGGTTTTAAATTTTAGGAGGTTTTCATGAACAGTAGATTAAAAAGGTTTTTGGTAGTTTTAGTACTTAATTTTGTTTTGACTGCGAGTTTTCCAAAAGCTGAACCGCTACCTGTTAGTGAACAAGATGGACAGTATAGTAATAATGAAGAGATTGCAGTAACTATTTATGATAAAATAGTTACTGGTCAGACATCTATTAATATTTCGAACGATAGTGATTTAGAGATAAGAGCTGATATTGATGTTAATGAAGTTGAGAAAAGCAATGTAGTATCTAAAGAGGTAAGTTATAATCAGGAATTAGGAGTTAGAATTGCCGATTTTGCGAAGAGTTTAATTGGCAAACCGTATATGTACGGTAAAACAGGCCCAAATTCATTTGATTGTTCTGGATTTGTTAAATATGTATATGGAAATTTTGGGATTAATCTTCCAAGAACTAGTCAAGCACAAGCATATGTAGGAACTAGAGTAAGTAGAAGTGAATTAAAGCCAGGGGATTTGGTTTTTTCTAACACTTATTCATCTCTATCACATGTAGGAGTTTATGTAGGAGATGGAAAATTTGTTCATGCTGCGAATTCTAGTACCGGTGTTACTGTTTCTAGTGTGAATGATGGATATTATGGTGCTAGGTATGCATGGTCTATGAGACCTTATTAAGTGGCGATACTTTTAAAGTATCGCTTTTTGTTTTTAAATTATATTATAATTATAAAAAAACCACATATATATTTTTATATAAATTATATATGGAGGGATAAAATGAAATATAGAAGAGCAACAGTTAATAAAAGAAATATAAAATATGGGGATTTAATTAAATTTATTACATCTTTTGTGTTGGTTTTAATATTATCAATATTTATTTCTAGTAATATAGCTAGTTTTATATATGAAAGCAGTACATATAAAAAATCGGAAATTGATCTTGTAAGTGAAGAAAATGAAAATAATGAGAAATTAGAAGAAGAAAAATTAGAGAATTATTCTAAAAGTTTATTAAGTAATAATATAGTTTTGTTTCAGGGAGGAGTATTTAATGACTTAGATAATGCTGAAGAATTCAGAAGAAAGATAGATAATAAAGTATTATCTAGTATTGTAAATGATGGCAAATATGAAAGAGTAATCTTAGGAGTATCCACTAAAAATAATTTTTTAGATATGGCGGATTTTTTGAAAAAGAATAATATTCAATTTGTGAAACAAGTTTACAAAATTCCATTAAATGTTGAATATAATGAGGAAATATTGAAGATATTAGAGATATTTTCTAATTTTATTTTGAATGATATAAAAAATGTATTGAGTGATGAGGTGGATGTAACAGACCTTAAAAGCGATATTGATTTTTTAGATATAAATTATGGGAATAAAGGATCTTATAAGTTATTTAATGATTTAAGGGATTTAATACTTGACTTAGATGATAAAGTTGAAAAAGAAGATTTAGAAAGTGTATTTAATTTTGTATATTCAAGTTTTGCTGATTATAAATTATAGTGTAAAACAGTGTATAATTTTGCAAAAATATATCTATTAGTGTTTATTTATGCTTGTTAAAATTATTACTAAATGATAAAATAATAATTAAATTTTGTGTTTATAATGCATTAATATGAAGTAGTATGTGTGTTCATTTTAGTTGATTAATCCAAAAAATACAAAAATTGTATATTTATTGAATAATAACAAATAAAAATGTAACAATATTTAAAGAAATAATGTGGTAGTGTTATGTTGAGAAATTAAAAAATCATAGTAGTATTTTATCGAACCAAGTTTTGTTAAAAATGATTGTTTTATTTGAAAGGAGATAATTTATGGGATTATTTGGCATAAGTAAAGATATGGGCATAGATTTGGGAACTGCTAATACGCTTGTATATGTTAAAGGCAAAGGTATAGTCTTGAGAGAGCCATCTGTAGTTGCTATAAATGATGTTACGAAGAGGGCTTTAGCTGTAGGAAGAGAAGCTAAGCAAATGATTGGAAGAACACCAGGTAATATTATAGCCATAAGACCTTTAAAAGATGGAGTTATAGCTGATTTTGAAGTTACTCAAACTATGTTAAAGAAGTTTATAGAAAAAGTTACTTCAAGAAGTATTTTAGCTAGTCCAAGAATAATAGTTTGTTTTCCATCTGGGGTAACGGGTGTTGAAAAGAGAGCCATTGAAGAGGCAACAAAGCAGGCAGGAGCTAGGGAAGTTGTTTTAATGGAGGAGCCTATGGCAGCGGCAATAGGTGCTGGATTACCAGTTGATGATGCTACCGGAAGTATGATAGTAGATATAGGTGGAGGTACAACTGAAGTAGCCGTTATATCATTAGGGGGAATTGTTACGAGTAAATCATTAAGGATTGCTGGAAATGAATTAGATCAATCTATAACTAGTTACATAAAAAGAGAGTTTAACTTGATGATTGGTGAAAGAACAGCTGAACAGGTTAAGATGGAAATAGGATCTGCATTTCAGTTAGATGAAGTAGAAAGAGTCATAGATATAAAGGGTAGAGACCTTATTACAGGATTACCTAAGACTATAAAGGTTACAGAGGATCAGATAAGAGATGCTTTGAAAGAACCTGTTTCTGCAATAATTGATTCCATAAAAACTACTCTTGAGAAAACGCCACCTGAGTTAGCAGCAGATATTATGGAAAAAGGCATAATGTTAGCTGGTGGAGGAGCATTGTTAAGAAATTTAGATGCTTTAATAAATCATGAGACTCATATGCCGGTACATATTGCAGAACAACCGTTAGATTGTGTAGCATTAGGAGCTGGGAAAGCATTAGAAAATTTTGATAGAATAGCTAAAAATCAAAGAGGACATTAAAATTTAGATGAAATTCATGAAAAATAAGATAAATCTTATAATATCTTTGTTAATTATAATCATGATTGTTCTCATATTATTTTCTTCTCAGAGGACTAGTAAATCTTACATTGAGGGCATAACAGGAAATGTAATGAATCCTATACAGAAGGTTATGTATAATATTTCTAAATCTATATCTGATATATATTATGGAGTAATGCATTATTCAGAATTGATGGGTAAATTGGAAGATTTAAATGAGGAAAATGGAAGGTTGAAATCTGAAATTATAGAGTATTCTAAATTAAAGGAAGAAAATGATAAATTGCGGGATATATTAAATTTAAAAGATAGATTGGATGATTATACATTTGTAGGAGCAAATATTATAGGGAAAAATGGATCGTACACGAATGATTACATAGTAGATGTAGGTATAAAAGATGGACTCGAAAATGGCATGATAGTTGTGGCAAATGGAGGACTGTTTGGAATGGTTATATCTGTATCCGATTATTGGAGTATTATATCTCCAATAATTAATGGAAGTATATCGGTAGGAGGTATAGTTCAAAGGACTAACGGAAGTCAAGGGATAGTTAAAAAATATAAGAATTCGTCTGGAAATTACATACTTAAGATGGAGTATGTACCTATAGATGAAGATGTAGTTGTGGGGGATATTATTGTTACTTCTGGATTAGGAGGAGTGTATCCGTCTGGAATAATTATCGGGGAGGTTATATCCATAGAAAATGATAAAAGAAATTTAAGTAAAAGTATTTTAATTAAATCCCATATAGATTTTGATTTTGTGAGCAATTTATTTATAGTAATCCCCAAAAATAAATATAAGGTAGAATACTAAAATTATGAAGTTTTTATTATTATTTATTATAGGTATATTTTTTTTCTTATTAGATATATCGGTAATTCCTCTTTTTACTATAAATGGTTCGTATACAAGTTTAACTAGTGTATATTTTTTTATATGTTGTATGAATATTGAAAAATATGAAATTGTATATTTTTCTGTTGTTATAGGATTTCTCCAGGATGTGTTTTTTATTAATGGGTTTGGAGTTAATATATTTTTAAATATTATTTTAGGTGTGTTATTTTATTATGTATCTATTAAATATAATAAGAACAAATATTTTTTATCTGTGTTAATTGTGTCTATATTTTGTATATTTAAGAGTTTTATTACGAATATATTTTTAATGATATTTTTGGGTGTAGGTATAAGTGGTTTATATATGATTTATGAATTGATTTATATATTTGTTTTTTCAGTTTTTTTGTATTTGTTTTTAGGTAGAATATTTAAAGGGAGATTGTTTAAGAAGTCACTAGAATTTTAACTAACGGGGGGATTAAGATAAATATTAAGCATAGAAATAGTACAGATTATAGATATTTGGTAATTGTCATATCTATGTTTGTACTTTTTTTTATTATAATAATTAGATTATTTAATCTTCAAATTATAGGATTTGAGGACAACTTAAAATTATCAACATATTATTCTCAAAGGCAAGTATCTATAAGGGCATCTAGAGGTGAAATATTAGATAAGAATGGAGAGGTTCTTGCTACTAATGTAGAAAGTTACATACTAGAATATTCAGGCATTAATAATAGTGATAGCTTTTTTGAAGTAATTACAGAGGTTCTTGATATATTGGATAAAAATGGTGAAGATTTATATAATAATTTTGAAATAAAGGTTGATCCATTTAGATTTGAATTTGCAGTGACCTCTGAGTCTGAGATAAGAGGCAAAGAGCTTAGATTTAAAAATGATAGAGGTTATTATGATAAATTGAAGAAGAAATATTTTTCTTCTATTAGAGATTTGACAGACAATCAAAAAAGAGAATTGGAAGATAGTATTATAAATATAAAAGCCGAAGATATGTTTTATGATTTAATAGAGGAGTACGATTTATATAAGCTATTGGATAGTTCATTTGAAATGAAAAATAGTACTGGAAAGGAAATATATGATAAATTAATTAAAAAATTTACACCTAAACGTATAAGAGATTATGTTTTTATAAGAGATAGTATTAAAATGAATAGTTTTTCTGGCTTTAATCCTATAATATTGGCAATTGATTTGGACAAGGAAACTGCTTTTGAAATAATGCAAAAGGAGATTATGTTAAAAGGTATAACAGTTTCACCTAGATCTATAAGATATTATCCTGAAGGAGAGTTTGCATCTAATATTATAGGTTATATAGGTGCAATAGATGATAATCAAAAAGAAAAATATCAGAAAGATGGTTATAATACCTCATATGATACAATTGGAAAGTCTGGTATAGAGGCTATATTTGAATCTAATTTAAGAGGAAAACATGGAAGTAATATTATAAAGGTTGATAATAATGGTACTAAGAAGGAAGATATTATGCAAATTGACCCAATACCTGGAGATAATATTTATTTAACTATAGACAAGAAGTTACAGAAAGTAACTGAACGGGCATTGAATGATGTAATGACTGGATTACAGAATACAGGTAATGGACATGGAACAGGGCTTGATACAAGTAATGCAACGCGTGGTGCCGCTGTTGTTATTGATGTTAATAATGGAGATATATTATCATTAGTATCATTACCTAATTATGATCCTAATGTGTTTGTTAGTGATGAAAATATGACTCCAGATATAAGAAAACAATATTTTGCTACTGATCTTAAAGAATTTGGAGAAGAATATATAGAAAGTAGAAAGTTAAATATAGATGTAGATGAATTATTTCCATTATCAGATATTAATGATCCTAATAGTTTAAGAGAAGATCCAAATGATGTATATCCAAAGGTGTTTTTTAACTATGCGACCCAAGGTTTAATACCTCCAGGATCGACATTTAAGCCTTTGACAGCAATAGCTGCACTTGAGGAAGGGGTTATTGGACCTAATGAAACTATAAAAGATAATTTAGTATTTGAAGCTTATAATAATAAATGGACAAATCTTGTTAATTATACACTTGGAGACATTGATGTTAGAGATGCGTTAAGATCATCAAATAATCACTACTTTTATCAAGTTGCATATAGACTGTATAATAAGGAAGGATTTTCTAATAAAGAAGGATTAGATATATTGGCTAAATGGGCATGGCAATTTGGATTAGGTAGACCACCCAATACAACAAATTATATTTCTACAACAGGTATAGAATTGATAGAAACCACAGGGCAAGTATTTAATTTACAAAGTATGAAATCAAATGTAATAGCTTTATCTACATATAATATAATAGATATTTTAAATAAGGGGGAGTTTGGCAGATATATATTTAATCCAATAGATATATCTAAAAAGACCACAGATAGTGAAAAATTATCGAAATTAAAGAAGGAAATTAAAGACTTCGTAAAGAAAATATTAGATGAAGATTTGCCATTAGACGTGGATAAAGGAATATTGAAAGAAAAAACTGATTATTTAAATTCAAATTTAAACATGTTATTTTCTGATATAGTTAATTATTACAATGAAGAGTCTGATACTGAGTATACAAATAATGATATTGAAAATATGACAAATGCGATAACAGAATATACAATATATTCATTAAGAACTGAAATTTATACTCCAGGGAATGTTATAAATGCATCTATAGGTCAAGGTATAAGTTTATTTACGCCTATACAGCTTGCAAATTATATTGCAACTCTTGTCAATGGGGGTATAAGATATAAATTAAATTTAGTAGATAAGATAGTAGATATAGATAATAATATAGTTAAAGAATATAAACCTGAAATATTAGATAAAGTTATTTTAAAATCTGAAAATGTGGATGCTGTAATAGAAGGCATGAGAAGAGTTACTAGGAATGGTAGCACTGCAAGTGTATTTACTAATGGTCATTATTTTCCTATTGAAACAGGTGGCAAAACAGGTACAGCAACATTTAAAGAAAATGGAATGCAAGAAAGAGTTGGTAGAGCGGCATATGGTGTATTTGTTGGATTTGCACCTATAGATGATCCAAAGATAGCTGTATGTGTAGTTATATATGATGGTGGTCATGGATATTTTAGTTCTTATGTAGCTAGAGCAATATTTGAGGCATATTTTAAGGATGAATTACAAAAAAATTATCCTGAATATATTCCAATGTTTCCTTATGCATATACTTTAATGGATTAATTTTTGGAGGGGAAGTTATTATGGATAGCAACGGAGTTAAAATTAAGGGTGTTAGAGAAGGCTTAGAAATAATATTTGATGATGAAAAATATACATATGATAAGTTAGCTGTTGAATTGATAGATAAGATGAAAGGAAATTTAAGGTTTTTTCGTGAATCTTCTATAAAATTGATTATAGATTTTAATAAAATTGATAATGATATTCTTAAAGATATTAGAGGATTTTTTGAGAGAGATCTAAAGGTAAAAGAATTTATTTTAGAGGATAAGAATAGCTATTACATAGAAAATAGTACTTATTTTAATGGTATAGACGAAGGTAAAACAAAGTTTATATATAAGACAGTTAGGAGTGGACAAAAAATATTTTTTAATGGGAATATAGTTGTTATAGGTGATGTAAATAGTGGAGCTGAGGTTATATCTACAGGGAACATAGTAATTTTAGGAGAATTAAAGGGTAGAGTTCATGCTGGATTTAAAGGTAATGATAAAACTATAATTGCAGCATTTAAATTATCTCCAGAAATTTTACAGATAAGTGATATTGTTTCTACATCTCCAGATGGAGATAATCCAAGATATCCTGAGGTAGCTAAATTAAAAAATGGTTGTATTGAGGTAGAACCATATAGTATAAATAAATATGTATACTAGCAAAAATTTCCATATACAATTTATAGTATATTGATTAAATATTAATATTATAATGATATAGTTAGTGGGAGGTATGTTATGAGCGAATCAATAGTTATAACATCAGGAAAAGGTGGTGTAGGCAAAACAACAACAACTGCAAATATTGGAACAGCACTTGCTTCTTTTGATAAAAGTGTAGTAGTTGTTGATGGGGATACAGGATTGCGAAATTTAGATGTATTGATGGGATTAGAAAATAGAATTGTATACACGTTACTAGATGTAGTTGAAGGTAAATGTAAACTTAAACAGGCTATTATAAAAGATAAAAGATTTAATAGTTTATATTTACTTCCTACAGCACAAACTAGGGATAAGAATGATATAACAACCAAACAAATGCAGAAATTAGTTAATGAGTTAAAACAAGATTTTGATTATGTTTTAATAGATTGTCCGGCAGGGATTGAACAAGGATTTGAGAATGCTGTTATAGGTGCTGATAGAGCTATAGTTGTAGTTAATCCTGAAATAACATCTGTGAGAGATGCGGATAGAGTCATAGGGAAATTAGATGCAAAAGGATTAGATAGACATCAATTAATAATTAATAAGTTAAATTATTCTATGACTAAAAAAGGTGATATGCTGGATGTAGAGGATATAATGGATACGCTATCTATAAAATTGTTAGGAGTTGTTCCAGATGATAAAAATATAACTATATCTACTAATAAAGGTGAACCAGTGGTATTATCAAATAAATCTAAAGCTGGAAATGCTTATATAAATATTGCACGGAGATTGATGGGAGAAGAGATTCCATTTATGAATTTGGTAGAAGGGAACAATATATTAAGATCGTTAGTTAATATATTCAAGAAATAATAATTGGGGGCGACATAATGATTAGATTACTTCATAATAGACCTTTATCAAAAGATATCGCTCGGGATAGGTTAAAAGTTATAATAATAAATGATAGAGAAGGGATAACGCCTTATGTTTTGAATATAATTAGGAGTGAGATATTAACAATAATTTCAAAATATATTAATATTGATACTAATAAAGTTACATTTGATTTAACAAATAGTTCACATGATAATGCAGGATATAGTTATTCTGAATTGGTAGCTAAAATTCCTTTATATAGAGATAATATAAATAGTAAGTAAAGGTGAATTTTATTGAAACATGTTTTGTTTAAGTTTCGTCAACTTAGAAAAATTGATTTTATTCTTTTAATTAGTGTTGTAATTTTGTGTTTATATGGAGTAATAAATATATTTTATGCTACTAATTTTAATTCAGCTAGAAAGCAGTTGCTATTTGTATTGATATCTTGTATTACATTATACATAATATTATTTATAGATTATTCATATTTTAAAAAGTTTATTCCTATTATTTATTTTTTAAATATAGCATTATTGATATTTACTAAATTATTCAGTAAAGAAATTAATGGAGCGAATGCATGGATACAAATAGGTAATTTTACATTACAACCAGCAGAATTTATGAAAATTTCGCTAATATTAATGATTTCAAAGGTTATAGATGAGGGGAGTAATAAAATAAATGATAAAAAATCTATATATAAATTAGCGTTTTATATTTTATTACCATTAATTGCTATTGTTATACAACCTGATATGGGTATGACTATAGTTTGCTTTGTAATGAGCATAGGTATATTATTTATAGCTGGTATAAATATAAAGATATTTTTTGCTGGTTCACTTTTAAGTATATTTTCTATTTTATTAGTATGGGATACCAATTTATTACCTGAGTATTGGAAAAATAGGATTGTATCTTTTTTAAATCCTGCATTGGATTCTATGGGAAATGGATTACAGGTTTCTCAATCAAAGATAGGTATAGGTATAGGCGGTTTTATGGGTAGAAATGGTAATAGCAGTTATGTTTCACAGTTTGTACCTGAACCACAAAATGATTTTATATTTTCTATTATAGGAGAATATTGGGGGTTTTTAGGATCAGTTTTGTTATTAGTTGTATATATAATTATAATAATGAGAGTATTGAAAATAGCACGAACGGCTAAAGATAAGTTTGGTGAGTTGTTCTGTATAGGTATGGTTTTTTATATTTTATATTCTGTATTTCAAAATATAGGTATGACTATAGGGTTGATACCAGTGACGGGTATTAATTTACCTTTTGTGAGTTATGGAGGAAGTTCTATATTGAGTAATATGATAGGAATAGCTATAGTTTTGAATATTAATATGAGAAAACAAAGTATAGTTTTTATAGATTAGTAATATATAATATACTTAAAATATATTTATATAAAATAATAATATATTTTAGGTATTTTTATGAGTTATTTTAAAATATTAAAGATAATTTTAGTTATTTTATATAGTTTTTTTATCATAGGAGGTTATAAATATTTATTGCTATCATTGATAGCAATATTTGTACATGAGATAACCCATTTGTTATTTTTAAAACTAAGTAGTATTTATACTTTTAAATTAAAATATATTATATTGGGATTCAGTATAAATTTAGATGATTGTAATATATCAAATAATAAGTTGCTTGTACTTTATTTTATAGGTAGTTTATCTAATATAATTTTAGGCTTAGTATTAAATTTAATACAAATATTATTTGGAATAGATATATTTAGAGATTTTATAATGGCGAATTTTGTTATTGGATTTATTAATTTATTACCAGCATTTCCATTAGATGGATCGAGTATATTAAGAAATATATTGATTAGATTTATTGACTGTAAAATAGTGAATTATATTAGTATTTGTTTTAGTTTTTTAATAGGTAGTGTTATATTAATTTATGGTTTAATTTTTAATGGCTTAATGGAAATAAGTATAAATTATTTAATTTTATCCATTTTTATATTTATTAATACATTCAATGAGTTTATACGTTTTAATAAATTCAACAATATTATTTATAATTTGGGAAATAGTTGTAAGTGTAAGTCAACCATAATATCAGTGCAACTAGGGAGTATAAGGACATTGTTTGATACTATTAAATTATATATGGATTATGATATAAGTGTATTTTATATTGTTAGTACGGAATTTGAAATTATTGATGTTTTATTTATAAAAGATATATTTAGATATTATAGGATATATGGGAATATAAATTTTTTAGATTTATATAAATGATTTATATAATATTAGGTATATATTGGAATATTTAAGCTATTTATGATTAATAATTTAGTAGTGGTATTAAGTAAGTGCGATACCACTTTTTTATTTTTTAGATAAATAAGATTTATTTTGTATAATTTACTATTTTTAAAATTCTGGCGATATATTGATTTGAGTTTGAATAATAAGTTATTTATTGTTAATTTTATGTAATTTATAATTGATATATACTTATATAAAAATCGGTGTGTATAGTGTGTGTTGTTTTTATTTGAAAATAATATATTTATTATAAATAAAGTTATTTTAGGTTTTAAATTTATTTTAATTATTTAAATTTGTAGTTTTTTTCTAATATATAGGACTTTATAGTGATAATTTATAAAATATCGTGTTACATAAGCTAGGAGTGTATTATCAATAAATTTTTCAAACTACTTGTTATTTTTATATTACTTTACTGTAAATTTTATTTAATTTTTGTTATTAATGTTCAATTATTCAGCTAAAAACAGATAAGGTAGATTGCAGAATATAAAAAATATGATATAATAGGAAAGGTATCCGCACTTGATTGGGTTTTTAAAAGTTGTGTTACCTAATGAGGCGAGTCTTAGTTTATTGAGGAGGATTATAGTGATGCATGCCATTGTAGAAACAGGTGGAAAGCAGTATAGAGTTAAAGAAGGAGATACTGTGTATGTTGAAAAGCTAGATTTGGATATTGATTCATCTAGTGAATTTGATAAAGTTTTAGCTATATTTGATAAAAATAACATTAAATTAGGTAGCCCGTTTTTAAAAGGTGCTAAGGTTAAATTTGATGTTGTTGCGCATGTTAAAGGTAAGAAAATAATTGTTTTTAAGTATAAGCCTAAAAAAGATTACAGAAGAAAGAATGGACATAGGCAGCCGTATACTAAGATTACTATTAGTAAGATTGAGTGTTAATTAGTGATTAAAGTAGAATTGATACATAAAAAAGATAAGCTCTTTGGGTTTAAGGTCTATGGTCATTCTGGTTATGATATATCAGGAAGAGATATTGTTTGTGCTGCAGTTTCATCAATTACACAAAGTGTTATAATTGGGTTGAATAAGGTTATATGTGATAATTTTTGTTATTGTGTTGATAAAAAAAAACCATTAGTTTATGTTAATATATCTGATTATAAAGAAAGTGATATTGAAAAAGCGCAAATATTGTTGAATACTTTTAAGTACACATTAAGAGAACTAGTTAATGAGTATAGGAATTATATTAAAATAGAGATGAAGGAGGACAATGGAGATGAGGTTTGATATCCAGTTATTTGCATCTAAAAAAGGTGTAGGTAGTTCTAAAAACGGTAGAGAAAGTCATTCAAAGAGATTGGGAGTTAAAAGGTCCGATGGTCAATTCGTTTTAGCTGGTAATATATTAATGAGGCAAAGGGGAACTAAAATACATCCAGGTTTGAATGTAGGATTAGGTAAAGATCATACTTTATTTGCAAAAGTTGATGGTGTTGTAAAATTTGAAACATTTGGTAAGGGTAGAAAAAGAGCTAGTGTTTATCCAGTTGAAGTTACTGTCTAAATTTGGATTATTTGTTTAAAGGGTGATTAATTAATGTTAATCATCCTAATTTTTTAATTAAAATTATTTTGAAGGAAGTTAAAGATTATGTTTATAGATGTAGCTAAGATTTATGTTAAATCAGGAAAAGGTGGAGATGGTTGTGTTTCTTTTAGGAGGGAGAAGTATGTACCTTTAGGTGGACCTGATGGTGGTGATGGTGGAAAAGGAGGGGATATCATATTTGAAGTTGATCACAATATTAATACTCTAATTGATTTTAGGTATAATAGTAAATTTTTAGCAGAAGATGGGGGGGATGGAGGAACTTCAAAGTGTTATGGTAAAGATGGAAAAGATGTTATTATAAAAGTACCTGAAGGGACAATTTTAATACATTCTGAAAGTGGTAAAGTTATAAAAGATTTATCTAGTGAAAATAGTAGGTTTGTTTTACTAAAAGGTGGCAAAGGTGGTAAGGGAAATTGTAAATTTTGTACACCTACTAGGCAAGCACCAGATTTTGCTGAGCCTGGTATGCCTCATGATGAAATGAACTTAACTTTGGAGCTTAGACTTATCGCAGATGTAGGATTAATTGGGATGCCAAATGTTGGAAAATCTACTTTGATATCAAAAGTTAGTAATGCAAAACCTAAAATTGCTAATTATCATTTTACAACATTACATCCGAATTTGGGGGTTGTTGATTATAAAGGTATAAGTGGATTTGTTATTGCAGATATTCCAGGAATAATTGAGGGAGCATCGAAGGGTATTGGTCTTGGACTTGAGTTTTTAAGGCATATTGAAAGAACTAGAGTACTTGTACATATATTAGATATTTCGGGGATCGAAGGAAGAGATCCCATAGATGATTTTAAATTAATTAATAATGAACTTGCTGAGTATAATTATGATTTGATGAATAGACCTCAAATTGTTGTTTTGAATAAAGGTGATATGTTATATGATGGAAGAGAAAAGATTCAGAACGTTAAGAATGTTATTAAATCTCTCGGGTATAGTGATGTATTTGAAATATCGGCGGTTACTGGAAATGGATTATTGGAGTTACTTAGGAATGTAAAAAAATTGGTTGATAAGACACCAAAGCCTATTTTGAACTTTGAAGAAGATGAAGTGTATGTTTTTGAACCTAAAAGATTTAGTTATACTATTTCAAAAGAAGTCAATGAATTTGGGGATGAATATTATTTAATTACTGGAAGTTTTGTTGATAGATTACTTAATTCTGTGAATATTTATAATTTTAGTTCGCTTAGATATTTTCATAAAGTTTTGACTAATAAGGGCGTTATTGATGAACTCAAATTGATGGGAGTACAGGAAGGTGACCTTGTTAGATTGAATGATTTCGAATTTGAATTTATAGGATAGAAATTTTTATTCGAGGTGTTTGAAATTGAAGATAGGAGTTTTGGGTGGGACATTTAATCCTATTCATAATGGACATATTAATATAGCTAATAAAATATATAATGAATTTAAATTAGAGAAGGTTTTATTTTTATTGAATAAAATACCTCCTCATAAGAATTACATAGAACTTTTAAGTGATCATGTTAGGTTAGAAATGTTGAGAAAAGCTATCAAAGATTATGTGTATTTTGATATTGAGTATTATGAACTAAAAAAAGACTCAATATCTTATACTTATGAAAGTTTGGAATATTTGAAAAATCATTTTGGATATAATGAATTATTTTTTATAATTGGTTCAGATAATCTAATTAATTTTGAAAGTTGGAAGGGAATCGATAGAATATTTAAAAGTGCAGTTATTGTGGTTTATTTAAGATTAGATAGTCATCTAAATGATGTATTAAATCTTAAGAAATATTATGAGGATGTTTACAATGCACATATAAAGATATTTTTAGGAGAAATAATTAATTTATCTTCAACTGAGATTAGAGAAAAGATTATTAAAAATGAGAATATTTTTGGACTTGTTCCAAATGATGTTTATGATTATATTATCTCAGAGAGATTGTATTTGGAGTGAATTATGGATTTTTTAGCTGTTGATAGGTATATAAAAGAAAATCTTAATAATTTTAGATATGAGCATACTCTAAGAGTTGTGGATATGGGTATGATTTTATGTAATAAGTTATCTTATTGTGATGAGGAAAAAGTTAAAATTGCTTGTTATTTTCATGATGTAGGAAAGAATTTACCTGAAGATACGATTTTAAATATGACACTTAATGAAGGATATGAATTAAATGAATATGAATTGAAGAATATACATATCTTTCATGGCGTTGCATCTATGGTAATTGCAAGAGATAAATTTAATGTAGATGATATACAAATATTAAATGCTATTAAAAATCATGTTACAGGTGCAGAAGATATGTCTATTATTGATAAAATTGTATTTCTTGCAGATTTTTTTGAGATGGGGAGAAATTTTGAAAGAGTTTATAAATCTAGGGATGCTGCTTTGATTGATTTGGATTTAGATAAATCTATGTTATTTGCTTATAATTCTATAATTGTAGAGCTTTTAGAAAAAGGAAGATTTATTCATGAGAATACTATAAAAGCGAGGAATTTTATTTTGAAAAATTTGTGAAAGGATAGTATGAATTGGATTTTTTAGAATATGAGATTTTAGATGAAGTAGATGGTTTAAAGATTAGAGATTATTTGAAATATGATAAGAAATTGAGCTCCAGGTTTATTAAGCAGTCTGCTATTGAGAAAAGAATTTTTGTAAATAATTTAAGTGTTAAGCTTAATTATTATTTAAAAAAAGGTGATAAGATAAAAATAAAGATACATAGAAAGAATGAAACTCAAAGTATTGTTCCAATTCAGGTGGATTTTGAAATTGTGTATGAGGATAGTTTTATTTTGATTGTAAATAAACCTAAAGATTTGGTTGTATATCCTAGTAAAAGTCATGATGTATCTTTATCTAATGGTATAATGTATTATTTTAAAACTAATAATATTGATTCAATTGTAAGACCTGTAAATAGATTAGATATGAATACAACAGGTCTTTTAGTTATAGCGAAGAATCAATATTCCCATATGTTTTTATCTAATTGTATGATTGATAATATTTTTTATAAAGAGTATATAGCTATTGTTCAAGATAATATGAAAGATACTAAGGGAATCATTGAGAAAAATATTTTTAGACCTTCTGAAGATTCTGTAAAAAGGACTGTGCATGATAGTTATGGTAAATTTGCTAGAACTATATATGAAGTTGTGAAAAGATTTGATAGTTGTGATTTAGTAAGAGTTAAGATAGAGACAGGTAGGACCCATCAAATACGTGTACATATGAGTTATCTTGGCAATCCAATTGTAGGAGATAAAATGTATGGGAGTTGTGTTTCAAGTGTATCTAGATATTTGTTGCATGCATATAAAATTAAATTTCCTCATCCATATACTAATGATATCATGGAGTTTAAAGTTGATATTCCAAGTGATATGATGGATTATATAAAAAAACCAAAATAATCTTAATGATTAGATTATTTTGGTTTTTTATTTTGATGAGATACTTATCTTTTTGATTTTACTAAAACCATAGTTAAATAGATTGATTATATCTTGAAGATATTCATCCTTGCTTGAAGCTTTTAGTGCTACAGCTATTAAATCCACATTATTATTCCTTGCAGATGCAGCAAATGTATATTGAGCAGGTGTCGTGAACCCTGTTTTTCCTAATAATGCGTGTTCATAATAATATTTTCCGTTTTTTAAGATCAATTGATTTTGATTATATATGTTAAAGGAATCTCCACTTGTTCCAAGTATATCATGTGATTTTGATGTTGATATTTCTATAAATTTTTTGTTTTTGATAGCGTAAGATAAAATTTTACTTAAATCATATGCACATGTATAATGTTTATCGTTATGTAAACCACTTGCATTTACGAAGTTTGAATAGTATGCACCTATAGTTTTGGCTTTTTTATTCATTAGTTTTGAGAAATTTTCTTCAGATCCACATGTATGTTCGGCTAGTGCTATTGCACAATCATTTCCTGAATTTAATAGTAATCCATATAGTAAATCCTCAACTGTATATAATCCACCTTGGCAAAGTCCAACTTTAGTGCCGTTGATACTCGAAGCTTTTTTAGAAACCTCGACTCTTTCATTTAAATCAAGTGTTTCTAAAACTACTATTGCTGTTAAAATTTTTGTTGTTGATGCTGGGTAGAACTTATCATACGCGTTCTTTTCGTATATTATGCTAGATGTTTGATGTGTAATCAGTATTGCAGATTTACTATTTATTATCAAATTTGGATCTGTTAAACATTTTGCTCTTATTGGTAGTGATATAAAATTTATCAATATGTATATAAAAATTAACTTATGTAACTTATGTAAGGTTCTCATTTAATCCTCCAGAACAAAAACTAAAAGCATTCTTTATTATTTACAACTTGTATTTAAATTATTAATTAATATAAGGATATATTTTGTAAAAAGTTGAGTGTTTTTTGTTTAAATAATATTTAAAAATGGAATTAATATTAAAAAATATTTTGTTGGGGGACATCATGTTTAAAAAAGATAATTTGGTTAAAGTTGTATCTATGGGTATAGTTGGAATTGTATTTTTATCGGTATTTTTTATTTACAATAAATCAGCTAAAAATAGTTACAATGAAGTTGTTTCTTTAAATGAATTTATTCATGATGATAAAAATCAAGATGAAATCATTGAAAATAATTTTTATTTATCAGAGGAGGATAACATTAAGAAGACTATTTTTGTTGAGGTTAAAGGTGAAGTTCTGAATCCGAATGTGTACAAGATGGAAGAGGGGAGTATTGTTTATGATTTGATTTTGATGGCAGGAGGTATTACAGATAAAGGTAGTCTTGATGATATTAATCAGGCACGTGAAATTAAAAATGGAGAATGTATTATTGTACGTTCTATAGATGATGAGGGGGTTTTAGATAAGCAAGATTTTGTAGATAGTCGATTTAACGAGACATCTTATAGGCATAGTGGGAGTGATAATAATTCATTTCTTATTAATATTAATACTGCATCAAAGGAAGAGCTTAAGACTTTAAATGGAATTGGCGATGTTTTAGCAGATTCTATTATAGAGTATAGGGAAGAGAATGGAGTATTTGAATCTATTGATGATATAAAGAATGTATCTCGTATTGGGAGTAAGACTTTTGAAAAATTTAGAGATAAAATAACAGTTTAAAATAATATTTAAAGATGTTATAATTTAGTTTATTAGATTTTGGAGGAGGGATGTTTAGGATGTATAGCAAATATAAACTTACACACCTTAGTCAAACTTCTGGGTGAGGAGCTAAGATAGAGCCGGAGGTTCTTTCGAATATTTTAGATAAATTACCAGTTTTTAATGATAAAAATTTAATTGTTGGATTCGAAAATAATGATGATGCGGCTGTATATAAGTTCGGGGATGATTTAGGAATTATATCTACCTTAGATTTTTTTACTCCAATAGTTGATGATCCATATGTTTTTGGACAAATTGCTGCTGCAAATTCTTTAAGTGATGTTTATGCTATGGGAGGAATACCTGTACTTTGCCTAAATATTGTTGGTTTTCCTAAATGTCTTCCTATTGAGGTTTTATGTGATATTTTAAAAGGTAGTGCAGATAAGGTAAAAGAGGCTGGGGCTATCGTTACTGGAGGTCATTCAATTCAAGATAATGAACCTAAATTTGGACTTTCTGTTATTGGTAAAGTTTGTCCTGATAGTGTTTATAAAAATTATGGAGCGAAGATTGGAGATAAGCTTGTTCTAACTAAAAGGCTTGGTGTTGGGACGATTATTACGGCGATAAAAGGAGAGATTTGTTCTGACGATGCTTATAATGATGCTGTTGCTTCAATGACTACTTTAAATAAATATGCGTATGAGGCTTCCATTGGTATAAAAATAAATGCTTGTACAGATATAACAGGATTTTCACTTTTAGGTCATGGATATGAGATGGCATATGGTTCTAAAGTTTCATTACATTTGGATAAAAAAAGTATTCCAGTGATTGAAAGTTCTATTGAATACTTAAGAAATGGATTTATTCCAGAAGGTACGTATTCTAATAAAAAATACCTATCCAATAATGTTTATTGCAAATGTGAAGAGTGGGTCGAGGATATATTATTTGAACCACAAACGTCTGGAGGATTATTGTTTTCTGTTGAAGAAGATGATTTGGAAAGGTTTAAGAAAAATTTGGAGAGTAGACACGTTTTTTACAAAGTGATTGGCGAGGTTAGAAAACTTGAAGATAAATTTTTATATGTAGAATAAAAAGGAATGATATGTTATTGAAAAATTTATATAAGAAGATTCCTAAGGTTGATGAATTATTGAGTTTGGATAATGTTAAAGAGGCACTTGAGTTATATCCGAGGGAAGTTGTATTGAATATATTAAGAAATATTTTAAATACATACCGAGAGATGATTAGGGATGGAAAAGTTTTTGATATAAGTTTTCAAATAATATCACATATATTTAATGATGAATTACGTAAGGAATTGAGATATAGCATTAGGAAAGTTATTAATGCAACTGGTGTAATAGTACATACAAATCTTGGAAGAAGTAAAATATGTGAAGATGGCATTAGGCATATGATTGAGGTTGCAGAAAATTATTCAAATTTGGAGTATGATTTAGAACAAGGATCAAGGGGTAATAGATATTCTCATGTTGAGGGAATTATATGCAGAGTTATTGGTTGTGAGTCAGCTCTTGTTGTAAATAATAATGCAGCAGCTATAATGATTGTATTAGATACTTTGTGTAGGAATACAGAGGTAATTGTTTCAAGGGGAGAACTTGTTGAGATTGGAGGATCTTTTAGAATTCCTGATGTTATGAAGTTTAGTGGAGCTATATTGAAAGAAGTAGGGTGTACTAATAGAACTCATTTATTTGATTATGAGAATGAGATAAATGATAATACTAGTGCTTTTCTTAAAGTGCATTCTTCTAATTATTATATTGGAGGTTTCACGAAAAAAGTTAGTATTAAAGATTTAAGTGAACTTAAGGAGAAGTATAGAAAAATAATAATTGAAGATATTGGTAGCGGTTCTATAATAGATTTGTCTAAATATGGCATTAGATTTGAAGGTAATTTAGTTCAGACATCTCTGATGGATGGCGCTGATATTGTAACTTTTAGTGGTGATAAAATGCTGGGTGGACCACAAGCAGGAATTATTGTTGGTAAGAAACATTTGATTGATAAAATAAAGAAGAATCATTTGTTGAGAGCTTTGAGAGTTGATAAGTTTATTCTTGCTTCTTTGGAATCAACTTTTAGATGTTATTTAGATGAAAAGTTCGCGATTAAGAATATACCCACTCTTAAGATGATTACATATGAATTAGGATTTTTAAAAAAAAATGCTCTTGAGTTACTTGAGAGACTTAATAAAATAAAAGGTTTTAATATAAAAGTTGATAAGGGATTTTCTATTATAGGTGGAGGATCTATGCCAAGAGAGAAAATAGGAACGTATGTTTTATTAATTAAACATGATAATATGTCTGTATATGAAATTGAAAGAAGGTTAAGAAACAATACCATTCCTATTATAGTAAGAATTGAAGATAATTTTGTTAAGTTAGATGTTCGAACTATAGAAAAATGTGAATTTGATGAAATTTATAGAGCATTTATTAAATTGGAGTGTTAGAAGATTGAAAAATATTATATTAGGTACAGCGGGACATATTGATCATGGGAAGACCTCGCTTATAAAATGTTTAACTAATATTGATACTGATTCATTAGAAGAAGAGAAAAGAAGAGGAATATCTATAAATTTGGGATTTGCTTTTTTTGATTTGCCATGTAAAATTAGGGTAGGAGTTATAGATGTTCCTGGACATGAAAAGTTTATTAAAAATATGATAGCAGGTTCAGTTGGAATTGATATAGTTCTCTTAGTTATTGCTTGCGATGATAGTATAAAGCCTCAAACTAGAGAACATATAGATATTTTAAGTTTTCTTAATATTGATAAGGGAATAATTGTCCTAACTAAAAGAGATTTAGTTGATGATGAGTGGTATGAGTTTATAAAAAGTGAAATAAAAAATGAATTAAAAGGTACTTTTTTAGAAAATTCTGTTGTTGTGGGGTTTTCATCTAAAACTAGAGATGGATATGATGAACTTGTTAATGAAATAGAAAGATTAATTGATTATGATGATTATAAGAGTTCTGATGGTATATTTAGGATGCCTATTGATAGGTGTTTTAGTTTGAGTGGTTTTGGAACTATTGTAACAGGAACTATAATGTCTGGTAAAATTAGTTTAAATGAGAGTATATTTATATATCCATCTGGTATTGAGTGTAAGGTTCGTAATATTCAAGTTTATGAGGAAAATAAAAAAGAGGCATTCTCAGGTCAGAGGTGTGCAATAAATTTATCTAATGTTAAGAAGGAAATAAAAAGAGGAGATGTTGTATCAACAAATGCTTCATTAGCTTTAAGCTATATGATAGATTGTAGGTTTTATTCAGTTAAAAATTTAAGTAAAGATATATTAAATGGCCAGAGAGTACGTTTTCTCCATGGAACTAGTGAAGTAATGGGTAGAATACATATTTTAGATAAAGAAAATATTGGGAAAAATTCTGAGGCTTATGTTCAAATTCATTTAGAGAAACCTATTTTATGTTTAAAGGATGATAGATATGTGGTTAGAATGTATTCTCCTGTATTAACAATTGGTGGGGGGTACATTATAAATCCATTAGCTAAAAGGATTAAAGATAATAACGTAAAATATTTAGAAGAAGTTAAAATAAAAGAGAAGGAGCTAAACGAAGAATACTTAGCATTATTAATTGAAAATGATAAGAATTATATAATTGATATTAAATATATTTGTAAAAATTATTTATTATTAGAAGATGAAATCTTAGATAAATTTGATATCTTGGTTAGTAATGGTATATTGATTGATTTTCACGATGGGAATAATAGATATTTTATTCATAAAAATAATTTAGATAAGATTTATTTAGAAATTAAAAATATACTTACTGAATATCATTCTAAAAATAAATTCAGAATTGGTTTTTTAAAAGAAGAATTAAGAGGTAAATTGAATTTAAAAGAATTTAAGCCTAAAATTTATATGCTTATACTTAATTATTTTGAAGATATGGGATATATAAAGTCTACATCAAAATATATTTCATTGAGTGATTTTAAAATAGAGTTATCAAATGACATAAATAAAATGATTGATGGAATTATTAATGAATATAAGGAGTCTAAGTTTGTACCACCTAAGATTAAGGATTTAGAGAATAAGTTTGATTGTAAGGATTTTATGGAGGTACATTATTATTTAGAGGAAATTGGAGTTTTATACAAAGTTAATTCAGAGATGTATGTTTTAAGGGAAGATTTTATATCTGCAAGAGATAGGATAATTAATTTTATAGCAAAAAATGGGTTTATTGACCTTAATTTGGCAAAAGAACTTTTAAATTCTAACAGGAAATATTCTGTTTTTTTTCTTGAACATTTAGATCAATTAAAGATAACTGTAAGGAAAGATAATATTAGGGTTTTGTTTTGATAGATGGTGCATTAGTTTGTATCATCTTTTTTTATTTTAAGATAAATATTATTATATGAATTTTTAAGTTTTAAATGGAGAAAATAATTTCGATATATTATAGGGAGGGGATATAGGTTGACATTTACTAATGTTTTTTTAGGTATAGCGATATTTTTAAATAGTATAAGTTTTATAAGCTCTAGTAAAGCTTGCAAAAATCAATCATCTGTAGAAAAAAGTGACATAATGGTTTTAAATTATAATGAGGATTTATTTGATTTATATGAAAGTTCTCCCAAATATTTTTTAGATAGTTTGGTATATGAAAGCAGAGTAAAGGGTATATTAAACAAAAATTTTGAGAAAAGTTTTGATGAATTTTACGATCAAATTAATACTAAGATATCTTTTTTGGAAGGAGAAATAGAGAAGATTGAAAATAATACGCAAGCATTCTCTAGTGAGTACATATTTCATAGGAAAAATCACATAATGACAGAAATTCAAAATTTAAGGAATAGGATAGAGAATATGAGTACGCGAGAAAAGAGAAAGCTCATATGTTATGAATATAGGAATACAGATGTAAATAATTATGAAGGGATTTTAGGATTTAGTGTTATATATGCTGATAAAGATAAACCATTTCTAATTGGAACTGTAGCAATGCCTGATTATATTGGTAAGATTGAACCGTTAATTACATTTAGATCTTTGGATACATATAGGTCTAAGTATAAAACAACAGCTGATAAATTTTATACTGAACCACTGAATTATTTTGACAGGTATTTTTTAGAAACGGTAGGATTTAAATAAATTATTAAATATTATTTATAAACTTGTAAAATCAATTAAAATAAATTAAATTATAAATAACAAATTGTTTACATGTATGATTTACGAAAGGAATACGAATGATAAAAGTTATAGAGGCTTTTGATGATGACTTCTTAGAAGATTATTTGCTAAGAGAAATTGGTTTTACTGCTGGATTTCATAATAGTATTTTGTTTTATGATTATGTTGTAAAAGACAGATTATTTAAATTTATTTTGGAGTATTTTAATAAGAACTCTATTTATATAATAAGTGGATTTAATATGAAACCATATCTAAATATAACGGAAAATATTTATGATATATTAAATATTGATTTGGATATGGATTCTTGTAATAATTCAATTTTTGATATGTATTGCAATATTTTAGATTTTAAAATGATTAATCGTCAATTTCATTTTTTGACTTATATGGATAAATTAAAGAGTATGATTATTACATCTTTATTGAGTAAAAATAAGGTTATAGTGTTTGATTGGACTTATTCTGATGATGTAATAAAGTGTGCAGAAGAATTAATGGATAAGATAAATACTTTAGGATTATTTTCAGATAGAGTATTTATTGAATTTAAAAAAGCAAGTTGACATTTATAAAAACTTGCTTTTTTGTGTTTTATAGATGTTTGAGCAAAATATTGTTATTAGTATTGATGTTAAAAATTTGACTAATAATCGATGATTTATTTTTAAAAAATTATTTTCAATTGGAATGTTCATGAATGTTGGTATGATTTCATCATCATTTTGAAAATTATTTTTATTATATTCTTTGATTGTTGATTTGATTTCTTTTAATGAAAAATCTTTGTTGTAGATAACTTTTGGTGATAGCTTTTTAATTTTGATAAAATCTTTGTATAATTCATCTATAGAAGTTTTTGGATCATCAAATGTATCACCATATATTTGTATCAATATTCCATCATAATCTTTTGTTTTTACAGTATTTTTAACATCTTCATAAAATAAATGAATTGTTCCATTATCACTTACATTAAAATAGTTATTATCTAAAGGACATTTTAAATTTAAATTTGTATTATTAACTTGTTTTAATTTATATCTACCTTTTGGTAAATCGAATATCTCTATTTTGTTTGATCCATTATGAGATAAAGTTTTAATTATTTTATTGTTATGATAGAGATCGTATTTTATATTTTCAAGATTTGATTGATCATTTGTATCAGTTATTATAATTAATTGTTTATTTCTATTTAAGATAGTTTTATATAGGAGTGATATACAATTTGATAAGTTATTTAATGATTTTTTCTCAATGTTGTTTAATATATAGTTTAGATTATCTTTATATGAATGAATAATCATTCCAAATTCTTTATTTCTGTATCTAGGATATCCAGTATGCATATTTATATCATCCCAACTTGTAGATTCGAAATACGCAAAGGGTATGCCTTCGTATCTAAAGTATACATGATCACTGTAATCGTAACATTCACCTTCTAAAATTGAAATTTCATCATCGTTATTGGATATTAATTTAGGACTAGTCTTTATATTTATGTTTTCATTTTTTGAAATTTCAATAACCTCGTCTCTAAACCATCCTTTGTTTCCGTTATTTCCGTATATGTAGAGGTCATCTCCAGTTAATATACTATCAATATTTATGTATAATAAGGTATTTGATTTTTCATCATTGGTCATATTTTTAACATAATGTCTAGAACCAAATAGCCCTAGTTCTTCTGCATCGAAGGCTATGAATTTTATGTTATAAGGGAGTGTTATTTTATTTAATTTTTGAGCTATTTCTAAAAGAGCAGATACACCTGATGCATTATCATCTGCCCCATTTGATGAGGTAGAGTCGTAATGTGCTCCGATAATTATTTGATTATTATTTAAACCTTTTTTAGAAGCGATAATATTTTTGGATGTTATATTTTTTGAATTAATGAGAGGCCAATTAAATATTTGTTCTTGAACTTCATATCCACATTTTTGAAATTCATTTTTAATGTATTTTTGGGCATTTAAGATTGATTTTGTTCCACTTATACGTGGGGTTTTAGATAAATAAGAAATGTGTTTTATAGCATCTTCCCCAAATGTTAGTGTATTTTGTGAATAAGGATATGTTTTAATAACTGTAATATTTGAAGTTATAAATATGAAAAGCAATAATGTATTAAGGAATTTAAAAATATTTTTAAATTTTTTCATTTTAATATCTCCTTGAGAATTATCTGTTAGTTGTAGTTTTAGTATTTTCTTTATAAAAAATTATTTTATGTGGTAAATATTTATTGAATTTTATATTTACCATGATGTTAGTTTGTGTTACCATGGAGTTATTTAATTGAGAGGATAGTTTTTTAAGTGATTATAAAGTTTACTTTTAAGAAAAATAAAAGAAGACTAATAGCTTATGGTTCATTTTTATTATTAAATTTTATATTGATGGTTTATTCCCTATTAAATTGGGATAAAGGTTTATTATTTATATCAGTTTCAGGTTTGATTTTATATTTGATAGTTTTGATAAGAAATTTAGGTAAAAAATAATTTGGAGGGTTGTATTATGAATAAAAATCCTATTGGAGTTATGGTAATAGAAAATTTTGGGGAAATTAAATTTGAGTTATATCCAGAAATTGCACCAGTTACTGTTACGAATTTTATAGACTTAGTAAATAAAGGATATTATAATGGACTAACTTTTCATAGAATTATAAAAGATTTTGTAATTCAGGGAGGATGTCCTTTAGGATCAGGAGTTGGAGGACCAGGATACTCTATAAAGGGTGAATTTAAGATAAATGGAGTTAAAAATGATATAAAGCACGAACTTGGAGTTTTATCTATGGCAAGAGCAAATGATCCAAATTCTGGAGGGAGTCAGTTTTTTATAATGGTTGGTAATTCGCCACATTTAGATGGGAGTTATGCAGCATTTGGAAAGGTTACTGATGGTATTGAAATTATTTTAAATATTGCAAATGAAGAGGTATTTGGGGATACTCCTAAAAACAAACCAATTATAAATAAAATAGAAATTGATACTTTTGGAGTAGATTATGTATTATCTGAGGATCAAAAAATTAAGTAGTATAGAGGTGTGGGTTTATGATAGAGATTATTCTTAAGGATGGATCTAAAAAGGAAATAGATTCTCCTATAAGTGTAATTGACTTTGCAAGGTCTATTAGCAATGGTTTGGCAAAAATTGCCACATGTGCTGAAATTGATGGTAAAATTGTAGACTTGAGATATGTAATTGAAAGAGATTGTAGTGTTAATATATTAACATTTAATGATGAAAATGGTAAGCAAGCATTTTGGCATACTACGAGTCATGTGTTAGCCCAAGCTGTAAAGAGATTATTTCCTGATGCAAAAATCGCGATAGGACCTAGTATTGATAATGGATTTTACTATGATTTTGACATAGATACTCCTTTTTCACAGGATGATCTTAATAAGATCGAAGAAGAGATGAAAAAAATATCCAAAGATAACCTATCAATTGATAGATTTGTTTTAAATAGAGATGAAGCAATTAGTAAAATGAGTAAATATAATGAGATTTATAAGATTGAACTTATAAATGATATAAGTGATGAATGTGAGATTTCTTTTTATAAACAAGGAGAATTTGAGGATTTATGTTCAGGACCACATTTATTATCCACAGGTCCTATTAAGGCAATTAAATTACTGAGTGCTACTGGAGCTTATTGGAGAGGAAATGAAAAAAATAAAATGCTTACTCGTATTTATGGAATATCATTTCCTAAGGCCAGTATGTTAACAGAGTATTTAGATAAACTTGAGGATGCTAAAAAGAGGGATCATAATAAAATAGGAAGAGAGCTTGAATTTTTTACTACAAATGAATTTATAGGTCAAGGATTACCGCTTCTTATGCCTAAAGGAGCAAAACTTATGCAAATTCTTCAGAGGTTTGTTGAAGATGAAGAAGAGAGGAGGGGGTATGTTCTTACTAGGACTCCTACTTTTGCTAAAAGTGATTTATATAAAATATCTGGACATTGGGATCACTATAGAGATGGTATGTTTGTTTTAGGAGATGAGGAGAAGGATACAGAAGTATTTGCTTTGAGGCCTATGACTTGTCCATTTCAGTTTATGATATATAAAGCATCTCCCAAAAGTTATAGAGACCTTCCTATAAGATATGGTGAAACGGCAGTTCTTAGTAGGAACGAGGCATCTGGAGAAATGCATGGTCTTATACGTGTAAGACAATTTACTTTGTCAGATGGACATATAGTTTGCACAAATGATCAGCTTGAGGATGAATTTAGATCAGCTGTAGATTTAGTAAAATACATAATGGAATGCCTCGGAATCAATGAAGATGTTACTTATAGATTTTCAAAGTGGGATAAGGAAAACAAAGATAAGTATATAGGTGAAGCGGAAGTCTGGGAAGAAACTCAGAATAATATGAAGCAAATATTAGATAATCTTAATCTGAATTATAAAGAACAAGATGGAGAGGCCGCATTCTATGGACCAAAGCTTGATATACAATTTAAGAATGTTCATGGTAAGGAAGATACAATAATAACAATCCAGATAGATTTCAGTTTAGCTGAGAGATTTGGTATGTTTTATATAGATTCAGATGGTAAGAAAAAACATCCTATGATAATTCATAGAAGTTCTATAGGATGTTACGAGAGAACAATTGCCATGCTCATTGAAAAATATGCTGGTGCTCTTCCAACTTGGTTGAGTCCGATTCAAGTTAGGGTATTACCTATTTCTGAGAAATTTAATGATTATGCGAAAAAAGTTACAGATAAGCTTAAAAATTTAGGGATTAGGGTAGAATGTGATTATAGATATGAAAAAATAGGATATAAAATAAGGGAAGCAAGGATTGAGAAGATTCCGTATTTATTGATAGTTGGAGAAAAGGAGCAAGAATCAGGAAGTGTGTCTGTTAGGGATAGATTCAATGGTGATAGAGGCATTGTTAGATTAGGGGAATTTATAGATAGTATAAATGAAGAAATACTTAGCAAAAAATAGAGTAGTATATTTTGGATTTATAACTTTTATGAATTAATCTTTAAAATAGTATAAAACTTGAGTAAAATATTGAAAATATGGAATAATTTAAGAAAAACGACTAATTTTGGTATTTAATTTAATTTGTAATTTTTGGTTTATTTAATTATATTAGTAACATGCTTTTAGCACTCTTGATAAATGAGTGCTAATTAAGGATGTTTATTTTAATAGGAGGTTGTATTTAATGAATATAAGACCACTTGCAGATAGAGTTGTTCTTAAAAGACTGGAAGCAGAAGAAAAAACAAAATCAGGAATAGTTTTAGCGGGTAGTGCTAAAGAAAAACCGCAAGAAGCAGAAGTTATAGCTGTTGGACCTGGTGGGGTTACAATAGATGGTAAGGAAATAAAAATGGAAGTTAAAGTTGGAGATAAAGTTTTAATCTCTAAGTATTCAGGTACTGAGGTTAAGGTAGATAAAGAGGAATATATAATAGTTAAACAAGAAGATATATTGGCTGTTGTTGAATAAATTTTTGGAGGTAATTTATAATGGCAAAAACGATTTTATTTAGTGCTGAAGCTAGAAGATCTATGCAAAATGGTGTAGATATATTGGCTGATACTGTGAAAGTTACACTTGGACCAAAAGGTAGAAATGTTGTTTTAGATAAAAAATTTGGTTCGCCACTAATTACAAATGATGGTGTTACAATAGCAAGAGAAATTGAACTTGAAGATCCGTTTGAAAATATGGGTGCTCAACTTGTTAAAGAAGTTGCGACTAAAACTAATGATGATGTTGCTGGAGATGGAACGACTACTGCGACTGTTTTAGCACAAGCTATAATAAGAGAGGGTCTTAAAAACGTTACGTCAGGTGCTAATCCAATACTTATAAGAAATGGTATAAAACTAGCTGTAGATGCAGCAGTTGAGGAGATTAAAAAACTTTCTAAAAATGTAAATGGTAAGCAAGATATATCTAGGGTTGCATCTATATCTGCAGGTGATTCAACTGTTGGAGAGCTTATAGCTGATGCTATGGAAAAAGTAGGTAATGAAGGCGTTATAACAGTTGAAGAGTCTAAAAATATGGAAACTAGTCTTGAAGTTGTTGAAGGTATGCAGTTTGAAAGAGGTTATGTAAGTCCATATATGGTTACTGATGCGGAAAAAATGGAGGCATCTTTGGAGGATCCATATATTTTAATAACAGATAAGAAAATTTCTAATATTCAAGAGATACTTCCTATTCTTGAGCAGATTGTGCAACAAGGTAAAAAACTATTGATAATAGCTGAAGATATAGAAGGTGAAGCTTTGGCTACTTTGGTTGTTAATAGATTAAGAGGAACATTTACATGTGTTGGTGTTAAAGCTCCAGGATTTGGTGATAGAAGAAAAGAGATGCTTAAAGATATTGCTATATTAACTGGTGCACAAGTTATATCTGAAGAATTAGGGTATGATATAAAAGAAACAACAGTTGATATGTTAGGAAGAGCAGAGAGTGTTAAGATAACTAAAGAGAATACTACAATTGTTGATGGTAAGGGAAGTAAGGAAGAGATAGCTAATAGAGTTTCTCAAATTAAAAGACAAATTGAGGATACAACTTCAGAATTTGATAAAGAGAAGCTTCAAGAGAGACTTGCCAAACTTTCAGGTGGAGTTGCTGTAGTTAAAGTTGGAGCGGCTACTGAAACTGAACTTAAAGAGAAAAAATTAAGGATAGAGGATGCTCTAGCAGCTACTAAAGCAGCTGTAGAAGAAGGAATTGTTTCAGGTGGTGGAACAGCATATGTTCATGTACTTAGAAAAATATGTGGCTTATCTTCTGAAGTGCATGATGAGCAAGTAGGAATAAATATAATTTTAAGATCTTTAGAGGAGCCAATTAGGCAGATTGCATTTAATGCTGGAGTTGAAGGGTCTGTAATAATTGATAAAGTTAAGCAAAGTGAAGAAGGAATTGGATATGATGCCTTAAATGGTAAGTATATAAATATGGTTGAGAATGGAATAGTTGACCCAGCTAAAGTTACAAGAACAGCTCTTCAAAATGCAGCATCAGTTGCAGCTACATTTTTGACAACAGAAGCTGCCGTTGTAGAGATACCTGAGAAAGATAAACAAGTGCCACAAGCTCCAGGAATGGGAATGGATGGTATGTATTAAAGGTTTGGATTATCCAAACCTTTTTTTGTTTTTACTTGTAATAAAAATTTTAATATAGCACAAATTAATAGTATTAATTTATAGGATTTGTTTAGAGGAGAGAGGTTTTTGTTTAAAAGAATTTTGAGAAAAAATGGACCCAATAAGGTTAAATATGATAAAGATTTAATTGATAAAAGAGATAAAGATGAGGATAATGAATTCGAGTATGTAAACAGTAATAGTAGTCGAAGTAATGAGGAAAAAAATAATTTTGAGAATATTAGTAAGGCATTGTTAAATATTGATACAAAGAATGTGGAGTTTAATGAAAAGGCAGATAAAATTTTAAAATATGCCAATTCTCAAAATAATATGTTTGATACGTTAGAAAAGAGAGCAATAGATGGAATAGATGATTATAGTAATTTAAATCAGATAATATCAGATATTTTTAAAATTATAAAGGATGAAGAAATATTAGTATCAGAAGGTGAGGATAAGATTGTATTTTTGATATCTAATGTTGATAAATTAATTCAGAATTTTTCAAATATTAACAAAGTTTTTGGGAGTTTGAATAACAAAATAACGGATATAAATAAATTTACGGAAGTTATAAATAAGATCTCAAGTCAAACTAATCTTTTAGCATTGAATGCGTCTATTGAGGCTGCTAGAGCTGGTGAAGCTGGTAAGGGATTTGCAGTTGTTGCTGATGAAGTTAGAAAATTAGCAGAAGAGACTAAGAAAGCATCGGAACACATAAATAAAACTATAGATGAAATAACTAATGAGACAGAAGAGATTTCATATGAAATGATACAAAATATATCTGATGTGAGTGTAATAAAAGAGTCTTCAGAAGAAACTTTTGGTATGTTAGATTCACTAAAGCAAATGAGTTATAAAAGATATACCCAAATTGAGATGGTTAGGGATAAATTACAGGAATTAAGAACTGGTATGCAATCTATATCTAGTAAATTTTCAAAAATAAAGGATGTGTTTGGACTTAAGGAAGAAATAATAAAAGATATCTTAGAACTTTGTGTTTATTATGTTGATAAGTTGGAGCTATTGAAAGAGATGGTAGATAAAAATGACTAAAAATGTCTACATAAATTTGAATAATAAATAGATTTTGTTGAAAATATTTAAATATATTATGGATATTTAAATAGGGGGTAAACAAAATGAAATTTAAAAATAGAAAAAAGGATGGGTTTAGTATTATAGAGGTTATGGTATCATTTGTTATTATAATTATAATAGTACTTTTAATAGGACCTAATTTATTTTCTACATATGAGAGATCTAAGGAAATGTCTAAGGTAAGTGATGCAAGTGCTATAGTTAATGCAATTGATATGCATAATTTAAATAGGTTTATAGAAGGTGAGATTGAAGCGGTTTCGGATACTCTGACAATGTCTGAATTTCGTAAAATTAATGAACAATATAAATATTTGAATAATTGGCCTAAATGGATAACTGATTCGATGACACTAAAAGATATTAAAGATATAGCAAATAGTTCTGGGAATAAAAACATTATATCTAAAGCAATAGATAATAGAGTGTAAATATGATCTCATATGTATTTATATGTATTTTATTAAGCATTTTAATGAGTATCATATTAAATCTTATAATTATGAAGATTATAGGAAGTTTAGATTATAAGATTTTTGGATTGAAAGATAAGAATAGTTCTATATTCATAATATGCAAAAATATTTTAAAAGATAGGATATTGTTACTTAGGATTTGTTTTTGTAGTTTATTATTTATAGTATTTAATACTGTAATTTTAACTAAGATTTTAGATAATTTTAGTTTTATAATGATTTATACATATTTAAAATATTATTATTTATTTTTAGTAATTTATATATTTGCATTTATAGATTACATAACTTATTATGTTTATACGGTTTTATCTTATCCAATAATTATATTTTCTTTATTTATTTTCATATTATCTTTTTTGGATATAAAAAATATTAGAATTAATTTAGAAACTATTATTTTAATTGGATTTTTATATTTATTGATAAATAAATTTAAATTTTTGGGTGAAGGTGATTTTGACATATTTTTAATAATAGCCTTAACGCTAGGGGTGTTACCTACAGTGTTTATTTTCTATTTATCAATAATTATGTCTGGTATAATAAGTATAGTGATCTTAATTAAGAATTGTTTTAAGTTACAAAATAATAGATTAGCGTTTATTCCATTTATTTTTATAGCGACTACGGTTTTTATAGCTATAAAAGTATAAATATTAATTTGCTTTAATTAATATTTAAATATTACATTGAAACTTAATTATATAAGTAGTATAATTGTATAAATATACTTTGTTTGTATAGATTAAAAAGTAGTTTCATATTTGTTAATATTTAGGGTCACTTGAGAGGATATTTGTAACGTAAAGAACCAAATAATTACATAAAGGTTTATATAAAAAATTATTTTATATTTTTATAATTTAAGATTAGTTATCTGGATGCCCTGATTAACGTATTACTTTGAGTCAATTATTGTAGTAAGTTAATGTTGTGGCATTTTTTTATTAATATTTAGGTGGTGTACTTAATGAAGCAATATATAATAAGGAGATTACTCTTATTTATACCAATAATATTTGGAATATCATTTATTTTATTTTTTTTATATGTATCATCGCCAGGTGATCCATTGTCGGGTATAATATCAACACAGCCTGGTATAACACCAGAAAGAATACAAGAGCTAAGGACTCTCTATGGACTTGATGGAAGTATTATTCAGAGATATTTCAACTGGTTAAAAAATGCTATAAGATTTGATTTTGGGGTATCACTTAATTATAGGGAGCCTGTTAGTTCAATATTAGGTGTATATATTTGGAATTCATTTTATTTGAATGTTTTATCATTTTTGTTTTCAGTGTTTGTATCAATTCCATTGGGGATATATATATCAACAAAACATGGTAAAGCACTAGATAAATTTGTTCTTACTTTTTCATTACTATTTACATCTTTACCAACATTTGTTTTAGGTATTATAGCTATAAAATATGTGGCTCCTGTATTTGGATTGCCGATTATAGGTATGACGAGTATAGGGAGTAATTATACAGGGATTGCATATGTAAAAGATGTTTTGCTTCATACTGCTCTACCTTTTATAATTTTAAGTTTGTTTAGTTTAGCAGGCACCTTAAGAGTTGTTAAAACATCCATGCTTGAGGTAATAAGGCAAGATTATATAAGGACAGCAAGGGCGAAGGGAGTAAGTGAGAAAGTTGTTATATATAAACATGCTTTTAGAAATGCATTAATTCCATTAATACCTATTATCGTTGGAGGTATTGTTACTCTATTTAGTGGATCAATAATAATTGAACAAGTTTTTGGTTGGCCTGGTATAGGTAATATAACTTATCAAGCTATTTTAAATAGGGATTATCCTTTGTTAATGGGATCTGCTATGTTCTATGCAATATTGACTATTTTTTCAAATTTATTGACTGATATTGTTTACGCATTTGTTGATCCAAGAATAAGGCTTAAATAGGAGGTTAAGATTTATGAAAGAAGGCAAAGATTTAGTTATTAAAAATAATAGTAAATTTAATGAAGAGAATTATAAAATTGAATCTCCAACTAAGATTATGTTTAAAAGATTATTGAGAGACAAATTAGCTATATTTGGATTTGCCATGCTTACAATAATTTTGATATTAATCTTAATTGTCCCATTTTTTAGCCAGGATTCATCTGTAATAAATGTATTAACAAAAAATCAACCTCCATCTTCTCAGCATATTTTAGGAACGGATGCACTGGGTAGGGATATGTTTGCTAGAGTTCTCGAAGGTGGGAGATTTTCATTTTTTGTGGGATTTGCAGCAACAATTATATCTGTACTTTTAGGAACGGTTTTTGGACTTGTATCAGGTTATTATGGTGGAGTAATTGATATGGTTATAATGAGAATTGTTGATATTTTGATGAGTATACCAACACTTCCACTACTTATCATATTGGCTGCATTTTTATCTGATTTAGAGGTAAATCCTAAATATAGAATTTACGTAACTTTAGGATTATTGGCTTTTATATTTTGGACTACTTATTGTAGGAATATAAGAGGTATAGTTCTTTTGTTAAGAGAGCAGGAGTACATGCAAGCTACTGAAGCCTTGGGATTTTCGACTTTCAGGAAATTGTTTGGACATTTGTTACCTAATATATTGCCTTATATAATACTTTATATAGCAAGTGGATTAGGAACAATGATGATTTTTGAAGCAAGTCTGAGCTATTTAGGTTTAGGTGTTCAAGCACCATATGCATCTCTTGGGAATTTATTACAAACCACACGTAATTTCTTCGATTTAACTAAGAGAGTATGGCTATGGATTCCACCTACTGTTTTATTATTTGCATCGGTTTTGTCTATAAACTTGGTCGGTGAGGGTTTAAGAAATGCTATAGACCCAAGACTTAAGAAATAGGGGTGATTTTGATGAGTAAAAAAATAGTAGAATTTAAAAACTTATGTGTTTCTTTTAAAGTAGAAGAGAGAATAGTTAATGCTGTAAATGATGTTAGTTTTGAAATTAGACAAGGTGAAGTACTCGGAATTGTAGGAGAATCTGGATGCGGTAAATCAGTTACATCTATGTCTTTAATGAGATTATTAGCAGTTCCTCCAGCTAAGTATGAGTCAGGGAGTATTTATTTAAATGGAATAGATATTTTAACATTATCAGAAGAAGAAATGAGAAAAAGGAGAGGTTCTGAGGTAGCCATGATTTTTCAGGAACCGATGACATCTTTAAATCCAGTTATGAAGATTGGATATCAAATTTCTGAAGTAATAACTATACACCATAAAGTATCTAAAAAAGAAGCAAAAAAACGATCTATTGATATGATAAAGTTAGTTGGTATACCGAGAGCTGAGTCGATTTATGATTCGTATCCACATGAATTATCAGGAGGTATGCGTCAAAGAATAATGATTGCTATTGCCTTAGTTTGTAATCCTCAGGTTTTAATTGCCGATGAGCCAACTACGGCATTAGATGTTACTATACAGGCACAAATATTAGATTTAATAAAAAACATGAGAGAAAAGCTTGGAACTTCTATTATGATGATAACTCACGATTTAGGAGTTATAGCAGAAATGGCTGATTATGTTATTGTTATGTATGCAGGTAAGGTTGTAGAAAAAGCAAAGGTAAGAGAAATATTTAATAATTCGAGGCATCCATATACAATTGGTCTTATGAAGTCAAAGCCTACGTTTGAAGGTAGTACAAGTAAGTTATATTCTATACCTGGGCAGGTACCTAATCCTATGGAGCTCCCAAATTATTGTTATTTTTATGATAGATGCGATAGAAGGCAAGATACGTGTAAAAAAGGTATACCGGAACTAGTGAAGGTTAATGATGCACATTATGCTTCCTGCTATATTTTGGGTAAGGAGGGAAATAATGAGTAGTAATAGAATTCTTGAAGTAACGAATCTAAAAAAATATTTTCCTATTAAAAATGGTGTTTTACAAAGAGTTGTAGGTAATGTAAAAGCAGTTGATGATGTTTCTTTTACTATAAATAAGGGAGAAACGTATTCACTTGTTGGTGAATCAGGATGTGGAAAATCAACTTTAGGTAGAACTGTTATTAAATTATTAGATAAAACTGATGGAACAGTTCGATTTAAAGGTATTGATATTCATAGTATGTCTAGAAAGGAAATGAAGGAACTTAGACTTAAGATGCAGATAATATTTCAAGATCCATTTAGTTCCCTAAATCCAAGAAAACCTGTTAGTGAGTTGATAGGAGAGGCATTAATTGCTCATAAAGTTGTAAATAGCAAGAAAGAGTATTATAATAGAGTTGGAGAAGTTATGGAAATATGTGGTCTTGCGAAGTATCATATGAAAAGATATCCACATGAATTTTCAGGAGGTCAACGTCAAAGAATATGTATAGCTAGAGGATTAATTTTGAATCCAGAATTTATAGTTGCTGACGAACCTGTATCGGCATTAGATGTTTCTATACAGTCGCAGATAATAAATCTGCTACAACAGTTTCAGGAAGAGTATAACCTGAGTTATTTGTTTATATCACATGATTTAAGTGTTGTGAGACATATAAGTCATAGGGTAGGTGTTTTGTATTTAGGCTCTTTGGTTGAGGAGGGTAAAAAAGAGGATTTATATGAAAAACCATTACACCCATATACACAGGCTTTAATATCTTGTGTTCCTTTACCTGATCCGGATAGGAAAAATAATAGGATAATATTAAAGGGTGATATACCTAGTGCATCTAATCCTCCATCTGGATGTAAATTTCATACGAGATGTTTATATGTAAAAGATATATGTAAACATGAAATACCAATTTTAAGAGATTTAGGTAATGGTCATAAGGTTGCATGTCATTTGTATTAAATTAGTTTAAAATATTTTTAATAAATATAAAATTTATATTTATTAAATTTAATTAATTTTTATGATTTTTAGGAGGAATAAATGAAAAAGAGAAAATTAATTAGCATATTGGGATTGGTTTTGGGATTTATGTTTGTTGTATCTTCTTGTTCTTCATCAGATTCAAGTCAATTAGATAATCCTGATTTTGCAATTCAACCATCTGATAATGTAGTTCTTACAAATGGTACTGGTAATTATGATAGAGAAACTTTGTATTTATCTGCTATGTTACCAGAAACTTTACCTGTAAATTCAGCAAATAGAAAAGATACACTTATAATTGGAATAATAAGTCCAAATGGTGTTTTTAATCCACTTCTTGAAGAATCGCAATATGATTCAGATGTAAATGATGCTATGTGGGCTCCATTACTTGAAATAAATTATGATGGAACAATAATAGAAGGACTTGCTTATATGCCGGAGATATCTGAGGATGGAAAAACTTATACATTTACTTTAAAAGATGATATCAAGTGGCAGGATGGTACACCTATAACATCACAAGATTTTGATTTTACATTTAAATATATAATGGATAAGACTTATACAGGAAGATTTGAAAGAGAAACTTTAAATGTATTAGGTTGGGAAGCGTATAGAGATGGTACATCTACTGAAATTGAAGGATTTAAAATAATTGATGATAAAACTTTTTCAGTTACAATGGCTTCACCAAATGCTAAAACATTAGCCTATTTTTCAAAAGATCTCAAGCCTTTAGCAAAACATGTATATGGTGCTGATTATGTTCAAGGTAATGCTAAAGATTTAGATAAGTTTAATAGGAATCCATTTGGTAACGGAGCTTATAAGTTTGTAAGTTATAAGGATGGAGAAGAAGTTACTTTAGTTGCTAATGAAAATTACTATAAGGGTGCTCCAAAGATTAAAAATTTAGTATTTAGAGTGGTAAATGAAACTAACCAAATGTTATTGTTAGAAAATGGTGATGTAGATATAATGGCTAGTACTGTAGCTGTTACTGCAGAGAATTTATTACTTTTACAACAGCTTGGATTTATTAATGCAAATATAGTTGAATTTTTGGGCTATGGTTATGTTGCTATAAATCATAATGAACCAATTATGCAAGATTTAAATGTGAGGAAAGCATTAGCTTATGGTTTAGATAGAAGTTCAGTTGTAGAAGCTGCATTTGGAGGACAGGCGAATGTAATAGATATTCCACAATCTACGGTTTCTTGGGCTTATCCTGAGGATGGAGATTATACGCATTATGAATATAATCCAGAAAAAGCAAAACAACTTTTAGAGGAAGCGGGTTGGAAAGTTGGATCTGATGGAATAAGGGAAAAAGATGGAGTGAAATTATCGCTTAAATTTTTAGCATCTTCTCCAAATCCAGTTAATGATGTTTTGGTTCCTGTAATGATTGATAATTATAAAGCAATTGGTATAGAATTAAAGGCTGAGCAAATGGAATTTAGAACTTTAGTTGATAAGCAAAGTGAAGCTAAAGAAGGGAAATTTTCTTATCATTTAGCATTTTTGGCTTGGTCACTTGATATAGATCCAGATTCAACTTCTACATTTGCTTCAAATGGGGCAAATAATAAAGTTGGGTATTCAAATCCTACGGTTGATAAGTTGTTGAATGATGCTTTAAATGAAATGGATACAACAAAAAGAAAAGAATTGTATGCACAGTTATATAAAGAGATTTCAGAGGATTTACCTTATTTATTCTTGTATCAAAGAAAAGATATGAATGTTTATTCTTCTAAAGTTAAGGGTATGGAAGGAGGAACTCCTTACAGATCATTTAAAGATGAATTAGAGAAGATTTCATTCGAATAGTGTGTTGATTAAAATCTTGCTTATATATTAACTTTGGTTTAATATATAGGTAAGATTTTTTATTTACATATAGAAAGAGGATGATTAAATTAAATAAGTTTTTAGTTTTTACTTTAATATTCATTATGTTTACATTTTGTTCTTGTAAAAAGGAAGGGGATGTTACACAGAATAAAGAAGTTGTATTTGTTAATGGGGTAGATGAATTTGATAAAGAAACTTTATATTTAGTTCCATCGAATCCTGAAGCTTTACCTAAAAATTCTTTGAATAGGAAGGATACATTAATAATTGGAATGCCTTCACCTAGTGGTGTATTTAACCCATTATTTGCAATTTCAACAAATGATGTTGATGTTAATGATACTATGTGGGATCCTATTTTGGAAATTGGTGGTGATGGAAATGTTACGAATGGTATAGCTTATTTACCAGATATTATAGAGAGTGAAAATACTTATAATTTTATTATTAGAGATGATGCTGTGTGGCAAGATGGTGAGCCTATTACTTCTTATGATATGGAGTTTACGTTTAAGGTTTTAATGGACAAGACTTATACTGGGACTTTTGAGAGAGATAATTTTGATATGGTAGGTTGGGAAAATTATAGGGATGGTGTAACTGAAGATATAGAAGGATTTAAGATAATTGATGATAAAAGATTTTCAATTAAATTTAATTCTATAAATGCTAAAAAGAATTATTACTTTGAGAGGATTAAGCCACTTGCTCTTCATGTTTATGGTAAAGATTATATACAAGGAGAAGCATCTAAAATTGAATTGTTAAATAGAAAACCTTTTGGTAATGGTCCATATAAGTTCGTTGAGTATATAGAGGGTGAAGAGGTACGGCTTGTAGCAAATGAAAATTATTATAATGGTGAACCTAAGATTAAAAATTTAATACTTAGAGTAATTAATGATTCCAATCAAATTTCTTTAATAGAAAATGGAGATGTTGATATAGTAAGAAAAACAATTTTACCTACACAAGAGAATTTTACTATTTTAAATGATATGGGGTTTGTTGGTGGAATTTTGACTGATGTTTTAGGTTATGGATATATTGCAATAAATCATAAAGAAGAGATTATGCAGGATAGGAATATTCGTCAAGCACTCGCATATGGCCTTGATAGGGAATCAATAGTTGATAGTAGTTTTGGAGATTATGGAAGTGTTTTAAACATACCTCAGAATAAAAATTCTTATTTTTATCCAGATGTAGAAAGCTTTACTAAGTATGATTATAATCCGGATAAGGCTCGTAAACTTTTAGAAGAGTCGGGTTGGTTCTTAGGTGATGATGGGATAAGGGAAAAAAATGGGAAAAAGTTGACCTTAAAATTTTTGGCAAGTTCTCCAAATGAGGTTAATGATATATTGATACCTATAATGCTTGATAATTATAAAAAAATCGGGATTAATGTTATAGTTGAATATATGGAATCTAAAACATTAATTCAGAGGCAAAAAGATGCTAAAGAGGGGAAATTTTCTTACCATTTATCATTTATGTTTACACCATTTGCAAGTCCTGATCCTGATTCATCATCAAGATTTTCTACGGATGGTCCTTCAAATAGATTTTCTTATTCAAATGAAAGGGTAGATAAACTCCTTAATGATGCATTGAATGAACTTGATAATTCAAAGAGAAAAGAAATATATGCAGAATTATATGAGGAACTTTCGTATGATCTACCATATATATTTCTGTTTGAGAGAAAGAATATTGATGTATATACATCAAAAGTTAAGGGGATTAAAAACTATAATTTAAATAGATGGTTTTCTAAAGATTTAGAAAAATTATATTTCGAATAAAAAGCTATCTTATTTTTAAGATAGCTTTTTATATTGTTACAATTGGTCTTATTTGTTTTCCTTTAAGAGCAAGTAGTATTGTGTCAATAACTTTTGAATAGTCTGTAACAAGAGAATTTGGTTTTGATATAACATTGTCTTGAATCATTGGGGAAAAATAAATATTTTTAGTATTTATAAGTGAAGATATATTTTTAAGAGTGAGTCCTAATGCATCATTTGATGATAATGCAATTACGACTGGTTTATCTTGTCCTCGTAGAAAAGATTTAATTGCCATAGTAACAGGAGTGTCGTTTATGCCATTTGCAACTTTTCCTAATGTATTAGATGTACAAGGGGCAACTAATAATAAATCTAAGAAGTTTTTAGGTCCTATAGATTCAGATTCTTCGATGCTTTTTAATATGGCATGATTAGTTTTGACTTTCAAAAATTTCATAGTTTCTTCTGGAATTGCAAATCTATTTTTGATTTTTTGAACATTGAAAGAAACAATAGGATATATATCAGCACCTAATTCTATAAGTTTTTCCATTAGAGCAAAAGATTCATTAAAAGTACAGAATGATCCTGTTATGGCATATCCAATTTTTAGACCTCTCAAATTTTCCATAAATAACCTCTTAAAATATTGATAAAAAGAAAATCATATATAAGAAAATATTCTTTAATATATTAAAAGGTTACTATCACAAGAAATATTTTCAGAGTATTTATTTAATCCTCTGATATATTTTTATAAAAAATATATCATATTCTTTTTGGTCAATAAGTTTAAAGTTATTTAATTGTATATTTAATTTTACGGACTGATTTATAGGGTAGACTTTGGTGTATTTATCTTTTATCATTGTTAAGTGTATTTCATCATAGAAATCTGTAAAATATTTATATATTTTACTTCCTCCTATTATAAAGATATCTTTTGGTGTATTTAGTTTTAAAACACTATTTATATCATTGAAGACAGTATAAGATTTGTCCTTAGGATTACATAAATTTCGAGATATAATTATATTTTCTCTATTTGGAAGAGGTTTGTTATTTAAACTATTGAAGGTTTTTCTACCCATGACGACTATATTATTAATAGTTTTTTCTTTGAAGATTTTTAAATCTTCTTTGATGAAATAAATGAGATTATTATTTATGCCTAGTGAACTGTACTTGTCTATACATGCAATTAGTTTAATCATGATTAAATTCCTAACTCAAATTTTAATTGTGGTGATGTATATTCATAGTTTTCAATTTTAAAATCATTAATTGTGAAATTATAAAAGTCATTTTCATTAGTATTTAATTTTAAAATGGGTTGTTTACCAATTTTTCTATTAAGTAAGATATGTGCTTGATTAATATGCCGATCATAAATATGTACGTTATTAATAACGTGGGTAAATTTTCCGGGTTTTAAATTACACGTTTTTGATATCATCATTTGAAGGGATACATATTGTATTGAATTTATTGAAGATGCTACTAGAAAATCTGAGCTTCTTTGTATTAGCATAGTATCTAAAAAATCTCCTCTTACAGAGAATAGAGTTTGAAATGCACATGGATTAAGTCCATCGCTATCATTAAAATCTTTTTCTTGCCATAAATTCATAATATGACGTCTTCCGTATGGGTCTTTTTTTATTCCATTGATTAATTTGTTTATTAGGTCATATCTTTTTACAGTTTCTCCATATCTTATACCAATTGTATTTGGATATTTCTTGCTTTCCCATTCATCCCACCAAAAAATATTGTATTTATTTCTTAGTATGTTTAAGTCTGATGTCTGGTCTTGATATATCCAAAGTATTTCTTTTATAGCATTTTTGACTGGAATATGTCTTAATGTTATTATGGGGAATTCATTTTTGGATATGTCATAACTTTCTATATAGTGAGTTATGAATTTTGAATATGCAGGAGATCCATCTTTATATTTTGGACGTGGATTTTTATCAAATATTCCATTATCCAATATATTTTGAATGCACTTTTTATGGTTTATATCAGCAATACAAATCATCTTTTAAATTCCTTATAATAAATATTATTTAAATGATACTAGATTTTTAGTGTAATTTCTATATTAAAGTTAAAATTAATGAATAAATTGAAGTATTATGATAATATATTTAATTTAAAAATTTAACACTTAGCATGATGATTCAGGGGTGATAGAATGGATTGTTGTTTAGTTATAGATATCTCAAAAATAAATTTGAAAATAATGTGTATTACACTTAGAAATGATAAAATATTTCTACAAGAGGTTCATAGATGCTCAAAAATTACTGCAAATGGTTTGAATTCTATGAAATATTTAAATGTAGATAAAATAATAAAGGAAATAAATGAGGCTTTAGTTAGTGTTAAACAAATAGGGTATAATATTGAATCAATTTCTATAAATTCTTCTATAAATGAACCCGTTATTTTGGATGATAAAAATAATTTAATAATGGAAATATACTTAGGCATAAATATGAAATCTATTTATTTAAATAAAATAGTAAATGAATTAGGGGCTGCGTATATTTATAGAAAAACAGGAGTTGAACTTAATAGTAATGACACTTTATGTAAACTTTTAATGTACAAAGATTTGTATAAAAGTGAATTTAATAATATCAGAAAAATTGTTTATTTAAGTGACTATATAGGCTATAGGTTAACTGGAAATTTATTCAATGAGAGAACTCAACTTGGATTTTCGCAGTTATTTAATTTTAAAAACCAAAATATTGATAATGATATAATTGATTATGTAGGCTTTGGAAACGAAGTAGAGTTTAATATAGTAGATTATGGGAAAAGTATTGGTAAGTGTAAAGTGAATGGGGTAGATGTAATATCACCTTATGGTAATACATTATTATCATCATTATTTACTACCCGTATATTAAATAAAAATTCTATATTTATAGTTAATTCTAACGAGGGTATTATTGGATGTACCGAAGATTTTTCTAAAATGTATCTTGAAGGTTCTAAATTTGGATTAAATCATCAGATGATTAATAGTGATTTAGTAAAAATATTTAGATATATACCTTGTTATAAGTTAGTTGATGATTTTTTGAAAAATATAGAAAATAACTTTATGGTCGAGAACTTATGGAATATTTTAGATAGTAATGGAGATATAAACTATATTATAGATTTTGATAGTGATATATTTAAAAATTCGGCGGTATTAATGAATATCGTAAAATATTATTTTGATTTTAAATTAAATAGTATGCCAAATTCAATTTCTGATTTTATAAGAATTGTTTACAATAGTTTTGCTGTGTATTATAGGAAGTGTATAAAAGATTTTGAAAAAGTAACAGGTGGAATATTTGATAGTATATGTATGGTTGGAGAGTATAGTTTAAATAATTTTTATAATCAATTTATATCTGATATTACATTGAAGGATTTGGAAATTGGACCTAAAGATTCTGGAATTATAGGGAATGCAATAAATCAGTTTATTGCGATTGGTAAGATAAAAAATATTTATGATATAGATGATTTGCTTAAAAATTCATTTAATTATTCAAAGATAAAATATAGTGGGAGAAAGATTGAGTACCAATATATAGAAAATATAGTTTAATTTCTAAATAGCTACCTCTAGGAGGTAGCTATTTTATTGTTTAAATATGGATTTATTAGAATATTTTATGGTATAATTAGGGATAATTTTAGTTTGGGGGATAGTTTGATGAAAAAATATGTAACACTTGTTCCGGAGTCAAGTCATCATATATATAAGATAGGATTGGGTACATATGATATATTAAAAAGTGGATTATCTGATGAAAAATTGAGAGAATTATTGACTGATTTTTTAGATATGGGAGGAAACGTAATAGATACCTCAATATCTGAGTTAGGATTGAGAAGGGATGAAGTAGAAGAATCTCAAAAATTTATTGGTAGATGGATTAGTTCTTGTAATAGACGTGAAAGTATTTATTTGATTTCTAAAAGTTCGTTTCTTTTAAGTAATAATACTTTTGATTCTTTATTGAATGATTTAAATATTAGTCTAAAAAATTTAAATACCGATTATTTAGATTTATTTTTAATTGATGGCGATGATGAGAAAACAGATGTTTCATTAATACTTGGATATTTAGAGGATATCAAAAAGGATGGAAAGATATTAAATTATGGATGCTCTAATTGGAAGCCTTATAGAATTAGACAAGCTATGGAATATGCAAAGAAACATAATATAGGAGGTTTTGTAGTTAATCAAATGTTATGGAATGCGGGAGTTTTTGGAATGGATGAATCTAAAATAGAAGATAAGTATGTAAAGATGGATTCTGAAATGATGGATATACATAATGAATTTAATATATTAGCCATGCCATATTCCGCATTAGCAAATGGTTTTTTTGCAAAACTTTATTTAAATGAAATGGAGCCACAAACTGTAGATATGGAAGAATTAAAACTAACTTCACCATATTATACAGAAAAAAATTTGGATTTATATGAAGAATTGAAAATCATAGGTGAAAAGTATATAGCATCACCCTCATGGGCTGCACTTGGATATTTATTTAATCAGAATATAGAAACGTGTTCTATAATATCTGTTAATAATTTAAACCAGTTAAAGGAAGCCTTTGAAGCTGTTGATATAAAATATACTTTCGAAGATTTTAAGAGTATAGATATGTTTAATATTGATGAAATTTTAGTTTAATATTTTAAGAGATGAATATATAAAAAGTGTATTTTTAGGGGAAGTTATTAAAATATATCTATATATAGAGTTTTGTATTATTAAATTTCGGAGGGGAAATTTTGAGAGAATTTTGGAAAGATATTAAGAGTCATAAGTTTTTTACAATTTTTATTATGGTTATTATATTGATTCTGTTATATAAGGGTATTGATTATGTACCAGAAGTTTGGGGTAATATTAAAGTATTTTGGGTTAATTTATTTAGTATATGCCAACCAATAATTATTGCGGCAATTATGTCATACATATTAAAACCATTGGTAAATTTACTAGATAAAGGATATTTTAGATTATTTTATAAAATTAAGAAAGATCAAGATCCATTAGAAGTTGTTTCTAAGAAACAATTTGGTAGGATAAGGCTATTAACTATTGTAACAGTAATGTTAGTTTTAGGATCTGCGGTTGCTATACTTATAGCATTTATATTGGAACCGTTTTTAAATAGTTTAAAAGCTCTTATAAAAGAGTTGCCAGCCTATGTCGATATAATTATAAGATTTTTAAATAATTTTGAGATTGATCCAAATATTATTAATGTAATAAATGAGAAAGTAGGATATTTCCTAAATAATAATTTTAAAAATCTTTTGGATGTGTCTATTTCTGCTTTGACGGCTTTTATTTCCAGCACTGGTGTATTTATATTTAATTTATTGGTAGCTGTAATTTTATCTGTATATATGTTAAGAGATAAAGAAAAAATATCAAAATTTTTCTCAACATTATCTGATATCATATTTAAAAAGCATATTAGTACGAAGATTAAAAATTTTACATTAGATTTTGATCAGGTGTTCGGTGGATATTTTACAGGACTTATAGTAGATGCAGTATTTGTTGGGGTTTGTTCATTTATTTTAACGTATATTATAAAAAATCCATATGCAGTTATAATTGGGGTGTTAGCTGGTATGAGTAATGTTATACCTTATTTGGGTCCACTGATTGGGGCTATAGGTGCTTTTGTATTGGGATTACCATCCGGATTTAGCGTAGCTATACTTGGATTTTTATTATTAATGGCATTTCAGCAGATAGAAGGTAATTTAATTCAGCCTAAGATACTAGGGGATTTTGTTGGATTGCCGCCACTTGTTGTTATAGTTTCTTTAATAATAGGTGGAGGATTGTTTGGAATTGGTGGAATAATATTATCATCACCTGTTGTTGGTGTAATTTCTCTCTATTATAGGAGATATTTGAAGAAGATAGATAAAGAAATTTAATAAGTGTAAAGGTGTATTGATGTGATATCAGTACACCTTTATGTTTGTTTAAGTGAAAATATATTTCCATCATCATCATTGAATTCTGTAAAGATTCCATATCCTGTATCTAAGGGTTCTCTTAAAAATTTTACACCTTTTGAAGAGAGTTCGTTGTATGTTGATTGTATATCATCGGTAAAGAATGTTATTTCTTTATATGATTTTTTAGAATCAGTTCTTAAACTTTTTGGATATAGTACAAGTGATGTCGTGCCTTCCTGAGGGATTACTTCTGTCCAAGTATATTTTCCTTCTATTTGGATATCTTCTTTTATTTTAAAGCCCATTTTTTTTGACCAAAATTCTTTAGCTTTATTTTGATCTTTAACGAAAATAAATACATTACATAGATTTTTAATCATAATTTTCACCCCTATAAAAAATTAAGGTTAATAAATTTTTATGATTATATCGTAAAATACTTATATTTATTCAATAATTTTTAGTAATTAACGGTTAATTAATAAATTGAATAAATTAGTTAAATAATTTAATTAATTAATATTAATACTAAAGAGTGTGGTAATGAAATTTTTACATAGAGTTAAGGTGATATTTATGAGTGATAGTTTGAGAAAGTATCAAGATATTTCTGTTAATTTAACTTTAGATAATAGGACAATATATTTAGATAATCTTCACGATGAGGATTTTTTAGATTTATATATTTTAAAAAGTTATAACGAAGAAGTTTATTCCAATTTTATTAATTTTATATTTTCAGAGAATTGGGATATATTAAAAATTGTTGAAGACCCTTTAACTTGGCAGAGTGATAGATTATTTAAAATTAGGGAGTTAGCTAATAGGAATAAAAAAGAAAAGCTTGAGAAGTTTGAGGTGAATGATGATTTTTCAAGCATAAAAGAGTATGAGATATTTTTAGATGATTTTTATAAGGGAAACATAAACAAAAATTTGGATTTATTAAATGCGCAGTATAGTAGCATGAATGATGTTATTTTAAATTTAGATAAGTTGTGTAAAGAAAATAAAAGTAGGGATTTATATATAGGGTATCCGTTTGTTGAGGGATATATTGACAGCACAAGTTTTGTTCGTATGCCATTTTTTTTAATACCTGTTGAAGTTTTTAATGATAATAATGAGTGGTTTATAAGGAAGAAGATTGAAAGTAAAATAAAGATAAATAGATATTTGATTATTATACTTCAAAGGATTTTTAAACACAAGAATTTGGAAATTAAGCTTGATTATGAGTTTAAGAAAGATTTTAAAAGAGATATTTTAAAATTAGCATTAGATTTTTTGAAAAGTTTAGATATAAGTTTTAGTAATAATGAAGGAATTTTAGATAATAAGTTTGATGAATTTTCAGGTGTATTAAGAAGTTTAAGTAGTGATAATCCATATTTAGAGATTAAAAATTATTTGGTTCTTGGTGATTTTCAGGTAATAGGAGAAGAGTATGAAGATTATGAATCACTCATTTATGTGGATATATCTAATACTCTTGTAGGGAGATTAATTTCTGGAAGTGATAACAAAGAGAAATACAAGGAAGATATAAACAAAGAAATTTATGTGAGAGATAAACTTGATTTTAGTCAGAAACAATCTATTTGTCTAAGTGATGAGAGTTATATTACACTTGTAAATTCAAATTTGGATGTGGGCAAGGATACTACTATAACTAATTTTGTATTTGATAAGATTTGTAAAAATAAGAGTTTGCTTATAATTTCTAGGGATAAGGAATATTTGGAAAAATTGTATAATGAATTCTCTTTTACAAAATCAATTATTATGGACTTATTCCAAAATGATTTTTATCAAAAATTTTATAGAAGTTTTGATAGGATACTTAATTTTCGAGAAGATTTTGAAATAAAAAGGGTATTTAATGAAATTTTAAAAGAGATTAATGAAAAGTATAATTTTATAGAAGATTCTAATGGCATTTACAATAAAATAGAGAGCTTTGGTTTGTCGCTTAAGGATATGTATGAATTAACTATGGATGTAAGTGACAGTAGTATTGATAAAATGTCATTTAATAAATTTAAATTGAATAATCCTGTTTCTGGTTGTACATTCAATGAGATTGTGCACGCAATTGATGAAATTAAAGATAAAAATTTGATAGATATTTTTATATCTCATAAGGAATATTTAAATAAACATAAAATTTTAAATTTAATCAGAGAAGATTTTAATTTCGAAGATATAAATTTATATTTAGATAAATTAAAGGCTCTTAGACAAAAATATGATAAGTTAGCTTTAAATTTTGAAAAAAATAAATGTAGTCTTAGTGTGATTAGGTTATTCAAAGAGAATAAATTTTCTAAAGATGAGATTATAGATAAGTGTTTTAAATATAGTGAATACTACATTGAATCTGAAAATGATAATAATTATGATTCTTCAGAATCTTGGTTTAAAAGTTTAGGTTTTGGGAAAATCAAAAGAAAAAGTATTGAACTTAACAGGCAAGCTTTATTAAATACTGAGATGTATTATGAAGCTATAAAAGAAATTGATCATGATATTAGTTTTATTGGAGATATAGTAAAGCATGATAAATTTGAATTTATTAGGAATAGAATATTTGATTTTAATGATGTAACGCATTATACAGGTAATCTTTTGAATATGATGGATACTTTTCATGAATTTATAGAGTATAGTTATAAAATTAAAAATTTCAGTATGCTTGTTAATGATATATTAGAATATATATATGATAATTCTATCAATGAGAAAATGATGCGAGATAATTTAGATAAAATTTTGAAATTTTCTATATTTGTAAATATTTTAAGACGTCATAATAAACATGGGGATACACTTGAGAATTATAAAATGGTTGATAGATATTTTGATAATCTTATGAAATTATTTGATAAGAGAGCGTGTAATTTAGAAAGATTTGTATTAAATAAGGTTCTGTCTGAAGCAAAGGAAAGTTTAATTAATAATGATAATAAAATAGATAAAAATTCTTTTTCAAATATTTCTAGATATTTAATTAAAGATTTTATAAGCACTTTTAATAAGGAATGTTTAAAATTATTTCCATGTTTTTTAATCGATTATGATAGTTTGTCTTCAAATATACCTTTAATCGAAGGATTATTTGATTATATAGTTTTTGTAGATGGACATAATTATTTTTTAGAAGATATTTTACCTGTAGTGTATAGAGGTAAAAGATTGGTTGTATTCGGAAGTGATAATCAAATTAATTGCAGTAGTAAGAGTTATAATATAATATCTTATGATGTTACAGAGATTTCAAATAATGTGTTTAAATTTGTGAGTGATAAATTTAATAGGGTAAATTTAAAATATATGTATCCGTCTGGAAATGAAATTTTTAGGGATATATTAAATAGTTTATTTAGTATTGAAGACATTATTTCATTACCTAGAGACAGGAAATATTCAGATATTGACAATCCATTTATGATATTTACTATAGGGAATAAAGGTATAGAGAATATAAATGAATATGAGGCTAAATTTGTTGTAGATCTTTTATTTAAACATTTGAAAATTAAGAAATATGAGGATTCTATTGGAATAATTACAATTAGTAAAAGTCACGCAGATTTAATAAAAAAAGTAATTAGTGATAGATTGAAGGTAGATGAGGAATTTAATTTCTTGTATAACAGGGAATGTAAAAAGTATAAATCAAATGCTGGAATATACATAAGTAGCATTCCTGAAATTTTATATAAGAAGATAGATATTGTGATATTTTCTCTAGGTGGTGAGAGAAATATAGAAAATGAGGTAGAAATTAAGTTTAGTGATATAGAAGGTCGGAATTGTAGAAATAAACTAAATATGTTTTTAATGATGACTCAATATGAAATGGATATAGTTACGTCACTCAGTATAAGTGATATTGAGAGTAAAGAATATTCAAATGAAAACGCAAATATTTTAAAAAAATATTTGCATTATGCCAATGAAATTTATAATGGTAATGTGGATAAAATTATGAATGAGTTAAATTGTGATGAAAGTGATAATAGTAAAGTTAATAAAATATTAGATATTATTTGTGATAAGTTACTTGATAGGGGACTTATTGTAGAGAAAAATTTCGGAACTTCATTTTATAAATTTGATTTTGCGATATATGATAAAGACCTTAAAAAATATGTTTTATTTGTAGAACTTGAATCCAGTATAGTTGATAAATTCAAGTGTAGGTTGGAGCAATATATAGATTGTTTTATTTATTTTGATAAACTTGGATATAATGTTTTGAAAATTTGGAGTAAAGATTTGTGGAGTGATATAGATTTTCAGGTTGAGAATATAATTTATAATTATTTTTTAGTTAGGGATAAATTGTTGAAGTATAATTCTAATAGAAAGTGCGTTGATAGTTTGATTAATAGAAATGGAGTATTAAGCAAGTTTGTTAAGATTATTGAAAATAGAAGAATAGGAATGCTTTTCTCTGAGAAGGCTGATAAAGATTTTATAAAAAGATAGTAGGTTACTACTATCTTTTTTTGATTACAAAATTATTTCAAAATGTTGAACAAAATATTGAAATATGTTAATATGTTGTTTACAAAATATTGATAAAATTTGTAAGAGGGGATTATGAAAAGGGTAAAAATTTATGTTTTCTATAAGAACAAGCTTATAGAATGGAATATTGAAAGCTTTCAAAATAGTTCAGTTGAATTTTTATTAGATAAAGATATAACCTTATTTTCAAGAGACTATACATTTCATTTTGAATATGAAAATGGGAATTATATATTGAAATCTTTTAATGATTTTGAGCTTATTTATAAAGATCAAAAATTAAACTCAAAATTGATTATAGATGGAGATATAATTATATGTGATTTAATTAGGGATAAATCTAAGGTTATTTTATCAATACAGTACGAAGATTTTTCAAATTGTAATTTTTATAAGTGTAAAGTGAATGAAATTTCACAGATAAAGATTGGAAAAAATGAATATGCTGATATTATTTATGATAATGATGATATGCTTGACTATCATATTATTTTAAATTTTAGGAAAAATAGTGTGGAAGTTATAAGTAATGGTATTGGTTGTTATCTAAATAATAGGAAGATTTCAAAAGGTGAAGCTTTATTTGGAGATACAATTTTTATTTATGGACTTAAGATTATTTATTTAGGAAAGTATATTGCAGTAAATAATCCAAATGGAAAAGTATCTTCAAGGTTAAAATTTTCCAATGATGATATTGAAGTAATGGAAACTAGGAGTTTTACTAATATTAATAGGGAAATTGAAGATGATGGTAAAGTATATTTGGATTTAGATGAAAATGTAGAGTTTAGGGTTGATGCACCTGTTATTTATAATCATAATTCCTTGAAATTTTTGTTTATTGGATTAATCCCATTAAGCTTAATAGTTTTAGCAGTTTCTATGTTATTTTTGTATTATATAGGGGCAAATTCTTTTTATTATCTTTTAGTTAGTTCGATTGGAACTTTAGTTATTGTATTACTTATATGTTTATTATTTTATTTTAAAGTAAATAGGAGAAGACAAGAAGAAAAGTACAATTCTTATTTGGATGATAAGTTTAAGGAAATATCAGTAATTAAAGATGAATGGGTAAGGGCTTTATCTCAAAGATATCCAAGGACTATTGATTGTTATGAAAGTGTTATTAATTTTGATAATAATGTTTGGAATAGAGTTGGAAGAGATAATAATTTTTTGAATTTGACAATAGGACAAGGTGAATCTTATTTTGGGAATTTAAAAATATTAACTAAAAATGTTCATGATAATAGACTTTTTGATTCCCATAAAATACTTAAGAAGGTGCCAATAACTATACCTCTTAAAAAGATAAGTAAGCTTGCAGTTGTGTCAGACATGCATAAAATTTATGATGTATTTAAAAATTTTATAGTACAATTTACGAGCAATAATTCTTATAAGGACTTGAAAATTGTTACGATTGCATCAAAAGATCATGAAGAAAACATAAATTATTTAAAACTAATTCCTCATGTGTATTCTGATAAAAATGATTTTAGATATTTTGCTATAACTGATGATGAAGTAATTGATGTTTTACATAATTTACGCAAAATAATTAAAGAAAGGGAGAGCATTTTAAGACAGAATACTAATTATGTTTTTAAGACATCTTACGTTGTTTTTTTATTTCATAATTTTACTACCCCAATGAATCAATTTTTAAATTATATAAAGAGTGTTAGTAGTAAGATAGATGTTCATTTTGTGATTTTTACTATAAATAATAAGGATATACCTGAGTGCTTTAAATATATACTAAATGTTGGTGAAAGAGAGCAGATTCTTTATAACATTCGAGAAAATGGAATTAAAAAAGTTGTTTTATCTTATGACTATGTTGACATAGCTAATTTGATTGATATAGATAAATTTACGGATACATTATCTAAGATCAAATTAAGCACAGAAGGAGTGATTAAAGGATTTGAAAGTAGATCAATTTTTGGTTTATATAATGCTTCTTCTGTTAAAGATCTAAATATAGAAGATAGATGGAGAAAGAATAAGTTATTAAGTTCTTTAAATATTCCTGTGGCTACTAAGAATTTTAAAGATGTATTTACTCTTAATATACATGAGAAGCATGATGGAATAAATGGAATAATATTCGGTGAAAGTGGAGTTGGAAAGACCGAATTATTGAAAAATATGATTCTTTCTTACTCAATAAACTTAAGTCCAAATCTTTTAAATTTCATAATACTTAAATCTAATTATAATATAAAGTTAAATAATTTTGTACATCTTCCACATGTGATTGATATTTTGGATAAGGAAGATATTTCAGAGAAGAATAGATTAATAGAACTTATAAAAAATGAAATTAGTAGGAGACAAAAATTATTTGATAGTATAGGTGTTAAAGATATAAACGCATATTTGAATACTTATGAAAATTATTCCGATACTATAATAATTCCACATTTGATTATTATTATAGATGATGTTTGTAAAAATGATATCGACTTTATACGTGAGTTATCACAGTTATATTCATCGATATTGAGTATTGGAATTCATATTATTGTATCTTCTAATTGTGTTAGTGCATTTGTTAAAGAAGAGAAAATTTTGAGTAATTTTGATTTCAAAGTATGTTTTAGGTTATCTGATGTGAGAGATTTGTTTGAAATTATGGGAGAAAATGAAATTTTAAATCCCAATTCCACAGGTAAATTTAATATAAGATTGTCGGATAGTGTTATAGTTAATAATGTGCAAATTGTATATTCGAATTGTTATGTTGGGGATTATGAGGAGCAATTAGCTATAGAACTTGTAAATAATTGTGGTACTATTAGCAAAAAGATCATAAGAGCTTATGAGACGAATGAATTTTTGCTTCAGGAAGATGAAATAATTAATGAAATTTCAAGTCTTTCAACAAATATAAATATGAGATATATGTCAGCATTTAATAGTTCACTTAGATATTTAAGTCTTTATGATTTATCTGGATATAAGAGTAATTTTAATGGGTTTATGTGGACTGAATCTGAGAAACCTTGTTCGGCAATCGTAGGAGTTGTTGATGATCCTAAGTATCAGGTTCAAAGATTTTTAAGTGTGGATTTTAAGAATATTGGTAATTTATTTGTATTTGGATCACCGGGAACAGGAAAGAGTAATCTTATTAAGACACTTATTTATTCTTTATGTTGTGAATATAAGGAAAGGAATTTAAATGTGTATATAGTTGATCCTAATACTAGGAATACAGATTGTTTTGGTTATGCTCCACATGTTAAGAATATAGCTTATACTAAAAGTGAAATTAACTCGTTATTTAAAAAAATATTGGAAGAGTTTGAACTTAGAAAAAAAATATTTGATAATTTAGATATTTCAACTATAGATCAATATAAACTTAGAGTTGGGGAAGAATTACCAAATGTAATTTTAACAATTGATAGTGTACAAGAAATTATAGATGATAAGTGGGATTATATGAAATTTATCAGAATGATAGCAAGAGACGGTAAATTTTATGGAATCTATGTTTGCATAACTTCATCTGAATATGGAAATATAGAAATGAACTTAAGTGAGTATTTTGATAATAAATTCGTATTGAGGTTTAATGATGAATCTTTATACAAAAAAATATTAGGAAGGGAATATAAATTGAATTCCAAATTTAAAGGAAGAGGTATAGTTAATTATAGAGATTCTTTAGGTGATAGGATTCTTGAGTTCCAAGTTGCTCTTCCTATGTTAAGTAATAATGATGTTGATCTTAATAATAAATTAAAGCGTTTATTTATTCACATGAATGAAATAAATAATAAGATTTATGGTGGATCAGAAATTATGGATGTATTAGAACATGAGAGTAATGAAGAGAAGCAATTAATTGAAAGTAGAACGGAATTAGATTTAAATAGTTTTTTAGATAATTTTATTAATGATTGTAATAATTTGTGTGTTGTACATGATTCTAAAAACAATGATGGAATTTTATATAATATCTATAAGATTGTAGAAGAAAAGGGAATTAAGTCTTATTTTTTTCAAAATAGAGATTTAGATGAGAATGAGGTAAAAGAATTTATAAATTGGCTAGATTCTGTTACTGATGAGAGAGTTTGTGTAATTATAAGTAATATAGAGAAATTGATATCTTTGTGCAATGATGAGATGATAGGATCATTAAATTCTATTTTAGAGAGGCAATCAAGAAAAATGTATTTTGTTACGTCGATATATAGGACTAGTAATATAGATAATAGATGTTCAAAGGTAATAGATTTATTACTTTTAAATGGGGCAAGCATAATTGTAAATGATGATGAGAATGCAACTATTTTATATAAATCTCAAGAGAATCTCATCAAGATAAATTAGGAATTTTGGAGGACCTATATATGATTTATATACAAGTATATGTGCCAGATAAAAATAGATTTTTTGATTATAAGGTATCTAGGAAAATAAATATTTGTAATTTAAAAAGCTTAATTGTTGAATCAATATATAATGTGAAATGTAATGATGAATTTATAAAATGTAATTATGCATTAATGGATTTTAATTGTAGAAAAAGATTGAAAGATGATGTAAATTTGTATAATTATCCTGTTTATAATGGATATAAATTTTTGTTAATATAGAACTTACAATGGCATGCTTATATATAAGCATGCCCTTTAATTTTAAAACATATATAATAAATGAATATTTTTATTTTATTTTTGGAGGTAAGATGATTAATAAAATAAAAACTCTTATTATGATAGGTTTTATTGCAGGATTAATAACTAATTTTAGTGTAATCACTAATGCTAAAAATAATATGGGAACAGAAATTTTAAATGGTTATGGTACCGGCGAATTAATTTATTTAATTAATGAAAATGGAGAATTGGTTATATTAAATAGTGATATGGAAGATATAGTTCCAGAGGATATGCCTAAACTTTTATCTATTGATATTTATGATGATGGTTTTGTTGCATTAACGAGGGAACATGAACTTATTTCTTCAAAAAATTTTACAACATCAAAAAATATAAGTAAAATTGATGGTAGATTTTTATTAACATTAGATGGTAAAGTATCTTCATTTGATATGGAAAATTCTAGAATATTTAAAGATTTTAAAAATGTTAGGGATATAAAAGCTTTAACTGATAATGCACTTATGATATATGAAGGTGAGGATAATGTAAGTATTGTTAATATTGGGAATTCTAAAGTAATGAGTATAAAAAATTTATTTGAAGTGAAAGAGGTAAATATTTTTAGTGATGATTTGATATTAATTATTAAAGAAGATGGGAGCATGATAGGATTCGGTGATGAATATAATAAAGTCTCAAAAATTGTAGAATCAATTAAGAATGCAAAAAAATTTATACATCAGGCAGATAATTTATATGTTGTAACTTATGATAATAAGGCAATACCAATAATTGAAAATGGTTTTAAAGCACCTGAAGAATATTTATTGGATGTATATGACATTACTGTTAACGAATTTTCAAATAGCGAAGGTGAATTTTATAAGTCTTATTTTGTAACTACGGAAGGTAAAGTTTTTTATTATATACAAAGTGATAATGAAATAAGTGATTTTAATAGGCAAAAAATTGAATATATGAATAGTTTTGATAATGTAGAGAAGGTATATGAATCAGGATATTTAACTATAGTACTTCATAGGGATGGATCTATAACTATACCTTTTAATATTCATCATGAATTAAATGGTATTACTGGAGTAATTAGTGTTGAGCTTAAAAATCAAAGTTATGTCGTTTATTTAGATGATGGACAAGCTATAACTTCACTAGATAATATTATTTTAAATGATAGAAGTTCATTTGTTAAACGAGATGAAATTTCAGATTTATATGATTATTTCAATGTAATTTCTTTAAATACTGTGAATAGAGAACTTAATAAGGAAGATTTTGAAAAGATGAGAGAATCTATTTTAAATGATAAGGAATCATTTAAAAATGTTATAAGGAGTTTATGTTTAGATAGGAAATTTATATTGATAGATAATAAATATGATGAAATAATGGATAAATTATATTATTCTATTTTAAATGTGAAGCCAAGTTCTGATGAATATAATCATATGTTATATGCAATAATTGAAAAATCAGAGGAGAATAATATGACTAAGGAACAAATTTTAATTCAGATTGTGAATTATATATTTGAAAATCCACTATTTGAGGACATATTTAAGAAATTTACTCAAATATAGTTGTTGTAGTTGAATATATTTCTATCCTTATGTATATTAACTAGTATGTAAGAATTTTATAGTAATTCGTGGAGGAATGTTAAGCATGAATAAAATAATTACTATAGGTCGTGAATTTGGGAGTGGCGGTAGAGAATTTGGGAAGCGACTTGCTGAATATTTGGGTATTGCATATTATGATAAAGAAATAATAATTGAGATATCCAAAAAAACGAAACTTGCAGAAGAATATATTCAGCAGGTTATTGAGGATAAACCTATTTCATCATTTCCTATTACTATAGGGAACAGTTTTTATGCAATTTTTAACCCTATGACAGAAAATTTAGAAGCAAATATTTATGCAGAGCAAAATAATATTTTAGTTGATATGGCTAAAAAATCTAGTTGTGTTATTATAGGAAGATGTGCAGATTATATACTTAAGGAATATAATCCATTTAAAATATTTATTTATTCTGATATGAAAACAAAGATTAATAGATGTATTGAAAAAGCACCTGAACATGAAAATTTAAGTGAAAAGCAGTTAAGGCATCAAATTTTAAATATAGATAAAAATAGAGCTAAGTATTATCAATTTATAACTGGAAGTAAATGGGGAGATAAATTGAATTATGATTTATGTGTAAATACTAGTTCTGTACTTATAAAAGATGCAGCAGAGTATATTGGTAAGATGATTGAAAATAGAATCTAAAAATAAAAAGCCAGTGTAATTTTACACTGGCTTTTTATATTATTTCGATATTATAGGTTTTGATAATGTTATTTACTTCAATTGTTATAGTTCCTTTAGATGGAACATTTATTGGGTGAAATATATAATCTGAATCAAAGTAACCAATATTACTTGATAATTTTAGATCTGGTAATGTGTATATATCTATTGGATTGAAATTTTTATCGTAAGATACAAAATTTAGTTTTTTTGATTCGTTTGAATTTATTTTTGGAGAATCATGAAAATAGAAATCTTCTATATCAAGAGTATAGGGCATTTTATTTATAATCATGATTGAATTTGATATTAAACGATTTTCTCTTGGGAGATTTGTATATTTCAGCGAATGTATTCCAGGTTCTCGAATCATCATTGACGTTGACCCTCCACCATCTAGGTTTATGGCTTTATATGCCCCTTTTGATTTTAGGAAGTGAGCGAGTTCTATTAAGGACATTCCTTTAAAATCATTTTTTTTGTCAACTGTTAAAGCTAAAAGTGTATTTCTATTTGTGAGGGCTAAAGCTGTTCTATGATTTTTTGAAGTAGTTGAGCCTTGTGACCATGTTCTTGAAAAATAATTTTGTGGTAATATTTGGTTATCATAGAGGATGAATTCATGACCTGTTAGAAGATGTTTTATCTTTGGAGTTGAATAGTTGCTAGATTTTCTTATTTCAAAATTTATTTCCACATCCATATCTAAGAAAGCATTATTAAATAGTGCCTTTTTTTTGTCGTATGAAATTACTATAATTTCATCATTTCTAATCTTATAGGTGTTTGGAGGATCATTTATTATTTCTTTGATTTTTCCTGATATTAAACTTTTATTGTAAAAGGAAGTGTTTTTATTGTTTGGTATTATGGATATAATAGTTGCATCCTCTTTATTGTCTGGTAGAAATATTGTCGATGATTCGTTGTCTTTGCAGTTGAATATGTTTACAGTATCTTCTAAATAGTCACTTCTGTTAATTGAATCTATGTTTATTTGCGTTTTATAGGAATTTGAATCTATTAAATTTATGTATCCTGTAAAATGATAGTTGTCTATATCAATACGATTATTTTCAAATATTGTAAAGCATGGCCTCATTACTTCTTCATCTCTTGTTAATGAGGTTGAAAAAATCTCACCATTTATTAAATTGCTACATACGGGAATACCATTTGACATATTGAAGAAATCACCGTTGATTGCACCGATTATATTATTTCCATTTTTTTGCTCATGATTAACTTGATCATTTAATGTGGATTTTCCATTAGTTATGTTTTGGGATTTATGACACATGAGTGAGTATGTTTGGTTAATTAAGTTTAAATCCATCTCAATATAGTTAATATTTTGGTGATTAAATTGTTTTCCCATAAAATTATAGATTATTTCATTTTTATGAGTTACTCCAATTGCTAAGGGAGTAGATGATATAATTTGTGAATGTTCATTAGATGATTTTGAAAAACATGGCTGATTTTCAAGTAAGGTAAAAATTATAAATACAAATAAAATTTTAATAAAACTTCTTATATCTCATCACCTCAAATTATTTACTTACATAATAGCTTAGTATTTCTTAATTATTAAAAAAAATACTTGATATTTTAAAGGGGGAATTATTTGTGAGGATTATGATCGTAGATGATGAAAGGAAATTGGTTAACATACTTAAAACTTATTTTGAAAAAGAGGGATTTAATGTGATTTGCTCATTTAATGGTGAGGATGCTGTAGATAAGTGTTATTCAAATAAAATAGATCTGGTTATTCTGGATTGGATGATTCCGAAATTAAGTGGGAATGAAGTATGTAAATATATAAAGGAAAATACATCATCTAAAGTTTTAATGTTAACTGCAAAGACTACAACAGAAGATGATTTGGAGGCACTAAGTGTTGGAGCTGATGAGTATATCAAGAAACCTTTTGATATTAGAGTTTTAATAATGAGGGTAAATAAATTATTAAATCTACATAAAGAAATTGGTTTTAAGGATATTAGAATTAATATAAAAGACAAAAGGGTATATAAAGATGATAGAAATTTAAATTTGACTAAGCTCGAGTTTGATTTATTAAGCTATTTTATAAAAAATAAGGGAATTATATTATCAAGGGATAGAATAATCACTTCGGTTTGGGGATCTGATTACGAAAGGGATTATAGAACAGTAGATACTCATATTAGGAGGCTTAGAAACAAAATAGGAGAAGAAATCATAAAGACATATAGAGGAATGGGATATACTTTGGGGGTCGATGTAGATTAAAATTAAGAACAGAATTTTTGTAGGGAATGTATTTTTTATATTAGTTACGTTTGTTTTAATTGGTATTGCAAATTTATTTTTTATGGACAAGTTTTATATATTAGAAAAGAGGAAATTATTAGATCAAGTTTATAAGATTATATCCTCAGAAGATATAAATATCGTTTTAGATATGATTGATGATATAGAGAAGGAAACATCTACAGTTATTGTTTATATGAAGAATATAGATGATATTAATACATTAAATAATTATATTTTCAATTCCTTTTTTAAAAAGAATATAAAATTAAATAAGTTTTGGATCACAGAAGAGGCAATAAATAAACTGGATATAACAAGTGTGAATAATATATATAATCAGGAAGCTGTTAAGTATAAATTTTATACAAAAGTTTTTAAAAAAGATGATTACATATTTGTTGTTGGAACAACATTGTCAGATATAAATGAAATAATTAAGATAATTAATAAGTTTATAGTGTTTATAAGTATATTTTCTATTTTTATAAATTGGTTACTTGTCAATATAAATATAGGAATAATTACAAGACATATTAAAAATATAAAATATTTGTTGAGAGATATTGCTTCTTTAAATTTTAGAACAGAAGGAATAAAAACATGCGATGAGATAGAAGATTTATCTAGAAGTATAAATCATATGAGTAATAGTTTGAGGAAGGCTCATGAAGAAATAAATTCTCAAAATTTTAGATTAAAAGAACTATTAAGTAATGTTGCCCATGAAATAAAGACTCCATTATCTATTATAAAGGCATATGTTCAAGGAATTGAGGATGGATTTGATGATGGTACATATTTAGATATTGTATATGATGAGATTGGTAAGATTGATGGATTAATTGAAAATTTGTTGTTGTGGTTTAAAATTAAAAGGGAGGATAAGAAAGAAAGGAAAATTGATTTATTAAAAAAACTAGATGAGATTTTGGACAAATATAGATTAATATTTCAAGAAAATGATATTTCAATAAGCTTTAGATATAGTCAAAATGATGTTTTTAATATTTTGATTAATGATGATCATCTAGATATTATTTTGGAGAATTTATTAACTAATGCTATAAAATATACTTCTAACAAAAAAATAGATATTGTTTTATTAAAAGAAGGTAATAGTATAAAGTTTGAAATAACTAATGGTGTTAGAAATCTTGATAAGGATATAGATAAGATTTGGGTTCCATTCTATGTGGGAGATATATCTCGTGATAAAAATTTTTCTGGAACGGGATTGGGTCTTTCTATAGTAAGGGAAATATTAAATAGGTACAAATTGCCGTTTAATGTTAAACTTGAGGATAATAAATTCAAATTTTATATTTACTTCTCTTAAATTAGATGTAAAATTTTATATTCATGTAACATTGCCTTGATATTATTAATTTCGAGGTGAGGTTAATTGAGAAAATTGTGTTTATTATTACTTATTTCTTTGAGTATGGTGTCTTGTACTAATAGAACTATAAATATGAAAAGCTCCAATAATGCAGAGGTTTTAAGTGTACAACGGAATTATTTTAAATCTGATTTTGATATCGAAGTAAATTCAGAAACTTTTACTTTAATGGTTAAGGTGAATGGAAGTAGTGAGTATATATCAAAATCATTAAGTGAAAGGAAAGTGTCAAACTTTAAGAAAGAAAGTGATAAGATATCATGGACTTATGAAGAAGAAGGAATTGATGTTTTAATCGAAAACAAGGGAGATCATATAGATGTATCGATTAAATCGACTAAAGATGATGAAAATGAGTTCACTTGGCCAAAGATTTCAGGAGATGAATATATATTGCCTATTGGACAAGGCAAAAAGATACCATCAAATGATGAAGTATGGAAGAAATATTTTACTCAAATTGAATCTATAAAGGGAATTGAAGGATTATCTATGCAGTTTTTTGGAGTTAATAAAAAAGATTATGGGTTGGTTTATATAATAAAGAATCCATATAATAATGAAATTAATTTTGATGTTGGGGATGAAATAGAATTTGATTTTAATCATGAATTTCCATCAATTAATGAGCAAAGAGAATATGGATTTAAAATTTATGTTACAGATAAAAATGTTACAGATATGGCTAAAGTTTATAGAGATTATATGATAAAGAATGGAAATTTTAAAACACTTAAAGAGAAAGAAGAGGATAATGATAATATAAAGAAACTCTATGGAGCTCCTCATGTATATTTCTGGAATAGTAGAGTAATTGCAAAAGATAATATAAAATGGCAACAGTTTAAAAATAATTTACCAGAAGACTTAAAATCATGGATTATTTATCTTTTAAAAGAGTATATAGAAGATAGTGAGTCACTATCATCATTATTTGATGAGATTAAGGAGGAGGAGTATATCAATGATTATATAAAAAATGGAATTATAAATGCACTTAGTCATGTTTTATTGTTAAAAAACTTTTATAATCCTGATGTATTTATAGATGAAATTAGTTTTAAAAGTGATTTAGAAAAGGGAATAGAAAATCTTAATGGAATCGAACTTGTAGAATTTAATAAGAAAGTTTTAAAGTCGAAACTTAAAGATATAGTTGATCCTGTAGAAAATTGGGGAGATTCAGTTACATTAGATGTTATAGAAGATATGAAAGACTCGGGTATATCAAATCTTTTAATAAATTTTGATGATTGGAGAATCGGTTTTGCTAAGCCAGAATTTGTTAAAAATGCAAATGAATATGGATATTTAATTGGAACATATGAGTCATATCATTCAATACATAAACCAGGAGAAGAACAGTGGTTGACTGCTGCATTTGATGATGTGACACTATTTGATGATGCGACTGTTACGGATAAAAATGGGGAAAAAATAGAAGGATTTAATGGAGTTGGTAGAAAATTAAATCCAACACTTGCAATGCCTAGCGTTAGGAGCAGAGTTGATAGCATTTTAGGTACAGGTATAAATTTTAATACCTGGTTCTTAGACACAGATGGCACTGGTGAAGTATTTGATGATTATTCTAAAGATCATATAACGACTGAGGGAGAAGATATAAATGCAAGAATTGAACGAGTTGAATATTTAAATAATGAAAAGGATATGATTGTTGGAACTGAAGGTGGGAATGATTTTATAAATAAATATGTTGTATATGCTCATGGTATAGATATGGGAGCTTTTCAATGGATAGATAAAGATTTAAAAGATAAGGATAGTGAATACTATTTTGGACAATATTATTCACCAACAGGTGGAGTAGCTAAAATATTTTCAAAGCAAGTTTCTCTTAAAGATTATTTTAGAGATATATTTTTGGATTATAAATATAGCATACCACTATATAAACTTGTTTATAATGACTATATAATTACGACATATTGGTGGGGAAATGGTAGTTTGAAATTTATAGATGATATTGAAGATAGGATGTTATATGAGATTTTATATAATATACTTCCTTTGTATCATATCGATGAAGAAGAATGGGAGAAGCATAAAAGCTTAATTGTGAATCACTACAATGTGTGGGGTGATTTTTCTAAGAAAGTTATAAATAAAGAGATGGTAGATTTTGAAAATTTAGAAAGCGATGGTTCTGTTAAGATGACCCAATATGGTGATGATATAAAAGTTATAGCTAATTTTACAGATAGTGAATATGATTATGGGTAGATTAAGATATCTCCAAAATCTGTTTTAATTAAAAATGATAATGGAGAATTGGTACATTATACACCTTGAGTATAAGTTTTATGGTTGTAATTTAGTTTGATTTTTATTACAATAAAGCAATGAATATTTATTCTAAAGATATGTTCTAGAAGGAGAATAGTATGGGTAATCAATCCATTGTAAGAATAAAAAATTTTCAAGCTGATTATGATTTTAGGATTTGCAATTTAAGTGTGAGTATTTATTGTGTTGGAAGTGGAAATCTAGTTTTAGATATGATAAATAAACAAACTAAGGAATTAGTTCTTGAAAACATAGAAGTTAGGGATGGGACTCAATCGATTCAGTGTGATTTGGATAACGGAATATATAATTTTAAGATATATGAGGTTTTTTCTAGAGAAGATGTTTCTGATAGGTATTTGTTATATGAAGCAAATTTTACATATAGTAATCCTTATGATGCTAAAGATGGGGAGATAATTATTAAGAATATCAAATATAAGTGTGATGAGTATGCATTAAGATATTATTATAAAATTACAGATATCGTTAATGATGAAGAAAATAAAAATATATCTTATGCTAAGATGGTTGGATACGATAAGTTTGATATATTAAAAAGTATAAATGAGCCATATGAGATTAGGATTACTTATTTAGATGAAAAACAAAAAGAGATTTTCATAGAATTTGAAGAAGATGGGGAGTATATGTATTTTTTATTTCATAGAGATAAGAGGATGCTCCTTAAGGAAGAAGATAAAAATGATCAAATAAATTATGAGAGATATTTTGAGTTAATGGATGAGAATAGCAGTTATTTAACTACTAATTATAGATAGAGGTATCACTTTTAAAGTGATACCTCTTTTATTTGTTAATATGTATTGATTTATTTATAAATCTACAAATCTTGGGAAGAGTATGGAATTTTCTATCTGTGAATGAGTTATAACATCATCTTTAAATTCCTTTAATTCAAGATAAAATTTAGATATGCTTCCACATGCATTTTTTGGAGCCACAAAATCATTTGTAAGATCAGTTATCTTTTTTAGTGAAGGTCCTATTACATAGTGTTCTTCTACAGCTTCTTTTATAGATCTTTCCATTAATTCATATTCAGGACTATTTTTTGTGATTTTTTGTGAATTGAATTTTTTCATAGGTTCAAAAATTAACTTTTCTTCTAATATTAAATGAGATTCAAATATACCTCTTATTTTTGAAAATATTTCATGTATTTCCCAAAATAAGTCTTTGTACTCGTGGATATGGTGATCCATAATTTTTAATAATGTTTTAGTTAAATTTGGTATTGTTTTTCTAAGATTTGCATGATAATGATCTATGATAAAAGATATAATTTCATCTGAACTTTTTGATAAAAAATCTTCGAATTTTATAGTCTTTTTTAATTCACCAAATTGTAAAAAGTTACCTTGAGCAGGCTTCTTATTATCTAATTCCATTGTAAAACTCCTTTTTAAATTAGTATATTTAATATTTTACAATAGTTTAATAATTATTAAAAGAGAAATAGCAATTAGGGAATTTTTGATCATTCAGTAAACCTTGGGAATAAAACATTATTCTCAAGTTGTGTATGAGCCATTAAGTGATTTTGGAGTTTTTGGAGATTTTCGTATACTTTTATTACTGTATTACAAGCATCTTGTGGTGGAGTGTAGTTGTTTGTGATATCTGAAATTTGATTTAAATATGGTCCTACAACTGAATGTTCGGTTATCGATTCATTTATTGAGCAGATCATTGTTTTATATTCTACACTGTCTTTGTTAATTTTATTTGATTCGATAGATATCATAGTTTTGAAAATATTTTCTTCTTCAAGTATGAGATGAGATTCCAATAAAATTTGGATTTTTCCAAATAACTCATGAATTTTCCAAAATAGTTCTTTATGATTTTTTATATGAGCCCTCATAATTTTTAATATTAATTTGCTGATTTCTGGAAGATCACATCTTAATTCTTCATGGAAATGATTGATTATGAAATCTATGATATCTTTTGATGGTTTTAATAAAAAATCTGTTGATTTTAATATTTCGTCTTTACTATAATTTTGTATTTTATTGGATTTAATCTCTTTATAAAGTTCATTTAAAATTTCCACATTTTCAATATTAAGTTCAATAAGAACGTTCTTTAATTTCTTTTGTCCTCCACAGCAAAAGTCAATTTTATATTTGTCAAAAAAGTTTTTGGAATTTGGAAATTTATTTAGTATATCTCCAATTTTTTCGTTCAATAAGTCCATTTTATGCCTCCTATATATAATTTTTATTTTAGTATTATATTAGTATTCTAATATAATTAAATATCTAAACGCAAAAAACCGATATATTTTAAAAATATATCGGTTAAAAATAGGGAAAACGGAGTGTTATATTATGATTAAGTAATTGAAAAGTTTAAAATGTACCTTTGTACATTAACTATATCGTATATATTATTTAAATATTTATAGTTTGAAATAAAAAAATATATTATGTACATAATAAAAATTTACTAAGTAATAATTTATGAGGTAAATTTATGTTGAAGTTTAAAAATGTATTGATAAAATTCATGATATTTTGTATGTGCTTAAATTTACTTTGTGCGTCAGAAGATACTTTTAACCAAGAGATTGATAAGAATAATAAGAAAATTAGAGAATTATATGAATCTGATGTTAAGTTTAATACAGAAATGGATTTGATACAGAAGAAACTTCTAGAATTGAGTGGTGAGATTGACAAAAAACAGAAAATTGTAGAAGAGTATAGTAAACAGATAGAGTTAAGTGAACAAAAAATTTATGATGCAAATAAAACTATAGAGAGTTTAAATAATGAGATTAATGAACTTGAAGAAGTAATTCATCAGAATTTATTGGATGTTCAAAAATATGAAGAAGAGATAAAAAAGTTTAAACAAATTATTGATAATAGATTGAGAAATTTATATAAAAACATAGATACATATACAAATAATTTAATTAGAATTTTTTATACCTCAGAGAATGTAATAGATTGTATTGATAAAGTTGTGAGCATGAATAAATTTTTGGAAATAGATAGAATTACAATTGAAAAATTTGTAAATAATATTGATTTAATAAAGGTAAAGAACCAAAATATTGAATTTTCAAAAGGTTTGATTGAAGATAAGATAAAACTTGTAAATGAAACCATAGCTGAGAATGATAGGAATTTGCAAAATATGGAACAGCAGAAAAATGAAAAGCAAAAGCAATTGGATGACATTAATCAATTAAATGCACAGTTGAATGCACAATATGAGAATTTATCTGAAGATAAAAAACAAATTCAACAAGAGATTATAAGAATCCAAGAAGATAATATAAAATTACAGAATGAATTAAAGAAATATATGGAAGAGCTTAATAAAAATAATAAGGATGCAAAAAAGAAAGTTAAGTATGGTAAATATTTGAAACCTGTTAATGGAAAGATAACATCAAGGTTTGGAAAGAGAGTACATCCTGTAACTGGGAAAGAAAGTAATCATACAGGGATTGATATTGCAGCACCAATGGGTGAAAATGTAAGGTCATCTTTGGGTGGTGAGGTTGTTTTTTCAGGATGGCATGGTAATGTTTATGGGAATGTAGTTATAGTAAATCATGGGAATAATATACAAACTTTCTATGGTCATTTAAGTAAAGTTTTGGTTAAACAAGGAGAGGAACTTAAACAAGGGGATGTAATTGCAAAAGTTGGAACTACAGGGCTAAGCACAGGACCACATTTACATTTTGAAATTTATGTAAATGGTGAAAGAGTTGATCCAGAAAAAAGAATTTTCAAATAGAAAATTGAAAATTATTGAATACAAAAGTTAAATAATTGAAATAACTAAAACGGTATGAATTACCATTCAACTGTTTATAAAAAAATTATTTAATTTAAATAAAAATTATCATAAAAAATGTTTTAAATTATAAATTAATGAGCATTATTAATTAGTAGATTAAAATTTGTATATTTAAGATAAAAAGCAACATATAATGTACGGTGATATGAAGGGAGTGATATATTTGGTATTAGTCAGAGTAGTTTATGAGGGAAAAGAAAAAATATTGAATGATATAAAAGATGCTCTAAGAAGTATGGAACAATATGAAACTTCACTAAGAGTTTCAATTAAAAAATTTCAGAATATAAGTTTTATAGACATTGAATGTGATCCCTTAAAATATGCAGATAGATTGAAGGATGGGGTTATAAATACTGTAGCTAAGGGAATTTATAGCTTTGTAATAGATATATTTATTAATAAAGAAATGGACTATTTTTTTGATAATTCTTATTTTTTTATTAAATATGATGAAATTTCTGATGTTAAAGAAAAAATAATAGATATACTTGAAAATGATGATTTTGGTGAAGAAATTGATTCATTTTGTTTTAGTAAGAAACAGGATATATTAAATAAAATCATCAAATGTATAGATGAAAATAATGAAATAAATATAAATGGATTTATTAGATTTAGATTAAGAGAATTATTAAATGATTTTGAAATGATCGTTGATAGAGTTGTAGAACGATATATGGTTGAGAAGGAGTATAATGAATTTATAAAGCTTCTTAAGTATTTTGTAGATGTACAGGAAAATAAAATTGATGAGGTTAATATTATAATAGATAAATTAGGCAACTATACGATATTAGATGGGCAACACAATGATATATATGATTTGTTTTTGGATGATTTAAATGATTTTAATATGTCTTCTATGATGGTTAATAAAGATGATTTATTAATAAGTGGACTTATAACTAATTCTCCAAATAAGATAGTTATTCACGGGGTAAAGAATAGCATAAATATAGAAATAATTGAAACAATAAAACAGGTTTTTGAAAACAAGGTTGAGTTTTGTTGTGGATGTTTGGATTGTGTAGAAATTGCCAATAAATTAATAAAATAAATTATTTACAAATAGTTTGAAATGATTTATAATAGTTTCAGATTTAAGAAGAGACTGCCGTTTCTCACCTTGGGGCTAAAGCTACCTAGGTAACCTGAAGTTTTTTATTTATCGTTGAATTTTTTTGTTCGATGGTGTAGGTTTGCTTATTTAGAGGACGGTATATAATTATACCGTCCTCTTTTGTTTTTTAAGGTAGATTGATTTTTAAATTCGTAAATTATTTGGAGGTGGCTAATATAGCAAAGGATGTTCAAATTAATGGTGAAATTAAATTTAAAGAGTTGAGAGTTATAGATAGTGATGGTTCTCAGCTTGGTATTATGCAAGCGAGAGATGCTTTGAGAATTGCAGAGGATAGAGAATTAGATTTAGTAGTTATTTCACCAACTGCGAATCCACCAGTATCTAGGATAATGGATTATGGTAAGCATGTTTATGAGTTGTCTAAGAGACAAAAAGAAGCAAGAAAGAATCAAAAAACTATAAATATTAAAGAGATAAGAGTTAGTCCGTCGATAGAGGAACATGATATTAACATAAAGGCTAATAATGCTAAAAAGTTTCTTAAGAGTGGAGATAAGGTAAAGATTACTGTAAGATTTAGAGGAAGAGAAGCGGACTATAGTTACATAGGAGAGAAAATATTAGACAATTTTGTTGAAATATTAAAAGAATATGGAGCTCCAGATAAGAAAGCTAAACTAGAGGGTAGAAACATGAGCTTAATTATGTCTCCAAAGAAATAATAAATATTAACGATTTATGGGAGGTATTTTGAGATGCCAAAAATGAAAACTAAGAAAGCTATTTCAAAAAGATTTAGAGTTACGGGAACTGGAAATTTGAAAAGAGCACGCGCCTTTAAACAACATATTCTTACTAAGAAGTCTGCAAAGAGGAAGAGAAATTTAAGAAAAGTTGGTTATGTTTCAGTTACACAATTAAAGACTATGAAAAAATTATTACCATATGTTTAGAAGTTGGAGGTAGGAATAAATGGCTAGAGTTAAGAGAGCTGTTAATGCACGTAAGAATCATAAAAAAGTGTTGAAATTAGCTAAGGGTTATTATGGAGCAAAATCAAAGTTATTCAAAACTGCTAATGAAACGGTTATTCGTGCTTTGTGGAATTCTTATGTAGGAAGAAGATTAAGAAAGCGTGACTTTAGGAAACTTTGGATAATAAGAATAAATGCTGGTGTTAGGGAGCATGGATTAAGTTATTCAAGATTTATATTTGGTTTAAAGAATGCTAATATTAATATAAATAGAAAAATGTTATCAGAGATGGCTATAAATGACAAAACTGCTTTTGCTGAACTTGTGAGGATTGCTAAGGAAAATTTGAATAAATAAATGCGACTTTTTTTGTCGCATTTATTTTTATATTAAAGATGTGAGGATTAAATTGAAAAATTTTAAAAAATTGTATCCTGTACAAATATTAGCATTGTTTTTTATAGTGGTAATAATAATTGGCAGTTTTTTATTAACTATGCCTATTTCTAGTAGTTCAGGTGTAATGACTAATTATCTAGATGCTTTGTTTACAGCTACTTCTGCTACTTCTGTTACTGGTCTCGTAACTTTAGATACTGGTACATATTGGAGTCCATTTGGAACAACAGTAATTTTAATGTTAATACAAATTGGTGGACTTGGCATAATGTCATTTACTACATTTGGAGTCCTTAAATATGGAAATAAAATTTCTTTGTATACTAGTCTTTTGATGAAAGAGGCTTTGAATGTAGATGAGTTCCAGGGAATGTCTCGTATGATTCGATATGTAATTATATTTGTTGTGGCTGTTGAATTACTTGGGATGATTTTTTTAAGTTTTGTATTTGTACCTAAGTATGGTTTATTTCATGGACTTTATGTGAGTTTGTTTACATCTATATCTGCATTTTGTAATGCAGGATTTGATATATTTGGAAATTTTTCTAGTCTTACATCTTACTATAGTAGTGCTTATGTTCTTATTATATGCATGGCTCTTATAATATTAGGAGGTATAGGATTTAGTGTAATAACTGAGTTTATAATTTACAGGTATACAAAAAAAATATCAGTCACGACTAAGGTTGTATTAGTTACTACGTTTTTTTTGGTATTAATAGGAGCGGCTTTATATTTTATATTTGAGTATGATAATCCATTGACTTTCCAAAACATGAGTTTAGGTAATAAAGTGTTAAATAGTATTTTTTCATCAGTATCCCCAAGAACTGCAGGATTTAATTCTATAGATCTAAGTGGTATTAGGTCTGGAACAGTATTTTTAACGTGTATTCTTATGCTTATAGGTGGATCACCTGGGTCGACAGCAGGAGGAATAAAAACTACAACATTTGGTGTTATAATATTATCAATATACCATTACATAAGAAATAAAAATAGAACTATTGTATTAGGAAAGGAAATACCTGCAAAAACAATAAATAAGGCTTTTATTGTATCATTTGTGGCTTTGTTTTTTATAAGTACATTTGTTATATTAATCTCTATGACTAACAAGGATGCATCATTTAGATCTATAGTATTTGAAGTTTTTTCAGCTTTTAATACTGTTGGTTTGAGTTTGGGTCTTACTTCTGAACTTAATGGTTTAGGTAAAATATTGATTATTTTGGCTATGTATTTAGGAAGAGTTGGAACTTTGACTTTAATTTTTGCATTTACGAATAAACATGATAACTCTAAAAAAAGTAGTAGTATAAAGTATCCAGAAGTTAAGATTACAGTTGGATAAAAATTTTTAAGGAGATGTTTCTGTGAGGAAAAAACAATTTGTTGTAATAGGGATAGGACGATTTGGTTTTAGCGTTGCTACGAGTCTTTATAGAGCAGGTTATGATGTGTTAGCGATAGATAAAGATTTAGAAAAGATTGAAGAAATTTCTACTGAGGTTACTCATGCTTTAGCACTTGATGCAACAGATGAGAAAGCATTATTTAGTGTTAATATTTCAGATTATGATACGGCCATAATTGCAATAGGAGGAAGTATACAAGAGAGTTTACTTGTTACCCTACTTGTGAAAGATGCAGGTATTTCTGATATTATTTGTAAAGGACAAGGAGAACTTCATGGAAAGTTATTAAGAAAAATAGGGGCTCGTAGAGTTGTTCTTCCTGAACAAGAAATGGGATATAGGCTTGCAAATAATTTAAAATTTCAAAGTTTATTTGATTATATTGAAATATCTAGAGGATCTTCAATTGCAGAGTTTACTGCACCGAAAGAGTGGATTAATAAAACTATAGGTGAGATTGATATTAGAGCAAAACATGAAGTCATATTGATAGGTATTAAGAAGAGTCCAGATTGTGAAATGAACGTTGATATAAATGCTAATACAATAATTAAGGAAAATGATTTACTTATACTTTTAGGTAGAGATGATAGGTTATGCAGGATACAAAATAAATTTACTTTTGTTCAAAAAGAGGATTAAAAGAATTGAATCATATAAGTAGTCTAGATAATAAATTTTTTAAAGAAATTATGGGATTGAAAAATAAAAAAAATAGATGTAAAAGTAGGCTATATCTTATCGAAGGAATAAGGTTTGTAGAAGAAGCTATAAAGAATAATTGTGAAATAAAATATATAGTAGTTTCTGAATCAAAGAAAGATTATATAATTGACAAATTTGAATTCCAAGATAAGCTATTTAATGTTATGGTATTTTCAGATGAATTATTTGGGAAAATTAAGCAAACAGAAAATACTCAGGGTATAATTGCCTGTTTAAGGATTAAGGATACTATTATAAAATTTAATTTTAATGAAGGAATATACTTTTTAATTGATAAAATTCAAGATCCAGGGAACTTAGGGACTATAATAAGAACTGCAGTTGCTGTTAATGCATTAGGTGTTATATTGATGAAAGGTAGTGTTGATTTATATAATGATAAGGTTTTAAGAGCAACAATGGGTTCTATTTTTAAGATAAATATTAATTTTATAGAAAGCTATTTAGAATTAAATGAGTTTATAAAAAATGATTTTAAACTTGTTATAGCAGATGCTCATGGTGATAATAATTATTATCATGAAGATTTAAAAGGTAAGATTATTTTAGCTGTTGGGAATGAAGGAAATGGAATTTCTGATGAAATTAAAAATTTTCATCATGTTAAAGTTCGTATTCCTATGTGTAATGATCTTGAATCTTTAAACGTTGCTCAGGCACTTAGTATTATTGCTTTTGAACGTGTGAGACAATTGGATGTGTGATTTTTGCAAATATGTTCCTTGATTTTAACCTGAATCAAGGAGTTTTTTTGTTTTTTAGGTATATAGGGAGGATGATGATTTTGAAAGAAAAGTTAGATCAGTTATTTAATTCTGCAATTGAGCAACTTAAGAAAGTTGATTCAATTAGTAAATTTGAAGAGTTAAGAGTTAGGTATTTAGGGAAAAAAAGTGAACTATCAAATATATTGAAGAATATGAAAAATTTGTCTAATGAAGAGAAAATTTCTACTGGGAAAATTATAAATGAGATAAAGAAGAAAATAGAGTTAAAATTTTCGGAGACTTTTGAGTCTATCAAGAACTTTGAGATAGAGAGAAAATTAAAAGAAGAGATAATTGATATTACTTTACCAGGCAAGAAAATAGCTATTGGTCATAAAAATCCAATTCAAATTGTGCTGGATGAAATAAAAGAAATATTTCTTAATATGGGATTTGTAATTGAAGAAGGTCCAGATATTGATACGGAATATTATAATTTTGAAGCTTTAAATATTTTAAAGGATCATCCAGCAAGGAGTGAGCAGGACACTTTTTATATAGATGACGATTATGTTTTGAGAACGCATACTTCTACTATTCAAATTAGAACGATGGAAAATAAAAAGCCACCTATAAAAATTATTGCACCAGGTCGTGTTTATAGATCAGATGAATTAGATGCAACACATTCTCCAATATTTTGTCAGATGGAAGGACTTGTTGTAGATAAAGATATCAGAATGTCTCATCTTAAATCTACTCTAAATAAATTTATAAAGTCTATGTTTGGTTCAGAGATTAAGACTAAGTTTAGGGCTCATCATTTTCCATTTACGGAACCTTCTGCTGAGATGGATGTTAGTTGTTTTGCTTGTAAAGGAAGTGGATGTTCTGTTTGTAAAAATAGTGGTTATATTGAGATATTAGGTTGTGGGATGGTTCATCCTGATGTTCTTAGGAGATGTGATGTAGACCCTGAAGAGTATAGTGGATTTGCTTTTGGGTTTGGTATAGATAGAATGGTCATGCTTAAGTATGGGATTGAAGATATAAGGCTTTTATATGAAAGTGATTTAAAATTTTTATCTCAATTTTAATTTATAGGGGGATATTTAATGAAAGTTTCATTTGAATGGATTAAGGAATATTTTGATGAGGAATTAAAGTTGAATGATGTATGTGATAAGTTAACTATTAGTGGAACAAAGGTTGAAAATGTAGAATCTAATAAGGTTGAAGTTAAGAATATTGTTACTGGTCTTATTGAGGAAATAAAACCTCATCCAGATGCTGAAAAACTCGTTGTATGCAGTGTTAATATTGGAGAAAGTTATGTTCAAATAGTTACTGGTGCAAAGAATATGAAGGAAGGAGATATTGTACCTGTTGCATTGCATGGGGCGATTTTAGCAGATGGTACTAAGATTAAGAAAGGAAAGCTCCGCGGTGTTGAATCTCAGGGAATGATGTGTTCTGAAGAAGAATTAGGGCTTTGCGACCATGCTGATGGACTTATGATTTTGAAAGATGTTCCAATTGGAGAAAATATAGTTAATGTTTTAGATTCAGGACAGGAGATTGTTGAATTTGAAATAACATCAAATCGTCCAGATTGCTTAGGAATTTTAGGAATAGCAAGAGAGATTAAAGCGATATATGGTTTTGATTTAAAAAATCCAAAATTTGATTTTAAATATAGTGGATGTAAGGATATTAATGATCTTTTAAGTGTTGATGTTCAAAATAAAGATTGTAGACGCTATTCTGCTAGAGTCATTGAAAATTTGAAAATTTGTGATTCGCCTAAATTTATACAAGATAGATTAATAGCGTCCGGAATTAGACCGATAAATAATATTGTGGATTTAACAAATTATGTAATGCTTGAGATAGGTCAACCAATGCATGCTTTTGATTATAATGTTGTTAGTAATTCAAAAATTATAGTTGGGAATACTATAAATGGTGATAAGTTTATTACTCTTGATGGTATAGAAAGAGAACTTGATGATTCTATAATCTGCATAAAAGATTCTGAAAAGGTATTAGCTTTAGGTGGGATTATTGGAGGAGAAAATTCGAAAGTTAATGATGATACTAAAAGAATTATACTTGAGAGTGCAAATTTTAAATTTGATGTTATACGTAGGTCGTCAAGAAAATTAAATTTAAGATCTGAAAGTTCTTTAAGATTTGAAAAAAATATAGATGATAATTTGACTCTTATTGCTTTGAATAGGTTTTGTAGTTTAGTTGAAGAATTATCTTATGGAGATGTAGTAAACGGAACAATAGATATAATAAATGAGAGTTATGAGAGAGTTAACATAGAGGTGACTCCTCAATATATAAATAAATTTTTGGGGACTGATATATCTAAAGATAGTATTATAAAAATATTTAAAAATTTAGATATGGAAGTAAAAGAGGATAATGAACTTTTAATAGTAACACCTCCTACATTTAGACGTGATATATTTATTAAAGAGGATTTGGCTGAGGAGATTGCGAGAATTTATGGGTATGATCAAATTAAAGAGGAAGATTTAAAGAGTGTATCACAGGAGATTGGTAAAACTAAAAAGCAAAAATTTATTGATAATATTTTAAATACGATGATATCTTTAGGATTTAGTCAATCAATGAGTTATTCATTTTATAGTCCAAGATCTTTTGACAAGATGAATTTGGAGAAAGATAATGAACTAAGAGATGCAATTACTATAAGAAATCCATTAGGGGAAGATTATAGTGTAATGAGAACAACTATGGTTCCATCTATGATTGAAGCTTTATATAGAAATATTTCTTATTCAAATAGTGAAGCTTGTATATTTGACATAGGTAAGACATATGGCAGAGGTAAGGATGGGAAAATTTTAGAAAATAATGTTTTAGCTATGGGAATGTATGGTAAAAATTTTGATTACTTTACCATAAAGGGAGTTATTGAATCCTTATTTGAACATATTGGTATAACTTTTATGCTTGAGAGAGAAGGAGAAGTTTTTTATCATCCGGGTAAATCAGCAAGAATAGTCTTAGGGAAAAATGTATTAGGTAAATTTGGATCAATTCATCCTTATGTGCTCAGAAATTATGATGCTAAGGTAGAATTATTTATTTGTGAAGTTTATTTAGATAAGATCTTTAACTTTTATAAATCTGATAAAAAATATAAGCAAATTCCTAAATATCCGAGTGTAACTTTTGATTTAAATGTGGTTGTGGATGAGGATGTATTAGTTCAAGATATAGAAAAGATTATTAAATCAAAGTCTGGCAATATTTTAGAAAGTTTGAATATTTTTGATATTTATAGAGGATCACAAGTTCCTGAGGGTAAAAAAAGTATATCTTATAGTATAATATTTAGAGATAGAAGCAAAACTTTAAATGATAAAGAAATAAATAAGTTAATTGAGATTATCTTAAATGCTCTTAAATTAAGTTTAGGGGCAGAACTTAGAAAGTAACAAATAAGGAGGCAATTAAATATGAAGTTGATATTATTTGATGCGAAGAAATATGATAAGGATTATTTTGATAAGTATTCTAAAGAGGCTAATGTAGATATTGTTTATGAAGAGCAGAAACTTACACCTGAAACGTCTCATTTAGCGAATGGATATGATGCAGTTTGTGTATTTGTTAATGATATTGTTAATAGAGAAGTTATTGATAAGTTATGTGAATTTGGAATTAAGTTAATTGTTTTAAGATGTGCAGGATATAATGGAGTTGATATTAAATATGCAAAGAACAAGATAACCGTGGTTAGAGTTCCAGCATATTCACCAAATTCAATTGCAGAAATATCAATTGGGATGATATTAACATTAACAAGAAAAATTAACAAGGCTATTGAAAAAACAAGAAATTATAACTTTTCACTTGAAGGATTAGTAGGATTTGATTTGTTTAATAGAACTGTTGGTATAATTGGAACAGGTAAAATAGCACAAGAATTTATGAAAATTTTATCTGGTATAGGTATGAAAATATTAGCTTATGATGTGTATCCAAATTATGAAATTGAAAAAGAACTAGGATTTAAATATGTTGATTTAGATACTATTTATAGAGAAAGTGATGTTATTTCCTTACATTGTCCATTAACAAGTGATAATGCACATATGATAAATAAGGATTCAATATCTAATATGAAAAATGGAGTTATAATTTTAAATACAGCTAGAGGAATGTTAATTGATACAAAAGCCTTAATCGATGCAATAAAATCTGGAAAAATTTATGGTGCAGCTTTGGATGTATATGAAAATGAAAAAAATTATTTCTTTAATGATTGTTCAAAGACGGGTGTTGATGATGAAATTCTAAAAGAACTTTTATCACTTGATAATGTTATAGTTTTCTCGCATCAAGCTTATTTAACAGAAGAAGCACTAACAAGTATTGCATTAATTTCATTAAATAATATCAAAAAGTTTTTAAATAATGAATTTTTAAATAATGAAGTATTTTATGATGAGACACAAGATAAGATAGTTGATTTTAGGAAATAGATTAGTAAGTTTATTGCAGTAATAATCACTATTACTGCAAATTTTTTTAAGAATTTATATATAGAGTCATATGAGGAGCAGATGAGGATGAAGAGATATAAAAATTTAGCACTATTTTTAGTTATAGTTTTATTGATGGTAATACAAAATAATTTGTTTTTAAATATGAGTGTACATGCTATAACAAATAGATATTTTGAGGATACTTTTGAAATAAGTGTAGCAGGACTTCCAAGCAAGTATGACAATATAAAGTGTAGTTTAGAAGATGTAAGGGTTGAAATAAAGGGGGACAAGATAGTAATATTGGATCTCGTACCTGATCAAGTTTATCATGACGTTAAAATTACATTTACAGATGATATTGGAAGGAAATATGAATTTAATTTTGACAATGTTATAACTTCACTTCCAAATAAAGCAAACAATAAATTTGTTTATGATGCTTATTCAAATGGTTTAGGTAGAAAACCAGAGCATACAGGATTTAAATATTGGTTTGGAAGATTAAGTAGTGCTACTATTACAGCTGTGGATTTTATAAATGAGATGGTGAATTCGGAAGAATTTAATTTAATTTATAAAACACCAAGGGAAAAAATAGGAGCATTATATAAAACTGTAGTTGGAAGAGAAGCAGAAAAGGAAGGACTTGACTTTTGGTTAAATCAATTTAATTTGTTAGTAGAAGAAGACGGTATGGAAAGCAGTGAGGCGGTATCAGATTTAGTAAATAGAATGGTAAGTGAGAATGAATTTAAGAGTATAGTAAAAGAAGCGGGATTTATATACAATTAAAGGGAGATTTATATCTCCCTTTTTATATATTAAAATAGTTTTAGACTTAGTTCATCACCATGATTATTGAAAAGATCAACAAATTTAATTTTTATAGTTATGTAGTCATCGACTTCTAAAATAGATTCTTCTGTAAGTTCTGAATATTCACCATCATTTATTTTATACAATATTTTTTTAACTGAGTTGTGATTAGATAAATCTAGAGTTACTCTAAAAATTGAGTCGCTAGTCGAAACAGATGGAATGGTTGGTTTATTCAATATATCAGAGATTATTTCAATTAAGAAGTTGGCACATTTAGTTATATCAGTTACATTTGTTTCAGAAACAATTCTTATGAAATCAATATTATTGTTTAAAATGTTATTGAATTGGGTTTTATCTATGATTTCTGAAAAATTAATAAAGTTAAATGAATTAAATTTAATAGAATCGTTAACAAATGTAGATATTTTAGATTCAGTATTTAAATTTAGTACATTAACTTTATTAAGAGTATTCTCAAACTGTAAATCTATTATAGATAATATATCAAGATATAATACGTCATTTAGTGAACTATCAATAGAATTACTAAAACTTGATGAGTTATTAACAAATAGTATAGAAAGATGATATTTTTTGGTGAAATTTTCAAATAATCTGAGTATTTCAAATATTATTGAAATATTTTTTGGGCTGAACTCATTATTGGAATTAAAATATGTTGTGGTAATTAAAAGAGTTTTAGTATTAATATCGCCTAATTCAGATCTTTTAGTAAATAGAAGATTATTATTTTTTGATTGTTGTAGGAAATTATATTCAATTTCTTCATCAAATCCGATATTATCAAGAGTATTTATAATTTTTGCACTAATATTTTTTATGAATTCATCATTTGATGATGAGTCTTGGTATATTTTTTGCAGTTCATTAGATTGGGAATTTATATTTGATATTTCAAAAGTTACCTCATTAACGGTAAGATTTTTATTTGATCTATTAATTTCAACATTAACGTTAAATTTTTTAATAGTATTATTAGTTCCATAATATTTGTTTGATATAGTAGGTTGTGAACAAGATGTAATTGAAAAAATTATGAGAAATATAAAGAGATATTTTTGTAATTTCATTAGTAAAATCCTCACTAAGTTAAGTTTAGTTTATGTTATTTTTTATATTATTTAGTCTTGAATCTATAGAGTTCATTAAAGTATTTTGTGTAGAGTTAGCATAATTGTTTATATTTAGATTATTGGCTTCCAGTATTTTTTTGATTTCTCCCAATTCGGAGTCAATATTATTGAGTTCAATTTCACTATAATTTGTATTAAAGTTATCTAAATAAGAATTTATATTATTCATATTTGAATTTATTTGATTAACAGAGTTTAATAAATTTTTTATTTTAGGGTCATTCATCTTATATTCCTCCAAAAAATAATTATAATATTAAATTATGTAAAAATAAACTTTAAAGGTTACAATTATAAAAATTAAATGTACATTTTTTAAAACAACAACTAATAAAATAAAAAAATAAAATAGAATTTTTGGAGGGTAATGTGACCAAAATTAAACTATTTAATTTTATTTTATTTATGAACTTTATTATATATATTTTTTCAAATTTAATTATATTTAAATATGTTACACAAAGTACATATTATGTATTTTACATGTGTTTAAGAGATATAATATTATTTTTATTTTCTATAGCACTGTATTTAAATTTTTATAATTCTAGAATAAGTTCAATGTTAGTATTTCCAAAATTAAACGGTAAAATTATTAAAAATTCAATAATAATTGGAGTTTCATTTTATTTAATAGCTAATGGTGCAAATTTAATTTTCACATCGATATTTAAATTTACTTTAGGTAATGGATTTTATTTGAATAGTATTTATATTAAGGATTATTTTGGTTTTGAATTTATTGTATATATTTTTATTCATACAATTTTTACAGAATTATTTTTTAGATGTATTTTAAAAGATGCATTTAGATTTTTATCAAATAAATCTAGATTAATATTAACATCTATTATATTTTCATTTTTCTTTTTTGGATTGTCACAAATTGTATATGGATTTATCATTGGCATTTTGCTCATGAGTTTTTTAGATAGGATAGGAAGTGTAACTACCATAATAATAACTAGTTTAACCATAAATATAGCTGATTATTTTGTTAGGGTAATTGGAAATAATTTTACACAAACTTTAATTTCATATAAAACATTTTTCAAGAGTACTGATGTATTTGTTAATCTTATATTTCCAATTATTATAATTCTTATTGGGATGATAATTTATTCGATTTTGAGAGAGAACATAAACATAAATACTAAATCAGTTTCAGCTTTACCTCCAAATGTTAAAGAAGGTAATTTTAATACTAGTATAGATAGTGTAGCAGATATTTATATTTTATTGTTTTTTGTAACATATTTTATTATCACATTCATAGGGTATAAAATATCTCTTTAATTAAATTTTTAGTTCAGCTTTGTCGATTTGGAGAATATATTGAATTGTTAGCTGTTTAAAAGGAGTATTATTTTATGTTTAAGAATAGATTAAGAAATTATGGTTTATGGGTATCTGTAGCAGCACTTATTCCTTTATTATTATCAGCATTTGGAATTAATCTTATTAATGAAGATAAATATGTACAGGTAATAAATTGTATATTGTCTATACTTGTAGCTCTAGGATTAATAAATAATCCAGATACAAATAATCGTTGGTATAAAGATGACAAAATAGAAGAGTGTAAAAATGAAAAGTTAAATTAGTTATTATTTGTGGGAATAAATGTTAACATTTATTCCCACTTTTTTGTATAAATAAACTCTATTATGGAAGTATAGATAATACATTAATAATAAAATGAGGATGAAATGAAGAATAAACCATTACTAAGAAGTGTAATAGTTATTTTATGTATAGGACTATTTATAGATTTACATATAGAAACTGTTTATGCTAATATGAATCTTAATGAGAATATTGCAAATATAGATAGGATTGAAAAGCACTGGTGGGGATATAGAAGGTATATTAGTAGTGATCAGATATCTAAATTTTCAACTGAACTTGATTTATTAGCAGCTGAGCTTAGTTTAATTGGGGGATTGACGACTCCTATAAGTTTTTTAAATCCTTTAGCTGGAGTTATTGTAGGTAGTATGTTTGAAATAACATCATCTTATTGTTGGTTGTTATCTACTTATTTTATCAAGATAGATAAAGGTAATGGTATTATTGTAGATTTTGCAAATGGATTTATATTTAGAGTAAGGGCTATGTAGATAGAGAGGACTAAAATAACTAGTCCTTCTCTTTTTGTTTATAGGTTTAACATCGAGTTCATATTGTATATTCCGGAATTTTTACCAAATAGATAGAGTGCAGCCTTTAATGCACCTTGTGCGAAAACATCACGTGATATAGCAGTGTGCTTTAATTCTATAATTTCATTATTTCCACCAAATAAAATTTCATGTGATCCTATCATGTTTCCACATCTTATTGAATGGACTCCTATTTCTTTTTTTTCACGTTTCTTTTCACCCAATCGTCCATGATTAAAATCAACATCTTCATTAAATTTATCCTTCACAAAATTATTTATTGTGTCCATGAGCATTATTGCAGTTCCACTAGGTGAATCAAGTTTTTGGTTATGATGTTTTTCGGTTATTTCTATATCATAATCTTTATAGAGTGATTGGAGTGCCGTTTTTAATAATTTTTGCAAAACGTTTATTCCAATACTCATGTTGTAAGATATAAAAATAGGGATTGTTTTGCTTGCATCGTTTATTTTATTTAATTGTTCTTTTGTATGACCAGTTGTGCAGATTACAATTCCTATTTTTTTGTTTAAGGCATAAGTTAAAATGCTATCTAATGAGTTTGGATGTGAGAAGTCGATTATTATATCAACCTTTTCTTGTACATCATTTATATTAAGATAGGTTTTAACTTTATTTTCATTATTTTGTTTATTATCAACACCACATATAATTTCTAAGTTATCATACGTGTGACTTAATTCCTCAATTGTTTTTCCCATACGTCCATTTATACCATTTAGAAGTATTTTTAACATTTTTCCTCCAAAGTTTTTTAGATTTTAAAGTAATTCAATATTTTTCATTTCGTCTTTTAATTTGTTTAAATTGTTTTGATCCATTTCTACAAGGGGTAATCTGAATCCTCCAACATTTTTACCCATTAAATTTAATACAGTCTTTATTGGTATTGGATTTGTTTCTATGAAAAGTGAATTTGTAAAATTTAGATATTTAAGTTGAAGTTCTAATGATTTTTTGATATTGCCATTTATATATTCATGTGTGATATCATGAACGATTTTAGGGAGAATATTACCTAATACAGTAACTGTACCTTTTCCTCCTATACTCATAAATGGAACAATTTGATCATCATTTCCAGAATATAAGTCGATTTGAGGACAAAGCTTTCTATATAGTATAGCCTGGCTTATATTTCCAGAAGCTTCTTTGATTGAGGTAACATTTTTAAGTTTAGAAAGTTCAAGTAATATTTCAGGTGATATATTCATTCCAGTTCTTGAAGGAACGTTGTATGCCATAATTGGAAGATTAATATGATCATTTATAGTTTTAAAGTGTTCAATTAATCCTTTTTTAGAGGTTTTATTATAATACGGTGTTATAACTAATAGTCCATCAGCTCCAACTTCTTTTGAAAATTTAGAAAGTTCAAGAGTTTTTTGAGTATTATTTGTTCCAACTCCAGCAATTACTGGGATTTTTTTGTTTATAATTTCTACAGTTGTCTGAATTAATCTTTTCTTTTCGTTATCAGTGAGTGTAGAACCTTCCCCAGTAGTTCCACAAATTATAATTGCATCTGTGTTATTTTTAACATGCCAATTTAAAAGTTCTTCCAATTTGTCTAAATTAATATCACCATTTTCATTAAAAGGTGTAACAATGGCAACGCCTGAACCAATAAATAAACTCATAATATTACTCTCCTTTATTATTTAAAATATATTCAGCTATTTGAACTGCATTTAAGGCAGCCCCTTTTAGAATATTATCAGCAACAACCCAAATGTTTATTGCTTTGTCGCAAGACTCATCAAGTCTAATTCGTCCAACAAATACTTCATCTTTTCCAGAAATATATCTTGGCATTGGGTACTTATTTTTTTTAATATCATCTATTAATGTAATTCCTTTAAAATTTTTAAGCTCATTTAAAATATCGTCTAGTGTAAAGTCATTTTCAAATTCTACATTTATACTTTCACTGTGAGAATTTTCAATAGGAACCCTAACACAAGTAGCAGTTATTTTGAGAGATTCGTCTTGCAATATTTTCCTAGTTTCATTTATCATTTTCATTTCTTCTTTTGTATATCCATTATCAGTGAATACATCAATTTGAGGGATCAGATTTCCTTTTATTAAATATTGGAATTTGTTTAAATTTACTTCAATATCTACATCTAGATCTTTAATGCCTAAGTTCCCAGCACCTGAAACTGCTTGATAGGTTGAATAAATTATTCTTTTTATTTTAAATTTATCATGAAGTGGTTTAAGAGCTACGACAGCTTGTATAGTTGAGCAATTTGGATTTGCTATAATTCCATTATTTTTCAAAGCTTCTTTTCCATTAACTTCAGGAACTACAAGAGGTGTATTTTTATCCATTCTAAACGCACTAGAGTTATCAATAACAAGAGCATTTTTTTGTACAAATAAATGGGAAAATTTGAGGCTTGTATCACTGCCAGCAGAGAAGAATGCAAAATCTATATCATCTTTAATATTATCTCTGTTTAATTCAATAACTTCATATTCTTTATTTTTAAAATTAAGCTTGGACCCTTCAGATTTTTTGGAAGCGTATAGATAAATATTATTGACAGGAAAATTCCTTTCTTCTAATACTTTAAGAAAGGTTCTTCCTATTTTTCCTGTTGCACCAACAACAGCTACATTATATCGCATAGAAATAACCTCCAGATTTAAAATATAATATCTATTATAGTATAAATGAATTTAATTTAATAATCAAAAACTAATATAAAGTATATTTGAAATAAGTTGTGGTTAAACTGTTATTATATAAATATATACTTTTTTTGAAAGAGGTGATTTATTATAAGTAATAGTAGTTCTCTAAAAAGGGTAATAAAACAAAAGTTGAAGTCGAATAAGAAATTAACTGAATTAGAGCAATTAAGGGAAAATCTAAAGTATGAAATAGCTGAGGAGCTTGGACTGAAAGATAAAGTTGATAAATACGGATGGAGCGGGCTTACATCTAGTGAAACAGGAAAAATTGGTGGGATAATGACTAAAAGGAAGAAGGAATTGAATGTTCCTAAAAATTCGGATATATTGAATCGTTCAAAATAATAACCTTCTGTAAAAAATGGAGGTTTTTTGTTTTTTGATTATTGACTTTTATGTAGGAATTATGCATAATAATATCTGTGGTTTGTATTTGATTTGGCTGGATAGCTCAGTTGGTAGAGCAGAGGACTGAAAATCCTCGTGTCGCTGGTTCGATTCCTGCTCTAGCCACCAAAGAATTTAAGGCAGTGCAAAAGCACTGCCTTAAATATTTTTTGATTTTTCATAAATAAATGATTTAACTTCTTTATCTAGTTCAATAATGGTATTTAAATCTGGATTTTCTATAACTCCATAATGTGATAGAGATTTTTCAATTAAATTTTCTATATCTAAAAATGATATTTTCTTGGTTAAAAATAATCTAACAGCCTCTTCATTTGAAGAATTAAATACAGTTGTTGCTGTACCTCCAAGTTTACCAGCATCAAATGCCATTTTTACACAAGGATATCTAGATAAATCCACTTTAGAAAAGTTTAATGAGGATATTTCTTCAAAATTTAATGGTTTAAAATTTTTATTTTGTATTCTATCTGGATATGTCAGAGCGTATTGAATAGGAACCCTCATGTCTGGAGTTCCAAGTTGAGCTATTATACTTGAATCATTAAATTCGACCATCGAGTGTATGATACTTTCACGATGGAGTATTACTTTTATATTTTGATAATCTACATTGAATAGAAAGTGTGCTTCGATTATTTCAAGTCCTTTATTTGCCATTGTTGCAGAATCTATTGTTATTTTTGCCCCCATTGACCAATTTGGGTGTTTTAGTGCATCTTCAATAGTCACATTTTTAAGTTCTTCTCTTGTTTTATCTCTAAAACTCCCACCAGATGCTGTTAAAATTATATTTTTTATGTCCTCATGGGTTTTTCCATTTAAACATTGAAAGATAGCTGAATGTTCACTATCAAGTGGTATAAGTTCTACATTATATTGTTTGATTTTTTTATTTATTATGTGACCTGCTGTAACAAGGGTTTCTTTGTTTGCAAGAGCAATATTTTTATGAGATTCTATTGCGTATATTGTTGGAAGAAGTCCGATATTTCCAACTAAACTATTTATAATAGTATCTGATTTGTTAAATGTAGCAATCTCTAATAATCCTTCGTTTCCGTATGTGAATTTTATATTTGGATATTCCGCATGCATACGCTCAAAATCATCTTTATTTTTTAAGCATACAAGTTCTGGGGAAAAATGTTTTAAAATCTCTCTAAGTTTAGTTATATTTTCACCGATAGAGATTGAATTTAATTTAAATTTGTGTGGGTTATTCTTTATAACATCGAGAGATTGTATTCCAATGGAGCCTGTTGCTCCTAGAATAGAAATATTTTTCATTTTCAAAATCTCCTTATAAGTTAGTGTATGTATGCAAGTGATTTTATTTTATTTACTATGAGTTCAGGGTCAAGACCAGATATTTTTCTCAAGCTATTGGTATCCCCATGATGAAAGAAATTATTTTCAATTCCAAATATTTCGATGTCATTCTTATATTTATGCTTAATTGCAAATTCACAAATACCTGAACCGAATCCTCCAATTTTGCATGCTTCTTCTATTGTTACAATTGGTACATTTGATTTAAATATTTCATGAAGCATATCTTCATCCATTGGTTTTATAAAACGTGCATTTACAATTTTAATATTTATATTTTCACTCTTTAATGAGTTGCATATTTCGTGGGCAATATCAAGCATTGGACCGAAGGTTAAAATAGCTAAATCATTTCCTTCTTTTTCAACTGTCCATGAACCGAACCTGATATTTTTAAAATGCGGAACATGGGTTAATTCAGAATATCCTCGAGGATATCTATAGGATATGATTCCCTTATCTTCATAATTATAGAGACAATTATGCAATAAGTGTTGGGCTTCTATTTGATCTTTTGGCATTACTATTGATATGTTTGGTATTGGTCTAAGAAAGCTAATATCATAGATACCATGATGAGTATCGCCGTCACCTGTTGCGAAACCACATTTATCTATTGCAATTACCATATTTATATTTTGTCTTGCTATATCATGTATTATTTGGTCATACGCACGTTGTAGGAAAGTTGAATATACGAAAAATATTGGTTTGAGTTTTGATAAAGCTAATGCAGCAGAAAACGTTGCCCCGTGTTGTTCTGCTATTCCAACATCAAAAGTTCTATTTGGGAACTTATTTTTAAAAAATTCTAACTTAGAGCCTTTAGTCATTGCGGGTGTGATACAAATGATATTTTTATCCTTTTTTGCAAGATGTTCTACAGTTTCTGATATAACTGCCCCCCAGGCTCTATGATTTTGTTTTTTGGATTTAATTTTTAATCCAGTAGATTTATCAAAAGGACCAATACCATGCCATGATCCTACAGCATCATTTTCTGCATTATGAATTCCTTTTCCCTTTTTTGTGATTATGTGAAGAACACATGGTTTAGAAATATTTTTAATTTCAGTTAGATTATTTATTAAACTTTTGATATTGTGTCCATCGATTGGTCCGGAATAATGCAAATTCATACTTTGAAAAAAATTTTTAATTGAGTAATTTATTGATTCATTTTTTTTAAGATTGGATATGTATGATGACGAGTCATATATGTCTTTATTATTGCTATTTTTAGGAATTATGGCACAGATGTTTTTTGAGATGGACATTTGATTGTCATTTAAAATGATTATAAGTTTTCTTTGCTCATATCCAATATTATTTAGAGCTTCTAAAGCCATCCCACCAGTTAATGCACCATCACCTATAACTGAAACTATATTTTCTGACGTATTTTTAAAATCTCTGCTAACTGCAAATGCTAGGGCAGCAGATAAAGATGTTGAACTATGTCCTGTCTCCCAGACATCAAAATTACTCTCACTTCTTCTTGGGAATCCTGAGAGTCCATTAAATTTTCTTAGAGAATTAAAAAATTTTGCTCTACCTGTAAGAATTTTGTGAGCATAGCATTGATGGCCAACATCAAAGATTAGTTTATCTTTTTCAAAATTAAAAATATAATGTAGTGCTATTGTTAGTTCTATAACTCCAAGGTTTGAAGATACATGTCCACCTGTAGAACTTAATGATTCAATTAAAAAATCCCTTATTTGATCAGAAAGTAAGTAAAGTTCATCAATTGAAAGTTTCTTCAAAAAACTTGGATTATTTATTCTATATAAATGATCAAATTTTTTCATTTTCTTACCATCCTAAAATGTTTTTTAAATCAAAAGGATAGTTAATTATAACATTAAAACAACAATTAAAAAATTAAAATTGATTGATTTATTTAAATTTAATCTAAAACACTAGGATTATAAAAAACAGGAAATAATATAGCACATATAATTAAGTTTATTAACAGCGTTCTATCATTTTTAGATTAATTTTTTGTATTAATACTACTATTTACTTTGTTTTTTTTGTTGGGATAATTTGATTGAATTGTTTGTTGATTTACTCTTTGAGCATAAGCATTTAAGACCATTGTATTAGGAGTATTGGGAAGTGGAACGTATGCATGTATATCTTTATTTTTATCTAATGGGATTCTTATCATAGAGCTTGAAGATAAGCAGGTTGATATAATCATAGAAGAAACTAGAGAAGTTCCTAATAATAATTTTTTCATTTAACATCCTCCAAATTAATATTAAGTTAAAAATATTAAATAACTATTAATAAATTATACTATGAATATTTTAAATTGCAAGAGTTAAGTGGTTGGTTGCATACATTTTATATCCAAAATAGTTAATGATTTTGCATATAAAATTACACTTATTAACTAAAATACAAAATTAGATACAAATTTTTATAATTTGAATAGCTTAGTTTTTTATAGAAACCATAATAAAAATTTTTAAAACTGAGAAAACTTACTATTAGTAAAATTAAGGAGGAAATTAATTTGAATAGTAGGGTGAGTAGAAGTTTATTTATATTTTTTATGGTAGTTATTTATTGTTTTAATAGTGTTGTGACGGTATCGGCTATATCATTTTCAAAGAGTATAAATGGATATGATCTTTTGAGGGAAGAGTATGTTGAAACATTAAAATCAAAGGTTTTGTTATATGAACATAAAAAAAGCGGGGCTAAGATTATTCATATAAAAAATGATTCGAAATTAAAACTTTTTGATATAACGTTTAAAGTTCCTACAGTTAATAATAAAGGTACTAATCATATTTTAGAGCATATATTTTTTTCAGGATCTGAGAAATATCCGATCAAAGATGTATTCCCTGCATTGTTTTATTTGAATAATTTGGAGTATATAAATGCAGCAACGGATACAAATTATGTTACATATTACGTATCTTCAAGGGATAATAACCAGTTAAAAACTATTATTGATTATTATTTAAGTGCTTTATTTTATCCAATTGTATATAAGGAAGAAAATATTTTTAAGCAAGAAGGATGGAGATTTGAGTTAGAAGAGATGAATTCTCCATTAAAGTTAACAGGTGTTGTTTTAAATGAGATGAAGGGTTATGTTTTTAATAATGAATTTTATAAATCAATTGCAGCCGTAGACAGTTTATATAAGGGAGCTCCTGGATCATTTAATGGTGGTGGAGATCCTTATGTTATACCAGAGTTAACTTTAGAAGAATTGTTAGAGTCGCATAAAAAATATTATGTTCCTTCAAATTGTTTGGTAATACTCTATGGTGACATTGACACTAATGAGGTACTTAAGTTTATGGATAAAGAGCATTTAAGTTTGCACGATAGAAAAGAACAGATTCAAGAATATAATATCAGTGACAATTTAAGTGAGAAGGTTTATACAAATTTGAAATATCCTGTGCCAGAGAGGGAAAACAGGAACAATAAGCACATCTTTATTAATTCTTTTGCTACAGGAAGTATTAATGATGTGAGAGAAAGCTTTGCTATTAAGTTTTTGGTTTCAATGATGGGTGCGGAATTTTCTGGAATAGAAAAGCGGTTTAATGAGATGAATATCGGAACGGATTTTTCAATTGATTTTAGAAATGTTGGGTCGAAACAATCTTACGTAATGTTCTCTGCTAATTCGGAGCAAGAGTTTGGGGAAGAGTTTGAAAAATTTATTTATAGAGAACTTGAGAATTTTAGGGATAATATTTTAAATGAAGAGTACTTGGAGAATTATTATAATATAACGAGCAATATCATAAATAGGAAGATAACGGATACGCCTGATAGTTTTGTTATGTGGAATGTGATAAATGCTTGGTCATCAGGTGGAGATATCATAGATAGTATTAGATTTTATGAGAACTTGGAGTATCTAAAAGAATATGGAGTAGAAGATTTTATTAACATAATTGATATGCATTTTATAAATAATAAGCATTCAGCTTTTGTAACACTTGAGCCTGATTTTGGAATAATTGAAGAGAAGGAGAGAATCTTAAGAGAAGGTCTTAATAATTATAAGGAATCTATGAGTGAAAATGAAAAAGTTAATTTGATTAATGAAACAAATGATTTTAATTCATGGATTGAGCAAGAAGATTCTATGGTTGTACTTGAAAAGTTATCTAATCCATTTAAAAATGAACACAATAAGCTTGGTGACGCTAAGGTTCAAAGTAAGAATGGAATTTATGAATATGTTTGGGGAAAAATCGGTGAAAATGATTTTATAAATGTATCTCTTAACTTTGATTCGCGAACAGTTCCAAAGAGTAAGCTACATTATTTAGCTTTGTTTTCTGATTTGATGAAAGAAGGATTTGGTACTTATGATAAAACAAATATAGAATTGATGAGTGATATTAAACAAACACTATTTAATCTTAATATAACATTAGAGGAAAATTTAAATTGTTTTGATGGGAATATTTATAATCCAACCTTTAGGATATCATTTGATACTACTAAAAATAATTTAGATAGATCTGTAAAGTTATTAAATGAGTTTATAAACAACATAAATTTTAAAAATGTAGATTTATTACAAAATAATTTTAATAGATTGAAATTCTACTATGAGTCAAATTTAATTAATCCTAGCATCGTTTATTATGAAATTGATGGATCAAATTATGATGGGGGAAAATATAAAAATTATGTGAAGGGATTGCCTTATATAAAATTTTTAATCAATGTATTTGGGAAATATGGAGAGGATCACGATTTTATACATACTGTTAACAAGGAAATTCAAAATGTTAGTAATACGGTGTTTAATATAAACAATTTAAAAATCGGAGTTGTTTCTAATAATGAGAATTATAAGCTTGTTAAAAAGAATTTGGAGTCAAATTTATTACCTAATTTGAGGAATAATACAAATAGGAAATATAAATATAAATTTGATGCAGTAAGGGAAAGAATATCAATAAAAGCTCCATCTCCAAATGTGACATTGTATGCATTATTAAATTTTAAGGCTAGTGGTAGAAATTATACACCTAAGTTCTTAGTTGCAGAGTCAGTTTTGGGTGAATATTTGTATAGGAATATGAGGGTTAAGAATGGTGCATATCAGGTAAATTCTTTGGCTACAACTCAAGGAACATTTGCTGTTGTTGCAGGATTTTCTCCGGTATTGAAGGAACAAATAAAAGTTGTAAATAATATAGGTAATTATTTAAGTGAAATAGATATAACTGAATCATTACTTGAAAAATATAAGATAATAACTATTTCATCTCTTGCAAATACTTGCGATGAAATTGATAGAGCAAAAACAGAAGTACATAATTATTTGATAGGGATGACTAAGAAAGAATTTAAAAATATGATCGATGAGATTAAGTCAACAACGATTCAAGATATTAAAAGTATTGGGAAAACTATTTCAGATATTGGTTTTAATAAGATAGGTGTGTTTGGCAATATGAATATAATAGAAGATAGCAGCAAGAATTTCAGCAATATTTTTACTTTACCACTTAAAGAATAGTTTAAGGGTGTATCAAATTTAATTTGATACACCTTTTATTTGGTATCTGCTAAGTAACAATTAATATTAAATTTTCATATATTAATATGTACTTAAATTATAGAGAGGCTATTCATGGATCAATATATAAGTAGTTTGAAGAGGTTAGTAGAAGAAAATTATGACATAACAATATTTGATATAATAAAATTCAAAAATATTTATAAGATATCGGCGGTTGAGGGAAATTTTTGTTTAAAGCAATGTAAATATAAATTTAGTAAATTCAAATATATATTGGATGTTTTGGATTATTTAAAAAAACAAGAATTTGATAATGTTTTGAGTATAATTGAAACGTATTCAGAGGGGAAATACATTGAGCTTAATGGTGTTTATTTTTATATGACCAAGTGGTTAGAAAGCCGTGAATTAAATTATAGCAATTATTATGATGTTATACGAGCATCACAAAATATTGCTAATTTTCATAATTACACAAAAGGATATAAGCCGTCACAAAATATTTTGCCAGACTCTAGATGGATGAAGTGGATTGATCTTTTTAATTCTAAGCTTAGTGATATTATTTCATTTAAAGAGTTATTACAAGATAGAAATGATTTAAACACATTTGATAAAATTTATTTGGAAAATGTGAATAAAAATGTTGATTTAGCCAAGGAAAGTATTGAATTGTTGTATAAGTTTGAGTACGAAAAAATTATAAATGAGCATTCTAAACTGGGTTATATTTGTCATCATGATTTGGCAAATCATAATCTATTGATCGATTCAAAAGGGAAAATTTATTTTATAGATTTTGATTATGTAATTTTAGATACTTATCTTCATGATTTAGGAAGTTTTATTAATAGATGTTTGAAGCTCGGTAATTGGAATGAGCATAAATTTAATATGGTGATTAATTCCTATAGAGATGTTAAGTATTTACCTAGACGTGAAATTTTGCTTACACTTTCTTTTATATTGTTTCCAAATGATTTTTGGCAAATAGGTATTCAGCGTTATAGAGAGAGTATTGGGTGGGATAATGAGAAATTTTTAAAACGTTTAAATAGATCTGAAAATGATAAAGATGATAGGACGAATTTTATAAGAAGTATAATTTTTAAATAGTTTTGTAGGAGTTCTTATGAGTTTGAAAAGTTTTGCTATCTCAAAAAAAATATATGAGTTTGAAGAATTTCAAAAAAATAGAGTGAAGGATTACACGGAAGGAGGTATTTTTGAGCATATTAATATACTTTCTGATTTACATGGACGTTTGAGGGGATGTCCAATACCTTTAACTAATTTGATTAATAAGATGGTAGAAAATTTTAAGATTTCAGAAATGTTTTTAAGTCAAGATATTGAGAGATATAGATTTAATTCAAGAAATGAATTTGAAGAAAATGTAGCACGATTTGGTGAAAAGATATTATATAGAATAAGGAAAATATTAGATATAATACATGAAAATAATTATGAAAACATGATATTAAGAAGTATAAGAAATAAAGAAATTTGCGTTTATAATGTGAATATTAATGATTTTTGTGTTGATTCAGATTCTAAAATATATGTAAGAAATATTAATAATTTTTGTGAAAATATTTTAGAGTATGATTATGTGAAGTTTTTTACCAGATTGAAAAGATCAAATAGAAACATTGAATTTATTAAAATGTGTTCTTATGTTTGTAGCAAAGAGAATTTTGGGATTAATAGTTATAATTTTATTTTGGCTTGCACGAGTTTTCCATATGAATTTGTAAAAGTTATATCAAGATATAGAGATTTAGGGCGTGAATTATCTGATTATTCTAGAGAGTGTGATTTTGGTGACGTCTTAATTAAGGATGGAGAGAGTCTTGTATGATTAATCAAGATATAGATATTTTGGATTTAAATGAATATAATTTGTCTTATGATTTTTTAAATAGTGTTATAGGAATAGATGTGAATGAATGTTACCCGTATAAAAATGGATTTTTTATAATTGATCAAAATGGAAATAATTATTTGATATTTAAAATTTTGGAGAGGGATGTAGAAAAATATATTCAGATATTTGATGTTTTACAGAATATAAATTCCATAAATAGATCAATTCAAGGTATGCATTTTTTTATGGGTAATAAATATTTTATAGATAAGTCCACAGGGCATTATTATGTTGTATTTAATTATCCCAACGGGGAATATATTAAGTGGCTAGATTTTAATATTAATTCTATCAAAGATATTTTAATTAATTTTTACAATGGATCTCAGGATATTCTTAAAGATTTGTATAATTTTAATTTAAAAGAAGATGTAAAGTTACTGACCATAGGTGATGAGGTAAAAGAAATAGATGAATATCTTTTAAACATACAAAACATAGAAATTTTCATTTTGCATAAGTACAATAAGGATAGGTTTGATGATTTATTTCTTGAAAATAAAACTTACATGAAGGATGAGCTAATAAAAATTAGAAAGTTTTTCACTAGCTCTAAGTTTAAAAATTACGTTAGTAACCATAAAAATATAAGATTTATAAATGGAAATTTATCGAATAAGTCTTTTATATTTAATAATGATAGAAGTTATATTATAAATTTTTATAATGCATCTATTGATTTATTTATTAAGGACATAGGTATTTTATCTGAGAAGGCAATATTCAATATTAATGTGGATGAGTTTAAAACATTTATTATAAATTTTTTGAGTAACTTTGAAGGAAATATTAATGAACATATAGAGATGTTATTTAATTATATTAGACTTAATAATCGCATGTTTAAATGGTTTAATACTCAATACAAAAACATTCATTATAGTGGTAGAAAAGTTGATTTAGATAGTAAGATATCAGAAATTTATATGTATAAACAAAATATTAACGATTTTATAAATATATTATCCTTCACTTAGTGTGAAGGTTTTTTTATAGTTTGTTGTTATTTATAATGTGTTTTAATAGAGAATCGCATCCAGCTTTAACGAGTTCAAATGTTAAATCAAAATTTCTTGTATAATAAGGATCAGGAATAAATTTATGTGATGTATTTTCAATAAAATCTGTTAATTTATACACTTTTATATTAGGATTTATGTTCATGACATCATTCATATTTGAATCATCCATAACAATTATATAATCGTTTGTATTTAAATCTTTTTCTGTAAGTTTTTTTAGATACAATGTTTGAAAAATCTATATTTAATTTTTTAAGGATTGTTTGAGTACCGTGATGAGGAGGATTTCCCACATTGTATCCAGATGTAGCCCTAGATGATACGTTAATTTTATCACTAAGATTATTTTGTTTAATGATATGTCGCATATAGGCCTCACTCATTGGAGATCTGCAAATATTGCCCAAACATATGAATAAAATATTGACCAAAGTAATCACCTCAAATATAATTTTCTTAAGATTATATCATAATATAATTATAAATAGATGTTGTTTTTATTGGTATATTTCGTATAAAATTAAGTATAGACTCAAATACTAACTATTAAGATAATAATCAGTAGGGGTGAAATAAGAAGAATGTACATATATTCACACTTAAACATAACAGATGTTTTAGAAATAATTAGGAAAGTGAATCCCGTAAAGATATTAGACGTTAATGTTGGATTTGGACGTTGGGGCATCTTGTGTAGAGAATTATTAGAGAGAGACAATATGGGAAAGGTTCGAAGGCCTGACTTATGGAATATTAAGATAGACGGAATAGAAAATATCACTAGTTCTTGTATACAAACCTATCATGATATCTTTTATGATAATATATATAGGCAAGATTTAGAGGGATTCTTTAAAAACCATTTAGCACTATATGATTTAACAATTTTTTCAAATGTATTGGAATATAGGTCAAGAGAAGAAAGTATTAGAATGTTAAGTAGTGCAATGGAGATATCGAGATTTATATTGGTTTATGTTAAACTTGGAAAACATAATGATCAATACACACCAGATGAAAGACAAGTTAGTATCTGGAAAAAAGAGGATTTTAATGGATATGATGTTGTTAACAATATCATTTTAAATGATAGATATGGAAATAAATATGGGATTTTCTTGATTGAGTGTAATACGATTAAGAGAATATACAATAAAAATGTTGTTATATATGGAATAGATGATTATTTTGATTTATGTGTTAAACCATTTATAGATGAAAATAAAATCATATGTTTTATGGAAGAGAATGTATTTAAACAAGGACTTTTTCATATGGGAAAGATAATTCATACTATAAAGGGAGTTAAAAAAATAAAGGATGATTTTGTAATAATAATAGCAAGTGTATTTTATAGAGAAATAAGGAAAAAACTTGAGGCCGCTAGCTTATATAATTTTATATAATTGTAATTTTTGACGCAAGACCTAATTCTTGTGTCTTATTATTTTTTAAAGGATATTTTTCATTTAATATTGAATTCTTGGTTTAATATAATTTTAATAATGTTCTAGAAATAATTTATTTTAAATAATGTAAAATTGATTGAAGTTTTTTAAAAATAATGTATTTAATGAATGATTTATTTAGGAGAGATTGATATTATGGACAATTTGAGTACAGAGGTAGTCACAGGAAAAGTTCGTTTTAATTGTGTGTATTTATGGGAACCTAGAATTATTAATAGTAATCCTGAATATTCAGTATGTTTATTAATACCAAAATCAGATGAAAGGACACTGAATGATATTAGACAGGCTATGAAAAATGCAAAGGAAATAGGGATAAGTATTTTAAATTACAATATGGATTTAGATCTTAAAATGCCATTAAGAGATGGCGATATTGAACGATCAGATGAGGTTTACGAAGGATGTTATTTTATGTATGCTAGTAGTGCTAATAAGCCACTTATATTAGATGAATTTAACAATCAAATTAATAATAAGGAAGATTTTTATAATGGTTGTTATGGATATGCATCAATTAATTTTTATGCTTTTAATACAGATAAGAATAAAGGCATAGCGTGTAGGATTAATAATATTGTCAAGATTGAAAATGGAGATTTACTAGATGATAAATCGACTGTAAAAGAAGATATGATATCTATAGAGGCTATAAAATTAGAAAATTTAGAAGGTTTTATGGTTTAGTGAAATTATATAAATTTAGATATAAAGTATTTTGTTTCATAGAAGTTTGAAACTTGTTTGTTATAGAGTTCTATAGAGCAAATGCAGAGCATTTGCTCTATATTTTTTATAGGAAAAGATACAATTAATTTAATGATTTCTCATTAAAAGATACTATTTCAAAATTTTATATTTGTATATAATTAAAACATTAAATAGAACAAGCAAAACAATATATAAATAATTTTTAGTAGATGATTAATATGTTAAAAGATAAGATTAAGAAGATAGTATCAGCGGTGGTTTTAGGGGCATTGTTAACAATTGGAGTAGGAAGTATAAAATCAATGGCAACAACAGACAATACACAACAACAAAATTTATAAGAAGTTTATATGGACTTTGATAGTGTAGACGGAGATTATTATGAATATGATGAGTCTACTTACTCTGAGATTATAAAAGAATTGCTAGATTCAGGATATATAGATCAAGCTAAAGCTGATAGGTTTATACAAAATATTAATTCTGAATCAGTACAAGCGGAAATTATTAAAGAGTATAATTTATATGCAGTTGATTCATATGTGAAAGAAGGATATTATAGTGCGGAAGCTGGGGAATTAGAGAAGCAGTTAATAGAAGCACAATATGCAGGGAATGATGCACTAGTTGAAGAGTTAAATAATAAATATATGGAACAATTAGAAAAAGATGGAGTGGTTTTTGATCTTTATGATAATACGTATTATCAAGATGCTGTGGATCATCTATTGAGTGAAGGATATATAGATCAAGCTAAAGCTGATAGCTTTACACAAAACATTGATTTTGAATCAGTACAAGCAGAAATTGTTAAAGATTATACTTTATACGCAATTGATTTATGGGTAAAAGATGGATATTACAGTGAAGAGACTGGAAAATTAGAGAAACAAATAGTAGAAGCAGAATATGCGGGGAATGATTCACTAGCTGAAGAGTTAAGGAATAAATACATGGAACAATTAGAGAATGATGAACTAGCAAGTTTTTATGAACTTGGATAAGAAATTATTTAGATATGATGGTATTTTAAGAAAGCTTTATAATAAAGCTTTCTTTTTTTATGTGAGTGTATCTTTTACATAAACAACATCACAATTTAAATGAGTGAATAATGGTTCTATTGATGTTTTGAATTCTCCAATTTCGTAATTTAAAGATTGGTTAAATAAAATTTGATTTGTTACATTGTTCATAACTAATAGATTTCCACTTGAAATATCATAGGTAACTGATAAGTCTGTATCATTAGATCTTATGTAATTTAATAAATCGTCGATTGAGTCGAACATAATAACACCTCCTAATTTATACATAATTTAATTATTTCAAGTAAATTAGAAATTATTCAACATATTTTAAAAAAATTAGTTTGTGTGGTAGAATTGCAGTATGGTTTTAATAGGAGGAATGTATGTTAGAGCGGTGGATTTTGAGAAATAGAAATACCTTAATAGAAGGGATAGAAAAGCTTGAAGTATCTAGCAAGCTTTTAAAGATACTCATTAATAGAGATTTTAAAAATTTTGATGATATGAGAAGTTATATGTATCCGAGTGAGGTTTTATTAAATGATCCATTTGAATTAAAAGATTTTCAAAAGGTTATTGATATTTTGATTTCATTAATTGAAAGTGGAGATAAGATAAGAATTGTTGGCGATTATGATGTTGATGGTATAATTAGTGTCTACATATTATATACAACTTTTAAGAATATTGGAATTGATGCTGATTTTGTAATACCTGATAGGGTTAAAGACGGTTATGGAATAAATAAAAAGATAGTTAGTGAGGCTAAAAATGATGGAGTTAAGGTTTTAATAACGTGTGATAATGGTATAGCTGCTATTGATGTTATAAAGTTTGCAAAAGAGAATGATTTAATTGTAATTGTTACGGATCATCATGATATTCAAATTATACACGGTGAAGATGGAAATTGTGATAGGGTTTTGCCTGATGCTGATGCGATTTTAAATCCAAAGCAAGATGAGTGTGCATATAAGTTTAAAAAACTTTGTGGAGCTGGTATTTGTTTTAAGCTTTGTTCTGAGCTATATAAGAAGTTTGGGTTAGAATATAAGATAGATGATTTGATAGAGGTAACTGCTATTGCAACTATTTGTGATGTTGTTGATTTGGAAGATGAAAATAGATTTTTAGCAAAGAAGGGTATTGAGTTATTAAGATCAACAAATAATATTGGCTTGAATGCTATAATTGATATAAATTCTATATCAAGAGAAAATATTTCTTCGTATGAGATAGGTTATATAATTGGTCCTTGTTTGAATGCACTTGGAAGGCTTGAGAGTGGTATGAAGGGACTAGATTTATTATTGTGTGATGACAATGATAAGGTTTATGAACTCGCATCAGAAATAAAGGATTTAAACGATAGAAGGAAGTCTATGACTTTGGATGGTTTTATTGAGTGTTTAAATATAGTTATGGATGAAGGATACTTCAATTCAGATATAATTGTTGTTTATAATGAAAATATTCATGAAAGCATAGCGGGTATAATTGCTGGAAGGATTAAGGAAAGGTTTTATAAGCCTACAATTGTTTTAACAAAAGGTGAGGAAATTTGTAAAGGATCGGCTAGGTCAATTGAGGGAATAAATATTTTTGATTTAATTTCTGAAAATCGAGATATACTTGAGACATTTGGAGGTCATCCTATGGCTGCAGGATTATCTATTAGAGAAGAAAATATAAATTTATTTAGAGATAGATTGAATTCATCAAATAGAATTGATAAGGAGAAGTATTTAAATACTGTGTATATTGATATCTTTTGTCCAATTCAGGATATAGATTATGATTTTGTCAGAGATTTGGACAAACTTGAGCCATTTGGAAAATCAAATCCAAAACCAATTATTGGTGATAAAAGGTTAAGATTATATTCCATCAAAAGAATTGGTAAAAATAGGAATTATATTTCTATGAAATTAATTTCGAGGGATAACAAAATTTTTGATTTTGTTTATTTTGGATATGCTGATGAATTTGATAAATCATTTAGTAATTATTATTCAAGAGTTGATCTCGAGAAACTATATTCTGGAAGATGTAATATGAACAGTCAATTTTTTATTGATGTTTTATATGAAGTTAAGATAGATAATTATAATTTTAGTGAGACGATAAAGTATTTTTTATTAAAGTATAGATTTTAAAGGTGATTTTATGGAAATATATGAGCTTGATAAGCAGATTGACATTATTAATTCGTTTAACGATATTGTTTTGGTTACAGATCTTAACAATATCATTAGATCGTATAATAAAAGGGCCTATGAATCATTTTCATTTGATAAGGATTTTTTAAGAGATAAAAGTATAATTGATTTTATTAGTGCGTTTGAAGTAAGAATATATGATGAATTTATTGATGGGAAAAATTTTGATTTAACGAGCAAAATGCCAAGGAATATATTGAACTATGATATGAAGACTGTTGTTTTTAAGAGAGTTTTTAAGCGTAAAGAATTATTTTTTAAGCTTGGGATTTATGAACATAAGTTATATGGTAGGGAAATAATAGGAAATATTTACATATTGACGGATATAACGGACATTTATATGGCTTATAATGATTTAAGTAAAAATAATGAAGCGATGAGAAATTATATTGTTGATATGAAGGGTCTCATTGATATAAAGCATAGATTGAATAAAAAGAAACATAATCAATTTATACATATAAATAATATAATTAACAATTTGCATGAAGGAATCATAGTAGTAGATAATATGTTTTCTGAAATTTACTGTAATGATGTCTATAAAAACACTTTTGATTTTACAGCAAGAGAATTTTTATCTTTAAAATTTTTGGATAATTATAAGGTTGAATCTATAGGAAATAATTTTATTGATATTAGAGAATTTTTGAAAAATATTAAATGTAAGAATGAAAAGCGGACGGGGCAATTTTTATTTAAGAATATTGAATATAATATTGAAAAATATTTTCAAATAACACTGAACACGATAGATTATCATGAAAATTCTAAGCTTAAATATCATAATATAATTACATTTTCAGATATAACTCAGCTTAAAATTCAAGAGTTGTTGAAGGATGATTTTTTTAATATGGTATCTCATGAATTAAGAACACCTATTACTTTAATAAAATCATCTCTTCAGGCACTTGAAAATTTGTGTAAAAACGAACTGACGATGGGCATGAAAAAATATTTGAGTATGATGAATAAAAATAGCTCAAGATTGTTAAAACTCATTAATAATATTTTGGATTTATCGAGAGCTGAATCTGGTTATATGTTACCTGTTATGAGTTATTTTGATATAGTAATTATAACAGAAGACATAGTTACATCAATAAATTTGCATGCTAATCATAAAAAGAACATAAAGGTTATATTTGAACCAAATGTAGAGGAAGAATATTTATTTTTTGATAAGGATATGTACGAGAAAATTTTACTTAATTTATTATCTAATGCAATTAAATTTACTCCAAATAATAAGATGGTTTATGTTAATTTGATTATAAATAGTGATAATTTTGTATTGAAAGTAAGAGATCAAGGGATAGGAATACCTAAAGATAAATTAGATGGTGTTTTTGATAAATTTAGTCAGGTTAACTCTGTTTTAAGTCGTGGTGCAGAGGGAAGTGGAATAGGATTATCTATAGTTAAGAGATTTGTAGACATTTTGAAAGGTAAAATTGTTGTTAATAGTGATATTGGAATTGGGACAGAATTTATTTTAACATTTGATAGATCTATTGTAGACAATAATTTTGATACAATTGAGGAGGATATATTGATAAATGATGAGATTGATGTTAAAGTAGATATTCATTTTTCTGATATTTATCCTTAAACTAAGATTAAATTAGAATTTATTTTAATATAAAGAGGGTATTCTAGATGAGTAAGAAGATTATATTAACTGGTGGTGGGACGGCAGGCCATGTTATTCCAAATATTGCAATAATACCTAAATTAAAGGAAATTGGATATGATATTGTTTATATTGGAAGCAGGACTGGGATAGAAAAAGAGCTAATACAGGCACATAAAATTAAGTATTATGGTATAAGTACGGGTAAGCTCAGACGTTATTTTGACATGAATAATTTTAAAGATCCCTTTAGAATAGTTAAGGGTGTTTTTGAGGCAGTTAAAATAATGAGAGATGAAAAACCTGATATTGTATTTTCAAAAGGTGGATTTGTTGCTATACCTGTAATATTAGGGGCATTTATAAATAAAATTCCTATTGTTTCTCATGAGTCAGATATCACTCCAGGACTTGCAAATAAAATTGCTATGCCTTTTATAAAAACTATATGTACGACTTTTCCAGAAACGGAGAGATATATTGGAAGTAAAAAAATTGAGCTTACAGGTACTCCAATACGGAAAGAACTATTTTTAGGAAGTGAAATAAAGGGGAAAGAAATTTGTAAATTTAAGAATAATAAGCCTATTATACTTGTAATGGGAGGAAGTCAAGGTTCTACTTTTATAAATAATTTAATACGTAAGAATTTGGATAGACTTTTGGTTAAATTTAATATAATTCACATTTGCGGCAAAAATAATCTAGATAACAGTTTAGATAATAAGGAAGGATATATTCAAAATGAATATATTAAATCTGAATTACCTCATTTATTTAAAATAAGTAGCTTAATAATATCAAGAGCGGGATCAAATAGTATATATGAAATACTTGCGTTAAGAAAACCTAACATACTGATTCCATTATCAAGACGAGCTAGTAGAGGAGATCAAATTTTAAATGCAAAGTCTTTTTTTGACAGGGGATTTAGTGAATTTATAGAGGAAGAAGATATAAAGAGTTTTGATGAATTAAATAATTTAATTAATAAGGTTTATGATAATAGAGAGATGTATATAAACAATATGAATATAAATTCTGATAATCCAATTAAAAATATAATTAATGTTATAGTTAAATATTCAAAATAAGAAAGGAGAATTCAATTTTAAGTTGAATTCTCCTTTTATGTTATAAAATTTTTATAGATACCAGATGTCAATATATTTAAAAGTTTGTCTGAAACTATCATATACCACTGATTATTTTTTTTAGATAATTGTATATCTAATATGCTGGAAAATTTATATTTTGTAGATTTTAACGATTCTAAAAAAATTTCGTATTTATTTTCATCATCTGGAAAAGATGGATCATTTTTAAAAAAGTTTATTATGTGCTTAGCTATATCGTAATATGTAAATCTTATTTTAAGTGTTGATGAGTTAAAAAATGTTTTTGAGGATAATATTTCGTAATCTATGTTGAACATCATATTTTGTATTTCGCTAATTATTTCCATTTTACTCTCATTGTCTGATTGACTTAATACATTATCAAACACATGATTTATATTTGGTATAGAGATATTTAATAAATATTTATTGGCTTGTTCAATATCTTTTGAGGTATATGAATTAATAAAATTTTGAAATGTGATTTCACTATCTTTAGATATTGATAGGGAAAATAGGATAGCAAAACCTAAGACTATAGAAATTAGTATTACACAACAAAATTTTAATAATATATTTTTACTTGTAATTTTCACATTACTCCGTCCTTTATATTAGATTATTTTAAAATTAAAAGGTGATCTTATGAAAAAGAATAACAAAAAATTAAAGAATTATACTGATAGAAAATTAATTAATTTAAGATTATTACAAATAAGGTTAATAAGTAGATTAAATGCACCTGATTTGGAGTACAAGCTATATAATTTACAACAATTAATTACTATTCTTGAAGAAGATGAATTTTATGATCATAAATTAGGTAAACAATACTTAGAAGATATAAAAAATAATAATTTTAATTGCATTGAGCAGTTTAAAGAGGATAATTCAACTATAGATTTAAATTTTCAAAGTGATTTTAAAGAATTAACATATAACCTTAGAAAGATAATTTACGATGGAAATTATGAAAAAGCAATAGAACTTGGAAATAAAATAGGAGAAATATATCAAAAAAAGGATTTAATATGGTTTTTAATAGCTTTATGTCATGACTTAAATGGTGATAAAGAAGAAAGTGTATTCTATTATAAACGATCTATATTGTTAAATGAATCAGAAGTTAAATATTATTATTATTTAGCTAATGTATATATAGATATAGGGGATTTAGAAAATGCTAATAAATATATTTCGTATGCATTAAAATTAGATTGTGAAAGCAGATATATACTTGAATCCCATGCTTATATTTTATTACACAACAATCAGTATGATAGTGCAATTAGTATTTTTAAAGAATTTATGTCTGATACTGAACAGTATAAAAATGTCAATAGAATAATTTCAATTATATATTTTTTGAAGGGTATTAATTATTCTTATAAATCAAAGGATGGATATCTTTATAACATAGATAAGAATGATACTTATAATGTTATTGCGTGTATAGATAAGGCTATGGATTTTGATAGTAGCGATTTATATTTTAAGGAGCATATTGATAATGCAAGAAATTCTTTAAAAATGTGTTTTGATTTAAAGAGAATATGGATTCTTTTGATAACGAGTTTATTTTATATATTAAATGTTCCTTTTATTAAAGTTTTAGTTATTATTATGTTGTTTGTTATATTTATATCTAGTTTTAAAATGGTATGTGTACTTGAAAGATTTAAAATAACAAATGATGGGAGTAAAATAGATAATTTCTGTGATAGAATAAATAAAGTATTTTATTTTAAAAGATAGTTGAAATTGGAGGTATCAAGTTGACTACATTGTATGAACATAATATATTGGGATCTAAGATTTCGATGATTAGTGCTATTTTTAATATACCATTTCTTGTTGGAGAAGGTACAATCTGTTTATATGAGCAAGGAATAACTCTTTTAGATAAAAATGGCAATGAAAAATACATTATAGGATTGGATGAATTAGTTATTAGCTATGAATCCTTTGTTAACACAAGAAATTTAAAATACATTTCTAATATAAAGTTTTTTACATATGATATTAGTTCTAAATTTAGAAACTTAAATAAAAAACTTAAGCATGTTAATGGATCTTATTATGGTAAGATGGTAATAACAATATCTGAGATTGGTGAAGTAGAACTTTTTGATAATCAATCATTTAAATATAGAAAGTTTTATAATCTTGTTAATGATTTAAAAAATGGAATTAGCCCTTTAAAAAATATAGAGGAACAAAAAGGAACGTTTTTATCAAAGTTATTTAAATATAAATTATTTTAAAAACTTTTGGCAAGTATTTGCCAAAAGTTTTTTTTATAAAAAATGAATATTAATTTATTTAATTTTAAAAAATATTAAAGATTTTAATTATTAAGTTCAAATGAGTATGTACCAATACCATTATCGTATTTTAAATCTATGTAGTATATTTTTTCACTGTTAGGTTTAAGAGTAACTTCTTCTTTTGAAGAAGAACTTATATGTAAATATTCTTTACCATCTTCATCTACAACAGTTATATATGTTTTACCTGTTCTAAGTTTTAATGAAGATTTTAGAGTAGATTCTTTTGAAATTGTGAATTTATAGGATTCAGTGCCAGAAAACTTTGAAAAATCTTGTGTTATTTGGGAATTTGGTTCTATTTCACCAATTATTGTTCTTTTTGTTTTAGGAGCATTAGAACATGAAGTTAAGAAAAGAGTAAGTGTTACAATAAATGTCCCTAATATTAAGTGTCGTGATTTCATTATTGAACTCTCCTTTTAAGTACTTTGGATTTAGTATTGCACAAAAATAGGAAAAATTTCAAACAGTTTTACGATTTAACAATTATTTTAAGAATTTAGGAAAGGAAGGAATTAATTTGAATAATGGAGCTTTAAAAATTTTAAATTCAATATTTTTACTCTTGTTTGTGGTAAATTGCTTGGGATTTTCTAGTGCATATTCTAAAAATAAAGTAGTTAAACAATCGAGAGCATATGATTTGGAATTAAAGATTGATAATGTGAATTTCAATTCAGCTAAATTTAGTTGGGTATATCCGGAAGACATTGAATTTACATTTGGAGATTACATAAGTTTGATTTTGATTAATGAAGAGAATGGAAGTCAAGGAGAAACTCCTATATTTTCTGTCATTCATGGTAAAGATGAGGCAGATTTATCAGAGATTACAAGTTTTGAAATTAATTCACTAATACATTCAACAAAGTATCAGTTGAAATTAGAATTAAGCAAAATACAAGGGGATTATTATTCTGTTGAGGAAAGTTTTGAAACATCTGATTTTGAAATATTTGATATTCAAATAGAGGGAGCAGAGGAGGGAGTAGTTAGAAATAAGCTATTGAAGGTTAATTGGAAAACAAATCCTGAAACAGTAGATTTTGGAGAAAATGATAAGGTTGAGATATTTTTAAAGAAATTAAGTGACAATGATTTTTCGAAAAAGCCAATTTTTTCATCAGATAAAGATGTTAAGAGTGCAGAATTTTCTCTCCCTGTGTTTGAAGAAATGTATGATTTCAAAATAGCGTATCGCTTGAAAGGAAATGTAATTTATAGTGATTTCTTTTACTGTGATTTAAAAAGTGGGGGAGCAATTCCTGAAATGCAAGATATAAAATCTTCATCGGCTAAGCTTACTTTGAATTATCTGAATGAGGAAATGTTAACTGAAAATAGTAAAGTTAATATCTACATTAAAGAAGATAGGAATCTTGATTATAGTAAAGATCCGATTGTTTCATTTGATGGTAAGGAAGAGATTATTAAAAATAAAGAATATGTATTTAATAAACTTAAGTTTTCAACAAAATATTATGTTAAAGTTCAACTTGTTGTTGAAAGTTTTAATGAATTTGGAAAAGATATGCTAGCTATGGATGAGAATAGATGTGAGTTTGAAACGAAAAAATTTGATATAAAGGATTTAGTTTTTACTGATGGAAATGAAAATATCTCAAAGCTTAGTTGGAATTTTGATGGTGAGGATATTTCATTTTCTGAAGGAGATAATTTGAAAGTTTACATAAAAGAGAGCTCAAAAGATAGCTATTCAGAGGATATTTTAAAAGACAGTACTTTAAGTGTAGATGAATTATTGACAAAAAAAGAGTTGAATATTACGTTTCCTAAGTATGATACAAAATATGATATCAAGTTAATTTATACTATTGGGGGTAAACAGCTTTCTAAATATTTAACTCATACTGTTTCTTTACCTAAAATTGATTTTGGAGTAAAGGTGTTAAGTGATGAAAGTTTGGAATTTAAATTTAATTTTGATCAAAATAAAACTAGGTTTGAAAAAAATGAGAATGATAGAATAGAAATTTTTGTTAAAAAATATGGTGAAAAAGATGAGGCTTATAAGTCTATAACATTTAACGATGAGGAGTTAAATGATATGGAAGTTTCATCAAGAGAGGGAGAAGATGTAACTGAGAACAAAATAGAGCGAAAATTGAAGATTGAAAATATTTCATCTGTTGTTAATGGAGCTTCGGGATCAAGAGAGGGAAGTCAGGATGAAGGAGATCAAGTTAACAGTAGTGGAGGAGGTCAAGATGATTCAAGTTCCACGCAAGAGGAGAAAAAGCAATATGATTTTAAAATCGTTGTAACAAAAGATGGGGCTTTGTTCCAAGAGAAGTTTTATAGAGTGTCAATGGAAAAGGATTCACTTCAAATTGTTGATGTGGTTTTTAAGAAGATAAATGAGAAAAAGGTTGAGACAAGTGTTGAGTATGCACCTTATGATTATGATTTTAATGATAAGGTTGAATCGCTTAGTTATACAAAGGAGAAGAATTCATCTTCTAAAAGTAAAAATCCTGAATTTAAGAGGTCATCGAATAAGACTACATCAATAACTAATGATTTTAAAACAAATAACAAATTTGAGATAGAGTTTGAAGATTTCGGAGTTTATAAATTGAAATTTTCGTATAAGATGAAGGAAAATGGAACTACAGATGGGGTTACTACTACTACTAGAAATTCAGAAAATCAGTTTAAATGTAACGAGATGGAAAAAATTTATGATAATAAGTTTGATGTTTTTAAATTTGAGTTAGTAGATGATGTTTTTAATGAAATAAAATTAAATTTAAATTTTGTGAATTATTATAAGCCTAAAAATGGAGATAAAGTTGATATATTTTTCAAAGTAAGTGGTGATGAAAGTGAATCTGAATCCGGAGATGATAGTTTTAGTAAAGATCCATTAGTCACATTTGTTCATAAAGATAATGAACTCAATTTAGTAAATATGGGAGCTTTTGATTTATCTGGACTTGATGCTGGAACTAAGTATACTTTTAGAGCGAAATTCACCGCTAAGGATCATATATCAAATGTGATACAAGAAGATAAAAATGCAGCTACTAAAGATATTAAAATTTCTAATTTGAGGATTGATCATGTATCTGACATAGTTGCATATGTAAGATGGGAGCTTGAAGAGGGATTTGAGTTTGGAGTTAATGATAAAGTGGATATTTTCTATAAAGTAGATGGAGAGGAATATCCAGAAGAAGCAAACCAACAGGAAGAAGATTTATATATTAGTGATGGAGTTATTATTTATTTAGATACAGTTGATACTCAATATAAAGTAAAGTTTATATTTAGGAGTGGAAGTAAAACTCTTGAGAAAGAAATAGATTTTAATAATAAAATAGATGATTTAGATGCCGAAATTACAGATGTTTATGAAACATCCACTTATATAAAATGGAATTATCCTTCTAATTATGATTTTACAGATGGAGAAAGTATTGCAATATTTATAAAAACAAAGGATGGAACTTATGATGAAGAGCCAGATTATTATGTTGAACAAAATGAAGAAGAGGGCGAGGATGTAAAAACATTTAAAAGTATTAAAATGACAAATTTGTATCCAAATACAGAATATGATGCAAAAATTTTATTAGATTTTGGGGATGTAGGGAAGAAAGAAAAGGAAGTTAGTTTTAAGACTAAAGAAATTGATATGTTAAATATTTCACTTAAGGCGTTGTCTAATAATTTTTTTGATATAGGCTGGGAGTTTTCTTCAGATACACTTGATTTTGATGAATATGTGGATTCTTTAAATATATATAGGAAGCTTGAAGATGATGATTTTTCGGATTCTAATATTATTTATAAAATTGAAAATGGTATTGATAAAAGAAATAGTATAAGACTTGAAGTAGATGATATTTATGAGAGTTATGATATTAAGATTGAATACAAATTTTTATCTGGAAGTATAGAGAAAACGATTTCTGCAGGAGGGTTTCTTGCGGAGTTTGAAGGGGATACATCTAATTTGATGGTGAAATATCCTGAATCTTTAGTATTTGAAAAAGGTGATTTTATAAAAGTTCTTGCAAGAGAAGGATTAGAGGGAGATTATGAAGATTTTATAAATATAGAACATTCATCTTCTGAAAATTTAAATAAATTAGAAAATATAGAATTAGATAGTTTACTTAGTGGAACATCGATTATTTTGAGCATTAACAATAAAAATACTCAAGTTTTTCCTGTAGAGATTACTTATGAATATGAGGAAGTTGGAGATGAAGACGGGGGAGAATCAGAATATCCAGTTTTAGATATTGTAAGTGAAATGAAAGGAAATTGGGTAGATATAAGTATTCCAGATGAATATGATATTGATACTTCATCAGAAGTTTTAAATAGCATTGGTGGTAATTCTTACTATGACCAATTAGAAGATGGAACGTATGTAATAGTAATAGATAGAATTGTACCTAAAAAAGTTTACTCTAATGTATTTGTTTTAACATCTGATATGAGTGGAAATGAAGTTAGGTTTGATATAGGTGAATTTCAATTAGAACCATATAATTTGTTAGAAGATTTTCTATTTAACTCTTATTATTTTGCTTTTGATAGGGAACCTGATGAAAACGGATACAATTATTGGAAAGATCAACTTGAAGTAGAGGGAAATTTGTCAGGGAAGTATTTTCTTATTAATTTAATGTTTGCAGAAAGAGAGTTTGCAGATAGAAATCTGAGTGATGAAGATTTGATTAAAGCTTTATATCAAATTGTAGTTAACAGACAGTATGATACTGAAGGATTAAATTATTGGATTTATATGTATGGTGAATATTTAAATGAGTTCGGCGGTGATAAATATGAAGCGAAGAAAACTTTAGTTTTAAGGATGGCTTATGAACCTGAGTTCGGAAGATTATGTGATGAAATGGGAATAGCTTGGTAATTTTGTATTTATGGAGGAGAGGAATGAAAATATGTATGAAGAGATTCATTATTAATCTTATGACTCTTATATTTTTGTTTGAATTGATACCATTTGGGGAAATGGGAATTAAGTTCGGCTTTTTTAAGAAAGCCGAAGCTTATTATACCCAACTTGAAATGGTTGCACCAGGTTATGTGATAAGCCCTGAGGAAGGGGGGATTGTATTTGATTTAAGTCAAAGATTATCATCTTCAATGAGTGTTGAATCGTTTAGTGTAAAGAATACAAATCCTGAACAGCAGAAGAAAGATTTAAAAGAGGAATCTTCTGATGGAGTTAGATGGTTATCAAAGGATGAAATGATAAATGGTCATATTTATGAAATTGAAAGTAAGATTTATGATACTGACACGCAGGAAACAATAACATTTATAAATTCTTTTAAGTATATAGATAAAAATATAGCTTATAATCCTAAGCTATCTTTTTCGAAGTTTGATTCTAGTAGAATGGTTACTCAAGATGTTATATTTGATTTTTCTGAGTGCAGGGAATTAATAGATAATTCAAATAATCTTAAGCTTGAGATTTTAAATTCTGATTTAACAAGAGCAGAGATAGATCCTATGAATATTAATAAAAATGATGTTGTAAATAATGGATATAAGTATACTATTTCTAGAGCAGCTTCTTTATTTAGACCAAACAAAGATTATATAGTTAGACTCCATGCAGATGGTATTATTTGGGATAAAATGATTTCTTGTCCAGTAAAGGGGAATCCTACGATAGTTGAAAATATTAAACCTGTAGCTATGGATTTTAGATATTATCCTGAAAGCAGAAATTTTTACTTTCATACAATAGATCTTGGAATTTTTAAAAAATTTGAGGATAGGATTAATGTTGTGGTTAAGGCTATTTTAAATAATCCAAAAAAAGGTTTTGTTCCAGTTGAGGTAACAGCTGAAATACCACATGTAATAGAAATTAAAGTTCCAGAAGAATATTATACTACATCAATACCAAGTGATTTGAGGGTTTATGTTATTGATAAGAGTACTGGACTTGTACTTGCTGAATATTTATTTCAGTTTACATTTAGGTCTGATAAGGGAATTATGATGTGGAGAAATTTAAAGCATTCAGCTGAAAAAGAAGCAACAGGATATAAGATTAATAAAATAAAATTAGATCATACTGACGATAACAATACTATTCCACATTCATGGGATGGACTTCCTAGGGCACATTATATAACTCTTTATGATAATAAATTAGAAAATCAAATAGGTGGAGAATTCAGATTTGATGTTACAGATCCTGAGTATAGAAAACAATTCCTTGAGCCGACTCATGATGTTAGAGGAGCTAATTTTAAGATACCATTTACTGATATGAAGCAAGGGTTTAATAGTTATAATTTTAAAGTTGAATCTAGTAGTCAGTATCCAGAGTGGGCATATGCACATATACCATTTGGATTTTATGCAGATGTTGCTGAAATAAAAGATTTAGATATTAATATAAAAAATGTAAAACCAAATGAAAATGGAGATAAGTATAGTTTTACTCTTGAAATAAAGAATCAAAAAATTGTTATTGGCGATAAGATGAGCTTTATAGATGATGACGGTAAGGAGCATATATCTACTTCAAATAGTTCGAAGACATTTGACTTTAAAGATGTCCCAATGGTATTTGGAGGGAAATATGTGGTAACTTATAATCAAATAAGTTCTTTGCTTCATTTTAAATCTACAGATTTATCTATATTGTTTAATCCAGTTGTTATAGGTACTTTTTCAGATGAGAGGGATAGTATTGAAATTACTATCGATAATAAATATGAAAAAATTTTGAGCACTGATAAAGGTCAAAATAAGTTAAGAATACTTAATATGAATGGTACTAGTACGGGAAATGATTTTTCAAATTTTGGGATAGGAAAAACTAAATTTGCGTTAAATGGAAATTTGATTGAAGGAGAAAATTATATAGCAGAGGTATCTAATTCTAAGGGAGAAGTATATAAAACTACTTTCCAGTATTCTACAATGAAACTTGATTTATCGGAGATAACAGGTACAACAGCAAAGCTTGACTGGGAATATCCTGATAATTACCTAATAACTGATGGAGATGCATTAAGTATATATTTCAAAAAAGATGGATCTGGATATCCTGCTGTTCCCGATGCAAAAATAGTGCATGGTTTTCAAGGAGTAGATTTCAATGACGTTACTACATACACGATTAAGAATATGAGCCCGAATGTAAACTATACGGCAAAGCTTGAACTTGCAACAAATGAAGGCATGACTTATGTGGATGAAGTTGAATTTGTAACGAGTACTTTTAAAATTTTAAATGAAGAAATTGAGGGTATTTCTGAAGATGGAACCGTAAATAGTAAATCTATAACTTTTAAGTGGGATATAAATCTTGGTGATATAGAATTTTATGAAGGTGATAAAGTTGAGGTTTTTCTTAAACCACTTTCTCATAATGCATTTCCCAAAACACCGACGGCAACTATTGATAAAGATTTAAATAGAATGAAACGGATTAAATTTGATGTACCAAATTATTATGAATCTTATAGTGTCAAAATTGTATATACAATAGGTGGAGTTAGGCATACGAGTAAAGTATTAAATTTTACTGTGAATATGCAAGATGTTGAAGTATATATGAGTACTATTACTCAGTGTACAGCTAATATTAACTGGAAGTATCCAAAGGATGTAGATGTAGATAGTAATTTTGAAGAGGTTAGGATTTATACAAAAAAACACAGTGATTTAGAATTTAAGCTTGAAAAAACTTATAATAAATCTGAGAAAGCTCTTAATGATGTAGTTAAACATGTGATTAAGAATTTAGGTATCGATACCAAATATAAAGCTAAATTAGTATTTAAAATTGGTGAAAAGTCAGTTGCAGGAGTGAAAGAAGAGATAACTCAAGTTGTTGAGACTGAATTTAAAACAGAGAATTTTGTTATAGAAAAATTTAATGTTACGAATGATATAAGTAATTTCATAATAGCAACATGGGATATAAAAGATGATAGTTATCCTTATACTACAAATGATAGTGTGGCACTTTTTGTAAAAGAAAGAGGAGAACCATCACAAAATTATATTAGAATTAATTCTATGGGAGGAGATATTGCAGGGAAAAGATCATTTAATGGATCTATGGTACCTAAATACAATGTGGATTACGATGTAAAATTGACCTATACCTTAGGAGAAAAAGAAGTTAGTGCTTATTCAGCTATTAAATTAGATATTGGTTATATAAAACTCAAGATAGACGAAATAAATGATACTAAAATTAAACTTTCTTGGACTTATCCAAATGAGATTTTAAGAGGTGATAAGGTCGAAATAAGTTTAAAAAATCTTAGTAATGAAAATGACGTAAAATCTGAATCAAAGGTTCAGAATTTTGATCATGGAAATACTGTTATGATTGAAGAGTTTAGAGAAAAAGAATTTGATTTAACTAAGGATAATATGTATGAAGTTAAACTTAGGTTAACTTCAGATTATTTTTATCCTATGGAAGAATCATTCAGGTTTAAGGCTACTTCTGATTTTCAAATTTTAAGTTTAGATGGTGAGTCTATGGACTCTAGTACATTTAAACTTGATTGGGATTTTTATAATAATAATCAAGAATTTAATACAAGTGATAAAGTTGAAATTTTATATAAACGATTGAATGAATTAGATTTTCAAAGTAATGCTAGGACGACAAGTGAAGATGATCAATTTACAGGTATTAGTTCTGTTAATATGCAAACTGGAACTGAATTGAGCAGATTTAAATCCTACATAGTTCAGGGACTTGATGTGAATAAGGATTATTTATTTAGAGTACGTTATACATTTAATAAAGATAGAATTCAAAAGGTAGTATATAAAGATTTAGTAGGAAAAACAGAGCCTAAAAAACTGAATTCAAGTGTAATTGATGTACAGCCAACAGGTGTTAAAATTATGCTTGAGTATCCAGAGGCCTATGAAATAGTGGAAGGCGATATTTTAGATATATTTATAAAGGAAAAAGAAGGAGCAAATTATGGAGTTAATCCTAATTTTACTGGGAAACATGGTAATGAAGAGGGCGATTTTGATTTAAATGAGGTAACTATGCTTGATATACTTGGATTATCTCCAGATAAAGAGTATAATGCTAAAGTTGTATTTTGGCCAGATGGTGGGTCAGGAAATAAAGAAGAGGTAGAACTTAGTTTCAAAACAGATACCGTAAAAGGTATAGCTGAAGTATCTATAGGTGATGTATTGGATTATGTTGTAAAAGTTGGTATCAAGATGAATCCAGAAGAAATTATTTTAAGTGATAAGGATAGTTGTAAAATTTTTATAAAGAAAAAGGATCAACCACATTATCAAGATACACCAAATGGTGAAATGCGAGGAGATATATTCAACGAAGAAAGATTTGTATCAGCATATTTCGATGAGTTGAATGCAGAGTATACTGTAAAAGCTGTGGTAAATATCGGAGGTAGTGAATTTGAATATGAGACCGACTTTGTAAGCAAAGTTGATGATTTTAGTATTGATGTTATAGAAATTAATCCGATGACAACACAAGTTGAATGGAAATATCCAGATAACTATACTCTTGTAAATGGTGAAAGTATTCAAATATTTATTAAGTATAAAGATGAAGAAGATTTCTTGAGTGAACCTGATCTTGAACTTATTCAATCAGAAGAAATGAGCTTATATGATACAAATTTGGTTGAGTTATATTCACTAATACCTGATACAGATTATGAAGTTAAAGTTAAATTGAATTTATTGGAGGCAGATATTGAACCGATTATTAAAGAATTTACAACAACGACTTTTGAAATAGAAAATTTGGAGATAGCAGATGTAAGCAGTGATGGAATGTCTCTCACATGGGAGTTAAGTACAGAGGAATTGGATTTTTTAGATGATTATGATAATTTAGCTATATTTATAAAAAATAAGAATGAAGATGATTATGATTTTTCGAATCCTGTGGCGGAGTTTACTGAAGACTTAAATAATATAAGATCTGTGTCTTTTGAGACAGAAGAGAGTATAGCAGATATTGATATTTATGTATCATATTTAATTGAAGATTATGAAGCAGCTATGGAAATATCATATACAGCAATTGAACTTAGTGTTGAAGTGCAAGATGAGGGTGTATTAGTTGAATGGAGTTATCCTCCTGGAATAGAATTTGAACCTGAGGATAAACTCGATATTTATTTGAAACACGCAAATAAGTCAGGATATAAAACAGAGCCAAATTTTAGATACACTCATGAAGAAGATGGGGATTTGACTGAGTTGAATCAAATATTCTTTAAGAAATTAGAAAAAGGGAACTATAAGATGAAATTTTCTTTAATTACTGCTGATATGAGATATAATCCTATAGAAATTGAGTTTAGTACGGAAGGTAGTCAAGAAGTAATAGATGGAATAGAACTTAAGTTTAATGGTAAATCGAGTGGAAGAAAAATAGAACTAAATATTGTTGGAGATGAAGAATTTGATTATGAAAAAGGATTTTATATTGATCCTGAAGGATTAGATCTTGAAATAGATGAAGATAGAAATAAGTTTATAGTTTTAAATTTAGTTCCAAATAAGGAATATAAAAATATAATTATAACGTTCTTTACAGCAGATGATGAAGAAGTTAATTTTGTTGTTAAAAATGTGAAAATAGATCCAGAAACTCTTTTGGAAGAATTCATAACAAATATTTATAAGTTTGCGTTTGAACGTTATCCAGATGAAGAAGGATATAGCTATTGGTTAGGGAAACTTCTTGAAAAAGGTGAAATTACAGGTAAATTTGTTTTATATAATTTGATGTTTTCAGAACGTGAGTTCTCTGATAGAAATCTTTCTGATGATGATCTCATAAAGGTTTTATATCAGATAGTGGTTAATAGAGAGTATGATGAGGGAGGACTTAATTATTGGATAGGTGAATATAGAAACACATATTTACCTCAAGCAAATAATGATAGTTATGAAGCACAGAAGGCTATAGTAGAGAGAATGTTACATGAACAGGAATTTAAAGATTTGTGCAACAAAATGGGAATCTTATGGTAATATATTAACCATCAATATTAATTGATGGTTAATTTTTTGGCAAATTTGGAAATAATTAATTTTGTAAAGTTAATAATGATAATTTGAGTTAAAAATAGTAGATAGACTTCAGGTGCAATTATAAAGTAAGATATAAATTATTGGTAATAAACGTAGGAGGTGGATCATGAATATTGTGACAATTAATGTAAATGGCGTTGAATATAAGTTGAAGGGTGAGGAATCAAAGGAGTATTTAAATAGCATAGCTAAAGAGGTGGATGATAAAATAAAAGAGATGATGGCATTAAATACGAATCTTACGTTGCACTCCTCATCAATTTTATTAGCAATAAATTATTGTGATCAGTTACATAAACTAGAAAATGATAAGGAAAATTTAAATAATAGCATTGAAAATTGTAATTTTAAAATACAATCTCTTATTGATGAAAATAATGAACTTAAAGAAAGAATAATACATATTGAAAATGAGAATTGTGAAATTAAATTAAAGAATGAAAATCTTGAAGAAGAAATAGAAGCCTATAATATTGTTTTAAAAGATGGAAATAAAGATTTATTTTCTAATAACAATGAGATTGAAGAGCTAGAGAAAGAAATAGAGCTCCTTAAAGATACAGTGAGAAAAATTAAAGATGAAAATTTTGAATTACAAAATAAATTGAAGGGGAAAATATCTTAATATTATCAATACTTTAAAGTATTTTATTAAATACTAAGGATAATAGGAGGTATTTGAGATGAATTTAGCTAACAGTCAAACTAAAGAGAATTTAATGAGAGCGTTTGCGGGTGAGTGCCAAGCTCATATGCGTTATGATTTTGGAGCCAATTTAGCGAAAAGGGAAGGATTTCATGTTATTGAGAAGGAAATTAAAATTATTTCTACACAAGAGATAGCACATTCCAATGTATTTTATAAATTTTTGAGAGAATTTAATGGTCAACATATAACCTTACAAGGAGCTAAGTATCCAGTTGATTTGTATGATAAAACTTTAGATTTTTTGAAAGCTTCACATGAGAGAGAATTAGAGGAACATGATAGTATATATAAAGAATTTGCTGATGTAGCAGCTAAAGAAGGTTTTATGGATATAAGCTATAAGTTTAAAGAAATTAGTGAAATTGAAAAATTACATGCAGATAGATTTATAAAATTATATAATGATTTATCTAGTGGTATGATGTTTAAGAAAAATACTAAGATAAAATGGTTTTGTACAAATTGTGGTCATGTGCATGAATCTGAGGAGGCCCCAGAATACTGTCCTGTTTGTAGTCATCCACGTGGATATTTTACCCCATATACTAATCAAGCTTAATTAAATTTTAGGAGTATGATAAATTATCATACTCCTAAAATTTTTTTAAAGCATTTGAAAATGTGATAAAAATTTGAGTATTTGTTATCCTTGAATTGACTATCTTTTTTAATTCTTGCCGAATTTCATCTAATTCATCTATGGAAAATCTGCCGTTTAAACTTAATGTGATGTATATTTCGGTGAATTTACCAAGTTTTGATATAAATATATCATAAATTCTAATTTCTGGATAATTATGTTCAATTAATAACATAAGTTCTTGTTCAGATTTATAGTGAATTCTTTTATAAGTTAAGATATTTATTTGATTTTTTAAGAGTTGTATTGGTTGATATGCGAAAAAAATAGTTAGAATGATGACAATAATTGCATCCGAGATTGGGAATAGAGGTTTAAGAAATGGAATTACATTAAATAAAATAAATGCAATAGATGCGCCAAGGCTGAGTATTGCATCAATGCTTGCACCGATTGCTTCAGATTTTAAGACTTCTGAACAATTTTCATTTTTTTTGTTGTAGTGCTTATAGATTAAATATAAAGCAAAACAAAGGAGAGTCATTAATGCTCCATTAGTAATGATCAAATTTAAATCTACTTTGGGAATTAGATTTGGATCAGAAATAAATGTGGAAATAGTCATCATACTTGAGAAAATAGATGAGACAAGCAATATTATTATAAGAATTGATTTGAATAAAACATAAAGAGTCTCTTTGCTATATTGACCCAAAGGATATTTTTTCCTACTCGAGGTTTCGATGTCTTTAGAAATTTTTATTGCTATTATGACTGAAATAAATTGTATGAATGAGAACAATCCGTCTATTAATACTGCTTTTGATTTGGAAAATATAAATAATATAATTCCTATAATAGCCATTAATAAGTTTAATATATTTCCACGTTTTAATGCTTTTTGCTCAATTGATAAATCCATTTTATCACCCTAATTTTTATTAGAAATTCTACTTATAATTATTTTAACATATTTGGGTTATGGTGTTCAAAAATAAAATTAAAAATAAGCGTTTATTTTGTGGTAAAATATCGTAAGGCATATTTTTAAACAATTTATTGGAGGTTATTAATTTTGTTTTTTGTAAAGGATAAGAATTTCTATAGGAAAATATTAACTATAGCTGTGCCTATAACATTACAAAGTCTTATAACTTTTGCAACTAATATGATGGATACAATAATGGTTGGAAGTCTTGGTGAGATAGCTTTGTCGGCAGCATCATTATCAGGACAGATTTTTTTTGTATTGAGTGTTTTATGTTTTGGTATAGGTGGAGGAGGAGCAGTTTTAACTTCTCAGTTTTGGGGTAAAAAAGATATTAGTTCAATTTCAAAAACATTATCGATAACGATTAAGTTAAGTTTAGTGGTTGGAATTATAGCCATGATACTTGCTTTAACTATGCCAGATAAATTACTCGGATTTTATATAAATGATTCAGCGGTTATACAGGCTGGAGTTTCTTATTTAAAATTGGCATCTCTTATTTATCCGATTTTTGCTGTATTAACTATAACATCAATAATACTCAGAACTACATCTCAAATTAAAATTTCTGTTTTGGGAAATAGCGTAGCATTTGTACTTAATGTGTTTTTCAATTATATTTTTATATTTGGTAAATTTGGAATGCCACAGATGGGTTTAACGGGAGCAGCGGTTGGTACAGTAATTTCAAGGATTGTTGAATTCTGTATAATAATGGGATATTTATTTTTTGTAGATAAAAAAATACAATTCAGATTTAAGGATTTAATTAGTTTTGACAAATTGATATTTGTAAAATATCTTAGGAGTGGTATTAATGTTCTTATAAGCGATGCACTATTAGTTGCAGGACTTACAAGTCTTACAATGATATTAGGAAGGCTTGGACCTGAAATGATTGCAGCAAATAGTATTTGTAGTATAGTAATTCAACTTTCGACGGTATTTATAAATGGAATATCAAGTTCAGGACTTGTTATAATAGGAAATACAATTGGAGAAGGGAAATTTTCGCTTGCGAAGGAGCAATCTAGGACGTTCTTATTAATTTCTATAATAGTTGGAATAATAGCATCTTTATTAATTATTATAATGAAACATTTCATTATAGATTTTTATAATGTTGAACAAGTAACAAAGGACATAGCTCATGAATTAATGAATGGGGCAATATTTATTATAATTTTCCAAGTTCCATCTTCTGTATTAACGAAAGGTATTTTGCGTGGAGGAGGAGATACAAAATTTTTGGTATTTGCTGATGTTTTGTTTTTATGGCTATTATCAATACCACTTGGTATGTTAGCAGCATTTGTGTTTAAATTTTCACCAGCTTTTATATATATTTGCTTGAAATTTGATGAAATAATAAAGGCCATTTGGTGTAGCGTAAGAATGATTGGTAATAAATGGATTAAAGATGTTACTGTAAAAAATTAATGTACTTTAATTAGAGAAGGGATTTATATGGGATGTTTATTTAGGATAATTAAATCATTCATAGTGGTATCATTATTTGTTATTATTTTAGTTCTAGCGAGAGGTTTTTTATTTTATAAGGATGCATTGGACAAGACGCCTTTAAGTGTTAAAGTGAGTGAGATTACTTCAAACTCAAATTATGTAACTATAGATAATATTTCAGATAGTATGAAAAAGTTTATTGTAACTGTTGAAGATAAGAGGTTTTATACACATAGTGGTATTGATATAACCGCAATAGTAAGTTCGATGATCAGTAATTTATCTGTTGGATATTATAAATATGGTGGGAGTACGATAACTCAACAATTAGCGAAGAATATGTATTTTTCGAATGATAAGAATATTACGAGGAAAATTGCTGAAATGTTTACTGCGTTTAAAATTGAAAGAGAGTACTCTAAAGATAAAATTTTGGAAATGTATTTAAATCAGATATATTTTGGACACGGATATTACGGAATAAATTCTGCAAGTTATGGATACTTTGGGGTATCTCCAAAGGATTTAACAAGATATCAATCTTCATTACTTGCTGGTATACCACAATCTCCTAGCATGTATGATTTAAAAACTAAAAATAAATCAATGGGAAAGCGATATTCAGTTGTTCTTAAGAATTTATTGAAAAATGGGGATATAACAATTGACGAGGTAAAGAAGTTTGAAGATGATTATAAGGCATCATGATTTGATTCATGATGCCTTTTTATTTATGTTATAATGTAATTGATTTATGTTAACTCATATTTATTAGGATAAAATTAAGGAGAATTGAGATGAATTTAAATAAAACTGAGCGAAATATAATTATAGATATTGATAATTACAAAAATAAGTATTTAAATGATCCGATTTTTACGAAATACGTAATAGAGTTTTCTGAAAAGGGTGGGGCTACAGCATTTTTAACTAATAATTTTACAAATTTTAAAATATTAAAAGAGTCAACGAGTTTACCAGTATTTTTTGAAGTTGATAGACAATTTAATGGAATAATAAATATAGATCCTGAATTTTTAATTATAGATATAGTTAACTTTGATGGTATTTATGAACAATTAAATGAATTTTTAAATGGAATTAGAGATAAATTTAAGGGAAAAATAATCGGTAAGATTTTTAATAAGAAACAGGCTATATTGGCGTGTAAATTATATTTGGATGGTATTTTGATTGATGTATCTGAAAATAATTTTGATAAAGATTTTATAGCCGAAATTTATTTTGATATAAATATATCTGTTATATTAAGAATTAAATCTTTAGATATAAATAGTTGCAAGGATTTAGTTAAAATTGGTATAAATTACTTTATTTTGGGGGAGGATATAACTAATCCTAATAAAATTCTGAGTAAGATTTAAAAAAACTATACTTCTTAACTGAAGTATAGTTTTAATTTTTTGCTGAACTCATTATCAAAATTTTTAAAACCTTTTCTTTATATATCAATTCTGTAATCATATCCAAATTTTTAATTATTTCATCAAATGATATATTCAAATTCAAATATAAATTACTATCAATTATTCGCTTTGATTTTAGAAAATATTTTTTATCAAATGAAAAATATTTATTGTTTAATTTAGGTGATGATATATTTTCATTGAAGACGTCTTTATGATTAATGTATAAAAAATCTATTATGTTTGGATAAAGATCAAATAAAGAAGGATTGTAGAATACTAAATCATTGATCTTAATTCCACAAAATTTTTTATACCCTAGGGTGTACTCATTAGCTGGTATGTTTTTAAAATATATCTTTACTTCTGAGGTATTATTTAATTTGGCAGCAGACATAATTATATTTTCGATTTCTTCATTTTTGAGGTTATAGGTATTTTTTTCATGATTATTGTTACGAATAATTTTGAATTTATAATTTTGATTATTTTGCATAATTAGTCTCCATATTTTAAAGTAGTATATTAAATATTGTATTTATATTTTAAAAAAGTATGTAGAGGCATATTTAATTTTTAATATTGACTAGTTCGATTAGTTTTGAAATTATAAGATCAATGAAGATGAAAAAATTACCACTGCAATTTAAATTGTATGTTTTCATTAGTTTGTTTTCTGGTAAAAATACAAATAACGAAGCTGAGTTATTTATATTTTTTATCATTGTATTTGATAAAACGATAATTGTTTTGTTTGATAATCTCTCTAATGAATTTCTTAGAGCAATATCTCTAATAGAATCAACTATGTAAATGATTAATGGTGCATCTTTATTTTTTGAGTTTATTTTTAAGGATGATGTTATGCTTGTTTTAATATTTAGGCATTTTAGTTTATCCTCAAAATACTGTGCTATTATTTTATATGATTCTGAAAATAGGAGTGACACTTCTTTGTATTTGAAGAGGAAATCGGATATTAGATTTATATGGGTTTCGTTGAGATTTTGAATGAAATTGTTTAACAAATCTTTTGATATGTTGTACATATTATTTTTATTTGATAGTTCTGCTTTAGAACATTCATTTAGTATAGAAATTAAATTTTCGTAGCTATCCAAGTTTAATTTACTGCAAAATTTATTTATTGAATATTCGCTTAAGTTTAAAGATAAACTGAGTTCTTTTATATTCATTTGTGAGACGTGTGATATGTTGCATGAAATAAAATTGAATATAAATTTTTCCTTTTCAGACAGAGAATTAAAAAAGTCTCCAAACATTTCCTTAAATAAATTCATATTATCACCACCTAGAAAATAATTTTACTCCTAATAAATTTTTAAAAACTTACGATTTAAAAGTTGATTGATAAATTTTTATTGGGAGGTTTATACGATGAATAGTTTATGTGAACATAAATTGAATAAAAAATTTTTAAAGTATGCCCTCCTGCTAGGCGGAGTGGCAATAATTTCATTACACATAGGTAAAAGTATGTTAAAGAAAAAACGTAATGAGCATTCTTATAATTTAATAGATTGCTATATTTCAAAGATCAATAATTTTGATGATTTGGAAGGTTTGGTTTACAGTAATGGAACCCAAGTTATTTTAGATGAGACGAGTGGAGTAGTATCAATAGTGTTTATTAATGCTGATGGAAAAGCTGAAATCATTGAGATATCTGATAGCGATTTAAGTGAATTAATTTCTAATAGGTTTTTTGATACAGCTAAGAATTAATTTTATTAGAAATTTTTTATGTTGTAAACCATGCATAAATATTTTAAAATATTTTATAAATGTTTGGAAATTAACCACTATTTTTATAGTGGTTAATTTTATATATTTGGAGGAAGAATTTTATGTCAGTTGAGCTATTAGCTCCAGTTGGAAGTTATGAGTCTTTTATCGGTGCAATTAATGAAGGTGCGGATGCTATATATTTGGGGGGTGAAAAATTTTCTGCAAGGGCGAATTGTGAGAAATTTTCAGATGAAGAATTTCAATATATGATTGATTATGCTCATGAATATGAGGTCAAAGTTTATGTTGCTTTCAATACTCTTATAAAGCAAGAGGAGCTTAAAGAAGCTTTTGAATATGGGTTGAAGTTGTATAACATGGGTGTGGATGCTTTAATAGTTCAAGATCCTGGGCTTATATATATGTTTACAAAATTTAAGGAACTTGAGGTTCATGCGTCAACTCAATTAAGTATACATAATTTATTTGGTGCAAAGTATTTTAAAGATAACGGAATAACTCGTATTGTGGTTGCGAGGGAATTATCTATTGAGGATATAAGAACTATTTCTGAGGAAGTTGAAACTGAGGGATTTATTCATGGAGCAATTTGTGTTAGTTATTCGGGTCAATGTACTATGAGTGGACTTATATCAGATAGAAGTGGGAATAGGGGAAGGTGTGCTCAGCCCTGTCGTATGGAATATTCTTTGATAGATGATAATAGTAAATTTCATAAAACAGGTTTTCTCATGAGTACAAAAGATTTGATGACTATAAATATTTTGCCAAAACTTTTAAAGGAAACGAAGATTAAATCATTAAAGATTGAGGGAAGAATGAAACGTGGAGAGTATGTTGTGAATACGGTTCGTTCTTATAAGGAAGTAATAAGGGAGATTGAAAAAAATAAGGAAGTTACAGATTTATATATAAAGAAAAAGGAAGATGATTTATTAAAAGTATTTAATAGAGAGGGATTTACAAATGGATATATGCTTGGTTATGAAGGTGAGAAGTTTTTATCTGTAAATAACCCTAAAAATCAAGGCACATATTTAGGAGAGATGTTAAATGATGGATATATTATTTTGAAGAATGATGTGTCACTTGGAGATGGAATTTCTTCGTTATATGATGGATGTATTTTAACAAAGATACTTTATAATAATGAAAAGGTATCTGTAGGAAAGTCTGGCATGAAGGTTAAATTATTTCCAACGAGATTTTCAAAAGGAGATAAAATTTTTAAGACTAATGATCAAAAATTTGAGAGAGAATTGAGGGAGAGTTTTAAAAAAGAATATGTAAATAAAAATTATGTTAATGCTAATTTTGTATTTGAAGTTAATAAACCTATGACTTTAGAACTTAAATATAAGGGTTATAGGGTGAAAGTATTTGGTGGGGTTGTTGATGAAGCCATAAATACTCCTTTAGACAGAGATAGGATTATAACTCAGTTAAAGAAAGGAAGTATTGGAAGCTTTTCTATAGGTGAGGTTAGTTTGAATTACCAGGAGGGATATATAAATATTTCAAAGATAAATGAATTAAGAAGAGAGTCTCTAACTAAGTTAAGAGATAAGGTGGTTAATAGTTATCACAATAATTTTGAATTTAGTTTTGATGAAAATTTTTTAGCTGATAAAAAAGATATTCAAAATGATGATGAAAGTTATATTATTTATGTTTCAACTCAAGAACAGTTTAATGTTGTTTATGAAAATGGATATAGAAATATTATAATATCTCCTTTTATATATAGAAGAAAATTAGACTTTGAAAGTATTTTATCGAAGGGTGATTTAAATTTATATGTGAAATTTCCAACAATAATAAAAGATAGTGAAATGGAAAAAATATTTAGAGTATTTGAAAAATTTAAAGATAGTATAAAAGGAATTTTAACAAGTAATGCAGGTATACTTAGACATTTTAGAGGTTCAGACTATGAAATAATAGGAGATGTTAAACTAAATGTATTCAATGAAGTTTCAACTAGATTTTATAAAGAAATAGATATTTTTACAATAAGTGTGGAACTGTCTAGGAAAGAAATATTTGATTTATCTACGATAAGCGATAAAAAACTTTGTATGTTTGTTTACGGGAAGACGGACATAATGGTTAGTGAATATTGTCCAATAGGAACATTTGTAGGGAAAAGGTCTTTAAATAATAAGTGTTCACGACCTTGTACTAGGGACAATTTTTATTTAAAAGACAGGGTTAATAATAAGCTACTTTTAACAACGGAAATTAATTGTAAAATTCATACATATAAAGAGAAACCTATTGATTTAATAAGTCAGATTAATGAGATTAAAAATAAAAATATAAATGTTTTTAGGTTAGATTTTATTGATGAAAGTTGTGAAGATGTTCAGAAAATATTAAATAATTTGTTTGAAAAACGTTCAGCTAAAAATGCATTTAGTGGGAACTATTATAAGCCTGTTGAGTAATAGGGGAGGTAATCAAATGAATTCTAGAGTTTTAAAATTGCTCGAGTTTGATAAAGTGAAAGAGAAAATTTTTAAATATGTTAGAACTCAGAATGCAAAAAAAATTATAAATGAGTTGCAACCATTTTCAACAATAGATGAAGTCATACAAAATTTAAATGAAACGAGTGAAGCAATTGAATTTATAAAAGAGTTTAGTTCTCCAGATTTTGTAGGATTAGATGATGTCTATATATATCTCGAAAAAATTGATAAGGGTGGGAGTGTATCGATTAAAGAAATATATAAGATTGGTACAACTTTAAAATGTATAAGAGAAGTTAAGGATTATTTGTCAAAAAGAAGTTTAAATTATCTGAATTATTATTATGATAATATTTCTACATTTAAATATTTAGAGGATGATATTTTTAAAGCCATAAAAGATGGAGAAGAGATAAGTGATTTTGCTAGTGACAATTTATTTAAAATTAGAAAAGAGTTAAAGAGTAAGACTGCCTCAATTAAGAGGAAATTATCTGAAATACTAAAGACATATTCAAAATATCTTCAAGAAAATGTATTTACAGTGCGTGGCGATAGATATTGCATTCCTGTCAAATCAGAGTACAAATCTCAAATTCAAGGCATTATACATAATCAAAGTTCTTCGGGATCTACATATTTTATTGAACCGCTTGTTCTAGTTAATTTAAATAATGAAGTTAATGAATTGATAGAAAATGAAAAAGAAGAGATACAGAGAATTTTAAGATTAATTTGTATGAAAATTCAAGATTCTATTGATAATATATATCTAAGTATAAAAATTATTTATTCTCTTGAATTTATATTTGGTAAGGGAAATTATTCTATTGAAATTGACGGAATAAAACCTGATGTTAATGATGGGGAAGATATATATTTAATTTCTGCAAGGCATCCACTTATCAACAGAGAAGATGTAGTGCCACTTAATCTTGATTTTACGAAAGATAGAAAAGCGATAATTATAACAGGTCCTAATACTGGAGGTAAGACTGTAACCTTAAAGACTTTAGGATTAATGCATTTGATGGCACATAGTGGATTGTTTATACCTGCATATGAAGGAAGCAGGGTAATGTTTTTGAATGAGATTTTTGCAGATATAGGGGATGAACAAAGCCTTGAGCAAAATTTATCAACTTTTTCTTCTCACATAAAAAATATAATTAGTATGACAGATAATATTAAAGATAAAACTTTAGTATTGCTGGACGAAGTTGGTTCTGGGACTGATCCTGAAGAAGGAGCAGCTTTAGCGATTTCTATAATGGAACATTTTATAAATTCTGGATGTAAACTTATGGGTACAACTCATTATAGTCAACTTAAGACTTATGCTATAAACTCAGATAATGTTGAAAATGCATCGGTTGAATTTGATGTTAAAACTCTTAGGCCAACGTATAGGTTAAATGTTGGTATACCTGGGAAATCTAATGCATTTATAATTGCAGATTCTTTAGGTATGAATCAATCAATAATAGAAAATGCACAAAAATATTTATCTGAAGATATAATAAAATTTGAATCTATAATAAAAACATTAGAGGAGAAGACAACAGAAGCTATTAAAAATAATAGAGAGATAGAGATTTTAAGAGAAGAAAATAAAATTTTAAATGATAAATTGAAAAAACGTCTTGAGAATATTGAGAAGGAAAAACTTAGAATTATTGAATCAGCAAAGGATGAGGGATATCAAATTATAAGTAATGCAAAAGGAGAAATAGATAAAGTACTTAAAATAATAAATGCTCTCGAAATGAATGGAATTGATTTAAGTAGTGTAAAAGATTTGGAATCAGCACGACGAGAAATTAAGAAGAAAATCGATAAACAAAATAAGATGAATGAAGAGAAGAGTTTTAAAAATAGTTCTAAATTTAACATAGAATTCAAGTCTGGAATGACAGCATTTTTAAAAAGAATAGGTCAAAATGTTATAATTCTTGAAAATCCTGATTCTAAAGGTAATGTATTGGTTCAAGCTGGGGTATTGAAATTAACAGTAAATATAGCAGAACTTGAAAGTCCTATAAAAGATAAATTTAGTAAAGTTATTAAGAGTAAGAGGGATTTGAAACTTAGAACAAATACTATATCTACATCTCTCGATTTAAGAGGAATGGATGAATTAAATGCAATAAGTGAGGTTGAGAAATATTTAGATGATGCTTTTGTTTCTGGACTTAATGAAGTGTGTATAATACATGGTAAGGGTACAGGAGTGCTTAAAAATTCTATAAATAATCTTTTAAGGAATCATATTCATGTTAAGGCACATAGACTTGGTGAATACGGTGAAGGTGGGAATGGAGTTACAATAGTTTATCTTAAATAAAAGAATCCAATTATTTAATTGGGTTCTTTTTTTTCTTTTTAATCATAAAATTTTATTAAATTGAGATAAAGGAGATTATTATGGGAAAATTTATTGGTGAGATCAAAGATGTTATGGTTAATAAATTAGATATTCCTCGGGAAATCGTTAAAAATTCGTATAAAGTTATAATAGATGGTGATGAGTTTATAACGATTGAAAATCATAAAGGTATTTTAAAATTTCAAAGTAATGAAGTTGTATTGAGGGTTGAAGGTGGTAAATTTATTATTAATGGTAGTAATTTTGTGATAGTTTATATTTCTGGCAAGACAATAAAATTGATGGGGAGTATTAAGGGGGTAAATTATGATCAACTTTGATAAATTCCCATTTATAAATGGAAAGATACAATTAAGAATAATTTCTAAGAATTCTGAGCAATTGCTCAATACAATTTGGAAAAGAGAGATAAAAGTCACAGATGTTATAAGAGAGAATCTTTATAGTATGTGTTTGATGATTAATTCTGAAAATTTTAAAGAGATTAAGAAAATTTGTGATGAAACAAATAGTGAAGTAAGTGTTATTAAGATGGGGAAACTTATTAAGTTTATATATAATCTAAAGGTTTATTTTACTTTATCTATTGGAATAGGTGTATCTATAGGTATAATAATGTTTTTATCTATGTTTATATGGAGAATTGATATAGAAGGTGATAAACATGTGTCACCTTATGAAATAAGACAAGCTATAAAAGATCTCGGTGTACATAAAGGAATGTTAAAATTTAAAATTGATACAGATAAATTAGAAGAGGAGATAGTGGCAAATAATAAAAATCTATTGTGGAGTAAAGTTAGAGTTCAAGGATCTACTCTTCAAATAGAAGTTATTGAGAGTTTTAAGCCTCCAGTGATAGAGGTTGACTCATCTCTTGGAGATATTGTTGCAGATAAAGATGGAGAAATTGTTCGTGTATATACTCAGTCTGGAACATCTGTAGTTAAAGCTGGAGATATTGTTAAGAAAGGAGATATTTTGATAGGAGGATATCAAGGTAAAGAGGGGAATGTTTATGAAGTAGCCCCTATTGGAGATGTAATTGCGAAGACTTTTATGGAGTTTGAAGAAATAATTGAATTAGAAGGAACAAAAAATGTAAATACTAAAAATATGATAGATGAGTATTATATCAATATTTTTGGAAAGAAACTTTATATTAAAAAATATAAAGATGAGTTTGAAAATTATGAGAAGATTAGTTATGATGGAAAATTTATTAAAAAGAATATATACTATGAAGTAGATAAGGTATCGTACACATTAAGTCCAGATAATGTGAAAAAAAGTTTAGTTGACCATTATACTAAGTATGTTAAACAAAATTTAAAACAATCAGATTCTATTGCTGGAGTTATAGTTAAGGATGAAATTGTTGATAACAAGCTTAAATTTAAAATTTCATTTGTTATAGAGGAGAAAATAGGGGTTAAGGTTTCTAAAGCTCAAGATGATCAAGAATTGCAAAAAATAACTAATGAAAGTCAGAATGTAGAAAATATTCAATAAGCATTAATTAGATATTGGTATAAGATAAGTTTTATAGTAGAGTTTAAGCAGAATATTGGTTAAGGAGGAATGATTATTGAAGATACCTAGATTTACTAGTAGTATTTGGAAATATAAAAATTATTTAATGTTATTGTTTCTTATGTTATTTGTAGTGATTGTTGTATTATCATCTACACTTGAGAGGAAATATGATCTAAAACTTGGAGAAGTATCAACATATACAATAAAGGCACCAAGGGAAACGCTAGATAGGATTTCTACAGAACAAAGAGTAAAAATTGCAAGAGAGGAAGTATCGGCTCAATTTAATCATGTAAAAGAGGTAAGATATGATGTTTTAGATAAATTAAGTAATTTATTTAAAGAATTATATGAACTAAAGAATTATTCTTCAATTGCAACTGTAATATTTGATGAATTGAATCAAAAATATGGTATTGCTTTAGATGCAGCAGGTTATAGAAAGATATTAGCTCTAGATACAGAATCAATGACAAATTATGAGAGGTTGTTAACTGATATTATAAACAAAATATATGAATTGAAGATTGAAGAGGGAAATTTAAGCGATATCGAAAATGTAAAGTCTTTTGCAAGGGAAGAAATAAATAAAAGAATGTCAGATAATAATTTTATTGATATTTCTCTTAATATAATTTTTCCAATGATAAAGCCAAACTTTTTCTATGATAGTGAAAAGACAGAGCAAAAAAGGGAAGAGGCTGTAAAAAATATATCTCCTGTTATAATCAAAAAAGATCAAATAATAATTAGTGCAGGGGAGGTTGTAACTGAAAATCACATCTCTATTTTGGATAGTTTAGGATTGCTCAAAACTTCAAATGTGAATTGGAAATTAAACATTTCTATAATTTCATTGATTTTATTTACATTTTTAATTGAGTATTTGTATTATAAGAAGTATAGGAAAGAATGTATTTCCAATACTAATTATTTAAATGTTATTATGATAATAAAGCTTATTATTATAATTTTGGTTAGAGTAATTAGTGATCAGTATATATACATAGTTCCATTTGCCCTTGGACCTCTTGCTATAACAGCTTTGATTGATAACAAAGTATCTCTTATGACTAATTTGATGACACTTGTATTAATAGCAATAATAATTAAATTTAATATTGTTGTGGTTTTTATAGGATTGTTCGATGTTATTTTAGGAGGTTTATTTTTAAAGAGAATAAGAAATAGGATGCATTTTATTAAATTGTCTGTTTGGTTTGGATTAACTAATGTGATAGTATTAATGACTGTTTCATTTATAATAGCAAATGTAAAGTCTATTACTTTTATAGATATAATTTTATCGTTTTTTAGTGGAATACTTTCTTCTATACTGGTTGCAGGTATATTACCTATATTTGAAAATTTGTTTAATATAGTTACTTCTATGAAATTATTAGAATTGATTAATCCGGAACATCCTCTTTTAAGGAAATTGGTTGTTGAGGCTCCAGGAACTTATAATCATAGTTTAATGGTTGCAAATTTATCTGAGGCTGCTAGTGATGCAATTGGAGCAAACTCGCTACTTACAAGGGTTTCTGCTTATTATCACGATATTGGTAAGACGGGGAGACCATATTTCTTTAAAGAAAATCAGGTAGGTAATAAAAACCCGCATGATAGGATTGATCCACTAACAAGTGCTAATATAATTTTTTCACATGTTAAGTATGGGTTACAGCTTGCTCGTGAATATGGTTTACCTAAGTTTGTTGAACATGCAATAGAAGGTCACCATGCAAATACACTTGTTAAATATTTTTATATTATGGCTAAGAAAAATGCTGAAGATCCTGATCTTATTAAGGAAAAAGATTTTAGGTATGGGGGAGAGTTACCTAGGACAAAAGAGGTTACTATTCTCATGTTTGCTGATAGTGTTGAAGCTGCTGTTAGATCGCTTAGTGATCCTACACAGGAAAATATACGAAATACTATTGAGAATATAGTTAATGATAAAATAAGCGATGGTCAATTGAAGAATAGTCCAATATCATTTAGGGATATTGAAATTATTAAGCAATCATTTGAAAAAACACTTAAGGGTATTTATCATGAAAGGATAGAGTATCCAAAAGAAGATGATATTAATGGTAAATCTAAAGGAAAAGGATTAGATACTAATGGATATTAATATAGAAAATTGTCAGGATATTTTTGAGATAGATGTTCATGAGTTTATAGATAATGTTGTAAGACATGTATTGAAATTTGAGGAAGTAGATATCGAATGTGAACTAAATGTATTTTTGGTTGATAATAAGAAGATAAGAGAAATTAATTTAGAGTATAGGGGGATAGATAGATCAACAGACTGTCTATCCTTCCCTATGCTTAATTATAAAAAGGGTAATGTTTTTAAAGATCAATATAAAAATTATGAGTTTAAAAATTATGAATTAGATGATGGGAAACTTATTTTAGGTGATATAATTATTTCTCTTGAGAAAGCAAATGAACAATCTATAGAGTTTAATCATAGTTTTGAGAGAGAAACTAAATATTTATTAATACATTCTTTATTGCATTTGCTTGGTTATGATCATATTGAAGATTCTGAAAAACAAATAATGAGAGTTCGAGAAAAAAGTATAATTAAGTATTTGAAAATATTTAGGTAAACTTTATAATTAGGGAGGAAGATAACCATTAAGATAAAGAGGATAGTTGATAGTTTTAATAATGCATTAGAAGGCATGCTTTACGCTGTTAGAACTCAAATGAACATGAAAATACATTTATTGATAGCATTTTTTATAATGAGTATATCTTTATTTTATGATATAACTAAAATTGAATTGATAATATTATCTTTGACGATAACTTTAGTTGTTTTTGCAGAGCTTGTTAACACAGCCATTGAAATTGCCATCGATGCTACGACAAATTATTATCATCCGCTGGCTAAAATAGCTAAAAATATATCTGCAGGGGCAGTATTACTTACAGCTCTTAATGCGACGTTTATTGGTTATTTAATATTTTGGGATAAAATAAGTAACTTTAGTTTTACAGTTATAAATAAAATTAAGCAAAGCAATCCATATATGGTATTTATGATTTTGTTAATGGTAGTGATATTTACAGTAATAGCAAAGGCTATATATGGTGAAGGAACACCATTAAGGGGTGGAATGCCAAGTGGGCATAGTACTATTTCCTTTTCTATAGCAACAATAATTTCATTTATAACAAATGAACCCATAATTGTAGGGTTGAGCTTTATTATGGCAATTATTGTAGCTCAGAGTAGAGTAGATACTGGAGTACATAGTTTAAATGAGGTTATCGTTGGAGCTATACTTGGTATAGGTCTGACTATTGTAATACTTAAAATATTTTTGTGAGTAATTTAAGGAGGAATGTTTCTTGGATAAATTATTGATACAAAATCTTATAGATAATGCACTAAAAGTTAGAGAAAAGGCATATGTTCCATATTCTAAGTTTCCTGTAGGAGCTAGTATTTTATTTAAAAATTTTGAAATATTTACTGGATGTAATATAGAGAATGCATCTCTAGGTGCTACTAATTGTGCCGAAAGAACTGCTGTATTTAAGGCAGTTTCTGAAGGCTATAAGGAGATACATGCAGTATGTGTTGTTGGATCTTTTTGTGATTTTACATATCCATGTGGAATATGTAGACAAGTTTTAGCAGAATTTGCTTTTGATATGGATATTCCAGTAATTGTAGCTAAGAGCAAAGAAAATTATAGAGTACATAAATTAAGTGAAATTTTGCCATATGATTTTGGAATAAAAAATTTAGTTTAGAAAGTATATGAGGTTGTTTAATGCACAAATCTGGATTTGTAAGTATAGTTGGAAGGGCAAATGTTGGAAAGTCGACCTTACTTAATAATTTTATAAATCAAAAATTGAGTATTGTATCGAGTAAACCGCAAACTACGAGAAATAATGTAATTGGGATATTGAATAATGATGATTATCAAATAGTTTTTACAGATACTCCAGGGTATCATAAACCAAGGTATAAATTAGGAGATTACATGATAAAATCTATTTCTAGTGGTTTGAAAGAAACAGATGTTATTATTTTTGTAGCTAATATTAGGAAAGAAATTCCAAAACTTGATCTTGAAATTTTGGATAAGATAAAAGATTTAAGTATTCCAAGGATTTTTGTACTTAATAAGTGTGACGAAATAAGTAGCAAAGATATAATGGATACTTTATCCAAATATAGTAAGATTGTTAACTTTGATGAGTATATACCGATATCAGCACTTAATGGTAAAAATATTAATAAATTATTAGAGTTAATATTGAAATATTTGCCTAATGGACCTAAATATTATGATAGTGATTGGACAGCTACTAATAATGAAAAATTTTTTATATCTGAGATTGTGAGAGAAAAGATTTTGAAACTTATACACGATGAGGTTCCTCATGGAGTAGGGGTTGAAATAATATCGATGAAATATGATGATCAAAAAAATAGATATAATATTGAGGGGAATATTTTTTGTGATAAGGAAACTCATAAAGCTATAATAATTGGGAAAAATGGAGATATGTTAAAGAGGATATCGACTTATTCGCGTCAAGATATGGAGAAATTTTTAGGTAGTAAAGTGTACATAAGATTGTGGGTTAAGGTTAGAAATAATTGGAGAGATGATAATAATCATCTTAAGAGTTTAGGATATAAATAATTTTTAGGAAGTATTTAGTATGCTTCCTTTTTATTTTGTAGTGATATTTTAATTAAGATATAATGATTATATATGCTTTGAATTTGTTAATAGGAGGTGTAAATTTCATAAGTATTTTTATGAAGTTAAGATTTGAAGTTAATTGATATAAGGGGTTTTGTATTAAAAGAGCAGACATATAAGGAAAATGATAAAATTGTATGGGTATTATGTGAAAATATAGGTAAGGTATCCATATTAGCAAAAAACGCTAAAAAAATGAAAAATTCAAAATTTATACTTACTCAACCATTTAGTTTGGTACAATTTACTCTCATTAAGGGTAAAAGTTTCTATTATATACAAGATGGATCACTTATTAAAAATGTAAATTTTATAAATAATGAGGATGTAATCTTTTATCTTTCTTATTTTTTTGAATTATTAGATATTTGTTTTCAAGATAAAGATATTTTGGATACAAACTTTTTTAAAATTATAATGAAAACTTTTTTAGTATTGGAATCAAATAGTATGGACAAGGATCTAATGATGAGAATTTTTGAATTCAAATTATTAAATAAGTTAGGGTGTAGTATAGAATTTGAAAAATGTTATTATTGTTCGCAAAATTTAAAAGAAAGTATAGGATATTTTGATTTTACTTTTCAAAGTGTTGTATGTAATTCTTGCTCTAAATTAAAGGAGTTTAAGATTGAAAATAGAATTATAAATATCATGAGATTTTTAAATAAAATTGATATGAGAAATATACCAAGGTTGAGCGTAACTAATAATGATATGAAATTGATTTTTGATTTTAATAAGATTTTGTTAGATCAAAATCTTATTAGAATGCCTAACAGTATAAAGTTTTTGGGAGGATATGAGTGATATGGGTGATAATTTATTGTTTCAGAATATGGAAATATTAAAAGAGAAATTTGGAGTTACTTATAAAGAGGCAAAGGAAGTTTTACAGAACAGTAATAACGATTTAATAGAAGCTTTGATATATCTTGAGGAAAGGTATCCTATTAAAGAGTGTTGTTCAGTAAAGTCATATATTTTAGATTTTAAAAAGCGTTTGCTTGAATTATATGTTGAGGGCAGTAATCAACGTGTTATCTTTAGTAAAGGTGGTAATGTGTTAATGGACATTCCTCTTACAGCATTTATAGTTGGATCATTTACATTTGTATTGTATCCTATACTTCTCCCTTTTAAGATAGGCGGTATATTATTATTTGATATACATGTTAAGGTTGTTGATAAATCAGGAAATGTTTATGATGTGAACTCAAATGTTAAACAAAGAGTAAATGATACGATATCGACATCTAAAGAGAAAATAAGTGATATTATTTCAAATGTAAATTTTAGAGCTAAAACAGATGATATTAAAACAAAAGCAGTTGAATTTGGTAAAAAAGCAATGGAAAATTTCAATGGTATTGTAGAAAACAAAATCGCTAGTACAATAAAAGAAAAGTCCTCAAATTATGCTAAATTTATTTATGATGTTGAAAGTGATCAGATAACTAAAGAAGTTAATTACAATATAGATGGTGATAATGAAAATCATGATTTTATAGAGGTAACTGAGTTTATAGAAACCTTAGAAAGTAAAGATAATGGAATAAAAACTGAAAAAACAGAGGAAAACGAGTAAAAATTTGCGATAAACTGGTTTTAATTTCTTAGAATAGTATATATTTAAATAATTTAATTTATATACAATAATTGTGAAATAATGTATAATTAAGTAGGTTTTAGTCAAACATTAAATTATGCGCAGCAGTATAATTTTATTTCTTAAGAATAAAAGGAGTGAATTAAATGTCTAAGAAGTATGTTTACCTTTTTAGTGAAGGTGATTCTTCGATGAAAAACCTTCTTGGGGGTAAAGGAGTTAACCTTTGTGAAATGACAAAGATTGGAGTTCCAGTTCCTCAAGGGTTTATCGTAAGTACAGAAGCATGTAATCAATATTATGAAGATGGAAAAGTTTTAACTTCAAGTATTGAGCAGGAAATTTATGAAACAATGAAAAAATTGGAATCCATAACTGGTAAGCAGTTTGGTGGAACAACTAATCCTCTATTAGTTTCAGTTAGATCAGGTGCTAGAGTTTCTATGCCTGGAATGATGGATACAATTTTGAATTTAGGATTAAATGATGAAGTTGTTGAAGTTATATCGAAGTCAACAAATAATGAAAGATTTGCTTATGATTCTTATAGAAGATTTATACAAATGTTTTCAGACGTTGTTATGGGAATTGAGAAGAAAAGCTTTGAGAATTTAATGGATGAAATGAAAGAGAAAAAGGGCGTTAAACTTGATACTGAATTGGATGCTAATGACTTAAAGGAATTGGTAAAACAATTCAAGGATCACTATAAGAAAGAGAAAGGCGAAGATTTTCCAAGTGATCCTAAGAAACAATTAATTGAGGCAGTTGTTGCTGTATTTAGGTCATGGAATAATCCAAGAGCCATAGTTTACAGAAGAATGAACGATTACCCTTCAAGTTGGGGTACAGCAGTTAATGTTCAAGAAATGGTATTCGGAAATAAAGGTGATCAATCCGGAACTGGAGTTGCTTTTTCAAGAAATCCATCTACAGGAGAAAACAAAATATTTGCAGAATATTTGATGAACGCTCAAGGTGAGGACGTTGTTGCTGGTATAAGAACACCAGAGCCAATTGAGACATTAGAGAAAAGAAATCCTGCTATATATAAAGAATTTATGGATATAGTTGAAAAATTAGAAAAGCACTATAAAGATATGCAAGATATGGAATTTACGATTGAAGAAGGAAAACTTTATTTCTTACAAACAAGAAATGGTAAGAGGACAGCTCAGGCGGCTTTAAAGATTGCGGTTGATTTAGTTGAAGAAAAATTAATTAACAAAGAAGAAGCTATGCTAAAAGTTGAACCTAAGCAATTGGATACATTGTTACACCCTACATTTGATCTTCAAGTAATTAAAAATTCTACTCCAATAACAAAAGGTCTTCCAGCATCACCTGGAGCAGCTACAGGTAAGATTGCATTTACGGCTCAAGAGGCTAAAGAAAGAGCTGGTAATGGAGAGCAAGTTGTATTAGTTAGACTTGAAACATCTCCAGAAGATATTGAGGGAATGGTTGCAGCACAAGGTGTACTTACGGTAAGAGGAGGAATGACTTCTCATGCGGCTGTTGTTGCTAGAGGAATGGGAACTTGTTGTGTTGCAGGATGTGGTGATATAAAGATTGATGAAGATGCTAAATTATTAGAAGTTAATGGCAAAAAGTATACATCGAATGACTTCATATCTATAGATGGTTCTACTGGTAATGTATATGGAGAAAAAATTAAGACTGTTGCTCCAGAAATAAGTGGTTATTTTGAAATATTTATGAATTGGGCAGATGAGATTAGATCTTTAAGAGTTCGTACTAACGCAGATACTCCAAAAGATGCTGAGCAAGCTGTGAAATTTGGGGCAGAAGGAATTGGATTATGCAGAACAGAACATATGTTCTTTGAAGCTGACAGAATTCCAGTGGTTAGAGAGATGATAGTTTCTAAAACAGAGGAACAAAGAAGAGCTGCATTAGACAAATTGTTGCCAATGCAGAGGAAAGATTTTGAAGGTCTTTATGAAGCTATGGAAGGTCATCCAGTTACAATAAGATTTTTAGATCCACCTTTACATGAATTTTTACCACATAAAGATGAAGAAATAAAAGAGCTTGCTAACGAGATGGGGTTAACTTTTGATGATTTAAAAAATACTGTAGAGAGTTTACATGAGTTTAATCCTATGATGGGTCATAGAGGATGCAGATTAAGTGTTTCATATCCTGAAATAGCTGAGATGCAAACTAGAGCAGTAATAGAGGCAGCAATAAATGTAAATAAGGCGAAGGGATTAAACATAGTTCCTGAAATAATGATTCCACTAGTTGGTGAAATAAAAGAGCTTAAATATGTCAAGGACATTGTAGTTAAGACAGCGGATAAAATAATGGAAGAAAAAGGTATTAAGTTAGAATACATGGTTGGTACGATGATTGAAATACCTAGGGCGGCTCTTACTGCTGATGAAATAGCAAAAGAAGCTGAGTTTTTCTCATTTGGTACAAATGATTTAACTCAAATGACTTTTGGATTTTCAAGAGATGATTCGGCTGCATTCTTAAATGATTACTATGATAAACAAATTTATGAATCAGATCCATTTGCGAGAATTGATGAAAATGGTGTAGGACAGTTAGTTAAGATAGCTGTTGAAAAAGGAAAGAAAACAAGACCAAATATTAAGCTTGGTATTTGTGGGGAACATGGAGGAGATCCATCATCTATAGAGTTTTGTCATAATACGGGATTGAATTATGTATCATGTTCACCGTTTAGAGTTCCTGTTGCAAGGCTTGCTGCGGCACAAGCTCAAGTTAAAAATAAAAGATAATTTTTAGAAAGCTGACTATTAATTTAGTCAGCTTTTATTTTATAGGTATATTGAATTTAGAATTAATATATTTTTCAAATTCTTTGAGAAAGATTAATTGTCTCTTAATATCATCACAGGATTTATTTAAATTATTTTCATAGTCAAGTATTTCTTTATTTGTTAAATTATGATTAGCATAAAAATATAATTTTGATATTTTTAAAAATCTATATGGTAGGGATAAATAAGATAGTAAATATAGATATTCATCTAAGTATATTGGGTTATTTGCATTATAATAATTTATAAATATTAGAGTATTTTCTATATCCCAAGGATTAGGAGAGTGTCTTAGATATCTTTTAAGAAAATATGCTAGATCAGATATAGAATAATTTATACAGCATCTGTCGAAATCTATTGGAACAACAGAATTGTCATTTATAATGATATTTTTATTTACATAATCTCCATGACATAAACTAATATTTAGATTTTTAAAATTTATTATTAATGAGTATCTGTAAGACATAGTTGCTAAGTATAAGGAATCATCAAAATTATTTAAAAATATTTGTGAAAAATTATCATATTTAACTTTAGCTAATTCATCTATTTTATGTAGATCTTGAATATATTTGGCAAATTTTTGTTTAATATTAGACAAATTTATGGTTGGAATTGAGAATTTTATAAATTTAATTTTATCTGAGTTATAATGCATTTTAGCAATTATTTCAACGGCTTTTATACAATGATCAATTTTATTATATAAAAGTTTAGTGCCGCTTATCCAATTGGTTAATATATAAATTTTGTTATCATATATTGTAAATGGTTTATTATTGATGGACTTAATAAAATACGGAATTTTAAACTCATGTAATTTTAACCATTCTAAATATGAATAAATAAATAATATTTTTTGAATATTAAAGTACGTTTGTTTGAGACAAAATAATTTGTCGGAAGATTTTATTTTATATACAATTCTAGGTTTTTTTGATATTTTTTCTTTTATTTTTTCAATTTCATAAGTTTTAATATTAAAATTAGATAAAATATAGCTAAAATCTACATTTTTATACATATATTGGTCCTTTTTAAATTAAATATATAAATAAGAATATTTTAAAAATCATTATATTATACATTATTTTTTAAAAATATATTTTAAAGTTAGAAGGAAAATATATTTGAACAGAGAATATTAATATATGAGATATCACTAAATATTATTTTTTGTAGAAAAATGGAAAAAATAATTTCATATTTTTTAATTAAAATTATTAATAGCGAATAATAATGTTAAAAGATGGAAAAATTAAAAAATAATTTATAATTCACACCCTTGGGTATAGTTTATATAAGGTAGTTATTAATGAGAGTTTCTGATGATATTATAAGAGATATAGAAAATAGAAATGATATCGTTGATGTATTGAGTGAATATTTAACTTTTAAAAAAAGTGGAGATAATTATTTTGCTTTGTGTCCTTTCCATAGTGAAAAGAGTGGATCATTTGTTGCTTCTAGAAGCAAGCAGATATTTAAATGTTTTGGTTGTGGTGAAAGTGGAAATGTTATTTCTTTTATCATGAAATATAGAGGATTAGATTTTTTACAATCGTTAAATTTCTTGGCACAGCGTGTTGGTATTGCATTAGATTTTGATTCTAAAAAAATAAATTTAGATAAATATTATAGAATACTTAAGGATGCTGCAAGGTATTTTTATTTAAATCTAAAAAAAAATAACAATATTAAACAATATTTAATAAATAGAGGATTATCTGAATCTACCATTATTAAGTTTGGATTAGGATATGCTTTAAATGATTTTAAAGCATTAAGTATGTATTTAGAGCATAAAGGTCATAGAATAAGTGACTTGTTAGAATTAGGATTAGTTAATGAAAAAAATAAAATTGTATATGATCGTTTTATAAATAGAGTAATATTTCCTATATTTGATGTTAATGGTAATGTTATAGGATTTGGAGGTAGAATTTTAGAAAATAGATTGCCTAAATATTTGAATTCCAAGGATAGCTGTGTATTTAAAAAAGGTAGTAATCTTTATGGATTAAACTTTTTAGTTAAAGATAGCATATCGTATGATTTTATTATTATTGTTGAAGGTTATTTGGATTGTATATCTTTGCACAATAGTGGTATAAAAAATGTAGTCGCATCTTTGGGGACAGCTTTAACAATTGATCAGATTAAACTTATAAGTAAATATACGAATAAAATATATTTGTGCTTTGATATTGATGAGGCTGGTAAAAAAGCCACTGTTAGATCTTTTGATTTGTTTAAGGAATTTATTAGCGATAGCATAATTGAAGTTTATGTTATAGAGTTGTATGGTGTTAAGGATCCCGATGAATTTTTGAATAGGAATTCTATAGATGATTTTTGGAATTGTATTAATAACAGTAAGACATTAGTGGAGTATATATTGTTATATCATATGAAAAATTTAGATTTATCTAAAAATATAGACAAAAAAAAATATTTGCATATCGTAAAGAATATAATAGGACAATTAAGTATTGTTGATAGAGATTATTATATAAAATTTATATCAGAGCATCTATCGATTAGAGAGGAATTAATTAAAGATTACTTAGGTAATAATTTTTCTAAATTTAAATTAGAAGGTTATGATATTGAAAATAATTGCATTGAAACTGCAATTATTAAGGCTGAAAGGCAATTATTAAATTTGATGTTAAATAAAGAATATTTAACATATATCTTAAATAATAATGTGGATGAGAACTTATTTTGCATAGAAGAACATAAAGAAGCATTTAAATTGATATGTAATTTTAATGGGAATGGATTTGATATAGTAGATTATTTAAAGACTAAGTTAAATACCTATGAAGGAATTAAATTATTAATATATTTTAAAGAAAATATAGGAAATTACGATAATAACAATATTATTAGCCAAATTGATGATTTTATAAGAGTTCTAAGAAATAATATAGTAGCTGATTTTAAAAGTAAAATTGCACATTTAATAAAGGAATATGAGTCTACATGTGATGAAGATAAGTTTATAGAATATCTGAGTATATTGAATATGGTATCTAAACTGGAGAGAGATGGAAAATTATCAGATATTATAGATTTTATTAGTAATTTTAAGGTGTGATTGTAGGAAGGAGGACAATTCTGTGAAGGATAATAGTTATGTTATGTCTGTCTTAAAGGGTTTGTTAACTAAAGGGAAAGAGTCAGGCGGATTATTATCCAAAGACATAATGGATGAATTAGAGGATGTAGATTTAACCCCAGAACATGTTGAAAAGCTGTATATGGCTTTAGATAAAATGGGAATAGAAGTGGTAGATAATTTTTCTAATGAATTTGTTGAGGATTTGGATTTAAATTCTGTAATACCTGAAGGTATTACAATGGATGATCCTGTTAGAATGTATTTGAAAGAAATAGGAAGTGTTCAACTTCTTACATCAGAAGAAGAAATTTTGTTGTCTAAGAAGATAAAGCAGAATGACACGACTTCTAGAATAGCTAGAAAGAAATTGGCAGAGGCAAATTTAAGATTAGTTGTTAGTATTGCTAAGAGATATGTAGGTAGGGGAATGCTTTTTTTAGATCTAATACAGGAGGGTAATTTAGGGTTAATAAAAGCTGTGGAAAAGTTTGATCATACGAAGGGATTTAAATTTAGTACTTATGCTACATGGTGGATTAGACAATCTATAACTAGAGCAATTGCAGATCAGGCTAGAACTATTAGGATTCCTGTTCATATGGTAGAAACTATTAATAAATATACAAGAGTATCTAGGCAGTTATTACAAGAATTAGGAAGAGATCCGCTGTCTGAAGAAATAGCAAAAGAAATGAATATGCCTGAAAATAAGGTAAGGGATATTCGTAAGATTGCTCAAGAGCCAGTATCATTAGAAACTCCCATTGGTGAAGAAGAGGATAGTCATTTAGGAGATTTTATTCCTGATGATGATGCACCAGCACCTGCTGAAGTAGCTGCATTTACTTTATTGAAGGAACAATTAATGAATGTTTTAGATACTTTAAGTGCTAGAGAGAAGAATGTATTAAAACTTAGGTTCGGATTAGATGATGGGAGGGCTAGAACCTTAGAAGAAGTAGGTAAGGAGTTTAAAGTTACTAGGGAAAGAATTAGACAAATAGAAGCCAAGGCTTTAAGAAAATTGCGTCATCCAAGCAGGAGTAAAAAGTTAAAAGATTATCTGGAGTAGCTTTGTTTCGGCTACTCTTTTATTTTTAAATTAGTAAGAAGGAATTATATTATGAAATCAAGCAATAGAATAAGGCATATAATTAATATGTGTAAATACAATGAAACTATTATAGATGTAGGATGTGATCATGGATATATATCAATTGGACTATTGAATTCTAATAAGTGTTCAAGATGTTATGCTGTAGATATCAATAAAGATCCAATTAATATTGCAATGAACAATATAAAAAAATATAATTTAGATACTAAAATAAGATGTATTTTATCGGATGGATTTAATTGGTTCGATAGTTTGGAGAATACAAGTGCGGTTATTGCTGGAATGGGAGGTTCTACGATTGCATCTATAATAAATAGAAATATAAATAAAATTAAATATATGAACTATATTTTAATCCAACCTAATGCTTATTCTAAGGATATAAGGAAATATTTATATGATAAACAGTTTCATGTAGAAAAGGAAGATGTTATTTATAGTAAGGGAATATATTATGAGTATATACTAATTTTACCTAAACAACAAGAAAATTTAGATAAAGAATATATTAATTTTTTGGTGTGTTTTGATTATGATATGCCATTATGTATTTTTAATAATGCAGAGGGTAAATATAATGATTTTATAAAATATAAAATAAATAAATATAAGGGAGTATTATTTCATTTAAGAAAAAATAAATTATCTAATACGATTAAGTATGAAACGTTTAGTCGTAGAATTGAAATACTTGGGAGGTTTTTATTGTGAAAATTAGTGAGTTCATTGATAGAATGGAATTATTAGTTCCAAGTAACTTAGCATTATCATATGATAATGTAGGTTTATTGATAGGAAATATGGAAAGTGATATTACGGGATTATATATTTCATTAGATATTAATGAGGATATAATTAATAAAATATTAGATTTAAAAATAAATACTGTGATAACTCATCATCCAGTTATATTTAATTCAATCAAAAATTTAAGTTTTCAATATGATAATACAGACATATTAAAATGCATAAAGCATGATATCAATGTTTTATCTTATCACACTAATTTAGATATGATAAATAATGGGGTAAATGATGAATTAATTAACATACTGAAATTTGAATATAATAATATATCTATTTTAGAACCTAGTGAAATTGATTCTAATTTAGGAATAGGTAGAATTGTGGATCTTTCTAGACCTTTGAATATTAATGTAATTATAGATAAAATTAAAACTAATTTATACATAAATAGTATGAGATTAGTGAATAATAGAAATGATAGCATTAATAGGATATGCGTTATTAATGGATCGGGTAATAGTTTAATTAAACTATGTTATGGTAAGAATATAGATTTGGTTATCACTGGGGATATTACATACCATACTGCTTTTGAGGCGTATAAAAATAGGTTATCTATATTAGATATTGGTCATTTTAATTCAGAAAATATTGCATATATGAATGTAATGAAGAAGATATGTAGAACTTTAGATATAAATGATAATTTAAACATAGTTTATGATGATATTTTAACCGATATTTATAATTATATTTGATTATATATGGAGGTATAGTGAAGAAAAATTTATATATTAGTGTAGGTATTTGGTTATTTGGGACAGTGCTATTATTTGGAGTATTACTTAGTTTTATTTATTATAGGACAGATTATAATATCAAAAATTTTGTGCTATATGAATCTAAGTATTTAGATTTTAAATATACTAATGATTATATATCCTTAAGTAATAAAATTAATAGTAGTGATGAGTTTGGATTAATATTTTGTCCTGGAGCATTTATTAAAGAAGAGGCGTATTTACCTGTTTTATCTGAATTATCAAAGCAAGGCATGAAGGTTTATCTGCTTAAATATGGACATAATTTTGATATGTTTAATATTGGCAATATAAATAAAATATTAAGTAGTTCAGATATTAAGAATTATATTTTAGTAGGACATTCTTTTGGAGGTAGTAAGATACTTAATTATTTGAAACAGAATGGATCAAATTTAATAAAGTGTGTTGTACTACTATCTTCTTATGGAACTAATAGTCAGGATTTTTCTGATAGTAATATAAAGTTTCTTTCTATTGTTGGTAGTGAAGATAAAATTATTAATTTTAAAAAATATGAAAACTATAAAAATAATTTACCTAGTACAACTAAATATGTTTACATAGAAGGTGGAAATCATTCTTATTTTGGTAATTATGGTTTGCAATTTGGTGATTCAGTTGGGTCAATTAGTAAAGAACGTCAACAATTTATTGTAATAAATGAAATATTAAAATTAGTAGAGGAAATATGATTTTTTTAGAATCATATTTCCTTTTTCTTAATATATTTTAAAATCAAGCTTTTATTAATGAGGTATAATTATTTATGAGTAATAGTTCAAATGTTAGGAATGAAATAGAAAGTATTGTAAGGTATGTTTATGTTAATATTTTAAAATCGAATATTAGTTCTGATACTTTAAATTCATGGGTTAATAGATTAACATCAAAACAAGTTACTTTGTATGATTTTTTATTTACTGTGATATCTCCTAATATAAATTCTTTATCTATTTCAACTTTAATTCAAAATTTATATATTGGCATACTGGGTAAGGATATCAGTATGACTAAAAATTCAGAATTGGTTGCTGTTTTTAATAATGAATTAAGAAAATATGGGAATAAGAAACGTGCATTGCGGAAAGTTTTATTGAGTTTTGTTGGTGATGCTTCTTTAAAGAAATATTGCAAAAGATTAGGAATAAATGCTAAATAGATTTGTTTTTTGGGTTTATCTTATGTTATAAGATAAACCTTTTTATTTGATTTAATATCATTTATTTGGTAGAATATATAACGGAGTAAGTCAGACAATCGCTGCTCAATTTTTATTGAGGAGAGGAAAGTCCGAGCTCCATAGGGCAGGGTGCTTGGTAACACCAAGTGGAGGCGACTCTAAGGAAAGTGCAACAGAAATAAACCGCCTAATTTTTTAGGTAAGGATGGAAAGGCGAGGTAAGAGCTCACCAGCAGTATGGTGACATACTGACTATGTAAACCCCACCTGGAGCAAGACTGAATAGGATAGCGTTAAAGTTGCCCGCTTTGCTATCGGGTATGTCGCTCGAGTCTATTGGTGACGATAGACCTAGATAGATGATTGTCTAATACAGAACTCGGCTTATAGATTTGCTCTTTTTTTTAAAATGGATACTCTTTTGAGTATCCATTTTTTAATAGGACAATTCTCTCTTATATATTCTTAATATTTCCATTTTTTCGTTTTCTAATCTGTTTTTAATACCATTGTATAGTGAGACTATGCCAGGATTTGAGCTATTTGGTGGGTAGGATTTTGATATTATATTTAATCTTTCTGTGTATATTGATTCTATAATTGAGTCCATTGATGAATTTAATGATATTTTTTTAATGATATTTACAGCCCCGCTAGCTCCATGTTGTACTGCTGTTGACCATATCATATTTGATGTTGAATTATAGTTTAGCAAAGAATCAACATTTAAGTTATTTTTATTGGCTATTTTTATAAATGAATCGTAGTAGTTCTTTTTTATAAATAATCTTTGTAATTCGTAGAAGTGTTCATATTGATTGTATGCTATCTCTTTCCACGTAGATATAAAGTTTTCTTCAAAATTTCCATTATCTTTATTTTTGGCTTCTGTTAATTTTAGATATATTAATTCATCTTTATCTTTTATAAATTTTATAAATTCATCTACAGATCCTGTCTTACTAGCTAACTGCCAAACACCGAATGAGGCTCCACCTTTATCATTTGGATTTAATCCAATAGCTCCAGGATCACCATTAGATTCTTCTCTGGCAGATATGTAGCCAAGTTGTGATCGGTTTATATCATCTTGAATTATGTCTATATAGCTTGGTATGTATCCAGTTTTTAGATTATTATTTTCATCGTAATATAAAACGTTGTAAAATCCATTTATAATATTACTTACTTCTAGTAAAACTCCTTCTGGAATCATTATGTCTGTTCTTGCACTCATCTTTGGCTCACTTCTTAAATTGACTCTTTCTCTTGTAACTCCAATTATCTTTCTAAAATTTAGATTTTTATTGTATACGACATTTCCATTCTTAGATATTACAATAGAATCATCTAATAATGATGCAGAGTCTACTGCATTGCGGAGTGATTTTGTGGATGTATTCGGCTCATTATTTGAATACACAAAGTAACTATTATTGTCCCAAATTATAAAATCGTTATATTTAACTACTCCATTATTTTGGGAAGCTAAGGATATAGCATTTATTAAATTGTCTTTTGAAAAATTATCTAAAGATATACCATTTTTATCGTAAGCTGTGAATATTGCTTCTGAATCTTGACTAGAAGGTATTTGTTTTGCAACTATAGCTATATCTAAAGCATCAACTATTCCATCATTATTTATATCATATTGTTTATTATCAGATCCTGTATGAATTGAAATTGTATGTAGATCTAAGTGATTTATAATACCATCATTGTTTACATCAATATTTTTAGCGAGAGTTATATTATTTGGATTTAAAAATAAATAGAATATGCATGATAAAATTATTGTCTTTATATTTAATTTCAACAATGAATTTACCTCCTTAGTTGTTTATAGGTTAATATTATCTACAAAAAAGTAAAAAAAATTTAAATTATTATTACTAAAACACCAAAAATTTGTAAGTAAATAAAATAATTGTATAAGCAATATTTAAGGTGGTGATTAGGTTGTATTTGTATGTAAATGAATTTTTAAAAGTAATTATGTGGCTTGTAATTTCATTGATATTTTTTATGATTGAGTTAAATAGGAAAGAGATATTTTTTATATATTTTTCAATTTCTTCATTATTATCATCAGTATTATCTTTATTTGTAAATGATATAGGTAATCAAATTGTATTTTTTATAATTAGTTCAATTATATTTATAATTTTTGTTAAGACAATATTGGATAAAATGATTGAAATTAACATTAGATTTAAGCATAGTCCTAAATTTAATGAAGATAAGTTATGTTTAATTTTAAGAGAGGAAAAAAAGGATGAGTCATTGTATAAAGTTATATCAAAAAGTGGAATTTACACTGCAAAATTTATAAATTGTGGAAGGAATGCTGTTAAATTTAAAGTTTGTAACATCATACATGATGATGGAGAATTAATTATTATAAGATGATGTTTAGATTAAAAAGCATATATAATTTGATATATGCTTTTTAATTTTTTAGATATACTTATTTGAATATTTGTTCAATAAATCTTGGTGACTATTCCATAAGTTTTTTGATAAATCAACAAAGTAATTTTGAGGGTTTTCAAGTCTGGTAATTTCTGGCCATAATTTAGAGAATTCTTTATTTTTAATTTTGTGTATTTCCATAACACTAGGAGATTTGTATACACAAACTCCTTTATCAAATATTTTTTTGTGTAATTTTATGGTATAGAAATCAGTTATCACCTTTTTTTTCCATGTAAAATTTGGATCAAATATAGTAAGTGGTTTTGTTTCGTCTATTGTATCATAAAAATTTGTTATAAGATCTGCTATTGCCATATTTGTTTTAGAATCGAATATTCTATAAACTGTTTTAAGTCCTGAAATTGTGATTTTATCATGGTTTTCACTAATTTTAATTTTAGGAATGAGGACATCGTTTTTATATAATGCACAAAGCTTGTATACTCCTCCTAATACGGGTTCGCTCTTTGATGTTATGAGTCTTTCTCCAACACCGAACATATCTACTTCTGCCCCTTCAGATAGAACATTTGTTATTATATTTTCATCTAATGAATTTGAAACTATTATTTTAACCTCGTGCAAACCTTCCTTATTTAATATTTCCCTAGCTTTTTTGGTAAGATAAGTGATATCTCCACTATCAATTCTAATTCCGAGAATTCTATCGTCATTTTTAGGAAGTTCCTTAAATACCCTTATTGCGTTTGGTAATCCTGATTTTAAAACATTATAAGTGTCAATTAATAGAACACAATTTTTGGGTGAATATTTAGCCCATGTTTTGAATGCTTCATATTCTGAATCAAACATTTGAATCCAACTGTGAGCCATAGTACCAAATGAAGGTATATTAAATTTTTTTTCCGATATTGTACATGATGTGGCAATACATCCGCCTATTATTGAAGCTCTTGCACCATAAATTGCTCCACTGTATCCTTGGGCTCTCCTAGAGCCAAATTCTAAAACATCTTTTCCATTAGCTGCAGTACAAATTCTACTAGCCTTTGTCGATATTAATATCTGATGATTTAAAGTTAATAAAAGCATAGTTTCAATTAGTAGGCATTCTAAAATAGGTCCTTTGACTGTAACAATAGGTTCTTTTGGGAAAATTGGAAATCCTTCTTCTATTGCGTATACATCACAAGAAAATTTAAAATTTTTAAGGTAGTCTAAGAATTTTTTATCAAATAAATTTTTGGATTCTAAAAATTTTATGTCTTCTGGAGTGAATTTTAAATTTTTTATAAATGTAATAATTTGATCTAAGCCAGCCATTATACAGTATCCACCATTATCAGGTATTTTTCTAAAGAACATATCAAAACAAGCTATAACATCTTCTTGTTCATCTAAAATGAAGTTATTAGCCATAGTTAGTTCGTAAAAATCTACGAGTAATGATAAATTCATTTCATGATTTTCAAACATTAAATAAACACATCCTAAAAATTATTATAGATAAGATAGTAATTGTAAATATAAAAATTTTCAATATTAATAATTACAATATTTATTAAAAATTGTTTAAAATTAGATTTTTTTGGAATAATTTTAAAAAAGGGAATTAGGGGTGAGTTTATGTTTGATGAATATCAAAATGATGCAATCTTTTCTAATGAGGATAAAGTTTTGTTAGTGGCATCACCTGGCAGTGGTAAGACAACAGTTCTTATAGAGAAACTTATGCATTTTATTAGTTGTGGTTTTAAAGAAGATAGTATTTTGGTGATTACATTTACTAAGAAGGCTTGTGAAAATATGAAACAAAGGTTTGCTGTATCAAGTAAATCGTCAACATCACCTCACTTTTATACTTTTCATGCTTTGTTTTATAAAATTATAAAAGACAATATAAGTTTTAATTTTGAAATTATTACAGAAGATCATGTTTATAAATTTTTAAGTAATATATTGAAGAATTACATAGATTCAGTAAGTGAGTATAAGATTCAATTGCTTGTGTGTGAGATTACTAGATTCAATGGAAGTAATAAGAGTATAGATGAGTTTGAGACAAATTTACCAAAGCATGTGTTAGATGATGTTGTAAAAAAATATAAGAGATATAAACTTGATAATAATTTATATGATTTTGATGATTTGGAAAAAGAAGTATTAAAATTATTTCAAGAAAGAAAAGATATTTTAGAATTTTATAGAGATAAGTTTAAATACATATTGGTTGATGAATTTCAGGATTGTAACAATGTTCAATTTGAAATTTTAAAAATGTTAAGCATGAAATCTAAATTATTTTGTGTAGGTGATGATGATCAGAGTATTTATAAATTTAGAGGTGCAAATCCATCTATAATGGTTGATTTTTGTGATGTGTTCGAAGGAGCTAAGAAATATTATTTAAAATATAATTATAGATCTAAGCATTCTATTGTTAAATTTTCACGTAATGTTATTGAAAACAATAGGATAAGGAATAAAAAACAATTAGTTGGTAAGAAGGAAGAAGAAGGTGAGGTTATTTGTAAAAAGTTTTTAGAGGATTCTGATCAGGGAAAATATATTGTAGATGATATAGATAATTTGCAAAGAAGAGGAGTAAGTTTATCTGATTTTGCAGTTTTATATAGGAATCATAAAGATTCTTTCAGTATATTGAGTGAATTTATTAAGAGGAATATCAAAATTAACTTTCTTGATAATAACTTTAATATATTTGAGCTTTTTTATATAAGAGATATAATAAATTTACTTTTATTTATAGATAATCCAACTATAAATAATTTTAAAAATATATGTGATAAGGTCACATTTTTGTTTAGTAGGAGAGTTAATCAGATTATAAATAAATTTGATTATGGCTTGAACTTTTTTAGTGTGATGGATGCAAGTTTTGATAAAATTTCTTATAATGATAAACGAAGTATATATAATTTGAGGAAAATGATTAAAAAATTTATGAAATACCCTATAGGTAGTAGAATTAATGGTATTTTAAATAAACTTGGGTATTCAGTGTATCTTAATAATATTATTGTACAAAAAAATCTGAATAAAGCGGAGATTGATTATTTTATAGAGTATTTTTATAATTTGATTACGAATTTTAAATCCATAGATGAGTTTAATAAAAATATTAGATTGATTAATTCTGTGCATGGAGTAAATTTTGGAACTATTCATTCTTCAAAGGGTATGGAATTTAGATACGTTTATATTATAAATGCTCAAAATATAGAAAGAGATATAAGTTTGAATAGTAATATAAGTATACTTTATGACGAAGAAGAGGAAAGGCGTATTTTTTATGTAGGAATTACTAGAGCTATAGATTCATTGAAGATTTTATCTCCATATTTTATAGATGGAAGATTTAATAATAGACCGTTAAAATTTGTTGGGGAAGGATTGATGAATCCTGACTATGGGAATATAGACACTTGTAATGTAAAAAAAATATATAAGAACAAGGTTCTTTTGTATGTTGATGGTAAAAAGAAGAGTTTAGATACTAAAGATTATTTAAAGATAACTTAGTTGAGAGATACTTATTTTATGATAAGTATCTTTTATTATTTTAAATTGAATTATGTAAAATTCGTAATAATGCTATAATATAAGTTGATGTATATTATTAAGTTGGGAGTTTTGTGGTTATGAGTAATGATTCAATTGTTTATGTAAATGGTAAATATGTACATAAGAATGAAGCTTTGGTTTCAGTATTTGATAGAGGTTTGTTGTATGGTGATGGATTTTTTGAAGGAATAAGGATATATAATGGGAAGATATTTATGTGTAATGAACATATAGATAGATTTTTTGATTCGGCTAAGTTTACTAATATAATTTTAAATTATTCCAAAGAAGAAATAGTTAATATTATTTATAAACTTATAGAAGTGAATAATATCAAAGATGGGTATATAAGACTTGTAGCTACAAGAGGGTCTTACAATTTAGGACTTACACCTCCTAAAGATAATATAATTAATCCTACGTTAATTTGTATAGTGTCAGATATAACTCTTTATGATAAGAAGTTTTATGATAATGGAATGAGTGCTGTTTTTTCATCTTTTACTAGAGTTAGCCCATCTATGTTGGATCCTCAATGTAAATCTTTGAATTACCTGTTAAATATTTTGGCTAAGATGGAGGCTGGGAATAGGGGTGCTCAAGAGGCGATTTTCTTAAATTCTAATGGAATTGTTACAGAATGTACAGGAGATAATATTTTTATAATAAAAGATAGTGTCATTTATACACCACCTAGTTATATAGGAATATTAAATGGTATTACTAGAATTTTAGTTATTAAAATTTTGAAAGATTTAGGATATGATGTTAGAGAACAAGAGTTCACAAGATATAATGTTTATACAGCAGATGAATGTTTTTTAACAGGAACCGCTGCAGAGGTAATAGGTGTTGTTAATATTGATGGAAGGTATGTAAATGACGGAAATGTTGGAACTCATACTAGGATTATAATGAATGAATATAAGAAATATATAGATAGTGTTTGTAATTAGAAGAAGCTCAGGGCGATTAATTCACTCTGAGCTTCTTATTTATTTTATCCCATTATTATTTAACCTTGATCCATTAGGTAAGAAAATTGTAGGTAAAGCACTTCTATGACTAGTTAAAATAGTAGTTATACCACCACTACTATTAGCACGCAATTTTAAAAGTAAACTAGCTGGTGTAGGTTTACTTGGATCAACTCTTTCTATGGGATTAATGGAACGATTTGAAGTAAAAATAATATTAGGAATTCTAGGTGAAGCGTTTGCTATTATTGGTAATCCTCCAAACAAGGATAAAGAAGCAGCTACTATAATCTTTTTATGTAATTTTTTCATAATTATGCCTCCAAAAATTTAGTCAATTATAGAGTGTATATTAACATATAATTTTCAAAAAATCAATAATTTATTAATAATTTTTTCGGAAAAAATTTACTAAAAAGCAATAAAAGTGATATAATTTAATCGTAATTTAACTCTGGAGGAATTTTTTTAATGAATAGTAAAGATTCTGAAATAGTTTTAGAATATACTAATAGAAGATATATTGAAGATTATATAATAAACAATCAAAAGTATTTATACAGGATTGCATTTAGTTATGTAAAAAATAAGGATGATGCTTTTGAAGTAGTTCAAAATACTATTTATAAATCTTTGTCATCTAGTAGATTGATTAAAGATTTAAATTCGGTTAAACCCTGGGTTACTAGAATACTTATAAATACTAGTTTTAATTTTTTGAAGAAGAGATACAGAGATATTACCAATGATGAAGTATTTGATTCAGTTGAAGACTGTAATGTTAGTGTATTGGATAAAATTATTTTAAAAAATGCTTTGGAAAACCTCCCAATTAAATTGAAAACTATAGTCATTTTAAGGTTTTTTGAAGATTTTAAGATTAAGGATATTTCAAATATTTTGGATATGAATGAGAATACAGTTAAAACTAATTTATATAAAGCATTGAAAATACTTAAAATTAATTTAGAGGAGGAGGGTATTAATGTATAGTGATAAGGATTTAGATTCTTTAAAAGAAGATTATTTAAGTCAAGACTATCCTGATGATTTAAATGAATATGTTATGGGGTGTATTTCTAAACAAGCTATTAAAACATCAAATAAGTCCAAGAGTATAACTACTTTTTATGTTGGAGTAGCCTTTGCTGTATGCTTATTGCTTGCAATTTTACCAAAAACTCTAAAAAAATATGATACTGATAATAATCAAATTGTTGATGGGTCAATTGATTCTCATTTATCTAGAATTACCGTTTATGGTGATAATCCTGAAAATAAAAATTCTATAGTAGAGAACGAGTCAATAATTTCAATATATACTATTAATGAAGAAATTACTTTAAAAGATAAGATTTACAATATAGATAAGAATAAGGGTGTTTTGATCGAGTTAAGAGATATATTAATTGAAGGGATTGAAAATATAGAGATAGATAATAAGCTGAAAGAAATTTTAATTAATCCTGACACTAAGTTCTTTTTAGGTGAGAGTGGAGATTATATTATTTTATCTGAAGATGGCAAAATTGTAATTGATGATATTTTAAGTCACAAAATATTTAAATCTGAGTATGTGTTTAAAAGCTAGTAATTTTTATTATTAGCTTTATATTTTTTCAAAGTTCGGATAACTCCATTGCAAGAAATAAGTTTGAGCATTAAAAATTGATTTGAGTGCAAGTATGAGGAAATGGAGTTAACCAAACTTAAAAAAAATATATTTTTAGGTAATTTTAGTATTAATATTTAGTTGTTATATATTCTTTATAGGTATGTAAGTTTATATTTTTAGTATTTAAAAATACATAATATTTTAATGATTTTTCATTAAATGACATTATTTTTTAATATTTATATAGTTAAGGATACTAGTTTTTAATATTTATTTAATTAAAAGTTCCTATTTTTAATTTATTAATGATCGTATAATTAAATCATCAAGTAGGACAAATAAATATTTGATATTGATAGAATAGAATTATTTAGGAGATGTTTAATATGTTAAAAGATAAGATTAAGAAAATTGTATCAGTAGTAGCTTTAGGAGCATTAATAACATTTGGAGCAGGGGCTGTAAGCTCTATGGCAACTACTAATAGTGAAGCACAAATAGTTCAATCATATGGTATGGATTATAGTCACTCTAATTTAGTGAAAGAGATGTTAGATGCAGGGTATATAGATCAAGCGAAGGCGGATAATTTTAATAATAATATAAATTCTGAAAGCACACAAATGGAAATAGATAAGACATATGATTTATTTTTAGTTGATTTGAATGTAAAAGAAGGATACTATAGTGCGGAGTTAGGAGAATTAGGGAAGCTAGTAATAGAGGCAGAGTATTCAGTGGATGGATTATCAGAAGAATTATACAATAGATATATGGATCAATTAGAGAAAGAAGGATTTTTATCATATAGTTATCCTGATTTAGTGAAAGAGATGTTAGATGCAGGGTATATAGATCAAGCGAAGGCGGATAATTTTAATAATAATATAAATTCTGAAAGCACACAAATGGAAATAGATAAGACATATGATTTATTTTTAGTTAATTTGAATGTAAAAGAAGGATATTGTAGTGCGGAGCTAGGAGAATTAGAGAAACAATTGATAGAAGCAGATTATGCAGATAATGATGCATTATACAATGAGATATATGTTAGATATATGACTCAATATTATTTAGATAGTGTAAAAGAGTTGCTAAGTGCAGGTTATATAGATCAAGCGAAGGCGGATAATTTTAATAATAATATAAATTCTGAAAGCACACGAATGGAGATAGATAAGACATATGGATTATTTGTAGTTGATTTGAATGTAAAAGAAGGATACTATAGTGCGGAGTTAGGGGAGTTAGAGAAGCAAGTAATAGAAGCAGAGAATTCAGTGGATGGATTATCAGAAGAATTATACAATAGATATATGGATCAATTAGAGAAAGAAGGATTTTTAGTTGAATAGTTAACCAATTTTAGTGATTAATTATGTTTTAAGGAAGTTTTGTTGTAAAGCTTCCTTTTTTGCATAGATGATGAATATTTAACAAATTTTCATTAAATGACATTATTTTTTAATATTTATATAGTTAAGGACATTATTTTTTAATATTTATTTAATTAAAAGTTCCTATTTTTAATTTATTAATGATTGTATAATTAAATCATCAAGTAGGACAAACAAGTATTTAATATTAGTAGAATATAATTATTTAGGAGATGTTTAATATGTTAAATAATGATAATGATAATGATAAGGTTTCAAGTAAAGAAATTAAAGATTTAAATAAAGTAGGTAAGAGTTTAAGTAAGAAAACAAAGATAGTGTTGTTATCTGTTGGAGTGGGAGCTTTTATTGCGTTAGCAGTATATGGTATATATAAGGGATTAAATAAAAATATACAAAATGATGTAGCACAAAATATACAAGTTTCTGGAAGTTATCCAAATGAATTTTATAGTGAAAGTGACCGGTATATTGATAGTATTAGTGAAATGTTAGATGCAGGATATATAGATCAAACGAAAGCGAATAATTTTATAAATAATATAGACTCTGATGATATAAAATTGGAGATAGGTAAGACATATGATTTATTTTTAGTTGATTTAGATGTAAAAGAAGGATACTATAGTGCGGAGTTAGGAGAGTTAGAGAAACAATTGATAGAAGCAGATTATGCAGGTAATGATGCATTATACAATGAGATATATAGTAAGTATGAAGAACAGTGGGAAAAAGATTTTGGAGATAGTGGAGATAGTTATGTATCAGATGATTATCCTAGTTTAGTGAAAGAGATGTTAGATGCAGGGTATATAGATCAAGCGAAGGCGGATAATTTTAATAATAATATAAATTCTGAAAGCACACGAATGGAAATAGATAAGACATATGGATTATTTGTAGTTGATTTGAATGTAAAAGAAGGGCACTATAGTGCGGAGTTGGGAGAGTTAGAGAAGCAAGTAATAGAGGCAGAGAATTCAGTGGATGGATTATCAGAAGAATTATACAATAGATATATGGATCAATTAGAGAAAGAAGGATTTTTAGTTGAATAGTTAACTAATTTTAGTGACCAATTATATTTTAAGGAAGTTTTATTGTAAAGCTTCCTTTTTTGCATAGATGATGAATATTTAACAAATTTTCATTAAATGACATTATTTTTTAATATTTATATAGTTAAGGATACTAGTTTTTAATATTTATTTAATTAAAAGTTCCTATTTTTAATTTATTAATGATCGTATAATTAAATCATCAAGTAGGACAAATAAATATTTGATATTGATAGAATAGAATTATTTAGGAGATGTTTAATATGTTAAAAGATAAGATTAAGAAAATTGTATCAGTAGTAGCTTTAGGAGCATTAATAACATTTGGAGCAGGGGCTGTAAGCTCTATGGCAACTACTAATAGTGAAGCACAAATAGTTCAATCATATGGTATGGATTATAGTCACTCTGATTTAGTGAAAGAGATGTTAGATGCAGGATATATAGATCAAGCGAAGGCGGATAATTTTAATAATAATATAAATTCTGAAAGCACACAAATGGAAATAGATAAGACATATGATTTATTTTTAGTTGATTTGAATGTAAAAGAAGGATACTATAGTGCGGAGTTAGGAGAGTTAGAGAAGCGAGTAATAGAGGCAGAGTATTCAGTGGATGGATTATCAGAAGAATTATACAATAGATATATGGATCAATTAGAGAAAGAAGGATTTTTATCATATAGTTATCCTGATTTAGTGAAAGAGATGTTAGATGCAGGGTATATAGATCAAGCGAAGGCGGATAATTTTAATAATAATATAAATTCTGAAAGCACACAAATGGAAATAGATAAGACATATGATTTATTTTTAGTTGATTTGAATGTAAAAGAAGGATACTATAGTGCGGAGTTAGGAGAGTTAGAGAAGCGAGTAATAGAGGCAGAGTATTCAGTGGATGGATTATCAGAAGAATTATACAATAGATATATGGATCAATTAGAGAAAGAAGGATTTTTATCATATAGTTATCCTGATTTAGTGAAAGAGATGTTAGATGCAGGGTATATAGATCAAGCGAAGGCGGATAATTTTAATAATAATATAAATTCTGAAAGCACACAAATGGAAATAGATAAGACATATGATTTATTTTTAGTTGATTTGAATGTAAAAGAAGGATACTATAGTGCGGAGTTAGGAGAGTTAGAGAAGCGAGTAATAGAGGCAGAGTATTCAGTGGATGGATTATCAGAAGAATTATACAATAGATATATGGATCAATTAGAGAAAGAAGGATTTTTAGTTGAATAGTTAACTAATTTTAGTGACTAATTATATTTTAAGGAAGTTTTGTTGTAAAGCTTCCTTTTTGTTTTTTAGAGTTTGAAATAATGATAAATTCTAGCTTTGATATACTAATTGTGTTAGAATATTTTTAAATTTGTGTTTAGGAGGTATAGTGTAAGTGTTAAATAGTCTGGAAAAGAGATATGGGTTTTGGACAGCCGTTGCGATGGTTGTAGGGATTGTTATAGGGAGTGGTGTGTTTTTTAAAGCAGAAAAAGTCATTCAAATTACCGATGGTAATATATACATAGGTATATTTTCTTGGATTGCTAGTGGAAGTATAATGGTTATTTGTGCTTATGCTTTTTCAATTTTAGCAGGACGGTATTCTAAAGTTAATGGAATTGTTGATTATTCAGAGGCTTCTTTTGGGAAAACATATGGTTATATTGTTGGTTGGTTTATGTCTGTTGTTTATTATCCATCGCTTACTGCTATATTGTGCTGGATATCTGCACGATATACGTTAACTCTATTTGGGATCAACATTGGTGCAAATAGTACAGAAGTGTATGTAATAGGTATAATTTATTTAGTTTTAATTTGTGCTTTGAATATATTTGCTCCGATGTTAGCAGGAAAAATTCAAGTTTCTACAACTTTTATAAAATTAATTCCACTAGTTCTTATGGGAGTTATAGGTATAATTAAGGGGATTTCAAATGGACAGATAGTACAAAATTTTGTTAGTGTATCAACTGATATTGTTACTTCTAATTCAATATTTGGGGCAATTGTGGCTACAGCGTTTGCCTATGAGGGTTGGATTGTTGCTACAACTATAAACTCTGAATTAAAGAATTCACGTAAAGATTTGCCTAAAGCTTTGATTGTAGGGAGTATTTTCATAGTTGTTGTATATACGTTATATTTTATAGGAATCTCTGGACCATTGTCTGTTAATGATTTTATACAAGGTGGAGAAGACTCAATTAAACATGCATTTTTTAATATTTTAGGAAATTTTGGAGGAAGTACATTATTTATTTTTGTCATAATTTCTTGTCTTGGAACTTTAAATGGTATGATGCTTGCAACTATAAGGGGATTATATTCATTATCGATTAGGGGAATGGGACCATGTCCTAAATTTTTCTCAAAGGTGAGTGAGAAAACTAATTTACCCGTTAACTCAGGGTTATTTGGAGTTATAATAGTATTCATATGGATATTATTGTGGTATTTAAGTAATAAAGGTTTTTTTGGTCTGTTTTTAGATTTTTCAGAGTTACCAGTTATTAGTATGTATGCATTGTATATTCCTATATTCTTATGCATGAGTAGGAAACTTGAGGGTTTGAATATATTTAATAAGTATATCATACCTTATGCAGCTGTAGTATGTTCATTATTTATGATATATGCGACTATTCTTTCTCATGGAATTGTAGCTGTTAGTTTGTATTTTGTATTATTTGTATTTGTGATTGTAGTAGGATTGATATTTAAAAATGGTTCAAAAAAAGAGAGTCTGTAATCAGACTCTCTTAATATTTTATACCGATTAATTTTATAAGATTTTTAAATTCAGATTCACCAACCATTTTAGTTACAATACTCTCAACAGATTTTTTATCATCATTTGTAATTTTAAAATTTTCTTCGTATTCCTTTATCCAGAAATTAAGCCCTTCATCATCAGGAGTTCTATTGTACATAACAGCGTATATTTTGGTTATTTTATCTATAGAATTTTGTGAAACCTGTAAGAATTCTTCAGTATTTAATAAATTTAATATAAAATCTCTTGCACTTATATTAAAATTAGAAAGTTGAATAAACCAATACTTAAAACCACTTTTATCTAATTCAGTTCTATTTAATGCTGTAGAATAGGCATTTTCAATATATGATGCAAGTTTCTTTAAATCAATATTAACGATATTTGTTGAAAAATTATTAATTATAAAGTTGTGTAGTTTGTTATCTGTATCCTGAACGATTAATTTAACATTTTTATATTCTTCATTTTGCTTTAGATTGGTTAATATAAGCTCATTTGTTTCTTTATTTATAACAAAGCTTAAATTAGTATCAGATAGTTTGGCATCTTTTATTACTAAATCATTTGGCAAAAGAACTTTACCTTGTATGTTGTTGTTATTTTTGCTTAGCTTTATATCAATGTAACTAAAGTTTTTGTTTACAGTTGTGAATTCATTTAGATTAAACATATGTTGATTATTTTGATCATCTAAAATTGTTAATGTTAAATGTGAATATGTAGTTTCAGGTTTTAGTGCAAGTAATGTAATAATACCATCTGAAACATCAATTAATAAATTATTACTGGATATACTGGCAGATACTGGATATATGTATGTTGGAAGTACAACTTCTCCGCTAAAATTATTTTTATATGAAGAAACTTTTACATCAAGAGATTTGGTAACTTGGCTAGGAGTTTTAAAATCGTTCAGTTTGAATGTATAAGTTTTATTAGATAAATCGGTTAATTTTATTGAAATATTTTCATATGTGGTTTCAGGTTTTAAGTTATATAATTTGACTTGATTATCAGCGATGTCAATGGATAGGGAAGTATCAGAAACTTCCGCAGAAGTGAAGTTATATTTATTAATTTCTGGAATTATCACTTTAGCCACTATCATATCGCCTTCATGTATAAAGAATCTAACATTTAATTTTTCTGATATGTTATATGTACTTTGATTTTCTATTGATAAAGTTTTAATGCCTGTATTAATTATGTTACTTAAAGGAAATAATGCAGTTGTTGATGCAATTAATAATTTTACAAATGATTTTTTCATGAAAGAAAATATCCCCCCATTAAATTACAATTCTATAATGTAACTAAAACGAAATTAAATCTTAAAAAATATTACAATATGATTATATATTAATTAAAAATATATTGTCAATGTATAATTAAGTTTGTGTTTTACTGAAGTTTAGAGTGATATAATTTTCGAAAATAATGTAATAAAAAATTGAAATTATTTTATATGTGGTAAAATTTTTTATATATATTTTACAATCATTAACAATTTTTATTATTATAGTTATAATTTCTATTATTTTTAGAAATAATTTTAAAAATATGTTGTATTGGAGGTAATTTTATTTTTGCTAGAATTGTAGATACTGAAAAGCTTGTGAATATGGATAATGTTTGCATAATAGATGTTAGGTCTGAGAATGAATTTAAAAATGGAACGATAAGTGGTGCGATTAATATTCCTATATTGAACAATGGAGAGAGAGAAGAAGTAGGATTTGTTTATGTTAATAAGAGTGTTCGTGAAGCGAAAAGATTAGCTTTAAAATATGCAGGATATAAACTTGAAGAGATTTTTGATAAAGTTTCTAATCAGTTTGAAAAAAATAAAGATATAGTATTTTTCTGTGCACGTGGAGGAATGAGAAGTTTAACTATACATAATTTATTTAATTCTATTGGTATAAAAAATTTTAAGTTGGATATGGGATACAAAGGCTATAGAAAATTTTTGAGAGAGAATTTTGAAAATTATTTAAATAAGATAAGGTTTATTGTAATTCACGGAAAAACTGGAATTGGAAAAACAAAAATATTAAATGAGTTGAAGGCGCAAGGATATCCTGTTATTGATCTTGAATATGCGGCGAATCATCGTGCTTCATTTTTGGGTGGAGTTAATCTTGGAGAACAAAATTCCCAAAAAAATTTTGAATCAATAATTTTTCATAATATTTTAGAAATAATCAAGAGAAATAAGCACAATAATCAAGAGAAAATTAACGTTTTTATAGAGGGAGAAAGTAAGAGGATAGGTAAGATTATTATGCCTGAGTACTTTTTTAAATTTATGAATGAAGGTATTCATGTTTGTGTAGACTTGCCTGTTAAACTCAGAGTTGAAAATTTGATTGAGGATTATTTGAAAGTTTCACTAAGTGAATTGAATACAAGGAAAATAAATGTTGATAGAGAGATTTTGGAAGATTTTAGAAAAAATATGACTCTTTTAGATAAATACTCAAGTAAGAATGATATGAAAGAATACAATAATTTATTAGAAAATGGAGAGTATGAGAGATTAGCAGAGACGTTGATTAAAAATTATTATGATCCTAAATATTTAAATTCGATGAGTAAGCATAATTTTGAGTTTAATTTCGAGTTAGATTCTTTGGAGAAATTTTTAAGAGAATTAAAAGATTTATATAAATCATTAGAATAAATTAGATATGGATAAAATTAATTTATATGGGAATACTACTAATTAAATTATGGGTAATTAATGCTTTAATTTTTTAAGAGGTAGTTTAATGGGGAAAATAATTATTTTTATTATAGGATTATGTTTAATTTTTGGTGTGAACGTTAGTGCTAGGAGTTTTACTAAGGATGTTAATTTGATTGATATCATTGTATTTGAGAATTTTGAATATAAGGAATTAAAAGATGATTTTTTAAAGCAAGTTGGTATTGATGTGAATTATATTACTATTTTTAATAATGCCAAGAAAGAAATTACTGAATCTAATTATAAAGAATTTTTAACTGATTTTCATAATGAATTAATATACGATTACAAAGATGTGTTTGGTAAGAAGGTATCTAAAACTAGAAATGTGTATATTTTACCTGAGGATGAATTTAGAAATAGTGTATTTATAAATAGCAAAATAAAGATAAAGAATGTATCGGTAGATACTGTTTATAATGATACATCTGCAAATAAAATATTGGTTGGTAAGATATATTCTTCACCTAAATTAGAGGATAATAAGGATTGTTATATTATAAAGTTAGATAGAGATAACAATATTATTTGGGGGAAATTGTTTGAAGATTCTAGAATAAATAGATTTAATAAAGTTATAGGGATTTTAGATGATGAATATTGCATAATAGGATCAGGATATAGAGAATCAGATTGGACTGATGGATTTATAGCAAGATTTGATGGACTTGGAAACTTGCTTTGGAGTGGATTCTATGGCTCATCTCATATAGATGATTTTAAGGATGTTGTATCTATAGGAGATGGGGAAGTTATTGTATTAGCTGAAGTTAGCAATCAAGACGGAGATGTTAAGACAACAATAAGTATAAATAATCCTTTAAATAAAGATTTGGTATTATTAAAATATAATAATGATGGAGAAATAATTTGGCAAAATAGTATAATGAATGAGAATGATTTGTCTGGATTAAAAATTATAAACAACTTTGGTAATATTATGGTAGTTGGTGAAGTTTTAAATTATAAGAACTTAGATAAGAGAAGAGATATAATTTTATCTACATTTGATTTGGATGGTAAGATGAAATTATGTACAATAATAAATGATTGTGATGAAAATATGTTAAATAAATTATACTAAAGATGTACATAATAAGTAGGTATCAGATTTTTCTGGTACCTATTTTTTATTTAGGAGCGTGTAATGATTAATTATGTAAATTATGGAGGAGCTGATGGAATAACAGGAGCATGTCATATGATTTGTACAGATTATGGAAATATATTATTGGATTGTGGGATATTTCAAGGTAAAGATATAAAGAAATATTCTAATGTGGATTTTTACTTTGATCCATCGAAAGTTGATGCTATTGTTTTAAGTCATGCTCATATTGATCATTGTGGACGGATTCCTATTTTATATAGCATGGGATACAAAGGAAAGGTTTATGGGACAAAAGCAACAAAGCTTCTTTCAAAAGTTTTGTTAGAAGAGAGCTTAAAAATATATAATTCTTCTGAAGATAGTGATAAATTATTTGATGATAAAAGCCTTGATATGTTTATGGAAAATTATGTTGAAATAGGTTATAGAAATAATAGTAAAATTTTAGATAATGTATATGTTGAATTATTTGATGCTGGTCATTTGCTAGGTTCTGCCTCTGTTGTATTGAAGATTAAGGATAAATCAATATTTTACAGTGGGGATATAGGTAAATTAAATACTCCTATACTACGAGATCCAGAGCAAGTTACTGATGTTGATTATGCAATAATTGAAAGTACTTATGGAAGTTTAGAAGAGCACGAACCGAATGAGTTTTTTGATAAATTTAAAGAAATTATTATTAATACCTTAATGGAAGGTGGTAAATGTATAATACCAGCTGCTACAGTTGGTAAAATGCAAGAGATATTATATTTGTTGAATGATATTTATGAGGAAAATAAATTTGAATATAAAGTTTATATAGATAGTCCTATGTCTGCTAAGATTATAGATATTTATGAAAAGTGTGAAGATATTTACGATGAAGAGGCTAAATGTAGATTGGACAATGGTGACAACCCTTTATATTTTGATTCACTTAGATATATAACAACTAAAGAGGAATCTATTGAGGTTCAAGAAAATAATGAGCCTTATGTTGTTTTAGCCGCAGGGGGAATGTGTGAGGGTGGAAGAATAGTATATCATTTAAGAAAGCAAATTGAGAATTCCATTAATTCTGTTATATTGATAGGAAATCAAGCTCAGGGGACATTAGGGTGGAAGCTTAGTAATGGAGTTAAAGATATAAAAATATTTAAAGATAAGCTTAAAGTTAATGCTAAGATCTTTAATTTTCCAAGTTTATCTGGGCATGGAGATTGTAATAGTTTGGTTAAATATATATCATTTATGGAAGGGAAGCTTACAAAATTATTTTTAGTTCACGGTGACAGAAAAAGTCAAATAGATTTAAAAAATAAATTGGGTATTTACAATATTGAATACACAAAATTTTTAGAGAAATATACTTTAAAATAGAATCAAAAAATAACATACTTAACAAAAAATACACAAATTATTTAAAAATTATCAATAAAAATTTGTTATAATTTATTAGCGATAAGTTATAAATTCTTCAAAAAAATGTTCTTAAGTGTTAGGATTAGTATGGAAAGAAGGAATTAAAGTGATTAAAAGAAAGACAATGACTGTTGATGGTAATGGTGCTGCAGCATATGTCGCATATGCATTTACAGAAATAGCAGCTATTTATCCTATATCACCTTCAAGTGGTGTTGGAGAAAATATAGATGAAATGGCATCACAAGGCAAAAAAAATATATTTGGGAGAGTTGTTGACATTGTAGAAATGCAATCAGAGGCAGGGGCAGCAGGTACGGTTCATGGCTTACTACAAGGCGGAACTCTTACAACTACTTATACAGCGTCTCAAGGATTATTATTAATGATACCTAATATGTATAAGATTGCTGGAGAGTTGCTTCCAGGAGTGTTTTATGTAACAGCAAGAGCTGTAGCAGCACAAGCACTATCTATATTTGGTGATCATCAAGACGTTATGGCAACTAAACAAACAGGATTTTCTTTGTTAGCAGTTAGTGGAGTTCAAGAAATTATGGATTTAGCTCCTATTGCTCATTTATCTGCAATTAAAGGGAAAGTTCCATTTCTTGTATTTTATGACGGATATAGAACATCACATGAAGTTCAAAAGGTAGAAGCATTTGAATACGAAGAATTAAAGAAATTAGTTGATTTTGATGCTTTGAATGAGTTTAAGAGCAGAGCATTAAATCCTGGAAATCCTGTAAGTAGAGGTACTGCACAAAACCCTGATATATATTTTCAGGCTAGAGAGGCTGCAAATACTTATTATGAGGAATTACCAAAAATAGTTGAGCAGTATATGGGCAAAATAAATGAGCTTACTGGTAAGAATTATAAATTGTTTAATTATTATGGGGCACAGGATGCTGAAAGAATAATAATTTGTATGGGATCTTCTGCAGAGACTGTAGAAGAAACTGTTGATTATTTGATGTCAAAAGGTGAAAAAGTTGGTGTTCTCATAGTTCATTTATATAGACCGTTTAGTGTTAAGCATTTGTTAAATGAGATTCCTATGAGTGTCGAGAAAATAGCTGTTTTGGATAGAACCAAAGAGCCAGGATCTCAGGGTGAACCATTATACAAAGATGTTATATCAGCTTTTTATGGAACGGATAGAAATCCAACAATAGTTGGTGGACGTTATGGATTAGCTTCTAAAGAGATTAATCCTACTCATGTGGTTTCTGTATTTGAATTATTAAAATCTAATAGTGTAGTTAATGGATTTACTGTTGGTATAGTAGACGATGTTACAAATACTAGTATAGATTTAGTAGATGATGTATTAATAGAGGATTCGGCAATGATTAGCTGTAAGTTCTGGGGATTGGGATCTGATGGAACTGTTGGAGCTAATAAAATGGCTATTAAAATAATTGGAGATAATACTGATAAACATGTTCAAGCTTATTTTGAATATGATTCTAAAAAATCTGGTGGGATAACAATTTCTCATTTAAGATTTGGAGATAGCAGGATTAGATCTACTTATGGAATAGTTAAGGCTGATTTTGTAGCTTGTCATAATCAGGCGTATATGAGTAAATATGAAACAATTGTTACCGGTGTAAAAAATAATGGTGCATTTTTGTTGAATACATTGTGGACTCCTGAAGAATTAGAGGAAAAATTGCCTGCACACGTTAAGAGAACGATTGCAAATAATAATATACATTTTTATACAATAAATGCTGTTAAGATTGCTAGAGAGTTAGGTCTTGGTGGAAGAATTAATATGATAATGCAATCAGCGTTCTTTAAACTAGCGAAAATAATACCTATAGAGGATGCTGTTAAATATTTAAAGGCATCTGCAGAAAAAGCATATGGTAAAAAAGGTGAAAAAATTGTAAAAATGAACTTTGATGCTATAGATGCAGGTGTTTCTGCTATAGTTAAAATTGATGTTCCAGAAAGCTGGAAGAATGCACAGGATATTGATAAAAAAGATGTTTACACTTGTAATTTAGGTAAAACTGATTACGTGAAGAGTATTCTTGAACCAGTAAATAAACTTCAAGGAAATACTTTACCTGTAAGTGTATTTAAAGGTAGAGAAGATGGTACATTTGAGCATGGAACTTCTAAGTTTGAGAAGAGAGGTATTGCGGTTACCGTACCTAAGTGGAATCCTGAGACATGTATCCAATGTAATATGTGTGCGTTTGTTTGTCCACATGCCGTTATTAGACCGTTCCTGTTAACAGATGATGAGATGAAAAATGCTCCAGAAGGATATTTATCTGCTGAGGCAAAAGGTATTAAGACAGAAAATAAATTACAATTTTCTATGCAAGTTTCTATAGAAGATTGTACAGGATGCGGTAACTGTGTAGATGTATGTCCATCTAAACCAAAATCATTGGAAATGGTTTCTACTGATGGTGAACGTGATAAGCATAAGCAAGAGCATTATGATTATTCATTTGATCCAGAAAAAGTTTCTCCTAAAAAGAATCCACTCCCACTTACAACAGTTAAAGCGAGTCAATTCCAAGAACCATTGATGGAATTTAGTGGGGCTTGTGCTGGATGTGGCGAGACTCCTTATTCTAAACTTGTAACTCAATTGTTTGGACCAAGAATGGTAGTTGCCAACGCAACTGGATGTTCTTCTATTTGGGGTGGATCTGTACCAGCTATGCCTTATACTAAAAATAGTGAGGGAAGAGGACCAGCTTGGGCTAACTCCTTATTTGAAGATGCTGCCGAGTTTGGTTATGGGTTATATTTAGCTTCAAAAAATAGAAGAAACGATAATCTTTCTTTGGCTAATGAATTGATTGAAAAAGGAAATATTTCTTCAGAACTAAGTGCGTTATTAAAAGAGTGGTGTGAGAATTTTAATAATGGTGATATGACTTTGGAATTGCAAAAGAAAATAGTTCCATTATTAGAGAAAGAATCAGACGCTATAGCTAAGAAATTGTTAAATAATAAAGAGTTTTTTGTTAAAACTTCTAATTGGATATTTGGAGGAGATGGATGGGCTTATGATATTGGATTTGGTGGTCTAGATCATGTTATTGCACAGAATCAAGATATCAACATTCTAATATTTGATACCGAAATATATTCAAATACTGGAGGTCAATCTTCTAAGTCAACTCCATTTGGTGCTATAGCTAAGTTTGCTGCACAAGGTAAGAGAGTCAAGAAGAAAAATTTAGCTGCAATGGCTATGAGTTATGGATATGTTTATGTTGCTCAAGTATCTTTAAGTGCTGACTTTAATCAAGCATTGAAGGCTATAAAAGAAGCTGAGGCTTATCCAGGACCATCAATAGTAATTGCATATAGTCAGTGTATAAGTCACGGAATATTGACTGGAATGGGTACAGCTCAAAAGCAAGCTAAGAGAGCTATAGAGGCTGGATATTGGAGTTTATTTAGATATAATCCGGCATTGAAAGATGAAGGAAAGAATCCATTTATATTAGACTCTAAAGAGCCAACTCAAGACTTTAAAGAGTATATTAAGAGTGAGATAAGATTTAATTCTTTATCTAAGATTGTTCCAGAAGAGATGGAAAAAATATTTGATCAAGCAGCTAGAGATGCTGAAGAGAAAAATAAACAATATAGAGATCTTGCTGGTTTAGAATAAATTTAATATTAAATGTGAGTTATTTATTAACTCACATTTGTTTTTGATAGAATAGTTTTTATCATAAAAAATTTTTGTAATGTGGGTTTATTTTAACTCACATTTATTTTTAGGGAGATGGTTTTTATATTAAAAAGGGTTTTGATCCTAGTATTTTTGGGTTTGTTTACTTTGGGTTCTTGCTCATATTACTATAAGAAAGATGAAACATATATTTCAGTGAAAGTTAGTGAGCCAGATGAAATATTAGAGAGAATAAATGCTATGAGTTTAGATGAGAAGATTGGGCAATTATTTATAGTTGGATTTGATGGTGGATCATATTTAACTCAAGAGGATATTTCTCTTATAAGAGATTATAAAGTTTCTGGATTTATATTTTTTAGGAGAAATATTCAAACTTCTGATCAGGTTGTTAAACTTATTAATGAAATTAAGAGTGTTAATAATGCAGAATGTACTGTTCCGATGTTTCTTTCATTAGATCAGGAAGGTGGGACTGTCACAAGACTTCCTGATGAAATTATTAAATTTAATCGTGCACATGATATTGGAAAATTAAATGATGAAAATTATGCTTATGATGTTGCGAAGCTTATGGGTGAGATAATACATAGTTTAGGGTTTAATATGAATTTTGCTCCAGTTTTAGATGTATATACTAATTCTGAAAATATGGTTATCGGATCAAGATCTTTTTCTTCGGATAAGGAAGTTGTTGCGAAATTGGGAATAGCTACTATGAACGGACTTAAAGATAATGGCATTATTGCTGTAGGAAAACATTACCCAGGTCATGGAGATACGAAAGAGGATTCTCATTATGAATTGCCTGTACTTGATCATGATTATGAGAGAGTGAAGGGTGTTGAGATTTATCCGTTTAAAATGGCTATAGAAAATGGTATTGATTCAATTTTAGTATCACATTTATTTTATAAAAATATTGATCCAGAGAATATTGTTACTCTGTCTAAAGTTTTTTTGTATGATATACTTAGGAAAGATTTAAAATTTAGAGGGCTTGTTATAACAGATGATATGATAATGAAAGGACTTACTAACCATATTTCTATTCCTGAAGCTTGTTTTGAAGCTTTTAAGGCTGGTGTTGATGTGTTACTTATTGGATCAGGATATCAAAATATCGTAGAATCTATTAATTATATTAAACAATCAGTTTTAAACGGGAAAATTCAGGAGTTTGAAATCGATAGGAAATTGTATAATATTTTAAGGATTAAACAAAAGTATAATGTAAATAATGACAGTGTATCAAGGATTAATGTTAATGAATTCAATGATAAAATAAGAAGTTTAATAGATAAAAATTAATAGAAAAATAATATATTTACAAAAAATTCAAATTGTGTTATGATTAACTCATGTCATTGTCATAGTGTTTTTAAAAGAGGTGAGTTAATTGGCAGTTAAAAGGGAATGGACAGATAGTGAAAAACAAAGTCTTTTAGAACATGTAACTGAGTGTAAGAAGAAAAATATAACTATTAAAGATGCGGCGAAACTTTTTTCAAATATGTATCCATATATTACACCAGGGCAGGCTAGGGTTTATTATTATAAATTAATTAATGAAACAGAAAATTTTAGAAAGAGATATCTTCAAAGAGTATGGACTAATGAGGAGAATAATATATTATTTGATTATGTGGCAGAGTTTAAAAATAAGAGAAAGATAGAAATATTTGATATGTTATCTGTTAAGCTCAATAGGCATCCAAAAGCTATAGCATCACATTATTATTCTTTGAAAAACAATAGTTATAGGAAAAATGTAAAGTATTATTCACAAATAATAAATAATACAAGTCCAAGTAATTTTGGTACTTTGTTTTTTAAAATTAGCAAGATACATGAAATTTATGAAAAGGCTTTAGAGATTGAATCAATTTTACATAAAGAAGAATCGATCATTGAATTAAAAGTACAATTAAGTGAGGTTTGCAGCAGGATTAATAGTATAGAGCGAAAGATTGTATCTTTTTAATAAGTGTTTTTTAAAACTTCTAGTTTAAAATTTACTAGAAGTTTTGTTATTTGTTTAAAAGTTAATTGACTAAAATACTTATATGTAATAGAATTGTTTTGTAAATGTTGAACATTTTAAGTATTAGTACGAGGAAGTGTAAATTATGAAAAAAGTAGATATTTGCGAGAGTAATTTTGCTTTGGGCACAGATAAAGTTGTAGAAGAATTAGAAAAGTCACAAGAATTTGAAGTTGAAGTTCACGGCTGTTTAGGTCATTGTGGAGAATGTTGTGAAACTCTTTTTGTTTTATTGGATGGTGAAATGATTTCAGCAGATTCACCAGAAAAATTACTTGATGAAATAAATAATAACAAATAACATAATTTTATTTTAATTGTTAACAATATAAATAGGTACGAAAGTTTAAAATAGGGAGGTGTATTCCTTTTTAGGATAATTATTATGGTGAATGAAGATAAAGATAAAGAATTATTAAATGATGAAGAATTTGAACATGAACCAGTGTTTGTTGAATTTGAAGACGAGAACCAAAACACTATAAGGTGTGAGGTTATTGATGGATTTGAATACAAAGATAAAAATTATTGTGTTGTTCATAATGATGAGGATGGTTCGTCATATGTTTTTAGATTGACTGACGATGATGAGTTAGTTGTACCAGAGGAAAAAGAGTTCGAAGAAGTTGCCGCTTATTATGATAGCATGATAGAGGAAGATTAAGAACTTTTTTAGGTGTCCTTATTTTAGGGGCACTTTTATTTTACATATTGGGGGATTAAATGAAGTTTGCAATATTTGATGTTGATTTAACATTGACAAAGAAAGATACATTTATTGAATTTTATAAATTTTTATGTAAAGAGGATAAGCGGTTTTATGCTTATTTTAATAAGGCTATTTTTTCAGGTTTGATGTATGTACTTAAAATATATGATGAGAAAAAATCTAAGGAGCAATATTTATCTTTTTTGAACGGGATTCGTGAAGACGTTTTAAATAGATTTGCGAGAAAATTTTTTTATGAGTATTTGATAAATGAACTTATTTACAGGGATGCTATAATTGAAATTGAAAAGCGTAAGAGTGAAGGATATGTTATAATTTTAATTTCAGCTTCTCCTGAATTTTATTTAAAATACTTTAATGAATTGAGTTGTATTGATTATGTTTTGGGGACAAGATATGAAATTATAAATGGATTTTATACGGGTAAGATGATAGGCTTTAATAATAAAGGTAGGGAAAAAGTTTTTAGATTTCGAGAGCTTTTGTTTGAAGAGAAGATAAGGAATTATGATTTTGATAGTTCAATAATGTATTCGGATTCTCTACATGACCTCCCTATGTTTAGTATTGTTGGGACTGGTTTTTTGATAAATAGTAATAAAAGGGTAGATAAATTAATTAATTTGAATTGGAATTAGTGGAGATGGAATTTAAGTTTAAGAAATTTTTGTTTAATGGTGAGTTAATATCTGAGACAGAATTTAAAGATTATTATGAGTATCATAAGAAGAACGTTTATGAAGTTATTAGAATTATAAATTCAAAAATATTGTTTTTGAATGATCATATAAGTAGGCTTAGTAATTCGATTTTGTTAATGTATGGAAATAAAATTAATTTAGATGATTTAATTCCAAATATAGAGAAAGTTATACAAGAAAATGAAATTTTTAATGGTAATATAAAGATTGAATTTATATTTAAGGATGATAAGGTTAATATATACATTTATCCTATTAGTTTTTATTATCCTGATACACGGTTTGGGGTAACAAGTGTTACACTTAACATTGAGAGGGATAATCCATATATAAAATCTTATAATTATAGTTTGAAGAAGAAGATGGAAAAGTCTATTGAAGATAATGGTGTGTATGAGGTTTTGTTGGTTAATAAAGATGGTTTAATTACTGAAGGGAGTAGGAGTAATATATATTTTATTAAAGATGATAGTTTTTTTACTGCACCAATTCATATGGTTTTGAATGGAGTTACTCGTATCAATGTAAATAAGATTATACGAAACTTAGGCTTTAATTTATTTGAGAATGCTGTTCATGTTGACGATATAGATAAGTTTGATGCTTGTTTTCTTACAAGTACGTCGTCAAATGTTTTGTCTATAAATAGAATTAATGATATTCAAATTAATTCGTCTGAAAATAAATATTTAAATATGGTTAGTTCTTCCTTTGAAAAATATTTAAAAAAAATATAATATAATAAAATATTCTAGGCTATTTGTGAAATAATAAAAACAAATAGCCTTGAGTTTTTTTGTATGTTTTTGAGATGAATGGGAGTTTATTAAAAGGAGGTCAGTTGTTTTAATGTTTAGGAGTAAGCTTTTGATGTTTAAAGTCGGTAATAGTAAATATGCGTGTAATATAAAAGACGTTGATAGGATTATTAAATATGAAAATTTGACGCATGTACCATCAAATCAACCAAGTTTTGAAGGGTTTTATAATCATGAGGGAAGAGTTATAAAGATATTTAATTTGTCTAAAAGATTTGGTGTAGAAGATGATCATTCTGTAGATTTAGCACATAAAAAAATAATTATTGTAAAGGATGAGGATATATTAGTTGGTATAGTTGTTGATGAGGTTCTAGAGGTTTTTAATTATGGAGATTCAAGTATTAAGACAGAAATTAAGGATGAACTCAATACAATTAAGAAGGAAAAAGGAAAGTCTATAGATTTACATTATGTTAAAGATATGATTTTGCTAAATGGTGAAATTATTATATATATTTCGATAACCAAAATAATTGCAATAGAATTGGAAGAGAGTGATTTATAGATTTTATGGATACAAATGTAAATGTTGGAATCGGAGATGTAAGAGTTGGAACATATCCAATGATTTTAGAAACAAGAGGTTTAGGATCATGTGTTGGAGTTACAATGTATGATCCGACAAAGAAGATAGGTGGTTTAGCACATATTATGCTACCAAATTCTAATCCAGATGAAACATTAACAGATTTGACAAAATTGAGGTATGCTAATTATGCTCTACCTTTTATGGTTGGGAAGATGATATTTATGGGTTGTTCTAAAGAAAACATAGTTGGGAAATTAGTTGGAGGAGCCTCAATGTTTAGAAAAAAGTCTCCAACTCTTGATATAGGAAAGAAAAATATTGAGGCAGTTAAACAGTTTTTTCATGAAAATTCATTGTCTATTGTAAGTGAACACATTGAAGGGGTAGTGGGAAGAAGTTTATTTTTTGATTTGAATAGTGGTAAAGTCATTATAAAAATTTATGGGAAAGATAGGCAAGAATTTGAAATATAGAGATCAAATTATAAAAACAAAACTTATTATATATGATGAATCAAATTTAATGAGAAAACTTGTATATGACAGATTGGCTAAGGACGCTGGAATAAATATTATAGATATTTTTGATGATTATGATGAAATGAAAAATTTCATCTTGGGTTCAGGCATTGTATTAGATGTAATAATTTTGAATCAATCGTTTTATGAGAATGGAGATTTTATTAAATATTTATTAGATTTAAAAAATTTTGCTGTTAATTTAATAGTAATATCGAATCTTGATGACAGTACAATTTCATTTATAGAGCGAACTGTAGGAGCTGAAAAATTAATATTTATAAGATGTTTAAATAAATCAGGATTAAAAGATATTTTTGACATAAAAGAAAAATTGATAGATGTAGTCTATGGAATAAAAAATAGCCGTATTAAGCGTGCTATATTTGATGTGCAAAAAGCTATAGTAATTGCATCATCAACGGGTGGACCAAAAGTGTTAGAATATATATTTGGGAATTTGGAAACCAAAATAGATATGCCTGTATTTATAGTTCAACATATGCCAGAAGGTCATACGAAACACTTTGTTGATAGATTGGGTGAACTTTGTAGTTACAAAGTTTGTGAAGGGAAAAATGGAGAAATTGCAATGGCTAATGTGGTTTATGTTGCACCAAGTGGTTATCATATGGAAATTGACAACAAAAAACAGATTAATTTAAACGGTAACAAACCATTAAATAATGTTAGACCATCTGCTGATGCTTTGTTTTGTTCAGCATCTAAGATTTATAAAAAAGGTCTTTTAGGAATAGTACTAACTGGAATGGGTAGAGATGGTTCTGATGGAATTAGGTATATAAAAATAAATGGAGGGATTACTATAGCTCAAGATGAGGGAAGTAGCACTGTTTTTGGAATGCCTAAATCAGCAATTGAAACTGGAATGGTAGATAAAGTTTTATCAAAAGATGAAATATTATTTGAGATTGTTAAACATTCAGGTAAACTATAGAGTATTTTTCAAATGAGGTATTGATAATGTATGATATTAACAGGATTCATGACTATGTTTATAAGGAATTTAATATAAGATTAGATGCGTATAAATCTGTTCAAATGAACCGCAGAATTGAAAATTTTATTTCAAAGTTGGAATTTAATACAACAAGTGATTTTATAAGAGAATGTAGTATAGATAAGCATTTGCGGGAGGATTTTTTAGATTTAATAACAATAAATGTGACACAGTTTTTTCGAAACTCAGATATATTTTTTAGATTAGAGGAATTATTTAAAAAATATATACCTAAAAGAGATGTTTATAGGATTTGGAGTAGTGCTTGTTCCAATGGTTCAGAAGCTTATTCTGTAGCTATGATACTTGAGAATATCAATATGCCTAATTATGAAATATTAGCAACAGATATTGATAAAAAGATGTTAAATTATGCAGAAAAGGCTATTTATACAACATATGATTTGCGCAATGTTTCATCAGAGTATATAGATAAATATTTTAATTTTTTCAATGATAAATTTAAAGTTAAAGATTTTATAAGAAATAAGATAGAATTTATACGGCATGATTTAATACTAGATTATTTTCCTAGTTGTTTTGATTTGATACTATGCAGAAATGTTGTTATATATTTTACTAAGGATGAGAAAATGAAGATATATAATAAGTTTTATGATTCACTGAATAATAATGGGGTTGTTTTTATAGGGGCTACAGAAAATATTTATGATTACAAACAAATTGGTTTTAATAAATTAGGTACATTTTTTTATCAGAAGGTGGTGAAATAAATTGGATGTTTCACAATACTTGTCAATGTTTCTTGAAGAGTCTATGGAAAATTTATCAAAATTAAATGATTCTCTATTAGAACTTGAGCAAAAGCCAGATAATTTAGAAGTTGTTAATGAGATATTTAGAGTTAGTCATACAATTAAAGGAATGTCCGCAACAATGGGATACATGAAAATGTCTGAATTAACTCATAAGATGGAAGATGTTTTATCTAAATTCAGAGATGGTACTCTTAAAGTTAATAGAGATGTTGTTACGCTTTTGTTTAAATGTCTTGATACATTGGAATCTATGATTAATAACATAAGTGATGGTAATAATGATGAAATGGATATTGAGGCTATTGTTGTGGATTTAGCTGGAATTTTGGAAGATAAACCAATTGAGAACATAAATGAAACCATAGAGGAAAAGTTGAAACTTGAAGATCATCACATGAATATTATAAATATAGATAAAACTCCTTATTTTGTTTATGAGATAAAAATTGTTTTAGCTGATACTGTTTTGTTAAAAACTGCAAGAGTATTTATATTTTTTAGAGAGATAGAAAAGTATGGAGATATTATTCATACATTACCATCTACCCAAGATATTGAAACAGAAAATTTTGATTTAGAAGTTGACATACTTTATGTAACTATGATGGCCAAAGAGAAACTTCAGGATATTATAAAACATATTTCTGAGATAAAGAAGGTTGCTATAAAAGAAATAAATTCTGACAATGTTAAGAAATCTTACGGTAATGAAGTATTTATAAATCTTGAAGAGGCTTCAGAGAATTTAAAAAATAATATTAAGAGTGATGATGCAAAATCTGAAGAGATATCTCAGGTAAAAAATAACAGAGTAGTTAATGAAGAAAATATAAATAAAGTTCAAATAAATGCAAATAATAAGGATGTAACTAAAGAAAAGGCGTCTAAATCTAAACAATCTATGTCGATTAAGAAAGGGACACAATCTGTTAGGGTTGATTTGGATAGATTAGACATGGTTATGAATATGGTGTCAGAGCTTGTGATTCACAGAACAAGGCTTGAGCAGATTAGTAATACATATAATTCTTCAGAGTTGAATGAAACGCTTGAACAAATTGCTCGGTCTACATCAGAATTACAAGACTTAGTTATGAAAATTAGAATGTTACCATTAGAAGTTGTGTTTAATAGATTTCCTAGAATGATAAGGGATTTATCTCTAGAACTTAATAAGGATATACAATTCATTATTGAGGGAGCGAGTACTGAACTTGATAGAACTGTTATTGATGAGATCGGGGAACCTCTTATACATCTTCTAAGGAATGCAGTAGATCATGGGATAGAAACTAAAGAGAAAAGAGTTGAAGCTGGGAAGAATCCAACAGGGCAAATACAACTATATGCTTATCAGGAAGGTACTAAGGCCGTAATTAAAATACGAGATGATGGAAAGGGTTTAGATGTTGATAAGATTAAAGCTAAGGCTGAAAAGGTCGGTATAAGTACTAATGGAATGTCTGATACAGATATAAAAAATTTGATTTTTTTAGAAGGGTTTAGTACTAATGATAAGGTTACAGATATTTCAGGTAGAGGGGTTGGTATGGATGTTGTTAAGACAAAAATATCATCTCTTGGTGGAACGATAGATCTTCAAAGTGAAGTGGGTAAAGGATCAACTTTTGTAATAAAATTGCCATTAACTTTACAAATAATTAAAGCTTTACTTGTTAAAGTTAATGGTGAAACTATGGCGATATCATTAGGTTTTGTAGATAGTGTTATAAATTGGAAAGAAGATTTGATAAAGAAGAGTAATAATAAGGAAGTTTTATCTTATAGAGATGAGATTATTCCGCTTATACGAATGTCTAAGAAGTTTAGTTTAGATAGTGGAATATGTAATTTAAACAATGAGAGTAGTTATATAATTGTTGCTAAAGTTGGAGAAAAAATTGCTGCTCTTTTGGTAGATGATCTTCTTGGTCAGCAAGAGATAGTAATAAAAAATTTAGGAAAAAGCTTACAAGGATTAAAAGAGTATATAGGAGCAACAATATTGGGAGATGGCCTTGTTACCCTTATAGTCGATGTAGCATCAATTATATCTTGAAAAATGGGAGGAGAGAGGTATGCTCGAATACTCTGAAGAACAATTAGATATGATGAAAGAAATATCTAATATAGCATTAGGAAATTCAGCAACATCGTTATCTAATTTGCTTAATGCTAGAATTAATATGTCTATTCCGAATGTTCATATCGAATCTATAAGTGATTTTATAGAGGAAATTGATGATGTTGAAGTAATAGGGAAAATTTTGATTTTAAAAGGCGATATAGAGGGAAGTGTTTTATTATTATTTGATATTAATACAGCAAAGAAAATAGTAAAAGATATAGCTAGTGGGCAATTATTGTTTCAGGATGAGTTGGATGATATAAGAATTTCTTTTATAGAAGAGGTTTGTAATATAGTTGGTTCGACATACATAAGAAATGTTGCTGATTGCCTTAATTTAAGAATTGAAATTGAAAGTAGTAGTTTGCTCTACGACAGTCTTACTGCAATTTTATCTTACACATTAATGGAAGAGGAGCAATTTTATGATGAGATATTAAATATAAATACAGATTTCAAATATGAATTAGATACTGAAATGATGAATGTATATTTTTACTTTGTTCCCAGAAAGGGTAATTTAAATAAAATCTTTAAAACTGAAAGTCAATTTTAGGAGGAATTACAATGAGTAGAATTTTAATAGTTGATGATGCAGCTTTCATGAGAATGATGCTTAAGGATATATTGGAGAAGAATGGTTATCAAGTTATTGGAGAAGCGAGTAATGGTCTTAAGGCTATTGAACTTTATAAAAAAGATAGACCAGATGTTGTTACAATGGATATTACAATGCCAGAGATGGATGGTATTGAGGCATTAAGGGAAATTATGAGTTTCGATCCTAAGGCAAATATCATAATGTGTAGTGCTATGGGTCAACAAGGAATGGTTATGGATGCTATTAAGTCTGGAGCTAAAGATTTTATAGTTAAACCTTTCCAATCAGAGAGAGTTATTGAATCAGTTAAAAAAGTTTTGGGATAATTTAAAATTATGCAATTAGTCATATTTAAAATTAGAGAGGAATTCTTTGGGGTTGAGGCTTCAAAAGTTCTAAGTATAAATGATATGATGACTATTACAAAGGTTCCTAATGCCCCAAGTTATATTAAGGGACTTATAAATTTAAGAGGAATTATTATTTCACTTTTTGATATTTCTATATTATTAAATTTAGATCATCGCTCTTATGATAATGTAAGTTTAAATGATAGTAGTGTAATTATACTTGATATTGAGTTTGAAGAAATTGGGATAATAGTTGATAAGGTTGATGAGGTGGTGGATATAGATCCAAATTTTATTAAAAGATCTATAGATACGAAAATTCCATTTGTTAAAGGTGTATTGGAACTCAATTTTAAATTAATTACTGTTATAGATATTAATAAATTTGTTCCGAAAGATAGTGGGGTGAATTGAGGTTTTGGGTGATAATGTATTAAGCCAAGAAGAAATTGATAAGCTTCTGAAAAGCATTGAGTCTGAAGGTACTTCATATAATAGGTCTAATATTTTGCAGAAGAATGTAAAGAAATATGATTTTAAAAGACCTCAAAAGTTCACAAAAGAACATATGAAATCTTTAAGTATCATACATGAAAATTTTACTCAGTATCTTTCGAGTTATTTTGTTTCGGTATTTGGCATTCAGATTAAAGTTGATATTATGTCCACTGAACAAATTACATTTCATGAGTTTATTTTTTCGATGCCTAATCCAACTACAATAGTATCATTTGAGATGCCACCTTTATTTGGAAGTATTTTTATGGGATTGGAGTCAGCTTTGTCTGTATTATTATTAAATTCTCTTCTTGGATCCAACGATAGAAAAAATTTGGGAATAATGAGGGAATTTAGTGATATTGATAAAAAGATTTTAACTCAAGTATCAAATGAGATACTTAATATAATAAGAGTGTCATGGGATGATATTATAGGTGTTGAACCTAAGTTCATTAACTTAGAAACTAATCCATCTACTGTTCAATCAATGGGTCCCAATGAACCAATTTTATTTGTAACTTTTAAGATTGAAATTGAGGGAACGGCATATTTTATGTATATTTGTTTGCCTTATATTTCAATAGAGAAGATAGGTGATAAGTTAAATAGAGATTATTTAGTTAAGACAAATACAGAAGAAGAAGTAGAACTTATCAAGAAATCTATTAGGAAAGAATTGAATAGTGTAAATATAGAGTTAGAAGCTATATTGGATAAAAAATTGATTAGTGTTCAAGATTTCTTATCTCTTCAAACTAATGATATCATAATTTTAAATAAAAAGTGTAATAGTCCAGTTGAGATATATATTGAGAATAGGTTGATTTTTAATGGAGTATTGGGACTTGTTGGGGAGAATAAAGGTGTAAAGATTTTAGATATTTATTATAGTGAGGAGGTTATGAAAAATGGAGAAGGAAAATCAAAACCAGAGTGATGTAAATCAGACTGAAAATGGTACGGATCCAATTGTTACTAATGAAGAACGAGATCTTCTTGGTGAAATCGGTAACATTTGTATGGGTAATGCATCAACAAGTTTTTCCAAGTTATTACAAAAGCCTGTTACGATAACTACTCCTACTGTTGAAGTTGTTAATATATCCGATATAGCTAAAGAGTTTATGCAACCACATATAGCTTTAAAGGTAAAGTATACGAGAGGCATTGATGGAAATAACGTACTTGTTATGAGTATAAGGGATGCTATAATTATTGCTGATATCATGATGGGTGGAGATGGTAAAAATGTTGAAGATAGGGAAACGCTAAATGAAATAGAAATAAGTGCCGTTTCTGAGGCGATGAATCAGATGATAGCTTCGTCGGCTACTTCTATGTCTACGATGTTTCAAAAAACTATAGATATTTCAACCCCAGAAACAGTTATAAGTTATAACAGTAAAGATAGCGAAAAGATATTTGGTAATAGCAATGAGAAAATTATAAAAATAAAATTCCAAATGAATGTTGCAGATTTAATTAATAGTAACATTGTGCAGGTCGTGAGTATAGAGACAGGTAAAAATATTATAAATATTATGCTTAATGATCAAAATGGATTTAAAGAAGGATCAACTGATCATAGATATGATGATCAAAGTTTGGATAACCAAAATTTGAAAGCAGTTGAGAATTCTAATAATTCAAAGCCGATTAAAAATTATGATGTAAGTGATGCTGTTTTGATGCCATTGAGTCAAGGAGCTACACCAGCAACCCCTAATAATATCGATTTAATTTTGGATGTTCCTCTTGAAATCTCTGTTGTCCTTGGGAAAACGAAGAAGAATGTTGGAGAGATTTTAAATCTAGGTACAGGTTCGCTTGTTGAGCTTGAGAAGTTAGCAGAAGAGCCGGTTGATATATTAGTTAATGGAAAGCAGATTGCGACAGGAGAAGTTGTTGTTGTTAACGAAAATTTTGGTGTAAGGATCACAGCAATTTTAAGTAATACAGAACGGGTTAAAAACTTAAATTTATAGTTATTTAGTTTTTAACTTTTTTTATATAAAAATATACCTATGTTTATTATATTGGAGGTAATGAGTTTGAACAAAGAAGTTAATGGTATAATTCTTAATCAAATTAAATTATTTGACACTTTACAAAAATATTTGGAAGAGCAAAAAGAATTTATAAGGAACAATAAATTGTTTGAACTTGATGGGATATCGTTTAAAATTAATAATGTTTGTAAGAGTATTGCAGATGAAGAGGTTAAGCTGAGAAAATTATTAAATAATGAGTATATTAAAGATTTTGTTATGAAGAACAAAGATGATAAAGAATTATATGAAAGCTATATACTTCTTGTTTCTTTAGTTGAAAAGATAAATTTGATTAAGGATGATAATAAATTTCTTATTAAAAAATCATTGAGCTTTACAAACAAACTGTTATCTTCTATTAATAAGAATGCAAATCAACCTAATGTTTATACGAGGAAACCTAATTATTAAATTTAATTGTTGTTTCTAGAAAGGGGGCGTTTTATTATGGCAGGTTTGTTTAATACTCTTAATATTTCTAAGCGTGGTATAAATGTTATGCAGGCAGGTCTTAATGCAACTTCTCATAATATTAGCAATGCATCACGAACAGATTATACAAGACAAAGGATAAGAGTTGAGGCGTCCTCACCATTGACGACTGTTGGGAGTGCTGGTCAAATTGGAACTGGTGCTCAGGTTGCAATGGTTGAGAGGGTTAGAAATACTTTTTTAGATTATCAGATTAGAAATGAAAATTCATCACTTGCAGATGCAAACGTTCGCCAAAATGTTTTATCTGAAATAGAGAGTCTTGTTAATGAAAGTGGCGATAAAGGACTTAGTAAGATGTTTGATAAGTTTTTTGACAGTTGGCAGGATTTGTCAAAGAATCCATCTGATATTAATACGAGAAATATTGTTTTGCAAGAAGCATCCAATATGGCTACAGAGATAAATCGTATTTATTCAAAACTTCAAGAATCAAAGGGTGATGTAAATGATACGATTAAAAATTCAGTCGTTGAGGTTAATTTAATTCTTAATGAAATAAATGAGCTTAATCAAAAGATACAAGAAATTTCTATGGTTGGGAATCAACCAAATGATTTAATGGATAAAAGAGATGCTCTTCTTGATCAACTCAGTGGTAAGATGGGAATATCACTTGAGAATAAAAAAAATAATGGAATTAATGTTACTGGGAAAGATATAGCATTAGGGAATTTGGTAAGCAGTAAAGAAGGAGAAGGTGATTTAAGATTAACATATATAGAAGAAATTGAAGTAAATGGACAAGGTGCTTTTCCTAAAAGTGTAGTGATAACTTATTATAAGAATAATGATTCAAGTGATCCGAATAATAGAGCTACCCTTGAAATAGAGAACATGAGTGAGAAAGATTTTAATGATCTACAAAAGAATAGAATTGTTTTATCGAATAAGGAAGGAAATCTTATTGATAAAGCAGGGAAGGAAATTACAAATCCTCAGGTCAACGCAAATAATTTCTCATCGCTTAGTCTAAGCACTGGAGAACTTGGAGGTCTCCAAAAATCCCATGATGAACTCGATTCTTTTATAAATCAATTAAATCAATTGACGAAGTCTATTGTTTTTTCCCTAAATGCTGTTCACAGTGGTAAAACAGATGCTGCTACGGATAATTTGCCATTTTTTGTAAACTCCGATGGTGGAGATGAAAATTCTATAACTGCAGGTAATATTTCTGTGAATACTACTCTTTTAGATGATCCCATGAAATTAAAAGTCAGAAAGAATGATCATATGTTCGATGATGCTACTCAGAATACTATTGATGGACAAGGTGACGGAGATAGAGCTTTGGCTATTGCATCTTTGAGAGATAAATTGTTTAACATCTCTGATATTGGGAAAACTATTAATAGCAGAGAAGATTTTTTCAATCCTAATAAGGGCGGAAGCGAGCTTATTAATAATGGACTTGACATCAATAGTGCAAAAAGTGGGACAAAGATTGAATCACAATATAAAAATATGGTGACAACTGTTGGTATAAGATCACAAGAAGCAGCTAGGGAAGCAGATAATTTTGAGGATTTGGTTTATAATCTTGAAATTTCTAGAATGAGTGTTTCTGGGGTTTCTCTTGATGAAGAAATGAGTAATCTTATAACTTTTCAGCATGCTTATAATGCGAGTGCTAGAGTTATTTCTACAGTTGATAAGTTATTAGATGTTATTATAAATGGATTGATGTAGTTGTTAGGAGGGCATGATAATGAGAATTACAAATGGTATGACCAATCGGAATTTTAATTATAACCTTCACAAAAATCTTACAAGGATGAACAAGATAGATAATCAATTGAATACAGGAAAAGAGATTAATAAGATTTCCGATGATCCAGCAAAGGCTTCAAAGATTATGCGTCTTAAAACTGATATCGCAAAGAATGCTCAATACAATAAAAATATTGTTGATGCGACCAATCATCTTGATGTTACAGATAAGGCATTAGAGCAAGCTAATGATGGACTTCAAAAAATGAGGGAACTTTTGGTTAGTGCGGGTAATGCAACTTATGGGTCAGATGAGAGAGCTGCACTAAAAGAAGAGATATCTCAACTTGTGAATAAAATGGGAGATATTTTAAATACAACTTTTGACGGGAAATATATATTTGGTGGTGAAAGAATTGATCAAAAGCCTGTAGAAATATCAAAAGATCCAATTAGTGGCAATATTAAGCTTGATTATAATGGAAAAAATGGTCAACAAATAACGCAAGTTGAACTTGATCAAATTAAACATCCACTTGAAATGGAAATTTCTTCTGGTGTAAAGATTGATTATGGAGTTAATGCAATTCAAATGTTGGAATTTAAGGATAAAGATGGAAATGATATTAATCTTATGGAGAGTTTCGGTGAAATTTTGCAAAATTTAGATGCAACAGATGAAACAGCTTATAAAAAACTTATAACAAAAAATTTGGAACAAATTGACAATGCACTTCAAAATATTTCAAATATTAGGGGTCAAATTGGTTCAAAACAAAACAGAATGGAAGATGCACTGGAAAGAAATGAAGAAGAAAAATTTAATATTAAGGAAATTTTATCGAGTATTGAAGATATAGATTTTGCAGAAAAAACAATCGATTATGTAACAGCTATGACGATGTATACGGCTTCACTTCAAGCAAGTTCAAAGATAATGCAACCGTCATTGATCGATTATTTAAGATAAACTTGATTGTATATATTTTTTAAACAGGATAATAATAATATTAAAAATATTTTTAAAAAGTATTTTAAATTTTTTAATTTTTGAATTTAGGAGGAATTTAATCAATGGGAGAGCAAATGGTTTTAAAAAATGGTAGTGTAGTATTTGAAAAAGGGTTACCTGGATTTGATGGGCTTAAAAATTTTGAATTGGCGGCATTAGAGCAAGTTGGATTTTTTAATTTAAGTTCTTCTGAGCAGGAAAATATTTCTCTTCTATTAATTGATCCATATATTTATTTTCCTAATTATGAAATAGAAATTGATGATAATACAACAAAGAGATTAGGAATAAAAGATGCAACTGATGTTTTAGTTTTAAGTGTTGTAACATTAAATGATGATGTAGAAAAAATAACTGTGAATTTAAGAGCTCCTATAATTATTAATCTTACAACTGGAAAGTGTGAGCAAGTAATATTAGATAGAGAAGATTATTTGGTTAGACAATCATTAGTAGTCAAAAGAGGGTGATTTTTAAGTGTTAGTTATTTCGCGTAAGAAAGAGGAGAGTTTATTCATTGGAGATGACATTGAGATAAAGGTTGTGAAGATTGAGGACAATTGCGTTAAACTAGCAATAGAAGCTCCGAAAGAATTAAAGATTTTAAGAAAAGAGCTTATACAAGATATTAGTTCCCAAAACAAAAAATCTGTTTCTTCTAATATGATTGACGTTATTTCTAAGATTGATAATCTAAAATAGGTAGGTTTATATAATTATTATTTGAAAATAGGTAGGTAATATTTATGTTAAACGCAAGGGATACTTATAAGAACAGCAGTATTAACAATGTGTCGAAAGAAAAGCTCTTGATTATGTTAGTTGAAGGTGGAGTCAAGTTTTGTAAAATTGCAAAACTTGCCTTTAAAACTAATAATTTAAAAGAGATTCATACGAACTTGGTTAAAGCTCAAGATATTTTTTATGAGCTAATGATAACATTAGATACTGAAAAAGGTGGGGTTTGGGCAGAAAACCTAAAAAGTATATACGCTTTTATAATAGATAGGCTTTCTAGATGTAATATTGAAAAGAACGAAGCGATACTTGATGAAGTTTTCCCTGTTGTTCAAGAAGTGAATGATATGTGGCAAGAGGTTTACAAGAAGGTAGTTAATTCAAAATAATTGTAGGAGGGATATATATGTCATCGATTCAAATGACTGGTATGGCCTCTGGTTTGGATACAAAAGCTATTGTAGAAAGTATGCTTCAGACCGAAAAAAGCAAGATTGATCGCATTAATCAAAATAAACAAATACTGGAGTGGAGACAAGAACTTTATAGAGAATTAATAAATGATGTTAGAGATTTTACTAAAAAGTATTTTGACCCATTGAATAAAGAAACGTATATAATGGGTTCTTCATCTCTTTCTGGGATAAAAGCTGATTCAACGGTTGATAAAACTATAGCAAATATTATAGCTGGAGGGACAGCTGAACCAGGAAATTATGAATTAAAAATGACGCAAATGGCACAATCTGCGAAAGTTAGTGGCTCGAATGTAATAAACCAATCTACGGTTAAAGGAGATTTGAGGATACCGGTTATTGTTGGAGATAGCAATAACACAATAAAAATTGACGGCTATGAGATAAAATTAGATTCAAAGGCATTTGATAGTAAAGAAAGTCTAGCTAAAGCTATAAATGTAAAAATCCAACATAATGAATCAACAAAAGATAAATATGAGGTTTCAGTTAATAAAGATGGACAACTTGAAGTTAAAAGTAATTTTGTTGTAGATGATACCAACAATTCTATAGAAATTAATGTTGGTGGTAAGTATTACACGATTAAGTTAGATAAAGGAGCATATAGTCAGGATAAACTTGTAAGTGAAATAAAGTCAAAACTTAAAAAGCAAATACCTGATGAGGAATACAAAGAATTAAAAGTAGAAGTTGATGAAAGTGGACAAGTTAAAGTAAATGATACCGCATTAGATTCAAAATATAAATTTGAAACTCCAAAGGTTTCAATTAAAGGACAAGAATCAACCAAAGCTGATGGAGCAAGTAATATTTTGAATTATGAATCTAAATTCGTAAAGGGTGAAAATTCAGATTTAGTTATAAGCGTTAGAGGACAAACTCCTACTGTAATAGATTTGTCAGATGTAGATAATTCAAAAAGTAAACAAGAAGTACTGGATCAAATTTCAGAAAAGATCAATGAACATAAGGATGTAACAAATGTAAGTAGTAGCGTAGTTAATGGAAAACTTGTGTTTAAGACAAACAGCAAGGAACAAATCGTTATTAGTGGGAATGCTGCAAATTCAATTGGTATCGGTAACAGTTTAGACATGACCCTTGATGTTAAGACTGAAAAGATGGTAAATGTTTTAAACTTTGATGATCCAAATAATAAAAAAGTTGAATTTACGATTAATGGTGAAACTTTTAAATATGATTTTGGATCTAAAGAAGATAAAGATGGATATAAAGGTGGACAAGATTTGACAATAAAACAGGTATTTTCTGATATTTCATCAAGAGCAAAAGTTAATATTTCTTATAATACGATTTCTAGGACTTTTAACATAGAGTCCAAAGAAACAGGAAAAGAAGTTGTGTTAACAGGAAGTGATACTTCGGGGAAATTTATTGAATCTTTATTTGGTACCGGTACATTAGATGCAAAAGGAGAGAGTGCTGTTGTGGAATTTACAGACGGAGATGGGAACAGTAATATCTTTGAATTTGCATCAAATAATTTTACACTTTCAGGAATTACTTTTGATATAAAAACTCTACCAACAGAACCTATAAAAGTAAGCATTGTTGAAGATATGGATAAGACTGTTGATTTGATGAAGCAATTTGTTGAAGATTTTAATGAGATTATGGATGATCTCAACACTAAGACAAGAGAGAGGAAGAACTCAAAGTATTCACCTTTGACTGAGGCACAAAAAGAGGCGATGACTGAAAAGGAAATTGAGCTTTGGGAAAAGAAAGCAAAGCAGGGAATACTTGGAAATGAGACAAAACTTGAAAGTTTTATGTATGAGCTCAGAAATGCAATTTTTACACCAGTTGATGGTGTGAGTGTGGGTATGCGTGAAATTGGACTCGATACATCGAATGATTATAAGCAAGGTGGAAAAATTATATTTGATGAAGAAAAGTTTAGGAAAGCTTTGGCTAATGATCCACAGAATATTTCAGAATTATTTACAAAGACTTCTGATAGTGGACATGAAAATTATGATCCTGATTTGACTGCTGAGGAGAGGAAAGCAAAGAATGCTGATCAGGGTATTTTTAGAAGAATAAACGATGTTGTGAATGACTATACGAGAACGACAAGAAACAAAAATGGGGAAAAGGGTACGTTTATTGAGATTGCTGGTATAGAAGGAGATACAACGTATACGAGCAACACTATATCAAACAAGATTAAGGAATATGATAAAAAAATTGATAGACTCAATGATTTGATGACTACAAGAGAAAATAGATATTATGCACAATTTACACGGTTAGAAACTGCGTTAAGTAAGCTACAATCTCAGGCATCGATGTTCATGCAATAATATTTAATTTTGAGGTGAGTGTTTATGGAAGAGTTGGTTTATAATCAGTTAAAAATATTTAAAGATCTTACCATGAGAATTATTGATGCTGTGAACTTTGAAGATACGGAAATGGTCTTGGATCTTATAGATGAAAGACAGATTGTATTAAATGAATTAGATGGATGCGATAAAGATATATTGATTAAATGTGCTAAAGATTTAGATATTATAAAGATGGATTCATTGCTTGAATCTCTTATGAAAAATAAGATAAGCGACATTTATGATGAGATTAAAAATATTAGTAAAGAGCGTAAAACAGTGCAAGCATATAACAATAATAATTCATCAAATTATTCTGCATTTGTGTATGAAGTCTAAACAATTTTTTGTAAATGAGTAAATGAGGTGATTTTATGATTAGAGGTATGTATGCAGGTATCAGTGGTATGAAGGCTCAACAGAATAAATTGGATGTTATTGGTAACAACTTAGCAAACGTTTCAACGACAGGTTTTAAAGGTTCAAGGGTTGTGTTTAAAGATATGATGTATCAGAATTCATCAAATGCAGTTGGGGCGTCAAATAACCTTGGAGGAAGTAATGCGAAGCAAGTTGGTCTTGGTGCTAGTGTGGGAAGCATTGATAGAGTAATGGGACAAGGTATGATGCAACCAACAGGACGTCCACTAGACTTGGCTATGGATGGCGAAGGATTTTTTATGGTAGCAAAAGGTCCAGTTGCACACAAGGATGGTGACATAACAATTGATCAAGACGGAAAACTTGATGCAGGTGGCCGTGAAATAATGTATACAAGAGATGGATCGCTATCTTTGGATTCTGAAGGATATCTTGTTACATCAAGTGGTGAGAGGGTACTTGGTTATGTTATGACTGATGGTATGGACGATGATGGAACTATTAATTATGTTGATGCTGATTCTCCAGATCTAGAGGCAGCAGATGGATTAAGAACGCTTAGAATACCAGATAAAGTTAAGTTTCCAGCAGCAAATGGTGGACAAGATGAATACAAAAAAGTTATATCATATTCAATTGGGAAAGATGGGGTAATAACTGGAGTTGTTGAAGGTGGACAAATGACTGTTATTGGACAACTTGCTACAGCTAGTTTTAAAAATGCCGAAGGTCTTGAGGCAGTAGGGAATAATATGTATTTGAACTCTGCAAACTCTGGAACTCCATTAATATCAACAGGACTTGGAGATGATGAGCCTATAGAGAATGGCAGCATAATGCAAGGTATGCTTGAGATGTCAAACGTTGATATAGCTGAGCAATTTACAGATCTTATAGTTACAAGTAGAGCGTTTCAGGCTTCATCAAAAATTATTTCTGCTAGTGATGAGATACTTCAAGAAGTTGTTAATTTAAAAAGGTAGCATAACAGGAGGCACTAAAATTTTAGTGGCTTTTGTTATTTTTTTAATAAAGTTATTTTTAGATTCTTCGATAATGAGAAATGTAACGCTTTGATTGTGTTACATGCTAGATAAAAATTCCTAACATGTTTATAAATACAACATTTTAAAAAGTATATGAAATAGATAAAATTACAATAATAAGTAATGTCTGAATATTTGTTTAACACAAGGATGTAAGATGAAATTCAAGGAGGAATGAACAATGATAATTAACCACAATATGAATGCGATGAACGCACATAGAAATATGGGAAGTACAACAGTTTCACAAGGTAAATCAATGGAGAAATTAAGCTCAGGTTTGAGAATTAATAGAGCAGGGGATGACGCAGCAGGTCTTGCGATTTCTGAGAAAATGAGATCACAAATAAGAGGACTTAACCAAGCGTCAAGAAACGCACAAGATGGTATTTCAATGATTCAAACAGCAGAAGGAGCATTGTCCGAGACTCAAGCAATAGGACAAAGGATGAGGGAACTTGCAGTTCAATCTGCAAACGGAACTTATACAGATGAAGATAGAGAACTTATTAACCAAGAGTTTAATCAATTGAAATCTGAGATTGATAGAATAGCTAACGATACTGAGTTCAATGGTAGTAAGGTTCTTAATGGAGATAAATCAGGAGAAAAAATTGAATTTGATACTGGTTCAATTACAAGTACAGCAGTTAATGGTGGTACTCCATTAGATGCTGCAAATGCAGTAAATGTTTTTTTGGAAACTGATTTAAAAAATGTTAATACTTTAGGTGAAGGTACGTTCCATCTTAAGTTAACAGTTGATGGGAATGAGGCAAAAATAGAATTAACAGATACATCTAAGTTTAATGATAATAAGGCGTATGTATTAGATAGTATAGTTATTAAAGATGGAGCTGTTGGTAATGATGAACATGAGATAACACTAGGTGGAGCGGATTTTAAATTAGCAAAATTGAAAACTCATATACAAGATGCAAATGTAGAAACAGTTGACCTTACTTTGAATAACAAAGTTACAGAAAAAACTGATGGTGTTGAACTCCAAGTTGGTGCTAACAAAGATCAAATGATAGGTGTAAGCATCGGGAATATGGGTTCAAGAGAGTTAGGATTAGGTGGAGTAAATGTTTCTACTGCTGAAGATGCAAAAGATGCAATCGGAAGATTAGATGAGGCAGTTTCAAGAATTTCTGCACAAAGAGCTGACCTTGGTGCTGCTCAAAACAGACTTGAGCACACAATCGCATCAACAGATAACACAGCTGAAAACTTACAAGCTGCTGAATCAAGAATAAGAGACGTTGATATGGCAAAAGAAATGATGAACTTAACAAAGTTAAACGTTCTTCAACAAGCATCTCAATCAATGCTTGCACAAGCAAACCAAGCACCACAACAAGTACTTTCTATATTGAGATAATGAAGGGATGCCTCAGGGCATTCCTTTTTATTTTTAAATCTGAAATTTATACCAGTATAGCAAGCAAATAAACCACTAATAATATAACTATGTCTAGGATGTTTGGCAGGGACGTAAGGATGAAATTCAAGGAGGAATATAACAATGATAATTAACCACAATATGAATGCGATGAACGCACATAGAAATATGGGAAGCACTACAATTGCCCAAGGTAAGGCAATGGAAAAATTGAATTCAGGATTGAGGATAAATAGGGCTGCAGATGATGCGGCAGGTCTTGCGATTTCTGAAAAGATGAGATCACAAATAAGAGGGCTTAACCAAGCGTCAAGAAATGCTCAAGATGGAATTTCAATGATTCAAACAGCAGAAGGAGCTTTATCTGAGACACAAGCAATAGCCCAAAGAATGAGAGAACTTGCAGTTCAATCTGCAAATGGTACTTATACAGATGAAGATAGAACTTTAATAGATCAAGAGTTTAATCAATTAAAATCTGAAATCGATAGAATAGCAACTGACACAGATTTCAGTGGTAGTAAGGTACTTAACGGTGAAAAATCAGGAGAAAAAATTGAATTTGAAAGTGGTACTGTTGCAAGTACTGGAACTGGAACTTTGAATAATACAGATGCAGCTGCAGTGTTTTTAAAAACAGATCTTGAAAATGTTAATACCTTAGGAGAAGGAACATTTAAGCTGAATTTATCACTTGATGGAGATGATGTGAAACTAGAGTTGATAGATGAATCTAAGTTTAATGATAATAAGGCCTATGTTTTAGATAGTACAGTTATTAAAGATGGAGCTGCTGATAATGATGAACATGAGATAACACTAGGTGGAGCAGCATTTAAATTAGCACAATTGAAAGATAAAATAAAGGATGCAAATGTAGAAACAGTTGAACTTACTTTGAATAACGTTGTAAAAGAAAAAACTAATGGTGTTGAACTTCAAGTTGGAGCTAACAAAGATCAAATGATAAGTATAAGTATTGGTAATATGAGAAGTCGTGAACTTGGTCTTGGTGGAGTTAATGTTGCTACGACTGATGATGCAAAAGATGCAATCGGAAGGTTGGATGAGGCAGTTTCAAGAATTTCTGCACAAAGAGCAGATCTAGGAGCATCTCAAAACAGATTAGAACATACGATAGCATCAACTGATAATACAGCTGAAAACTTACAAGCTGCTGAATCAAGAATAAGAGACGTTGACATGGCAAAAGAAATGATGAACTTAACAAAGTTAAATGTTCTTCAACAAGCGTCACAAGCAATGCTTGCACAAGCAAATCAAGCACCACAACAAGTACTTTCATTATTGAAATAAAAGGCTTAGATTATAAATGTAAGTCTTTCATATTTTTATATATGTTAACAAAAGGAATGTTTAGTAACATTCCTTTTGTTATTTGCTATCTAATTATCTGCAGAGTAATGAATAAAGTGCGATTAGTCCAAGTGTGCTACTACCACATCCACCGCCGAAAAATCCAAAGTTATTACCACAGCCACATCCTCCGTATCCATAAGATGCAGGATAGCAAGTATAATTAGGATAATTGTATCCGTAGTATGGCATCATATAGTTATATCCGTATGAATTACAACAGCTCATCGTTTTTGCTCCTCTTTATTTTAAATTTTAGTTATACAATATACTACGAAAAAGAAAAAAAATTGTTACTCTGATTTATAGTTTTTGTTGATGATAGGACAAATGTATATTTGTTCTTCATTTTCAAAAATTTTGAGTGTTCCCAAGTTCTCAAATTCATTAATTTCGTCATCATCTTTTGAATGTTTGATGTTCTCATTAAGGGTAATAACACTCTTAACTTCCATACCTTTTGTTACAGGAACAATTACATCATCCTTTAATATTCCTTCAATCTTTATACCATTTTCTAAACTTTCGTTAATAATTAAATCATTTGAAGAAAATAATTTTTGATACTCATAATTATCTTTTGCATAATTGTAAAGCCATTCGCTAGATTTCCATCTTGGTGTGCAATTAAGCACAACAACTACAATCTCATTGTTGTTACCCATGTTAAATGATGATACTAAACATTTACCGGCCTGACCTGTGTATCCTGTCTTTGTGCCTGTTGCCTGAGGAACCATATATAAAATCTTGTTGATGTTTTGATATGATCTTGAAAATCCAGTATCTGTGTATTCTTTTGTCTTTGAAAGCTCATTAAAAAAATCTATTTGCTTTGTTTTAGATGTAAGCATTGCTAAATCATAAGCAGTTGAATAATGATTTTGACTATCAAGACCATGAGGTGATTCAAAATGTGAATCAAGTATTCCGATTTCTTTTGCATATTCATTCATAAGATCACAAAATCCTTCGATTGAACCAGCAATTCCCTCGGCAATTGCAATTGCTGCATCATTTCCAGATTTAAACATAAGTCCGTAAATAAGTTCTCTTAAAGAAATTTCTTCATCTTTTTTATATCCAACTTTGGATCCTCTAATGGACGCAGCATTAGGTGAAATTTTAATCTTCTGATCCAAATCACCATATTTAATAGCAACTAAAGAAGTAAGTATCTTTGTTGTACTTGCCATAGGTAGAATATTTCGGCCATTTTTATCAAAAAGCACTCTGTGCGTTTTTGCATCAATAACAATGGCAGCATGAGCATTTAAATCATAAGGCTTTTGTTTTTTCACGCTGGCAGAATTAACCTCGATATGTACAGTTGAAACACTAAATATCACGCAAAGTATTCCTACTAAAAGTTTAGAAAATTTTTTCAAAAATAACCACCGCCTAAAAAATAAAATATATTAGTATAGTATGATTAATTAAAATAAAAACTATTCTTAGGGAAATTTTGCATAATAGAGGATATATTTGGTAAAAACTATCTTGAAATAGAACTTAATAGGTTGGGTTGATAAGATGATAAAACTTTTAATTATCCTTTTCATTATTTTAACTCTTTTCATTTCTATAAAAATAAAATTTGATATGAGATATGATAAGAATAAATTAGATTTTAAAGTTTATATTTTTAATTTTGATATAACAAAAATGATAATTAAAACAAAGAAGACCAAGAAAAACGGTGAAGAATTAGTGAAATCTCATAAAGAACGACGAGCTTTTGATACAAAAATTTCTCTCAGAATCTTCAGAGAAATTTTATCGAGAATCAAGTACTTAAAACGCAAACCAAAATTTATTATTACAAACATACTTGAGTTTGGAGTAGAGGACGCAGATGTTACAGCAGTTTTGTACGGTCACATATGCACTATTGTTTATTCAATATTTGGAATAATATCGTGCTATGCTTACACACAAAATAGTAAGATTGATGTAATTCCAAAATATAACACCACACTCTTTAAATTACATTTTGAAGGTATATTAAAAATAAAAATAGCTCAAATTATCTATATAACTTTTTTATTTATTACTTTGGGGAGGAAATTAAATGGAACAACATCCAATAGAAAACTTAATGAAAACTACTCTTGAAAATATAAAAGATATGATTGATGTTAATACAATCATAGGGGATGCTGTAAACACACCAGATGGAACAACAATAATACCTATATCAAAAGTCGGATTTGGATTCGGAACAGGTGGTTCAGATCTTCCAATGCCAGAAAATGCTTCTAGTACAACAAAGCCAAATCTATTTGGAGGAGGAGCAGGTGCAGGTATATCTATTAAGCCTGTGGCATTTTTGGTAGTGAGAGAGGATGCAATAAGATTATTGCCAATAGATCATAACAACTCATACGAAAAAATAATAGATTCAATCCCTCAATTAGTAGAAACATTTAAAGGAATGTTCGAAAAAAATGAAAATTAAATAAATATCCCAAAGGCTTTTAGTTCAATTGTGTGACTAAGAGCCATTTCTATTTTTTATCTATGCTGAAAGTGTATAATATTTTTAAAAAATCATTATTGACTTAGAGTTAACTCTAAATTGTATAATTTATTTGACCATTGGAACAAATGATGTAGGAGGATATTGATGACTATAAAAGAAGTATGTGAAAGGTGTGGAATTAGTGCAGATACGCTCAGATATTATGAAAGGGTTGGAGTAGTTCCACCAGTTGGTAGAACAAAGGGAGGTATTCGTTTTTACACTGATGAAGATATTAGTTGGGTAGAAAATGCTATCTGTATGCGTAGAGCTGGTCTTTCAGTAGAAATGTTATCGGAGTATGTTCGTTTGTTCCAAAAGGGAGATAGTAGTATTCCTGCAAGACGTACTTTACTCATGGAGGCGAGAGAAGAAATTAATAGTCAGTTAAAGAAGTACCAGGAAACTATGGATAAATTAAATTATAAGATTTCTCTATATGATGAAGCAATGAGAAGTGGAGTCTTGAGATGGAATATGTCAAAGAAAAGGAGAGATTTTCAAATGGAATTTATGACACTAAATAATGGACAAAAATGTCCAGTAATTGGGATTGGTACATTTTTGATAAAACCAGTTGATGCAGAGAACAGTGTAAGAGAGGCTCTTAAAATGGGTTATTCTTGTATTGATACGGCGGCTGCTTATTGTAATGAACGTGCAGTTGGAAGAGGAATGAAATCAAGTGGTGTTGCTAGAGAAAACATATTTCTTTCAACAAAAATTTGGCCATCTGATTATGAAAATCAAAATGCAGTAAACGAAACGCTAGAACGTCTTGATACAGATTATGTTGATTTGTTATATATTCATCAACCTGCAGGTAATTGGATGTCAGGATACAGAATGTTAGAGAAAGCATATAGAGATGGGAAAGCGAAGTCAATTGGAATTTCAAATTTTGAAGGTGAATTTATTGAAGAGCTAGAGAAAAAATGGGAGATTGTACCACAATTTATGCAAGTTGAGGCACACCCATATTTTACACAAGACAAATTACGCACAAAACTTGATGAATTTGGAATTAAATTAATGAGTTGGTTCCCACTTGGTCAGGGTGACAAAGCATTAATTGGAGAAACTATTTTCGAAGAATTAGGTAAGAAATATAATAAAACTTCTGCGCAAGTTATTCTTCGTTGGCATACACAAATGGGATTTGCAGTTATTCCAGGAAGTAAAAATATAGATCATATTCGAGATAATTTAAATATTTTAGACTTTAAACTTACTGATGAAGAAATGGCTGAAATTTCGAAATTAAATAAAGGTACACGTTATTATAATAGAACAGATGAACAGTTAGAAAAATTTGTTTTATGGCATCCAGAATTTGAAACAAAATAAAAAATGTGAGGAATTGAATATGAAATATGCTGAATTAGGTAATACAGGTATACAGGTTTCAAAGATTTGTATAGGTGCAATGTCTTTTGGGAAAGCAAGTCAGAAATTTTTGCAGTGGACTTTAAATCAAAATGAAACAGAAGATATGATTGCTCATGCATGGGAACTTGGTATTAATTTCATAGATACTGCAAATTTTTATGGCGGTGGAACAAGTGAAGAGTACACGGGGAAAGCACTAAAAAATCTTGGTATACCTAGGGATAAAGTTATTCTTGCGTCTAAGGTTTATTTCAATGAGGGAAAACTTTCTCGTGCGGCAATTTTGAGAGAAATTGATGGTACATTGTTACGACTAGGAACTGATTATTTAGATTTGTATCAAATCCATCGTTTTGACTATGATACACCGATAGAAGAAACCATGGAGGCTTTAGATTCGCTTGTAAAATCAGGAAAAGTTCGAGCATTAGGTGCATCAGCAATGTATGGATATCAATTTCATAATATGCAAGTTTGTGCAGAACAAAACGGATGGACAAAATTTTCAACTATGCAAAATCATTACAATCTTTTGTATCGTGAAGATGAAAGAGAACTTATTCCAATTTGTAAACAGTACAATGTTTCTCTTATCCCATATAGTCCATTAGCAGGTGGACATTTGACTCGTATTGAGTGGGAATCTGGTAGTAAACGTAGTAACACAGATAGTTATTTAAAAATCAAATATGATGGAGCAAAAGAAAACAATATGGAAATTATTAATCGTGTAAATGGACTTGCAAAAAAATATGACGTTTCTATGGCACATATTGCTCTAGCATGGCACTGGAAAAAAGGTGTGATATCACCAATTGTTGGAGCAACAAAAATTTATCATTTAGATGGAGCAGTGAAAGCCCTTGATATAGAGTTGTCAGATAGTGATGTAATATATCTTGAAGAACTATATAGAGCACATGAAGTAATTCTGACTAAAGTAGAAAATTAAAAAAGTTTTAAACTTGTACAATAAGAATTGGAAAAGTGAGACAGCTAAAATGAATGGTGAAAAATTAATATTAACAAATATTTGGGATAAGACATTTTCGAAGAGTGATAAAGTAAATCATCAAAAAGTGACTTTTTATAATCGTTATGGTATTACATTAGTGGCAGATCTTTATATTCCAAAGGATGTTTCTGGAAAGTTACCTGCTATAGCAGTTAGTGGACCTTTTGGAGCTGTAAAAGAACAAGCGTCTGGCTTATATGCACAAACTATGGCAGAGAGGGGTTTTCTAACGATTGCCTTTGATCCTTCTTTTACTGGTGAAAGTGGAGGTTACCCACGTTACGTAGCATCACCTGACATTAATACAGAAGATTTTCAAGCTGCAGTTGATTTTCTTTCTGTACAAGAAAATGTTGATTTAGAAAGGATAGGTATTATTGGAATTTGTGGATGGGGTGGCATGGCCCTTAATGCTGCAGCAATTGATACTAGAATTAAGGTAACGGTTATTTCTACTATGTATGATATGACTCGTGTAAATGCAAAGGGATATTTTGATTCTGAAGATAGTGTAGATGCACGATATGAGAAACGAAAAGTCATGAATGATCAGAGAATTAGAGATTATAAAAACGGAATGTATGCACTTGCAGGTGGTGTGCCTGATAAAATACCAGAAGATGCTCCTTTTTACCTTAAAGATTATTATAATTATTATAAAACAGATCGAGGATACCATTCACGTTCTTTAAATTCTAATGCTGGATGGAATATAACATCTTCTTTATCATTTTTAAATATGCCAATTCTACAATACGCAGATGAAATTCGAAGTGCAGTTTTATTAATTCATGGTGAAAAGGCACATTCTTGTTATTTTAGTAAAGATATATATGAAATCTTAAAAGGAGATAATAAGGAATTATTTATTATTCCAAATGCTGTTCATATAGATTTGTATGATAACATTGAAGTTATTCCATTTGATAAAATAGAAGACTTTTTCAAATTAAATTTCAAGTAATAGTGATAGGCATATGTTTATAATGTTAGAGTGCATGGATTGTTAAAAAATAAGTTTAGATATGAATATTAAAATATAGTCTTTAAATGGAATGGGCTATATTTTTTTGTTTTTGAGTTCTTTAATAAATAAAAAACACATAATATATAATGTATGAATATTAAAAAACCCGTCTAATACAACAAATGTTAAATATATTTTTATTTTTAGAAATACCTTAAGTTTATAAGTTGGAGAATAGAGGATAAGAAGAATAGTAATAATTAGAAATTTTTAAATCTGAGTATATTATATGTGTCTTAACAATTTAGGAGGTTAATAATGGCAAGGTTAAGTAAGCAAATTAAAAATAAACTTGTCGCTTATGTAAACGATCGTGAAAAAGGAAAAAAAGCTGGCCAAGCTATTATGGAATTTTACGCATTGAATGAGGAAGAACTTAAAAAATATCAAGATGATGTACCTATGGAAGAATTTATACAGAAGTTATATATAGCATACAGAAATGAATATTTTTTGAAAAGTGTTGCTAACAAAAACATAAAGACGGTACCAATTGAGACAGATAAAGATCAATTATTGAATGAACTTAGTGAGACTATAGATAAAATGAATGAATTATATAACAAAGTTAAAAAGATGCTTAATGCTTAGTTAAATAAAAGCATGTTGACTTATGATAAGTAACATGTTTTTATTTTAACAATCAAGTATAAAAGTTTGTTATTTAAGGTATTTTATTATAGAATCAAGGTATACATAAATTGATTATTGGTGAACGTAAAGGAGTAATTTTATGAATATATATATTTCATCAGACCATGCAGGATATGAACTTAAGTTTAATTTGGTTTCAATGTTAATCGAGGAATTCAAAAATCATGAAGTATTTGACTGTGGACCATATTCAGAAGAATTAGTTGATTATCCAACATTTGCTGAAAAAGTTTGTGAAAATGTTTTATTTAATGAGGGTTCTTTAGGTATATTGATATGTGGCACAGGCATTGGGATGAGTATTGCAGCTAATAAGATAAAAGGAATAAGAGCAGCTTTGTGTAATGACATATTTAGTGCTAGACTTGCAAGGCAACATAATAATGCAAATGTCTTAGTTCTTGGATCAAGGGTAATAGGGAACGGTTTAGCTCAAGAAATTGTAACATCTTTTTTACAAAGTGAGTTTGAAGGTGGAAGACATAGCGAAAGATTAGCGTTAATAAAAAATTTAGAAAATAGAAACTAATTGTATATTAATACAAAAAGAGTACAAACTATCTATGTAGCAATTTAAGGGGGATTTCTTGCATGAAGGTTTGTAAAAAAGGAGATTATAAGGAGGTTGCTAAAAAAGCAAGCGAATTATTAAAAGAAGGAATAGGGATTTCTGAGATCATAAATTCGACACAGAAAAGCTTAATGAATATTAAAAAGTTAAATAAAAAAATTAAATAGGTTTTTATATTTATGGATTATTCCTTATGTTATTTTTAGATTGGGATAATCCATTTTTTTGAATAATTTTTTATTGAATTTAAATATTTTTATTTATATAATAATCTTATTATATTTTTATATATACTATATGTAGAATTTAGTTTTATTTATTTTTAAGCTGGATTAGAGGGATGATAATATATGAGTATCAAATTTATTAATATAGGTTTTGGGAATATAGTGTCTGCTAATAGACTAATTGCTATTGTAAGTCCTGAATCAGCTCCTATAAAGAGAATAGTAACTGAGGCTCGAAGTAGAGGTATGTTAATTGATGCTACTTATGGTAGGAGAACTAGAGCAGTTATAGTTACAGATAGTGATCATGTTATACTTTCTGCAGTACAACCTGATACTGTAGCACATAGACTGGATATTAAGGAAAATAATTTGAAGGAACATTTGATGGAAGAGGATGAGTAGTATTTTATGGATGAAATGTACAATAAGGGATTATTGATTGTTCTTTCTGGACCTTCTGGTGTCGGGAAAGGTACGGTTTGTAAAGAACTTATGAAAAAGTATGATTATAAGGTTTCTATTTCTGCTACTACTAGGTCTCCGAGAGAAGGAGAAGTTGATGGAGTTAATTATTATTTTTTAGATAAGGATACCTTTAAATCAAAGATTGAAAATAATGAATTTTTAGAGTATGCTGAAGTTTATGGGAATTATTATGGTACGCTTAAAAGTCAAGTTGAAGAAGAGTTAAGTAGAGGGAATAATATTATACTTGAGATTGATATTCAGGGGAGTATGCAGGTGCAAAGTGTTTTTGAAAATGCAGTGTACATATTTTTATTACCACCGTCTATAAACGAGCTTAAAAGTAGGATTTTGAAAAGAGGAAGTGAAACTGAATCTTCGTTCAATTTAAGATTTTCTTCAGTTAGTGAAGAATTAAAATGTATGGTTAATTATGATTATGCAGTTATAAATGATGATGTTGAGGGTGCAGTTGAGAAAATAAATGGTATAATAAGGACTGAAATGAGTAGAATAAGTAGAATGAATTTAGAAAAATTTATTGGTGGATATATTTTTTAGTTTTTATAAGAGGAGGGATCTTATGAAAGATTCTATTGTTTACCCATCTATAAGTGAACTTATGAAGAAAGTAGACAATAAATTTTCACTTGTTATACTTTCTGCAAAAGTTGCGAGGCATAATATAGATAAAGATAAGGATGTAAAAAGAGATAAACACATTAATTATTTAACTCAATCTGTTCTTGATATTTATAATGATAAGATAGATTTTAGTACAATTGATTCCGAATAATTTTTTTGTAAATACTTAGGTATAAAATTAGCCTAAGTATTTTATTTTAATTTCATAGGAGATCTGATGAGTAAGTATGCAAAAGTAATTATACAATCTATAAGTGATAAGTTAGATAAATTCTTTACATATATAATACCAGATGAGATGAAGGATGAAGTTTCTTTAGGAAGTGTTGTGAAGCTTCATTTTGGATTTAATAAGAAATTAGTTTTTGGATTTGTTTTTGAGATATTAGATGAGGAAGATTTATTTGAAGATGATAAAAAGTATTTAGATAAAATAAAGAGTTTAAATTCTATTGACAAGAGATTTCACTTGAATAACGATTCATTGGAGCTTATTAAATATATTCGAAATAAATATTTATCTTCTTATTATGAAGCTATATCTTTATTTATACCTTCAAAGTTTTTAGATGATGCAAGTTTAAAGATAAAGGATTATTTGTACTTGGATTGTGAGGTTGCTGTTCCTGAAAGATTTAAGAAAGATCCATATATAAGCATAATGGAATTTGTTTTTAGCAATCCGAATGTTTATGATAAAAATGAATTAAGTAAGATTAATAATTTTTCTAAGAGCTCTATATCTACTCTCATAAAACATGGAATATTGAAGATTAATTCTAAAGAAAGGTCTATATTACCATCTTTTCGAGATTCAACTTATACAAAAAAACACCTTAACGATGAACAAAAAACAGTTTATAATGAGGTTATACATGGAGATGAGAAGATTTTCTTAGTTCATGGGGTTACTGGTAGTGGCAAGACGGAAGTTTATTTATCAATATTTAAAAATTTTGTTAGTAGAGGTTATGATTGTTTAATACTTGTACCAGAAATTTCTCTTACTCCTCAAATGATTGATAGAGTGAGAGAACAGTTTGATAATGATGTAGTTATATATCACAGTAAGTTAACTACTAATGAACGTTTTACTGAGTGGCAAAAAATTAATAGTGGTAAAGTTAAGGTTGCTATAGGAACTCGTTCAGCTTTATTTTTGCCTTTTAAAAATTTGGGATGTATTGTAATTGATGAGGAACATGAGGGTACATATAAGTCTGATAGTGATCCAAAGTATTTGGTGAGAGATATTGCTGTTAAATATTCTGAACTTAAGGATGATTTAAAGATTGTACTTGGATCAGCAACACCAAGTATAGAATCGTATACTATGGCAAAAAATAGAAAATATAAACTTTTAACCATTAAAAATAGAGTTAATAATAGAAGTTTCCCAAATGTTTTTGCTGTTAATATGAAAGATGAACTTAAGTGTGGGAACAAATCTATTTTTAGTAGACTTTTGTATGATAAGATAAATGATAGGATCTCTAAGTCTGAACAAGTAATATTGTTTATTAATAAGCGTGGTTTTTCCAGTTTTGTTTCATGTAGAGCTTGCGGATATGTATACAAATGTAAGTATTGTGATATAACATTGACATACCATGGTAATAATAGTCATTTGATATGTCATTACTGTGGATATGCACAAGCTATGAGTAACATATGCGTGGAATGTGGAAGTAACTATGTCAAACATTTTGGAATTGGTACAGAGAAAGTTGAGTTTATAACTAAAAAGATATTTCAGAATGCTAGAGTTTTAAGAATGGATTTTGACACGACTAGAAGAAAGGATTCATATTCTAAATTTTATGATGAAATTAAAAACAAGAATGTCGATATTGTTATTGGAACTCAAATGATTGCCAAAGGATTTGATTTTGAAGATGTTACTCTTGTCGGTGTTTTAGCGGCAGATTTGAGCATGAATGTTCCGGATTATAAAGCTTATGAAAGAACATTTCAACTTTTGAATCAGGTTTCTGGAAGATCTGGTAGAGGATCAAAATTGGGTGAAGTATGTATACAAACATATAATCCAGAGAATTATGTTATAAAACATTCAATGAATAATGATTATGAATCATTTTATAATGATGAAATTAAGCTCAGAAAGATACTTGATTATCCACCATTTGTGGATATATTAAATATATTATTCCAAGCAAAAGATGAAAATTTATATACTGAAGTTCTTATTCCCTTATATAGGGAACTTAAAAGTAAGTTTGGAATAAAATATCAAATTTTAGGTCCTTCATCTTGTATGATATCTAAAATTAATGATTATTATAGGTGGCAGATTATTTTTAAAGGGGATCAGGATAATGAAACCTATAATAATATAAAGGTTTTAATCAATGATAAATTGAGTAATGTAAAATCTAAATATAAAATTAGTTTTGATGTAAATCCATATTCAATATTTTAAGGAGGAAAGTTAAATGGCATTGAGACAAATAAGAGTTGATGGAGATGAAATTTTAAGAAAGATAAGTAAAAAAGTTGATGTAATAGACGATAGTTTAAAAAGTCTAGTAGATGATATGTTTGAAACTATGTATCATGCTGATGGAGTTGGATTAGCAGCACCACAGATCGGTATATTGAAAAGAATAATAGTTATTGATATAGAAGTTATAAAAAAAGTTATGATAAATCCAGAAATAATTTCTGAGAGTACAACAGATATGCAAGATGGTCCAGAAGGATGTTTAAGTGTTCCAGGTATTGAGGATACTGTAAGGCGTCCAAAGCTTTTAACTGTTAGATATATGAATTTAGATGGAGAGATTGTAACAGAGGAAGCAAGAGATTTATATGCAAGAGTTATTTGTCATGAGGTAGATCATTTAAATGGAATTTTATTTACAGATAAAGTTTTAAAATAATAAGAAGGTGTTTGCTTTGTTTAAAGATAAATTTAATGTATTGTTTATGGGAACTCCAGAGTTTGCAGTTGATACACTCGAGATGCTTATACATAACCATAATGTTTTAGCTGTTGTAACTCAACCAGATAAACCTCAGGGTAGGGGATATAAATTAAAGTCATCACCTGTTAAAGAGGTTGCACTTAAATATAGTATAGATGTATATCAGCCTGATAAAGTTAAGGATAATGATGAATTTATTAATAAAATTAGAAATATGGATTTGGATTTAATTATTGTTGTTGCTTATGGTAAAATATTACCATCAGATATTTTAAATATACCTAAGTTTGGATGTATAAATTCTCATGCTTCATTGTTACCAAGACATAGAGGAGCAGCACCTATTAATTTTGCTATAATATCAGGAGATAATAAGAGTGGAATAACTACAATGTTTATGGATGAAGGGTTAGATACGGGTGATATAATTGAAAAATATGAAGTGGAAATTGAAGATTATATGACTGCAGGTCAATTACATGATAAATTGAAACTAATAAGTGCTTATGGTATGAAGGATACACTTCAAAAAATTAAAAATGGAACCATAAAGAGACAAAAGCAAGATGATTCGAAAAGCACATATGCTCCGATTATCACGAAAGAATTTGCTCATATTGATTTTTCTAAATCTGCACGGGATATATTAAATTTAATAAAAGGATTAAATCCGTGGCCTGTTGCATATTGTTTATATGAAGAAAAAAAAATAAAATTATATGAGGCTAAAGAGGTTTCGATTAATGAAGATAAATATATAGATTTTAGTTATGGTCAAATAGTAGAAATTAATGATGATGGACTTTTAGTTAAATGTGGACAAGGATTTATTTTAATAACTACCATACAATTTGAAAATAAAAAAGTTATGTCTATTAAATCTTTTTTAAATGGTAATATTATAAGTAAAGTTAGATTGAATTAAGGAGTGATTTTAATGTTTTATTTTGATAGGACGATAATTTTGTTAATACCTGCAATAATTGTTAGTGCTATTGCTCAATTTAAAATTTCATCTGCTTATAATAAATATTCTAAAGTTACAAACCAAAGAGGAATTACTGGAGAACAGGCAGCTATTAATATTTTGAAGGCAAATGGAATTTATGATGTTGAAGTGGAAATGGTAAATGGTCGTATGACAGATCATTATGATCCTAGAGCGAAAAAATTGAGATTATCACAAGAGGTTTATTTTGGAACGTCAATAGCAGCAGTTGGAATTGCATCTCATGAGGTGGGTCATGCGATACAACATAATGTTAGTTACACACCTTTAATTTTAAGAAATGCTATTGTTCCAGCAGTAAATTTTGGAGCTGGATTCTCTTGGATATTATTTTTATTAGGTTTAATAATGGGTATCAAGCCATTACTTACTATTGGGATAGTTTTATTTTCACTTACAGTTATATTTCAATTGGTAACACTTCCTGTTGAATTTAATGCGTCAAATAGGGCGATAAAGTCAATTAAAAACATGGGATTATTAGTTGGCAATGAAGTTAATGGCGCAAAAAGTGTTTTATCATCAGCAGCATTAACGTATGTAGCAGCAGCACTAATGTCGATTATGAGCTTACTCAGACTTATAGTATTAGCAAGGGGAGACGAATGATAAATAATTTAAGATATGATTGTGTTATTATACTTGATGAAGTCTTAAATAGAGGTGCTTATTCGAATATTACACTTAAAGATTATTTAGATAAATCGAGTTTAAAAGATATAGATAAAAGATTGGTTACAGAGATTGTTTATGGGACAATACGTTATAAGTTAACTATCGATGATATATTAAATAAGTTTGTTAAGAAACTTGATGAAAATAATATTTCAACTATTATTCTTAGAAGTGCAATTTATCAATTGAAGTATCTTGATAAAATTCCTGAATATTCTGTTTTAAATGAGAGTGTGGAAGCTGCTAAAAGGTTGTGTAAGAATAAAAGTGGATTTGTGAATGGAGTTTTAAGAAATTATTTGAGAAATAAGAAATTCATTGATAGTGGTAAGAATACTCTGCAATATGAGTATTCTTTTTCTTCATGGATGGTAAAATTATTTAAGTCTCAATATCCTAAAAATTATATAGAATTGATGAGGGCTTTGAATAAAAGAAGTGAAACTTGTTATAGGATAAATTCTAAAATGATTTCTAAGCAAGATTTTATAGAAAGGTTTAAAGATGAATTTAGAATTGAAGATATCAAAGAGTTTAAAAATTCTATAAAAATAAAATCTCCAATTAACATATCTAAACTAGATTTATATAAAAACGGATTTATTAGTGTTCAAGGTTTGAGTTCTCAGATAGCCTGTGAAATATTAAATCCTAAAGAAGGTGATGTAATTATTGATTTATGTGCAGCACCTGGAGGAAAGTCTACATATATTGCTGAACTTTCAAATGATAAGTGTAAATTGATTTCTTGTGATATATATGATCACAAGATAGACCTAATTAAAAATAGTGCAAACAGGTTGAAACTCAGTTCTATAGATTGCTTTATAAATGATGCTACTATTTTGAATGAGAAGTTTATTGATAAGGCAGATAAGGTTTTGGTTGATGCTCCGTGTTCGGGATTGGGAGTAATTAATAAGAAACCTGAAATAAAATGGTTTAAAAATACTTATGATTTGAAAGAAATTATTGATATACAGAGGAAAATTATTTTTAATGCATCAAGATATGTTAAATCAAATGGTGTTTTAATGTATACTACATGCACTCTTAACAAAAATGAAAATGAAGATATAATTAATTGGTTTTTGGAAACTAATAATGACTTTATTTTAGAGTCGATTGATGATTATGATTTTAGTAATTTATTTTTTGAAAACAATAAAGGAATGATTACTATTTTTCCGACTGAATTGAGCAATGGATTTTTTATAACTAAATTGAGAAAAAAATTAAGAGGATTATATGTTTAATGTATTGAATTTTAAAAGTGATGAACTTAGAAAATATTTAGAAGAAAATAAATTTAGAGGATTTAAAGCAAATCAAATAATAGATTGGATTTATAATAAAAAGATTTTTGATTTCGATGATATGACAAATCTTAGTAATATAGAGAGGAAACAATTTAAAGATATTTTAAAAATTGAACTTCCATTAATTGAGAAAGTCCAAAAATCTATAGATGGTACAATTAAATTCTTGTTAAAATTAGTTGATGGAAATTTAATTGAATGTGTGTTTATGGTGTACGATTATGGAAATACTATTTGTATTTCTACTCAGGTTGGATGTGCTATGGGATGTAAATTTTGTGCATCTACTGTAAATGGATTTTTAAGAAATCTTGAATTGTGTGAGCTCATGGGTCAAGTTTTAGTTGTTGAGAGATACACATCGAAAAAAATAAATCGTATAGTTCTTATGGGTACTGGGGAACCGTTGTATAATTATGAGAATATAATAACATTTATACATGAGATGAGAAGCAAAATGGGTATGAGTAGCAGACATATAACTTTGTCTACTTGTGGAATAGTGCCTAAGATTTATGATTTAGCAAACGAGGGTTTGAGTATAAATCTTGCTATATCGTTGCACGCTATTAATGATGATAAGCGTAAGACAATTATGCCTATAGCAAATAAATATTCTATAAATCAGTTAATTGATGCATGTTTGAATTATTTTGATAAAACTAAGAGGAGGATATCTTTTGAATATCTTCTTATAGATGGTGTTAATGACAGCGATGATGATGTAAGGGAATTAGTTTCTTTGTGCAAGAAAAGTAAGGCTCATGTTAATTTGATACCAGTTAATGAAATAAATGAAAATGATTTTAAAGAATCTAGGAGATTAAAGAAATTTTATAACTATTTGTTGGATTCAGGAGTTAATGTGACAATGAGACAGAAAAAGGGAGTAGATATAGATGCAGCATGTGGTCAGCTTAGATTAAGTTATAGTAAGTAGGGGGATATTCTACAATGGTTGGAGCTATGAGTGATATAGGTAATCTTAGAGTTGTTAATGAGGATTATTTAGATTATTATATATGTGGTAGTTATCAATTATACATTATTGCTGACGGCATGGGAGGACATAATGCTGGTGATATTGCTAGTAAAATCTGTGTTCGAATGATTAAAGAGTATATAATGAAAGAATATTTTGATGGAATTGATTTGGAGTTACTTTTAAAGAATGCTGTTCAATTTGCGAATAGAGAAATTTACTTTAAGTCTTTAGAAAATAAAAAGTATAAGGGTATGGGTACTACTCTTACTCTTTCTCTTGTTCATGGAGATAAAATTTATATTGTTAATGTTGGAGATAGTTGTTTTTTCTCTATAGGTGGTAGTGAGATAACCAAGATAACTAAAGATCATTCATTTGTCCAACAATTAATAGATAATGGTGTATTAAGTCAGGATGAAGCTAAAGATTATCCTAATAGGAATATTATAACTAGATCTGTTGGAATTAATGTTAGTGTAGAAGTAGATATGTTTATTATAGATAATGATAAGAATTTTTATTTGTTGTGTACAGATGGATTAATAAATGAGATAAATCAGGATGAAATAGTCCCATATATAGAAAATAATAAAAATGATTTGTATAAGGCATGTAATGATTTGATTACTTTAGCTAAAGAAAGAGGAGGCAGAGATAACGTATCTCTAATAATTTTTGGAGGCACTAGCAATGATAGGTAAGGTAATAGGTGGCAGATATGAAATAATAGAAAAACTTGGTGAAGGTGGAATGGCTAATGTATATAAGGCCAAGTGTAAAATATTAAAGAGATTTACTACAATTAAGATTCTTAAACAGGAGCTTACTAATGATGAGGAATTTGTACGTAAGTTTAAGGATGAGGCAATGGAAGTTGCTAAGTTATCTGATAATAATATAGTAAAGGTTTATGATATAGGAGTCGAAGATAACTTGCACTATATTGTAATGGAATATATAGATGGAAAGACTTTGAAGGAGTACATAAGTGAAAGAGGAGTACTTTCTATAAAGGAAGCATTAGATTTTAGTATACAAATTTGTAATGGGTTGGTTATTGCCCATGATATAGAATTAATACATAGAGATATAAAGTCTCAAAATATTTTAGTTTCGAATCATGGTAATATAAAAGTGACTGATTTTGGAATAGCAAAGTCCTCTGATTCTGCCACAATAACTAATTCAGGAAAGATATTAGGATCGGCATATTACATATCTCCAGAACAGGCTCGTGGAAATTTCGTAGATTGTAGAAGTGATATTTATTCTTTTGGTGTTGTGATGTATGAAATGTTTACAGGAAGGTTACCATTTACTCATGGAACGCCGGTTAATGTTGCGTTGCAACATATACAAGTAGATCCAGTTGAACCTATGGATATAGTTAAGAAATTACCTATTGGGATAAATAATCTTATAATAAAGTGTCTTCAAAAGAATCCTGCATTAAGATATCAAAATTCTAAGGAGTTAAGAGATGATCTGAAAGCACTGCAAAATAATAAAAAGCACTTTGTTACAAGATGTAATATGCTTGATAAAACCACAGTTATGTCTGCAGTAACACCACCAATTCCAACTAAGTTAAAGAAAAATAATGTATTTAGAAATATTGTCATCGTTCTTTTGCTTATACTCGCTATTATTGTTTTAATAATGAGTTTTAAATTTAGTGGATTAGTTGGAAAATTTTCTGCTGATATCAGTGTTCCTTCATTTTTGGGGAAAACTGGGGTTCAATATGAGCGAGAGTTGGAAGAATTAGGTTTAAATTATAAAATTTCTGGATATGTGGAAAGTGATTTAGAAAAGAATTTTGTAGTTGATATTTATCCTAAAGAGGGAACAATAGTAAAAAAAGGAGATACGATTAAAATTGTATTAAGTGATGGAGTTGAACTCGTAGATGTTCCTAATATAGTTAATATGACTTTAGATAAAGCTAGATTGGTATTGCAAAGAGAAGGACTTACTATTGGGAATATAGAAGAAAGATTTAGTGATGTATATGAGCGTGGTGTAATAATGATTCAAAATCCTAGTCAGACTTCAAAAATAGGTAAGAATGAAACTATATCTGTTGTTATAAGTAGGGGATCTGAAACGGAACTTGTTGTTGTTCCTCAATTTGTAGGTAAGGATATAGTTGAGGCACAGAATTTAGCTGTATTGAATGGGATTAATATAAAATTGAAGTCGGTTGATACAACTAATCAAGAGAATGATAAGAAAATATTTTATCAGTCTGTTCCAGATGGAATTGAGATTAAGCCAACAGTTGAGATTGAGTTAAGTTATTATAACTATGTTAAAAAGCAATTTGATGATGATACTTCTCCAGATAAAGATTTAGATAAAGAACCAGATGACACTGTTGAAGATAATGTTAAAGATGAGCTTACCAGCAGTGAAAGTAATGATGAGACTGATGAAGGCAATAAAGAAAATTTAATAGGACAAAGTGAAACTATTAATCAAGAAGGTAATATGACTAAGGTACCAGATATAATTGATTACACTGTGAAGGATGCACGTGAAATTCTTAAGGAGAGTGATCTTGAATTAGATGCTAACAATTTTGATGATACAGATGTTATTAAAAAAATTGATTGCTTAGTTGGAGATGAAGTGATTTCAGGGTCGCAAATAAAGATAGAAGAAGTATATTGATATTTATAGCTTTTTAAAAATTTATGTTTAAATTTTTAAAAGCTATTTTTTTAACTATATAAAGTATGATGAGGAATTGTTATGGTAGAGATTGGTGGAATTATAACAAAAGCTATAGATGGTTTTTATTATATATTGGTTGATAAGGAAGAGTATTGTTGTAAATCTAGGAAAAAATTTAGATTTAAAGAAATTGAACCTAAAGTGGGAGATAGAGTAACTATAAAAATAATTGATCGAAATAAAAAAGAAGGAGTTATTGAAAACATTCATAAAAGAGTTTCAGATTTTATAAGACCGCAAATTTCTAATGTTACTCAAATATTTATAGTACTATCTTATTTAGAGCCTAAGATTAATTTTGAAATGTTAAATAAAATGCTTATTAATTTTGAAGCTGATGGAGTTAAAATCAATATAGTAATTAACAAGTGTGATTTACATACAGATGTAGATGATAAAGAAGTTGATGAATTATTTAAAAATTTTCCTTATGATGTGATTAAGATAAGTGTTAAACACGAAAATAACATAGATATTATAAAAGATAAATTATGTAATAATATATCATGTTTTTGTGGGGCATCTGGAGTTGGAAAATCAAGTTTGTTAAATAAGATCGTGGATAAAAATATAATGGATACTTCAACATTGAGTCAAAAAGTCAAAAGAGGTAAGCACACGACTAGGTTTTCACAATTGGTATATATAGATGAGTTAGATGGATATTTAATTGATACTCCAGGATTTAGCTCTGTGAATATTTCAAAACATATAGATATAGATAATTTAAGAGAATATTTCATTGAGTTTAAAGATTATTATGAAGGTTGTAAATTTAGAGGATGTAAGCATATTAATGAAATTAAATGTAATGTAAAACAAGCATTACAGAATGATAATATAAATAGAACAAGATATGAGATGTATGTAAAATTTTATAATAAATTTAATCAAAAGGAGAAGTAATTATATAGTGGAATGTGTTATTTTTGGAAATGGAGGCTTTAATAAATTTGACATAGTGAATAAATTTGTAGATTTAGACAATATATTTACTATTGCTGTTGATGGCGGATGTAATTATTTAATTGAAGAAAATAGAAGGATAGATTTAGCTATAGGAGATTTTGATTCGCTGAAATATAAAGAAGTTATTTACAATAATAGACATATTTTAAAGACAGATATGGATTATAATGATTTAGAAATAGCTATGGATTATTGTTTGAAAAATGGATTTAAAAAGATTTATCTTTTTGGATTTACTGGTAAGAGATCGGATCATTTTCAATTTAATTTGAGAGTGATGCAGAAATTTATTGAACGTGGTTTAGATATAGTTATGATTGATGAGTTTAATGTTATATTAGGATCTATTGGCTGTAATAATTTTGATAGGGGGTCTTATAAATTTTTTTCAATCTTACCTGTATATGACGACACTATTATTTCTATATGCGGTGCAAAGTATAATTTGAATAATTTTCATTTAAATCTTATTGATACTCTTACACTCTCCAATGAATGGATATCGGAAAAAGTAAAAATATCTTCAAATAAATTAATTTTTATTTATTTAATATTTTGAAGATCATAAATTGATTAAACATACAATATATTGGTAGTAAAAGTTTTTTTATTTTTGAAATTAAGGAGAGATGACAATTATGAAGATTATAGCTATAAAGCTACCTAAATGTTTAGCTAAGATAGTTAAAATATTTAAAAAATAAGATATTTAGGTAATAAAGAGTGTGTATCACTCTTTATTATTTTGTTTAAGTACTTAAAATTATTTAAATTAAGAGTAATTTAATTTATCTTAAATGGAAAATATAATTGTAATTGACTCAATAGTAATAGTACTATTATAGTAGGCATTACGAAAAATTAATTAACAAATTTAAATATGAAAGGAAAGTGTGTAGATAATGTTTAGAATTAATACAAAAGTTTTAGGGTTTGGATTGTTTGCTTTTGTATTTTGTTTTGGATCAACTAGTAGAGTAAAGGCTTATGAGAACCAAGTAAGTGAACCTTATACTTGGACAGGCCAAATGAGTAGTGAAGCTGAAGATTACGATTTAAATCTTAGAGAACAAAGAGATACTTTGTTAAAGGAAGTGCTATTCATTAATGATGATGATTTAGAAAGATATCTAGATGATTATAATTTGTTTTATGATGTTTCTGTTCAAAAAGGTAAAGTAGAGGAAGTCGAAGATATTATTACACAATATGAAAAAGAGTATATGTATTACGAATTATTTTTGCTAACTGGAGATGAGGATTTAGCTAATCAATATTATACTGATCCTCAGATTCATTTTAGTTTTGAGAATATAATATAGATGATCTGTAAAGATTGAATCCTGTTAAATGTATATTTTAACAGGATTTTTTATTTAATAAATTAATATAAAATTTGAATTTATATATTTTACAATAAAATATTTTTTTGGTACAATATTAGGTCTGAAATTAAGGATAAATATCTATTTTAAAGGAGTGTTTTTATGGTAGTATTTAGGAAGTCTATATTAGCGGGAATTATAGTTTCTATTGCTGCGTATAATTATCTGTTAAATTATGATACATTATCAAAAATAGTATTTTCTGCTGCATTGTTAGTAATTTTAGCAATGAATTTAAATTTGTATACAAGTAAAATTGCTAAATGGTGTTGTTGTAATGAAGAGTTGACTTGTAAGGTTAAGAATATAGCTATTATTCTTTTAGGTAACTTTATTGCTTGTGTTATATTTGGATATTTGTTTTCTTTTTTAGGTGAAACTCATGCGGGATCAATTTGGGAATCCAAAATGCAGACACCGTTATTAATTGCACTTTTTAAGTCTATAGTAGTTGGTATACTTATGCAAATTGCTGTATTTAGTAAACATGATTTGGTTACTATCGGAATTGTATTATTATTTTTAGGAACTAAAACAGAGCATAGTATAGCAAATATAGTTTATATGAGTGTAGCTAGAGCTTTTTCTTTAAAGTCTTTATTTTATATTTTAATTTGTTTGATAGGAAATGCGATTGGAGGAAGTCTTGTTTATTTATTGAATAAAGATGATAAATCAGCGTCCTATTAAATTTATTATGTTTATATGAATAAATCCATTAGAGAGTTATCTCTAATGGATTTATTTTTTTTTATTTTAGTAATTATTTAGATAAAAAGAAAATATATATTAATCATTATAATCTACAAGGAGGAAAAATTGGTGAAAGATAATGGATTATTAAATGGTTTGACTAAAGAACAGGTTGAAATAAATGTCAAAGAATTTGGCAAAAATAGAATAAAAGAAAAAAATAAGACCTCTATATTTTCTATTTTATTATCTCAATTCAATGATATTATGATTTGGATTTTAATAGTTGCAACTATAATTTCAGGTATCATAGGAGATGTTGCTGATTCAATTGTAATTGTTGTAATTATTGTAATAAATGCTATACTTGGATTTATTCAGGAATTTAGAACTGAGAAATCTTTAGAGTCACTTAAGAAACTTTCATCACCAACTACTAAAGTTATACGTGACGGAAATTTGAAAATAATAGATGCAGTTGAATTAACTATAGATGATTTGATTTTGTTAGAATCTGGGGATAGGATTCCTGCAGATGCTAAAATTATAAGAGGTGATCTGACTGTAGATGAATCTTTGCTTACTGGTGAGTCCGTAGGAGTTATCAAGACTAATAAAAATAAAGAAAATAATATTTTTATGGGAACTATTGCTTTGAAAGGTAAGGCATATGCTAAAGTTACTAATATTGGTATGAATACTGAAATGGGTAAAATTGCAAATATGCTTCAGGATATTGATGAGGATAAGTCGCCATTAAAAGAAAGATTGGAAGGACTTGGGAAGGTTTTAGTTGTTATATGCTTGTTAATATGTGCTGTAGTTACTGTTATTGGTATAGCAAGAGGACAATCTGTTACAGATATGTTTTTGATTGGTGTGAGTTTGGCTGTTGCAGCAATACCTGAAGGGTTACCTGCTATAGTTACAGTTGCTTTAGCTCTTGGTGTTTCTAAAATGCTTAAGAGGAGAGCTTTGATTAGGAAACTTCCATCAGTTGAAACACTTGGATGTACATCAATAATTTGTAGTGATAAGACAGGGACTTTAACTGAAAATAAAATGTCAGTTAGAGAAGTTTATTTTGATGGTAAGGTTTATGAAAAAAGAGAAGCCGAAGTAGATAAGAATGAAATTTTGAAGGAAATATTTGTAGTATGTAATGATTTTAATATAAATAAGAATGAAAAGAATTTTAAAAATCAAATAATCGCTGATCCGACAGAGAAGGCTCTTATTGAATATTATTTTGATAATGTTGAAAATTTAGTTAGTTATCACAGTTCATTTAAGAAATTGAGTGAAATTCCATTTGATTCTGATAGAAAGATGGCATCTGTAGTTGTAAGAGATCCAAAGACTGATGAAAGTATTTTATTAGCTAAAGGAGCACCAGAAAAAATACTTTTAATGAGTAAATATTATTTACATAAAGGCAATGTTGTTGATCTTACTAATGCTAAAAGGCAGGAAATCATTAAAGAAGTTGAAATGATGTCGCTTAAGGGACTCCGATGCCTTGGAGCGGGATTTAAGAAAAATAATCTTAATGATAAATCTAATTTAGAGAAAGATCTTATTTTTGCAGGTTTTTGTTCAATAATAGATCCACCAAGAAAGGATTCAAAGGATGCTGTTATTAAATGTAAACAAGCAGGAATAAATACGATTATGATCACTGGAGATCATAAAAATACAGCATTTGCGATTGCTAAGGAGCTTCAAATTTGTACAGGATTAAATGAAGTATTAACAGGTGATGATATTGAAAAGATGTCAGATAAAGCCTTATCAAAGGTAATTGATTTCATAAGAGTATTTGCTAGGGTTACACCAAAACATAAATTTAGAATTGTTAAAGCATTTAAAGAAAAAGGACATGTTGTTGCAATGACTGGAGATGGTGTTAATGATGCACCAGCTATAAAAGAAGCTGATATCGGTATTTCGATGGGGATAGCAGGTACAGATGTAACTAAGGAAGCATCTGCCATGATATTGATGGATGATAATTTTAGTACTATAGTTTCTGCAGTTGAGGAAGGAAGAAAGATTTACCTGAATATAAGGAAGTTTATAAGATATCTATTATCTTGTAATATTGGGGAAGTTTTAACAATGTTTCTAGCTTCTATATTCAGTCTTCCAAATCCACTTACTCCTATTCAAATCTTATTTGTTAACTTAGCGACAGATGGACTTCCAGCTCTTGCACTTGGAGTTGATAATTCGCATGATAATATAATGAGTAAACCACCGAGACCACGAAATGAAAGTATTTTTTCAAGAGGTCTTTGGGAAAAAATTTTATTTAGAGGGGCTTTAATTGGAATTAGTACAATATTTACATTTATTATTGGTCTTTATCTTGGTTTTAGTGTACGTACTTGTAGAACTATGACTTTAGCAACTCTTGTATTATCCCAATTGATACATGTGTTTGAATGTAAATCTGAAACAAGAACTTTGTTTGAAATAAATTTATTGTCTAACAAATATTTGTTGTTATCAGTTATTATTTCGGTGGTGATGATTTTTGGAATAATATATATTCCATTTTTCCAAGCTATATTTAAAACTACAAATATAAATTTATTGCAATGGGGAATTGTATTATTATTTTCAGGAATTATAGCAGTTTCTAGTAGTGGATTCGGTTTGATAAAACGAAAGAAGTCTTAAAATAAAAAGGTAAGCTCATTTGCTTACCTTTTTTGTTATTTAAATTAAATTTTTTAAAATTAAATAAATGTGTATTTTTGATTGATATTGACGATAAATTTAAAATATGATATATGTATATTGTTAATCAGTCGGAGGGTTAGTAACATTTTAAGTTGCGAGCTGGATAAGATTGCAGGTGAAATCCCTGTTTTCTTATCCAGCTTTTTTTTAGAAAGGAGTATAAAATGAAACAATTAAAAGAACAAAGTTTAATTAAAGGAAATATTTTTAAATCTCTTATTTCATTTGCATTTCCTGTATTATTAGCACTTATGGTGCAGCAGACTTAATTATTGTTGGTAAATTTTCTGGAACTTATGCTCAGTCTGGTGTTGCATCTGGTAGCCAATTATTTAATATGATTACTATGGTAATTACAGGACTTACAATGGGTATAATCGTATTTTTAGGTGAGTGTATTGGATCTAAAAACCGTGGCAGGTATAGTTGTTGGAAATGGTGTTGTTATATTTTCAATTTTAGCTATTGTTATAACTTTTTAGTAGTTCCATTTAGTGATAAATTATATACTTTTATGCATGCACCAATAGAATCTTTTGAACAAACTAAACAATATGTACAAATTTGTGGTATGGGTATGATATTTATTATGTTATATAATATAATAGGATCTGTTTTTCGAGGAATTGGTGATTCTAAAACGCCACTTATGATTGTAACAATTGCTTGTATTATTAATATTTTAGGAGATTTTATATTGGTGGCTGGTTTTAGAATGGGAGCTATTGGAGCTGCTATTGCTACAGTATTTGCACAAGCAATTAGTGTAATATTCTCTATTTATTTTATTATTAAGAAAAAATTTCCATTTGATTTTTCTAAAAAGAATATATGTTTTGATAGCGAATGTGTTAAAATGATTTTGTTGATTGGTATGCCTATAGCTTTGCAAGAATTGTTAGTTCAATTTTCTTTTCTTTTTATTCAAGTAGTAGTTAATAGAATGGGAGTTATAGAATCTGCTGCTGTAGGAGTAGCAGAAAAAGTTTGTGTATTTTTGATGTTAGTAGCATCTGCTTATATGCAATCTATTTCTGTTTTTGTGGCTCAAAATAATGGAGCAGGTGAATTTGAAAGATCTAGAAAGGCTTTGATTTATAGGATTAAAACTGCGTTAATTATTGGATTTATAATGGGTATTATCTCATTTTTTGGAGGGAATATATTATCTTCTATTTTTTCGGGCGAGTATCAAGTGACTATTCATGCTCACGATTACTTAAAAGCATATTCTATTGATTGTTTACTCACTGCTGTTCTTTTCTGTTTTGTAGGATATTTTAATGGTTGTGGAAAAACTATTTTTGTTATAATACAAGGGATTATTGGTGCTTTTTTTGTTAGAATCCCTGTTGTTTTTATTATGAGCCAAATAAATGGAGCTACTTTATTTCATATTGGATTGGGTACACCAATTTCTTCTTTGGTTCAAATTATTTTATGTGTTATTGCATATTTTATTTATAAAAAGAGATATGAATCAATTGAGTATGGTATATATAATTAAATTGAAATTAATTAATAGAGGGGAATCTGTTTATGGAGAAAATAGATTAATAGTTCATTAAATAAGATTAATTTATTAAAAGAACAAAAGAAGAGAGATATAATTTTTAAAAATATACAAAATAAAATGAAATCAAATAAGTATAATGATGAATGTATACAAGATATGATATCAGATCTTTTTAATTTTATGAATAGGTTTTATAGATGTTCTATTGGAATGTTTAGAGGATTAGCTGAGGTATATGAATTTAATACTAATTTTTCTAGAATTTTATCTAGGAATTATGGAGAAGAAATGCCAAAGTATATAGCTAAAGCTATGATTTATTTTTGTGATATTAAAGAGGGTAAGGAAGTTTTTAAAGACTGATATTTAAGTTAAGAGTGTAATTAAATTTCTAAATTTAATTACACTCTTAACTTAGGAATATCTCTGTATTTTATTAGACTGTAAACATTCAATACAAATTTTTACAGTCTTTTTTGAATTATCAATAATAGCTTTAATTTTTCTTAGATTAGGAATCCATTTTTTATTAGATCTACAGTGATAATGGATATATTGTCCACCTCAAAACTACACTTTTGTCACAAATTTCACATCTTTATAGAAATATTATATATGCCTCCATATTAAAATCTATGGCACATAAATAATACAATACTATGAAATAATAAAAGAATAATACATCATTTAATGTTATATTATTTATGGAATTCGATATAATAGCTTTGACAATAGGTTTTAAATAAAAAGATGAGATAAGTAGTTTTATAAAATTAATGAAATTGTTTATTTATTACTTAATATTTTTATTTATAAAATCAAGAGATACTTCATTAAATAAATGTGCATATCCAATACCTTTTTCTGCATGAGCACCCCATACTATTCCTACGACTTTACTATCTTTTAATATAGGAGAACCTGAATGTCCGGATTCTGTAATTGAATTAAAAAAAAATTGTATTATGAAGAAAAATTGTATCAGTATTATCAATAGTTGGTTTTGTACTTCCATAAAGAGTAGTTATAACTGCAACATCATAAAATAAATCTGGTTGTTTAAGCATAGGATATCCAGCATATTCAATTGTATCTCCAACTTTAATTTTTTGAATTTCTTCAAGTGCAGCAATTTCAAATGAACCAAAACTATCTGATAAATTTTTTCCATCCTTAGGTTTAACTTGAATTACTGATAAATCTACATTAATTCCTTCAATACCATATACTCCATCTGTATTATCAAATGGAATGATTTTATCAATTTCAAAAGTAGTTGTAGTTCCATTTTTATTTAATTCAACAAATAATTCTTTTTCAGGATTTAAAATATGGTCATCGGGATCTGTATCTGTAATATGTTTATTAGTTAAAACAGTGTTTGGTCCGACAATAAATCCAGTACCACAATAAATTTTAGAATTATTTTTATCTCTTCTAGTTATAGGAACAACTAAATTATATTTGCTATTTTCAATATCTTTGGCCTCTATTTTAACTTTAGGACTAGTAAAGTTAGGTTCATTATTTCTAGAACATTGAATTAAACTTATTCCTAGAACTAATAAGCATAACATTTTAATAAATCTGTTTTTCATTAAACATATCTCCTGGTAATTAAAATTTGATTCACACATTTCTCATTGTAACATAATTTAATTTTTAAATATAGTTTTAATGGAAATAAATAAGATTATTAATATTTAATTATATTTTATTTGTTTTTTAAAGTTAATTGTATTATAATTTGATGTGAAGTAATTAATTTATAGGTGATTTAAGTTGGCGGAAAGAATAAATTATAGTTCATTAAATAAGATTAATTTATTAAAAGAACAAAAGAAGAGAGATATAATTTTTAAAAATATACAAAATAAAATGAAATCAAATAAGTATAATGATGAATGTATACAAGATATGATATCAGATCTTTTTAATTTTATGAATAGGTTTTATAGATGTTCTATTGGAATGTTTAGAGGATTAGCTGAGGTATATGAATTTAATACTAATTTTTCTAGAATTTTATCTAGGAATTATGGAGAAGAAATGCCAAAGTATATAGCTAAAGCTATGATTTATTTTTGTGATATTAAAGAGGGTAAGGAAGTTTTTAAAGACTGATATTTAAGTTAAGAGTGTAATTAAATTTCTAAATTTAATTACACTCTTAACTTAGGAATATCTCTGTATTTTATTAGACTGTAAACATTCAATACAAATTTTTACAGTCTTTTTTGAATTATCAATAATAGCTTTAATTTTTCTTAGATTAGGAATCCATTTTTTATTAGATCTACAGTGATAATGGATATATTGTCCACCTCAAAACTACACTTTTGTCACAAATTTCACATCTTTATAGAAATATTTTATATATGCCTCCATATTAAAATCTATGGCACATAAATAATACAATACTATGAAATAATAAAAGAATAATACATCATTTAATGTTATATTATTTATGGAATTCGATATAATAGCTTTGACAATAGGTTTTAAATAAAAAGATGAGATAAGTAGTTTTATAAAATTAATGAAATTGTTTATTTATTACTTAATATTTTTATTTATAAAATCAAGTGTTGTCTGATTTAATATGAATCCAGTTCCTTCTTTTTCATTAGAAGCTCTTAGCAGGCCTACAATTTTATTTTCTGAATTTAATAACGCTGAACCTGATTGACCACCTTTTGCTATAGATTGAAATGTAATATAATTAGTAGAGTTTGTTAATGTATTAACTTTTATTTTATCGCAAAATAAATCAGGTTGTAATTCAGATGGATATCCAGCGTATTCAATTTGGTCCCCAACTTTTAAACTATTAATTTCCTCAACTGTAGCAAATTTAAAAGTTTCGATATTGTCAGATAAATTTCTACCATTATTAGGTTTAACTTGAATTATTGCTAGATCTACATTAGCTCCAGCCTTTCCATTTGATTCTTCATCAAATTCTATTATATTTTCGATTTCAAATGGAATTGTTGTATCACCTTCATTTAATAGGACATACATCGTATCTTTTGTTTCTTCTGTTGTAACGTGTTTATTAGTTATAATTGTATTTGTTCCAACTATAGTACCTGTGCCCATATAGCGATTATAAAACTCTGGATTTTTAGAAACGATAGGTACAACTGATTTATATTTGCTAGCACTGATGTCTTTGGCAATAATTTTAGTGAAAGTATCTTGTGGTTTTTCTACTTGGTTTTCAATAACAATACCATCTGGAGAATTAGGATCAGGAATAACAGTTATTTGTTCATTATTTTGAGATGTTGAATTATTAGAACTTTGACTGGAGCATTGAACTAAACCTACTCCTAAAATTAATAAGCATAACATTTTAATAAATTTGTTTTTCATTAAACATACCTCTTGATAATTAAAATTTGATTTTTATAGTATCTATTATAAATATATTTCGTTTAATTTAAAAATTATTGTAGTCCTTATGGAAATAAAAAATAACTTTTATTTGTAATTAAACTAATAATTAGATACTATTTTATGGATGTTTTAAAAGTGTAATTAAATCTGGATTTAATTACACTTTTAATTTTATGCAGACCTTTCTATTTTACCAGAACGCAAACATCTAGTACAAACTTTTATAGTCTTTTTAGAATTATTAATAACAGCTTTAATTTTTCTTAGATTAGGAGTCCATTTCCTATTAGATCTACGATGAGAATGGCTGTATTGTCCGCCAAAAACTACACCTTTATCACAAATTTCACATTTCTTAGACATATTACATACACCTCCATATCTAAAAACATGATATACAAACAAACTTAATAATAACATGAAATAATAAAAGAATCAATATATAATTGAATAATATACTCATTTAATATAAAATGAAAAAGAGGAAAGGAGAGCCGTTTTATGTTACATGTTAAAACACCAAGTGGGAATATTTATTATAACGAAGAGCTTATTAAAAATATTGTTGCTTTAGCTACAATGGAATGCAATAATGTTGTTGGTTTAGCAAATCGTAATTTCAAAGAAGATAATAGCAATTTAAGTAGTGGAATTAAGATAAATTTAACGGAAGATAAATCAAAGTTAAATATACATGTTTTTGTAATTATAAAATATGGGATTAAGATCTCCATAATAGCAAGTGATATAATTCATTTAATTAAGGATAGTGTTGAAAGATTTTTAGAGCTTTCTATTAATTCTATAGTTGTCAATATTCAAGGTATTAGATATGAAAATTAAAGCTTCATTTTTATTTATAGAAGGGTAAGTATGCTAGAAAAAAGTATTATAAGTGTTAAAGGTGTAGGTCAAAGATACGCTGATTTATTTTCAAAAAATGGCATTAATACAGTTGAAGATTTGATTATGTATTTTCCGAAATCATATGAATTTATGGGAGAGTGCTCTTCTGATAAATATGTATTTGAGGGAATTGTCACAGAAATACTTAGAGATGTAGCTGTCAAACAAAAGTTGATATTGACAACAATAAAATTAAAAAATACTGAAGGTAGGGTTGCGAAATTAATATATTTTAATAAACCATATATGAAACATAGTTTTATTTTAGGTAATACATATAAAGTTTACGGATCTTGTAAGGAAACAAAAAATTATATAGAACTTGTCAATGCAGAGAAAATTAAAGAATTTTCAAATGATATTATACCGAAATATAAATCAATTAAAGGAATTGGTAACAATCAAATTATAAATATAGTAAGTAATGCCATTGAGAAAATTAAGCTTAAAGATAATCTACCGAAATTTATTATTGAAAAGAGAAATTTGATTTCTTTGGATGATGCCGTTATAAATATACACTTACCTAAAAATAAAGAAATGCTTACTAAAGCTATAGATAGATTTAAATATCAGGAACTTATGTATTTTTTTGTTAATATAAAGCTTTTAAGAGATAAATTAGCTTCTAAAGGAAATGGGATTAAGTTTAGTATTTTCACTGAAAAATTAATTGAATTAAAGAATCAACTTGGTTTTCAGTTAACTAGTGATCAAAATAATGCAATAAAGCAGATTTTGATTGAACAAAAAAGTGATTTTTCAATTAATAGGTTACTTCATGGAGATGTTGGTTCGGGTAAAACTATTGTGGCATTTATTACAGCATTTAATGTTCTATTAAATGGATATAAAGTTGTATTAATAGTTCCAACTGAAATTTTAGCTGTTCAACACTACAATGAAGCGATTAAATTATTTGAAAAATTTGATATACAAATTCGGCTTTTAGTTGGGAGTATTAAAGAAAAGGAAAAAGATAAAATAAAGGAAGAATTAAAGGAAGGATATTCAATTTTATTGATAGGTACTCATGCAATACTTGAAGATGATGTTGAACTTAAAAATTTGGGGTATATAATTTTCGATGAGCAACATAGATTTGGTGTGAGTCAGAGGTCCAAACTTATACAGAAAGGAAAAGATAAAAATTGTGATGTATTGGTTATGACTGCGACTCCTATTCCGAGAACTTTATTTTTGTACATATATAATGGAATGGATATTTCATCGATTAAAGAGCTCCCATCAAATCGTAAGAAAGTTAATACGATTCATATTAAGAGAGAAGATAAGAAATCTAAATATAAAATTATATTAGATGAAATTAATAAGGGTGGTCAATGTTATATAGTTTGTCCTCTCATTGAAGATAATGAAAAGGTAGATTTATTTTCTGTTGAATCATTATACGAGGAATTGAAGACATCTATTTTATCTTCTTGTAGTATTGGAATTTTGCATGGCAAAATGAACAACAAGGACAAGAACGGAGTTATGAATAAATTTAAAGAAGGATTAATTGATATATTGATTTCTACTACTGTAATAGAGGTTGGTATCAGTGTTTCTAATGCAACTGTAATGGTAATTGAAAATGCTGAGCGTTTTGGAATTTCACAGATACATCAACTTAGGGGTCGAATTGGTCGTGGATCTAAAGAAGGTATATGCATTCTTGTTACTAACACTATGAATTCTGTAACTATGAAGAGAATTTCAACGCTCCTTGAAAGTAATGATGGGTTTTATTTATCTGAACAAGATTTGAAGATAAGAGGAAGTGGAGATATTTTTGGATATAAACAACATGGGAATACTGGATTTGTATTTGCGGATGTTATTAATGACATAGGTATTCTGAAAAAAGTTAAAGAAGATATTGATTATATGGATTTACTTAATACAGATGAAATAAGAAATTTTTATGATGGTGTTCAGAAAAAATTAGATGGAATTGATAATACTATTTGTTTTAATTAAGGAGATTTAAATGAGAATAATTACTGGGAAAGCTAAGGGTAGAAAGATTATTTCTCCAGATGGGTATGATGTCACACGACCAACACTTGATAGAGTTAAGCAATCTATTTTCAATATAATTCAAAATGATTTAACTAGAGATAGTATTGTTCTTGATTTATTTGCTGGAACTGGAAGTCTTGGACTTGAGTCTGCTAGTAGGGGAGCTAAGAAAACTTATCTATGTGACAGAAATGATATTACATTTTCATATTTAAAACAAAATATTAGGAATCTAGGATTGTCAGACTGTGCATTTGCAATAAAAGGGGAGTTTGATGTAAATCTTAGAAGATTTGAGGGTAAGGAAAAATTTAATTTAATGTTTATAGATCCGCCATATAACTCAGATTATGTTAGTAGAAGTATAAACTTAATTGATGAGTTAAATCTTCTTGATAAATATGGGCTTATAGTGGTTAAAATATCAAGTTCAGAAAGCAAGTTTATAGAATCTAAAAATATAAATTTAGTTGATTATAGGAAGTACGGCAACACTACTGTGTGTTTTTATAGATATAAGGAGAATTATAATGAATAGGGCAATAATACCTGGAAGTTTTGACCCAATAACTCTTGGGCACATTGATATAATAGAACGTTCTTTAAAGATTTTTGATGAGATAACAGTATGTGTTTTAGTTAATCCTGATAAGAATACATTATTTTCTATTGAGGATAGGAAGAGATTAATAAGTAAATCTGTATGTAATCTAAATGATAGTGATAAAATAAAAATAGATAGTTATGAAGGCTTGTTAATTGATTATATGAATAGAAAAGATATAAATATAATTATTAAGGGACTAAGAGCTTTTTCGGATTTTGAGTATGAAATACAAATGGCATTTTTAAATAATAAAATGGCACCTAATATAGAAACTTTTTTCCTTATGACAACGGAGAACTTATCTTATATAAGTTCGTCGTCTATAAAGCAAATAGTAAAGTTTGGTGGTAATATATCAGGGTTAGTACCTTCTGTTATTGAACAAGATATTATTCATAAAATTTTGGAGTGATTATATGGATGTTTTACAGTTATTAGATTATTTACAAGAAGTTATTGAGAATGCTACTGAAATTCCTATAACTGGGAAGATTGTTTTAAATAAAAAAGATATATTAGAGTTAATAAAGAAGATTTTACATGATTTACCTGATGAATTAAAGAGGTCTAAATGGATAATTAGCGAGAGGGATAGGATAATAGGTGAGGCAAAAAAGTTTAGTGAAGAAGCTATGAAAGAATCCAAGCTTATGCTTGAAAAAGAGATAGAAGAACATGAAATCGTAATTGAGGCGAACAATAAAGCTCAAAGTATTATAGAAATTGCGAAAGGTGAAGCAAAGGCTATAAGAGGTGGAGCTAATGATTATGTTCGAGAGGTGTTAAGATCATTAGTTGATGATATTGAAAATACTAAGAATAGTGCTATTGAAACATTGGGATCATTATATTCTAAGAATATATCAGAAATATCTAATTTTTATGATGATATTTCTTACAAGATAAAGAATGACTTGGATAAAATAAAATAAATAAGTTAGTGAGGGATTGATCTTGTATAAATTAATAGCTATTGACATGGACGGTACTCTTTTAAATAGTGATGGTCAAATTTCTAATGAAAATATTTCTGCTGTAAAAAGGGCTCTCGATAAGGGAGTAAAAGTGGTTTTTACAACTGGAAGAGGGATTAGAGCAATCATAAAATTTATCGAAAAGGTTGGATTATCCGATAAAGATGAATACATTATAACAAATAATGGTGTATCATTGTATAAAAGCAATGATTTGAAGTGTTTGAAGGCCAATTTATTATATGGAGATGAAGTGAAAACATTAGTTGATGTTGGTATAGATTTAAATGCTAAAATATTGATATATGATTATAAAACTGAGGGAACAATTGTTTTAGAAGAAAATGAGTTTTCAAAATTTGAGAGAGATCATATAGGTATGACTGTTCGTGTTGAACCAGATTTTCCAAATAAAATAAATAAGGAAACAAAAGTATTTAAGATAATTTATACAGAAGAGCCATCAAAACTAGATGTAATACAAAAAAATATTCCAGAGTATATAAAAGATAATTATACAGTTGTTAGAACTTTACCTATATGTCTTGAATTATTTCATAAAGGTTCAAATAAGGGTAATGCTGTTAAAGATTTATCAAATATTTTTGGTATTTCAAAGGAAGAAGTAATTTGTATTGGTGATCAGCAGAATGATATGGAAATGATAAAGTACGCAGGACTTGGTATAGCTATGGGTAATGCAATAAATCCGATAAAGGAAATTGCAGACTATGTTACAGATACAAATGATAATAATGGAGTTGCTAAGGCTATTGAAAAATTTGTATTATAAATTTTTATGAGTATAGGTTTTTTAAAACCTATATTTTTTTTGATAAAATATATTGAAATTTAATTTTAGATATGATACAGTTAATAACGTAGTAATGATAATCACTATCAAATTAATTTCTTTATTCCTACTGATTTAAAATTGTTAGATTTAATATTGAAGCTAGATTTTATACCTCCAAAATGTAAAATGTTTGATTGAAGTATTATATTCTAACTTAAAAAGCCTCTGTACATAGTACGGAGGCTTTTATATTGTAAATATACAAATAATAAATGTTATAACAAATGCAATTATAGATTGTATAAGTTTGTAAAATATATATTTACTTATTTTGAATGAAGTATTTTTGTATACAAATGAGTAACATTGAAGAATTATACATGATCCACTAAAACTACAAAGAGTACTAATAAGTGAGAGTTTTAATTTAATTGGAATAATAGCATCACTTAATAATTTAATACCATTTGTTATTTCAAAAATTCCAACGATAATTGATTTTAATATAGGAAGATCTTTAAGTATAACTTGGGTATAGAAATTATTTAGTAAGATCTCTTTTATTAAAGAAAATAGTATTACAAATCCTCCAACTATCGCACATGTTTTTAATGCATTTTCTAAAGCATTTTTTAAAATATTACCAAAATTATTTTTGGCTTTAATTTGGCTTGGTTTAATATTTAAAATTGATGTTTCTTTTCCCTTTGGAATTATAAACGACATTAGTATACAAGATAAATAATTAGCAAATAAAAGTATGTATCCAAAAGTTTTATTTTGAAGCATTGATACCCCGATAGTGCCAATAATAAATAATGGGCTTGCATTTGATGCAATATTTGTCATGCGTATAAATTCATTTTTACCAATAATTTTTTCGGTGTACATATCGTTTAAGTATTTTATGCCTAATGGGTAACCACATATAAAACTTATAAGTAATGGGAAAATAGAATTTTTAGAAATTCTTAAAGGTTTTGCAAGTATAGAACCAAGGAGTTTACCAAAAATATCTATTCCTCCGTAGTTTATTAAAATATTTGTTAAGATTAAAAATGGAAATAATGTTGGGAAAACTGAATTTATAAATAAATTGGTTCCATTTAGTACTGCATCAATTGATGATTTTGGGAAAATGATTAAGTATGTTATGCTTATCGTAATTGTGAAAGTGATTAGAGCATTTATTTTAGATTTTCCACAGATATAAAAAATTCCTAATATCATAATAGATAAAATTAAAAATACCAACAATTAATTTACATCCTTTCTTTTGTCTTTATTAATTGTTATGAATAAAAAAAAATATTATGATATTAGAAAATATAAATAGACTATTATTCTATAATTGGTGGATGTGTAAAGTCATCCGTTGGTGATACTGTTTTGTTTATAATAGAGTATGCTATCGTGCTTAATATATCTAGTGGTGCTAAAGATGAGTTTTTTTTGTCAAATTTTGATATTATATTTATATTACAAGATTTTTTGATGGTGTTTAATAAATTTTTTCCTTTTGAGTCAAATCCTAGAACTCTAACATAATTACTAAAATTTTTAATTGTTTCCACATCGTAAGATTCAAATCCTATAAAAAATTTGCATAGGATACGACTTAATCTTGAATAGGTGTATCTTTTTGATTTTACATTTAAAATTAATTCATTTAAAGAATTTGATTTATGTATTTCTGTGTAAAATTTATTGTCAAGACCTTCATTTACTCCACTAATTTTTGATAGGTTTTTACTTATTGAAAGCTTGTATTTCAAATAAGGGAACATATCTTCTTTATTAACGAAACAACCTTTTATGGAAGATTTTTCTAAAATTTTAAAGGTTTTTTCAGGGACGTGATTTTTAATAATATTTATATCAGATTTAGTGTTTAGAATATTTCTTATAGCTGTTGCAGATGAAAAAAGTTTGTTTAAAGATGTATCATTATAATTACTTCCAATTCGTTGTATAAGTATAGGTTTTATTCTGCTGTTTAAAATTTTTAAAGATTTAAGATATTCTATAGCTAGAATATTGTTAGAGGATTTCATTAAATTTTTTAGGTTTTCATCTTTCGATTTTTCATGGACAATTAATTCTTGTACTTTTGCAAATGAGTAACCTTTATTTAAATATTTGGAATAATTTATTTTGTTTGATTCTATTAAGATGTTTGAAATTAAGTTTAATTTTTCTTCATTTGGAATTTCACATCCAAAACAAATATAATCAACGCATTTTAATGAGTCGAGAATTTTAATTGCTCCATATGAAAATTTTTCTGCAGAGGATAGAGATATATGTACAGGAATCTCTAAGCATAGGTTAATACCGTTTTTAATAGCAGATTTACAACGCTCAAATTTGTTTAAAATGCTAGGTTCTCCTCTTTGTATAAAATTTCCACTCATAATTGAGATGATTACAAGTTCTTCAGGATGGAATATTTTTTTTATTTGTTCTATTTGGTTAAGATGTCCGAGATGAAATGGGTTATATTCGGATATTATGGCGACTACTTTCACAATAATAAACTCCTTTAAATAAATAATAAAAAATATATTACAAATCATAATAGAAAGTAAAGTGTAATTGAAATAAATATATTGCTTTACCTTATTTCTTAAAGATAATATGTTGAAGAGTATAATTAACTGGTTTATAATAAAAATGAGTTTATTATTTGTTGGTTTGGAAGGAGTCATATATGAGACTATTAGAAAAAATTTTAGAATTGGCTAAAAGTGACAAAAAAAAGATAATTTTGCCAGAAGGAACTGAAGAAAGGACTATTAGAGCGACTGAAACAATTATTAAGGGGAAAATAGCGGATATTGTTTTAATAGGCAATGATGATGAAATTAAGTCTAAAGCTAAAAGTTTAGGAGTTAATATAGATGGTTCAATTATAGTTGATCCAATTAAATCTGAAAAATATGAGGAATATGTGAATTTATTTTTTGAGTTAAGAAAAAATAAAGGGATAACTATTGAAAAGGCTAGAGAGGTAGTAAAGGATGAAATGTATTTTGGGACGTTAATGCTCAAAAACGGAGATGGTGATGGTTTGGTTTCTGGAGCTATACATACAACAGCGGATCTTCTAAGACCTGGAATGCAAATAATAAAAACTTCGCCTGGAACAAAGATTGTTTCGAGTTTCTTTATAATGGATGTGCCTAATAAAAATTATGGTCATGATGGAATAATGTTTTTTGCTGATTCAGCTGTTAATCCGAACCCAACAGCTGAAGAGTTAGCGTGTATTGCTATATCTACTGCAGATAATGCTAAAGCTTTAAGTGGTATAGAGCCTAGGGTTGCATTGTTGTCTTTTTCATCAATGGGAAGTGCAAAGCATGAGTTAGTAGACAAAGTTGTCGAAGCGAATAGAATTGCAAATGAATTAAGACCTGATTTAATGATTGAAGGTGAGCTTCAATTGGATGCAGCAATAGTTTCTGATGTATGTAAAACTAAGGCTCCTAATAGTAAGATACAAGGAATGGCAAATATCTTAATATTTCCGGATCTTCAGTCAGGCAATATAGGATATAAGCTTGTTGAGAGATTAGCTAATGCTGATGCTATAGGACCAATATGCCAAGGATTTGCTAAACCTTTAAATGATTTATCAAGAGGTTGTAGTGTAAATGATATTGTAAGTATGGTTGCAGTTACGTCGGTTCAAGCTAAAATGAGTTAGTTATGTATCTAAAATAAAATTCATTTATAAGGAGATAATGAAATGAAAATTTTAGTTATAAATTGTGGGAGTTCTTCCTTAAAATATCAATTGATTGATATGAATACAGAAAATGCAATTGCAAAAGGATTAGTTGAGAGGATAGGAATACCTGGATCTAATCTTGAGCAAAAAGTTGATGGATCTAATGAAAAATATAAAGTGGAAGTTGATCTTAAAAATCATAAAGAGGCTATCGCATTAGTTTTAAAAACACTATGTGATGATAGATTTGGTTTAATAAAAGATTTAAGTGAAATTAATGCTATTGGGCATAGAGTGGTTCATGGAGGAGAAAAATATTCAAAATCTGTTATTGTGGATGAGGAAGTTATTAAAAATATAGAAGAATGTATTAAACTTGCTCCACTTCATAATCCTGCAAATCTCATTGGAATAAAAGCGTGCAGAGAATTGATGAAAGATACTCCTATGGTTGTTGTGTTTGACACAGCATTTCATCAAACAATTTCAGATAAAGCTTTTATGTATGGGTTACCATACGAGCTCTATGAGAAGTATTCAATAAGAAAATATGGATTTCATGGAACAAGTCATTTTTATGTTGCGAATGAATGTGCAAGAGCTATGGGTAAAAGCATAGAAGATTTAAAAATAATAACTTGTCATTTAGGAAATGGTGCTAGTGTTAGTGCTGTTAATGCCGGTAAGAGTGTTGATACATCAATGGGATTTACACCCCTACAGGGTTTAATGATGGGAACAAGATGTGGGGATATAGATCCTGCGGTTGTAACATTTTTAATAGATGAGCTTAATATGAGCGGAAAAGAAGTTAATGAACTTATGAATAAAAAATCTGGATTCCTTGGAGTTTCAGGGAAAAGCAGTGATTCAAGAGATATTGAGGATTTAGCACAACAGGGTGATAAGAGAGCTAAGTTAACTTTAGATATGTATTGTTATAGAATTAAGTCTTATATTGGGTCTTATATTGCTGCGATGAATGGAGTAGATGCTATCGTATTTACTGCGGGTATAGGTGAGAATTCCGCAATTACAAGATATGGTGTTTGTAAAGATATGGAGAGCCTTGGAATTATAATTGATGAGAATAAAAATAATGTAAGGGGAAAATTGACTGAAATTTCTGCAGATAATTCTAAAGTTAAGATTTATTTAATTCCAACAAATGAGGAACTTGTTATAGCAAGAGATACTCAGGATTTATTGAAGTAATTTTAAATATTGACAATTTGTGTAGTAGAATTATATAATCTATATGATAATGTATAGTTAGTCACACATTTAAACTATTAGGTGAGGTTAATTAAGTCATGCATATAAATTTGAGAAAGTATCAAAAGAGTAAAGTTTTAAAACAAGATGGAGAATTTTCTATTCCATTACAAGACCTCGAGGTTTATAATGGTGATGATTTTAAATTTGTTGATGATGTTCGAGTTAAGGCAAATGTTTTTATTTCTGAAGATTTAATGAAACTTAAGTTCGACATTTCTACGAAATTTAAATTTAATTGTTCTAGATGTTTAATTGAATTTATTGAAGATTTTAATTTGAGGTGTGACGATGAAATTTTATTGAGTAATTTGGATGAGGATATTATTTTAGATTCTGAACAAAATTTGGATTTTAGAGATTATATAAAAAATTGTGTAATTATTAATATACCTCAGAAAAAATTATGTAAGGATGATTGTTTTGGTTTGTGTCAAAAATGTGGCATAAATTTAAATAATAATAAATGTAGCTGTGAAAAAGAAGAGTTTAATAATGTATTTTCTAAGCTAAAAGATACTTTCGTAGATTTTAAGGAGGTGGAGTAATGGGAAATCCAGCACGTAAATTTTCTAAGGGAAGAAGAGATAGTAGAAGAGCACAAACTTTTAAGTTATTAAGCCCAAATGTTATGGAGTGTCCACAATGTCATGAGGTTAAGTTGCCTCACAGAGCATGTAAAAAGTGTGGTTTCTACAATGGTAAGCAAGTTATATCAGTTGAAAATTAATGATACTGCCTAAATTAGTTTTTCTAGTTTAGGTAGTTTGTTTTTTAGGGGTAGAAAAATGGTAAGGATAGTACTTGATTGCATGGGAGGAGATAATTCTCCGAAAGCTCATGTGGAAGGTGCCATATTAGCTTTAAAGTGTAATAAATATTTACATATAATTCTAGTAGGAAATAGTGAGGAAATTCTACAGGAATTAAATAAGTATAAATTTGATAAAGATAAGGTTGATATAATTGATGCAAGAGATATTATTTATGGCTATGATGATCCAGTTAATTCTATAAGAACTAAGTTGAAATCTAGTTTAGTTGTTGCACTTAATGAGTTGGTTGATAAAGATTATGATGCAATTGTATCTACAGGTAATAGTGGTGCTTTTTTAGCTGGATGTTTGTTTATTATAGGAAAGATTAAAGGCGTTGCTAGACCCGCTCTTGCACCTATAATAAGTAGAGAACATGGAAGATTTATTTTGTTAGATTCAGGTGCTAATGTTGATTGTAATGTAAAAAATATTATACAATTTGCCGATTTTGGTCGACTTTATTATAAAATATTATTTAATGAAAGGAATCCAATTGTAAAGTTATTGAATATTGGAACAGAAGGAAATAAGGGTAATTCTGTCATTAGAAAAGCACATGAGGAGTTAAGTAATGATCCAAATATTAATTTTAAAGGTAATTTAGAAGCAAGAGATATATTTAATGATGACGCAAATGTTATTGTGTGTGATGGATTTGTTGGAAATATTGCTTTAAAGATAATAGAAGGAACTAGTAAGTATGTAATGTCAGTAGCTATTAAAGATATTTCGAACTTTTTTTTGTATAAGATAGCTAAGAGAATTATGCCATCTTTTTTTGAGAAGATTAGGACTAAATATGATTATAGAAAATATGGTGGAGCTGTGTTCTTAGGGGTTAAGAAGGTATGCGTAAAGTCTCATGGAGATTCGAATGAGATTGCTATAAAAAATTCGATTGATACAGCATTTAAACTTGTGGATGAAAAAATTATAAGCCTATTAGAAAAACTTTGCTTGTAAAAAATAAAATATTGACTGTTAAACTTTTATAATTTATTATGTTTATGTGATAAATAGGAGGTGAATGTAGTGTTTGAAAAAGTAAGAGAAATAATTTCTGAAAAGTTAAATGTTGATCCAGATGAGATTAAATTAGAATCATCTATAGTTGATGATTTAGGAGCTGATTCTATAGATTTAATTGAACTTATAATGAACCTTGAAGAAGAATATGGTATAAGTATATCTGATGAAGAAGCTGTTAAACTAAAAACAGTTGGAGATGTTGTAGATTTTATAAACTCTCAAGTAGAAAATTAAGTTTATTTACATATTAGTCGTCTTAAACTGTTATTGTGTTTTGGACGACTTTTAAATTTTGGGGAGATGCATCATATGGATGAAATGTTTATTGAGAAATTTCAGGAAAAAATAGGGGTTAAATTTAGAAATATAGAGATATTAGATTTGGCATTAACTCATAGTTCTTATGCTAATGAACGTGGTTTAAGTGAATATAATGAGAGATTGGAATTTTTAGGAGATTCTGTGCTTCAATTATGTATAACTGAGTATTTGTATAAAAATTGCAAAGATAATAATGAAGGTGATCTTACTCGTAAAAGGGCATCGATAGTTTGTGAAGCATCATTATATAAAGTTGGAGAGCGATGGAATCTTGGAGAGTTTATTAAATTAAGTAAGGGAGAAAAGTTGAGTGGTGGTAAAACGCGAATTTCTACGATAGCTGACGCAGTTGAGGCAGTTATTGCAGCTGTTTATTTGGATAGTGGATATGATTTTGTACAAAAATTTATACTTAAATTTTTTTCAGATATTTTGAAAACAGGTGCGATAGTAAATTATTTAGATCATAAAACAAGGCTTCAAGAATATATTCAATCTAAAACTACTGATAAGATAAAATATAATCTGATTAAGGAAGAAGGTCCGCCACATGATAAGATATTCTATGTCCAAGTTATTATTGGGGACAAAAATTACGAATCAGGAACTGGAAAGTCTAAAAAAGAAGCTGAGCAAAATGCTGCACAAAAAACTTTAAAATTATTTGAGTAGTACATTGAATTAGTAGTTTATTTTAATGAAACTATTAATTCAATGTAAATGTTTTAACATAGCAACGTCGAAATATTTTGAAAATTTTTATATATATTTTAAAAGGAAAAAAAAGGAAAAAAGAAAAATTAATAGAAGTATATAGGGGACAAATGTTTAATAAAACTTAAGAGAATTTGGGAGGAACACTTATGGAAATTTTAAAAGTATCAGCGCAATCTCAACCTAAAGCAGTTGCAGGAGCTCTAGCAGCAGTATTGAGAGATAAAGCAGTAGCTGAAGTACAAGCAGTTGGAGCTGGAGCTGTAAATCAGGCAATAAAAGCAATTGTAATTACTAGAGGTTTTGTAGCTCCAAATGGGATTGATTTGGTTGTTATACCAGCATTTTCTGAAATATCAATTGATGGTGAGGAAAGAACAGCAATCAAATTTATTGTTGAGCCTAAATAAATTTTTTATATATAAAATGAAAAGGAGTAAAGATATTACTCCTTTTCATTTTTTTGATTATATATTTTCATAAATGTTTTTCATTAACAATGCATCTTTTTCGAGAATTGGGCTTTCACATATTATGCAGCCTTTAACATCGTATTTGACAAAAGCTCTTAGACATTCAGTTATATTGAAATCACTTTCTTCAAATGGAAGATGATTTTTTTCTCCTTTTGCAGTGTACTCAATTCCAGATAAGTGTACGTGAAAATCTTTGAGGGCATCTTCACCTAAATGTTCGCCAATGAATTCAAAGATTTTTGCAAAGTCATCGTATTCTTTCAATATCCCGTTATACCTTGCATGTATGTGTGAAAAGTCTACACATAGTTTTACATGTTCATGGTTTTTTACTAGATTACAAAGTTCTTTTAGGTTTCCGAATTGAGTTTCTTTTCCTGTTGTCTCAAGTCTGTAATATGAACCAGGTATTATTGGAAGTTTCCCTAATTCTTCGTTTATAGAGTTGTAAGCATCTTCTTTTGTTGAATCTAAGTAAAATCCTGGATGGAATATAATGTCAGTTCCACCTACAGATGATAATGCTACTATACCTTTTTCTAGTCGTTCTATTGACTTCTCTTTTTTATCAATTTCTTTTGCATTCATATTTATAAAGTATGATCCATGGGCAGTTAAATGGAAATTATATTTTTCGCGAGTAGCTTTCACAGCTTCACGATTTTTATCTGTGATATTCACAGATCGAACAAATGGGAGCTCCATCGCAGAAAGCCCTAATGAGTGCAGATATTCTATTCCAGTTACATATGTAAATTTTTCTGATCCGTTTCCCATAGGTAGACCAGAAATTCCAAATATAAGCTTATCCATTTTCAATAATTACTCCTTTATAATAATCATTATTTCAATTATAACATAAAAGGTTTTATTATAAAATTTGATAAAATTTTATTTATCTTGAATAATAATTACACCTAATCTATAATTAAAATTAATTTATAAAATGGAAGTAATTGTATTATGAGCTTTTATCAAATTACGGATACAGTTAAGAAACTGTTGCTTGATAATGTGAAAGAAAAGAATATATCAGTTGATTTCACTTTAGGTAGGGGTAATGATACCATTTTTCTTAGCGAAAATTTTAATTATGTTTATTCTTTTGATTTACAGAAAGAATGTATTGATGATTTTGAATTGAAAAATATTCAGAATGTGAAATTGATTTTGGATAGTCACGAAAATGTTGATAAATATATAGATGGTTTTGATTGTGGTATGTATAATTTAGGATATTTACCTGGATCTAATAAAGAGATAACTACAAATGCTGAATCTACACTTATTAGTTTGTATAAAGCTGTAAATATTTTGAATATTGGTGGTTTTATATCTATTGTTTTATATATTGGTCATAATCAGGGTAAGAGAGAAAGCCAAGAAGTTTTAGAATTTTGTAGTAGACTTGACAATAAGAGATTTAATGTTGCTTATCTTAATTTATTAAATAAAAATAATCCACCATCTTTAGTATTAATTAATAAAATGAGGTAGTTTTGATTATGAAGAATGTAATAGTTGTTGGATCAGGACCTGCTGGTATGATGGCTGCTATATCTGCTTCTAAATGTGGACATAGGGTGACATTGCTTGAAGGAAATAATAAAATAGCTAAAAAATTGTACATATCGGGAAAAGGTAGATGCAATGTAACAAATAAGAAAACAATAGATAATTTTTTTGAGAATGTATTAACAAATAAAGAGTTTTTGTATAGTGCACTTTATACTTTTACAAATGAGGATACGATAAAATTTGTTGAAGATGGTGGGACTAAGCTTAAAGTTGAGAGAGGCGATAGGGTTTTTCCAGTTTCTGATAAATCAAGTGATATAATTAAAAGTTTTGAAAAACAATTGAAGAGAAATAATGTAGAGATTTTGATCAATTCAAAGGTTGAAAGGATAAATGTACATAATAATACGATTGAGTCTCTGAAATTGTCAAATGGGAAAAAGGTTATAGGAGATCATTATATTTTTGCAACCGGAGGTGCATCATATCCTTTGACTGGATCCGATGGTAAATTATTTAGTGAGTATAAAAGGATAGGTCATAATGTTATAGAGTTAAAACCTTCGCTTGTACCAATAGAAATAAGGGAAAAGTGGCCTACGGAACTTCAGGGTGTTAGCATAAAGAATGCGAGTATGACACTTTATAAAAATAACAAAAAGGAAATTTCGTTTCAAGGTGATTTTATATTTACTCATTTTGGATTATCAGGACCAATTGTTTTAAAAATGAGTAGATATATTTCTGATGATGAAAATTATTCTATAGAAATTGATTTAAAACCTGCACTTGATGATAAGGAGTTTGATTTAAGACTTCAGAAAGATTTTATGAAATATAGCAATAAAAATTTTAAAAACTCTCTGGACGATTTGTTACCAAAAAAATTTATACCGGTTATGATCGATATTGTAAAAATTGATCCATACAAAAAAATTAATTCTATTACAAAACAAGAGAGGAAACGGATACTTGATTGTTTTAAACATCTTATTGTTAATGTCGAAGGATTAAGACCAGTTAGTGAAGCAATAGTAACAAGTGGAGGGATAGATGTTTCTGAAATAAACCCAAGTACTATGAAATCAAAAATTATTAGAAATCTTTCTTTTGCAGGTGAAGTTATGGATGTTGACGCTTTTACTGGTGGATATAATGTTCAAATAGCAATATCCACTGGATTTTTGGCAGGAAACAGTATTTGAAATTTGAGAGGAATGAAAATATGAATATATCAATAGCTATTGATGGACCAGCTAGTTCTGGGAAGAGTTCGATTGCAAAATGCATTGCGGATAGATTTAATTTTAAGTGTATAAATACAGGCCTTTTATATAGACTTGCTACTTATATTTCCATAGATGAAAATATAGATTTTGTACTGGAGGAAAGTAGACTAATAGATAAGTTGAAGAATGCTAAGATTGATATACATAGTGATTACTTAATTTATAATGGATTGATTTTATGTAATCAATTAAGAACTCAAGATATAGATAGTAAGGTGTCATTATTGTCAACTAGACCTGCTGTTAGAAGATTGATAAATGAAATTTTAAGATATTTCAAATCCGAAAGTGGTATTGTTATGGATGGTCGAGATATTGGAACTGAAGTTTTAAAAGATGCCAGTCTTAAATTTTTTATAGTAGCTGATCCAGAAATTAGAGCTAGGAGAAGATATGATCAACTCATTAAAATTGGGATTGATACAGAATATAAGAAAATATTAAATGAAATTGAAAAACGTGATAATATAGACTATAATAAGGAGGAGGGTCCTTTAAAGAAAGCAAATGACGCTAAAGTTATAGACACATCTAACTTAAACTTTCAAGAGTCAGTTGATGAAGTTTCGAGGGTAATTGTTGAATATATGGTACCTAAGATGAAGTTTAAAAAAGTTAGAGTTGCAGAAAATAATGGATTTTGTCATGGAGTTTTAAGAGCAGTAAATGAATTGGATAAGGTAGTAAAGAGTGAAAATAAGAAAAATATTAGTACTCTTGGAGAGATAATTCATAATAAACAAGTCATAAATCATTTCTCTCGCCAAAATGTTAATATAGTCAAAAAAGAAGACTTAGATACTTTAAAAGATAGTGAAGATATTTTGATAGTAAGAGCACACGGTATTCCTAGGGATGTTGAAGATGTTTTAATAAGTAATTCTATAGAATATATTGATGCTACTTGTGGCAGAGTTAAAGTTATACATAAAAAAGTAAGAGATTACTATGAAAAGGGATATGATATTGTAATAGTTGGAAACAAAAATCATCCGGAAATCATTGGAGCTAACAGTTATTGTGATTATAAGGCGAAATTTTTTTTTGAGGACAAGCTAGATGGTGAAATTTCGTCGGATAAGGTTTGTGTTTTGTCACAGACAACAGAGAAATATGAAAATTTTGAAAATGCGATAAAGTTAGTAAGTGAAAAATGTGAGGATGTTGTTTCGCTAAATACTATTTGTGATGCTACATACCTTAGACAACGTGATGCAGCGCAATTAGCAAAAGATGTAGATTGTATGATAATTGTTGGAGATAAGTTAAGTTCTAACTCTAATAAATTGTACGAGGTTTCGAAAAAATATTGTGAAAACTCTATAATAATTGAAAGGGCTTCCGATTTAAAAAGTGACATTTTAAAGGATATAATTACTAATTGTTGCAAAGTGGGAATAACATCTGGTGCTTCAACGCCAGATTGGATTATGAAGGAGGTAATTTTAATGATAGAAAATAGAACCGAAAACAACATAAAAATAGGAAAGCTATTACGAGGAAAAATCGAATTTATAGATGAAAAAAATGTGATTTTAAGTGTTGATGATAATTTAGAAGCAGTTTTACCAATTACTGAGATTAGTTCAGATGAGAAAAACAATTTTAGTGAAATATTTAAAGTTGGAGAGTATATAGATGGTAAAATTATTTCTTTAAGTAATTCAGATGGGAGAATTGTACTGTCTAGATTAGAAATTTTTAGGGAAAAATCTCTAGAAATACTTAAAAATAAGTTCAATAATAATGAAAGAATTTCAGTTGTTGTTAAAGAAGATGTAAAAGGTGGAGTAATTGTTGAGTTTAATAGCATTAAATTGTTTGTGCCTGCTTCACATTTAGATTTTGTACATATTGAAAATTTAAATGAATTTGTTGGTCGTGAATTAGAAGTTAAAGTTATTGAAATGAAAGAAGAAAAGAATCAATTTAAGATTATCGGTTCAAGAAGAGCTGTATTAGAAGAGGAAAAAAAGATTAGAGAAGATGAAATTTGGAAGAGTCTAGTTTTAGGTGATGTTGTCGAGTGTGAGGTAAGGAGAATAAATACATTTGGGGCTTTTGTTGATGTAAAAGGTATAGATGGATTATTACATATATCTGAAATATCTTGGGGTAGAATAGATAAAGTAAGTGATGTTTTAAATATAGGTGATAAAATTAAGGTTAAGATAATTGATCTTGATATAGAAAATCGAAAATTATCTTTGAGTATGAAAGTATTGCAAAATGATCCATGGTCAAATGTGGATGAGAAATATCCTGTTGGAGCTGTAGTACTTGGTAAGGTTGTTAGGTTTGCCGAGTTTGGAGCTTTTGTTGAGTTGGAGCCAAGTATAGATGGTTTGGTTCATATATCACAAATTAGTCATAAGAGAGTTAATGATATAGCTGACTTTTTGCAAATAGGACAAGAAGTCAAAGCTAAGATTGTTGAGATAAATAAAGAAAATAAGAGAATAGAATTGAGCATTAAAGTTATAGAATAAATTTAGGCTTAAGGGTGATCTGCCCTTAAGTTTTTTTTATAAGAGGGGTGGAGTAAGTTTGGCAAAAAAGTTTTATGCTGTTAAGAAAGGACATAAGAAAGGTATATTTGAAAGTTGGGATGAATGTAAGAAAAATATAAATGGATATTCCGGAGCTATTTATAAAAGTTTTAAGACACTTAATGAGGCGAATAATTTTTTGGATAATAATGAAGAAATTTTTGAATCAAGTGATTTAGTTGCATATGTAGATGGAAGTTATAACTCTGATACGAAAGAGTATTCATATGGTATGGTTATAATAAATGGTGATAGTGAGGAACACTTTTATGAGAGATTTAATGATCCAGAATTGTGTGAAATGAGAAATGTTGCTGGGGAAATTATGGGGTCAATGAGTGCCATGAAATATTGTTTAGATAATAAGTTTGAGAGTATTGTAATTTATTATGATTACGAAGGAATAGAAAAATGGTGTAAGGGATATTGGAAAGCAAATAAGGTTGGCACTCAAAATTATAAAAAATATTATGATAGCATTAAAGATAAGATAAATATTGTATTTAGAAAGGTTAGGGCTCATTCTGGTGATAGATATAATGATTTAGCCGATAAATTAGCTAAAAAGGCTCTGAAGACTTAAAAATTTAATGCAATTATGTTTTAATCATTGTATAATTATTGAAACATATGAACGAAGAAGATAAGGAGTGTGGATTATATGGCGAGAATTATTAAAAATGCATATACTTTTGATGATGTTTTATTGGTACCAAATAAAGCAGAGATTTTACCAAATCAAGTTAGTTTAAAGACAAATCTTACTAGAAAAATATCTCTTAATATACCTCTTATGAGTGCTAGTATGGATACTGTTACAGAAAGTAAAATGGCAATAGCTATGGCTGTACATGGAGGAATAGGAATACTTCATAAAAATATGTCAATTAAGGATCAAGGTAAACAGTTAGAGAGTGTTAAAAACTTTAGTGGTAACAAGCTAGAAATATCTTCTTTGGATAGTAAAGGTAGACTTTTATGTGGTGCATCGATTGGTATTACTCAAGATATGATTGATAGAGTTAAGGAACTTGTGAATAAGGAAGTAGATATTTTAGTTTTAGATACAGCTCATGGGCATTCAAAGGGTGTAATTGATGGAGTATCCATTATAAAACAGTTGTATCCAGATGTTCAAATAATTGCGGGGAATGTAGCAACTGGCAAAGCAGTATATGATTTGGTTCATGCTGGTGCAGATGCTGTTAAGGTAGGTATAGGACCTGGATCAATATGTACGACTAGAATAGTTGCAGGTGTCGGGGTTCCACAACTTACAGCTATAATGGATTGTGCTGAAGAGGCTATAGAGCATAATATACCTATAATTGCTGATGGTGGAATTAAATATTCTGGGGATATTGTTAAGGCATTAGCAGGTGGTGCGAGTGCTGTTATGCTTGGTTCTATTTTTGCTGGGTGTGATGAGTCTCCTGGTGATAAAGTTGTATTTGGTGAAAATATTTATAAGTCTTATAGAGGCATGGGGTCTCTTGGTGCTATGGATAGTGGATCAAGTGATAGATATTTTCAAAATGGGAGTAAAAAATTTGTACCTGAAGGAATTGAAGGAGTTGTTCCATATAAGGGAAAGATTAGTGAAATAATCTATCAACTAATTGGAGGAATAAAGTCAGGAATGGGATATCTTGGATCAGCAGATATTAAAACTTTATTCAATAATTCAAGATTTGTTGTGCAAACTGCTTCAGGTATAAGAGAAAGTCATCCACACGATATAAGTTTGATGAAAGATGCTCCAAATTATACGAAATGAAGGATTATAAGATAAATTTGAGTGTATTATTATATTTTTATATTGACTTTTTTAGTTAATGACTTTAACATTAAATTATTAGTATTGGATTATCCCGTATATAATCGATAATATGGTTCGAAAGTCTCTACCTACTTACCTTAAATGAGTAGACTACGGGTGCTTATTAAATTGATAGATTTAGATTGTTGTTGTATGTTGATTTACTATGCTAATTAGGGACTTTCAACTTTTGAGCTGATAGTCCCATATTATATTTTTTGCTAAATTTATTAAATAAAATTAGTTGGAGGTATGAACTTTTATGCTGAACAAGTTTTTCAAATTAGAAGAACGAGGTACAACGGTATCTAAAGAATTTATTGGAGGATTAACAACATTTTTATCTATGGCTTACATAATTTTTGTTAATCCAAATATTCTCTCAGTTACAGGAATGGATCAAGGTGCAGTATTTACATCAACTATTTTAGCTGCAGCAATCGGAACTCTTATAATGGGATTGCATGCAAATTTCCCTGTGGCTCTCGCTCCTGGTATGGGATTAAATGCGTTTTTTGCTTACACCGTTGTATTATTATTGGGTTATACGTGGCAACAAGCTCTAGCAGGAATATTTATTTCAGGAATTTTATTTATGATATTATCTTTAACTGGTTTGAGGGAAATAATCATTAACAGTATTCCTACATCTTTAAAGCACGCAGTTGGAACTGGAATTGGATTTTTCATTGCATTTTTGGGATTTCAGAATGCAGGAATTATTGTAAATAATGATTCGACATTAGTTGGATTAGGTGATTTTACAGATTTTAGTGTATTAATTGCAATAATTGGATTGGTTATAACTTTAATTTTAATGGTGAGAAAAATTCCAGCAGCTATATTTATCGGTATGGTTATTACAGCAATTATTGGAATATTTTTAGGAGTTGTAGATTTGCCACAGCAAGTTATCGCACCAATACCTTCTATAAGTCAAACTTTCGGAGCATTGTTTGAAGCCTTACCTACTATTTTCTCAAAAGATATTATATTAGTTATATTTTCATTTTTATTTATAGATTTTTTTGATACAGCAGGAACTTTGATGGCAGTTGGATTTAGAGCAGGATTTGTAAATGAAAAGGGTGAATTACTAAGAGCTAATAAAGCTTTATTGGCTGATTCAACAGCGACAGTAATTGGAGCTATTTTGGGAACATCTTCAACAACTTCTTATGTTGAGTCTTTAGCAGGTGTTGAAGTTGGTGCAAAAACTGGACTTGCTTCTGTGTTTACATCAATTTTCTTTTTGTTAATGTTGTTTTGTTCTGGACTTTTAACAGTTGTAACACCTTCAGTTACTGCGCCAGCACTTATTACAGTTGGTGTTTTGATGGCTTCATCGTTAAGTAACATTGAGTGGGGTAAAATTGAGATAGCGATTCCAGCATTTATTACTATTATTATGATGGTACTTGGATACTCTATATCTGAAGGAATAGCATCAGGATTTGTTTTGTATCCAATTATGATGTGGGCAGCTGGTAGAAGAAAAGAAGTTCATCCTATAATGTGGGTACTTACTTTGATCTTTTTAGTGCATTTTATATTTTTATAATTAATTGGTGAAGAAATATTTTATTAGGGGTGATTAAATGAAGAGTGATCAAGTGCTGGTTATTGATTTTGGGAGTCAATATAATCAATTGATTTGTCGACGTATTCGAGAACTTGGAGTTTATAGCGAACTTAAGTCTCATAAAATAACGGCACAAGATATTAAACAATTGACGAATGTTAAGGGAATTATATTAAGTGGTAGTCCAAATACTGTTACAGATAAAGGCTCCTTTGTTATGGATCCAGATATACTTAATCTAGGAATACCTATTATGGGAATTTGTTATGGTATGCAACTCATAACTCATATGAATGGTGGAGTTGTTGAGAGGTCATCTGAAAGAGAGTATGGGAAGACAGAAATTAAGACCGATGGCAGTGGAATTTTTGAGAATATCCCAATAGAGCAGATTGTTTGGATGAGTCATGGGTATCATGTTAAAACTCTTCCATTAGGTTTTATAGCAAATGCTAGTAGTGAGTCTTGCCCAATTGCTGCTGCATTTAATGAAGATAAGAATATACATCTGGTTCAATTTCACCCAGAAGTTGAACATTCTGTTTATGGAACTGAAATATTAAAGAATTTTGTATTTAAAATATGTAAAGCTAATGCAAATTGGTCTATGAGTAATTTTATTGAGGATCAAATTGTTAAGATAAGAGATCAAGTTAGAGATAAAAAAGTTTTGTGTGCACTTAGTGGGGGAGTTGATTCTTCTGTTGTAGCAGCACTTATTTATAAAGCTATTGGTAATCAATTGTTATGTATGTTTATTGATAATGGACTTCTTCGTGAAGGAGAGGCTCAGGAGGTTGTCGATACTTTTGATGGAAAATTTAAAATGAATTTTGTTAAGGTTGATGCTCAAGATAGATTTTTGAATAAATTGAAAGGTGTTTCTGATCCAGAGCAAAAGCGTAAAATTATAGGTAATGAGTTTGTGTTTTGTTTTGAGGAAGAAACGTCTAAATTAAATGATTTTGAATTTTTAGCTCAGGGTACTCTTTATACTGATGTTATAGAATCAGGCACTAATACAGCTCAAACAATAAAATCTCACCATAATGTTGGCGGACTTCCTAAAAATATGAGATTTAAATTAATCGAACCATTAAATACTCTTTTTAAGGATGAGGTTAGGGAACTTGGATTAGAAGTTGGATTGCCTGAAAGCATTGTTTATCGTCAACCATTTCCAGGACCAGGACTTGGGATAAGAGTTATTGGTGAAGTTACAAATGAAAAACTAAAAATATTAAGACGAGCGGATAAAATTTTGAGAGATGAAATTGAAAATGCGGGGTTGAATAAGGAAATATGGCAGTATTTTGCTTGTTTAACGAATATGAAGTCTGTTGGTGTCATGGGTGATGAAAGGACATATAGTTATACGGTAGCTTTGAGAGCTGTGACATCGAGTGACGGGATGACTTCAGATTGGGCAAGAATTCCTTATGAAATTCTTGATGTTATTTCAAGACGCATAGTCAATGAAGTTAGTGATGTAAATAGGATTGTTTATGATGTTACTTCGAAACCACCATCAACAATAGAATTCGAATAAAAATTTTTGCCGAAGAATGAGTGATTTTATTCTTCGGCATTATTATTTATTTGATGTTGATAATTATATCTAATAATAGATCTGTACTTATTGGATTATTTGTTGTTATAGAAAATGTATATCCATTGTTTGTCCAAATTGCTACGCTGATTTTTCCGTTGTTTCCTTTCGTCGTTACGTCTAAATTATTTATGTAGATTCTGTTTATTTCTGAGTAATCATTGTAATCGCCACTTATGTCTTCAGTTCCAGTGGATTTTCTAATAAATAGAGTGTGTTGATTTGCATTGAATGAATCAAATGTTATATTTTTTAAATCTTCTTCATTTATACTTTCGAGTTTTTTCTCATTATAATAAGTAATTTGAATTGTTTCGTCATTAATAATTGAATATTGTTTATTTTCATATCCAACAATTGTATCAGGTATAGAAAATTTAAATCCACAAGCCTCTATAGCTTCTTCAAGTGTTTCATATTTTACTATTGAATTAGGTAATTTAATTATTTTATTGCTTTCGGTTTCTGAAATTATAGGATTGTTATTAGATACGTTTTTGTTTTTGTTTGAAGTGTTACAGGATGTAATAGCAATTGCCATTGATGCTAATACAGTGAATGAAATTAATTTTTTCACGTTTTTTCCCTTCTTTGTCAAAAAATTATATTAAATGTTTCTCAAATATATTTTATATTTAATTTTTGTTTAAGTCTATTGTAAAGATTTCTTATCTTACCAACAAATAATTTAAGTATTTTCACATAAGAAATTTAAATTGGTACAACTTATTTTATAGGAAATGAAGTTTGGAGAGTATTAAGATTATGATAATAAATCACAATATTAATGCGATGAACGCACATAGAAATATGGGAAGTACTACAATTGCTCAAGGTAAGGCAATGGAAAAATTGAATTCAGGATTGAGGATAAATAGGGCTGCAGATGATGCAGCAGGTTTCGCAATTTCTGAAAAGATGAGATCACAAATAAGAGGACTTAATCAAGCTTCGAGAAACACACAAGATGGTATTTCAATGATTCAAACAGCAGAAGGAGCACTTTCAGAAACTCAAGCAATAGCACAGAGAATGAGGGAACTTGCAGTTCAATCTGCAAATGGTACTTATACAGATGAAGATAGAACTTTAATAGATCAAGAGTTTAAGAAATTAAAATCGGAGATTGATAGGATATCAGAGGATACAGAATTTAATGGTAGTAAACTTATCAATGGGAGTATTTCTGGGAAAGAAATCAAGACTCGTGATAAAGATTCAGTTATTATTAATGGAGATATTAAGAATCCAAATTCAATTAATGAGGTTATGAAAGAAATAGATCCAAATGAATTAGTTAGACTTGGAGAAGGAACATTTGATTTAATTATTTCTAAAGATAGGAATCTTGATGTTACTATTAGTATAGTTGATCGATCCCATTTTAATGGATGGAAACCATATGTTATTGATAGTATAATTATAGATAATCCTTCAGTAATTGAAGATGTTGAATTGGCAGGAATTAATTTAAGATTTAACAATATTCACGCTACATCGTCTTATCTTCCCGCTGGGAAAGAAATAAGAATTTCCTTTTTTAATGATTCAGAGAAGAAATCAAATGGTGTGGATTTTCAAGTAGGATCGAATAAAGGTCAGATGGTTGGACTTGATATAGAGAATATGAGAAGTCGTGAACTTGGTCTTGGGGGAAGTGATTTATCTACAATAGAAAATTCAAAGGAGGCAATTGAAAGATTAGATATAGCAATTTTTAGAGTATCAGAACAGAGAGCCAATCTTGGATCTGTACAAAATAGACTTGAGCACACAGTATCTTCAATTGGGAATACAGCAGAGAATTTACAAGCAGCAGAGTCGAGAATACGAGATGTTGATATGGCAAAAGAGATGATGAATTTAACAAAATTAAATATTCTTCAACAGGCAACCCAATCAATGTTAGCACAAGCAAATCAATCACCGCAACAAGTTATTTCTATTTTAAAATAAAGATTATCTCCTTTTTAGATTTTATTATATTATTTGATTAGAATGTTATTAGATAGTCATAACATAATTCTACATTTTTTATAAATTTAATATAGACAATAAAAATAATTTTATATTAAAATGTACATAGAACGATTAAATTTTAGCATTCTGATTGAAAAACATAATGATTCTTTACGTTTTTTAATGTAATTTTTAATAAATAGCTCTTATAGCCGTTTATTTTAAATATAAACCATTATACAAAAAGGAGATAAATTATGAAAAAGCATGTTACACGTATACTAACTTCTGGTTTTTTGGCATTATCACTTTTAACTGGTTGCATTGGTTCACCTTCAACTGATGGCTCAAATACTTCATTAAATTCTGATACAACAACAAATACTATAAATATTGATAAGTTAAATATAGCTTTTGTTCCTTCGAAAGACCCGGATCAAATTATTACAGCAACAGAGCCTTTGAAAGATATGTTAAAAAATGAGTTGAATAATCAAGGATATTCAATTGGAGAAGTTAATATTTCAGTTGGGACAAACTATGAAGCTGTAGGAGAGGCTTTGGTATCTGGTACTGTCGATATTGGATTTATTCCAGGTGCTACATATGTATTATACGATGATGGTGCTGAAGTGTTATTAACAGCTACAAGGGATGCAGTAAGTCATAGTTCTGAAAATGCAATAGATTGGAATCAATCGCCTACAGAATACATACCACAACAAGCTACTTCATATAGATCACTTATTATTGCTGGACCTTCTGCAAAAGGGAAGGAACTTAGTCAAAAAGTAAATAATGGACAAGAGTTAACATGGGAAGATTTAAATAGTGCAAAATGGGCTGTAATGAGTCCAGCATCATCTGCAGGATATATTTATCCAACTTTATTATTAAATGATAAGTATGGTAAATCTGTAGCAGATTTAGAAAATAAGGTTCAATCTGATTCTTATGGAAGTTCCATTGCTAGATTAGCAGCTGAACAAGTAGATGTTGTAACAGTTTTTGCTGACGCAAGAATTGATTATGTTGAAAATTGGATAAATGATTATGGACGTACAGGACAAATTTGGGATGAAACAAATGTTATAGGTGTGTCTGATCCAATTTATAATGATACGATAAGTGCAAGTAAAAATTCTCCTATTATGACACCTGAATTCAAAAATGCATTTGCGACAGCTATGATAAATATAGCAAATACTGAAGAAGGTAAAAAGGTAATCTCAGTTTATAGTCACAAAGGGTATGAACGTGCTCAATCTGCCGATTATGATAATGAAAGAAGAGTTCAGGAGATTATTCGTGAACTAAGATCTCAATAATTTTGAAAGTTATGGCGGGGACGAGTCCCTGCCTTTTTTATAAATAAAATAAATGAGAGGATTAATTAATGATAGAGTTTAAAAACGTTTCAAAAGTATATCCAAATGGCACTAAGGGACTTGATAATGTTAACTTAAAGATAAATCGAGGAGAATTTGTTGCAATTATCGGTTTATCTGGTGCGGGTAAGTCGACTTTAATAAGGACAATAAACAGAATGATTGATATTACAGATGGAAATTTAATTGTAAATGGCAAAAATGTTAAGGAATTAAAAGGAAAGCAACTTAGAGAATTTAGGAGAAAAATTGGTATGATTTTCCAATCTTTTAATCTTGTAACTCGCACAAGTGTAATAAAAAATGTTTTAACTGCAAAAGTACCAGATATCCCATTTATAAGATCAGTCTTTGGGATATTTACGAAAGAGGAAAAAATACAAGCATTAGAGGCCTTGGATAAGATGGGAATTGTTGACAAAGCATTTATAAGAGCAGATCAACTTTCAGGAGGACAGCAACAGAGGGTTGCATTATCAAGGACTCTAGCACAAAATCCTGAAATTATCTTAGCTGATGAACCTGTTGCGGCTTTAGACCCTATTACAGCAAGAAAAGTTATGGAAGATTTTAAGAAAATAAATAGAGAAATGAACATTTCAATTTTGATAAATATTCATCATGTTGAACTTGCCCTTAATTATGCAGATAGGATTGTTGGGATTAAAGATGGGAAAATAGTTTATGATGGCTCTTCATCTGAAGTTACGGAAGAAATATTAGAAACTATTTACAAGGGTAAGGTGGAGGTGGTTGCGTGAATATCTATGATAAGATATTTAGACCACGAGTTATAGAATTTGGAAATGGAAAGCAAGTTGAAGAAAAAAGATCGAGAATGCCACTTATAATTTTGATTTTTATTATTGCCATTATAGTGTCTGTAAAAATTACAGGATTTAACTTTACCACATTAATTCAACGTGGAAAAAATTTTTTTAGTATTATAGGACAAATGTTTCCGCCAAATATTGATTACATAAATAAGATTTTGAAACCACTTTTTGATACAGTGAAGATGTCTCTTTTGGGATCTGTAATAGGATCTCTGGCTGTTATACCGTTTTCTATAGTGTCATCAAGTAACATAATAAAAAGCAAATTTGTTGTGTCATTTATGAGATTTTTACTTAGTATAGTGAGAACGCTCCCTACTCTTGTTATCGCACTTATTGCTACATATGTTTTTGGGCTTGGAACTTTTGCGGGTACTGTTGCGATTTCTATATTTACTTTTGGATATGTTGGAAAGAAACTTTATGAGCAAATAGAAACGGTTGATATGGGAGCTTATGAAGCGATTCAAGCTTTAGGTGCGAGTAAATTAAGAGCATTTTTAAGTGCAATTATACCACAAGTTTTACCATCGTATATCGCCACAAGTTTATTTTGTTTTGAAGGTAATGTTAGACATGCAGCTATATTAGGTTATGTTGGTGCTGGAGGAATAGGATTAATTCTTAATGAGAATCTTAGTTGGAGAGAGTATGGAAATGTTGGGATGGTACTTATATCTTTATTTATGGTTGTAATCTTGATTGAATTGTTGAGCCATTATCTCAGAAAGAAATTAACTTAGGAGGTAATATTTATGAGTGAGATGGTTTTAAGACAATACGAAAAAGAACCTCGTAACTTTATTTGGAAAATAATTACTGCTTTAATTTGTGTTTTCCTTATTGTATGGTCAAGCAGTACAGTTAGTTTAGAAGGAATATCACAAAATGGTCTTCAGATAGCTAAAAATATTTTTCTTGGAATATTTGCTCCAGATACAGAACTTCTTTTTGATTTTGTAGGTGGTGTTCCATACCTTTTACTTGAAACAATGTGTATTGCATTTCTTGGTACACTTGTTGGTTCAGTTCTAGCAATCCCAATTTCATTTATTTCTGCTACAAATATTGTTCCTAAGCCAATAAGTGTTGTTGGAAGATTTATAATTATGTCAATTCGTACAGTTCCATCAATTGTGTATGCATTAATGTTTATAAGAGTAACGGGACCAGGTGCATTTGCAGGACTTCTTACTATGTCTTTGGCATCTATTGGAATGATTTCAAAAATGTATATTGAGTCAATAGAAGATTTAGATACTAAAATTTTAGAATCGTTAGATGCTTGTGGATGTAATTTTTTTCAGAAGATTCGTTATGGAATACTTCCTCAACTTTTTCCAGATTTTATTTCGACAGTTATATATCGTTTTGATATGAATTTGAGAGATGCTAGTATATTAGGGATAGTTGGAGCAGGAGGAATTGGTGCACCATTAATATTTTCAATGAATTCTTATAGGTGGAATGAAGTTGGGGCGATTATAATAGGACTTATAGTTCTTGTGCTTATTATAGAATTTATTTCAACTAAGATAAGAGTGAAGCTAGCTAGGGGGTAAATATGAACAAGAATTTAAGAATAATTTTCACATCTGATATCCACGGATATTTTTTTAACACCGATTATATGGACAGAGAAGTCAAGCATCAAGGATTATTACATTTAGCAACAAGATATAATAAGGATGATGAAACTCTAATTATTGATGGGGGAGATATACTTCAAGGCTCCCCATTTACATATTTTAGTCAGATGCAAAAGTCTCCTGATAAAATCGCACGAATTATGAATGAAGTAGGGTACGATTTTGTTACTATTGGTAACCATGATTTTAATTATGGCTATGAATATTTTAAAAAATATTTGGAGCATTTAGATGCTGAATGTGTTTGTGAGAATTGTCTTGATGAGAAAGGTAATTCATTATATCCACATAAAATAATTACAATGAAAAATGGACTTAGGGTTGGAATTGTTGGATGTGTAACTGAGTTTGTGAAATTTTGGGAGAGTCCTCAAAATTTAAGTGGAATATTAATCGGGAATATTATTGAAAATTTAAAGAAAGCTTATGATCAAATGAAAGATAAAGTTGATGTAAGTGTATGCGTTTATCATGGAGGATTTGAATGTGACATTGATACTGGGAAAATAGTTGAAACGAGTGGGGAAAATGTTGGTACAAAAATTTGTGATGAGTTAGATTTTGATGTACTTTTAACAGGTCACCAGCATATTGGAATTAAAGGTAGGTATTTAAAAAACACTTATGTTGTGCAAAATTTATTTAATGCTATGAGTTTTCATGAGATAAAGATATCAAGAGAAAATAATGAAAATATTATTGAGTCTGATATGATACTTGCAAAAGATATACCGCTTTCCGATAAAAAAGTTCCATTCTATGAAGAAAATGAGAGAATTCAAAATCTTATAGATAATTTTGTTGGCGAGATAGATGAGGAGTTACTTCCTGATACTCATTTAAACATGGCACTTAATGGAAGTAAGCTTGCTGACTTTATAAATAAAGTTCAAATAGAATATACTGGAGCAGATATTTCTTCAACGAGTTTTGCTAATAGAATTTCAGGTCTTCCAAGAAAGGTTAGAATGAGAGATCTTTTATTGACGTATCCATTTCCAAATACTTTAGTTCTTTTAGAAATAAATGGTAAAAATTTAAAGAAAGCTCTTGAAAGAAGTGCCGAATACTTTGACATGAAAGATGGAGAAATTATTATTTCTGAAAGATTTTTGAAACCAAAGATTGAACATTATAATTATGATTATTTTATGGGTGTGGATTATAAAATCGATTATGAAGGGGATCTTGGGAATAGAGTTTATGATGTTAAAGTAAATGGAAAAGAAGTATTTGATGATGACACTTTTACAATTTGTTTAAATAGCTATAGAGCAAAAGGAACAGGCGGATATTCAATGTATAATGATTGTAAAGTAATAAAAAAATATGATGAAGAAATATTTGAAATATTAGTAGATTATGTTAAAAATTTTTAAAGATATATTGAAATTAAATAAATTATATTATACAATATAATTGGGAGCTTAGAGAGTCACACAAAAAATTTTTTTGTGTGACCTTTTTTGTTTTTAAATATTTTAGTTAACTTATTGTTTATATCAGGTGATTATAGTTGATTAATTAGCAAATACTTAAAAAAAACTTTAAATATTTATGAAAATCTAAAATTTTCGAAGGAAATAGCATGGAAATTTACTAATTAGATTAATACATCTTGATTAGTAAGTTTATAAAGTGTAATATATACTTGTCTAATATGTAAAAGGAGGCGTACGGTGATGATAGGTTCTTTAGGAAGTAAACTTAAGTTTAACAATGGAATTGAAATTCCTGCATTTGGTTTAGGTGTATATAAGGTTCCAGATAATGAATGTATAAATCTTGTCAAAGGTGCAATCAAGAATGGATATCGTCTGATTGATACAGCTTCATTTTATGATAATGAGGTGGGTACGGGTAAAGGTGTTCATGAAGGAATTAAAGAAGTAGGTTTAAAAAGAGAAGATATTTTTGTTACTACGAAAGTTTGGAATGCTGGACTTTCTTATGAACAAACTATGGATTCTTTTAATCAAAGTATGAACAAGCTTAAACTTGATTACTTGGATTTATACTTAATACACTGGCCAGGTAATCCATATTCTTTTCAGGAACCATGGAGAGCTTTGGAAGATTTATATTTTCAAGGCAAAGTTAAATCTATAGGTGTTTGTAATTTTAATGAAGAACATTTTGAAAATCTTATGACATTCGCCAAGGTTAAACCAGTGCTGAATCAAATTGAAATTCATCCAAAATTAACTCAAGAAGCTTTAAGAAAATATTGTAAAGATCATGATATATTAGTTCAAGCATGGTCACCTCTTATGAGAGGTCAGGTATTTACAGATGATGTGATTGTAGAACTTTCAGAAAAGTATAGAAAAACTCCGGCACAAATAATTCTTCGTTGGCATTTACAACAAGATATTCTAGTTATATTTAAGTCTTCTAATATGGAAAGGATTATAAGTAATGCTGATATTTTTGACTTTAAAATCAGTCCCGAGGATATTAATAAAATATCATCATTGAATGAAGATTTAAGAACAGGACCTGATCCTAAAGTTTTCAACTTTGTAAAATAGGAGATTAGTGATTTAACAGGAGGATATTCTTATGAAGAGGCTAGGAATCTCCATTTACCCCGAAAAAACTTCGAAAGAGGAATTGCTGGAATATATTGATAGAGCATCTTATGCTGGATTTTCGAGAATATTTTCTTGTTTACTTTCTGTGGTAGATGATAAAGAGAAGATAAAAAAAGATTTTACGTATATAAATGAGTTTGCAAAGTCTAAGGGTTTTGAAATTATCGTGGATGTAGCTCCAAGTGTTTTTTCTAAATTAGGAATTACATATAATGATTTGAAATTTTTCAAAGAAATTCAAGCGGATGGTTTTAGATTGGATGAGGGGTTTACAGGAAACGAAGAGGCGTTAATGACCTTTAATGAGTATAATTTAAAAGTTGAAATAAATGCAAGTATTAATGTTCATACTATAGATACAATTATGGATTATTATCCTAACAAATATAATTTGTATGGATGTCATAATTTTTATCCTCACGCTTACTCGGGTTTGGCTCTTGATTATTTCGATGAATGCACAGATAGATTTAAAAGATACGGATTAAGAACGGCTGCTTTTGTTACGAGTCAGAATCAAAATACATTTGGACCATGGCCTGTTACTCAAGGATTGGTTACCCTTGAGATGCATAGAAATTTATCATTACTGACACAGGTTAAACATTATTTATCTATGGGAAATATTGATGACATCATAATATCCAACTGTTATCCATCGGATGATGAATTAGAGCAATTTAAGGATTTAGACCTTAGGTTCGTGACTTTTGATGTGACTGTGGAAGATGGGGTGCCTGAACTTCAACGTAGAGTTATGTTTGAAGAATTGCACATTAACAGAGGGGATGTTAATTCTAACATGATCCGATCAACTCAGCCTCGGATTAAATATAAAGGAAATAAATTTGAATTATTTAATGTCCCAGAGATAATTAAACGTGGAGATATTGTAATAGAAAGTAGTGAATATGGTCATTATGCAGGAGAGTTGCAAATTGCAAAAAAAGATATGAAGAATACAGGATTTTCAAATGTTGTTGGGAAAATAACAGAAGAAGAATTATTCATATTAGATTATTTGAAGCCTTGGCAGAAATTTAAATTAAAAATTAGTGGTTGATAAATGATTGTATAAAATAGGTTTGTAAAATAATGTGTATGTCTAATATATAGATTAGCTATTAAAAAATTATTAGAGAAAGTATATTAAGATAAAAAAGGTTAGACTAAGGTTATAAGAGATTATAGAATGATAAATTTAAACTAAAAAATTAATTCTAATGAGGGAGAAAGCCTAAGATTTAAATCTTAGGCTTTCTTTATTTTATTATTCATGTTTTTTGTTAACATTCCAAGTATCAAAGCTCCAATAATTGATCCAATAAGTATTGATACTAAATACATTATCCAATTTTCAACAATTGGAAATACAAATATTCCTCCATGTGGTGCTCTAAGCGTGCAATTAAAGATCATTGATAAAGCTCCAGTAATTGCAGATCCTATAACACAAGACGGTATAACTTTAAGTGGATTAGCTGCAGCAAAAGGAATTGCTCCCTCTGTGATAAAGGATAATCCCATTATATAGTTAACTTTTCCTGCATTGACTTCTTCTTTAGTGAAATTATTTTTAAATAAAGTTGTGGCAATAGCTATTACTAGAGGAGGAACCATTCCGCCAGCCATAACTGCAGCCATTACATAGAAGTTTCCAGATTCAATTGATGCAATACCAAATACGTATGCAGCTTTATTAATAGGGCCTCCCATATCTATTGCCATCATGGCTGCAACTATAGTTCCCAATAAGATTTTTGAGTTAGTTCCTAAATTTGATAAAAATGTAATAAGTGAATTATTTAGAAATGTAATTGGTGGATTAAATACAAATGTCATTATAATGCTTATTAATAACGTTCCAAACAGTGGGTACAGGAGTACTGGCTTGATTCCTTCGAGTGATTTTGGTAAAAATGAAAAGATTTTTCTAAGTGCAATAACTAAGTATCCAGCAAGGAATCCGGCAATTAGTGCTCCTAAAAATCCAGCACCGCTAGTTTTTGCTAAAATTCCTCCAACAAAACCAACAACCATAGCAGGCCTGTCAGCAATACCTACAGCAATAAATCCAGCAAGTACTGGCAATAAAAATTCAAATGCTATGTCACCAGTTGTTTTAAGAAATTTTGATAGAGGAGTATTTGATCCAAAATTTTCAGGATTTATTTCGTAATTATCGAATAAGAATGCGAGTGCAATTAAAATCCCACCAGCAACAACAAATGGTAGCATATGAGATACGCCATTCATTAAACTCTTGTAAATTTTACGTCCTGCATTTTCTTCAAAGCTTTCATCATTTCTATTATTTATTCCAGAATTATAAGTTGGAGCATCTCCAGAAATGGCACGTCTAATTAATTCTTCTGGCTTATGTATTCCATCTGCAACTTTAGTTTGAATAACTTTCTTACCATTGAATCTTTCCATTTCAATTTTCTTATCTGCTGCTACTATTATTGCATTACAATTGTCAATTTCATCTCTTTTTAATGCATTTTTGATTCCAGAAGAACCATTTGTTTCAACTTTGATACTAACACCCATTTCACGAGCTTTATTTATTAAAGATTCGGCTGCCATAAAAGTATGAGCTATTCCTGTTGGACACGCTGTAACAGCAAGCACTTTTGGAAAGGGTGAATCTTGGTTAGATGTATCATTTTCTTCAGCCCCAAATTTTTCGTTTTCCTTTTTGTCTATAAGAGATATAAAATCTCCAGGAGATTTTGCACTAATTAGAGATTTGCGAAAATTTTCATCCATTAGTAGAGTAGATAGTCTTGCAAGTACATCTAAATGGATATTGTTAGCTCCTTCTGGAGCACCAATCATAAAGAATAATTGGGCATCAGAACCATCTAGGGATTCATAATTGATCCCATTTTTACTAACACCAGCAGAAAGACAAGCATTTTTGACAGCTGATGTTTTAGCATGAGGTATTGCAATACCTTCTCCTATTCCTGTTGTGCCTTGATTTTCACGTTTTAAAATTTCTTCTTTATATAATTTTTTATCAGATATATTTCCACTCTTTTCGATTAGATCTACCAGTTCATTAATCACATCTAGTTTATTTTTTGAACTTAAATTTAAACTTATTGAATTTAAATCTAATAAGTCAATAATTTTCATAAATTATTACCCCCAATTGTTATAATTTTTTGATTTGTATTTGGTTTACTAAAAGATTAATTAGGGATATTTTGCCCAAATTATCTGAAAATGCAGTGGCACTTCCACTAGCAGCTCCAAGTTTTAAAGCCTGAGTATAATCGTTTGTTTTTAAATATCCAGCAATGAATCCAGCAACCATTGAATCTCCAGATCCTACTGAATTTTTCAAAACACCATTAGGTATGTTGCTTAAATAGATTTCATTAAATTCATTTATTAAAATTGCTCCATCTTTCCCCATTGATATAAGAACGTTTATAGCTCCCATTTTTTTAAGTTTTTTTCCGCACTCAATTAAATCTTCAATAGTAGGATCAGATAAATTAAATATTTCCATTACTTCATGATTGTTTGGTTTTATCAAAAAGGGTTTATACTTAAGTACGTTAAGTAACAAATTCTTTCTAGCATCAACAATCACTTTTATGTTTTTGGATTTAATTCTCTCTATGATATCTTCATAGAAGTTGTCTGATAGTGAATTTGGGATACTACCTGACAATACAATGATATCACTATCACTAATTGCATCAATTTTACTATTCAAAAGTTGAACATGAGAGTCTGATATTCTAGGTCCCAAACCGTTAATTTCAGTTTCAGTTTCTCCGATTTTCATTTTGATATTGATACGTGAAAAGTTATTTTCAACGCTTATAAAGTCAGTTAAGATATTGTCATTATTAAGAGATTCTTCAACAAATTTTCCTGTAAAACCACTAATGAAACCTAATGTCTTACTTTTAATGCCGTGTTCGCTTAGAATTTTTGATACGTTTATTCCTTTTCCTCCAATGTAGACATCATTAGAATTTACTACGTTTATGCAATTTTCATTTAATTTTTCTAAATTTATTACGTAGTCAATAGAAGGATTTAGTGTAACAGTGTAAATCATTTTATTTAAAATGCCTCCTTTAGATATTTTTTTATTTATTGATAAACTTATACACTTATCGATTATAGTAGTAAATTTAAATAAAATAAATATATAAAGTAGTTAATTTTGTATTTTTAATCTCAAGAGTTGTTATGATTATGATATAATTAATTTAAAAAGTTTTTAAGATTAGGAGATAATAATTTAAGAAAAATTATGGGTGGTTATAGAAGTAAATCAAGGGAATTACTTTTGCAAATTATATTTTGTTTAAATTTTAATAAGGTTAATCAGGGATATAAAGAATTTATAAATGATTTTGAGAAAGAATTTAAAGAAAATGATTCTGATATCGAAATGAGGTTCCTAAATAAAGATTATTGTTTGAATGTTTTGAATGGAATAAATATTCATAAAGATGAAATTGATGATCTTATACAGAAAAATTTGAAGCGCTGGAAAATAAATAGAATATCAAAAGTAGATTTATCGATTCTTAGATTAGCTGTTTACGAAATGTGTTTTGATGAATTGCCTCCGAATATTGCAATAAATGAGGCGTTAAATCTTACCAAAAAATATAGTATAGATAGATCTAAGGGGTATATTAATGGGGTTTTGGATTCCATTAAAAGATTTAGAGAGGGCAATTTAAATGAAACTTAAAAAATTTACTGTCTCATCTCTAACAAATTACATAAAAGTTAGTCTTGAAAGTGATATTCTTCTTTCAAACATAAATGTAAGTGGCGAAGTTTCAAATTTTAAAAAGCATTCTAACGGGAACATATATTTTTCTCTTAAAGACGATGTATGTAAGATTAATTGTGTGATATTTACAAAATATATGGATGAAATGGATATTGTTGATTTTAAAGATGGAGAAAAGATTGATGTTTTAGGAAAGATATCTGTGTACAGTAAAGAGGGATCGTATCAAATAATCTGTTATATGGTAGAGAAGCAAGGCGTTGGGGATTTACATAAAGAATTTGAAAAATTAAAGGATAAACTTAGGGAGAAGGGATACTTCGATGAATCAAATAAGAAACAAATCCCTTCTTTTTCATTTAATATAGGAGTTATTACTTCAAAGACTGGAGCAGTAATACAAGATATTTTAAATGTGGCGAAGAGAAAGAACCCTTTTGTTAACATAAAAATTTTTGATTCCCTCGTGCAGGGTATAGATGCATACAAAGATATAATACAAGGCATTAGGTATTTTAATATAGAAAATAATGTCGATGTGATAATAATCGCAAGAGGTGGAGGATCCATTGAAGATCTTTGGACTTTTAATAATGAAATTTTAGCTGAAGAAATTTATAAATCAAAAATACCAATAGTGAGTGGTGTTGGTCATGAAACAGATTTTACTATTTGCGATTTCGTTAGTGATTTGAGGGCATCTACGCCTACGGCATCTGCAGACATATGTATACATGATATGGATTCTATTTTGTTTTTGATTGATAGTGCTAGAGATAGTTTAAATAAAAACATGGATAGAGTAATCAGTAATTTTAAAAATAGAGTTTATGAATATAAAATGTATATAAGTTCCTATTCGCCTAAGAAAATTTTAAATGAAAAATCAATTAAAATTAATAATGTAGCACTATATTTAAATGGGAAAATGAAGGATTTGATTTTTGAATTTAAAGATCGACTTAATGAATTAAGATTAAAACTTGAAAAAAATGATATAAATCAAATACTTGATAAAGGATTTGTTTTGGTTTGTGATGAGGATTTAAATATAATAAAAGATCCTAAAAAGATGAATAGAGAGAGTGATATTTCACTCATGTTTAAAAATGAAACTATAAGAGGGAAATTTATTAAAAAGGAGGTTTAGATGATTGAATAATATGACATTTGAACAGAAGATGGGATTACTTGATAAAATTGTAAAGGAACTTGATAAAGGTAATTTATCCATAGAAAAGATTTTTGAGAAATATAAAGATGGAATTGAATTATGCAATGAACTTAATGGTTTTATAAAGGAATTAGAAGGTAAGGTTGAGTATATAGAATCATCCTTAAAGGGAGATTAATATTATGAAGTTTGATTATTTAAAACAAGAAGTTGATTATGAAATAAATAATTTGTTTTCAAATAAAGAGGGTTTAAATAAGATAATCTATGAATCTATGTCTTATAGTTTATCAATCGGGGGTAAGAGGGTTAGACCTATTTTATTTTTATATACATATTTGCTTTTTAAGGATAATTATAAGGATCTTATTCCATTTGCGTGTTATATAGAAATGATTCATACATATTCACTAATACATGATGATTTGCCAAGTATGGATAATGATATGTTAAGGAGAGGTAATTTAACTAATCATGTGAAATTTAGTGAGTCCATTGCGTTATTATCTGGTGATGGTCTCTTGACTGAAGCTTTAAAAAATATGATTGAGTTTTCTATAAGGTATGGAATGAAGGCATTGTATGCAACTTTTGTAGTTGCTAAAAGTATTGATTGTGATGGAATGATTGGCGGACAAGTAGTAGATATTATAACAAAGAATAAAGAACTTAATGAATATACCCTAAAGTATATAAACAGAAATAAGACAGGAGCACTCATAAAGGCTTCTGTGTTATCTGCAGCTTATTTTGGTGATGCTAGAGATGAAGAAATTGTAAAATTATCCGAGTACGCTCATTATATAGGTTTAACTTTTCAAATAATTGATGACATTTTAGATAAGACAAGCGATACTCAGACTCTTGGTAAAACTTCTAATATTGATAATCGAAATAAGAAGTTTACATACGTTGATTTGTATGGAATTGATGAGTGTAAAAAGATTTGTGAGGAGAATACGAATAAAGCTATAAATATACTTAATTCTTTAGATAAAGATGTATCTAATTTAATTGATTTTACAAAATATATGTTGAATAGGAAGTTTTAATTATTTATGGGTGAGAAAAAGAGATTAGATATTATCTTAGTTGAGAGAGGATTTTTTGACTCAAGGCAAGTATCTAGGACAAACATAATGTGTGGTAATGTTGTTGTTGATGGTATTAAAATAACTAAGGCTGGAGAAAAAGTTGATTGTGACTTGAATATTGAAATACTTAAGCAAAAAGAAACAACTTATGTTAGTAGAGCAGGAGCGAAGTTAAAAAAGGCAATTGATGTATTTGGAATTAATTTAAGTGATAAAATATGTTTTGATATTGGTGCATCGACTGGTGGATTTACTGATTGTATGCTCCGTGAAGGTGCTTTTAAGGTTTTTGCTATTGATGTTGGGTATGGACAATTTGATTACAAACTTAGAACAGACGAGAGAGTTGTAGTGTTTGAAAGGATGAATGTTCGTTATGCAGATTCGGAGAATTTTCCAAATAAAGGGGATTTTGCATCAATTGATGTTTCATTTATTTCTTTAGAGAAAATATTAAATAAGGTTCGAAGTTTTTTAAAAGATAATGCACATATTGTTGCATTAATAAAGCCGCAGTTTGAAGCTGGAAAAGGGAAAGTGAATAAAAAAGGAATAGTTAAAGATAAGGAAGTACATTTTGAGGTTATAGATAAAATTGTAAAGTTTGTTAGAGAAAACAATTTTGGAGTACTTGATTTAACATATTCACCCATAAAAGGTGGACATGGGAATATTGAATTTCTTGTATATCTAGGTGTTAAGAATGCACATAGTAATACTGTGGTTGATAATGAATTTATTGAACGAGTTATAAATGAGGCACATATAGAGCAAAACTATAATTAAGGAGAAATCTAAGATGATATTTGGTATATCAGTTAATACCTCTAAAAACAATTATGACAAGATTGTTAGTATGATAGAATTTGTACTGAAAGAGAAAATCGATAATTGTGAGGTTAGAATATTTTTAGATGGAGCTAACCTAGAGAATGAAAAACATGAACTTTCATTTTTGTTTATAGTTGGTGGTGATGGAACAATTCTTAGGGTTGTGAAAATTATAGATGCCTATGATCTCCCTCTAATTGGAGTTAATTATGGAACTTTAGGATTTATGGCAAGTATCGAGTTGAATGATATTGAAAGGGCAGTCGATCAGATAACGAATAATGAATATTACATAGAAAAGAGATTGATGATAGAAACTTGTGTAGATGGATCTTATGATAAGGGATATATGGCTTTAAATGATATAGTTATAACTAAATTGCCGCTATCAAGGTTATTAAAATTTAATATATTTATTGATGATAAATATTATGCTTCTTTTTATGGTGATGGAATGATAATTTCAACTCCTACAGGCTCAACGGCATACTCTTTATCTGCTGGGGGGCCAATAGTTTCTCCAGATATTGAATCAATCATTATAACTCCAATATGTCCACATTCGCTGAATGCTAAAAGCTTAGTGATTAGTCCACGAAGTATTATAAATTTAGAAATTGATGGAGCAGATGATAATTTATATGTGATTATAGATGGACAAAATCAAGAGATGAAGATAGAAAATAAAATTCTTAAAATACAAAAATGTAAGAAATATTGTTCACTTGTTAGATTTAATTTTTATGATTATTATAGTGTTTTACGCGAGAAACTGATTAATAGGATTTAAACTTTAGGGAGATTTGGGAAATGATAAAAAATAAACGCCATGAGAAGATAATAGATATTATAACAAATAAAGATATTGAAACTCAGGAAGAATTGGCAGATGAACTAAGAAGTGCGGGGTTTGATGTAACTCAGGCAACAGTATCTAGAGACATAAAGTTATTGAAACTTATAAAAATTTCTACAAATTCTGGGTCTTATAAATATGGAATTTTAAATAATCAAGAATTTAGTGAAGTTACTAAAGTTGAAAGATATAAAAACATAATAGCTAGTAGTATTTTATCGATGGAACAAATCGATAAAACTTTAGTAATACGTACACTTCCAGGAGCAGCTTCAGTTGTTGGTGAAGTTATAGATTCATTAAATATAGAAGATATTGCAGGGAATGTAGCGGGCGATAATACTATTTTTGTTATGGTTAGAAATGAAAATTCTATAGCTAGTATACAGGAAAAAATAAATTACCTTATAAAGAATTAGGTGAATTTTAATGTTAAATAAAATGAGGATAGAAAAGTTTGCTTTAATAGATAATATGGATTTGGAATTTAAAAATGGATTTACAGTAATTTCCGGAGAAACGGGATCAGGGAAATCTATTTTAATCGATGCCATATGTTTTATACTTGGATTTAAATTTAGCAAAAGCATTGTTAGAAATGGGGAAGACAAAACGTCTGTTGAAGCAATTTTTGATATATATCATGAAAAAATAAATGAAATTCTTAATGAAAATGGCATTGAAATAGAAGATTATCTATTTATAAGGCGTGAAGGCTATGTAAATGGAAAGAGTATCGTTAGAATAAATGGTCATGTTGTAACAAATAATACCTTAAAATTAATCTCTAAATATTTGATGGATATACATACACAGCATCAAAATTATGAGTTGTTAAATAACGCTAAGCATATTAATTATTTAGATAAATATATAGGTAAGAAAATTGATTTTAAAAATTATTTGGACGTATTTAGAGAATGGAATGAGATAAGATATAAAATAAATGAGATTAAAAATAATGATCTTAATGATAGTTATATAGAATATGTGAAGTTTCAAATAAATGAGCTTACTTCTGCAAAACTTATTATAGGTGAGGACTATGAATTAGAAGAAAAGATAAAGTTGCTTAATAATAGTGAAAAAATTAGCAAGACTCTTAATTTTTCATTAGACTCGTTGATTTATAGAGAGCAGTTTGCTATAAATAGTGAGTTGATTAATATTATAAAGTCTATTAGAATGATTGATTTGAAAGATCTTAATGAAATTTCAAATAAATTGGAAGGAATTTACTATGATTTAGAAAGTATAAGTGAAGATATAAAAGCGATATGTGATAAAACTCATTTTGATGTAAATGAATTTGATTGTATAAATGCGAGAATATATAAAATAAATGCTTTGAAGAAGAAATTTAACAAAATGAATGTTGAAGAGCTAGTTAAGTATAATGAGGAATTACAATTATATTTGGATAATGTTTTAAATCAAGAGAGGGTTCTTAAAGATTATGAAAAAATCGAGTATGAAAAGCGTAAGCAACTTAAAATAGAGGCAGATAAAATAACAGAAATACGTAAAAAGTATGCAAAAATGATTGAAAATGAAATAGTTAATGAATTAAATTACATGGGAATGGAAAATATAATTTTTAAGATTAATATTGAAAAAGATAAATATTTTACACAAACTGGAAATGATAACGTTAACTTTTTTATTTCTACAAATAAAGGTGAACCCTTAAAAGATTTATCAAAAGTTGTATCTGGAGGTGAATTATCTAGAATAATGCTAGCCTTAAAAATTGTATTTTTAGGAAATGAACCTATTTCTGGGATAATTTTTGATGAGATTGATACTGGAGTTAGTGGTAAGATAGCTCAGAAGGTCGGAGAAAAAATGTATTCATTATCTAAGAGATGTCAAGTTTTTTGTATAACTCATCTTGCTCAAATTGCAAGCTTATCTGATAATCACTATGTTGTTTCAAAAAAGATAGAAAATGATAAGACATATTCTCATATAAAAATGATAGGTGATGAAGAAAAGGTAAGTGAGATTGCTAAGATGATTGGTGGAGAGAGTATTACTGAAGGAGCATTTATTAGTGCTAAGGAACTTATTGGCAATAAAAAATTATTAGAATAAAATATGCCCAAAATGAAACAATAAATCGTGAGTGTATATGCTCATGATTTTTTTTGTCTATATAGTTAATGTAAAAGGAGGAATGAGTATGCGAATAAAAAAGTTTTTAAAGATTTTCGCAGTATTTACTCCTATATTAGTATTATTTTTGTATATTTCCTCTGTTTTAGTTAGTATACCAGAGGTTGTATTTTTGAGAGATGGAAATAATTTAAAATCTAATAAAGGGATAATAAATTATACACTAGATAAGATTTACGATAATATTGCAGAGTATAATGCTGAATTTTTGGGTTTTAAAATTCGAACAGTTGAGGTTATGGCAATTTCTAAAGAAGTTGAACTTTATCCTGGAGGTCATATTGTTGGAATTAAATTAAGAACTAATGGTCCACTTATTGTTGGATTTTCTGATATAGAGAATGATTTGCAAAAACCTTATAGTCCATCAAAAGATGGTGGACTTAATGTAGGAGATATAATTTTATCTATAAATGATATTGAGATTAATTCATCTGAACTTTTATCAGAAACATTGAATAGTTTGGATGCTGATGAATTGGATATTAAAGTAGAGCGAGATGAAAAAATTATTGTAAAGAAGATACATCCAATTAAAAGTGTTGATGGTAAGAATAAAATAGGACTTTGGGTTAGAGATTCAACAGCTGGGATTGGGACAGTAACATTTATTGATCCTGTTACTGGTATTTACGGAGCGTTAGGCCATCCTATAACAGATGTTGATACAGGGGATATAATTAAAATTAGTAAAGGTAATATTGTTAGTTCTTCGATTGTCAATGTTAAGCGTGGAGAGAAAGGAAATCCTGGAGAACTTAAGGGAGTTTTTATAAATGATGATATAAATTTAGGAAGTGTTGAGCAGAATACGAAGTTTGGTATATTTGGAAAATATAGTTTAGAGAATATTTATACTGAAAAGTTAAAGATAGCCTTAAAAGATGAAATTCAGGAAGGACCAGCTCAAATAATTTCGACAGTTGATAATGGAGAACCAAAGTTATATGATGTTGTTATTGAAAAATTGCTTCAACAGGATAATCCAAGTTCTAAGAGTATGATAATTAAGGTAGTAGATGAAGATTTACTTAAAAAGACAGGAGGAATTGTACAAGGAATGAGTGGAAGTCCTATAATACAAAATAATAAAATAGTGGGCGCAGTAACTCATGTATTAGTTAATAAACCAGATACTGGTTATGGGATATATATAGAATGGATGCTTAAAGAAAGTAAAATTTTTGATTAGAAACTACATTAATTTAATTAATGTAGTTTTTTGTTTAGATAAAAAAAGATAAAAATAAAAGGAAATGTATTTTCTTTGTCGAACAAGTTTAGGGAAGGTTATAATGAGGCGAATTTTAGAAGGGGCGAAAAAACATTGGAAAATAAGAAAATAAGAATTTTGATTGCTGATGATAATGATGAGTTTTGTATAATTTTAAAAGATTATTTGAATAATGAAGGTAATTTTGATGTTGTTGGGGTAGCTAAGAATGGGATTGAAGCATTGAAGCTCATATCTGAAAGCAAACCTGATCTACTTATACTTGATATAATAATGCCGCATTTGGATGGATTAGGTGTATTAGAAAAATTAAGTTTAAATAAGGATTCAGAGTTAGCTCCTAAAATTATTGTATTGTCAGCTGTTGGACAAGATAAGATAACACAGAATGCTATTAAGTTGGGTGTAGATTACTATGTTTTAAAGCCTTTTGATATGGATATTTTTATCAGAAGAATAAAAGAAATGTTTAGTATTACATTAGATCAAAAGTATTTTGTCCAAAAACCAGAAAATATGATTAATTCTAATAATGGTGATTCGACTAATTCTTTTAAGCAATCGGAACCTGTTGATTTAGAGAGTGAAATCACGAGTATAATACATGAAATTGGAGTCCCAGCACATATTAAAGGATATTTTTATTTAAGAGAAGCGATTTCGATGGTTGTTAATGATATAGAATTATTATCTGCAGTTACAAAAGAGTTATATCCTTCTATTGCTAGAAAGTATAATACGACATCAAGTAGAGTTGAGAGGGCTATACGTCATGCTATTGAAGTTGCATGGAGTAGAGGACAAGTAGAAAGTATAAATAAAATATTTGGATATACTATACATAATGAGAAGGGGAAACCAACAAATTCTGAATTTATTGCGATGGTAGCAGATCGCTTAAGACTTAAAAATAAAGTTGGATAAAAATAAAAGCAAGAGTTTTAAACTCTTGCTTTTAAAATTATTTTCTGATTCTTTGTATCTTAGTTATACTTTTAGGTTGAGGTTGGTTAACAGGAATTAAGTCTTGTTTGTTTGAAAGATTTCTTATATTTAATATCTTTAAATTTTCATGGTTTTTCTTGTCCCTTAGAGCTTGAATTATAACTAAATGTCCTTGGTTGATATTCATGAAGTGAGGTTTTTTAAACCAACGTTTCTTTTTGTAAATGCATTTTATAATATTTCTGCTATTCTGTGGCTTTATAACAACTATAGCTGTTAATATGTAGAATATCCATAGATATTTTTTGATGTTAACTTTTACTGAAAGTATATTTCCTTGAGATTGAGTTAATCTATCACCATATTTTTTGAAATATGATTTTGTATAATATTCTGTTAGTTTATCTCTAAAACCCATGTACAAACTCCTTTTTCCACAAACTATATATCTATATATAGTATTATTTTATTTTTTGTAATTCAATATTTTTTTAATAAATAATATGTAATTTTTAATTTATGATAGAATTGTACTATAATTTAAATTAAAGGAGTTTTTAATATGTTTAGTAAGTATTTTGATCACACTATATTGAGTGCTAATTTAACTAAGAATGAAATTATTAAATTATGTAATGAAGCAAAAGAATATAATTTTGCTTCAGTATGCGTGAATCCTTGTTATGTAAAACTCTGTTATGAACAACTTAGAAATACAGATGTTAATATTTGTACGGTTGTTGGTTTTCCCTTAGGAAGTATGACTACAGAATCTAAATTATTTGAAACAAAAGAAGCATTGAAGAATGGTGCTTCTGAAATAGATATGGTTATAAATATTGGAAAACTAAAAGATAAGGAATATGATTATGTTAAGAATGAAATTAAGCTCCTTAAGGACGCTTGTGGAAATAAAGTTTTGAAAGTTATAATAGAAACTTGTCTTTTAACTGACGAAGAAAAAATAATGGCTTGTAAATTATCAAAAGAGGCTGGAGCTGATTTTGTTAAAACATCTACAGGAATGTCTAAAGCTGGAGCTACTAAAGAAGATATAGAATTAATGAGAAAGGCAGTTGGTAACGAGTTAGGGATTAAAGCATCTGGAGGGGTTAGAGATCTTGAAACTGTAAATTGTATGATAGAGGCTGGTGCTACGAGAATAGGATCTTCTTCAACAGTTAAAATTATTAAAGATTATATCGAATTAAATAAATAGAATGATTTATAATACTTAATAATATAATTCTGGAAATAAATTTTATAATTTATGCCAGAATTTATTTTCATAACTTGGACTATTTTAAATGGGGGCATATCTTTGGGTGTTATAAATTAAAAGAGAGGGGGAACTAAATATGAAAAAAGGAGAAATTAACATTATAACAAAATTGGATGATCAAGATTATAAAGATATAATAAATGAATCCTTAAAGGAGACACTTTAGTAAAATTATATTTAATTGAGTATTATTTTGAAATTATGTAATAGTATTATTTTGTAAGACATTTTTATTTAAGGTGGTTTAAGATTGCAAGAATTTAAGTATATTTATTCAGATTTTCAGATTGAAGAATATATGTTAACATTTTTAAGAAGTGTCATTTCGACTGAATGGGATGGAGATAAAAAAGAAGTTGTTTTTTTGGGGGATTCTATAATTAGAGATTATGATTTAGATAGATTTTTTCCAAAAATAAAAACAAAGTTATTTAATTGTGGTGTATCAGGTATAACAACGCAAGGTTTGCATAATATTATAAAGCAAGGCGTGATTCGTCATAAACCGAGTACTATTGTTATTCTTGTTGGAACAAATGATATGAGTGAAGAAAATAGTAAAAGGGATAACGAAATAATTGATAATATCGCCAAATTAATAATCGATTTAAAAATTATATTAAATGGAGTTAATATAGTTTTTATATCTATTTTGCCATGTGATGAGGATAGATATGGTAAAAATTCTATAGCTGGTGGTGGGCGTACCAATGAGCGTATAGAAAAATTAAATAGTGTGTTTAAAGAATTTGAGAAGTACTATAAAGATTATATCTTTGTAGATGCATTTAAGGAATTATCTGATGATAATGGTAATTTAATTAAACAGTATACTCATGATGGATTGCATCTTAATGTTGATGGATATGAAAAATTAACGAAAGAACTTAATCCGATTATTGAAAAATTGATAAAGAAGTAACCCGATTATTTTAATTTATTTACAATTATTTAGGGGTGAATCAAATGAAAAATAACAGAAAAAAAACACTTATATCAATTATAACAGTTGCAATTTTGTTAATTTTTACGATCAGTATTTTTTTAGGATTGTTTATGAATTTTTAGTTTTTATATAATATTACAGAGAGATAATTTATGAATTATCTCTCTTTTTTTATGTTGGAGTCAAAAACTTTTTGGTGCTACTTAGAGGTTACATATTATAATATCCTTGAAAGAATTTTGTTTTTATGAGATAGTTTAAGTGAATATCTCATGTTTATTAAAATTTAATTATTAGAGGGGATTTAAATTTATTATGATTCTTAAATCAATAGAGATAAGGGGATTTAAATCTTTTGCAGACTCAACTGAACTTATATTTAAACAAGGTATAACATCTGTGGTAGGACCGAATGGAAGTGGTAAGAGTAATATAGCAGATGCGATAAGATGGTGTTTAGGGGAACAAAGTGTAAAAAGTCTCAGGGGTGGGAAGATGGAAGATGTTATTTTTTCCGGAACTCAATATAGGAAACAATTATCTTTGGCACAGGTGTCATTAATTATAGATAATTCGGAAAGGGAACTTCCAATAGATTATAGTACTGTTATAATATCTAGAAAATTATATAGATCTGGAGAGAGTGAATATTTAATAAATAATAAACCGTGTAAATTGAAAGATATAAATGGGTTATTTTTTGATACAGGTATCGGTAAGGAAGGTTATTCTTTAATTGGACAAGGAAAGATAGATGTTATATTAAATGGAAATTCTAATGATAGAAGAGCTATAATTGAGGAGGCAATAGGTATAACTAAATATAAATTTAAGAAGGAAGAAGCATATAATAAAATTAATCATGCCAATGAAAATATTGTTAGGATTAATGATATGCTTTTTACATATGAAGAATATTTGGAACCATTAAAAATTGAGAGTGAAAAAGCTAGAAAATTTATAGATTTATCAAATGAACTTAAAGATTTGGAAATTTTAATTTTGTATAATAATTTATATGATATTCATGAAGAAATACAGAGTATAAAAAGGGATATAAGTTACCATAATTTGAAATTAAGTGAATTAAGTAGCGAAAAAAGAATTATGGAAAATAAGAGGTATTCATTTGAAAAAGAATTTGAAAATCTGAAAATAATAGAGAAGAAAGATAAGAAGAAATATTATAAGATTAAGGATATTATACATAAAAATACAAATATTGTAAATCTTAAAAATAATGACATAAGTATACTTATTAATTCAAATAAGATATATGAGAAGCAGATTTATGAAAATAAATCTAAAATAGATAATATAATCCTTAGAGAAAATATAATTAATAAAACAAGAGATGAATTGGAGAATGAATTTAATAGTATTCTATGTAATCTAGAGGAAAATAAAAAATTAAGCACGGATAATAGTATGACATTACATAATTTAGAAAATAAGATTAATACTATTCTACTAGAAAAGAATAAAATTGTTAATATCAATAACAATATACAAAATAAAATTGAATTTATAAGAATGAGTTTTTCTAATATAGATAATGATAAGAAGGCATACTTAGATGAAAAACAGTTGATAGAAGATAGAATTAAAAAAATTGATAAAGATATAGAACATATAGAACATATTTTATATGATTTACATATTCGTGAAAGTGAAGTTAAAGTTTTATCTGAAAATTTATTAAATAGTATTGAAAAAGAAAACAAAAAAATAGAGATAGTTGATAGTCAATTGAATGATTTAAATAAGGATGTAATAATAAGGCAGGCAAATCTTGATGCATTAAGAGGGCTTGATAGTATTTATGATGGATTTAATAAATCTAGTAAAACTTTAATGAATGAAATTAATTCTGGTTCATTAATTAGATTCAAAGATAGATGTTTTATTATAGGAAATATTTTAGATACGGAAGAGAAATATACATCTGCTATTGAGACGGTTATTGGAGGACATATTTCTGACATAGTGATTGATGATTATGTTTTCGTAAATGATCTTATAAATCATCTTAAAGAGAATAATCTTGGGCGTGTTACATTTCATCCTTTAAATAGTGTTAGTAAATATAATATAAAATTTAATAATGAAGTTAAGTTGTATAAAGGATTTATAAATTTTGCCATAAATTTAGTTAAGTATGATTCAAAATTTAGTAATATTATTAGTAATATCTTAGGAAATACAATTATTTGCGATAATATTGATAATGCATTAAATATTGCTAAGAGTATAAATTTCTCTAATAGAATAGTTACTTTGGATTCCCAAATTATAAATTCTGGAGGATCTATTACAGGTGGATCAAGTTATTTTAAGAAATTTAATATACTTGGTAGACAACGGAAAATTTCAGTTGAGGAAGATGATATTAATAAGAAATTATTATATATATCTGAATTGAAAACTAAGTTAAGTAATTGTCATGATGTAAAAAATAATATACAGAGTGAGTTTGATATAAATAATAATTTATTAAAGGATATCACTATAGATATATTTAAGAAAAATGAAGAGTTAAAGAGATATATTGACTTAAGATCAAGAGATCTTAAAGAACTAGATAAGAAGAATATTGTATTGAATAATCTAGATGATATTTATAGTTCAAATGACGAGGAAATTAATAAGTTGAATTATGAATTGAATTTAAATAATGAGAAGTTTAGCGTTTTAGAAAATGATGAGAAAAATATAAGGATAGAATGTGAAAATTATAAGAAGATAATTGAAGGTATGGAAAATGAAATTACAAATTATAAAATTAGGAAAGCAAAAATTGAAGAAAATATTTCAAATATTTATGATGAAAGCAAGAGAATTGCATTAGAAAAGAAAGATCTAATTTGTGCTAACGTTAAGATTAACGATAATATAAATTTAAATAATGTTAATATATTGAAAATTGAAGATAGTATACAAATTTTTAATAAGAGAATAGATAATTTAAACCAGAAATTTAATGAATATAATTTTGATTCCTATATATTAGATCAAAATAGGATACAACAAGATATAAAAAAATTAAATGGGGATATTAATGAACTGGATTTAAGTATACATAAAATCGAACATGATATTAATGTTTTAAATATTAAAAATACTAAAAAAGAAGTGGAATTTAACATAAATAATGATAACTTATTTGACAAATATTCTATCAATTTTGATACAAATGATGCAGAAAAGTACATAATAGATTCGAATGAACTTAGTAAGTATAGTATAAAAATGAAAAAGATAACTAGTGATATAAGTGATTTAGGGAATATAAATATTAAGTCTATTGAGGAATATGAAGCACTTAATGATAAAGTAAACTTTATCACTAGACAGAAGGAAGATTTAGAAAAGAGTAAAATGGAGCTTGAGGATTTTATTAAAAATATAACATCAGAAATGCGGAATATGTTTAATCAAAGTTTTAAGCTCATAAATGAAAATTTTAATTTTACATTTAAAGAATTATTTAAGGGTGGAAGTGCACAACTTTTATTAGGAGATGGGGATGAATTAGAAAGTGATATTGAAATAATCGTGCAACCACCAGGTAAGAAACTTCAAAATATTAATTTATTGTCGGGTGGTGAAAAAGGACTTTCTGCAATATCTCTTTTATTTGCGATTTTAAAGTTAAAACCTGTTCCATTTTGTGTTTTAGACGAAATTGAGGCTGCACTTGATGATAATAATGTTATTAAGTTTTCTACATTTTTAAAACAATATTCTTCTAACGTACAATTTATAGTTATAACTCATAGGAAGCCTACAATGGAGGCAAGTGATGTTATCTATGGTGTTACTATGGAAGAAAAGGGTGTATCTAAGGTGGTATCGATTAATTTAGCCAATTATAATACATAGAAGGGGAAATAAGTAATGTTAAATAATTTTTTCTCAAAATTGAAAGATAGTTTAACGAAGACTAAGGAAAATTTTACAGATAAATTAAATTCTATATTGGGATTAGCTATAACTATAGATGATGATTTATATGAGGAAATTGAGGAAATGTTAATTTTAGGAGATATAGGTATAGATGTTTCATGTGATATTATAGAAAAACTAAAAACTATAGTACGTGAAAGAAAAATTAAGGATCCTAATATGATTAAGCCTGTTATAAAGGAAATTATATTGGATATGTTGAATGAATCAGTTGATATAACTCAAGAGAAATTTCCTAAGATAATAATAATGATAGGTATAAATGGAGTAGGTAAAACAACTAGCATAGGTAAGATGGCTAATTATTTTAAAAATAATAATAAAGATGTTGTTATTGCTGCAGGAGATACTTTTAGGGCAGCAGCAATTGATCAATTGCAAGTTTGGGCTGATCGAGTTGATGTTAAAATGATACGACATAATCAAGGTTCCGATCCTTCAGCGGTTATTTTTGATGCAATAAAATCATTTAAATCTAAAAATTCAGATGTTTTGATTTGTGATAGTGCTGGGAGGTTGCATAATAAGAAGAATTTAATGAATGAATTAAGGAAGATGAACAGAATAATAGAAAATGAATGTAATGATGTTGATAGAGAAATATATCTGGTTTTGGATGCAACGACTGGACAAAATGCTTTAAATCAAGCTATAGAGTTTAAAGAAGTTGCAAACATTACAGGGATTATTTTGACTAAACTTGATGGAACTGCAAAAGGGGGAATGATCATTTCAATTAAAAATAAACTAGCTATACCAGTTAAGTATATAGGTACTGGTGAAGGAATTGATGATATTCAACCGTTTAATGCAGAAGAGTTTGTTGATGCTTTAATATAAAAATGTCAAGTTATTTTACTTGACATTTTTTTTTGTGCTGATATAATGAAATAGATAATGGATAAGAAAGATTTGAAAAATAGAAATGAAATTATATTGCTTATAGATATCTATGGAGAGTTATTGACGGAGAAGCAAAGGAAAATTCTTGAGCTCTATTTTTTTGATGATTTTGCATTAGTTGAGATAGCATCTATTAATAAATCGAGTCGCCAGTCTATACTGTATTCTATTAATAAGAGTATCGAACAGTTGTATAGTTTTGAGGAAAAGTTAAAAGTATTGGAAAGAGATAGGGAGCTGGATAATAAAAAAGATCAGTTAATAGAAAAATTAGAAGAGTTTTTGGATTTTAGTTTAAATCAGGAATTATATAATTTTATTCAAAATTTATAGATTGGAGGTAGGGTATGGCTTTTGATGGTTTAGCGAGTAAGCTTCAAGGTGTTTTTAAAAAACTCAGAGGTAAAGGTAAGTTGTCAGAACAAGATATAAAACTTGCTATGCGTGAAGTTAAGTTAGCCTTGCTTGAATCGGATGTTAACTATAGGGTTGTTAAGACATTCATAAGCAGTGTTAGTGAAAAGTCCTTGGGTAAAGAAGTGTTGGAAAGTTTAACTCCTGCACAACAAGTTATAAAAATTGTAAATGATGAACTTAAAGCTATAATGGGAAATGATCAAAGCAAGTTAAACTACAATGTTAATGGTACTACTATTATAATGCTTGTTGGTCTTCAAGGAGCTGGTAAAACTACTATGGCTGCTAAACTTTCTCTTTATTGTAGAAAGTCAGGTAAGACTCCTCTTATGATTGCATGCGATGTATATAGGCCTGCTGCAGTTAAGCAATTAGAGGTGTTGGGAAATCAAATTAATATACCAGTATTTTCAATACCAGACAGCAAAGATCCTTTATATATTGTTAAAAAAGGTCTTGAAGAAGCTGAAAAAAATATGAACAATGTTGTTATTATTGATACAGCAGGACGTTTACATATTGATGATGCGCTTATGAATGAGTTGAAAGAAATAAAGGAACTTTCAGATCCTTCTGAAATATTGATGGTCATTGATTCGATGATTGGTCAAGAATCTGTAAATATAGCAGAGACATTTAATGATAAATTAGATGTTACGGGTTTTGTTTTAACCAAATTGGATGGAGATACTCGTGGTGGGGTAGCACTGTCTATAAAAGAGGTTATTGGAAAGAATATTAAATTTATTGGTGTTGGTGAAAAGATTGGTGACTTGGAAGTGTTCCATCCTGATCGAATGGCATCTAGGATTTTAGGAATGGGCGATGTCTTATCGTTGATTGAGAAGGCTCAAGAAGCTATTGATCAAGATGAGGCACAGAAACTTAGTGAGAGAATGCTTGCTAATGAGTTTAATTTTGAAGATTTTAAGAGTGCTATGCAACAAATGAAGAAAATAGGTTCTTTTTCAAAAATACTTCAAATGATACCAGGTTTTGGAAATTCTATGAAGGAACTGAAAAATATAAATTTAGATGATAGTGAAAAAGAGTTATGTAAAATTGAAGCTATTATTAATTCGATGACGATAAAAGAGAGGAAAAATCCAAAATTGCTCATGGGTTCGGCATCAAGAAAATCTAGGATAGCAAAAGGTTCTGGAAGTACAGTTAATCAAGTTAACAAGCTTATAAAAGATTTTGAAAATATGAGTAAAATGATGAAACAATTTAAAGGAATGGCTGGAAAAGGGAAATTTGGAAAGAAGGGATTTTTTCCTAAATTGCCGTTTTAGGTAATTAGGATTAAAATATTTAAATTTTATTAGGAGGAATTTTAAATGGTAAAAATTAGATTAAGAAGAATGGGAAGCAAAAAGAAACCTTTTTATAGAATTGTTGTTGCTGATTCAAGGAGTCCAAGAGATGGGAAATTTATAGCTGAAGTTGGAACATATAATCCAATGAAAAATCCAATTGAGTTTACATTAAAAGAAGAAGAAGTTAAGAAATGGATTTCTAATGGAGCTCAGCCTACTGACGCAGTTAATAGATTATTAGTTAAAGCAGGTATAAATTAATTTAGTATGATAAATTTATTTTCTATTGGTAGAATTTCTAAGCCACATGGTATTCGTGGTGAAGTGAATGTTATACCATTTGATGAGAATTTGGATATATTTAAGAATTTGGAATGCGTTTTTTTAAGTAAGAGTGATACTTTAGAGGATGATTTAACTCCAGTTAACATAACATCTATAAAATTTAAAAATAACAGAGTTGTTATGGGTATTGAGGGTTGTTCTACTTGTAATGAAGCAGAACTGTTCAGGAATAAGTTTATAAGAATAAAACGTGAAGATATACCTATACAAGATGGTGATTATTTTATTGCAGATATAAAGGAATGCACTGTATATGATGAAAATGGTGTGTTTTTGGGTAGAGTATCGGAGGTTATAAAAACCAAGAATAATGATGTTTATTGGATAAAGAAGACCAATTTAAATGATGAATTGCTTATACCGGTACTTAAGTCTATTGTGGTAGATATAGATATCGATGAAAAGAAGATTATTATTAAAGAAGTTAAAAGTTGGACCTTATGAAGATTAGTATTTTAAGCTTATTTCCACAAATGTTTGAGGTTTTCAATCATAGTATTGTGGGGAAAGCACGGATGAATAATTATGTTGATATTGAAATTATCAATATCAGAGATTTTTCTAATAATAAACATAATAAGGTTGATGATTATCCTTTTGGTGGTGGAGCAGGTATGCTCATGAGTGTTGAACCGATATATAATTCTATATGTTATGCTAGACGTAATTTGGATGGGAGGGTTATATATCTAGGACCAAGAGGGGATACTTTTAATCAAAATAAGGCATATGAATTGTCTGATAATAATCATTTGATATTTTTGTGTGGTCATTATGAAGGTATAGATGAGAGATCCTATAATTTTATTGATGAAGAAATTTCTTTAGGTGATTTTATATTGACAGGTGGAGAAATGGCGGCTATTCCAATCATTGATAGTATAGTTAGACTTTTGTCTGGGGTTATAAATAAGAATAGCTTAGATAATGAGTCTTTTACTAATGATTTAATGGATTTTCCACAATATACAAGACCGAGAGAATTTATGGGAATCTCTGTTCCTAATGTTCTATTATCAGGGAATCATAAAGAAATCGATAAATGGAGACGAGAAGAGTCTTTGAAAATAACACGAAAATATAAAAGGTATTTATTAAAAGATAAATAATTTTTAGGAGGGTTTTATAAAATGCATGATTTAATTAAATACATAGAATCACTACAAATGAAAAAGGAAGTTCCTTCTTTTAGCGTTGGGGATACTGTTAAAGTTAGTATTCTTATAAAAGAGGGAAATAAAGAGAGAGTTCAGGTTTATGAAGGTACTGTTATAAAAAGGCAAAACGGTGGAATAAGAGAAACTTTTACAGTTAGAAGAATTGCTTATGGAGTTGGTAGTGAGAAGACTTTCCCATTACACTCACCTAAAGTTTTAAATATTGAAGTTGTAAGATATGGTAAAGTTAGAAGATCTAAGCTTTATTACTTAAGAGATAGAGTAGGAAAAGCGACTAAGGTTAAAGAGAGAATTGTAAATAGAAATAAATAAAGCTGGATCATATTTTAGATAGTAAATTTCTTTTTGGGAATTTACTATTTTGTTTTTTAAGGAGGATATGAAAATTATGAATATAAATTGGTATCCAGGTCATATGTTTAAGACTAAAAAAGAGATAAAGAATATGATAAATTTAGTAGATCTTGTGATAGAAATAAGAGATGCAAGATCTGTTATTTCAACGACAAATCCAGATATTGAAATGTTGACTAAGGATAAACCTAAAATTATTGTTTTGAGTAAAGTTGATTTGGCCGATAATAATACGACAAATAAATGGATTGAGTACTATAAGAATCAAGGAATCCCATGTATAGATGTGGATATTATAAGAAATAAAAATATTAAGAATATCAAGGCTCAAATTAATTTTCTTATGAAAAGTAAGCTTGACAGGTACAGGAGTAAAGGGGTTAAGAATTATACATTACGAGGTATGATTTTGGGAATTCCGAATGTTGGTAAATCATCTCTTATAAATAAAATTTCTAACAATAAGATAGCGAAAGTAGGAAATAGGCCCGGTGTTACAAAATCTAATCAATGGATTAAGACGAAGTGGGATATAGATTTATTAGATACTCCAGGGATTTTATGGCCTAAGTTTGATAGTACAGAGGTTGGTCTTAATCTTGTTTATATTGGATCGGTAAAGGATGAAATTTTAGATGTTCAAGATGTTTGCTATAATATGCTTGAATATCTTTTGAAAAATTATAGAATGAATTTGGAGAGTAAATATAAAGTTGAAGTATCGGATGATGTGTCGGACAGCATGGATATTTTAGGAAAGAAACTTGGTTGTTTATCAAAAGGAGTTTCGATTGACTATAATAGGCTTGCACATATAATAATTGGAGATTTTAGATCAGGGAAAATTGGTAATATATCACTTGAACGACCTGAAGATTTATTGAAAGAGGAATAAATGAGGAATAAATATGGATTTTAAAAATTTGACGGTTTCTCAAATAAAAAATTTATTAAATGAGATTGAGATTATAGATGAAAATATTGATGAAGTTATAAATTCACTTTTGAAAGATGTGAGGATATCAGTCAATAAACTTGCGAAACAAGTTGAAAATAAATATGATATTCTTAAAAATAATAGGATAATGAATGAAAAGTTTTATGGGTTTGACAAAGAATATATTCTTAACAACAATTATGTAGTAGCTGGATGTGATGAGGTAGGTCGTGGACCGCTTGCTGGACCGATTGTATGTGCTTCGGTTGTTCTTGATTTGTATAATAGTTCAAAAATTATAAGTGATATAAATGATTCTAAGAAAATAAAGAGTAGATATTTCAGGAAAGTTCTTAGTGATAAGATTATGGAAAATGCAAAAAATTTTAAAATAATAGAGATATCTAATGATGAAATAGATAATATTGGTATTAGTGAAGCAAATCAAAAAGGTTTTAGAGATTCAATACTGGGTCTAAATATGGATATTGATTTAGTTTTGTCTGATGGATATCCAGTGAAAAATTTAAACTTTAGAAATATTCATGTGGTGAAAGGTGATACAAAGAGTGCTAGTATAATGTGTGCTTCTATTATAGCAAAGGTTTATAGAGATGAATTGATGTTTAGATATCATGATGAATTTCCTCAATATGATTTTTTGAATAATGTTGGATATGGTACAAAGAAACATCTTGAAGCTATAAAAAAATTTGGTATATGTAAATATCATAGGAAGACATTTTTGAAGAATTACATTTAGAATGTTGAAAATTTATTAGTATGATTATATAATTTTTTAGAAATGACAGTAGAAAATAATTATTATAAAGGTGTATTTTTAACAATGAATACAAAGCACGGTAATTTATTTGAACAATTTAAATTTAAAAATTGTATTACACTCAAAAATAAAATTGTTATGTCTCCGATGACAACTTGGTCTAGTAATAATGATAATACGATTTCTGATGAAGAGATAGAGTATTATAAAGTGAGAGTTAATTGAGTGGGGCTTGTCATAACTAGTTGTACTTATGTGCATCCAAATGGTATAGGATTTTTAAATGAGTTTGCAAGTTATGATGATAAGTTTATTCCAAGTTTACGTAAGTTAGCAAATGATGCAAAAAGTGGAGGAGCTAATGCAATACTTCAGATTTTTCATGCTGGCAATAAAGCTCTTCCTAATTTAGTTCCAAATGGTGACGTAGTTAGTGCTAGTGCTATTAAGACTGAGGCTAGTGCATTTGCACCAGCATTATTACCAAGAGAACTTTCACATGAAGAAGTCTTAGATATTGTTAATGCATTTGGAGAAACAACAAGACGTGCAATTGAGGCAGGTTTTGATGGAGTTGAGATTCATGGAGCACATGGTTTCTTAATCCAAAATTTCACATCTCCATTGTATAATAAACGTAGTGATGAGTGGGGTGAATCACCAGAAAAACGATTAATGTTTCCACTTGCAATTGTAAATAAGATAAAGGATGTAATTAAGGAGTACGTTAAAAAGCCTTTTATTTTAGGATATAGACTTTCTCCAGAAGAATCTGAAAAGGGAGGATTAAGAATAGGAGATACTTATAAATTGATTAATCATCTTATTGAAATAGATATTGATTATATCCACATTTCATTGACAAGTGCACTTTCATCAAAACCTATTGATAGCAAAGATGAAAAAACATATCTTGAGTTAATTAGTAAATATGTGAATGGAAAAGTTCCAATAATAGTTGCAGGTTCTATGTTGACACCAGATGATGTAGAACAAGCATTAAATAATGGGGCATCTTTGGCAGCCATAGGACGTGCTTTAGTGATTAATCCAGATTGGGTAGAGAAAGTTAAAAATGATAAAAAAAATGAAATTAAGATGTCAATTAATTCTTCGAAAGTAAATGAGTTTACATTACCTCAAAATTTATGGAATGTAATTAAAGCTTCTGCAGCTTGGATTAATATTGAAGAATAGACTATTCTATCATTAGAATAGTTGTTTTAAAAAATATTTTCGATGTAATTGTAACTATATTTTTTGTTACCCCAAAATTTTATTTCCATTAGATCAAATTTGTAAAAAATATTATTTAGGTTATTTATTGTTAGAAAATAGTTTGCTGTATTTCTGATTTTAAATATTTTTCTATTATTAATTTGTTCTCGTGGTTCTAAGATAAAATTATTTTTGAACATACATATACTTTTTACCTCAACGAATGATATAACATTATCTTTAGAGCATATGATATCAATTTCACCTCTTTTGGATCTGAAATTTTTATTTATGATTTTAAAATTTTTGTTTAATAGGACTTTTACTGCTAAAATTTCTCCTAAATTTCCAATATCTTTTGTTGTCATTATTGGATTTCACCTCCTAATATTAACAGTGTTGACACATTTTTGTAAAAAAATAACTAGAGTTTATCTTAAATAAAAAAGGATACAAGTTTTCTTGTATCCTTTTTTTTGGACATCAATAATATCAAATTTAGCAGTTTAACTAATAAAAGACTAGATAAATTAGCATAAGCTACTACTTGTAAGTTGATAATGTTATACAGGTATGATTTTTGAGAAAAGACATACATATGATGTTTGTTTAAGAATTATTAACAATCTTCCAGTTAGAATACAAAGTTAATATGATTTTACTGATGGAAAGTATTTTAAGAAAGTAAATTATAGTGATGTTAATTTAGTTAATGGAGAATCTTATGGTGAAGATGGATGGTTTGTCTATATGTAATGATAATATTGCGAAATTTAAAGCGATATTAGTTTCCTATATTGATTTTGGCAATAACACATAGTACAATTTATTACTGGAATAATTCAAAAAAAAATTATACGAAGATACGAAATTAGTTAAGTAGAAGAAATTATTTAGATTTTATACATGGAGGATTTTTATATGAACTTAGATAATCATGAAAAATCAGAATTTGACGGAGGAATATTAGGACTTATAGGAGTTAATATATTGTCTACTATAATTACTTTTGTAACTTTTGGGCTTGGATTTACATGGGCTATGTGTGTTAGAGAAAGATATATAGTTAATCACACCATTATTAATGGACAAAGGTTAAGGTTTATTGGGAGTGGGGGAGATTTATTTCTGAATTGGATTAAATGGGCGATATTGACAATAATAACATTAGGAATATATGGGTTTTGGTTGACTATAAAGTTACAACAATGGAAAGTTAAAAATACTATATTTGATTAATAAATAAAGGATAGCTGAACAGCTATCCTTTATTTTAAATTATTTAAACCACCTTGAATAATACTCGATATTTTGACGAATTTATAATGCGTTGGCACACTGGAAGTAATATATCATTTTTTTGTATTTTTTCTAGATATTCTTTCTTTGTAAGAGTAGATATAATATTATCTTTATCATGATTTGGATTTTTTTCTCCTACTTGTAGAGCGTCTTTTAATAGTTCGTCTAAAACATCAGTTATGTTTGAAAAATGTAAGTAAAACGTGGTCCTTGTAATTTTAGCTTGTCGGCATATATTAGAAACGGTTATCTTATCAAAGGTTTCTTTTTTTAATAATTCTAATAGTACGTCTTTAATTGTATTGATTGTATAGGTAGTACGTCGATCTGGTTTTCTTTGTTTTATATTACTCAATTTTAAGGCCTCTTTTTATTTATTTGTTTACAGATTTATAAATATGTTAAGAACAATCCCTACTTTGTATAATGTGTTATTCTATTATATAAATTAATTATAATATAATAAAGTCCATTACATGTAATAGGTAGCAATTTTTATAAAGGAGAATAAAATAATGTTTATTACTTAAGTTAGAAATGCAACATTATTAATTTATTATGCAGGTAAAAAATTTTTAATTGATCCTATTTTTGCTGACAAAGCGACATATCCACCGTTCCCAAGTATACTTAGGAGTACTGAAAAAAATCCTCTTTATGATTTACCAATTTCCATATCTGAAATGATAGAGGTTGATGCTGTTATTATTACGCATTTGCATATAGATTACTTTGATGAGGAAGCAAAGCAGCAGTTACCTAAAAATGTACCCATATATGTATAAAATTAAGAGGGTAAAGAGGTATTAATTTCAGCTAATTTTCAAAATGTATAGATTTTAGGTAGTGATACTATGTTTGAAACAATACATCTTATAAAAACAAATGGACGACATGGATATGAAGATGAAATTGTAACGATATTGGGAGATGCTTGTGGCGTTATTATGCAATATGAATATGAAAAAACTTTATACATTGCAGGTGATACAGTATGGTGTGATGAAGTAGATAAGGCTATTTCTAAGTATAGTCCACATATTATTATTGTTAATGCAGGTGCTAATAGTGTTATAGATAAACGACTTATTATGGGAAAAGAAGATGTATTAAAAGTTCATAAAGCTTATCCATCTGCCCAGATAATTGCTACGCATATGGAAAGTGTTAATCATTGGGTACTTTCTTGATCAGAATTACGATTATTTTCAGAAGAAAATAGATTTGAAAGACAGTTATTTATTCCAGATGATGGAGAAACATTAGAATTTTAATATTATGATAGAGTAAATAATAAGTTGCTTTTAATTAAGCAACTTATTATTTTTTATGTTTCGATATGTAAAATCTTTATGTGATATATTATAATAATCTTGAATTTATAGTGAATGGAGTAGAAAAGTTTGATAGATAATAAGAAGGAGCAAGAGAGGGAAGAAGTATATAGGGCGATATAGAGTATAGCAGATGATTTAAGAGGTAATGTTGACGGCATATATCTGAAGATTTCAGGAATTATGTAAATAAAAATGAAATTTAAGATGGAAAAATTAATTTTGATTATGCAAAACTTAGTGATGAGGAAACTGGTCAGATTAAATATAAAATGACTGTTAGTAAAGTATTTTTTATTTTTCCTTCAGAGCTTTTTGAAAATTTTAGAGCTAAAGCAAAAATTGAAGATATCTGTGATTTATAATTATGGAGTTAATGAAGAAAATACTGGCGGACTTGTAGATGATGAAAATTCTGATAGCATAGAAGGACTCTCTGATTCTTCAAGGGATTTTTTAGAAATGGCAATAAAAGATTATAATAAAAAATTTGGTACATCTTATGATACTTCAAGTTAAAAATTTTCAAACTTTTATAAAGATGTTTCTTATAAAATGAAATCTAGAGAACTCGATTTACTTATTGTAGTGAATATGTTTTTAACTGGGCTTGATGCTACGACATTAAATACTCTATGGGTTGATAAAAATTTAAAAATGTATGGACTTATTTAAGCTTTTAGTAGAATAAATAGAATATTAAATTCAGTAAAAACTTTTGGAAACATTGTGTGTTTTAGAAATTTACAGAAAGAAACAGATGAGGCAATTGTTCTTTTTACTAATAGTGAGGCAAGAGGAACCATAATCTTAAGAATTTATGAGGATTATTATTATGGATATGAAGATGAAAATGAAAAATATTATAGGGATATAGTGAAATAATTGGGGGAAGAAGTAGAAAAAAGTTTTATCGCTTTATTCAGCAGTGTATTAAAGCTTAAAAATATATTATCTAGTTTTGATAACTTTGAAGAAAATAAAATTTTAAATAAAAGAGAATTTTAAGATTATACAGGTATGTATAATGATTTACATGAAAAAATAAGACACGTAGGAAATGGTGATAGAGAAAATATAAATGATGATATCGTTTTTGAAATGGAACTTGTAAAATAAATTAAAGTTAATATCGATTATATTTTAAATTTACTAATACAATTAATGCAGAAAGTGAAGTAATAGATGATTGGAGAAAATTTGTTAAAAATATTTTTAGAGATGGCGAAGTTAAAATTATAGGAACAAATATTTTGGAATAGTTTATAAAGAAGATGTTAGTGAAAATTATAAGGAAGTTGTTTTGATTTAAGAAATATAATTTTTATATTTCGTAACATTATATAAGTCGAGATAGAGATTTAAAGTTGGAAGCTGCGGGTAGATTTCATAGATTTTTGAATATCTAGCTCGCTTTTTTTGTGTATAGATATGTTCCAGCAAATCAATATGGTGTTAAGGCACCCTTTGAAGTCGAAGATGAAAATTTTATGGCAGTATGCTTTAATGAAAACAAAGACAAATTGAATGGAATTATAGAATACGAATCAGCTTTTGGGATATAGTTTAAATTTTAGTTTATCATAGCAAGGATAAAAATTGTTATTTATGTAAGTTATTATATATGAATTATGAAAGGTTTGAAAGAAGGTCTTTAACAATTTGAGAGTGGGGGATGAAAATATGTTTTATATGAAAGCAAAAAAAGAACATAACATATCAAAAACACGGTTTGAATGTAGAAGAGATAACCTCACAATTCGTGGAACGGGGTATAGACCAATAGGAATAAATTTACCAATAGCAATAGTTTGTCATGGGTTTATGGCATTTCAAAGTATTGTAAGACAATATGCAATCGAATTAGCAAATATGGGATATTTAACATATACTTTTGATTTTTGTGGAGGGAGTGTCATAATGGGGAAAAGTGATGGCTTAACCACTGAAATGTCTGTATTAACAGAAGTTAAAGATTTAGAAAGAGTTATTGACTATGCTATTAACAGAGAATATGCTGACAAAAATAATATTGTTGTTATGGGATGCATTCAGGGAGGTTATGTTTCTGCCTTGACTGTAGCAAAGGGAAAATATAATGTAAATAAATTAGTTCTTTTTTATCCAGCATTTTGTATTCCAGATGATGCTAATGCAGGAAAGATGATGTTTGCAAAATTTGATCCGAACAATTTACCAGAAATTATTAGATGCGGTCCTATGAAACTTGGGAAATGTTATGTTGAGGATGTCATAAAAATGAATCCATTTGAGGAAATTAAAGGCTATAAGAATGATGTTTTGATTGTTCATGGAGCGAAAGATAAAATTGTAGACATTAATTATTCAAAAAGAGCTTTTGATGTATATAAAAACAGTATTTCAAATAGGAATGTCAGATTTGAAATAATAGAAAATGGAAGACATGGGTTTTCTAAAAAAATCGATAAAATTGCTATAGAAACATTGAGAGATTTTATAATATCTTAATATTATATGTACTGTTAAAAAATTAAAGAGAACTTGTTAGTTCTCTAAAAATAAAATTTCATAAATTATTGTAAATTCAAAATTTCTACCTTTTGATTCACAATTTTTCTTGTTTTAGAATCTTTTTTAAACTGTAGTAATAGTACGCTATCATTGAAAGTTACTTTTTTGTTACTTTTTGTATTTTTAGTTTGAATTGATTCGGAAATAGTAGCAAGTGGTGATACTCTTTTTAATATGGGTTCTTTTTTTGAGTTTTGTGTATTTGATTTAAGAAAGTCATAAGAACTACTTCTACTAGTAAGAGGTTTAAAACCTGAACGTATGCTTTGTAAAATTCTAGTAAAGACAGATGCACTACTTATGCTAGAATTTATAGCGATAGGACTTGCAATAACTATACCTAGAAGTGTTATAATACATTTTTTATTAATTTTCATTAAATCATCACCTATAAAATTATTATTATAAATTTAAAAATTTACTCTGATATTAAAATATAGTGAGTTCAATTATATTAAAATAATCTTTGATATACAATAAAATATTTAATATTTGGTGTATTTAAAAAACAAGGTAGCCAGTTATGGCTACCAATTTTTATATTATCTGCTTACTATTTTTAAATCAGCTGCTATTTCTTTATCAACAGTTTGATTATTGTCAATTTTTTGTGCAATTTGTACTCCAAGTTCACCAATTAAATCTGGTTGTTGTGCAACTGTTGCTTGCATTTCACCATTTTCAATGGCGTCTAGAGCGTCGTCTCCTCCATCAAATCCTATAACAGTAGCATCTATGTTATTTGCCATTATTGCTTTTGCTGCACCCAATGCCATTTCATCATTATGTGCAAAGACAACCTGTATGTCTTTATTTCCTTGTATTATGTTTTCCATGACAGAGAGACCTTTTTGTCTATCAAAATCTGCTGCTTGACTTGATATAAAAGTTACATTTGATTTATCATCTAGTACACTATGGAATCCAGCCCCTCTATCTCTTGTAGCTGAAGCACCTGGAATGCCTTGAATTTCTACTATGTTTACATTTTGAGTAGTACCAAATTTTTCTAACACAAATTCTCCAGCCATTGCTCCACCTTTAATATTGTCTGAAGCTATATGCGTTGTTACTTCACCACCATTTGATTGTCTGTCTAAAGTTATTACTGGAATATTGCTTTGATTTGCAACTTCTATAGCTTTGACAACTGCATCACTATCTGTTGGGTTTATCAATAAAGCTACAATGTCTAGTTGTATTAAGTCTTCTATATTTGATCTTTCTTTTACTGGATCATTTTGAGAGTCTAAAACGATTAAATCATATCCTAATTTTTTTGATTCTCTTTCAGCTCCATCTTTCATGCTTACAAAGAAAGGATTATTTAATGTTGATAAGACTAATCCTATTTTTTTATTATTTGTCTTATCTGAACAACTCGTAAAAAGTCCAATTGTTAAAAAAGTTACTAAACTTAAAGATAATATTTTTTTTAGAAATTTCATATTATCCCTCCTTACTTTGTAAATCATGCTTTCTTTCTGCTCTTTTTATCTAATAATACAGCTATTAAAATAACTAAACCTTTTACAATTGATTGATAAAATGGAGATACGTTCATTAAATTTAATCCGTTATTCAATACACCAATAATTAAAGCACCTATTATAGTTCCAGTAATTTTTCCTTCTCCACCAGATAATGATGTACCACCAATAACAACGGCAGCTATTGCATCTAATTCAAAACTAGTTCCAGCATTTGGAGAAGCAGATCCTATTCTACTAGTAATTATAATTCCAGCGATCGATGACGCAAATCCAGATATAACATAAACAAGTGTTTTTATTTTATTTGTATTTATTCCCGAAAGTTTCGCTGAATCTTCATTTCCACCTAAAGCATATAAATATCTTCCAAATCTCGTTTGAGTTAAAAGATATATTGAGATGATTAAAATGACTATAGTAATTATTACTGGAATTGGAATAAATCCTATTTTTCCATTACCAATTTTCACGAAAGTTTCTGATAATTTTGATATCGGGGTACCATTTGTAAATACTAATGTTGCACCTCTAAATATTGTCATAGTTGCAAGTGTAACTATAAATGCTTGTAATTTACCTTTTGATATTAATATTCCATTTATTAATCCAATAACTATACCAGTTATAGCAGCTACTAAAATAGCTAAAGGTATATTATTTGTAGACTTTAATATAGATGCTGCTAAAGCACCACTTATTGCTACAGTTGATCCAACAGATAGATCTATCCCACCTGTTAGAATAACAAATGTCATACCTATTGCAATTATTGCATTTGTTGAAACTTGTGTAAAAATATTTGTTATATTAGATAGAGTCATGAATGCAGGTGATACAATGGTTATTACAACACATAAAACAATTAAACCTATTAGTGATTTATATTTATCTAGGATTTCTTTAAAATTATTGTTCATTTTTAATTCCTCCAAATTATTGATTAATGCCAACGGATAATTTCATAATTTTCTCTTGAGTTGCTTCTTCTCGATTTAATTCACCAGTAATTTTTCCTTCACTCATTACTAAAATTCTGTCGCTTATTCCTAAAACCTCGGGTAAATCTGAAGAAATCATTATTATTGCTTTACCTGATTCTTTAAGTTCATTTAATAATTCATATATTTCTTTTTTGGCTCCTACATCTATTCCTCTTGTTGGTTCATCTATTATAAGAATGTCTGGTGATAGAAGAAGCCATTTTTTGCAAGTATAACTTTTTGCTGATTTCCACCACTTAAATTTTTAATTAATTGATCTTTATTTGGAGTTTTAATATTGAGTTTTTTTATATAGAAGTCAATATCTTTTTTTGTCTTATTTTTGTTTATAATTTTAAAACCATTTTCATATTTACATAAATTTGATAATATCATGTTATCTTCAACAGATAACCCGAGTATACATCCTTCTTTCTTCCTATCTTCTGATAAATAGCAAATTCCATTATTTATTGCTTGCTGAATATTTTTGATATTTATTCTTTTACCTTTTAATTTGATAGTTCCTTTTTCCTTCTTATAATATCCAAATATAGTTTTTGCAAGCTCCGTTCTTCCTGCTCCCATTAGGCCAGCAATACCAACTATTTCTCCTTCTCGAACAGTAAAAGATATATTATTAATGCCAACTTTTGAAGTTAAATTTGAAACTTCAAGTAATACTTTTCCTTTTTCAATTTTCTTATAAGGGAATTGTTCTTCAATTGTTCTTCCAACCATCATTGCGATTAATTTATTGTTGTCAATTTCTTTTATTAAAGCATTTCCAGCATATTTACCATCTCTTAAAACTTCAACTCTATCACATATTGCAAATATTTCTTCCATCCTGTGAGATATATAAATGATTGCTATACCTTTCTTTTTTAAATTTTCTATGACTTTAAAGAGGTTTTGAGTTTCAATTTTTGTTAAAGCAGTTGTTGGTTCATCCATTATTATAATTCTTGCATTTTTAGTTAAAGCTTTTGCGATTTCAACCATTTGTTTTTCACCAACATTGATACTACTTACTAATTTATTTGGATCTAAGTTGCATCCTATTTGATCTAAAAATAATATGCTTCTTTCAACCAATAGCTTTTTATTTATCTTCTTTGTAAATTTATTAAATTTTTCATTTCCAAGAAAAATGTTTTCAGCGATAGTTAAATTATTAATAAGACTCATTTCTTGATGTATTATTGTTACACCATATTCTTCAGCAGATTTTATATTTTTGATATGAGCTTCTTCACCTTCAATAAAAATTTTTCCTTCATCTTTTTGATAAACTCCGCTTAATATTTTCATCAATGTTGATTTACCAGCACCATTTTCTCCCATTAAAGCAGTTACTTCTCCTTTATAGGCAGTTATGTTTATATTGTCTAGTGCCTTAACACCAGGGAATATTTTAGAAACACCTTCCATTTTTAACATTGGGATTCGTGTATTCATAGTTAAACCTTCCTTTTAATTAAAATACAACTCCTGATTTTAAAATTATATTTGCATATGGTGTTTGTTCTCCCGTTCTGATTACAGCCTTACATTCTTTTAAATTCGTTTTGAATATTTCATGAGATACAAATGTTATTTTGGCATTTCCAATCAAATTTTTAATTTCGTTAAATATTTTTGGGCTTGTCTCTTCTGTTTCTTTAGCTATTATGATTTCTTCAATTTCTAATTCTGTAAGAGTAGTTTTTAAGGTATCTAAAAAACTTGGAATTCCTTTGGTTAATGCTAGATCTATTCTTTTAGTTTCTTTTGGAATTGGCAATCCACAATCACCTATTGCAATCATATCTGTGTGACCCATTTTTGAAATTACTGAACTTATGCTATTATTTAATAAACATGTTTTCTTCATAATTATTAATTCTCCTTATAAATCTTTTTTACTTCTTCAAGATAAGGTATAGATGGTTGAGCACCTTTTCTTTGTACAGTTATTGAAGATACTTTGTTTCCAAAATATACAGATTCTTTTAATGTTTCTCTAGTTAAATTTTTGAAATTTAACTTTGAACTTAAAGCTCCTATAAAACTATCACCAGCTGCAGTTGTGTCTACAGCATTTACTTTAAATGATTTTACTAATTCGTAAAAATCGTTTCCTATGATAAGAGCTCCATTTTCTCCTAATGTAATTATTGCGAATTTAACTCCTTGGTTTATGAAAAATTTTCCTGCTCTTTTAGCATCATCTATAGAAGTTATTTTGATTCTTGTTAAGACTTCAGCCTCTGTTTCATTAGGTATTATGATGTCTGTTAATTTTAATAGCTCAATATCTATTTTTTTTGCTGGAGCTGGATTAAGTATAGTTATTTTATTGAACTCTTTTGCTTTTTGAAAAGATTTTAAAGTCATTTCTTCATTAGTTTCAAATTGTGCTATTAGTATATCTGATTCTTTAATTTTTGAAATTGATTTATTTATTTCACTATCATTAATTTTCATATTTGAACCTGGAACAACTATTATTGAATTATTTCCGTTTTTATTTACCATAATCAAAGCAAGTCCAGTTGGATTTTGTTCGTCTTCGAAAATACAACTTACGTCTATTCCATCTTCCTTAAGTTTTCCTTTCAATATTCTACCATTTTCATCTTTTCCTATTTTAGCTATCATGGAAACATCAGCACCGCATCTTTTGGCAGCGATTGCTTGATTTGCTCCTTTACCTCCTGCTATTTTTTCATATGAGTTAGATAGGATAGTCTCTCCTATTTTTGGTATATCATTAACTTTTAAAACTAAGTCCATGTTTAAACTTCCAAGAACACATACTTTATTCATAAAATCACATCCTCAATATATATAATACATTTTTGAAAAGATGATGTAAACGTTTTTTTATTTTTTAAAAAATATAGAAAATAATTGTCGAAAAGTATATAATTTTAGTGGTTTATATTTTTAAAACCATTTGGGAGGAAAAATGAAGTACACAGAAAAGCTAGCTAGACGGATAGAAAAGGAAGATGGGAAGATTGAGTACCAGAAATTAATAGATCATATATGTGGAGTTTCTGAGTTTTCAGAAGAGTTCGTAAGTAAATTCTTTTTGAAGAATTCAGGAAAGATTTTAAGTATTTTACATGATTTGGGAAAATATTCTGATGAATTTCAAGATAGAATACGTGGAGCAAACATAAGAGTGGATCATTCAACAGCAGGTGCTATAATTTGTGATGATTTGGAAAAAGAATTTAAAGGTAGGGGAGAGTATGTAATTTATAAAATTTTTAAGTACATAATTATTGGACATCATTCAGGACTTTTAAATTATGGGACAGAAATGGATGATGAGGGCACTATAAGTTCAAGACTTAATAAGAGAGATATATTATGCGATTTTTCAGATTGGGAAAATGAAATAAGTATCGATGATATTAAGCAAATTAATTTTAGTGAAGAGGTATTGGGGTTCTTTAAAAATAATTTTTCGGTGCAAATGCTCATAAGATTCTTGTTTTCTTCTCTTGTTGATAGCGATAGGCTTGATGCACAAAGGTTTGTAGAGGGAGAGAATTCAATTGTTAATTCTAAAAAATTAATGAGCTTAGAAGAAATGTTAAACGTTTTTAATGATTTTATGAAGTCAAAGAGACTGCAAGAATCGGATAATCCAATAAATTTAATACGTAATGAAATTTTTAATGATTGCATTAATAAATCAAGAGGGGATAGAGGATTTTATTCACTATGTGTTCCAACTGGTGGAGGAAAAACTCTTTCATCTTTAGGTTTTGCTTTGAATCATGCAAAACAAAATGGTCATGATAGGATAATTTATTCTTTACCGTTTACAAGTATAATAGAGCAAAATGCAAGAGTGTATTCTGAAATCTTTGGTGAAGAAAATGTATTAGAACACCATTGTAATTTTAGTTTTTCAAATGAGATCGGTGAGGATGAATACTCAGAAAATCAACTAAAATATAAGCTTGCAATTGAAAATTGGGACATGCCATTAATCGTAACTACTAATGTTCAATTATTTGAGAGTATGTATTCGAATAAACCTTCTTCCGCAAGGAAGCTCCATAATATTTATAATAGCATAATAATTTTAGACGAAGCTCAGGTAATACCTAATGAATATTTGAAACCATGTATAAAGGCCTTAGAAGAATTAGTTAGAAATTATTCTTGTACAGTATTGTTTTGTACAGCAACTCAACCAGAATTTAAGAAGAATGGTTTAATAGAAAATTTTGATGTAGTTGAGATAATAGACGATACATATAAGCTTTTTGATGATTTGAAACGTGTTAGTGGAAAATTTATTGGAAAGAAAAGTGTGGAAGATATATGTAATGAAATGAATTCACATAAGCAAGTTTTGACTATTGTTAATACAAAAAAACACGCTAAAGAAATTTTTGAAAACTTAGGTGAGAGCGAAGGGAATTTTCATCTCTCAACAAATATGTACCCTAATCACAGAAAAGAGGTTATTAAAATTATAAGAGAGAGATTGAAGAATGGGGAAGAGTGCAGAGTTGTTTCAACTCAATTGATTGAGGCTGGAGTTGATGTTGATTTTCCTGTTGTATTTCGTTCAATCGCAGGAATTGATTCGATTGTTCAAGCTGCAGGTAGATGCAATAGAGAAGGAAAACAAAAAAATTCAACTGTATATGTATTTAAACCTGAAGAAGAATCTCATTTGGGATTGGGATATCTAAAACTCACATCACAAATTGGTGAAGGGATAATAGATGATTTTGAAGATTTTCTATCAATAGATGCAATCTCTAAATATTTTTTTGAATTATTCATTGATACTGACCATAGGCAAGATAAACATAAGATTTTGAAAATGATAAATAAACACAAAAAACTAGAAATTAATTATGATTTTAGAGAGATTAATGATGAATTTAGATTCATTGAAAATTTAGGTGCACAGGTCATTGTACCAATTAATGAAGGAGAAAAGTTTTTAAATATTCTCAAGTATTCTAACAGAGGAGTTAAGAGTGTTTTAAGAAAACTAAGTGGATGCTCTATCAATATACCAAATTATATTTTGAGGGAATTATTGAGAGATGGATGCGTTGAACAATTTTCCGATGATATATTTATCTTAAAAAATATAGGCATGTATGATCTGAAGATAGGTTTTGATAAAGATAACTTAAAGAATTATGAGTATATTATTTAATTTTATGGAGGAAATTTATGGGATTTACTTTAAGAGTTTGGGGAGATTATGCTTGTTTCACAAGACCAGAGATGAAAGTTGAGAGGGTTAGTTATGATGTTATAACTCCTTCTGCAGCTCGAGCTATATTTGAAGCAATTCATTGGAAGCCAGCTATAAGATGGGTTATAGATGAAATAAATGTAATTAAGCCGATCAAATTTCAAACAATTATGAGAAATGAAGTTGAGAGTGTTATGAGCACACAATCAATAAAAAAGTCAATTAATAACAAAGAAGAACAATTTTATATTGATTCTAACAAGGTAAGACAGCAAAGAAATTCAATGGTACTTAAAGATGTTGAATATATTATAAAAGCTCACTTTGAAATGACTAAGCACGCAGGTGGTAGTGATGATGAAAAGAAACATTATAACATCTTTTTAAGACGAGCTAGAAATGGAGAATGTTTTTCTCAACCATATTTTGGATGTAGAGAATTCTCATGTAATTTTGAGCTTTTAGAAAATGAAGATCTGCCATTAAATATTCAGGAAACAAGAGACTTGGGATGGATGCTTTATGATATAGATTTTATGAAGAAAGGAGATTCGTATAAAGGAGTTAAAGAATATAATCCGAAATTTTTTAGAGCTAAAATGATTAAAGGTAAGGTAACTATTCCTAAAAATCTTCAGATGGAGGTTAATAAATGATTCTAAAAGAATTGGTAGATTGTTATGATCTGATGGTAAATTCAGATAAATTTGAAGTTTCCGATAGTAATTTTAGCAATGAAAAGGTATCTTTCAAAATTACTATTGATGAAGATGGATTGATAACAAAGATAATTGATTTAAGAGAGGGTTCAGGGGCAAAGAAAAAAACTATATTAGTTAATGTTCCATATCAATCTGGACGAACAAGTGGAATTAAACCTTATTTTTTATGTGATAATGCTAAATATTTTTTTGGATATGAAATAGACAGTAAGTCATTGGAATTGAAAAGATGCGATCAACATATTGAGGCATCGAAAAATTTACATATGGAAATATTAGAGAATTCGTATTCTAAATATAAATTAATTCTTGAAAGATTTTTTGATAATCATGATAAAAATTTAGAGATTATTAAGGAAAAGGATCCAGAAGTATTAAAGGGTGGATCTATCATTTTGCGTCTTAAAGACGATATGAAATGTATTCATGAACAAGGTGAGGTAAAGAAAGCATTTGCTTTATACAGGCAAAACAAATTTGAAAATGTGGAAGAAGTAAGGGGAACTTGTTTAATAAATGGAGATTCAAATGCTCCAATTGCAAAAATTCATAAGACAATTAAAGGGGTATCAGGATCAAGTATTTCTGGAGCAATGATTGTTAGTTTCAATGCAAGTTCTTTTGAATCTTATGGGAAAAGTCAGGGTTATAATGCGAGTATTTCTACTGAAAATGAATTTAAATATACAACTGCATTAAATAAACTTTTATCTACCGATGATAACAATATGTATTTGTCAGGAAATACAATTGTATTTTGGAGTAGTAAGCTTGGTGCTGAAGAAGAACAAATCATACCAGCTTTTATGAAAGATGATGATGAGGTTGAAGATGATAATGGAGAAACTGGTGGAGCTAAGTATAACCAGGAAGGGATTGATAAGATTGAAAGTATTATAAAACTTATTAAGCAAGGAAAGACAGTTAATGTAGATAGAATAAATTTAGATGATTCAGTAAATATGTATGTGTTGGGTCTTTATGGAAGTAGGTCTAGAATATTTGTTAGATTTTGGTTTAAAAATTCTTTAGAAGATTTTATAAAATTAACAAATAAACATTTCGAAGATACAAAACTTAAGAAGAAACGCAAGTTTAGCAAAAAAGATTTTATCTATGAGGAAGTTGGTGTGAAATTATCATCAATATTAAAAACAATAACTCCTTACGGTAAAAGTCAAAACACACCGAAGACTTTAATCAATAGTCTTTTTAAAAGTATTTTAACTGGAGGAGTTTATCCGATATCTATTTATAATAAAATTCTTGAAAGGATTAGAGCGGAGTCTGGAGAAGATTTTGCTATTAATCACACAAGAATTTCATTTATAAAGGGATATTTAAAAAGATATTATAGATTAAATAATTTAAAAGATAAAGAGGAGGAAGTAACTGTGTCATTAAATAAAGAAAGTACAAATATTGCGTATAATTTGGGAAGAATTTTTGCAATACTTGAAAAGATACAAATGGATTCTAGTAATGGTGCAACCAATATTAGAGAAAAATATTTATCTTCAGCATCTTCTACACCAAAATCCATTTTCCCAAATTTATTAAATTTAGCACAATATCATATAGCTAAGATAAATAAAGAGAACAATACAAAATTTAATTATTATGACAAAGTAATAGGTGAAATATTGCTGAATGTTAATGAGTTTCCGGCAGTTTTTTCAAGTGATGAGCAAGGAATGTTTATACTTGGATATTATCATCAAAGGGAAGATATATATATAGCTAAAAAAGATAAGGAGGAAAATTAATTATGTTATTGAGTAAAAGATATGAATTCGTAATATTATTTGATGTTGAGAATGGAAATCCTAATGGAGATCCGGATTCAGGAAATATGCCGAGGATTGATCCGGAAACAGGTCATGGAATTGTAACAGATGTTTGTATCAAAAGGAAAATTAGAAATTACATAGAAGTAGTTGAAGGTGAAAGACAAGGATTTGATATATACGTTAAGAATGGGGCTGTTTTAAACGAACAGCATAGAAAAGCCTATGAAGCTTTTGAATTAAAACCTGAAAATAAGAAGCTTCCAAAAGATGAAAAGCTCGCAAAAGAACTCACAGGATATATGTGCAAGAATTTTTATGATATAAGGTCGTTTGGAGCTGTGATGAGTAATGAAGTTAATTGTGGACAAGTTAGAGGACCTATACAGTTAAATTTTGGAAGGAGTATAGACCCGATTTTTTCTCAAGATCTAACAATTACTAGATGTGCAGTTACAAATATGAAAGACTTAGAAAAAGGACAAACTATGGGAAGAAAACAAATAGTTCCGTATGCTTTGTATAGAATGGAAGGATATGTTTCAGCACATTTAGCACAAAAAGTTACAGGATTTAATGAAGAAGATTTAAATATTTTGTGGCAATCTATTATTAATATGTTTGAATATGATCGTTCTGCATCGCATGGGAAAATGGCAACAAGGAAACTTTATGTTTTTGAACATGAAACAGCACTTGGGAATGCCCCATCTCATAAATTATTTGATTTGATAGAAGTTGAAAGGAAAGATAAATCAAAACCTTCTAGACATTTTAATGATTATGAAATTAGCATAGATAGGGATAGTTTACCTAAAGGCGTAGATCTTATTGAAAAACTTTAGTATGGATTATTTGATGATTTCAGGAATTCAACATTTTATTTTTTGCCCACGTCAGTGGGCACTTATACATATAGAACAAATTTGGGAAGATAATGTTAGAACTTTTAATGGACATAAATTTCACAAAAAGGTTGATGATCCATATATTTTTGAAAAAAGAGGAGAAATTATAATTTCTCGTTCTTTGCCTTTAATTTCACATAAATTATCTGTAAAAGGTATTAGTGATTGTGTTGAATTTCATATGAGAAATGATAATTTGGGAGCTAAGCTTGTAGGTAGAAATGGAAGTTATGATGTAATTCCAATTGAATATAAGGTTGGGGATATTAAAAAAGATGATAGTGATATTTCGCAACTTTGCATTCAGGCTATTTGTCTTGAAGAAATGTTTGATACGACAATTGAAAAAGGATATCTATATTATGGTAAATTAAGAAGGAGAGTTGAGGTTAACTTTACAAATGAGCTTAGAGAAAATATTAAAGAATTAGTTGAAAAGATGAGGTATTATTTTGATAATGGAGTAACTCCAAAAGCTCGTTATAAAAAACAATGCATAAATTGTTCACTATATGATATTTGTTTACCTAAATTAAATTGTAGTTATTCTAAGGTTAAAAATTATATTGATTCTTACGTTGAGGATATTTAAATGAGAAAACTATTGAATGTTTTATATGTAACCAACGAAGATGCTTATTTATCAAAAGATGGTGAGGATATATCTATTCGTATATCAGATCAGAAACCTATAAAAATTCCAAGTCATAACTTAGAAGGAATTGTATGTTTTGGATATCAAGGAGCAAGTACAAAGCTTATGGCAATGTGTGCTGAAAAGAATATTGGAATGAGTTTTCATACCCCATTTGGCAAATTTCTTTGTAGAGTACAAGGAAGAGTCTCGGGTAATATTTTGCTTAGGAAGAAACAATATAAAATTTCAGATGATGAAAATAAGTCTTGTTTGATTGCTAAAAATTTTATTATTGGAAAGCTTGTTAATTATAAAAATGTATTAAATCGTTTTAAAAGAGATTATAGAGATAAATTTGATGAAAATATGAGGAGATCAATTGAATATTTGTCAGATACTATAAAAAGTGTTTCTAAATCTGAAGATTTAAATAGTTTGAGAGGACTTGAAGGTATTGGTAGTAAATATTATTTCGATGTTTTTGATAATTTGATATTAGTTGATAATAAAAGTTTTAGATTTGATTCAAGAAATAAAAGACCGCCTCTTGATAGAGTTAATGCATTACTTTCTTTTGTATATGTGATTCTTTCACATGATATTGAATCTTCTCTCGAAAGTGTTGGACTTGATCCTCAAGCAGGATTTTTACATAGAGATAGACCAGGAAGAAGTGGATTAGCTTTAGATATGATGGAAGAATTGAGATCTTATTTGTGTGATAGATTTGTATTAAAATTAATAAACACAAGAGTTATAAAAGAGAATGATTTTATTGTAAAAGAAAATGGAAGTGTATTTATTTTAGAAGAGGCACGTAAAAATATACTTACTGCCTGGCAGAAAAGGAAGAAGGATTTTATAATACATCCATTCCTAAATGAAAAAATAGAGGTTGGACTCATACCATACGTTCAATCTTTATTACTTGCTAGGTATTTAAGGGGAGATTTGGAAGAATATCCTCCATATTTAATGAAGTAGTGAGGTGATTCAATGCTTATTTTAGTTACATATGATGTGGGATTGAATTTTGATGATGGCGCAAAAAGACTTAGAAAAGTATCAAAAATTTGTGAGAATTATGGGATTAGAGTTCAAAATTCTGTTTTTGAATGTGTAGTTGATAATTTACAATTTGAGATGCTTAAGTCAGATATAGATAAAGTTATAGATAAAGAACGAGATAGTGTAAGATATTATAATTTAGGTAATTCTGGAAGAAAAAAGGTAATTCATATAGGTAATAAACATTCCATTGATGTTGAAGATGTTATTATAATTTGATTGCGAAGTATAAGCTTACATTAAATTTATAAGTGCTTCGCGAAGCTATATTAATACTTGATTGTAGCAGAATAATTGGTATTGATATTTATAGATAAATTATGTAGAATATTAGTGTTCGCATAAGTAATATGTCTATTTATGATTATCAGCTATTTTTAAATTTAACGGTCGCACCTCACGCAGGTGCGTGGATTGAAATTCAAGTCCAATAAAATTACCATTAGAATCAAAAGGTCGCACCTCACGCAGGTGCGTGGATTGAAATTGGGGAATTGTATTCAGTTGAATCATCTGCATATTGTCGCACCTCACGCAGGTGCGTGGATTGAAATTTTCAATCAATAAATTTTCCAGCTTTTCGAAATGTCGCACCTCACGCAGGTGCGTGGATTGAAATCATCATATATTTACTAGTTTTTCCAACTCTTAAACGTCGCACCTCACGCAGGTGCGTGGATTGAAATAAACTCATATGTATTATCATTAAACGCTCTTATACGTCGCACCTCACGCAGGTGCGTGGATTGAAATTAAGTATATTAGACAACCATTTAATTATACAAAAGGTCGCACCTCACGCAGGTGCGTGGATTGAAATAAAAATATATGTATCGTCATCAAACATCAACAAGTGTCGCACCTCACGCAGGTGCGTGGATTGAAATTTTAGTTTGGATATATGATTTAATAGCTCCTATTGTCGCACCTCACGCAGGTGCGTGGATTGAAATTTCATCTATACAAGATAAAATTTTATTTTCTATTGTCGCACCTCACGCAGGTGCGTGGATTGAAATATTAAGAGGTGTCGATGCTTGAGTTAAATAAGATATGTCGCACCTCACGCAGGTGCGTGGATTGAAATTATGGTGGCTTGATAGGCTCCAACACAAGTAAAAAGTCGCACCTCACGCAGGTGCGTGGATTGAAATAAAGTGTTTTGTAACTATGATATAGATGTTAAAAGTCGCACCTCACGCAGGTGCGTGGATTGAAATGTATAAATCTGCCCTAATTAAAAATCTTATAGTTGGTCGCACCTCACGCAGGTGCGTGGATTGAGAAATTAGCTTAAAATAGTTACGAATTATTTGGTATAGATCCGTTGAGATAAACGGTTCTATAGGAGGAATAATATGGATAAAAAAATAAAGTATTATCTTGATAGAGGCATGGATTATGATATGGCTAAATATTTTGCAACAGCTGAAAGAACAATTATATAAGTTATTCCAAATAATGATTATACATTGACTCTTAAATTTGATAATGATGAGATACGGAAATATGATTGCAATGATTTAATAGAAAAAGGAACTGTATTTGAATTTTTAAGTGATTATGATAACTTTAAAAGAGTATATCTGGATGAAAGTAACGTAGTATCTTGGGATAAAGATTCAAATATTGATAGTAATTTAAATTGGAGTAATAAAGTTGATTTAAGTTCTGACACTTTGTATGTTAAAAGTATTCCTCAAGATCTGGGCAAAATGAAATTGTAGACTATTTTTATAATCAGTTATACTTTGAACTCTGAAAATTACTTGGAAATGTAAATAGTAGATGCAATAGAGATATAGGGAAAGTCCTAATTTATTTATTTATTTGGATGATTTATAAATTTAAATTAAGTGTGTAAAATGAATCTTATAATTTATATAAATATTTTTGATATACGCATTTGCAATATACGCGTATACATGATATAATATCAAAGTTATGTCAATCAACATCCTTAGAATTAATATGGAGGTTAATTTAAATGATAGTTTCATATCCAGCTGTTTTTTATAAATATCAAGAAGGTAATTATGGTGTTTCACTACCTGATTTTGATGTTGCTACATGTGGAGAAGATTTAGAAGATGCAATAAAAATGGCAATTGAATGTCTTGCTGGAGAGATAAAATGGTGTAAAGAACAAGGTGAAGAAATTCCTAAACCAACTTTAGATTTAGATTTAGTTGAGGTTGATGAAAGGGATGAAGAAAATAATTATGTTGAATTTATCAAACAAATAATAACAGTTGATGCGGATGAGTATGCTAAAAAGTATTTTAATAAATCAGTAAAGAAAAATTTAACTATACCTAAATGGTTGAATGATGAAGCGGTGGCATTGAATATAAATTTTTCTAAAGTTTTACAGAAAGCGTTATTAGATGAAATTAATCGCCTTAAAGATTAAGAATACGGAATTGAAAAATAAGGTAAATAGTAACTTTATAATAATATGAAATTTTTAATTGAAGAGCTGTATAGCTCTTTTTTATTTGATATTAAAAACATTGTTGGCTTTAACTATATTTTCTTTCACAGGATTTGGTACATACAATTTTGGTATTAATGATATAAGAGTTGTACAAGCATTAACTATATATTATATAATAAGGGTAAATTTATATATCTTAAACAAGTAGAAGATTTTTTAATTTATTTAAAGCTGAAAAGTTGAAAAATTTTTAAAAGGTCTTGCATCGTTTTTCTAGGTATGTTATTATCTACTCAAATTAATAAGGAACGGAAGACTATTACTGGTAGTGCAGGCAAGATCGGATGTAAGATTAGCTGATGTGTAAATATCGTGTCAGTATTCTTATCCGGTCTTTTTTTGTTCCTGATTTTCTGATGTTTTGATCAGAACTGACGAAAGCGAATTTCCAAATATATTTAAGGAGGGTATTTATGGATTACAAGAAAATTGCCGGTGACATTATCCAGAACGTCGGCGGCAAGGAAAACATCAAGGGTATGACGTACTGTTTTACCAGGCTCCGCTTTGTATTGAAGGATAGTAAGAAAGTGGATAAGGCTGTTATAGAACGGTTGGAAGGTGTTATCTCTGTTGTGATTGCAGGCGGTCAATTCCAAGTTGTTTTGGGAAATAAAGTGACTAAAATCCATGACGCAGCGGTAGAACTTTTGGGCGGCGAGGTTGGCGAAAGTGGCGATACAAGCCATGTATCGGCAGAAAAGCAAAGCATCGGTAACGTGATTATTCAAAAGCTTGGTGAGATATTTACTCCACTGGTTCCAGCAATAGCGGCGGCTGGTCTTATTAAGGGCCTGCTGGCAGCAGCTGCGAAGATTCCTGGTTTTGATTCTACGGCCAGCACTTATGTCATTATGAACACCGCTAGTAATATTATTTTCTATTTTATGCCGATTTTCTTGGCCTTTACTACTGCAAAGGCACTTAAGTGCAATACCATTATTGCTATGATGTTAGGTGGATTTATTTGCCATCCCACTATTGACGCCATCGTACAGGATGTAGCGACAAAGTCCAACATATTCGGACTACCAGTAATAAAAATGGCGTTTACTGTAGGTGAATCTTCTAGGGTATTTGCTTATACAGAGTCCGTTATACCGATTATATTGGGAGTTATTGTCCTGAGCTTTCTGGAGAAATTCCTGAAAAAATATGTCCCTGAAATTCTCCAGCTGATCCTTGTTCCTGGTATTTCCTTGATTGTTATGGTACCAGTTATGCTGGTAGTTGTTGGTCCCGTGGGAATTTATGTTGGTTATATTGTTCAGTTTCTGTATACTGCACTTTACGGATTCAGTCCAATTTTGGGTGGTATCATAGTTGGCGGTCTGTGGGGTATATGTGTAATTTTTGGTGCACATCGTGCTCTTCTACCTATCGGTTTGAATGATGTAGCACTGACTGGTACGAATACGCTTATGTGCTTTGCCGGTTCCGCAAATTTTGCCCAGGCTGGTGCCGCGCTTGGAGTTATGTTCAAGACCAAAAGTGCGAACCTTAAACAGGTCTCCGCTTCTGCTGCACTTTCGGCCTGGCTGGTGGGTGTCACTGAACCTGCCGTTTATGGATGTAACCTTAGGCTGAAAAAGCCTATGATTTGTGCAGTTATTGCTGGTGCAGTAGGTGGTGCAATTATGGGAATTGGCCATGCAGTCAATACAGGCTTTGCCAACAATGGTATCTTGACTATTATGTCCTATTGGGGCGAAGGTACTAGTTTCGGGCAGTTTGTGGCATATATCCTTGGTATCTGCGTTGCTTTCTTCGGTTCAGCTGTGCTAACTTATATTGTAGGCTTTGAGGATGATCCTATTGCTACTCCGGTGGTACAGTCTGCTATTGATACTCCTACGGATAATGTAACTGAGGTATCTGGCGACACTGTTCTCGTTTCTCCTGTAAAGGGAAGTGCTGTTGCACTCTCTCAGGTGGATGATAAGGTTTTTTCTACAGGTATGTTAGGACAGGGGTATGGTGTGATTCCAACGGAAGGAAAGATTGTGGCCCCTGCAGACTGTCAGATTCAGGTTATTCATAACACCAACCATGCAGTTGGACTGTTGACAGATGATGGTGTTGAACTATTGATCCATGTTGGTATCGATACAGTCAAATTGAACGGTACACACTTCACTCGCGTTTCTAAAGACGGTACACATGTTGCTAAAGGAACGACACTACTTACTTTTGATATTGATAAAATCAAAGCTGCTGGTTATGATACTACTGTCGTTATTATTGTGACTAATTCTGATGACTATTCTGAGATCCGTACCATTACGACTGGGCAGGCTGATAGCAGCAAAAATGCCATAGCTGTTGTCCGCTAAACATATTTTCTGATAGGAGGTTATTATGAAACAAAAATTTCCTGAAAATTTTCTTTGGGGTGCATCTTCATCCGCTTTTCAAATCGAAGGTGGATGGGACGAGGATGGAAAAGGTAAAACTGTTGCTGACTTTAATTCTTTCAAGCGTTCCGACAAACAGGCTGATACTAAGGTAGCTAGTGATTTTTATCACCATTGGAAAGAAGATATCGCTATGATGAAAGAACTGGGAATGCAGATTTATCGCTTTTCTCTTTCCTGGGCTAGAATTGTTCCAGATGGTGACGGCGATATTAATGCGGCTGGTATTGACTTCTATAACAAAGTAATCGATGAGTTGATTGCCAATGGTATTCAGCCGTTTGTTACATTATATCATTTCGATTTGCCTTATGCACTGGTAGAGAAGTACAACGGATGGGAGTGCCGAAACTGTGCGTTTGCTTTTGAACGCTACGCACGGGTGTGCTTTAAGGAGTTTGGCGACCGTGTCAAATATTGGCAGGTTATCAATGAGCAGAATTTGATGATTCGTGTTAACGAGCGGATGAATATCTATGTTGATGATTTGTGGGAAGCTGATAGAATTCGGGCTCAGATGGACTACCATATGTTCCTGGGTCACGCCTTGGCTGTTAACTCTTGTCATGAACTAGTGGAAGGCGGAAAGGTAGGTCCAGCAGTGTCTTCCACTTGTACTTATCCATTGACCAATAAGCCGGAGGATGTCTGGGCAGCTAAGATGAATGATTGGCTCAAAACTAACTATTGTTTGGAAATGCACATTAACGGTGAATATCCTGGATATTATATGCGCTATTTACGAGAACGTAATATTGTACCGAAGATGGAGCCAGAGGATGTGGCAATTCTGAAAAGTGCAAAGATTGATTATATTGCACTAAACTATTACCGAACCCTCTGTGCTAGTTATCTACCTGCATCGGAGGAACATCCAATTGGCGAACGAGTTTATCGGGATAATGAGGTTGACTTTGATCAGTATGGATACTGCCGTAATGAGAAAAACGCAAATCTTTCTGCAAGCGAATATGGTGCACAAATAGATCCGATGGGTCTTCGTATTGTACTTAATGAATACTATCGCCGTTATCATCTTCCTATGATTATCACGGAAAACGGACTAGGAATGGCAGACGTATTGACAGAGGATGGGAAGGTGCATGACTCTTACCGTATCGATTATATACGAAGTCACATCCAAGCCTGCGCGAATGCGATTGAGGATGGTGTGGAGTTGATTGGCTATAGTCCTTGGTCTGTAATGGATCTGTTGAGCTCCCACCAGGGTTTCCGCAAACGTTACGGTTTCATCTATGTGGATCGGGACGATTTTGATGTGAAGCAACTTCGACGTATAAAAAAAGACAGTTTCTATTGGTATAAGCACGTAATTGAGACCAACGGCGAAGAACTGTAATAATATAGTGTTAAAGGTTGACTCTATTAAGAGTCAACCTTTTACTGTTTTTTAAAATTACTTAAAGAAATAGTATGATTAAAAAATATATAAGTGGTTGATGAATAACATATAAAGCTAGGGAGTTGCGTCCTATCCATTCAAGAGATTTGATTTTACTTATTTTTAAATATTTAAGGAATCCTTGACGCTTGAATATTTGGTATGAAAAGTATCCTGAAATATATAAGAATATCCATGGCATTAAAGAAAAATAATCAGTTGAATAAAAGTTTGGCATAGGAAATCCTAGATATGTAGTTATAGAATTTTTGTATAGATTACTTGGTAATTTTATTAAATTTAAATTATTAAATCCAAGATAACCATCATTAATATTTTTTGTTAGGAGAAATAACGCAATAGAAAGAATTAATCCAAATATTGATGGAAACTTTTCTAAAAATTTTTTTGCAGGAATTATTAAAATTGCACATGATCCAAGTAGTGTTAGAATGCCAAATCTTACTCGATTTTCTGGCGTTGCAATCATTGTGACTATCTCTATTAAAATTCCAAGTCCTAAAATTATAATACCTCTTTTAAGTTTTCTAGTACCTAGAGGTTCACAAAAACCAGAGATAAAGATAAATGTGTAACATATAAATTGTTGCCATATGTATGAGATTTCTGACTCAAACCAAGGTATATCAAATCTAAATATATAAACTAAATCCCAAATGAAATGATAGATAATCATATTTATTACTGCAAATCCTCTTATTCCATCTAGAATAAAATATCTTTTTTCATTCATTTTGATATATCCTTTCAAGATTAAATTTAGCAAATGTATTTTATTTATATATCATTATTTATTCGAAAAAATATTGTACTTTTGTTGCGTTAGAAATATTTGCATTATTGACTCTAGGCATTTTTAAACCTGTATATGTATCTACAAAATCAGATCCATCTAGGTAAAGTTTCCACATTGGTCGTGGGAATATACCGTTTTGCATTGCACGTGCATTATTTGAAAACACCATCTCATTTCTCAATTTTTGGAAATCATCTGTATCATTTAGATTAGATACACTTGCTGAAGTTCTAGTAGTCATGATAGGTTGACCAAACTCAAAAAATTTTCTAAAATTTTCATTAAACATGTTGTTAAATGTTATATTGGGTAAACTTTTAGATCTTCTTAGAGGTGATGAGTTAGCATTAATAGTTGATAAGATAGTGAATGGTATGCAAGCAATAATTGTGTTTTTAATAATTTTTCTTAAAGTATTCATGTTTATTTTATACCCTCTTACTATAAATTTTATCTTATGTGTTTATTAGTTTTTATGAGAGAATATTAAGAATTGAAAGAACAATAAGATAATTAATAATTTAATTAATACAATTATATAACATTCAAAGATTAATGCAATATTTTGAATTACTTAGTATATCTTTAGAAAATGTATTTTATAGTATAGGATGGGCAAATTATTTAAGACTAGTTAAATAAGATTTGTTAATAATGTGGTTATATAAGGGGAATTTTTTATGCGTCCATGGTATTTTGAGGAATCAGAGTTTGATGGAAAATTAGCAGAACTTTTGGGTATTAATATACTATCATTTTTACTTATTATTGTAACTTTAGGAATTGGTTTTTCATGGGCTATGTGTATGAAGGAAAAATATAGGATTAATCACACTATAATTAATGGACAAAGGTTAAGTTTTGTTGGGAGAGGTGGAGATTTATTTGTTAATTGGCTTAAATGGATTCTTCTAACAATAATAACATTAGGAATATATGGTTTTTTATTGAGTATAAAACTGAGACAGTGGAAGGTAAGGAATACCATATTTGATTCTTATAAAGTGGGATAGCTATTAGCTATCTCACTTTTTTTTAAATATAGATTAGGTGCGGTAAATAACAAATTTCTTATTATTTTGCATTTTAAATGAAGATATTTGATAAAATATTGATAAAATTGACATTTTGGTAGTTGACAGCCGTTTTTTTTTATAATAGTTGCGATATTTGTTTATGGAGGTTAAATTATGTGTCGTTTTAGATGTTGAAGTTTATAAATAGAAAGGGGAGTTATTTTAGAACATTTTATAAAATTCATGTATTCGCTTTATATCTTTTAGTTATACATTCAAGTATGTGAGTTATGGGGAAAATGAATCTATACGTTTTGATATAAAAAGTTGGACATAGCTAATTTAAATAATTTTGTGGAATATCTTTTTTCAAAAGGTGGATTGTCTACATAAGAAAACCTTCAAATTCTTTTTTGGAAATGTAATCGTACTAAAGGAGCTAAATTAATTAGTTGATTTTAAGGAGGATAAAATATGTTAATAAAATTATTAATAATGATGTTTATTGTAGCTGGAATTGGTGTTTCAACTGTTTCTTGCGGTTCAAATAATAATACTAATAGTACAAGCAATGTAATGAATAATCAAGATTCAACTAATGTAGAGGATAAAGTATCTGAACCTAAGAAAGAAGATAAAAAGGATATGACTTCAGCAGAGCTAGATGAGGCATTGAATAATCAACCTGTGAAAATTATAAGAACTGAGTATATTTCTCAAGAGGATCAATTTTTACGTCCTGATCTTTTGTCCGCAGTTTTTCAGAATGATAGTGGTGTTGATATAAAAAATGCTGTATTAGGATATGTAGCATGGGATAGTAATAATCTTCCGGTTAAAATACAAAGTCAATACGATTTTACCGATGGAGAGTATTTTAAGAAAGTAAATTATAGTGATGTTAATTTAGTTAATGGAGCATCTTATGGTGAAAATGGAGGTTTGTCTATAGGTAATGATAATATCGCAAAATTTAAAGCGATAGTAGTTTCCTATACTGATTTTGATGGAAATATATGGGACAATCCTTTGTTAGAAGAATTTCAAAAATTATATGAAGATAAGAAATTAGCTGAATAGATTAAATTTATTATACTTTAGGGAGAAAGTTATTAATTATGAAGAGAAGTAAATTGTTATTAGTATCTGCTATATTGAGTACTCTTTATTTAATATATATTTTCATTTATTTTTTTAATGGTATATCTTCATCTTCAAATGGAGCAGAAGCATTAGGAGTAGGTTTAGCAGGTGTTTTGGTTGCACCACATATTCTTTTTGTTGGATTGGGTGTTTTGTTTAATTGGATAGGATGGGGAATGAATAAAAGATGGGCAGCATTAGTATCAGGCATATTATACTTTGTATCTATTTTCCTTATGATTTTATATGCGATATTTGTTATTGTACAAGTTATTTTGTGTTTTGTTGGATATGCTAAAATGAAAAAAGAAGGATAGCTAATTGGCTATCCTTCTTTTTATATGATATTTGACAAAATAAGGACAATCCGCTATAATGAACATTGTTCATATTGAGGTGATTAGATGAATACAGTTGTTACATCAAAAGAGGATATTTTGAAAGCTAGCCGAGAATTAATTAGGAAACAAGTATGTTCTGTTATTAATATTCGTTCTGTTGCGGCGGCTTGTGGAGTGTCAGTAGGGTCTATTTACAATTATTTTGATTCTAAAGCTGAGCTTGAAGGGGCTACTATAGAAAGTATATGGTATGAAATTTTTCAATGTAAGGGTAGTGAAGTATTTAAGGATACGCAAGATTATATTAGATGGATGTATAATCAGATGGAGTATGGATGTCAACAATATCCCGGATTTTTTACGTTTCACTCTTTGAGTTTTATGTATGAAGATAAATCTAGTGCTAAATGGAGAATGCAAAGAGTTTGGCAATATATTATAGATAGGCTGTGTTGTGTTTTGAAACAGGATAAGAGAATCAGGATTGATGCTTTTACGAAGCAGTTTACTGTTGAAAAATTTGCAGATGTATTATTTTCTCTTATACTATCTAATTTGTTAAAGAAGGATTATAATCCAGCTACTGTACTGGAAATAATTAATAGGACTATTTATTAAAATTCTACTGAGGTTAGTATTTTTTATATAGTAAATTGAACAATGTTCATTAAAGTAGGTAGATTATAAAAGTGGAATGAAATACCTTGTTGTTGTTTGATATTACCATGATTTAAAATGAAATGTAAGTAAAGGAGAGGAATAAATTATGAAACGTTATATAAATATGGCTATACTATATTCTATTCTTGCGATGGTTGGTGGTGTATTTTATCGAGAGTTTACTAAATTCAATGTATATACTGAAAAAACTGTTCTTTCGGTCATTCATACTCATTATTTCTTTTTAGGTATGGCATTCTTCTTATTGTTACTCTTGTTAGAAAAGAGTTTTTCTTTTACTAATGCAAAGACTGTGCGTATATTAACTGTTTATCATATTGGATTAAATTTGACTGTTGCGATGTTTGTTGTGCGAGGAATCATTCAAGTTTTTTCGTATGTTCTTTCTGCTGGAATAAATGCAGCAATTTCTGGAATTGCTGGAATTGGTCATATTTTATTAGGTGTTAGTATAGTTCTCCTGTTATTGCAAATTAGAGATAGTGTTTTGAGAGTACAGGCTTGATTTGACATATGGGGATTTGAATGTTGAAAAAAGTTGATAAATATTAATTATAATTAATGAAGGATGGATGAAAATGAAACTTGTTGTAAAGTATTTTGATGATTTGACAACTAAGGAGCTATATGAACTTTTGAAAGCAAGAATATCAATTTTTGTGTTAGAACAAAATCGTGTGTATCAAGATTTAGACGATAAAGATTATCATAGTCTTCATGTATTTTTTGAAGATAATGGAGAAGTAGTTGCATGTCTTAGAGCTTTTTTGAAGGAAGATAACGTTGTACAGATAGGAAGAGTATTAACACTTTATCATGGTAATGGACTTGGAGGTAAACTTTTGAAAGAGGGTATTGCACAAATTCAGAATAAGATGAATCCTAAGAAAATTTATATTGAAGCACAATGCTATGCAACAGGATTTTATGAACGCGAAGGATTTAAGATTTGTTCTGAGGAGTTTCTAAAAGATGGGATTCCCCACGTCGCAATGGATTTGAAATTATAAATTCTATAAAAATTATTTTATTGATTGACTTACATTCTTAATTATTATAAAATGTTTGTTGGTAAGTGAATTAAATTTGGCTGTTACTGGTAATGCAGGCAAGACCACACAATAAATCATCTATATATAGATGTTTTCTTGTTGTGGTCTTTTTTTTATTGTCAATAATTTAATTGGGAAAGATGATGTTTAGTGGATTATAAAAAACTTGCTTACGATCTTTTGTCACTTTTAGGCGGAAAGGATAATATAAGTAAACTTACGCATTGCGCAACAAGATTACGATTTGAATTTTATGATCGCGATAAGGTTGATGTAAATGCTATTGAAAAAACAAATGGAGTTATTAGTGTAGTAGAAAAAGGTGGGCAATTTCAAGTAGTAGTAGGAAATGATGTTCCAATTACTTATCGTGCTTTGATTAATGAAATAGGGGGAGTTGTTGGCAGTGATGATAAAAGTGAGCCAAAACATAAAAATTCTATAATTAATAATATTGTTAGTACTATTTCAACTACTTTTACACCTGTAATTCCTGCACTTATTGGTTGCGGTATGATTAAGGCTGTATTGTCAATTTTAGTTTTATTAGGACTGAATGATCAGACTCCGACATATCAGTTGATGAATTTTATTTCAGATGCAGCTTTTTATTTTATGCCTGTTTTGCTTGCTTATGGTGCATCAGTAAAATTTGCTTGCAATCCTGTTTTGTCAATGACTCTTGCTTGTGCTTTATTGCATCCAACTTGGAATAGTATGGTCTCATCAGGTGAGGCTATTAATTTTTTCAATATCCCAGTTAAACTTGTAGAGTATTCATATTCTGTAATTCCGATTATACTCAGTATATGGATCCTTTCATATGTAGAACGTTTTGCAGAGAAGTATACGCCATCTATTATTAAATTTTTCTTTAAACCACTTATTATTTTGTTTGTATCTGTGCCGATTGCACTTATTATAGTTGGTCCATTTGGAGCATTTTTAAATACTGTTATTGAAAGCGTAGCAAATACTATAAATTCTTACGCGAATTGGTTATTGCCTATGTTAATGGGAGACCTTCAACCATTTTTAATATTGACAGGTACAGCTTGGGCAATGACTCCAATTGCAACTGTTCAAATTTCATCTCTCGGATATGAAATTGTAAATGGACCAGGTATGTTGGCATCTAATATTGCACAAGGTGCTGCAACTCTTGCGGTTGCTGTAAAGTCTAAAAATAGTCAACTTTGTCAGATAGCATTTTCTTCTGGATTTACCGCAGTAATGGGAATTACGGAACCTGCTCTTTATGGTGTTAATTTGAAACTTAAAAAGCCTCTTATTGTTTCCATGATAGGTGGTGCAATAGGTGGTGTATATGCTGGTTTATCTGGACTTGTAAGATATGCATTTGTATCTCCAGGAATTGCTGGATTACCTGCGTTTATTGAAGAGAATCCAATGAATATAGTTCATGCAATAATTACTTGCTTAATTTCTCTTATTTCTGCATTTGTGGCAACATGTATTATGGGATTTGGAGATGTGGAAAAGAATCAATATTCTAAGTCTCATGATACTATAGAAATGTATAATAAAGAAATTAGATATGATTATCAAGCTGAAGTTTTTTCTTCAATTACAGGAGAAATTATTTGTTTATCAAATGTTCCTGATGCAGTATTTTCACAAAAAGTTATGGGGAACGGAATTGCAATAAAGCCAAGTAAAGGTAAAATTTATGCACCATTTGATGGTGAGATTGCATCCTTGTTTGAAACAAAACATGCTATTGGATTAATATCTGATACGGGAATAGAACTTCTAATATATGTTGGCATTGATACTGTGAATTTGGGTGGTAAATTTTATGAAGCACATATGAAAGTTGGAGATAAAATTAAATATGGAGATTTAATATTAATATTTGATAAGCAACAAATTGAAGATGCTGGATTTGATGTTATAACGCCTATTATAATTACAAATACAGATAAGTTTTCTAGTATTGACCTGATGGAAAATCAAATTGTAAGTCACGGAGATAAAATTATAGGCGTGAAGAATAGGGAGTGATTTTAAAATGATATATAATAAATTATTGGATTTTCCTGAAAATTTTCTTTGGGGAGCTTCTACTTCAGCTTATCAAGTTGAAGGTGCATGGAATGAAGAGGGTAAGACCTCTTCAATAATTGATATTTACGAGCATCCAGAAGGTTATGAGGATTTTACTATTGCAAGCGATCATTATCATAGGTTCCGTGAAGACATAGCGTTATTTGCAAAGATGGGTTTAAAGGCGTATAGATTTTCTATTGCTTGGAGTAGGATTATACCTAATGATGATCAGAAAGTAAATAGATTAGGAGTAGAACATTATCGTGATGTAATCGAAGAATGTAAAAAATATAATATAGAGCATATTGTTACTATGTATCATTTTGATTTGCCATAGTATTTAGAAATTAAGGGTGGGTGGGTAAATCGTGAAACAATAGATAGGTTTGAGTCGTACTGTAATGTATTGTTTAATGAATACGGGAAAGATATAAAATACTGGCTAACTATTAATGAACAAAATACAATGATTTTGCATCCAAGAGCAATCGGATTACCGCCTAATAAATCTCTTCCAACAAAAAAAGAGCTCTATCAAATGAATTATCACATGATGCTTGCACAGGCAAGAGTTATGAAACTTTGTCATAGAATATGTCCCAATTCTAAAATAGGTCCAGCACTTAATTTAACAGCTATGTATTCTGCAACTTGCAAACCACAGGATGCTATTGCAGCATATAACTGGGAGGTTTTACGTTGTTGGAATTTTTCAGATGTGCCTGTATTTGGTTGGTATCATCCTTTGGCACTTAGTTATTTGCGAGATAGGGATTTGATGCCAGAAATTTATCCAGAAGATAAAGAAACACTTTCAAATGCCAAACCAGACTTTATAGCCATGAATTATTATTCCACAGCAACTATTGCAGCAAGTCATGGAGATTCTTCTGATGTATCTGCTCGTGCAGGTGATCAACAAATTATGCTTGGTGAGCAAGGGGTATATAGAGCTTCTGAGAATCCTTTTGTTGATAAAAGTCAATATGGATGGGTAATTGATCCGACGGGATTTAGACATACACTCAGAAAAGTGTATGATCACTATAGACTTCCTATTATTATTACAGAAAATGGAATTGGTGCTTCTGATAAGCTTGAAGAAGATGGATCAATTCATGATTCATATAGAATTGATTTTTATAAAAATCATTTACATGCTATAAAGCAGGCTATTACGGATGGGGTTGATGTATTTGGTTATTGTCCGTGGTCAGCTTTGGATGTTGTGAGTACACATCAAGGTTATGCTAAAAGATATAGATTTATATATGTAGATCGTGAAGAGCAAGATTGTAAACAAATGAAACGCATAGAGAAGGACAGTTTTTATTGGTATCAAAAAACTATTGAAGAAAATGGTAAAAACATATAGAATAAAAGTGTTGACGTATCTTTAGGGGAGTGGAAAAATTGATTGTAGAGAAGATTCTAAATAACAATTTGATTTTAACGATAGATGAAAATGGAATTGAACAAATTGTTATGGGCAAGGGACTCAGATTTATAAATCAAGTTGGTAAAGAGTTAAGACAAGAACAAATTCAAAAGGTTTACATATTGAAGGATGAAAATATAACAAAGCAATATATACGTTTGTTAAGAGATATTCCAAGTTCCTCAGCTGAAATAATTGAAGAAGCTTTACAAATTGCCTATGAATCCTTTCCTGATACTTTAAGTGATCAATTATTCGTGACTTTATTTGATCATTTAGTGTATGCTCTAGAGAGATACGAAAAAAATATATTCTTGCCTAATAGGTTACTTTGGGAAGTGAAAAGATTTTATCCTAATGAATATGTCGTAGGAGAGAAAATTCGAAAATTTTTGAATAAGCAATTAAATATTAATTTACCTGAAGAAGAGAGTGGTAACATTGCTTTTCATATTGTTAATGCTCGTATGCAAGATTTTAATATTAAAAAAACTTTGTGTACGGTAAATTTATTAAAAGATATATGTGGGATTATTCAGTTTTCCTTTGGGAAGCAAATAAATGAAGATTCCATACATTACTCTAGATTTTTAACACATATACAATTTTTCATACAACGTGTTTTGGATAATAAAATGTTAGATGGTCAACATGTAAATATTTTGAAAGCAGTTATAGATGAAAATTTAGCAGCTTATAGTTGTGCAAAGAGGGTAGCAAGTTATATACAGAAAAATTTAAATATTGAAACATCACAGGAAGAACTCATGTATCTCACACTGCACATTGAACGGATAATGCGATAAAATATAGTAGATGAAAAATTGTTATTTATATAAATAAAGGACTTTTGATATGCTTTTAGGGATCAGAAGTCCTTATTGTTTTATGTAATTTAATAGAGATAAGTATTTTTAAAATGATTGTTAAGGAATTAATCTTAATTTATAATGTTTTAAAATAGTAAATTTTTTATTTTCTATGTTTGGGGGTGCAAGGATGGCAGTGTGTAACCTTAGTGAACGGTGTAAGAAAATTATACAAGTTCTTTTGAGGGAGAATGATTATGTTTCACTTAAGAAAATTGCAGATATAACGGGAGTGTCTAGAAGGAGTATTTATTATGATTTGTGCAATATTAATGAATGGCTAGACGAACAAGGAATAAAAGAACTTAGAGTTGAGCGAGGAAAGGGAATTTTACTTTCTCAAGAGGACAAGTTAAAAATTAAAGAATCTCTGGGGAAGAAAAGTTCAGAAGATTATCATGTGTTCTTGCATTCAGAAAGAGTTAAAATTAATATTTGTTATATTATATATAGCAAGGATCCTGTATATATAAATCATATTATGGATGCATGTAAAGTTAGTCGGAATACTGTATTTGGTGATATGAGGATTGTTATCCAAAAGCTTCGTGAATACGATTTAGATTTAAAATATGAAGCTAAGAAAGGATATGAAGTATGTGGAGATGCTGTTAGAAAATGTGCTTTATTTTTTTTATACTTCAATACCTTGAGGCCTTTATTTGATAATGGAACTCTTAAATTTTTCGATAGAGATGAGATACATAAACATTATGAGCGTTTGAATTCATTGAAGAGTGAATTGAAAGTTGAATATATGGAAGGAGACTTATTATCTTTGGCAGCTTTGATGCCTGTTATGCGTAATTGCAGAGAGAAATTATATTTTGCTGGATTAAAGAAGGATGAAATTTTTCGATCTAGAGAATTCCAACTGGTTGAAAAATATTTTTATGAGTTAGAGGAGGAGGAAAAAGTATATTTGAGTCTTCATTTACTCGGATCACGTGTATCGGTAGTAACAGATAAGTTTTTTGAAGATAGAGCCGATCAATCAGTATATGGAATTACAAAATCTCTTGTAACAGAATTTGAAAGGACTGCGTGTGTTAATTTTGAAAATAAGGAGGAGCTAGAGCGGGCATTATTTGTTCATATTAAAACATCTATGTATCGTTATAAATATGGAATACAAATTGGAAATCCATTGAGAGATGATATTGTTAGAGAGTATCCGAATTTGTTTGATATTACAAAAAAGGTATCCCAATATTTAGAACAAATGATTGGTTTACCAATACCAGATAGTGAAGTAGCTTATCTTTCATTACATTTTGGTGCATATTTAAAGGTTTCTAAATGTCAAGGGAACAAGCTCCGTATATTAATTGTGTGTGTTAATGGAACTTCAACGGGGAATATGATAAAGCGTGAAGTAGTTAAATTGATTTCAGATGTAGAAATTGTTGGTGTTGTATCGGCTGTAGATATAATTAACGCACAAAATATTTGTGATCTCATAATTTCGACGGTGAACATTAAAAGTATAGTTCCAGTTATCGTAGTTAATCCTATACTTATGGATGAAGATAAAGATTATATATTGAATCATTATATGGTGAATGGAATACAGAAGAATAAAATCTACAATATATTATTTGATACAATAAAAAAGTATGTAGATCATTCACAGCATGATAATTTAAAGAAAGATATTATTCATTGTTTACAAGGTCAGTCAAAAAGTCTTGATATTGCTTTATTAGAAAAGGAAAATGGAATACTGGAATGTCTAACTTTATCAAAGATAGCAGTAATTCAAGATAGTTTTATGTGGCAAGATAGCATTTATATTGCAGGCAAATATCTTGTTGAAAGTGGAAGTATAGAAAAAAGATATTTAGACGTTATGATTTCCCAAACAATGTACTATGGACCTTATATGTTTATAACTGATAGAGTTATGCTTGCACATGCAAAGCCTGAAGATGGGGTAAATAGGATGGATATTTCTATGACTATATTTAAAAACCCAATTTTCTTTAAAGAAGGGAAACGAGCTGAGATTATATTTGTTTTGGCTACAGTAGATCATGAAAGACATTTAAAAATTCTGAATGATGTTTTTAAAATTGCTGAGAATTCAGAAAATATTAGAAGGATTGTTAATGCTAGTACGGAAATAGGAGTCTTTGAAATTTTGAATGAAATATTATAGGGCATCACATTTTAGGTGGTGTCCTTTTATTTTTGATGAGTATTGTTATTTGCACATTTATATGATTACATTTGTACTTCTAGTTTTTATATTGTAGTGTTATGATTTTTATATAAAGAAACAGAAAGGAGATAGTGAAGTATGGATTTGCTAGATAAAAAAAATGTAAGAATTCTAGATGGAGCTAGCAATTGGAAAGAAGCTATCAGGATGTCGGTGATTCCGCTTGAAGAAGATGGATGCGTAGAACCGAGATATAAAGAAGCTATTATTTCAGAAATTGAGAAGCTTGGAACTTATATCATTATAGCACCGTACATTGCTTTGCCACACGCAAGACCAGAGTATGGGGTATTGAAAAGCCAAATTGCAATTACTCTATTTAGGAATGAAGTAAAATTTGATAAAGAAGATATCGTAGCACGATTATTTTTGACATTGGCAGCAACTGATTCTAGCAGTCATCTGAATGCACTAATGAAAATTTCTGAGATTCTACAGAATAAGGAAAAAGTTGAGAAAATCTTAAAATCAAGTGATACAGAAGAGTTATATAGTTATTTTAATTAGTTAGGAAGGAAAGAGAAGCAATGCGAGATATTTTAAATATTATCCAACAAATTTTATCTACACCTGCAATCTTTGTAGGATTGATAGCGATGCTTGGATTATTACTACAAAAGAAGGATTTTCAATCTATTATCAAAGGAACTATTAAAACAATTTTAGGATTTCTTGTATTGAATGCTGGAGCTTCTGTTGTTCAATCAGCAATCATTCCGTTTGGTGATTTATTTCAATTGGCATTTGGTATACAGGGAGTAGTGCCTAATAATGAGGCTATAACCTCACTTGGATTGAATGAATTTGCAGTTGAAACTTCTGCTATATTTGCATTGGGAATGTGTGCTAATATTGTAATGGCACGATTCTCTAGATGGAAATATATCTTTCTTACAGGACACCATTCATTATATATGGCTTGTTTGATCGCTATCATTTTGTCAATAGCAGGATTAACTGGATGGCAACTCATTGTGGGAGGAGCATTACTTTTAGGATTTGTTATGGCTATGTTCCCTGCATTGATGCAACCAATTATGAGAAAAATTACTGGAGATGATTCTCTTGCTTTTGGTCACTTCGGAAGTAGTTGTTACTGGTTAAGCGGACAAATTGGGAAGTTGTGCAATAAAAATAATAAAGGGCGTACAACTGAAGATGTAAAATTCCCAAAAGGATTATCTTTTCTCAGAGATAATATGGTATCGATTGCTATTGTAATGTTTTTTTGTTATATAGTTGTTGCAGGGGTTGCAAATTTTGGACATAATGTTGAAGCTTCAGCTATTTTTGGCGAAAGTAACTGGATTTTATATTCAATAATAAATTCGATTACGTTCTCTGGAGGTATTTACATTGTATTATCTGGTGTTCGTATGTTGATTGGAGAAATTTTACCTGCTTTTAAAGGTATTTCAGAAAAACTTGTTCCAAATGCAAAGCCTGCATTAGATTGTCCAACAATTTTTCCATATGCACCTAATGCGGTGTTGATTGGATTTTTAAGCTCTTTTGTTGGAGGAATTATTGGGTTAATAGCTTTAGCTTTTATGGGTAAAGCTGGATTAGCAGTAGCAATTATTTTACCTGGGGCAGTAGTTCACTTTTTCTGTGGTGCAACCGCTGGTGTATGTGGAAATGCGACAGGAGGCTTAAAAGGATGTGTTATTGGGTCGTTAATACATGGCATTGCGGTTACATTTTTATCTGCAGCTTTGCTTCCAGTATTAGGATCTCTTGGTTTTGCAAATACAACATTTTCTGATGCAGATTTTACGGTTGTTGGTATCTTGTTTGGTAATCTATCTAGATTTATTACGGGCAATGGATTATTTGCAATAATTGTAGTTTTATTTGTTATACCAATTGTTTATAATTTTGTGGCTAGAAGAAAAAATGTAGAATCAAATTAAGGTAATAGGTCAAAAGAATTCTTAAGATAAAATATAAATTAATAAAAAGGAGAATAGATATTATGGCAGAAATTAAAAAAATATTATGTGTTTGTGGTTCAGGTCTTGGATCATCTTTTCTAATGGAAATGAATGCAAAGAAAGCTTTAAATAATCTTGGAATTACAGATGTAGAAGTTGATCATACTACAATTGGTGACATTACTTCAGGATCAGCTGATTTGTTTATTTGTGGATCTGATTTACTTTCCAATGCAGAAAAATTTGGAAGAGCAATCGGAATGAATAATATAGTTTCCATGGATGAAATGACAGAAAGATTAAAAGAAGCTTTTGGATTATAAAAAATTGAGTAATAATGTAAAGTAAGAATCTAGTTTTATTCTAGATTCTTACTTTTTTTAATATTATTTCCATTGATCCATTGTAATTGATACTGATACGATAATCTAATATTTCAAAACCTAATTTCTTTATAATATTTTCCAAGCCAGTTTTAGAAAAATAAGTTAAATGATAAGGTTCATTCCACATAGCAGTATTTATTTTATGAAGTTTGTTAAATGCACTATTATAGTTTGGTGTTGAAATCCATAATACACCATCGTCATTTAATAATGAATAAGCTTTTTTAAGCCCATTGATTGGATTTGATAAATGTTCAATTACATCTCCCATAGTTATTATGTCATATGTTTTATCCGTCCTAAAATTTAAGAAGTCACAACAAATAATATCATGGTTTAATATGTTTGAAATTTCATACGCAATATTTTCATCTATTTCTATACAATCTATAGAGTATCCAAATTCTAACGCTGTAGCTATTAGAGCTCCTTTGCCTATTCCAATTTCAAGAATATCAGTTCCATTTGAATATTCAGAAATATTATTTAATATATCACACCAATTCCTTAATGTATGTGTGCTAACATTCGATTGTAAATGGGATGGGGTGGGGGTAACTCCATTTCTAATTACTTTAATTGAATGATTAGTATTAAAAAATTTATGAGGATAATATTTTGAATATAGATTTTCGCATGAATTACATTTCATCCACAACTTACTTGGCAAAAAATTATCAGTATAGTTAATCATGTTATAGCATGGGGCATTATGAAAAGGTGCACCTTTTTCACCACAGATTGGACAATTATCTACTAGCAATTGCTCAGATAATACCTCTTCCTTAAAAATATAATTTTTAAGATGATCGAGCCCTAAAAATTTAGCTAAATCATTTTTTATTTTGAAAGCTTCCATAATTAAATCAAAAGATATAGATGGCAATGAAGTTCTACATAACTTAGATGTAAAAATTAATAATAGAGAATGTGTTAAATCATCTAGATTAAAGTTATCTTTAATACCTAATATTAAATCTAATTGTCCCTTATTTATTTGGGGATAAATATTTTTAAAATCTATATAAAATGATTTTAAATGTTCTAAAATTGTTTTTATTGAGGTAGAGAATAAGAATTGCTTGTATTTATCTACTAGTTGCATATTATTTGGATTTATAATTATATTATTTTTAAGATTTTCTAGTTCTTCAGGTATTTGATCTGTTAAATTTCTAAATTGATTAAAGGTTTTTGTAAGTATGTTTTCATTGTTTGATTGAATATCATCAAAACTGAAGCTGCTATTTATAAATTCATATATGGTAGATAAAAAATCAGTTATTTGTTCAATATGTATCATAATTTAAACTCCTTAAATTTTTAGATAGTTTTAAAATACTAGATTTGTTTACAATTGTAGCATTAACATAAAAAAAGTGGAACTTAATAATTAAGTTCCACTTTTAAAACAATAAAACAAATAATCTACATATGGATTCTTCTAGTTTTACTAATAGAGGTTTGTTTTTTTCAAAATTTTCATCTAATTTTATTGAATGGTTTATATCTTCATAAAATATTTCTTTTACCTGCCTAGTTATTTCAAGATCCGTAATAAATGCATTAATTTCAAAATTTAATGAAAAACTTCTCATATTAAAATTGGCAGTTCCGACTGATGTAACACTATCGTCCATGACAATAACTTTTGAATGTATAAATCCATTATATAAATAGACTTCTATTCCAGATTCTATTAATTGATTGATATAAGATGTTGAAGCCCTATAAACAATTCTTTTATCATATATTTTTGGAATTATTATTTTGACTTTAACCCCTGATTTAGCAGTGCTTATGATTGCTGATAGTAGATTATCATCAAATGCGAGATACGGAGTTTGAATTAAAAGTTCTTTTTTAGCACAATAGATCATTCTTGTGTATGATGATTTAATATTTTCATAATTCTTCGAGTCTGGACCACTTGCAACGATTTGCGTACATGTTTTATTTTTAATTTCAGATTTGGGAAAATATTTTTCCATAAAGTTATTTTCCGTTTCAATTCTATGATTACTTACATAAGATAAGTCTTGTATGAATTGGAGTTGGAGGAAATTAACGGCTTCACCAATAATTTTAACATGGCAATCTTTCCAAGGTCTGAGCCTCTTGTGTAAAGACATATACTCATCTCCGACATTTACACCACCGACATATCCTATTTTTCCATCTATAACAACTATTTTACGATGATTTCTGTAATTAAGATTAAGATTTATAAATTTCAAATATGAAGGAAAGAATGGATAAACTTCTCCTCCAGCGTTTGTAAGTTTTTTAAATAGGGACTTAGAAACGCAAATACAACCCACATCATCGTAGATTACTCTTACTTTTACACCTTCCTTTACTTTATTTATTAAAGTATCAATTAGAAGATTTCCTATATTATCATTTTTAATTATGTAATAGAGGATATGGATTGTGTGTTTAGCACTCTTAATAGTTTTAATGAGATCCTCAAATTTATCGTAAGCTGTGTTAAAAATTTTTATATCATTGAACTGTGTTATGGCCGATTTATTATGAAGAAAATTAAATTTTGCAATAGAAGTATCCAAGTTTGGATCATCTGGTAATGAATCGTATTCGCTATAATCGATCATTTTTTCCAGCTCATTAAAAATTCTGTAGTTCCTTTTTTCTATCTTCTTCTTATTTAATTTGGGACCACATCCAAATATGAAATATATGTAGAGAGAAAATATAGGAGGTAGCAATAAAAATGCAAGAATCCAAGATTGTATACTCCTAATGTCTTTTCTTTCTAGAAATATCATAATTAATACACTTAATATGTTTAAAGATATACATACCCACGAGAATGCTAAAACTAATATTGTCATAAAATACTCCTTCAATAATTATAACAGCGATTATAAAATACTAAATGTAATTTATATTTTACAAAAATTAATTCAAAAATACTATATGTTGGTGAATAAAATTATTTTCTATTGTAATACTCCGACTGAGGGGTGATAAAATTTGGTAATTTCATTGAAGAGTGCTACCTTCAATTATATAAAAGGACGGATTATAGATATAGAGGTATCTATTACAAAGGGGATACCATCTTTTAATATAGTGGGACTACCTAATGTTGAGATTAAAGAATCTAGGGAGAGAGTAAGAAGTGCAATTCTAAATAGTGGTTTTAAATTTCCTCTTGGGAAAATTACTGTTAATTTAGCACCAGCGAACATTAGAAAAGAAGGATCGCTTTTAGATCTTTGCATAGCAACGGGAATACTTATATGTTCTAAACAAATAAATCCAATTAAAAATCTGTTTAATACAATAATACTTGGAGAATTGTCATTAGATGGGCATATCAAAGGTATCAAGGGGAGTATACCAATTATTTTGGACGGAAAAGATGATGGGTATAATAGCTATGTTTTATCTGAGGATAATTATTTTGAAACAAAAATCATACAAAACACAGATATAAATTATTTTAATAATTTTAAAAGCTTTGTAGATTATGCTGAGAAGGGAGTAGTTAATAATAATACTAACTTAAGACGCGATAATAGTTGTAATATTGTGAAGGATAATATAAATTTGGAAGATGTTTTGGGACATGTTAGTAGCAAAAGAGCTATCCAAATAGCAGCGGCTGGATTTCATAATATAATACTCTATGGTCCAGTTGGAAGTGGTAAGACTATGCTTGCAAAATCATTTAAATCAATTTTACCTAATCTTACATATGAGGAAAGTCTGGATAAAGGAAGAATTTATAATTTTACTTCAATACAAGAAAATTATAGACAACCTGTATTTAGAGAAGTAAGTCATACGATTTCTAAAAGTTCATTGATTGGCAGTGGTCGTGAAAATAAAGTGGGCGAAATGATTTTGAGCAATAACGGTGTTTTATTTTTAGATGAAATGCTTGAGTTTAAACGTGAGACTCTAGAAGTTTTAAGAAAAGTTTTAGAAGATAGAAAGATACAATTAAATAAAAATAATGAAATGATAGAATTTCCAAGTAATTTTATATTGTTAGGAGCGACGAACCTTTGTCCATGCGGTAATTATTTAAACAATAGTGCTATAAAACAATGTGTTTGTGATACTGTGAAAAGAGAAAGATACATAAATAAAATTTCTAAGAGTTTACTCGATCGCATTGATATATTTTCATATACTCCTGTGATTGATTATGTTGATGTAGGAAACAAAAAAGACATGAGAGTAACTAGCAAAAAGATTTTGGAGACTGTAGTAAAAGCACGGGAAATTCAATATTTTCGATTGAAAAAATTTGGGATTAAATATAATTCTCAAATGAATAATGATTTAGTTAATAAATTTTGTGAGTTAAGTTCATCTAGCAAACAAACTCTTGAAACAATCTATCGTAAAGAAAATATATCGACTCGTTCATATTTTAAAATATTAAAAATAGCAAGAACAATAGCAGACTTAAATCAAAGTGAAAATATTAATGATGAACATATAATGGAAGTTATAAATTATAGAAAGTTTATAAGTAATCAGATTATTTGATGGAGGGTAATCATGAATTTTTATGATTATTGGATTTTAAAAACAAATGTAAGTTCAAATATTAAGATTAAATTAATAGAAGATTTTAAAACATCTGAAGAAGTGTACAAGGGGTTAATAGAAAATGGAAATTTAAATTATATAAATTTAAATGAGTATGACAGGTTTGTTAAAACTTATAAGCAATTAAAAGATGATTTTGATTTGCATAAATACAGCAATATCTTGGATAAATATAATATAAAATTTGTGAAATATGGTGATGATAATTATCCAAATAAATTAAAGGATATTGATAACAAACCATTTTCTATATTTTATAAGGGAAATATAGATTTATTAGATGCATATTGTATATCTATTATAGGGACTCGAAATGCTACACCATATGGAGAAGAAGTTTGCAAAAAAATATCGAGAGAATTAAGTGTAAATAATGTTGGTGTAGTTAGTGGTGGAGCAAGAGGAATTGATATATTATCTCATAAAATTTGTTTAGAAAGTAATGGCATGCCTATATGTGTACTTGGATCTGGATTATTAAACTATTACCCAAAGGAGAATTTTAAGTACTTTGATGAAATAGGGGATAAGGGGTGTATATTGTCTGAATACGATGTGTATACAAAACCTGATAAATTTAATTTCCCTCAACGCAATCGTATAATTAGTGCTATTGGGGATGGACTTATTGTTGTTGAAGCTAGAGAAAAAAGTGGAACTATGATTACTGTAAAATATGCGTTAGATTATGGAAAAGATATAGCAGCGGTACCAGGTCCAATTTTTTGGGATAAAAGTATGGGGTGCAATAAGTTGATAAGAGATGGTGCTCATATAATTTCAGAAATTAAAGATTTGTATGATATTTTTAAATTAAATAGCAATACTACTAGTATTAATTATGGGAATCATGAAAAATTACTATCTGATCCTTTCAAGTATAAAGTATTTTCATTGATAAAGAAGAAACCTAGTAATATTGATGAAATTGCTAATGAAACAGGAATTAGTGTAGTAGATATTTATAAGATATTATTTGAGCTTGAAAATTTAAATATTATAGAAGCATCTGTAGGTAACTTTTATCAATTAAAAGTAATTTAAAAATAATTTAAAAATAATTTTATTATCATATAAATTATTTTTTGTGATTGACTATATGTGAAAAAAAATATATTATATTTTAAAAATTATTACTTTTGATAATGTTGTTTAATTGAAATGGGGGGATTATCAATCCTTTGGGATTAAACTATGGCAAAATATTTAGTTATCGTTGAATCGCCAGCAAAAGCTAAGACTATAAAAAAATATTTGGGATTGAATTATGAAGTTGTAGCATCAATGGGACATATTAGAGATTTGCCTAAGAGTCGATTAGGAGTATCTGTTGAAGATGATTATGAACCAAATTACATAAATGTTAGGGGAAAAGCTGATTTAATTAAATCACTTAAAAAGGCTTCTAAAAAGAGTGAAAAAGTTTTTTTAGCAACTGACCCAGATAGGGAAGGTGAGGCTATATCTTGGCATTTAGCTTATATATTAGGGATTGATGTTGATGATAAATGTAGAGTTGAATTTAATGAAATAACAAAAACAACCATAAAAAACTCTATTAAAAATGCTAGAAGTATTAATTTGAATTTAGTTAATGCTCAGCAGGCTAGAAGAGTAGTAGATAGATTAGTTGGATATGGTATAAGTCCTATTTTATGGAAAACAGTGAAGCCTAAGTTGAGTGCTGGTAGGGTGCAGTCCGCGGCTCTGAAGTTAATATGTGATAGAGAAAATGAAATAAATAGTTTTGAAGTTAAACAATATTTTACGATAGAAGGCAGTGGAAAAAAGAATTCTAAGAAATATGTGTTCAAACTTCATTCTAAGCACAAGGAAAAATTGGATGAATTAACAGAAAATAAAGTTTTAGAAATATTAGATGAGTTGTCCGAAGGAAAGTATATTGTAGATGAAATAAAGGAAGGCTCAAAAAATAAGTATCCATCACCACCTTTTACTACAAGTACCCTTCAGCAAGAGGCTTATAAGAAATTAAATTTTCAGACAAAGAGGACTATGTCTGTTGCTCAGTCACTATATGAGGGAGTTGAGGTTAAAGGATATGGAGTTGTAGGATTAATCACTTATATGAGAACGGATTCTGTTAGATTATCGGCTGATTCTTTAAATCAAGCAAATGAATTTGTGGCTAAAGTATATGGAGACAAATATAAACTTGATATACCGAGGCAATATGGGAAGAATAATAAAAATATTCAAGATGCACATGAAGCTATAAGACCTACCAATGTAGAAATTACACCAGATATTGCAAAGCAAACTTTAAAAGATGATCAGTATAAGTTATATTCTCTAATATGGAGAAGATTTTTGGCAAGTCAGATGCGTAATGCTGTATACAATACAATGGCTATTAGTATAAAAAATGGAGATTATTTATTTAAATTAAATGGATCTCAGTTGCAATTTGATGGATTTTTGAAAGTTTATGAAGTTGATAAGGATGATAAAGACTTAATACTTCCAGCATTTGAAGAAGGGGAAGAATTAAAGAATGTTAAAGTGGAAAGTATAGAACATTTCACACAACCACCTCCAAGATATACCGAAGCATCTTTTGTTAAATTATTGGAAGAAAAATCTATAGGAAGACCAAGTACTTACGTTCCAACTATAAGTACTCTTTTCGATCGTATGTATTTAAAACGTCAAAATAAACAATTTGTTCCAACAGAATTAGGAATTATAGTCAATGATTTAATAAAAAATAATTTTACAGAGATTGTTGATATAGAATTTACAGCTGACATGGAAAAAAAATTAGATGGGATAGAAGAAGGTAAAGCAAGTTGGAAAAGTATAGTTCATGAGTTCTATAAACCACTAAAAGAAAAAATTGATATAGCCGAGAATACAGTTAAGAAGGTTGTGATTGAAGACGAAGTTACTGATGTTTTATGTGATAAATGTGGGCGTAATATGGTTAAAAAACATAGTAGATATGGTGTTTTTCTAGCATGTCCAGGATATCCGGAATGTAAAAATACTAAGTCTATTATTCAAAAATTGAACATTCCATGTCCTAAATGTGGTGGGGAAATCAATGTTAGGAAGAGTAAAAAAGGAAAAGTATTCTATGGATGCAGTAAGTATCCTGAATGTGATTTTATATCATGGAATGAACCGAGCAATGTTAAGTGTCCTAAATGTGGTGGTATTACAGTTAAGAAAATTAAAAGAAAACAGGAGTTCTATGAATGTATTGATCAAGATTGTAAAGATAAATAAAAATTTTTATTGATGCTTGATTAGCTATATGGTATATTATTAACGTAATTAAGCACACTCTCTAATTTAAACTTTGGTGCCTTTGGATTAGGTTTGGTTTGGAGTATAGATAGTGGAAGATTTAACCAAATGGAGGATTTTAAGTATGTCAATTATTTCAATGAAACAATTATTAGAAGCTGGTGTTCATTTTGGACATCAAACAAGAAGATGGAATCCTAAAATGAGTAGATTTATTTTTGCAGAAAGAAATGGAATATATATAATAGATTTACAAAAAACTGTTAAGAAATTAGAAGAAGCATATGAGTTTGTAAGGAGTTTGGCTACAGAAGGTAAAGATATTTTGTTTGTTGGAACGAAGAAACAGGCTCAAGAAACAATAGGAGAAGAAGCACAGAGAGTAGGAATGCATTATGTTAACCATAGATGGTTAGGAGGAATGCTGACTAATTTTAGGACTATCAAGAATAGGATTAAACGTCTTGAAACTTTGAAAGAAATGGAAGAGAATGGAACATTTTCTTTGATGTTAAAGAAAGAGGTTATAAAGCTTCGTTCTGAAAGGGAAAAATTAGAAAGAAATTTAGGTGGGATAAAGAATTTAGATGCTAATAATATTGGAGCAATGTTTATAATAGACCCTAAAAAAGAGAGAAATGCTATTTATGAAGCAAAAAAATTAGGGATTCCTATTGTATCAGTTGTGGATACAAACTGTGATCCAGATGAAATAGATTTTCCTATTCCAGGAAATGATGACGCAATAAGAGCTGTAAAATTAATAACTAGTAAAATAGCTGATGCTATTGTTGAAGGAAGACAGGGTGTAGACGTTATAGAGGAAGTTCAAGAGACTCAAGAAGCTTAAAAGGAGGAATATACAATGGTAACTGCACAATTGGTTAAAGAGCTGAGAGAATTAACTGGAGCTGGAATGATGGATTGTAAGAAGGCTCTATCTGAAACAGATGGTGACCTTGAAAAAGCTATAGATGTTTTAAGAGAAAAAGGTCTAGCATCGGCAGCTAAAAAAGCTGGAAGAGTTGCTGCTGAAGGGGTTGTTTCTTCTTATGTTAGCACAGATTTTTCTAAAGGGACTTTAGTTGAATTGAATTGTGAAACAGATTTTGTAGCTATTAACCCATTATTTGTAAAATTATCCAAAGAAATTTGTGAGATAGCTTCCGAAAATCAGTGTGATGATGTTCAAACAATTGAGAGCTTAAACTATAAGTTTAATCAGGAGTTTAGTACTGTTAAAGATGCTCTTATTGGGTTAGTATCCAAACTTGGAGAAAATATATCATTAAGAAGAGTGGTTAATTATTCAGCTAATAATGGAGTTATTAATACTTATATTCATGGTGATGGTAAGATTGGTGTTATAGTTGAGTTAGAGAGTGATAATAAAAGTGAGGATGTTTTTAAAGTTGCTAAAGATATTTGTATGCAAATAGCTGCTAGTAATCCTCTATTTTTAGATGTTAATAGTGTAGATCAATTAGTGGTTGAAAAAGAACGTCAAATTTTGAAAACTCAAGCTCTAAATGAAGGAAAACCAGAACAAGTAGTTGAAAAAATGGTTGAAGGAAGAATCAAAAAATATTATCAGGAAGTTTGTTTAACTGAACAAAGTTTTGTTAAAGATCCAGATTTAACAGTTGCAAAGTTTATTAAAAATAAATCTAAAGAATTAGGCTCAAAAATTCAAATTATACGTTTTTCTCGTTTTGAAAAAGGGGAAGGTATAGAAAAAATCGAAGAGAATTTTGCTGAAGAAGTTCAGAAACAGATGAATAAAGGTAATAAATAGGAGTTGTTTTATTAAAGAGAACATGTTTGGCATTGTTCTCTTTTTTTGAAATTAATTTAAGTTTATATAGGGGGAAAAATGGAGTATAAGTTTAAAAGAGTTTTGTTGAAATTATCTGGTGAGGCACTTGCGGGTAATATAGGATTTGGAATAGATTTTGAAGTATGCAGAAGGATTGCTAGAGAAATAAAAGAACTTAAAGATAATGGTTTAGAAGTAGGCGTTGTTGTTGGTGGTGGAAATATATGGAGAGGTAGAGCTGGGCGTGGTATGGATCGAACAACTGCGGATCATATGGGTATGCTTGCTACATGCATAAATTCATTAGCTCTACAGGATTCATTGGAAGAGTATGGTATAATTACTAGAGTATTAAGTGCGTTAGAAATAAAACAGATAGCGGAACCATATATAAGGAGAAAAGCTGTAAGACATCTAGAAAAAGGTAGGGTTGTAATATTTTCATCTGGTACAGGTAATCCATTTTTTTCAACAGATACAGCTGCGGCATTAAGAGCAGCAGAAATTGAAGCAGAGGTTATACTTCTTGCAAAAAAAGTAGATGGTATATATAATAAAGATCCAATGAAATATGATGATGCTATAAGATACAACGAATTAAGTTATTTGGAAATTTTAAAAAATAATTTACAGGTTATGGATTCGACTGCTACATCGTTGTGTATGGATAATAATATACCAATAATTGTTTTTAATTTAGATATTGAAGGAAATATATTAAAAGCAGTTAAAGGCGAAAAAATAGGAACCTTTGTAAGTAAATAAGTGAGGTGTTTAGTATGATTAGTCAAATAGTGGATGTATTGAAAGAAAAGATGTTAAAAACTATGGATGTATTGGTAGGAGAGTTAGGCTCTGTCAGGGTAGGAAGAGCTAATCCAAATATGCTTGATAGAGTGGAAGTTGAGTATTATGGAGTTATGACTAGACTTAATCAGCTTGCTAATATTTCTACACCAGAGTCTAGAATATTAATGATTCAACCGTGGGAAAAAAATATTCTAAAAGATATTGAAAAAGCTATATTAAAATCAGATTTAGGATTAATGCCAAACAACGATGGATCATCAATAAGATTAATTATTCCTGAAATGACAGAGGAGACGAGGAGAAATACTGTTAAAAAAGCTAAAAAGATTGCTGAAGATTCAAAAGTTGCGTTAAGAGCTTTAAGAAGAGATGCTAACGATAAAGTTAAATTATTGAAAAAAGATGGATCAATAACAGAAGATGATTTAAAAAAAGCGGAAGATGATATACAAAAACAGACGGATAAATTTGTTAAAAAAGTGGATGAAATAGTTGCAAATAAAGAAAAAGAAATAATGTCAATTTAGGAAGGTTCGATTGAAATTGAATTTGAAACATGGTAATCTTCCTAATCATATAGCTATAATTTTAGATGGTAATGGGAGATGGGCAAAAAATAGAAATCTTTCAAGAACTGAAGGCCATAAAGCCGGGGTCGAAAATTTAGAAATGCTTATAGATCAATGTAAGGATCTTAATATTAAGTACATAACATTATATGTATTTTCTACTGAAAATTGGAAACGTCCAGCCTTTGAAGTTAATAATTTAATGTTATTATTAAATAAATATTTAACTGAAAGACTAGATGATTTGATGCAAAAAAATATAAGATTAAATGTTATTGGCGACGTTAGTAAATTACCAAAGAAAACAATGAAATTGATAGCATTTGTAATTAATGAAACTAAAAATAATTCTAAAATGGTTTTAACACTTGCTATAAATTACGGGGCAAGGAATGAAATATTGAGGGCTGTTAAGAATTTAGCTGAAGATGCTAAAAATTCGAAATTAGATATTGATGATATTGATGAAAAATTATTTTCAAAGTATTTGTATACATATGATATACCAGATCCAGATTTATTGATTCGAACTAGTGGTGAGTATAGGTTAAGCAATTTTTTATTGTGGCAGTGTGCTTATACTGAGTTTTGGTATACAGATGTGTTTTGGCCAGATTTTAAAAAATCAGATTTATATGATGCTTTAGAGAGTTTTAAAAAAAGGAAAAGACGCTTTGGAAAGGTAGACGATGGGAATTGATTTTTCAAAAATAAATAAAAGATATATAGGATCATTAATAATTATCCCAATAATTATATCATTAATTTTAGGTGGTATGTTTTTAAAAATTGTGATGTTTACTATTACCATCTTATCTTTAATTGAGTTTTCAAATGTTTTCATGAAAAAAAATTTAAAAATTAATATATGTTTACTTATTTTTTTTGCAATAATATATTATATATTAGGGATTGAATACATAAATATTTTAGTACTTTTATTTTTACTTGTATTGCTATGTTTTTTATTAGATTATAAAAATCACATTATAGATATAAGTTTGAGTTTTATAGCTGTTTTTTATATAGTAATACCGTTTAGTTTTATTTTTATATTAAGTGAAATAAATAATTATCTACCATGGATTGTTTTTTTGTGTGCATGGACAACAGATACTATGGCATATGTAATTGGTAAAAATTTTGGTAGGCATAAATTGATTGAAAGAATAAGTCCAAACAAAACAATAGAGGGATTTGCTGGGGGAGTTATAAGTTGCATTATAGTTATTGTTCTTTATGGTACCATTTTTATGGATAAATTGGATATTCCGATAATTAATCTAATTTTATTGAGTTTTATAATAGGAGTTATTGGTCAAATAGGAGATTTGATCGCATCATCTATAAAAAGGTTTGTGGATATTAAAAATTTTAGTAATTTGATCCCCGGACATGGTGGTATATTAGATAGGTTTGATAGCATTTTGCTCATATCTATTGTGGTATTTATTTATTCGCAAATTTTTATATAAAGGAGCATTAAATGAGTAATTTAATTGTAATACTTTTGGTTGTATTAAGTTTTGGTATTCTTATAGTAGGTCATGAGTTTGGTCATTTTATAGTGGCTAAGATGAATGGAGTTTTAGTTGAAGAATTTGCTATAGGAATGGGACCATTAATATTTAAAATCAAAGGCAAGGAAACTATGTACTCTATAAGATTATTACCTATTGGAGGATATGTTAAAATGTTAGGGGAGTATGATGAGTCTGATGATGAAGTTAGCCATTACGACAAAGATAGAGCGTACATACATAAGAGTCCCTTGAGAAAGATATCCATAATTTTAGCTGGTCCAGTCATGAATTTTATTTTAGCGTTTTTAATTTTTGGGGGTATTAGTGCATTCACTGGGTATACTTCCACAGTAATAAATGAGGTTATTGAAGGTAGTCCAGCTGAGGTTGCTGGCTTAAAGGTTGGAGATGAATTGGTGTCAATAAACTCTAAAAAGTTTTTGAATTGGAATGAGTTTGTATTTAGATTGCAAACATCTGAAAGTAAAGAAAAGATTAATATAGGAGTTTTAAGAGATAACCAGAAGATGAATTTTGATGTTTTCCCAAAGATTGAAAATAATTCTTTGATTATAGGTATAAAACCAAAATTTATAGAAAATCCTGGTTTTTTTGAAGCTGTGTTTAATGGATTTAAGCAGACTTTTTCAGAAATTAAACAAGTATTATCTTCTTTGGCGCAACTTATAACAGGCAAAGCATCTGTTAAGGATTTAAGTGGACCAATAACTATTTTTAAGGTTTCTGGTCAAGCAGCTAAAGCTGGTATACAACAGTTATTAAATTTTACAGCTTTCTTAAGTGTAAATTTAGGTATTTTTAATTTGATACCTTTTCCAGCTTTGGATGGCGGAGCTGTTGTAGTTAATTTTATAGAATTGGTATCTAAAAAACGAATTAAGCAGGATATTTTAGCTAAGATAAATTATGTTGGATTTACTTTATTGATTTTGTTAATGATTTTTGTTACTTTGAAGGATATATTTTTTCCTGTGAGTTTATAATTTTTATTTTAAGTAAGGAATGGTTTTAAGTTGGATAGAATTTTAAAAAAGGAAGTTAGGATAGGAAATGTAATGATTGGTGGATGCAATCCAATAGCAATTCAATCTATGACTAATACTAATACTAAGGATGTAAATGCAACTATAAATCAAATTAATGTTTTAGAAAAAGAAGGTTGTAATATAGTTAGAATTGCCATTACTGATAATCAAGAAGTGGATTGTATTTCTAAGATTAAAAAAAATACAAATATTCCTTTAGTTGCGGATATTCAATTTGATTATAGGATAGCGTTGGCTTGTATAAAAAATGGAATTGATAAAGTTAGGATAAATCCTGGAAATATTGGTAATGAAGATAAGATACGAGAAGTTGTTAATGCTTGTGAGGAATATGGAGTTCCTATAAGAATTGGAGTTAACGGTGGTTCTCTACAAAAGGATATTCTCAGCAGGTATGGGAAAAAGACTACTGATGCATTAGTTGAAAGTGCTTTAAAAAATGTTGATTTGTTGGAAAAGTTTGGTTTTAGGAATATAGTTATTTCTGTCAAATCATCTGATGTTGAGATGATGATTGAGTCCTATAAAAAAATTTCAAGTGCTGTTGATTATCCATTGCATTTAGGCGTTACTGAAGCAGGTTTGTTTTTATCAGGTGCTGTTAAATCAAGCATAGGTATTGGAACTTTATTACATAATGGTATAGGTGATACTATTAGGGTTTCTTTAACTGATGATCCTGTAAATGAGGTTAAAGTTAGCAAGGAAATATTAAAATCTTTGAATATTTATAATAAGGGTGTGAATTTGATCTCTTGTCCAACTTGTTCTAGAACAAAGTTTAATCTTATAGATCTCGCTAACAAAGTTGAGCAGTTGACAAAAGATATAGATAAAAATATAACTATTGCTGTAATGGGATGTGCTGTTAATGGACCAGGTGAGGCTAGAGAGGCTGATATTGGAGTAGCTGGTGGAAATGGTGAAGGATTAATTTTTAAAAAAGGTGAAATACTTAGAAAAGTTAAAGAGGAATATCTATTAGATGAATTGAAAAAGGAAATAGATACATTATGAAGAGAGGAAGTAATTCCTCTCTTTTAAATTGTGATATTATGGGTGAGTGGGAATAATGAAAGTTTTAAAAATAGAAATTTGGGAAGATAAGAGAAATGTTTTAATTTATATTGAATACGAAGATGATTTTAATAAGGATGATTTGAAAGCAAAACTTAGAAATCAAGTAGATAAAAATTTTAATTATGAAATTATTTTAATAAAAAACTGCTATTCTAAATCTGTGGATGATTTTTTACATAATAATTATGATTCATTTCTTGAGTATGTTAAGTTCACTAATCCAATATTTTATCCAGTTTTTTTTGTGAAACCTAATGTAGTTGATAGTAAACTGATTTATATATCGTCAAATAATTTTATAATAAATAAGTTTAATAACAATAATGTAAATATCGAGCTTGAAGGTTTTGTTAAATATTTCTTCAATATAGATGTGAATATAGAAATTGTTTATGGTAATCAGAAAGAAGATTTTATTAAAGATGATATAATTGTTGAAAATAAAACTATTGATTCTATCCCTAATGATCCAGTTTTTTTAAATAGTAAGGTTAAGGTAGATAATAATAAGTACTCAGATGATAGTGTCATTGTTGGGAAACAAATTCTTGAAAATGCGATTGAGATATCTTCGATTACTATTCCTGAAAAAAATATAGTTATTCAAGGATGTATCTTTAACCAAAAAGTTTTGACAACTAAAACAGGTAAAAAAATTCTTAATTTTTATATCAATGATGATACATCATCTATAAATGTAAAGTATTTTTTGAGATTAAAAGATAATGAAAATATTTTAGACAAAGTGAAAAATGATTCCAATGTTAAAATTAAAGGTGAGGTTGTGATGGATAACTTCACAAATGAATTAGCAATTATTGCGTATAATATTAGTTCTATTAGTAAGATAGAACGAAGAGATGATTATGGAGAAAAACGAATTGAATTACATTCTCATACAAATCTTAGCACAATGGATTCTGTGATTAATGTTAATGCATTATTTAAAACTTTGAAAGATTGGGGACATAAATCAGTAGCAATTACTGATCATAATGTAGTTCAAGCATATCCAAATGTTATGGATGCTTCTAAAAAGTTTGGGATTAAACCTATTTATGGTATAGAGATTAATATGGTTGATGATTTGAAACCATTAATTAATGATGATTTTGGTAAAACAATTAATGATACTTTTGTAGTTTTTGATATTGAAACCACGGGATTTTCAAATGTGAATGAAAAAATAATTGAGATTGGTGCTGTTAAAATTATAAATGGAGAAATTGTAGATGAATTTTCTACATTTGTTAATCCAGAGATGAATATACCGTATAAAATTACAGAATTAACATCAATAAGTAATGAAATGGTAGCAGGTGCTCCTATTATTGAAAATATTATTGGAGAATTTTATGATTTTTGTTCTGGAGCAATACTTGTTGCTCACAACATAGATTTTGATATGTCGTTTATTAGGAGAAATGGTAATAAATTTGGATATAGTTTTAAAAATTCTTTACTGGATACTATAGACATATGTAAATTCTTATTTCCTGAACTTAAGAGATATAGGTTAAATGTAGTTGCTAAACATTTAGCAATACCTCTTGATAATCATCATAGAGCGGTAGATGATGCTAAAGCAACAGCGATGATTTTAATTAAATGTTTTGAGCGATTAAAATCACAAGAGATTTTGAGTTTAGAGGATCTGAATAAGAAGTATAGAGAAAATATACATATATCAAAAATTTTTACATATCAAACTGTATTGCTTGCAAAAGATTATAATGGTTTAAAAAATATATATAAGCTTGTATCTAAGGGTCATTTGGAATATTTTTTTAAGACATCGAGAATTCCAAAGAGTGAGATATTGAAGCACCGAGAAGGTATATTAATAGGTGCATCATTTAGAGAAGGAGAAATATTTAAGGCTATTACTGATTATTTAGATGATGATAGGATTAATGATATAATAGACTTTTATGATTATTTTGAAATTTCTCCTCCTGTTAATTGTACAGAGCAGATTAGATCTGAGAGATTTAAAGATTATAAAGAGATTGAAGATGTTATAAAGGAAATTTATAAGTTAGGGAAGAAAAATGAAAAATTAGTAGTTGCTGTTTCAAATGCTCATTATATAGAAAAGAAGGATAATATTTATAGAAATATTTTAAGGGTTTGTCAGAATTTTAAAGTAAATTTAGATGATACGAGTTTATATTTAAGAACTACTGATGAAATGTTTAAAGAGTTTGAATTTTTGTCAAAGGATGTTAGAGATGAAGTTATACTTTTAAATCCAAGCAAGATTAATGATATGGTTGATGAAATTTTGCCAATACCAAATGGAACTTTTCCTCCTAAGATAGAAGGATCAGATGATGAGATAAGGATGATGGCTTATGAAAAGGCTCACTCTATTTATGGAGAAAATCTTCATCAAATAATAAAAGATAGGCTTGATAAGGAATTGAATTCTATTATATCGAATGGATATGCTGTACTTTATTTAATTGCACATAAACTTGTTAAAAAGTCCTTAGACGATGGATACTTAGTTGGTTCAAGAGGATCTGTTGGATCATCGATTGTTGCGACATTTTGTGGAATAACTGAGGTTAATGGACTTCCACCCCATTATGTTTGTCCAAAATGTAAGGACACAGAATTTATATCAGATGGTAGTGTTAATGCTGGAGTAGATTTACCATCAAAAGATTGTGTTAAATGTGGTACAAAATATTTAAGAGATGGATTTGATATTCCATTTGAAACCTTTTTAGGATTTGATGGAGATAAAGAGCCTGATATTGATTTAAATTTTTCTGGAGAATATCAACCATTGGTTCATAAATATACTGAGGAGTTATTTGGTAAAGGTTATGTGTTTAGAGCAGGCACTATTGGTACTATTGCTGATAAAACAGCCTATGGTTATGTTAAAAAATACATAGAAGAAATGGGTATTAGAGTACCTCAACCAGAAATTGAGAGGTTATCCAAAGGATTAACGGGAGTTAAAAGAACAACTGGCCAACATCCAGGGGGTATAATGGTTGTACCTAAAGATAATGATATATTTAATTTTACACCGATACAACATCCAGCAGACGATATGGATGCAGATGTAATAACTACTCATTTTGATTATCACTCAATAAGTGGACGTTTATTAAAACTTGATATTCTTGGACATGATGATCCAACTATGCTTAAGATGCTTAAAGATTTAACAGGATTGAATCCTCAAGAAATACCGTTAAATGATGAAAAAGTGCTTAGTTTATTTACTGGTATATCTGCTCTTAATATGGAGCCAGGATATATAGACTGTTCTGTAGGTACGCTTGGAATTCCTGAATTTGGGACTAAGTTTGTACGGCAAATGTTACTTGATACCAAGCCGACAACGTTTTCAGACCTTGTAAGAATATCGGGTTTATCACATGGAACAGATGTTTGGATTAATAATGCTCAGGAATTTATTATGAAAGGATATACAACACTTAAAGATTGTATATCCACAAGAGATGATATTATGGTTTATTTGGTTTATAAAGGACTACCAGCTAAGAAAGCATTTGATATTATGGAAAGTGTGCGTAAAGGTAAAGGTCTAACAAAAGAATATGAGGATATAATGGCAGAAAATAAAATAGAGTCTTGGTATATTGAGTCTTGTAGAAGAATTAAGTATATGTTTCCTAAGGGTCATGCTGTAGCTTATGTTATGATGGCTGTTAGAATTGCTTATTATAAGGTTTATTATCCGATTGAGTATTATACTGCTTATTTTACTGTTAGAGCTGATGAGTTTGATGCAAATTTAATTTGTAATGGAGCAGAGTTTATTAAAGAGAAAATTGGTCAATTAAATGCTTTAGGAAATAATTTAACTCAAAAAGATAAAGGACTTTTGACAGTACTTGAGATAGCTTTGGAAGCATATGCACGAGGTGTTAAATTCTATAAGGTAGACTTATATAAATCACATTACAATGATTTTAAGATAGAAGATGGAGGAATACTTCCACCTATTAATGCATTGCAAGGAGTTGGTGCTACAGCCGCAAAAAATTTATATGAGGCTGGTAGATTTTGTGAATTTATATCTATTCAGGATTTGAAAAATAGAGCAAAGGTATCTAAAACAGTAATTGAAACACTTCAGTCCCATGGATGTATAAGAGATTTGCCTGAAAATAATCAATTGTCAATGAATTTACAATTTTAGAGTGATTTTTTACAGATAAGAACGTGATGGAAATAGAATCATAAAATCGAAATTCTCTGAAACCATTATAGATTGGTATCAGAGAATTTTTATTATTCCATTATAGATTCGCTTTGCTAAACACATAATACTAAAAAATGCAGATATTTCTACACTAGAAAAAGATTTAAATAATATATTAAACTAAATATAGTTCTAATATTAAATAGTTGCAATGAAAATATAACTGTGCTATAATTCGATAATACAATGTTTATTTGCATTATTTATTTGAGAGAGAGTAGGTTTTAAGACCTGCTCTCTCTGTATTTTACGATGGAAAATTTTTATAATAAAAGAGGAAGGTAGTTTTGGATAGTTTGGTTAACTTAATTAGAGAAAATATTAGTAGCTCTATAGATGATTTAGGATATGAAATTTATCATATTGAGTATGTAAATGAACTTGGTCACAATTATCTAAGGGTAATGATTACCCATGAAGATATAAACGAGAAGATTACTGTTAAAGATTGTGAGATTGTTGCAAAAACTATAAATTTCATTATAGATAGTCTTGAGATAAATGATAAATTCTTTTTGGAGGTATCTTCTCCTGGGATAAACAGGAAATTATACACTTTAAAGCAAATGATGGATGCAATAAACAAGGTTGTTTGTGTTAGACTATCAAAAAGTTTCGAAGGTGTTAAGAAATATATTGGAATTTTAGTTAATGTTAATGATCATGGCATTAAAGTTAAAGTTGAAAATAGAGAGTTAGAATTTGACCTCAATATGATAAAAAATATAAATTTAGAGGAAATATCTTAGGGGGATATCCATGAATAAAGAATTTATAGATGCACTTAAAACAATAGTTAAAGATAAAGGAATAAGTGAAGATCTAATCTTCACAACAATAGAGGATGCTCTCATAGCAGCATATAAAAAAAACTACGCAAATCAAGGAGCCTCTCAAAATGTAAAAGTAACAATGAATAGGGTTACTGGTGAAATAAAAGTTTTTGCACAGAAGTTAATTGTAGAATCAATTAGATATTCTTCTTTAGAGATTGTTTTAGATGATTCTAGGAAAATAAGTCCTTACTATAATATTGGTGATATATGTGATGTTGAGGTTACCCCAAAAAGCTTTGGACGTGTGGCAGCTACTCTTGCTAAGCAGGTAGTAACTCAGAGAATTAAAGAAGCAGAACGTGATTTGTTATACAAGGAGTATGTGAAAAAGGAGTTCCAGATTATAACAGGTACGGTTCTTAGGAATGATAAAGACCATGTTTTTATTAACATAGGAAGAATTGAAACAATTTTGAGGACAAATGATAAAATTCCTAGAGAAAGATTTATGAGAAATGAGAAAATAAAACTTTATGTTTCAGAAGTTATAAATTCACCTAAGGGTACTCAAGTTCATGTATCAAGGACTGATCCTAATTTTGTGAAGAAGTTATTTGAATTAGAAGTTAGTGAGATACAGGAAGGCATCGTAGAGATTAAAAATATTGTCCGTGAAGCTGGTGCTAGAACAAAGATGGCAGTTTTCTCTAATATGGAAGAAGTCGATCCTGTGGGAGCATGTGTTGGAGAACAAGGACTTAGGGTAAGAAGCATTGTTAACGAACTTAAAAATGAGAAAATTGATATTATAAAATGGAATGAAGATCCTGAGATATATATATCAAATGCTTTAAGTCCTGCTAATATATCTAAAATATCAATTGATCCAGAAAAAAAATTAGCTGATGTTGTAGTTGATGATTCTCAGCTTTCTTTAGCTATAGGTAAAGAAGGACAAAATGTGAGATTAGCTGCTAGATTAACAGGATGGAAGATAGATATAAAACCGTTATCGAAAGTTGAGAGTTTTTATGATGAAAATAATGAGAATGAAGAAGTTTTTAAAATTGAAGAGAACATTAAAAATGATGCAACTAAATTTGATGATGGCATATTCCAAGAGGAAATAGCTAATGAAGAATAGGGGAGTTTTGTTTAGAAGATGTATTGGATGTAATGAACGACGAAATAAGTATGAACTTATAAGAATATGTAGGACTCCAGATAAAATTGTTAAAATTGATGAAACTTATAAGTCTGATGGTAGAGGGGTATATGTTTGTAAAGATAATCTGAAATGTTTAGAGAAAAGTATTAAGTTTAATAAGCTTTGCAGATCTTTGAAAATAGAAATTCCGTTAGAGGTTGTGAATGAATTACAAAATAAATTAGGGAAAATTTAGAATTTATATTAGGGAGGTAGATTTTATGTCCAAAGTTCGAATTTATGAGTTAGCGAAAGCTGTAAATAAACCAAGTAAAGAGTTGATATCGATTCTTAAAAATGAGTTTGATGTAGATGTAAAAAATCATATGAGTGTTTTAAGTGATGAGGATAGTGAGTTAATAAAAGAATATTTTGAGATAAAGGATAAAGATTCTGTGTCGGAAAATGAAATGTCAATGGATTATGATAAATATCAAGAAAATGTTAATAGAAACGATATTGTTCAGGAATATGAAGAAATCATGATTGAACAAATAGATAAACAATCCTCAAAAAATAAGAATAAAAACAAAAATAATAGAAGACAGTCCTCATTGAAACACAAAAAAAATAATGTAGCAGCCAATGACAGTGGAGAAAATAATGGAATTATAGAAATTAGCAGAACTATAAGTGTCAAAGATCTTGCACAAAAACTTAATAAATCAACAGCGGATGTTATTAAGAATTTAATGTTCTTGGGTTTGATGGTTTCAATAAATCAAGAAATAGACTTTGAGGTTGCAAAAAAACTTTGTGATAAATACGAAGTTGAATGTGTTAAAAAAGAAGAAACTTCAAATGATGATAAATATGAATTAATTGGAAATTCAACTGAAACGAAATCAGAAAATTTATCAAAAAGGCCTCCAATAATTACTGTTATGGGTCACGTAGACCATGGAAAAACATCATTACTTGATTGTATAAGAAAAACAAATGTATCTCAAAAGGAAGCTGGTGGTATAACTCAACACATTGGAGCTTATAAAGTTCAAGTTGGTGATGAAATTATAACATTTATAGATACACCAGGGCATGAAGCTTTCACCCAAATGAGAGCAAGAGGTGCAAAGGTTACAGATATAGTTATTCTTGTTGTTGCTGCAGATGATGGAATAATGCCTCAAACAGTTGAAGCTATAAATCATTGTAAATCTGCCAATGTTCCAATAATAGTTGCTGTTAATAAAATTGATAAGCCTGAAGCGAATATTGATAAAGTTAAGCAAGAGCTTACTGAATATGAAATTATTGCTGAAGACTGGGGAGGTAGTACAGTATTTGTAAATGTTTCTGCTAAAACTGGAGAAGGTATAGATGAATTGTTAGAAATGATTATATTGACTGCAGATATACAGGAACTTACTGCAGATAAAAGTTCGCCAGCAAAGGGTACAGTTATAGAGTCTAGACTTGACAAAGGACGTGGACCTTTAGCAACTTTACTTGTTCAAGATGGAACTCTTAAAATTGGAGATTGTGTTGTTGTTGGTAATACATATGGTAAAATTAGAGCAATGTATGATGAAAATGATGTGCCAATGAAAGAAGCTGTACCATCAATACCAGTACTTGTTCTTGGATTAAATGAAGTTCCAGATGCTGGAGATAGGTTTGAGTCTATAAAAGATGAAAAAGTTGCTAGGCAAATTTCAAATGATAGGAAACAGCAAATTAAAGATAGTCAGATGAATAATTCAAAAATATCACTTGAAACTGTTTATAGTCAAATTAAGGATGGAACTATAAAGGAGTTAAGTATAATAGTTAAATCTGATGTTCAAGGATCTTCAGAGGCGTTAAAACAATCTTTAGAAAAATTATCATCTGAGAATATTAAAGTTAAGGTTATTCATAGTGCTGTTGGAGCAATAAACGAAAGTGATATTATATTTGCTAGTACATCAAATGCTATAATAATTGGATTTAATGTAAGACCTGATAATAACGCTCTTTTACTAGCTGACAAAGAGAAAGTTGATATAAGAACATATAGACTTATATATGAAGCTCTTGATGATATTAAATCAGCTATGATAGGACTTTTAGATCCAGATATTAAAGAGGTTTATCTTGGACGTGTTGAAATAAGACAATTATATAAAATATCAAATGTTGGAACAGTTGCAGGATGTTATGTTTTAGATGGTAAATTAACAAGAAATTGTAATGTAAGAATTTTACGTCAAGGGGTTGTTATCTTTGAATCCAAGTTATCGTCGTTAAAGAGATTCAAAGATGATGTTAAAGAAGTTAATAAGGGATATGAATGTGGTTTATCTATAGAAAATTTTAATGATTTAAAAGAAGAAGATATAATTGAAGGATTTGAAATGAAGGAATTTAAAAGAAATAACCTTTAATTAATATAGAGGTGATAAATTTTGGGAAAATTTAGGATAGATAGAGTTAATGAGGAGATAAAGAAAGCGGTAAGTTCTTGTATACAAAATGATTTACGAGATTCAAGAATTACAGGATTAATAACTGTAACAAGAGTTGACACTGCTACAGATTTTAAAACTACAAAGGTTTATTTAAGCATTTTTGATAAGAATAGAGAAGAGATATTTGAAATTTTAAAGAGATCTGTAGGGAAAATGAAGAGATCGATATCTCAAAATGTTAAAATTAGATTTACTCCTGAGATTGATTTGAGAATTGATAACTCGATAGAATATAGTTTTCATATTGATGAAATATTAAAGAAAACAAATAAAGAGGATTCTTGTAATGATTAATTTTGATAATATTAAATTGTTAATTGAAGATTCTAAAAGTATAGGGCTCAGTTACCACGTATCACCTGATGGTGATGCAGTTGGTAGTTTGTTATCCTTGTATTTTGCGTTAAAAAAATTAAACAAAGATGTTATGATTTTCTCTAAGGATGATCTAACTAATACTATTAATTTAAAATTTTTGCCGTTAATTAATGAAATAAATGGTGAAAATTATATTGTAACTTCGGATATTGATCTTTTAATAATTTTAGATTGTGGTAATATTGAAAGAATTTCATGTGAAGTTGATTTTGATAAAACTATAACGCTAGGAATTGATCATCATATCAGTAATGATAGATATTGTAAATATAATTTTGTAGATGGTGGTGCTAGTTCTACGGGAGAAATTGTATTCGATGTTATAAAGAACTTGGGAGTTGAATTAGATCAAGATATTGCTAAATGTATATACACATCTATAATGACTGATACTGGTGGTTTAAGATTTGAATGCACATCACAAAAAACTTTTAATATAGTTGGAGAGTTAATTGCTACCAAATTTGAATTTTGGAACATATATGAGCAATTATTTTTATATAAAACATTCTCTAAGGTTAAACTTTTGGGATTGGTTTATAATGAAATTAAGTTAATTGACAATCAAATTTGTGTTATACATGTAACAAATGAAATGTTAAATAAATCTAATTCAACTGATGAACAAACAAATGATATTGTAAGTTATGGATTAACTATTGATGGTGTTAAGGCAAGTATTTTGATTAAGGATTTTAATGGTAAACATAAGGTTAGTTTAAGGAGCAAGAACTCTATAAATGTTTGTAAAATAGCCCAGAAGTTTGGTGGCGGTGGACATATTAAGGCAGCTGCATTCGTTACAAATTTAAAAAGAGATGATATAGAAAGAGTATTGGTTGAGGAGTTTAGGAAACTTTTGAAATGATTAATGGAGTTATAAATATTTATAAACCTCAAAATATTACTTCAAATTATGTTGTAATTAGAATTAAAAAATTATTAAATATAAAAAAGATAGGACATACTGGAACTTTAGATCCATTAGCTTGTGGTGTACTGCCAATTTGTATTGGTAGTGCAACTAAAATAAGTGAATATTTACTTAATAAAGATAAAGTTTATAGTGTTAAAATTAAATTTGGTATTTTAACTGATACATATGACTGTGAAGGAAATATAACAAAAATGGATTTAGAGTTTATTCTAGATAAAAATAAATTATTAAATGTGTTAAATGGTTTTATTGGAGAACAGGAGCAGGTTCCACCAAATTATTCTGCTTTAAAAGTTAATGGTAAAAGAGCATATGAATTAGCAAGAGGAGGAATTGAATTTGAACTTAAATCTAGAAAAATAGTAGTTTATTTTATAAATAGTGTTGTAGTTAATGAAGAAAATAATGAGTGTTCTTTTACAATTAAATGTTCTAAGGGAACTTATATAAGAAGTTTGTGTAGAGATATAGCAAAAGCAATGGGTACATATGGGACAATAACTTTTTTAGAGAGAGTCGAGAGTGGAGATTTTAAAAAGGATACTGCATTGGATTTTGAAACTATAGATTCCAAAAAAATTCGAGATAATTTAATTTTAATAGATGATATTATTGATTATCCTAAGATTGAGATAAATGATCCAGATATTATAAAACTTTTAATGAATGGAGTTTCTGTTAAAAATCCAAAATATATACACAAGATTGCTGAAGGAATATACTTATTATATACTAAAGGGAATTTAATAGGTATTTGTGAACGAAAGATGGTTTCTTTAAGAGTTATTAAATTTTTAAGTCAAGGTAATAGTTATGCAAATAATTAATTCAATTTACAAAAAAATAAATCATAATACAGTCTTATGTATTGGTAATTTTGATGGAGTACATAGTGTTCACCAGAAAATAATAAATAAAGTTATTAAAGATGCTAAAGAACATTCTTATAAAAGTATGGTTGTAACTTTTAAAGAACATCCTGTAGCGTTTCTAAATCCAAGTAAGGCTCCTAAGATATTGACGCCAATCGATGAAAAAATTCATATATTGGAGAATATGGGAGTCGATTATTTATGTTTATATGATTTTCTAGAAGTTAAAAATATTATAGCTAATCAGTTTATAACATATTTGACTAGCAATTATGGGATGAAAAAAATTATATGTGGATTTAACTTTAAATTTGGATATAAAAATCAGGGGAATATTCAATATTTAACTGAGCTAGGTAAGGAACTTGGTTATGAAACAGAAGTTGTTGAATTATTGAATTTATATAACAAAAAGATAAGCAGTACGAAGATAAGGGTTTATATCAAGTATGGTGAGATAGAAAAAGCTAATAAATTTTTAGGTAGATTCTTCAATATTACAGGTGTAGTTATTCGTGGGAAACAATTAGGTAGAAAATTGGGATTTCCAACTGCAAATTTAAAATATGATGCTAAATTTTGTATACCACAAAATGGAGTATATGCAACCATAACAGAATTTGACGCTCGTAGATATATATCTATGACTAATATCGGTTATAATCCTACCTTTAGGAACAAATATATCTCTATTGAAACATTCATATTAGATTTTAAAGGTGATTTATATGATAAAAAAATTAGAGTTAATTTTATAAAGAAATTACGTAATGAAATTTTGTTTTCGGACGTACATGCACTTATAGATCAACTTGAGAAGGATAAAATAGATTCCATAAATATAGTAAAAAAATATTTGAAATAAATTAAATATTTGCTATACTTAACTTATGTAAACCTTGAACTAGGTTTTAGCATTGGGGGCTATAACTTGGTTTTGGGCGATTTATTAGGAGGATAATTTTATGATAAATAAAGAGAAAAAGCAAGAAATAATTAGAGAGTATTCAAGACACGAAAAAGATACAGGATCGGTTGAAGTTCAAATAGCTTTACTTACTAAAAGAATTTCTGAATTAACGGAGCATTTAAAAATACATAAAAAAGATCATCACTCAAGAAGAGGATTGCTCATTATGGTTGGTAAAAGAAGAGGTTTGTTGAATTATTTAATGAAACAAGATATTAATAAGTATAGAGGTCTTATTAAAGATTTAGGAATTAGAAGATAAGTTGTTTTAAGTTATTTATGGTAAGAGCGGTTTTTTTATCCGCTCTTAAATTTATATAAAATCGAAAAGGAGGAAATGTTTAGTGCTAGACATTTTAGAGACTGTATTTGAAGGTAGAAAGTTGTCCCTTAAACTCGGTGATTTGGGTATGTTATCAAATACGTCGATTATTGTTAGTTACGGAGATACATGTGTTCTCGTAAATGTTAATGCTTCTGAAAAACCAAGGGAAGGAATAGATTTTTTTCCACTAAGTGTTGAATATGAGGAGAGATTATATTCTGTTGGTAAAATTCCAGGAGGATTTATAAAAAGAGAGGGAAAACCATCCACTCAAGCTATATTGAATGGGAGAGCTATTGATAGACCATTAAGGCCATTATTTCCTAAGGGGTACAGAAATGATGTTCAAGTAGTTTGTACAGTAATGTCTGTGGAAAATGATAATTTACCAGAAATTTTAGCTATTAATGCATCCTCATTAGCATTGTGTATATCTAATATTCCTTACACTGAACCTGTTGGAGCAGTCATGGTAGGATTAGTTCATGGAGAGTTTGTAATAAACCCTACATCTAAACAAAGAGAAGAAACTATATTAAATTTAACAGTATGTGCAACTAGAGAAAGAGTGATAATGATTGAAGCTGGCGGTTGTGAAATACCAGAAGATATTATGTATGATGCAATAAAGTTTGGATTTGATGCTTGTCAGAAATTAATTAAATTTCAACTAGATGCCGTTGAAAAATATGGTAAGGATAAAATTGAACCAGAGCTTTATTCAGTTTCTGATGATATAGCTGAGGAAGTACATAAATTTTGTTATGATAAAATTAAGAGTGTCATGTATACGACTGATAAGATTGAACGAGCAGAGGTAATGGGTGACCTTAAAAATGAAATTAGTGATCATTTTAAAGAAATATATCCAGATAATATGTTAGATGTAAACTACATTGTTAATAATATTCAAAAAGAAATTGTTAGAAAAATGATATTGGATGAAAATAGGAGACCTGATGGTAGAGATTTTGATGAAATAAGGCCTATATCATGTGATATATCCATACTTCCTAGAACTCACGGGACAGGATTATTTACGAGGGGACTCACCCAGGTATTAACTATAGCAACTCTTGGACCACTTGCTGATGTTCAAATTATTGATGGAATTGGTGAAGAAGAGTATAAGAGATATATGCATCATTATAATTTTCCATCATATAGCGTTGGAGAAGTTAAGCCACTCAGAGGACCTGGAAGACGTGAGATAGGACATGGAGCTTTAGCAGAAAAAGCCCTTGAGCCATTAATACCTCCAACAGAAGAATTTCCATACACAATACGATTAGTATCAGAAGTTTTAAGTTCGAATGGTTCAACATCTCAAGCATCTGTTTGTGGAAGTACACTTGCATTACTTGATGCAGGAGTTCCTATAAAAAGACCAGCAGCAGGTATTGCGATTGGATTATTTACTAATGATGATTTAACTAGAGAGGAAATTTTAACTGATATACAAGGTGTAGAGGATTTTTTTGGAGATATGGATTTTAAAGTTGCTGGGACAGAAAAAGGAATAACAGCAATTCAAGTTGATACAAAGATAAGAGGATTGTCTTGGGATTGTATTAAAAAGAGTTTAGAATCTGCTAGGAAGGCTAGGCTTGAAATTTTAGATAAAATAAATAAATGTATTCCAAAACATAAATCCAGTTTATCTGAGTATGCTCCTAAAACAAAGATTATAAAAATTGATCCAGATAAGATAAGGGATGTAATAGGTATTGGCGGTAAAGTTATAAATAAAATTATCTCTGACGCTAATCTTAAAAAGCAAGCTATACATATAGAAGATGATGGACGTATATTTATATCTGATTATGATGTTAACAAAATTGATTATGCATTAAACCAAATAGAGATTATTACAAAAGAGATTAAAGTTGGGGAAGTTTATCTTGGAAAGGTTGTTAAGATAACAAGTTTTGGTGCTTTTGTAGATATTTTTAATGGTAAAGAAGGATTAGTTCATATTTCTAAGCTTTCTAATAAAAAGTTTAATAAAGTTGAGGATACTGTTTCAGTTGGTGATGAAATACTGGTTAAGGTAATTGATATTGATTCACATGGAAGAATTAATTTATCTAGGAAAGATATTTTAGATAACAAACAAGAACAAAAAGATAATTGAAGTGATAGAATAGAATAATTTTTTACGAGAAGGCAAGAGATTGAATATCCTTGCTATTTTTATTTTTTTAAGTACTAAAAAATAAAAAAAACAATACCTTATATTAGGAGGTAGATACCCATGCATAAAAAAGATAAACTTTATAGTGATATACAACGCTATGAAATTATTAATATAAATGATGCTGAGAAATATGGATGTTTATTTAATCATGATTTGATTATTGATAGGTATGGAAATTTTAAATTTATAGCTTTGAGTTTGGGAAGAGTAGGAAATCCATTTTTTAAAACTTCAAAGCAATTTTGTAAAATACCGTGGAATTCAATTAAAAAGATAGGAAGCAAAACAATTATAATTGATTTTGATAATATAGATGAAAATTTACTTGATTCAGATGTTTATTAATTTAAAGATGGAGTTTGAATAACTATGGAGCTTATATTACAAAAATTTGGTGGAACATCAGTACAAACAAAAAAATCTAGATTAATGTGTATTAATAAAATAGAGCAATTTTTGGAAAATAATAATAAATTAGTTGTAGTTATATCAGCTATTGGTAGAAAGAATGATCCTTATTCAACAGATATGTTATTATCATTGATTTCAAATGATTTTAAAAAAAGATATCCTAAATATATGGACAAACTTATAAGTTGTGGTGAAATAATTAGTGCAATAGTATTTGCATCAGAACTTAGAGATAGGGATATAAATGCAATCCCTGTTGTTGGAAAGGATATTGGAATAGTTACTGATGATAATTTTGGAAATGCTAGTATTTTAAATATAAATACAGAGAAAATAGTTTCTTTATTAAATGATGGTATTATACCAATAATTGCTGGATTTCAAGGAGTAACATGTGATGGCGATATAACAACTCTTGGCAGAGGTGGAAGTGATATATCTGCTGTTAAGTTAGCTGAAGTTTTAGGATGTAATAAAGTTCAATTTTTTAAAGATGTCGATGGACTTATGACTGTAGATCCTAAGATAGTTGTTAATGCGAAATCTATTGATGAAATAAGTTATAAAGAATTATTTGAATTATCTATATTTGGAAATAATATTATTCATCCAAAGGCTGTTAAAATTGCCATGGATAATAATATACCTATTATTATCAAGAATACATTTAATGATTTTAAAGGTACTATCATAAATAATAATTCAAGAGATAATGATGATATATTTAAAGGAATGACTTATCTTAAAGACTGTATTCAAATAAAAATATCTAGAGATGAAAATGAAGATAATCAAAATTATTATAAGGTATTTCAAGAAATATCAACTAAGAATATAGTAATTGATTTTATAAATATTTTTACGGATCATAAGGTGTTTACTATATATAAAAACAATTTTGACGATATTATAAAAATTTTAAATAATTATAATTTAAAATATAAAATTATAGAAAATTGTTCTAAAATTGGTATAGTTAAAGCAAATCTTAAAAATATTTCTATAACTATGGCTAAACTTATTGAACTCCTTCATAGAGAAAATATTGAAGTTATGCAAACAAATCATTCTAATATGAGTATTTGGTTACTTGTTAAGAATGATGATCTTGACAGGAGTCTTAATGCAATTCATAATAATTTCTTTATTAATAAATAAAAATTAGCAAGTTTAATATGAACTTGCTAATTTTTATTTTTTGTATAAATTAAATATTTGTTCACAAAATAGTAATGAGTATTTTTGTTTAGTAATTGAAAGGAGCAAACTTTATGTTTTATGATATGCCTAGTATTTATAAGAATGCTTTCCAATTTTTATCTGCCACAGGACAATTAGGAGATGGTAAAGATCAAAAGTCAGATCCAACAGAAACTGCAAAAAATATTAAAGATTTTGGAATGATTGAAGTTGTAAATTCTCAGGATCCAGCCAATTATATACAGACAATAAATATAATTGGACAAATTGAAGGACATGGTGTTGCATCACCTCAAACTAAGAGCACTAAGTATGAACATGTTATACCTCAACTGATTGCAATGGAACAAAATCCAAACGTAAGAGGAGTTCTTATAACTTTAAATACTCTTGGAGGAGATGTTGAGGCTGGACTTGCTATAGCTGAAATGATAAATAGTTTAAGTATGCCTACAGTATCATTGGTTTTAGGTGGAAGTCATTCTATTGGAGTTCCGCTTGCAACTGCATCAGATTATGCATTTATAACGCCATCTGCAACGATGATATTACATCCTATTAGAATGAATGGTCTTATCATTGGTGTTCCACAAACTTTTGATTACTTTAAGAAGATGCAAGAGAGAATTAATGATTTTATTGTTAGGACAAGTAGTATTAAAAATGATATTTTAGATAAGTTATTACAACAAACTGGAGATTTATTAAATGATATGGGTACTATTTTGATTGGACAAGAGGCCGTTGATGTTGGATTGATTGAGGAAGTTGGAGGAATAACTGATGCACTTAAAAAGTTAAATTCCATGATTAAAGATAGAGAGAATGAAAAGGAAAATAAAGCTTCTGAAGAGAATAAAAAAGATAAGTAATTTATTATTGAAATAACTGTATATTTATGACAAAATATTCTGTACTAAATAGTTCTTTTCAATAAGGTATGTATAAATTTGAAATAAATTTTAAAGAGGTTTTGGGAAATATGAGCAAAATATCTAATGTAGACAAAAAGAAAGAAATTATAGGAGTTATATTAATTTTAATTGCATTATTGCTGTTAATAGGATTTTATAGTAACACAGATGCGTTTTTATTGGTTTTTATAAGAAATTTAGTTAATAATGGAATTGGCGTTGGAGGATATGTATTGCCTATTATAGTAGGATTTATTGGCATAGGACTTATAACAAAAAAAAAGATTAGCAATCTTAACAAAAAGTTTTATGCACTTATTAGTTTTTTGATAATGATATATCTTATTATAAGTTTAGTTACTTTGGATAAATTTAATGGTAAAACATATCTTTCTACTCTTCAAGCTGTTATGTCAAGTACATCTAATTTTCATGGTGGAGTTCTTGGTATTACTGTAATGCGTTTATTTAAATCATTTATTGGATTTGCTGGTAGTTTAGCTTTACTTATTACAATTCTTGTTATTAGTATAATACTTATATTTGATAAATCTTTATATGATATTGCACAAATTATCAAAAAAAAAATAAATAGGATTTCCAATAAAAGGGATGATATAAATTCTAAATCTAAGTTAGATAACTTAACAAATACGAAAAATAATGATATAAATTTTAACAAGAAGAAAAAAAGTAATGCATCTATAGTTAAGTTCTTATCTAAGTCATTATCCATTGAAGAACCTCAAGAAATTTCAAATATTATTAAAAAAGAACCTGATGTGGAATTTGCAGAAGAAGTTTGTGAAGAACCTATCGTTAAAAATGTTGTTGAAGAAGATATTGTTAAAGAAAATTATAATAAAAATGAATTAATTTCTAATGATTTAAAAAAGACATATGAAGTTAAGAATGAATATAAAAGAATTAGTTATGATGATATTAACAATGCACTTGAGGATACTGATATAAATGATTTTAATGAAGTTTCTGAGGAACTTAAGCGAAAAAAGGATTTACTTCAAAAAACATTAGATGATTTTAAAGTAAAAGCTGAAATTAAAAATGTTCAAAAAGGACCTGCAGTAACTAGATATGAGATAGAACCACACAAAGGTGTGAAAGTTAGTAAGATATTGAATTTATCAGATGATATAGCACTAGCACTTGCTACTAGTGGAATAAGAATTGAAGCTCCTATACCTGGGAAATCCCTTGTAGGAATTGAAGTTCCAAATGATGTTGTTTCTATGATAAAATTAAAAGAGATCATAAATTCTGAAGAATTCGACTCTTCTAAACTTAAAATTAGCATTGGACTTGGTAAGGATATAAGTGGTAAAAGTATTGTTGCAGATCTTGCGACTATGCCCCACTTACTAATTGCTGGTGCAACTGGTTCAGGTAAATCAGTTTGTATAAATACAATTTTGATAAGTATATTATGTAAGTATCTTCCTGATCAAGTCAAAATTATACTTATTGACCCTAAGGTTGTTGAACTTAATGTTTATAATGGAATTCCTCATCTATTGATTCCAGTTGTAACAGATCCTAAAAAAGCATCTCACGCTTTAAATTGGGCAATAAGTGAGATGACAAGTAGATATAATAAATTTGCTGAAAAAGGGGTTAGAAATATAGATAGCTACAATGAGTTATATAATAATGGAGAAATTGATGAGAAAATACCGTACATAGTTATTGTAATTGATGAGCTTGCTGACCTTATGATGGTTTGTCATAATGAGGTTGAAGATGCTATAGCTCGACTTGCACAAATGGCTCGTGCTGCAGGAATGCATCTGGTAATAGCGACTCAAAGACCATCTGTTGATGTTATTACTGGTGTTATAAAAGCTAATATACCTTCTAGGATATCATTTTCTGTTTCGAGTTCTATAGATTCACGTACAATTTTAGATCAATCTGGAGCTGAAAAATTATTAGGGCGTGGAGATATGTTGTTTTATCCTATGGGTTATTTGAAACCTCAACGTATACAGGGTGCGTTTATCTCAGAGTCTGAAGTTGAAAAATTTGTAAATAGCATAAAGAACAACTATGAATCAAAAGTTGAGTATAATGAAGAAATTATTGAGCATATAAACAATGCAACTTCAAAAGTTGAGCTTGGAAGTTTTAAAGGAGATGAGTTGTTAGAAGAAGCTATAAAGATAGTTGTACAATCTAATAATACAAGCACCTCATTTATTCAGAGAAAACTTAAAATTGGATATAATAGAGCAGCAAATTTAATGGAAGAAATTGAAGCTAGGGGTATTATTGGAATAGGTTCATCTGGTAAAAAGGAAGTTTTAGTTAGAGAAGAAGATTTATTTTAAATTATTTTTTATGAGTGAGGAAGTAGAATTGAAAAATTTAAAATTAGGTGTTATAAGTCTTGGATGTGATAAAAATACTATTGATACAGAAATGTTTTTAGGAACTTTAGTTGATAAATTTGAAATTACATTAAATGAAGAAGCGGCAGATATTTTAATAATAAATACATGTTCATTTATTGAGTCTGCAAAACAGGAGTCTATAGATACTATACTTGAGGCTGTTAAGTATAAATCTAAAAATTTAAAAGTATTAGTGGTTACTGGATGTTTATCAAAAAGGTATGGTAAGGAGTTATTTGAAGAAATTCCAGAGATAGACATACTCCTAGGAGTTATGAATTATGATAACATTCTTAAATACATAGAAGATTTTATAAAAACTGGTAAAAGAATTATTGATAATGAAAATAAAGAAAATATAATATTTGAATCAAATAGAATTTTAACAACCCCTAAGCATTATGCCTATCTCAAAATATCCGAGGGATGTAATAATAATTGTACATTTTGTATAATTCCGAAGATTAGAGGACGTCATGTAAGTAGAAATATTGAAAGTTTAGTAAATGAGGGAAAGTTTCTTGCTGAACAGGGAATTAAAGAGCTTATATTAATAGCTCAAGATATAACTAAGTATGGTATTGATTTGTATGGGGAAAAGAAACTTATACAACTTATTCGTGAATTATCTAACATAGATGGTATTAAATGGATAAGACTTCATTATGCTTATCCAGAGGATATAGATATTGATTTAATAGAAGAATTAAAGACAAATCCTAAGCTTTGCAAGTATATTGATATTCCGTTACAACATGTTAGTGATAAAATTTTGATAAGGATGGCAAGACATACAAGAAAAGATAAGATTTATAAACTTATAAAAAATTTAAGAGATGTTCCTGATATTACTATAAGAACTTCTTTGATAGTAGGATTTCCTGGTGAAACTGATGAGGATTTTAAAATGCTTGAGGAGTTTATAGAACAAAAAAATATAGATAATATTGGTGTATTTACATATTCGCAAGAAGAGAATACGGCTGCTGCTACGTTCGATGATCAAGTTGATGAGAACATTAAGATTAAAAGGCGTAATAGAATTATGAGTATTCAACAAAATAATTCGAAGGAACTTCTTGAGAAAAAAATAGGAAGGATTTTTGAAGCTATTATTGATTCTAAGAACAATGATTATTATATTGGACGATTAAATTTTCAAAGTCCTGGAATTGATGGTATAATTTATATAAAATCTAGTCATAATCTCAATATGGGAGAATTTGTTAATGTTAAAATCGTTTCTTGTATGGAATATGACTTTATAGGAGAGGTTATTTAATGAATTTACCCAATAAATTAACTATATTTAGGGTGTTATTGATACCTGTTTTTTTAATATTACTAAATTTAAATTCTAAAATAGGTGTTCTTGGAGCATTAACTGTTTTTATAATAGCATCTATTACTGATCAATTAGATGGATATATTGCGAGAAAATATAAATTGATCACGGATTTCGGCAAGTTTATGGATCCTCTGGCAGATAAGTTATTAGTGTTAGCAGCATTTGTTTCTTTTGTAGATCTTGGTATAGTTGAATCTATACTAGTTATAGTTGTAATTTCCAGAGAATTTATTATTACAGGAATAAGACTTATATTAGCAACTAAGAGTGGAGAAGTTGTAGCTGCTAATATTTATGGTAAACTTAAAACTGTTTTTCAAATTTTGGCTATAATATTCCTTTTAATAGAATTATATCTTATCAATTTTGTTAGTAATTCATTTTTTATAAGTGTAATACAAGTAATTGCAGATGCCGCATTTTACTTGTGCGTGATTCTAACTGTTTTATCCGGTTGGGATTACGTTAGGAAAAATATTAAAGTATTAAAGGAGAGTTTATAAAAATGTCTTTTGATTTAGATAAAATGAAAGCTATTGAAATGGCTATGAGTCAAATTGAAAAACAGTATGGTAAAGGTTCGATAATGAAACTTGGTGAACAAAGTGCATTAAATATTGAAAGTGTATCTACAGGTTGCTTAGATTTAGATATTGCATTAGGGATAGGTGGTTTACCTAAAGGAAGAATTATTGAAGTTTATGGACCAGAGTCTTCAGGGAAAACCACAGTTGCTTTACATGTAATTGCAGAAGCTCAAAAAAAAGGAGGAGCTGCAGCATTCATCGATGCTGAACATGCGTTGGATCCGTCATATGCAAAAAACTTAGGAGTAGATACGGAGAATTTAATAATTTCTCAACCGGATAATGGTGAGCAAGCACTTGAAATTGCAGAGGCATTAGTAAGATCAGGGGCTATTGATGTTATTGTTATTGATTCTGTCGCTGCACTTGTTCCTAGAGCTGAGATAGAGGGGGAAATGGGAGATTCACATGTTGGACTTCAAGCTAGACTTATGTCTCAAGCACTAAGAAAACTTGCAGGTCATATAAATAAATCTAAATGTGTGGCAATATTTATAAATCAATTGAGAGAAAAGGTTGGTGTAATGTTTGGTAATCCAGAAACTACTCCAGGAGGAAGGGCATTAAAATTTTATGCTTCTGTCAGATTAGATGTTAGAAGGATTGATTCTATAAAACAAGGTGATGAAATTGTTGGTAATAGAACAAGAGTTAAAATAATGAAAAATAAAGTAGCACCACCTTTTAGGATTTCGGAGTTTGATATTATATACAATAGAGGTATATCTAAAGAAGGAAGTCTTTTAGATCTTGCAGTTAAGGAAAATATAATTCAAAAAAGTGGATCATGGTTTTCATATAAAAATGAAAAGTTAGGACAAGGAAGGGAAAATGCGAAACAGTTTTTACTAGAAAACAAATCTATACTGCAAGAAATAGAGAGGTTGATTTTAGAAAAATACAACATTGAAAAAAGTGGGACATCGAAAGAAACAAAAGATGATGTTAACTGTTTAGAAATGAATACAAATAATGATAATATAACGGTTTAAAAAGCTTATTATTTATTTGTGTTAATAGATTTAGTTATAATTGACATTAAATAAAAATTAATATAAAATTATTTATGATACTGGTTACTAAAAGTTTTAAGTGTTTTCAGTAAGAATAAAATATGGCACCAACACGCTTTTAATAAATTTATTTTGAGAGCAAGGGGGTGTTATAAAATGATAAATAATAATATTTTAAATATAATTTTACCTGCTGTGAATACTATTTTGGTTGTATTCATGGTGGTTATGATAATTTTAATGAAAAAACGTTTAAAGGAACGTTATGATGCTTCTATACTTAAGATTGAGAAAGAAGAAGAAGAAAGAAAGATTTTGTTTGAAAATACTAAAAAAGAAGCTGAAGCATTGAAGAAAGAGTTATTGCTTGAAGCTAAAGAAGATGCACATAGATTAAGAATGGAAGTCGAAAAAGAATCTAGGGAAAGAAGAACTGAAATACAAAGATTAGAAAGAAGATTGTTGCAAAGAGAAGAAACCCTAGATAAAAAGAGCGATATGTTAGATAAAAAAGAGAGAGAATTAAGTTTACGTGCATCAGAAGTTGATAAACTTGAGGAAAATATAAAAGAAATTGATAGCCAGAAAAGACAAGAGTTGGAAATAATTTCAAATATGAGTTCGGAAGAAGCTAAAACTTTTTTACTTAATGAAATCAAGAAAGAAATAACTTATGAATCAGCAGTTTTAATAAAAGAATTTGAAACAAAATTGAAGGAAGAAAGTGAAAATAAAGCTAAGGAAATAATAACAGGAGCTATTCAAAGATATGCTGCTGATCATGTTTCTGAGTCTACTGTTCATGTGGTCGCTTTACCTAATGATGAAATGAAAGGGAGGATCATAGGAAGAGAAGGTAGGAATATAAGAACTTTGGAAATGTTGACGGGTGTCGATTTGATTATAGATGATACTCCAGAAGCTGTAGTTTTATCGAGCTTTGACCCTGTTAGAAGAGAGATTGCAAAAATAGCTTTGGAAAGATTAGTGTTAGATGGAAGGATTCATCCTACTAAAATTGAAGAAATGGTTGAAAGGGCAAAAAGAGATATAGAAAATGAAATAAAAGAGACGGGTGAGCAAGCATTATTTGAGACGGGTATTAATGGAGTACATACGGAGATAGTTAAGTTGCTAGGAAAATTAAAATTTAGAACTAGTTATGGGCAGAATGTACTTAAACATTCTATAGAAGTTGCATATTTAGCTGGAACTATGGCTTTAGAGCTTGGTTTAGATGCTAATATTGCAAAAAGAGCGGGGTTGCTTCATGATATAGGTAAAGCTTTAGATCATGAGATAGAAGGACCTCATGCTGTAATTGGATATGAATTTGCTAAACGTTATAATGAGAGTGATGCTGTTGCTGAAGCTATTGGAGCTCACCATGAAGATATACCTATGACTAGATTAGAATCTATATTAGTGCAGGCATCTGATGCTATATCAGCAGCGCGTCCTGGAGCAAGGAGAGAAACCTTACATGCGTATATAAAGAGGTTGAATCAGTTGGAATCTATAGCTAATTCATATGAAGGTGTGGAGAAGTCTTATGTTATTCAAGCTGGAAGAGAAATAAGGATAATAGTTAAACCAGATATTATCGATGATTTGAGTGCTAATTGTATGGCTAGAGATATAGTTAAGAGGATAGAAAGAGAATTAGAGTTTCCTGGACAAATTAAAATAAATGTTATAAGGGAGACGCGAGCAATTGAATTTGCGAAATAAAAAGTGTTTTGGTGTTATAAATTAGATTTGATAATGTTCTATTCTTTGGTTAGAATAGTTTATTATATATTTTAATGGATTTTTATATGTGATGTAGTTTTTTTAGATTAATAATAGGGGGACTAAATATGGAAGTGTTAAAAGTTTCTACAAAATCAAATCCAAATTCAGTGGCAGGTGCATTAGCGGCAATTTTGAAGGAAAAGTCTTTAGTGGAAATTCAAGCAATTGGAGCTGGTGCTATAAATCAGGCTATTAAGTCTGTAGCTATAGCTAGAGGTTTTATAGCACCTAGTGGTAAAGATATAGTTTGTATACCTGCTTTTACAGATATACAAATTGATGGGGAAGAGAGAACTGCTATTAAATTAATAGTTCAACCTAGATAAGTGAATTAATTTGAATTAGTAAAAGCTTTGCAAGAGTTATATTGACTCTTGCTTTTGCCTATCTTAAATTTTAAAAATTTATAAAAGGAGAATAAAAAGAATGGAATCAATTAAAGTTAAAATTTCAAATAATACTGGTTTGCATGCTAGACCAGCAACATTATTAGTTAAAAAGGCATCTTCATTTGCTTGTGATGTAAGTGTTGAAGCCAATGGAAAAAAAGTTAATGCTAAAAGCCTTATTGGAATTTTATCTTTAGGAGCAACTAAGGATACAGAAGTAACTATTATAACTTCAGGTAAAGATGAAGTTGAGGCTGCTAATGAATTAGCTAAATTAATTGAAACATTAGAAGATTAATCCAATTTTATATTCGGTATAAATATAAAGTAAAAAGGATTTTTACAAAAATCCTTTTTACTTTCTTATTATTATAAAAAAGATAAGTGGTGAAAGTGTGGAAGAGTTTTTTATTAAAGAATGTAGTATAGATGATATATATAAAGTGAAGTTTATAGCTGAAAAGACATTTTGTGAAACATTTTCTAATGATAATACAAAGGATAATATAGAAAATTATTTAAAAGAAAACTTTTCATATGATCAAATAAAAAGCGAAATAAATAATAGTTATTCGAGGTTTTATATAGTATAAAGTGGTGAAAAAATAGTTGCGTATATGAAATTAAATTTTGACAAAGCTCAAACAGAAAAAAATTATGATAATACTTTAGAGGTTCAAAGAATATATGTGTTGCAATAATATAAGGGAAGGAAAATAGGTGGAAAATTAATATATAATGCTATAAAAATTGGGTTAAAAAACAAATTAAGATATATTTGCTTGGGCGTATGGGAACATATAATATAGATGCAATAAAATTTTATGAAAAACTATGGTTTAAAAAATTTAGTATGCATATTTTTGAATTAGGTAATGATAAGCAAATAGATTATTTGATAAGATTGATTTTATAAAATTAACTTCGCAAAATTTATATTTTGCGAAGTTTTTGATAATCTAATATAACAATGTATTATGATATATTTTGATTTAAAAAGGATGAGTAACTATGGAATATAAAAAATGTTCAATAATAATATCTGATTTTTTAGATTATTTGTCAGGTATTAAAGGAGCCTCTGAGAAAACTATAAAAGAATATCGAATAGATTTATCTGGATTTTTTAACTTTATAATAAAAAAAAGATTGAATTTGAAAATTTCGCATCATGAAATGGATTTAGAGAGCCTTAAAAAAATTTCAATAAGTGATATGTATGCTTATATAAGATATCTTGATAAAGAGCGTTTAAATGGACATAATGCACGTGCTCGAAAAATTTCTTCTTTGAGAACGTTTTATAATTATCTTACAGATAAAATTAAGGTTATTGATAAAAATATCGCCTCTGAATTAGAAACTCCCAAAATACCTAAACGTAATCCTATTTATTTGGATCTCGATGAGTCTAAAAATATTTTAAGTAATATAAAGAGTCGACGATTTTATTCTCGTGATTATTGTATAATTTCTATATTTTTGAATTGCGCATTAAGATTATCAGAACTTGTTTCTATTAATCTTGGAGATATAGATTGGAGAAATAATTCCTTATCTATTATAGGTAAAGGAAATAAAGAAAGAGTTATTTATTTAAATGAAATGGTTATAAATTCAATAAAAAATTATTTAAAAGATCGTAATGAATATAAAATTAAAGAAGGTTGTGAGAATGCTTTATTTATAAGTTCTGTCGGAAGAAGAATAAGTAATAGAGCTATAGAAGAAATGGTTAAGAAACATGTGAGGAATTCAAATATTAATAAGAAGATTACACCTCATAAGTTAAGGCACACTTCAGCCACTCTTATGTTTAAGCATGGGAAGATTGATATAAGAACTCTTCAGAAAGTTTTAGGTCATGAAAATATTTCTACAACTCAGATATATACACATGTTGATGATGAAGGAATTAAGAATGCTTTTAATTCTAACCCTTTGAATTTATAATATAAAAAACTAACCCTATTTATTTTTGGGTTAGTTTTTTTATGCTATTTAAGATAGCTAATTGCCCATGCTCAAAAGTTAACGATCCTTGTAAGTATGCTACATATGGTTCTCTTATTGGAGCATCACATGATAATTCAATTGATGATCCAGATATAAATGTGCCTGCTGCCATTATTACTTGATCATTGTATCCTGGCATATCCCAAGGTTCACATTCTAAGAAAGAATCCACTGGTGAATTTTTTTGAATTTCTTTGCAAAAATTTATTAGTTCGTCAGATGTATTGAGTTTGATTGCTTGAATTATATCACCACGTTTTACATCATATTTTGGATATACATCATAACCAAGTTTCTCAAAAATTCTTGCAGTAAATATGGCTGTTTTCATAGCTTCTACAACAATATGTGGAGCAATAAATAATCCTTGAAATACCTGTCTTAAGTCTGTAAGACTCGCTCCACACTCTCCTCCTATACCAGGAACTGTTAATCTATACGCAGCATTTTTGATCAAATCAGTATTCCCTACTATATATCCTCCAGTTGGAGTTAATCCTCCACCAATATTTTTAATTAAAGAACCAGCCATTAAATCCACACCAATATTTGTAGGCTCAATTATATCAGTAAATTCACCGTAGCAATTATCAACAAAAACACATAAATTTTTATCTACGCTTTTTATAATTTTTACTATATCTTTTATGTCGTTAGGTAGAAGTGATTTTCTAAGAGAATATCCTCTTGATCTTTGAATGTAAATTATTTTTATATTTCGATTTTTGTTAAGGATTTCTATGATATTTTCTATATCAAAATTACCATCATCTTTTAAATTACATTCAAGATAAGACACCCCAAGATCTTTTAAACTACCTTTTTGTTCATTTACATTATTTAATCCAATTATATTTTTTATTGTATCGTATGGTTGACCTGTTATTGAAAATAAAATATCCCCTTTAGATAAATTCCCAAGAAGAGCACAACCAATTGCGTGAGTTCCATTAACAAATTGAAGTCTGACTAGAGCACTTTGTGTTCCAAAAATATCTTTATATAAATTTTCAATACCATCTCTTCCTAAGTCTGTATATGCATATCCAGTTGTTGTTTTAAAGTGTGAGTCAGATATTTTATTATCTTTAAATGCTTTTAAGACTTTATATTCATTTTGTAATTTTACTTGGTTTAAGTTCTCAAATATACATTTTATATCGTTGCAACTTTCATTATATAAATTTTCAATATAATCTCCAAATAAAGTTTTAATAAAATTGCTCATAAATTTTAAGTATTAACTCCCGTTAAAATCATTAATTATAAATTCTAAAATTTCATTTTCATTCATTTCATCTTTGGAAATAAATATATTACCCTCTTCTTTTCTAAACCAAGTCATTTGACGTTTCGCATAATTCCTTGAAGATTGTTTTATTTTTTCAATTGCATCCTCATAATTTGTAGTATTATCTAAATAATCTAAAATTTCTTTATATCCAATTCCTTGCATTGATTGAAGATCTTTAGTGTATCCGAGTTCTTTCAAATGCGTTACCTCATTTAAAAGACCATTTTTAATCATATTATAAACTCTAATATTGATATTTTTATATAAATCATCTTTGTTTAATGTTAAAGTGTAATATTTGTAATCAAAGATTGGGATATTTTTTTGTTTGAATGAGCTGAATGGTTTATTTGTTATATGATATACTTCTAATGCTCTTACAACTCTTTTTACGTTATTGTAATGTATTTTATTGTAGCTTTCTAAATCAACATCCTTCAAAAAATTATGTAAATATTTGTTTCCATTTTTATTTGCTAAAGTGTATAAATATTGTCTATATTCTTTATCTTCACCTGCTTCACAAAAGTTTTGATCATAAATAATTGATCGAATATATAAACCTGTTCCACCAACAATAATAGGTAAATTACCTCTGCTTACTATATTTTTAATTGCACTTTTTGCAAGTATTGAGTATAACGATACATTAAAAATTTCATCAGGCTCGCAAATATCGATTAAATGATGTGGTACTCCATCCATTTCACTATTTGATATTTTTGCAGAACCAATATCCATATATTTATATATCTGCATTGAGTCAGCAGAAATTATCTCTCCATTTAATTTTTTTGCTAGCTTAATTGATAAGCTAGTCTTACCAACTCCAGTTGGACCTGATAATATCAAAATTTTTTCTTTCATATTTAAGTCCTTTTAAACATTCTTTCAATTTCATTTAATGAGAATTTTATTATTATTGGTCTTCCATGTGGACAAGTAAATGGATTCTCTAATTTCATAAGTTTTGATATTAAAATTTTTATTTCCTGATCGTTAAGTATACAGTTTGCTTTAATTGCATTTTTGCATGCCTTTGTTGCAATCAAATCATATTTAACTTCGGCAAGAGTTCCTGATCCAAAATTATCAATGTTTTGGATTATATCTAAAATTAAAGATTTAGCATCACAATCTCTAAATTCAAATGGAACTTCCCTAATTATTATTGAGTTATCTCCAAATGTTTCTATTGTAAAACCGCAATTATCAAAATAATGTTTGTTATTTTGATATGTAGAATACGACAATTCATTTAAATGTACTATAGAAGGAATTATTACTTGTTTTAGGATATTTCCATTTTTAATCTTATTTATAAATTCTTCAAATAAAATTTTTTCATGAGCGACATGTTGATCAATTATGTAAAAATTATCATACCACTCACCTATTATGTAAGTCTTATTGTATTGTCCTATTATTCTAAAATCTGAAGTCTGAGTATTATTCAAGATTTCAAACTTTAAATTTTCATTAAGTTCTTCAAAATGATTTTTATCAAATTCTTCGTTATTTACTAGGTCGTAAGGTAATGTTTCTATCTTGTTATTAGTATTGTAACTATCTAATTTATCTCGTTTATCCATTAATCTTTGTAACTCTTCTTTTGAAAACGGTGATACATTCTTTTTAGATAAACTTAACAATTTATCATTTGAAGTAATAATGCCGGTTATATCATTTTTCTTTACTAAAGTTGAATTTGATAAACAATCGTTTAATTCATTTGCATATGTTTTATATAAAAAGCTATATATCATTCTTTCATCTTCAAATTTGATTTCAGCTTTAGTTGGATGTATATTAACATCTATATCTTTTGGATCAATATTTAAAAATGTAATAAAGAATGGATATTTATTTACTGTCAAATAATCTCTGTAAGCATTCTCAATAGATAAAATCAAATTTCTATTTTTAACTATCCTATTATTTACAAATAGATATTGATTGTTTCTTGAACTCTTACAGAAGTTAATATCTCCAAGATATCCAAAAATATGCACTTTTTCACATTTATTTTCTACAAAAAATAAATTATTTAGTATATTAAAACCAAATATATCAATTATTGCATCCCTTAAACTCATGCCATTTGTTTTAAAAATTAATTTTCCATTTGATATGTATTCAAAACCTATTTCATAATTTGATATAGCAAGTTTAGTCATAACATCACGGATTATTGCAGTTTCACGACTTTCACTCTTTAAAAATTTAAGTCTTGCAGGAGTGTTAAAAAAAATATCTTTGACTATTATTTCCGTACCAATATTGCATGAACATTCTTCTTTATTAATAATTGTTCCACCTTCTAAACTGATGCTCATCCCGTAATCAAACTCTTCACTTCTAGATTTCAATGATACTCTAGAAACTGATGCAATACTTGGAAGTGCTTCCCCTCTAAATCCAAATGAGTTTATATTAAATAAATCTTCTTCTGATGATATTTTACTTGTGGCATGCGGAAGAAATATTTTTTCAATATCATCTCTATGAATACCTTCTCCATCATCTATAATTTCTATAGAATTTTTTCCTCCACTAGTAATTTTAACTATGATATTTTTAGATTTGGCATCAATGCTATTTTCAACTAATTCTTTAACTATTGCAGCAGGTTTTTCAACAACTTCACCTGCTGCAATTTTATTTGTAATGGAACTATCTAAAATATTTACTCTACTCATATTACATCTCTTTTTTATTTATCATTTATGAAGTTTTTCAATTATCCTCATATTTTTTATAATCTTTTACTATTTTCAACTAGTTCATTTAATTTAGTAAGTGCATCCATTGGAGTTATATTTAAGATATCTATGGATTTAATTTTTTTAATGAATTCTTGTGTTTCATCAATTTCTTCAACAATTATTTCTTCTTGTAAGTTTTGGCATTCTATGATGTCTTTACATTCTATTTGTTTTTCTAGAGTTTTAAGTACGTTCTTAGCTACATCTATAATAGATTGATTTATTCCTGCAAGTTTTGCAACTTCAATTCCATATGAATCGTCAACAGCTCCTTTTGATACTTTTCTTGAAAATATTAGATTATCACCAATTTTTTTTGCAGATACACTATAATTTTTTACATTAGGTATAACTTCTTCAATTTGTGTAAGCTCATGATAATGAGTTGCAAATAATGTTTTCGGTCTAACCTTGCTAATAGATGTTAAATATTCTATTATCGCATAAGCAATACTTAAACCATCATATGTACTTGTACCTCTTCCAACTTCATCAAGTATTATCAAACTATTCTGTGTGAAGTTGTCCATTATGTGAGCAACTTCCTTCATTTCAACCATAAACGTACTCCTTCCAGTAGATAGATCGTCTGATGCTCCTATTCTTGTAAAAATTTTATCGCATATGGATATTTGGGCATTTTTTGCAGGGACAAAACTCCCTATTTGAGTCATAATTACAATTAAAGCAATTTGCCTCATGAATGTTGATTTACCTGCCATGTTTGGACCGGTGATAATATGTAATTGTTCTTCAAAATTATTGAGATACACATCATTAGGAACGTAGTTAAATTTATTTAAGAGTTTTTCAACAACTGGATGACGTGCATCAGTTATATCAATTACTCCGTCTTCGGTTATCTTAGGTTTAGTATATTTATTTTCTATCGCAACTACTGCGAGTGAAAATAAACAATCGATCGTTGCAAGATATCTTGATACATCTTTCATTCTGATAACATTCTTCTCTATTTTATCTCTGACATCCACAAATACTTTATATTCCAACTCATTCAATTTTTCTTCAGCAGATATAATCTTTTCTTCAAGATTTTTAAGTTCCTCTGTTATATATCTTTCAGAGTTAGATAAGGTTTGTTTTCTTATATAACGATCTTTTGGAACCGAATCATAATTAGATTTGCTTACTTCTATGTAATATCCAAAAACTCTGTTATATCCTATTTTCAATGATCTTATGCCAGTCTTTTCTTTTTCGCTGTTTTCAATATTTAAAAGACATTCCTTAGAATTAAACTTTATGTTTTTAAGTTCATCGATTTCTAGGTTATAGTTTTCTTTTATAATTGAACCATCTTTTATAGTTATACTTGCATTATCTGATATTGACTCTTCTATAAGATCATAGATATCATCAAGAACATCAAAATGGTTATAAATATCTCTAAATAATGATGAATTAAATTGTATTAAAACTCTTTTGATATCTGGAAGAAGTTTAAGACATTTTTTTAATGCGAGCAACTCTTTTGGATTAACCGTTAATGAGGAAATTTTAGATATTATTCTATCTATATCTGTTATTTCACACAATAATCTTTTTAAATTTGCATGGAGTTCGTATTTTTCAATTAATTCCTCTATGCAATTTTGTCTTCTTATTATTTTCCCAATTTTAAGCAAAGGTTTTTCGATCCATTGTTTCAAAAGTCTTGAACCCATAGATGTATTTGTTTTATTTAAAACCCAAAATAAACTTGATTTTTTAGAATTATCATAAGTGTTTGTTATAAGTTCTAAATTCTTCTTAGTATTTTTATCAATAAGAAGATAGTCATGAATATTGTAGAACTCAACTTGTTTTATATTTGATAAACTCATCCTTTGAGTTTCATACACGTAGTTATAAAATCCACCAATTGAATTAAATTGATGATTATCTGATTTCTTGATTTTGTCAATGCTTTTTGGAAGCTTTGACTTGATAAAGAATATATTTTCTCTTTTAGTTATTAGGAATTCATTTTGAAATGGTGAGAAAAACTCATCAAAATTAAAATCTTCATTAACAATAAGTTCTTTTGGAGAAAATTTCATTAGTTCATCAACTAGAAGAGAAATATCGTCCAATGATGTACTATATACTTCACCAGTAGTTATATCTCCAAAAGTTACACCAAAAACCTCATTGTCTGCGTCGTAAAAAATACTTCCGAGAAATACATTAATATAACTTTCACTTGAATTTTCATCAAAATATGTACCAGGAGTTATTATTTTAACAACATCACGATTTACGATGCCTTTAGATGAGCTAGAATCTTCTACCTGCTCACAAATAGCAACTTTAAATCCTTTGTTTATAAGTTTATTTATATAATTAGATGATGCAACATAAGGAATGCCACACATAGGTGCTTTTTCTTCAAGTCCACATTCACGTCCAGTCAAAACTAGTTCTAGTTCTTTTGATGCAATTTTAGCATCTTCAAAGAACATTTCGTAAAAATCACCCAGTCTAAAAAATACTATACAATCTTTGTATTTATCTTTAATTTGTAAATATTGGTTCATCATTGGTGTTATCATAATGAATTTCTCCTATCGATATTTAACTCTTTATTTTTGTTAGTTTTTTCATTGACTTCTTCCAAAAATAGTTTTACATCAATATTTGGTAGTTGTTATAAAACAACTACCATTAAGATTTAAATTTGTTCTCCTTCTAATGAAAATGATTTAGGATTTGTAATTTTAACATCCACAATCTTTCCTATAGAATTTTTATCACCAATAAAGTTTACAAGTTTACCATTATCAGTTCTTCCAGAAAGTTTAGTTTCATCATTTTTAGAATTTCCTTCAACAAGAACCTTAACAATTTTACCTTCATAAGTTTTATTTATTTCAGCACAAATTTGATTAACTGTTTCAACAAGCCTATTAAACCTTTTATGTTTAACTTCATCAGGAATTTGATTAGGCATCATGTCAGCACCTGTGAACTTCCTATTTGAATATAGAAACATGAATGCTGAATCGTATCTAACCTCACGAACAAGATCTAATGTTTCTTCAAAATCTTCTTCAGTTTCTCCAGGAAAACCAACAATTATATCTGTTGTTATAGCAAGATCAGGAATTAGGCTTTTAATTTTTTTGATTTTATCTAGATATTCTTCTTTTTTATAATGCCTATTCATAACTCTTAATATTCTATTTGAACCACTTTGAACAGGAAGATGCAATTGACTGCAAACCTTATCACAATTTTTCATAACTTCAATTAAATCATCAGAAAAATCTTTAGGATGTGATGTCATATATCTAATTCTCTCTATACCATCAACCTCATTTACTTTCTTTAAAAGTTTAGGAAAATCAATATCTTCTTCTAATCCTTTTCCATAAGAGTTAACATTCTGACCTAAAAGAGTTATTTCCTTATATCCATCTTTAGCAAGTTCTCTGATTTCATTTATTATATCTTCAGATTTCCTAGATTTTTCACGTCCACGAACTTGAGGAACAATACAATAAGTACAGAAATTATCGCAACCATACATTATAGTAACGAAAGCTTTTAAAGAGCTTTTTCTGTCTATTGTCAGTCCTTCTATAATTTCATCAGAGCCAGCCTCAATCTCGAGTATTCTTTCATCGTTCATTAAAACACGATTTAAATACTCAGGGAATTTATGTAGGTTATGTGTTCCAAATATTATGTCTACAAAAGGATATTTTTTAGATATTTCTTGTGGTATACCTTTTTGTTGCATCATACAACCGCATACAGCTATTATTAAATCTTTTTTAGATTTCTTTAATCCCTTAAGTTGTCCCAAGTTTCCATGAACTTTAAGTTCTGCATTCTCACGGACACAGCAAGTATTAAATATTATTATGTCAGCATCGTTTCGATTTTCGCACGATGAGTATCCCATAGAGATGAGCATCCCAGATAATTTTTCAGAGTCTTCTTCATTCATCTGACATCCCCATGTTTCAATGAAATACAGTTTGTCTTTTTTGTTAGTTTGCAAAAAATTCAATATTAACCCTACTCTCCTTTCTTTTTATAAGAATTCGTACTAATTATAACATAAAAAGCTGAATAATTTCTAATAAAGTATGATATAATGTATCATTGTTTAATATTAATGGAGGATGAATTATGGATCAGACAAACATAAAAACAGAAGATACAATTAAAGATGAATCATTTATAAATTTGTTTTTATTAACTAATAAAAGATTTTTACCTGCATCAAAGATGGATTTAATCAGAGAAAAACTAATGAGGATGGATAAGAATGGACTTAATAGTTTGCTATCTTTAGATTTTAAAGATCCAATAACGACTTTTATGTTTTCAATTGCTTTTGGAATATTTGGTATAGATAGATTTACTATTGGGAGTATAGGAATAGGAATTTTAAAGCTATTAACATTTTGGTTTTTGGGACTAGCATTTTTTATAGATTTATTTTTTATCCAGAATGCGACAAAAGAATATAACTATAAGAAGTTATTAGAGATTACTGGGTAAATAAAAAGGAGCAAATTTATTGCTCCTTTTTATTTTTTAAGAATTCATGAATGTAAATCCCCATCCATCTTTATTAGTTGTACTTGAACTTGATCCAGAATTATTTCCACTTCCACTTGTATTATTAGATGAACTGTTTGTTTTATAGTTGAGATCTATAATTTCTTCTATAAGTCCTGCTCCTGGAAAGTCTGAAACAACAATTCCAGTAAATCTTACGTCTTTTTCTACAATATAGTTAAGTGTTAAAACATTTGTTCCTTCAAAGGCAATTGAAGAAAAGATACCAAATCTACTAACTCTTGGGAAATCTGGATAATATGATTTAAATCCTGGTTCAGTAAGTCCAGTTAACAGCCTGCTATCTCCAGTTCCAGAACTAGAATGACCACTTGCAACAAAATAAGGTAAAACTCCACCATGACCATTCAAATAATTTATATATCTAGTACTTTTACTATGAGAGTTATTTGTATCTGTTAAATGTTTTTTAACCTTTTCCCATTTTGAATATAAATCCCAATTAGTCGAAAGATAATTGCTATCCTGTATTCTTGCATTTTGGCTATAAGGTATAGTTTTCCACCTTTTACCAGAATAGTCAGATAAAATAATTATTTGTCCTCTTGCTTCTCCTAGAGTAGGATTGTTTGTATTGGAACCATCAAATATATATTGACTATAACCTGATTTTTCAAGAGTCCTCTGAACTTCTGATGCAAAATTTCCTGTTTTATCCCCATATTCAGAAATTTTAACTAGTACCACTTCTTCTTGATGTCTGTTGAGAAATTCAGAAATAGTTTTAATTACATCATTTAGACTATATCCTAAATATACCATATCTTTATGTATACCAAGATTTAATTCTCCATTATTTTTAACTGATAAATCAATAAATCGTATTCCAGACTTTAATTGAGTTTCAAGATCCATACTTTGAGTTAAAGTAAAGTCAGTATGATTTCCATATGCCATTGAATCATGAGTTCCTGGTATAGATAACTCATTCATTGTTAGATTATCTGATAACCCAGACATCCAGTTTGATTTGTTTAAATTTACACTCGAATCGTGAGAATATCCACTGTGAGTGTGGGAGCTTGCCTTAATAGGGACCATAAAAAAGCACAAACATAAAAATAAAGATAGAATTCTTATAACTTTTTTCAATTGTTTCACCTCTTGAAAATTTACAAATTTTATTAAAAAATTTGAATTTATTAAACTTTCGTTTACCTTTCATTAATACTTTACCATTTATAAGAAATTTTTTAAATAGTTTTAAAGATATTTTAAAAATTATGAATAAATAGTTAAAAAATAATTTACCAATTATTAATATTATGTTATTATGTGCTCATAATTTTTATATATGGAGTTTTAAAATGAATAAAAATAAATTTGTAATTGACTCTATTGTAACGCTATCATCGTCTATCATTTTTTTAAGTAGTACATATCAAATGGTTCATGCAATAAAACCAATTTCAATAAAATTACCTGCTAATTTTCCAGATGTTACAGCTAAATCTAGTAGTTCTAGAAAACCATCACCACTTCAAAGAACTTCACTAGGTAGGACACCTATAAAAGATCCAAGCACTTCAAATAAATTTGGATTGCAAAGAGATGGATTTGCTAGAAGTCCTGTAAGATACCCAGATAGCAGCAGGGATCCACGAAAAGTACCGAGAATTACTAGGGATAGATATAACAATTTTGGATTTAAAAAATGAAATAAATAAATATATAGTGTCTCTTTATTCCTATATAGGAAAAGAGGCACTTTTTTTGTCTATTTTATGGTCTATGAGAAAAAGATTGATATATAACTGTTCTATGTGTTATACTGTTATCATTAATAATATAACAGTATAGTCAGTTGGGAGGGTGATTGTGAAACTCATTATTTCAAATATATCGGGAGTACCAATATATGAGCAAATTAAACAACAAATTAAATCAGCTATAATGTCTGGTGATTTGAAAAAAGATGAAACACTTCCTTCACTACGCACGCTTTCTAAAGAATTAAAAATTAGTGTTTTGACTGTAACTAGAGCGTATACGGAATTGGAACAAGAAGGTTTCGTAAAGAATATCCAAGGACGAGGTTGTTTTGTCTTAGGGCAAGGTTCTGAACTTTTAAGGGAACAACTTATTTGTAAAATAGAAAACAATTTATTGGAAGCAATAAATACGGCACGTGTTGCGAACATTTCTAAAGAAGAATTACATAACCTTTTAAATATTTTAATGGAGGAAAAATAAATGGATAATTATCTAGAGGTAATAAATCTATCAAAGTCTTTTAAAAGTTTCCAATTACATGATATTACCTTTACACTTCCCAAAGGATATATTATGGGATTGATTGGACCGAATGGATCTGGGAAAACAACTACAATAAAACTTATATTAAATATGATAAAACGTACGGATGGTGAAGTGAAAATTTTAGGGTTTGATAATATCATCGATGAAAAGGAAGCAAAGAAAAATTTAGGAGTTGTTTTTGACTCTAATTATTTTAATGATGAATGGAAAGTTTCACAAATTGAAAAATCTATATCATCATTTTATAAAAATTGGGATACGCAAAAATTTTCAAAAATACTAAAGCAGTTTCATATTTTGCCTTCTAAGAAAGTAAAAGAATTATCGAAAGGTATGCAAATGAAACTTATGCTTGCATGTGCTTTTTCATATGACGCAAAATTATTGATATTAGATGAGCCCACTAGTGGTCTTGATCCTGTTTCAAGAGATGAACTTCTTGATATTTTATTGGAATATATCGAAGATGGTGAACACAGTGTTTTATTCTCTACACATATTACTGAGGATTTAGAACATGTTGCTGATTATATTACTTATATCAATTATGGAGAATTATTTTTTAGTGGAAATAAAGATGAATTCGTAGATATGTTTCAGATAGTCAAAGGAGGATGTGAAGAATTATCTGAATATTTAAGTAAAAAAATGATTAATATCAGAAATTTTGCTACTGGATTTGAAGCTCTTATTAAAACTGAGGATTCAAATTACTTTGCACATTTAAATATTGAACCAGCAACTATTAATGATATTATTATATTTACTAGTAATAGAGGTGAAAGGTATGAGTAATATTTGGAAATTAACAAAATTGGACTTTTATATAATAAAACCATATATGAAATCAATATATTTAAGAATGTTAATACCTATTATTTTTGCTGCTATTAATCGTTCTTTGATAGCAGGAATTTCATTTGCAATGTTTTTTGTACCTACAACAATAACTCTATATACTTTTTCCATTATAGAAAAGAATTCTATGGAACGACTTTATAGTATTTTGCCAATCCAAAAGAGTGAAGAAGTTATTGGAAGATATACTTCTTCCATTATAATAGGTTTAATTTCATTAATATTTTCTTTAATTTCTCAATCTATTATATTAATGATTTTAGGGGAATTTGTTAGTGTGTTTGAATTTATATTGTCTACTTTTATAGGAATAATACTCTTTATTTTTTATCTCTCTTTTCAATTACCTGGATATTATAAATTCGGGTTTATTAAAGGCAAAATATTTATGTATATTCCTCTTGTTGGATTCCTCATAACGTTTTTTTTAATTATAAAAGTTTCTACCAATATAATTAATTTATTTTCATTTATTGATAATTCACCTACCTTATTTATGTCGTCGTTCATAATTTTTACAATTATAACACTTATTATTTCTGTATTAATATCTATTAAAATATTGAAAAATAAAGAGATATGATAAAAAATATGGATTTTACTATATTAACTCTTCTATAATAAATTTGAATTCTTTGTTAATAATATATTATAATTAATTCATAAGTTTTATATGTAGGAGTTAATAATAATGAATAGAAATAAACCTTCAATTATCTACAAATCAGTTGCAGCATTGTCATTATCTATTATATTTTTAGGACTTGGGAAACAAACATCTCAGGCATTAAAATTCAGTTCAATTAAAGTGACTAATTGGTTACCGGGTTTTAAATTTAACACAAATAGTGGTGGGGGTAGTAATTTAGGTAAATTAAAAAGCCAAATATCTACTAATGATAATGTAGGTGTAAATTTGAAAGGTATTAGTGATCCTAATGGTGATTTTCCTAGGAAGCCTGCTCCTAGTGGTTTAGTATTTAGACTTAAATGTTTATAGACTAAATTTAGTTTTAACTTCAAAACAGCAAATATCTGAATGAATACAGTATAATTATTCTTATACAGAATGTTATACTGTTTTTTTATTATTTATTTAGGTTAACTATTAAAAAATTGATAAAATCATTATTTAATTCTAAAATATTGATATAATACATAATGAAATATTTTAATAATTTTTAAATTGTTTACTAAATAAGTTAGGATGTGATTATTTGTTAATTTCAAACAGAATAAAAAATACAAAAATATCAGCTATTAGAAAATTAACACCATTTGCAAAAGAAGCTAAACAAAAAGGATTAAAGGTTTATCATATGAACATAGGACAGCCTGATGTTGCTACTCCTAAAGAATATTTCGAAGGACTTAAAAGTTATGATAAAAAAGTTTTAGGTTATGAGTCATCTGAAGGAATTGATGAGTTAAGATCGGCATTCTCAGATTTTCTTAAGAAAAATAACATATACTATTCTCCCGAAGAAATTTATATAACAAATGGTGGTAGTGAGGCTTTATTATTTTCATTTCTTATTATGTGTGATGAGGGAGATGAAATACTTGTTCCTGAACCATATTACAGTAACTATAACACAATCGCAAGTTCTTGTGGAGTAAAATTAGTACCATTTAAAACTTCAATAGATGATGGTTTTCACATTAAAAATAAGGAATCTATAGAACTAGGAGTTACAGCAAAAACAAGGGCAATTTTATATTCAAATCCATCAAACCCTACTGGAGTTGTTTATTCAATAAATGAACTCCAAATGATTGCAGATGTAGCTTATGAAAAAGAACTATATATTATATCTGATGAGGTTTATCGTGAGCTTGTGTATGATGGAATAAAATATGAATCCATATTTTCTATTGAAAAGATAAGAGAAAATCTAGTGTTAGTAGATAGCTTATCCAAAAGATATAGTGTTTGCGGTTCAAGGGTTGGAATGATAGCAACTAAAAATAAAAATTTAAGAGAAGAAATTGTTAAACTTTGTCAATCACGCCTTAGTACATCATCCGTTGAACAATATACAGCCTTATCTTTATTGAAAATTCCTATGTCCTATATAGAAAGTGTTAGGGATTTATATCAAGAAAGAAGGAATGAGGTTTGCAGAATTCTAGAAAAGATAGAAGGAGTTAAAATATATAAACCTGAAGGAGCATTTTATTTAATAGCCTCCTTACCTGTTGATGATGCTGAGGATTTTTGTAAATGGCTCTTAACTGATTTTAGTATAGATAATGAAACAGTTATGTTCGCACCTGCTGAAGGATTTTATATTGATAGAGAACTTGGAAAATCTCAAATAAGGTTATCCTATTGTATATCAGTTGAAGATTTAGAGAAAGCACTTAATATTTTAAAAGAAGGATTAAAAGTTTATAATAGTAAAAATTAAAGGAGAGTTAATTAGGAGCTTTCACATAGGGATTGAATAAAAACTTAAGTGACGGCTTCAAGCGGCGCAAAGGAAAGACCACACTAGAGAATAAAATCTTTAGTGTGGTTTATTTTTAGTAACCTCTTATTGCGTTAACTATTGAATTGGTATTCCAACCTACAATTTTATCAGCCGCATTTTTAACTACAATTGAGGTTCTTTCTGAACCCCATGGTTCTATTGCAATTATTCTTTTACCTAACTCTTTTGCAAGCTCAATCTCAATATTTATCCACTTACTATATGTAGAATAAACACCAGCCAGTATTAAAACACAACTAGTTGAGGACATCTGCCTTCTAATTGCTTCTTTTAAAGCTACATTTGTTGGAGCATTGTGGATAGGGTCATCTTTAGGGACAGAATAATTTCTGTAAGAGAAGTACGGTGCAGCATCGAGTAATTTTACTAATCCATCATACTGATGATGGTATGTCCATGAATGACTAATAAATATGTTATACATTTTATACCTCCTAGATTATATTATAATATATAAAACTATCCTTTAAGTGAACAAATCAAATATTTAAGCTGAGCAAGAATGCAGGATGAATACAAAAAAATAAAAATCCAAGGCAGAAAAGTTTCTAAATATGTAAAACGCTTATATTTATCTTCCTCATTTATTAGCTTCCATTCATACTCATGTGGTGATATAGGTAGCATTTTTTCTATTTCATTTATTATCCTATACTTTACTCTATTTAATTCTTTATAACTTTTAATTGTGCTTTGCCATAATATACTAACTATAATTCCTACTATAGACATAACAATACTTTTATAATCTAATGAAAATGAAAATGAAGTTAATGCAATTATTGCTGCATTTATGGCAATATAAATGTTGTTGCTATTTATTCTGCGTTCACTATTGCAATTAGCCATTTCAGCACAGGTTTTCCATTGTTCCAATATATGATCATTAAACTGGTCTCCATATTCATCTTTCTTAATATTTACTAAGTTCAACTAACCACCTCTTTTATAACGTAAAGGCTTATTATTTATAATCTAATATATCTAATAATACTTCTGTTTTATGTTTGTGACAATATCCTAATTCATTTATCTAATTCTCATCAATATTTGTTTCTGATACTTTTAAATTATGGTCTTGTACATTGTCTCTTGAAAAATAGTTAATAGAATTATATGATTTGATTTTTTTATCAAAGGAGACTATATTACTATCGTCTAGTGTGTTTTTCTTAAAGTTTTCAGCTTGTTCCATTACTTTCTCAAATATCTCTTCATCCCATTCTGGAGGATAACCATGGTTATATAATAGAACTGTTAAATCCATATTAAGCTGATTTTTTATATCGTCACGACTTGCCCAATCTGCGTATTGTGATTTGTCGTCTACTAATTCTTTAATGGCTTTAGCTAAAACCAAGCATTTATCATCCTCATAGACAAAATTATTATCATCCCTAACCTTTATCAATATGTCATAGAAAGCTTTTTCTTCATAGCTAATACCCATCTTCTCAAAAGATAATTTATCTTCCTGAAGATCCTTTAATATCTCTAATAGTTCATCAGATAAGTTGTTAATAAAGTCAGATACAACTTCACTTACAAAAACTTGAGAATCACGATTATTATATAATTCAACTACTTTCTTTAAACGCTCGGAAAATTCAATTGCTTTTACCTTGTTATTCTCACCATATTTATTTATTGCCTTACGAAGTAATTTTATTAAAGCATTAAATTTTGAAATAGGCATATCGATTTCTTCTACTTGTTTTTGAAAACCTTCATCAAATAGCTCATCCGTTCCTTTATTAACTATATCTTCAACTCCAGTAGATGTAATGGCATCATACACCATTTTTTTCAACAACCTTATTCATAACTTCAGCATCTGGAGCATTACCTTTAGTTTGCTTATAAATTATTGAATGTATTGCTAAATAAAACTGTGCTTTATTTGTTTCTTTGTCTGTAAGATGCCCTGATGGATAGCATATCTCATAAGCTGCTTTCATTTTTCTAGACAAATCCATAAATCCCATTTCTGTTTTTTTAGACGTTTGTATAAACTCAGCGGCTAAATTTAAGCAGAGCAGACGCTCAGTAGGATTCCCATTATAAAACCTTGATGAATCAAATCCAATAAACAAATCATCTATTAATGATAAAGGTTTCTAAAGATGCTTAAAGATACATTTAATTCATCAATAGGACTTTCTTGAGGGCTCCCATATTGTTTTGCTGCTTTTAGCATATTTTCTTTTATTCCTATATAGTCCACTACAAGACCAGACTTCTTACCTTCAAATACTCTGTTAACCCTTGATATAGTTTGAATTAAGGTATGTTTCTGTAATGGCTTATCAATATACATTACTGCAAGAGAAGGAACATCAAACCCAGTAATCCACATATCCACAACTATTGCAATTTTAAAATTAGAATCATTATTTTTGAACTGCTCATCTAACATTTGCCGATAGCTTGAATTACCACATAAATCAAATAATTCTTGTGGGTCATTATTTCCTTGAGTTGCCACTAAATTTACTTTAGCAAGTTTTTTTAATTTTTCTAGTTGAACTTCGTCCAGGTCATCTCTTTCAGTTTTCTTAGCAACAAACCATTCTGGCTTTATTTCTTCTAATTTTTTATAAACTAAGAAGGCTAAAGGCCTATTTGCACAAACTATCATTGCCTTTTGTACAATATTAGGTTTTTCACTACTAAGCCTTGTATAATGTTCTACAATATTATAAGCAATCTTACTTATTCTATCTGGATGACCAAGTATCTTAGTTAATTTACTCATTGCACGTTTACTTGCTTCTACTTGCTCTGGATTAGAGCCTTCTTGGACAACCTATTCGTAATACTTATCTATTTCGTTTAATTGGTTTTCTGAAACAATAACTCTAGCCAATCTAGGCTCATATTGGATTCGCATAGTGATTCCATCATCACTACTTTCTTTCATCGTATAACTATCAACAATATCCCCAAAAACGTGAATAGTTTCATCTATTGGTGTTCCAGTAAAACCTACATAGGTTGCATTTGGAAAACTATCTCTTAGATATTTGGCAAAACCATAAGTAGTTTCGACACCTTTTTCGGTATATTTTAGTTTAGAGCCAATATTAGTCTGTGTCCTATGAGCCTCATCTGAAATACATATAATATTATTTCTTTCAGAAAGTAAGCCTGTAGTCTCACAGAATTTTTGAATAGTTGTTATATAAATTCCACCACTTTGATTATTAGAAAGTTCATTATTTAATGCTTGTCTATTGGGTATAGACACGATTTTTTTATCTTTTAAGAATTTCTTTGAGTCCTCGAACAATTTACTTGTTTGTTTGCTTAAATCATCTCTATCTACAATAATAATAATTGTAGGTGCTCTAAAAACATCTCTATAATGTGTTGCCAGCATTCTTGATAAAAATAACATTGCATAGGTTTTGCCACTTCCTGTTGCTCCAAAGAAGGAATATTACTCTTCAAAATCTTAGTAAACTTCATAAACTTTTCTCCATATTCTTATTTCTAACCTTATCATTAATTAGTTTCTTAGATTTTTCTTTAAACTTGTTTATAACTTCAAGGGTTGATTCTTTTATAGCTTCTTTCTTCTCAACTTTTAAGATTGCATTTTTAAAAGCCTTATCTATAACAACTGTATCTTTTGATTGAAAAAACAAAGAATACTCATTACTCTTCTTATCTCTCATAACACTAAATTTAACTCCATATTTGTTTAAATCTTTTTTAAGCTCCTTAAAGTCCCTATCCTTAAGAGTAATACTTTCAAGTTGACCTTTCTTAACTAAATCTTTTAATGGAACTGAATTACTTTTAACTTTTTCATCTAAATAGTTTGATAATTTCTTCCCTTGTTTTTCTGCCTCTAAATTTATCTTCTTAAACACTTTAATAACTTCACTTAACACAAGTTTTGAAACTCTAACTTCCATATTTATAGCTCTATTACTTATCTCTTCATTTACCATAAAATCACCACCTTAAAATTGAATCTACCTTAAAACTCTTATAAAACTTTTCTTCCTTACTTAAATAACTTCCAAGAACATAAACTAAATCTCCATTTCTATAATTTAAACTCTCATTCCCATAAAACACGCATCTTATATACTCACTTCCTCTATTTTTAAACAATATAAATTTTGTTTCTATAACTTCTTTCTCATCTCTAAACACTTTTCTTCTCTCTATTTCTCCAAGTAAACTCCCTCTAACACTAATTTTCTTTCCCATACCTACCTTCCTAAAAAACAAAAAGAGATGCAATTTGCATCTCTTAATTATCAAAATATTAAGTTGTAATTATTTTAAATATTTTTCTGCCTCTTCTTTTGTTAAACCATACTTCTCTATTAGTTTTTTCTCTATAATTTCATCTTCAAAATCTAACTCTCTGTAAACCCCAACTAATGTTTTAATACTCTTTTCTCTTTCTTTTTTTATTCCTTCTTCTCTTCCTTTAACTACACCTTCTGCTATTCCTTCTTCTCTTCCTTCCTGTCGCCCTTTGACTACTCCTTCAGCCATTCCTTTTTCAAAGTTATCTCTTGCTATTTCTTGTTCTCTCATTAAAATCGTCATAAACTCCGCCCTCCATTCCTTGTTTTCTTTTATATTTCTTATCTTTTGTTCTATCTTCTTTACAAAATTGTTTTCATTCAACTTTTCTTTTTCAATATATTCTAAAAATGATTTTGCATCTTCACTTCTTTCTTTATAATAATCTTTCGTATTGAAAAATACTTTACTTGTTCCATCTTTTAAGTATAATTCCTTATTTTCATTACAAATATTCTCAAAAGTATATTTTGATAATCCTTCTCCAAAAGGATCAAACTTACAGATAAATATGACAATGCTTTCTTTTAAGTCTCTATAAATTTCTCCTTTTTCTATTGCGTTTAAATCTATCATTGACTGATAATATCTACTTCTCTTAGCTAAGTTCTTCTTATTTACAACTTGCATTTCTATATTGTAAATTCTGTTTTCATCTTCAACGTAAACATCTAGTCTTACACTTTTTGCATCATAATTTATGTCAATTGTCTTTTGATTATCTATGTAAGTTATTTCTCCAATCTTCTTGTCTAAAAGAATCTCGAGAGTTTCTCTACAAATTTCCTTATCTCTCATAACTTTTGAAAACATAAAGTCATTACTTAAAGTTAAACTTTCCCAAAGTTCCCACTTATCTTGCTCCATAACTAACTCCCTTTTTATTTATTATATCAAATTTTACTTTAATACTAATTTATAATTTCTAAAATTATTTTATTTCTTCCGATTTCTAAAACTTTATATTTGGTATTTCTACCAATTAACATTTCTTGTTCAAATTCAAAAGATCCATTATTTCCAATATACAAAACATTACTTCCTTTAGGTGCTCTTATTTCAACCAAAATACCATCAGAGGGATTTTTTCTATCTATTACAAACTGCTCAGCAACTTCTTTAGATAAAGAAGTACTATAATAAACTTTTTCTTGAATAATGTCATCTTCATTTAAATCTTCATAATATTTTCTCTCAGTCCCTCTATAAACAATTATATCATCTTCCAAATTATATTTAGCTATAGCACTATCTATATTTTTAATCTTTTCTTCAAGTTTAGTGTTTTGTTTAGGTTCTCCTAAGAGAAATCTATTTATTTTTTTATAGTCAACAAGAGAATACTTTCTTATTGATTTTATTTCATTTTTTGTTAAAGTTTTTAAAAGTAAACTACTTGCTTTTTCATATTCTTTAATTTCTCTAAAAGATGGATTTTTTTAATTAATATTATGAGATAACTTACTAGAAGAACTTTGTCTAACTGATAAATTAGATATTGCACTTCTTGAAACTGAACTTTTTATATTACTTGAATTTCTTTTAGATGAAAATTTTATACAACTTAGTGATTTAACATCAATTGTATAATTACAAATAATTACGCATGATGCTATTCCTAATAAAACTATTTTATTTTGAATTTTACTCATAATAAACCTATTAATTTCAATAACGCTTTATATAAAATACTATATCATATTTTTTATTATTTCTTCACACTCATGGATACATTATTTATATGAAACTTACAAAAACAAAATGTGATTAATTATTTTGATTTTAAAATATTATTTTTGCATTGTTATATCAATTTTAAGAGATTATTTTATATTTTTAATAATAAACTCTCCTATTTAATTATATATATTGTCTTAAAATCCATTTAAAGTATATATAAATTAATATACTTATTTTTTTCATTCATTCCTCTCTAATTACCTTTAAAATAATTATCTGAAATTATCCAATTTTTTTACTTTTTATTAGATTTTCACTCATCATCGTTCAAATCACAATTAACCTGGTTATTGTAATATGAACTCATGGTAAATGGTGCATTAAAAACTGTCGTGAGTATGTACGATCTTATATTTTTTATCTTGTTCATCTTTTTATCTAAACACTCAACTATGTAATCCATGTGTAAAGAATTCAGTGATAAAAATCTCTCTCTAACATATTTCATTCTCATAGGTAATTGATTTATTAATATTTCTCCTGTTTTTTGTATAAGTACATCTGCTAAAAGTTTTAAAATATCATCATACTTCTTTGCTTTAAACTTATCTTCTTCTAAAACTTTATAATAATCTGTGTTTATCCTAAGTTCTTCAAGATAATCTTCTCTATCTCTCTCATCTATCATTTCTTCACATATAGATTGATTGTTATTCTCTGTTTTAATCTCTGTAGTATTCTCTGGTAATGGTTTATTCATTTTACACAATTGCATTTGGTCATTTTGACTAAATGGATTTATACAATTTGACTCAATGCATTTAGTCATTTTGACATCTTCCATTTGGTCATTTTGACTAAATGCATTTGGTGTAGCTTCAAATCCATTTTCTTTTAACTTTTCATTTTCTAATCTTTTCTTCCTATCTTCTACTTCAAAATATAGTTCCTCTAACTTCTTATCATTTATTGTATACCATTTTGTTTTATCTCTTGGATCTTTGTTATAGTTACCTGTTATTATAAATCCACTTTTCTCTAATTTCGTAAATACTCTTCTTACTGTTTCTACACTTAAAAATTTAAAATTCTTTTCATGCCATGACTTTATAGAATTATATGTCCAGTACTTTCCATCATAATAATTCTTTCCTGCCTTCTTATTTATCTCTATCCAATAATTTATTTGTTGAAGAACTATCGCTTCATTTAATCCTATTTCATTTGCAAGTGTTGTGTTTACAACTATTGGTGAATCATCAAATAAATACATACTCATTTTTCCTTTCCCTCCTTCTTTAAAAATAAAAAGCAACTAGACAAATAATCTAATTGCTTTCTCTCTGCTTCAGTACCTCGATATATTGTTTACAATAATTACCTTTTATCTTTTAATTACTCTAAACAATATACCAGATACTTACTATTCTTATATTATTGTAGTATAAGCCTCTATCCCTTATATCTTCTAACTTATCTGCCTGTTTCATTATTATGACACGATACCCACAACAGGGGTCATAGACAGTTCCACTGTAAGGCTCTATTAACTCAGCTATTAACTCTACAACACAAGCTGGTGTGTAGAATTCTCCATCTTCTTTTGAACTTGCGACAGCATAACTCTGAAGAAAATATTCATATACCCTTCCAATTAAATCTTCTTCTTGAAACTTTTCCTCATTTATCTTATTGATTTCATCTATTAAGTTTTTTAGAGTTCTGATATCTGCACCTAAATTACTATAAAAGTTAGAAAGTAACGCTCCTTGTAAAGGTGGGTTATCTTTTTCAATATCTGCCATTGCAGTATCAAGTTTTACAGCAATGTCATTACTATTTGCTTCTTTTACGATATATGACCATCTACAATGTGGTTGTAAGTAAAAAACATTTTTCGCCAGATAAAAAGACTTCTTCTCCAAAAAGGTAGGTATATCACCATATTCCTCTTTTATTTCTGCATATCTTTTTTCAAATTTATCTCCAGCAAACTTTACAAATACAAGACCTATTACAGCATCTCGGTTTTTCTCTGTTCCTCCAGCACCTCTAAGTGCATTTCTACAGTTAAATAAAATAGATTCTAATGTTTGCTCTTTTATTTGATTGTTTTTTTAGCCATAAAACTTCTCTCCTATAAACTATATTTTAATTAGTAAATTCAATCTTATCTCCATTAGACAAAACAAAGGACTGCTGATAAATTATACCTAGTACATCTGCTATTTTTATAAGATCCTTTTCTCCTATTGTTCCTCTTTTTAATTTGGCATTAAAATTTTGAGGTGAATAGCCTATACGTCGTGCAAGTTCGGAAACACTTATTCCCATTCTTACACACAAAACTTTTATTTGCTCTGATGTATCCATAACACACCCCCGTAAATATCTTGCTTTATATTATAAACGATTTTATTGATAACTTCAATTAAGAAATAATAAAAATTAATTTAGCGTCAAATATAACCAAACAAAACATTAGTTAAAACTCAGTAATACCCATCAACCTACTTTCTAATGAAGGTAGGTTTTTATATTTTCTTTTTCAAATACCTCAACTTTTATCCTTTCTCGTGGCTATTAGGTAGGAGGTAATTTTATTTTCATTTTCTACTACGGATTTTTGCTCCTGCTGTCCTTTAGATAGTGGTAGTAAAATTTACCTCCTAACCTCCAAATAAAAACTGTACCTTGACAATTGAATACCCCAGAGCATGAATAATACTTTTATATGAATATGCCATGACGAAATTTCCGAGCGTATCTTTGACTGTATACGAGACTGTGTCGAGCAGGACAAGTCCTTAGGAAGGATAGTGTTTTGGGCTTAATTAATTTTAAGGAGGTGAAATGTCTGAAAGATAAATACGAAAACTTACCTCAATACCTTAAGGACAAGGCTGGGTTTTGCCTATGGAAGAGTGAAGTTGGCAAAGGTAAAGTTCCCTACCAAGTAGATGGTAAAAGGGCTAAAGCTAATAATATTTCTACCTTTACAGACTTTAAGGATGCTCTATGTGTAGTAAATAAGTTTGATGGTCTAGGCATTGGTATCTTTAATAAGATATCTGCCATTGATATAGATAACTGTATAGATGCTAGTGGTAACTACTCGGATTTAGCCAAAGATGTAATGGGCATTTTTAAAGATTCATATATAGAGAAAAGTCCATCTGGAAAAGGAATAAGAATCATCTTTCTAATAGATGGCTTTTCTTATGACAAGAGCCTCTATTATATCAACAATCAAAAGCTAGGCTTAGAAGTTTATGTTGCAGGTAGCACCAATAAGTATGTGACTATTACTGCCCATGTAATTAACCAAGGAAAGATCATTCAAGCTAATGACAAGCTTCAAGTTTTGCTAAATAGGTATATGCAAAAACCAAAGACTAATACAGGCATAGCAAATAAAGAAAGCAGCTCTTTCTTATCCGATAGTTCGGTTATAGAAAAGGCAACTGCATCTGCTACAGGAACTAAGTTTAAGGCTCTATGGAAAGGCGGTACAAGTTCTTATCCTTCCCAGAGTGAAGCTGACCTTGCTCTATGCTCCATCTTAGCTTTCTGGTGTGGCAGAGACATTAATCAAATGGATAGGCTCTTTCAGCAAAGTGGTCTAATGCGTGATAAATGGCATAGAGTTCAGTCTGGCTCAACCTATGGCCAGATAACTTTAGAGAAGGCTGTTACAAACACAAAAGAAACCTATAATCCTATGGGCAAGAATTCATCTGCTAGTGAGGACTTTATGGCAGACAAGCTTATGGATTTATGTAAGATGGAGCCTTTTAAGAACCCTAGATATTACAGTAACGATATTGGCAACAGTAATCTTTTTGCAGACTTCTATAAGTCCGTAGCAAGGTATGTGCCAGAGAGAAAGAAATGGTTTGTATATGATGGCAAAGCTTGGAGGAGCGATACAGGAAATTTAAAGGTTATGAAACTATGCAAGAATCTAGCAAATCAACTCATATATTATGCCCTTTCAATAAAAGATGAAAACCTTAGAAAAAGCTATATAAAATCAGCTAGCAAGTGGCAGGAAAGAAGAGCAAGAGAAATTATTTTAAGAGATGCTGGAGATGTCTATCCTTTATCCATGTCTGAATTTGATAAGGATATCTATCTGCTCAACTGCTTAAATGGGACTCTTAATTTAAAGGATGGTAACTTTTATCCCCATAAAGCCAGTGACTATATAACAAAGATAGCAGGAGTAAATTATGACCCTAAAGCTGTATGTAATCGTTGGATAGATTTTGTTGATGAGGTTATGTGTGGTGATAAAGAAAAGGCAGAGTTTTTTCAGAAAAGCCTCGGATATGCTTTAACTGGTGATACCCGTTATGAAAGTATGTTTATTTTATTTGGAGCAACTACTCGTAATGGCAAGGGTACATCCATGGAAACCTTCCTAAATATTTGTGGAAGGGTGAAGATCATTCCCTTTGAAAGGCACTTTGAAGAATGGGAGCAGGACAAGAACCTAAAGAGTCTCTTTTCCAAGGAAGAAAACCTAAGTGGTATTTTAAATTGGGTTATTGAAGGTTATAGAAAACTTCAAACAGATGGCTTTAAAGTTCCTGCTACTGTTAGGCAGGCTACTCTTGACTACCATAAGGAAAATGACAAGATAGGACTATTTGTTGAAGAAAGACTTACCAAGGATGCGAATGCAGAAGAAAGGACATCTGCTCTTTATTTTGCTTATCAAAATTGGTGTAGGGATAATGGCTACTATACAGAAAATGTTAGGAACTTTAAATCTTCTCTAGCTAGTATAGGAAGAATCGCTAGGAAGAGACCAAAGGCTGGTGGAGGCATGACCACACTATTAATAGGCTACAAGTTAAATGATGATTTCACAGATTTTCTAGAGTAAAAGAAAATGTAGCAGATGTAGCAGGTAAAAAGGTAATTCCCTTATGAGAAAGCAATATATGAAAGCTCTGCTTTTTCCTGCTACAAGTGGCTACAAAAATCTAAAGCCTTGTTTTTAAGGCTTTTTATTGTGGAAAAGAAAGGAGGAAAACCATGAGAACATTAAAACTGGTAAGAGAAGGCGGAGTATTAAAGCCTAGACATTTCTATGGTAATTCATTAAGAATCGCTTATGAGTGTGGTTGTGACTATTACATGACAGATCATGATGACCACAGAGCAAGAGTTCATCGTGCAAATTCTAATGACTACACAGACTTAGAAAGCCTTTATGTCTGTTGTCCTAAGTGCATAAGCAAAATGGTGCCTATTCATTCTTCATTTAACAATGACAATACTCAAGTCTTTAAGTGTGTCATATGTGAAGGTATTAGGGGTAGGGACTAGTAAATATCTAAAACTTTTAAAGACGGACAGCGGCGTGGGGCATCGTGTAAAAAAACGCAGTTTCAAACAAAGTAATAGGCCTAGACCTAAATAATAATTAAATGGAGGAAAGAATATGTTAAACACAAGAATTTATAATCAAGCATTTTGTAGCAAAATGAGAGGCACTTTGGTAAATCATGATGATTTAAAAGAAGGCCAAATAGATGGAGGTTTTCAGCTTCCTAATGATAACCTAGACAAATTCTATAAGGCTCTAGAAAAAGATAACCTTTTTAGAAGGCTTGCAACTGTTCTTAGCCTAACAAATCTTGAAGGTACAGTTCATGCTACTACTTCTACAGGCAGTGCTGGGGTTGTAGAGGAAGGAAATCTTATCCCAGAGGATGGAGATAAGTTCACTCAGTTTCCTGTAAGGTCATATAAGATTGCTAGTATAGCAAAGCTTAAGGAATCATTTGTGTCCAATAATAACTTTAATCTAGAAAAATATCTAAATACTGATTTTGCTAGAAGATTTGGTAGAGCTAAAGAAGATTTATTCATCAATGGTAATGGAACAACAGAGCCTACAGGCATCTTATCTGTTAGTGAATCAATAAATGCTAAGGCTACTAATATATTATCTTATGATGAGATAGTGGAACTGTATTTTTCAATAGAAGTAGAATACAGAAAAGATGCTGTATTTATTATGAATGATGAAACAGCTTTTTATCTTAGAACATTAAAAGATGATGATGGTAACTATTTATGGAATTCTAATAATGATACGATCTTTGGTAAAGAAGTTATTACATCTCCCTATATGCCAAGTATTGAATCTGGCAAACAGCCTATTATCTTTGGAGATTTATCCTTCTACTGGGTAATTGAAAGAAAGCCTTTAGCTATACAGGTATTAAGTAAACTATACAAAAATCAAGGTCAAGTGGGCTTTATAGGCTATGAGAGAGTTGACGGTAAGCTTATAAGACCAGAGGCAGTTAAAACAATTAAGATGGCTTAAAAACATACGAACCCTTTAGCTTAAAAATGAGCAATAGCTAAAGATGTATATGTATAAATTATTCCTAAGCACTGAACCCAAATCTGGGCTCAGTGCCTAACTCTTTAAAAGGAAGGAGTGGTTTTGTGATTAAAGATGAGAAATTTAGGACTAGCAAAAAAGAAATAGCTGGTACTACCTATATAGTTGAATCTGGGGAATGTGAAGAGGCTAAAGAAACTCCCTATTCTAAAATTGAAAGGTTAATTTCAAGTAATGCTAAGGAACTAGAAAAAGCAAGAAATAGCTTAGAAAGATATAAGAAAATTAGCTCGACTAGTCAGGGATAGTATTGTAATATACACAGTGCTAACCGCTTGAAGGCTGTCGGAAAGGATGGATGAAAATGTTTAGACAGTTAAATAAGGTAAAGACACATATGGTTAGCACTGGTAATAGAATTACAGCCCTTTACTGCAGACTATCAAGAGATGATGAATTATCTGGTGATAGTAATAGTATTAAAAATCAGAAGGCGATTTTACAAAAGTATGCAGATGATAATGGCTTGAAAAACACAGTATTCTATATAGATGATGGCTTTAGTGGCACTACTTTTGATAGGCCAGACTTTAATCTTATGATTAATGATATAGAAGCTGGGAAAGTAGAAACTGTTATTATTAAAGATATGTCTCGTTTTGGAAGAAATTATCTAAAGGTTGGCTATTACCGAGATAATCTTTCCCGAAGCTGACGTAAGATTCATAGCCATAAACAATGGGATTGACAGTGCTAATCAAGAGGATAGCGATTTTACTCCCTTTTTGAATATCATTAGATTAGAGAAGGCAAACGCAGACCTTCAAGGCTTGGTGAGATGGGTATCTTGTCTGGAATGATGTTTTGTGCTGATTGTGGTAAAAAACTCTATCAAGTAAGAGGCAAAACCATACCTAAAGAAAGAGAGCATTTTGTCTGCTCTACCTATCGTAAGGTTAAAGGTGGTTGTTCTTCTCATCAGATAAGAAACATAATTGTGGAAGAACTGCTTCTGGAGGACTTGCAAAAGATAGTAGCTTTTGCTAAAAATCACGAAGCTGAATTTGTAAAATTAGTTATGCATAAAACTGAGCAGAATTTGCTTAAGGAGCAAAGGCAAAATCAAAAGGAGCTAGATGAAGCTGTAAACAGAATATCTGCCCTTGATACTATTATTGGCAAGCTCTATGAAGACCATGTCTTTGGTAAGCTAACAGAAGATAGGTTTATTAAGATGTCTTCTGACTATGAAAAAGAGCAAGAAGAACTAAAAGAGAAAGTAGAATTTCTTAGTGAAAAAATAAAGACTGTCAAAGACCAAGCTTTGAATACAGATAATTTTCTAAAGCTAGTAAAAAAGTACACTGAGATTGAAGAACTTGATGCAGAAATTATTAGGGAATTTGTGGACAAGATAATCGTCTTTAAAGCTGAGAAAATAAATGGCAAAAGACAGCAGAAAATAAGGATATACTATAACTGCATTGGTGCTATAGATATTCCTAATACAGAAAGCAAAACGGCATAGCCGATACAGCCGACTATGCCGAATTATTTAAGAGATTATAAATCCCTATGGTAAAGCACCATTAACTCCCCTTTTTTTATTTTGAAGTTTTGAATTCCTTATTATTTATTATTCTATTTAATATCAATCCAACAATAGCTGCTAGACTTAATCCTGTTATAGATACATTTGAAGTTATTGGAATACCGATTGATATCCCCTTATTTCCTAAATAACTTGTTCCTATTCCTATTATTAAAATAGATGCTATTATTATTAAATTTCGTTTATTTTTAAAACATTTGCTATCTTTTATTGTTTTTGCTCCTATAAAAGCTATCATTGAAAATAACATTATACTTATCCCACCCATAACTGCTGATGGTATACTTTGAAGAAATGCACCAAATACTCCTATGAATGAAAGAAGTATTGCGTATATAGCAGTAAATCTTAATAAAGATGGGTTATAGTTTTTGGTAATTGCTAGTACTGCAGTATTCTCTCCATATGTTGTATTTGCAGGTCCTCCTATAAGACCTGATATAATTGTAGCAAGTCCATCTCCAAGTAAAGTTTTATTTAATCCTGGATCTTCTATAAAGTTCTTTCCAACAACTGTTCCATTAGTTGTCATGTCTCCTACATGCTCCATAAATACAGCTATTACTATTGGCGCAATTATTATTATTGCTTCCAAACTAAATTTTGGTAATGTAAAATTTGGAATTTGGAATAAGTTAGCGTTTAATATAGAAGTTATATCAATTTCACCAAAAATTAAACTTATTATATATCCAGATGTAACAGCAAGTAAAATTCCTAGTTGTTTTATAAATCCTTTACCATACACATTTATTAATATTGCTATACTTAGTGTTATTATAGATATCATTAAGTTTTCTATTGCCATATCAATAGCACTAGGCAATAAATTAAGACCTATAACGGCAATCATAGCACCTGTTACTTGAGGAGGAAAATATTTTTTGATTTTATCGATACCGATAAATTTAATTAGGAAGGAAAGTATAACATATATAAGACCAGCAATAATGATACCACCTTGTGCAAAAGCCCTATCACCATTTGAAATTTGATTTGCTGATATAACGACTGGTATGAATGCAAAACTTGAACCTAAAAATACTGGAACCTTACCTTTTGTACAAAGGTGGAAAATTAAAGTCCCAAGACCTGCACAAAATATTGCAACAGATGGATCGAACCCTGTAAGTATTGGAACGAGTACCGTTGCACCAAACATAGCTAGAAGATGTTGAATTGACAAAATAAAATTTTTCATAAGAAACCTCCTTATAATCAGGAGAACACGTCTCCTTTTTTAGCATCTCTGTACTAATTTAAAAGGGTATATTAATTTGATTTTTTAGTTATTGTGATAGAATCTTCTACATCGTCAATTTCTTTTAAATTCACATGTATAATTTCATCTTTTGATGTTGGAATATTTTTACCTACATAATCAGGACGTATTGGAAGTTCTCTATGACCTCTATCAACTAACACAGCTAATTGAATTGACTTTGGTCTTGCAATATCTATTAAAGCGTCTAATGCACTTCTAATTGTCCTTCCTGTATATAAAACATCATCAATAAGAATAATAACCTTGTTTTTTATATCGAAATTTATCTTTGAACCATTTATAGTTGGCTCTTCTGAGATGGTTTGGAGATCATCTCTGTAAAGACTTATATCAAGCTCTCCAATATCCAAAGTTTTATTTTCGAAACGTTTTATTTCTTCACCGATTCTTCTTGCAAGATAAATTCCTCTCGTTTTAATACCGATAAGTACAATGTTATCAGAGCCTTTATTTTTTTCGATTATTTCATGACTTATTCTTGTTATAGATCTACTGATAGATTTTTCATCTAATAACTTCCTCACAATTATCCTCCTCATAAAACAAAATAAAACAAAAATAATCCCCTATCACAAGGATAGAGGACTATATAAACAAAATGGAGCAAATATCTATTTGATATGACAAAATAATTTTCAACGTAATCCTGATCCTTATGATATCACTGTATCATTTAAAAAACCCTTTACACCATTATAAATATTAATTTATATTTTTTCAATAATATTTTTACGTTTTATTTGTATAAATTCTTTAAATTTTTGAACATTTGTATTAATTATTAGTTCATGAGGAAAATTAACCTCATTTATTAATTTAATAGCAAGTTCATTTTCTCCAACTTGTGTATAAAAATGGGAATCACTCCCAATTGTAATAAATGCTCCAATTTTTTTGCATGTTTCTAAAAGTTTTTTAAGATTCTCATGAGTATTAGTCCTACTACTATTTGGTTTTAGAGAAGAATTATTTACTTCTATTAGAGTATTTGTATTTTTAGCTTTTTCAACAATTGCCTCAAAATTAATTGGAACACTTCCATTTTCAGGATGTCCAATTATATTTACATATGGGTTATCCATAACTTTAAGAAAAGTATTTGTATTTTCTTCAAGTGTTCCAGATTTTAAACAAATAGTATGAAAGCTTGCAATGCAAACATCTAACCGACGTAATACATTAACTGGAAGATCAACTCCCCCTTCATAATCTATGAGATTTAATTCTGCCCCCATAAAAACCTCAACACCATGAAGAAACCTATCTATTACCTTAAAATTTCTGAAATATATTTCGTGAGCAGCACCTGGCATATTAGGTGTATGATCTGTAATACATAAAAGCTTTAACCCTTTTTTACTTGCAGCTAATACCATTTCATTTATTGTAGAATAAGCATGACCACTGGCAATTGTATGTGAATGAGTATCTATTAAAAACTTCATATTTTAAAACTCCAATCTTTAACTTTGACTTTTTAATCTATTCATTGGTAAGATTTTGTATAAATAAATTAAATAATGAATTACTGAATAAGAAACTAATATTATTGCTATGAATATTTCAATATTAACAAGTGCTGTCATCCATATAGGAATTGTTGCAACTGTACTTATATTAGCCACAACTTGTTTTAACGCTGTCGCAGTAATCACAAAAGGAAATGTAAATGCAGCAAAACTAGGATAAAATTGTGATCTTAATAATTTTGGTAATTGAGTCAAAACAATTAAATACAAAAGTTGAGCTATACATCCAGCAATAAATAAAAATTTAAGTGACTTCTGTTCAAAGACAGCACTATACCCAGCAATCGCTAAACTCATAGGTGCTGTATAAATACAAAACAAAGGTTTTAATGACACATGAACTTCATGTTTAATGTATCTAAGTGTAATTAGGATAAACAAAACGACATAAGCAGCTAATCCGAAAACAAAAATTACTTTTCCTACAGGTTGCATTTTAAAGGGAACAGATGTGATCGCTGCAACTATAATTCCAACATAAGTAACAAAATAAGTTGGGAAAATATCTTTAAGTGAGAAATTATATACTCTACGTATTGTGAAATATATGATAAGAATAATGTGACCGATAACACTAAAAACCCAAATTATAAATGCAAATGTAATGAATCGATCTGCTATATAATTTGTTAATACCATAACAGCCATAAAGAATGAGGCGAATACACTCGACGTTACAGGCATTCTAAACTCTTCTATAAAAGTTGGAGTACAAAAAATAATTTTAGATATCATTAATAGTAAAAAAATAAGTGCAAGAATACCACAGAACGCATACAGAAATTTGGAGGACGGTTTTAATAAATTTCCTAGAGATGCTAATCCTAAACTAACCGCAACTATAGGCACTGGTATTTTTGATAAAAAATCTTTCATGTTATTCATTCCTTCTAAAATTTAATTGTTATACTAATAAGTTTAATAAAAATTATTTAAAAATTACAAGTACAATTTTTATATATAAAAAGCAACTAGAGCTCATTCTAGTTGCTTAATTCGTATTCTGCATACTTTTTTAATTTATTTATCAATTTTTCACGCTCAAATTGCTTATTTCTTAAATAAAACCTTATTCCAAATTTTATAAATTTATAAGGATACTTCATATATAAATTGAACAAATGTTTTTCTGTATCATTAAACTTATAATATAAATTATAATAATCAAACATTTCATTCAATAATCGCATATTAAATTTATTTTTATAAAATACTCTTCGAGCGAACTTAGACAAATCATAAATGGAATTATTGATGCACACTCCACCAAAATCTATCAAATAAATATTGTTCTTTTTCAATATGAGGTTTTGATAGTAAAGGCTATCATGACATATTGACTTGTTGTTAATTAAAAAGTCTTTTATATCATTGTTGTATAATTCTGAAACAATGTTATGTAATATTCTCAGTGCTGTATCTATATTTTCATAATAAAATCTATCTATACAACACCATACATCCTTATTTAAAATGATATTTTTTATATTATAAAGATTAATGATGCTTTCTTCAAATTTTAAATCCCAACTTGAATTATCTTTTATATCCATACATGAATAATCTAAATCACTAAGATATTTATGAAATAAATAAATAGATTTTATAGACCTCTTAATGTTTTTAATTTCTCTAAGATCAACCTCTTTCCCATTTATCCATGAGAAACAAGAATAGTACTTATCATTAAGCTTAAAATAAAATCTATCATTATTATTATAAAAAATTTTTTGACAAAATTTAAAATTCTTATTGCATAAATGAGAAATTATAATTTTAGTATTTAAAACTTTTGTTTTGGATTTAAATCCTTTTAATAGAATATTGCGATCTTTCGTTGATATTTTATAAACACTTCTGAATTTTTGAATTTTATAATTTGTTATATTATAACTCTTTAGAATTTCATCTAAGCTTTCACTAAATTCTATCATATTAAATTCCTCTAAATAATTATAATACAACATATTAATATATAGATGTTATTATAACCAAATATTATAAATTAATGTTTAAATGGTTAACTCCTATAATTATATCGGATATCTTCATATATTTGAAATTAAAATTTTCATTCACACGTTTAAATTCATCTAGTTCATAGAAATAATCTTTAAATTCATTCTTGCCAAAAATATATCGACACCTACCGAAATCATATGAAATTTCATCTATGTAATTATCAAAAACATTTTTCTTTAATTGATCTTGTGAAAAATTTATATACATAAGATTATCATAGTTTATATCTATATCAAAAGATTTATTAACTTTTATTTCTTCTGAATCATTGATAATACTATAATTAATTATTATATTACTCTCATTTAAATAACTATTATTTATTAAACAATAAACCATAAAACTATACCTAACTTTCTAAAAAAAGAAGTAATAGGTACTATTATATTCATATTTTTTTTATTTATTATTGAAAATTTTAACAAGCTAATTAAGCAATTTATACTAAGTTTTTAAATAAAAAAGAGGTGTTTATTAACACCTCTTTTTTATTTTTGAATACCACTAACTTCAATTTCATAAATTCTAACAGCAGAATCTGAACCTTGCGTTGGTTTTGTTGCTATTACTCTTACATATCTTGCAGAAATTGCTTTAAATGTATCTATTGTATTAGCTTTAGAATTCTTCTTAACATTAACAATTTCAGTAAAATTATCACCATCTTCACTAACCTCTATGATATAGTCTGATGTATTCATAGAGTTACTTTCTCCTCCAGCTTCAGCGTGAGCTATTTTAACTTCACTAATAAGTGACACACTTCCGAGATCGACAGTTATATTATGAGGAGGTGTCCCAGTAGCACACCACTTAGTATCTAATTTACCATCAAAGGCAAAGTTTGGAGCTTCATTGCTGTTAACAAAGCTTGATGCTCCAGCATTTTTTGAATTAGATAAATTTTTAAAATTTTCGGCATCTTTTGTCACAGTGATATAATTTTCAATTGTTTTAATATCTTCACCAGAAGAATTTTTAGCTTTTAATGAAACTTTATATGTTCCTTCATTTTCGTACTTTACTGTTGGTGAAATTTCAGTACTGTTTTGTACAGTTGCTCCTTCAAACGTCCATTCTAAATTTTCAGTAACTTGTGAACTTAAGTTTGTAAATGTTATTTCTTCACCTGGTGAAATAAGTGTTTTTGATGCTGTAAAATCTGACTTGGGAATACTATTATCAGGCCATTCTATCTTAGTTCTCATACCATTTCCCCTAGATAAATCATTATTTACAGCTACAACTTCAAAAGTTGTAGTGTTAGATTTATTATCTCTTGTTAGTGCATTTACAAAATAATTTTCATTAATTGATGCACCTAAAAATGTTAAAGATTCATCCTCATTTACTTTATAGATTTCATAATGTTTGACATCATTTTTATTTGATGCATCAAATGAAAGTCTAACTCCTGCATACATATCTTCTTCTTCAAATACAACATTATCTACATTAACAGATATAATATCTGAAACGTTTGCATTTTTAGAATTTATACTAATATTTCCAAAATTAACAGATATATTGGAAACATCTTTATCACTTAAAATTTTATAAGATATAGAACGTATGACTTTACCGGTAAATTTCGATACATCAAAATTCACTTTTGTCCAATCACTAGATACGATAGTATTACCTTCAATTTCTTCAGAACTTCCATCATCAAAATCTAAAATTAATTTTATGGAAACATCAGAACTAGCAGAAAGTATTGTTGTAAATTGAGTATCGTTTTCTATTTTTAAATCTGAACTAAATAATTTTATTTCACTAGGAGTATTAGCTTTAAGATTTCCTGCTAATTTTATGGAATTTCCTCCATAATAAGCTTTTGAATAATCAATTGAAGCCTTAAGAGAATTATCTCCTTCATTATCTATTATCCATCTATAAGTTGGCATGACATCAGCAAGACTTCGGTTATTCCAATCCATTGATGAAACCTTTTCACCATTCACAAAAAAATTATATCCATTACCTATATTAAAGTTTGTTGTGAATGGTATCGAATTAATTACTGTATTTTCAACAGCATAAGTGGACATTCCTATAAATCCTGCATTTTCAATATTTGCTCTTGGATCTCCAAGCTCATTAACCCATAAACGATTTTCTTTTGACATAAATTCATCTACATTATTTGAAGAAAAGAATGTCCAGCTTGGACAATATATACCTAATGAAGTGTAAGGTATATTATTATCATCAGTTAAAAGACCCCAACGAATTTGAGTATTTGTGCCATTTGCTTGTATATCTATACCAGCATACAAACTATATGGATTGATGCCGAGAGAAATTGCTCTTAAATTAGATTCTCTTAAAAGCTCTTGTTCTGCTAAACGATTAGTTGTCCACCAAAAATTCAAAAACATACTATCAGCGACTTTTTCCTTATCTGCATCAATTAAAAAATAATCATTTTTTTCGGTTAATGCATTTTGCCAATCCATTTCCCCATCTTTTGTTAAAGAATCATACCACATAATTTCATAATCAGATTTTTTATTAAATTCTCTTATAAATTCTTGCATGAGTTCAGCATGAGTTTTTGTGATTTTTGCTCCCTCTTGTACTGTTTCACTTTGGTCTATAAAATTATTTTCTTTAATAGTAAGTCCTGTTTCTTGATTTATAAACCATCCATCAAATCCTAAAACTTCACAAACCTCAATAAGTTTATCGATCATTGGGAAATTTCCATTTTCATCTTTGTATAAAAATTGTTCAACCCACTCAGCCTTTCCACCATGTTCTGTGGTTGGGAAGAATATAGTGCCTAATACAGGAACTCCATTTTTGTGAGCTGAGTTAATAACATCTGCACTAGGAGGAACTATTATTCCTTCACCTGAAGATCCTCCCCAATAAACTAACTTATCTATATACTGCCAATAAGAAAATGTATTAGAATCAAATTTATTTAAACCTTGAGGAGAATTGCCACTTGTGCTTTCATTCATCATAGATAAAACAACTATATTAAAATCTTTATTTTGAGTTTTGTTAATTAATGGAAGGTTTTCTTTAGAAACTCTTTCAGCTAGAGGAATAGTAGCTTTATTGTACTTAATATCCTCATCTTTAGTTGGATCCCATTTTAGGAGTTCTTCGGGAAACCAAAAAGGAGTTATTGGCATGTTTGAGATCTTTATATTTTCTGCTTCTTCTGCTTCTCCAGTTACGCTGTAATTTATAGTTGAAATATTATTTGATGATGTTGTTACAGTTCTTTCACTGCAAGACATAATACCAATAGCTAAAAACATGGACATGGCAATAATTCTTTTTAATTTTAGCTTATTCATAATTTACCTCCGAAAAAATAATAGTGATTATTTATTTATTTTTAGATTCTATCATAGCAAGTGCAATAGCCCCTAAAACTCCAATCTTTGAACCTAAACTAGACTTTGATATTTTACAATTTCTAAGTATTGGTCCTAAACATCTTTTTTTCATTTCTTTATGAATAATTTCAAACATTAAATCTCCACTATCAGTAATACCTCCTCCTATTATTATTAAGTCTGGATCTAATATGTTAGCATAATTTGATATTGCAACCCCTAAATAGCTCATAGCTGTTTCAACTATTTCCATTGATACTTTATCACCTTTATTAGCTTCTAAAAATAATTCTTTTGCCGTTATATTATTATAATTTTTTAATGAAGTTTCAACTCTGCTTGATATCGCATCTTTTGCTGCCTTCATCATAGCAGTACCAGATGACATTGCCTCAACACATCCAATATTACCACAACCACATCTTCTTCCATAAACAGATACTGTTGTATGTCCTACTTCTAAAGCATTTGATGTGCTTCCCCTATATATTTTACCATTTAATATAGCACCTCCACCAACTCCTGTGCTAACTGTAACATAAACCATATTATTTGTTCCTTTTCCAACACCAAACATATATTCAGCCAAAGTTGCAACATTCGCATCATTATCTAAATAAATTTTTATATTAAATTCATTAAATAACTCATCAACTATGGGAAAGTTAACGAATGGTAAATTAGCAGGTTCAGCAATTAATCCATTTTTAATATCTAATGGACCTGGAGATCCTAATCCTATTGCTTTTATTTTAGATTTATCTATATCTTTTATAACATATTTAATACTATCTTTTATTTTTTGTACTATTTGTTCTGCTCCCTTTTCTGCTTCTGTTTTAAGAATTATCTCATTAATGAATTTTCCATTTCCATAACACAAAGCAGTATAGATTTTTGTCCCACCTAAATCTACACCTACATATAAATTATCCATTTTTAATCCCCCTAAAATATAGTTTTTTGCTCATTTTCATCAAATAAATGAATTTTATCAATATCTATTACGAATCTAATTTTTCCGATAGTACTTATATTATCTGATGTAGGTGTTTTAATAACCATATTTCTACTTCCAGCTTTTGCATAGATATATGTTTCTGCTCCAAGATTTTCTGTAATATCTATATCGAGTTTAAAAATTGTATTTGATTCATTTTTAAGATCTTCTTCTTTACAACTAATATTTTCAGGTCTAATTCCAACAATAAGCTTAGTATTCAAATTATTCGTATCATTTAAAATTTTAGCTTTATCTTTAGGTAATATAATTTCTTTATCTAAAACTTTAAGAATAATACTATTATCTTTTTTATAAGTTTCCCCATATAAAATATTCATTTGTGGGCTTCCTATAAAGCTTGCAACAAATAAATTCTTAGGATGATCATATATACGTTTTGGTGTGTCTACTTGTTGTATAACACCATCATTCATTACAACTATTCTAGTACCTAAAGTCATAGCTTCCGTTTGATCATGAGTAACATATATAAAAGTTGTTGCTAATTGATTATACAATTTTGCAATTTCTGTTCTCATTTGTACCCTTAATTTTGCATCTAAATTAGATAAAGGTTCATCCATCAAAAAAACTTTAGGATGTCTAACTATTGCACGTCCCATAGCAACCCTTTGTCTTTGCCCTCCAGATAATGCTTTTGGTTTCCTATCAAGCAAATGTTCTATATCTAAAATTTTAGCAGCTTCGCGAACTTTTTTGTCAATTTCATCTTTTGGTACTTTTCTTAATTTAAGTGCAAAAGCCATATTTCCATAAACTGTCATATGAGGATATAATGCATAATTTTGGAATACCATTGCTATATCTCTGTCTTTAGGAGCGATATCATTCACCATAACACCATCTATGTATAATTCGCCACCAGAAATTTCTTCAAGTCCAGCAATCATTCTTAAAGTAGTTGATTTACCACAACCTGAAGGTCCTACAAAAACTATAAATTCCTTATCTTTTATTTCTAAATTAAAATTATTTACAGCCTTATAACCATTTTCATAAATTTTATCTATATTTTTTAATAATAATCCTGCCATAATAATTCTCTCCCTAAAAATTTAATATTTATTTCAAAATATCTAAATCATGCTTAAATATCATTGGATTAATCTTTTCACACATCTTCTGAAGATTTTTGTCCATTGCAAGCTTATATCCAATTGAATTTGAATCATTAACTCTAACAATTAAAATATTTTCTGTTAGTTTTTTTGTTTTAATTCCACTTAAAGTTAAATTGATAATCTTAATGTCTTCATTGATATATGAATTTGAAGATTTAATTTTAATTACATCATTAATATTTATGTTAGCAACAATTTTTCTATTTTTTTTGTTAAATATCTTTGATACAATTAGTTCACTTCCTGTCAACTCATACTCAAATTCTATAAACTTATTACGAGCAATTATTGAAAGAATGACATAAACTAAAAATGTCAGTATTGCTATGATTTTTCCTAAAAAAATCATATTGAGTAATGTAAGAATCAATAGTGCCTGTTTAGCTGATTCAACTTTCTTTCTTTTAAATTCATAATCTTTTGTTAAGAATTGTTCGTAAAAAATATCCATATACTCACTTCTTTCATTTATATTCATAATAAACGTTTTTATAATTTTTAATAATATTCTTTCTTAAAATTTGATAATGCACCTATAAGATTTGCATCTTTTTTATAAGTACAAGTCCTTATTTGTGGTTTTATTTTTGCTAATTCAATTTTGTTCACTAAATAATCTAAATTATCATTTATTTTATCTAAGAAGTCTTCTCTTTCAGATATAGCACCACCAAGTAAAATAAGTTCAGGATCATACATATATTGAAGATTATAAATTCCTTTTGCCAAATTCAAATAAAATTTATTAATTGCATTAATGCAAATCATATTTCCACATTCCGCTTCTCTAAATATTTTTTCTCCATCCCAATCTCCACTATAAAATCTCTTTACTCTTGTAACCATAGATATTGTGGAAGAAATTTCACTAAATGTACGAAATTTATCATCTTCATTTTCCATTATCATAAATCCAAATTCTCCACAATGAAGATTTTTACCATTAATTATTTCCCCATTATAGACTATAGATCCACCTATTCCAGTTCCACAAACAATAAATATCATGTTATTTACATCTTTTGCTGAACCATTAAAAACTTCAGCAAGAGCTGCACAATTTGCATCATTTTCAATACTTACATTAAGATTTAATCTTTCTCCTAATATTTTTTTAAAGTTAGGACCATGGATACAATTTAAAGCGCTTGATCCATAAATTACACCTTCTTTTGTGTCTACTGCACCAGGAGAACTTATAGCTAAACCTTCAATTAAAAAATTTCTTTTAGATCTCTCGACAAAATTTACTATGATATCAAATAATTTATCTATATCATCAATAATTTTTAAAGTTTCTCTAAATTTAATTTTACCATTTTTATCTAAAACTCCTGCCTTTATTGATGTTCCTCCAATATCAATACAAGCTATCATATTTAAAACACCTCATAATGAAATATAATTAAAGGAGATATAAATTCAATAAAACGAATAAATACCTCCTCCAAAAGTTATATTAGTTATTACTTTTCCAGGCATCAAGTTGGGATTGCATCTCATTAATTACTTTATCAATACCTTGTTCTTTTAATTTATTATTTAATTTAGTTAAATACTCATCAACATCAACAGATCCACTATATAAAGTGGCTTTAAATTCTTCGAGAACATTATTAATAGCGGCAATTTCACTAGATACTCTAGATGCATCAAATTTAAATCCTAATGCTGGAGATACTTTAGCTTTATCATTAAATTCTTTGAACTCTTCCCATTTTGTGTCAGGCTCATTATCTAAAGTATAAGTTATAAACATATTTCCTAATCCAAAATAAGGAATTTCATATCTACGTTGATCTTGGTTAAGAAGTTTAATACTGTTTTCAGATACTTTTTCATAATGGACACCTTCTATACCATAGTTAAGTAAATTTCTCAATTTCTTATCAGTATTTAATAGTGTCAAAAATTCAAACGATTTCTCTTTGTTTTTGGAATTTTGAGATATAGCTATTAGCGCTCCAGTTGCTGATGCGTTTGTAACTAATGTATCCACTATCGGAGATGCTACAACTTCATATTTCAAATCTTTAGACCAAATTTTTTCAGCATAAGGCTGACCATCGCCTTTAGTAACAAGTCTTTTGACTGATTTATCGTCTTGAGCAGTTGCTGAATCTGCATTTATATAACCAAGCTGATAATATCTTCTTAATGTATCTAAAGATTTTTTCATTTCAGCTGTTTCAAACATATTTCTAATTGTAAGAGTTTCATCATCAGATAAAATCCCCACAGGATCTACTAATTGATCAAAGAATACAGTATAAGAGAATCCTTTAGTTATATATAAAGGAACTACCCCTGGTTCATTTTCTTTTATAATTTTTAGCCATGGCTCTAAATCCTCTAAGGAATGAATGCTTTCATAAGGTATATTATATTTATCTACATATTCCTTAGTAAAAACCCACATAGGAGCAACTCCCAATTCTTTTTGATTAGGAACCCCATATATTTTTCCATCTATAGATGCACCATCCCAAAATCTTTTATCGATTGTAGTAAATAAAAGATTCCCAGAATCAGAATTTAACATATCATTTAGTTCTAAAAATGCACCCTTTCTAGAATTACCTAAATAGTCACCAGCCCATGAACACGTAAATGCTAAATCATAGTCTTCGCCAGAATTTATAATAACAGACATTTTTTGAGTATAATCACCAAAATCTATGAATTTCATATTTAGATGTACATTTATCTTCTCTTCTAAATATTTGTTAACTTCCGTAATAACTTGTTTGTAATCTTTAGGTTCAAGACCTATTGTATACCAAGTTAATTCAGTAATTTTTTGACCACCTGAACCAACTTTGTTTGAATTATTCCCACAACTTGTAAAAAAAGTTAATGTCATGATGAAAAATAAGACAATTGATAATGATGATATAAGTTTCTTGGTTTTAATACATTTAATTCTTCCCATTTCATTACTCCTTTCAGTAAAATTAGAAAGAGTTTTTATAACGTTTACAATCGAATTATATCATATGAATTAGCTATCTTTGTAGTGTACTTTTTATATATTTAGTTGAAAATTTCCCACTATAAAGACAATTAATTTTTATAATTTAATTTTAAATGTTTTAATTTCAAATGGTTTAATCTCAAAGTCAAATTTATTGGCATTTGGAGTAATAATTTCTAGATTATTTTCTAATAAATCACACTCATATGCTAATTGTATATTTTTTATAAACTCTATAGATACACTAGTACGTTTATTATGGAACTCATACAATCTAACTATTAAATAATCTGAATCTTCTGCTTTTTTAATTACTTCAATCATTACATTTTCTTTATTTAATTTAGCTAAACTTAAGTTATTATTAAGTTCTCCACTATGAGCATTACATACTTTTGAAAATAATTTTGTATTTAAATTATATGCAAGTTGTACTGTTTTTGCTTCTTGCCATGTTTTATCATGTGCATATATTGAATATGTGAAAAAATGTTCTTCTTTATCAGCATCTGGATTTGGATCTCCTGTTGACTTCAATAATGTAAGTCTCATATTTCCATTTTTAATATCATGTCCGTATTTAGAATCATTCAACAACGATACTCCAAAATTTCCTTCAGATAAGTCAACCCATTTGTGTCCACAAACCTCAAATGCTGCAAGATCCCATGAAGTATTGTTATGTGTAGGTCTTGTTACATTTCCATATTGTATTTCATAAGTAGCATCTTTTGCATTAACTTCAATTGGAAATGAAACCTTAACAAGAATGTCATTTTCTTTCCAATCAACATAAGTATTAAAATCCACTCTCTCTATATCATTATAGATATACACATACTGAATAATAATTGAATCCAAAAATTTTCTTTTAATTCTAAGGGTACTTCTAACGGGTCCATTTTCTATAACTTCAATGTCTTGAATATCGTCAATTAACCACATTTTTTCTTTATAATAAATATCTATATCCCAGTTATCAAAACACATTGGTTTATCTTCAAATGCCTGAAGTTGATTCCCAATATGTCCAATTTTAATGATTTCTCTATTTTGCATTTTATTTATAAATGATGTTATTTGCCCTTTATTATCAAACTTAATTTTGAAAAATCTATTTTCAGCGAAATCAATTGTAAGTATAATATCAGTTTTAATTTCTTTATTCATAGATTCTATAATTTTAAATGTTTTATATCCATTAGCAGGTATAGCTTTGGCGAAAAATATAGCTTTAGATTCACTTATTAACTGACAAACAATTTCATTTCCATTATCATCAATTAATAGAGGATTTTTAATATTCTTTGGAATATCAAATTCAACAATATCATCTCTTTCGAAACCTAAAGTATTAAATACAACAACACTTTGATTTTTTAAGTTTATTTTATCTGAGATACTATCAATAGTCTTATCTATTAATTGAGTAACTTTATCTAACAATTCTTTATACTCAACTTTGGTTACATCGTAAACATCCTTTATAGATGATCCTGGTATTATATCATGGAATTGATTTAGTAATATTGTTTCCCATGCATCATTTATTTCTTTTTGAGTGTAGTTATCTCCAAAAATCATAGATAATGAATTGAGTTTTTCTAAAGCTAGGTATAAATTTTCACATTTTCTGTTATCTCTCTTATTTCTAGCCATAGATGTATAAGTACCTCTATGATACTCGAGATATAATTCACCGACCCATTTTGGAAGTTTTTTATGATTTGAAATTTTATTTTCTAATTTCTGGAAAAATTCTAGAGAAGTACCCATTTTAACTCTAGGAGCTCCTGGTATACCTTTGGCAAGTCTTCTTCCATTTTCTAGCATTTCAAGGGTAGCTCCACCGCCACCGTCTCCCCATCCAAAAGAAATTAAAACATCATTTGTTAAATTTTTATTTTGAAATCTTCTCCAACTTCCCATTACAGCATCTGGTTGAATGTGTCCATTATACGTAGTAAAGAATGATAATTTATCTTGTCCTGGTCCTGATGTAGTTATAAAATAAGTAAGCACTTCACTTCCATCTATCCCCTGCCACATAAATGCATCATTAGGAATTTTATTAAATTGATTCCATGAAATTTTAGTTGTCATAAAATATTTAATTCCAGATTTTTTTAGAATTTGTGGAATTGCTGCAGAATATCCAAATACGTCGGGAAGCCATAAAATTTTATTATCAACCTCAAACTCTTCTTTGAAAAACCTTTTTCCATGAACAATTTGTCTAATTAACGATTCTCCAGAAGTTACGTTACAATCTGATTCAACCCACATGGCACCTTCTGGTTCCCAAACTCCTTGCTTAATCTTTTCTTTAACTCTTTTATAAACTTTAGGATGATCCTCCTTTAGCATTTTATATAATTGCGGCTGTGATGACATGAATATATATTCCGGATATTCTTCCATTAATTTAAGAACTGTTGAAAAACTCCTAGCAACCTTTTCTCTTGTCTGAGCTACTGTCCATAGCCAAGCAATATCTATATGAGTATGTCCAACACATGTAGCTATAACATCTTCATGACCACATAATTCTCCATAGAATTTAGTATTTAAAAATTCATTAGCTTTCTTTATACTATCATCATATTCTTTGGAGTATGGCTTTCTTAAATCAATGATATTTATAGCATCATTTAATACTGTTATCATATCTACCCTATTTTTATCTTCTTTATCTAGTTCTTTACAAACATCAAGAGGAACTTTTAAATTCCAATAAAGTTCTCTAGCATTCATATCAATAACAGTAAATTTTCCATTTAATGTTGCTTTTTTATCTGCAAGCATTCCTGCATATGCATGTAAATCAATATCATATTTTTTGCCAGCTATAGCGTTATGAGTTAATATAATTTCCCTATGATTTATGTCAACACCTTGAATGTGTTCACCGTCAACATAAATAATAAATTGAGGATTTGTAGCATCCCAACCTTCCTCGAAGGTAGATAAATTAAGAGCTATTGTTTGTCCAGTAAAATTTTCCGGAACAACAACACTAAATTTGAACCACCCATGACAATCTCTTCCACCCCATAAATCTCCACTCTTAAATTTTCTCCATTTATCTTCACTAACTTCTTTGATTAATTCAATATTATGGTAATTTCCATCGACATACATAAAATTGTCAATATTAATTGTATTTTTATATATGTGTTTTTGAATTTCTCTGCAGATTTTATCAATTCTTTCTAATAAATAAGTCATTTTAAAATAATCCCCTCTTTTATTATTCTTTTACAGCTCCAACAGTCAATCCACTTACAAAATATTTCTGAAAAAATGGATATGCACATATTACTGGTAGTGTTGATATTACAACTATAGCCATTTTTATTGTATCTTTCGGTAGTTTCGATGCTTGTTCAACAGCAGCTATACCAAGGCTAGATGAATTATTAGTCAAAAACTCTATAGATTTTTCTAATTTCACAAGTAAATATTGAAGTGGCATTAAACTATTGTTATCTATATAGAGCATTGCATTAAACCAATCGTTCCAGAATCCTAAAGTTAAAAATAAAGCTATTGTCGTTATTGCTGGAAGTGATATTGGTAAAACTATTTTTAAAAACAATAGCCACTCCGATGCTCCATCAATTTTTGCTGATTCAATAATTGCATCGGGTACTGTGGTTTTAAAAAATGTTCTAAGAATTATTATGTGGAAAGAACTAACACAAATAGGTAAAATAAGTGCTAGTAGATTATTTTTTAATCCTAAAAATCTTGTTACAACTAAATAAGAGGCAACCATACCTCCTGAAAACAACATAGGTATAAATATAAGTTTTGTAAAAAATTTTCTATAAGCAAAATTTTTACGAGATAAGGCATATGCATATGTCGTCATGATTATTAAACCAAGTAAAGTTCCCGTTATTGTAACAAATATTGTAATTCCATAAGCATTTAAGATATTACTTCCAGATGCAAAAATATATTTATAAGCATCAAGGCTCCATTCAGAAGGCCAAAACTGGTAACCATTTAATTGAAGTGATTGCTCACTTGTAAACGAAATAATAAGTACAAATACAAATGGAACAATACATAATGCTGCTAATATGATAAATAGCAAATTAAACATAAAATTAGTTTTTTTAGATATAGCATTAAACTTCATAATTTTTTCTTCTGATTGTGATACTTTTTTAGTCTTTGATACTCTACTCATAAATTAAATCACCCCATTTCTAGAAGAATGCATTTTCTTCATCAACCTTTCTAACTATTCCGTTTGTAACTAAAATAAGAACTAGTCCAACAAAAGATTGATATAATGCAGCAGCAGAACTCATACCGATATCTCCTAAATTGATAAGTCCTCTATAAACATAAGTATCAATAACATTTGTTACAGAATATAAAGCTCCTGAATCTTTAGGTAGTTGATAGAATAATCCAAAATCAGCTCTAAATATTCCCCCAACGGCCGTTATAAACATAATTATCAAGACAGGTTTTAATAAAGGAAGTGTTATATATTTTATTTGCTGAAATTTATTTGCACCATCTATCATAGCAGCTTCAAAATAAGACTTGTCTATACCACAAATGGATGCTAAGTAAACTACAGTTCCATATCCAACACCTTTCCACTGACTCATAAAGATAATTATAAATATCCAATATTTAGGCTCTGTGTACCAGGATATCCGATCCCCACCTAGAGAAGTGATTATATTATTTAAATATCCTTTATCTGGACTTAAAAAAGTATATAAACAATAACTCACCACAACCCAGGATAAAAAATATGGAAGAAACATTGCGCTTTGATAAAATTTTGATAATTTTTTGTTAAGTAATTCCTTTAAAAGTATTGCAAGTGTTACAGGAATAACTATACCTAAAATTATAAAAGTTATATTATAAAGAATGGTATTTTTTGTAATAAGCCACGCATCACTACTTCCAAATAAGAATTTAAAATTCCGTAATCCAACCCACTCACTTTTAATTAAACTTTCTAAAAAACCACCGTGAATTCTCCAATTTTTAAAAGCTAAGACTATACCGAACATAGGTAAATAAGCAAAAACCAAAAACCATAGTGTGCCTGGTATCGTAAGAAATAAAAGCTCTTTATTCTCTTTAAACGTTTTAAATATAGATTTTTTATTAGCTTTATTAGAACTTTTAACTCTAGACAACCAACTCAACTCCTTTACATATATTTGTGTAAATTTTCCATCAAACAATTAAACTATAACATATAACTATTGATGCTTTGAGTTTAAAAATTTTAGATTTAGTGAACAAATTAAGGATTTCAAAAAAGTATTTATACTTATCTGTAGTAAATATAAATACTTTGATTTTAATATTTTTTCATATTTCTTAAAGTTGATGGACATACACCAAAATATTTTTTAAATTTCCTATAAAAATAACTCGTATCTATATAACCTACAGATCTTGCAATATCGTTAATCCTCATATTTGTATTCAATATAAGATCCTTTGCTTTAGTATTTTTAATCTTGTTTAAATACTCAGAAAATGAAACACCAACTTCTTTAGTAAATATTTGTCCTAAATAAGAACTATTTATGTTGTATTTTTGTGCAAGTGTTTTTAAACTTAATTCTTTATGATAATTTTTATTTATTAGATTGATAACTTGTCTAATTACAGGACTATAACAAACATCAGTATTATTCATAAGTTCAATTATTTCTCTAAGCTCGCTTGTAATAAATGTTTTAACATTTTCTCTAGTATTTTCACTACAAAGTTCTAATATCATATTGCCTAAACTATCATCTTCATATTTATCACTTGACTTTTTTAATTTGAATTCTTCAAGTATGTTGTGTATTAAAAATATTATTTTTATACAAAGATCGTAAATATTCTTAGGACTCAGCTGATTGTTGTCAAAAATATTTTCAATATAATTTTCAAGCTCGTAGAGTTTTTTCTCTATTATCAACTTGTTTATATTTTCAAGTTCTTTTGAAAATGTTAAATTGTTATCATTAATATAATTCAAAGAGTATCTATCAAGACAAATGTTACTTCCCTCTGTAAGCATATATTTATTCAAAGCTTTTGCTATATCATAAGTGAATTCGATTTTATCGACACTATCTGTTAAATCTCCAATTGATATAAAAACTTTCTGGTTTAATTTTTCAATTATATTATTTTTAACTTCTTCATAGTAATTCTTTATTTCTAAATACTCAGTATGTTTATTCCAAGAATTTATTATAATTATTTGACCGTCATATCTATGTAAAATTTCATATCCTTCTTTAAAAATTCCTTTAAATATATTTTCTATATATAGGGTTAGATCTTTTTTACCCTTATTTATAAATGTTATGATTGCAACAGTGTAATTTTTATGTTTAAGAGAAAAATCTAAATGATTCTCAATTTTTACTAATTCTTCCTTAGATGCATTTCCGTTTATATATTGAAATAAAATTCTATTTTTAGTTAATATCTTATTCTCTATGTTCTTATTGTTATTTATCTCCATCACTATTTTATTTAAAGTTAATTTAAGTTCATCCTCATCTATGGGTTTTAAAATATAATTATCAGCACCATATTTTATGGCTTCTTTTGCATAGGAAAATTCATCATATCCACTTATAATAATAAATCTAGTTTTATCGTTGATAGATTTAATCCTTTTTAATAATTCAAGTCCGTTTAACTTAGGCATATTTATATCACTAATAATAATATCAACTGGATCTTCCGTAAATTTCTCAATTGCATCTTTCCCATTGCTCGATGTTTTAGTAACTTTTAGATCGAGTTCCTCCCAGTCTAATATATTTAATAGACCTTCGATTATTAATTTTTCATCATCAACTAACATAACTTTATTCATGATAAACCTACACACCTTTACATGGTATTTTTATAATAACAATATTTTCACCTTCATCATTAGTCATTAAGGATATACCATACCCTTTACCATATTCTAATAAAATTCTCTTATGTACGTTAATTATTCCCATAGAATTATTATTGCTATATATGTCATTTTGAATTTTATGATTTATTAAGTTCCGTTTTTCCTCATCAATACCTATTCCATTATCTATTATTTTAATAAGTATAACATCAGAATTTATAGAAGAGATAAGTATCTTTAAAATATTATCGCTATTCTCAAAATTTATCCCGTGAATAAAATAATTTTCAATTAATGGTTGCAGTGTAAATTTTGGTATCCCTTTGTCTTTAAGTGAATCATCACATTCTATATAAAAATCAAATAAATCATTGTACCTAAATTTAAATAACTCAACATATTTAGTGCAATATTTAAGCTCTGTATTTATCGTTATGATATTTTTATCTTTTAACTGATTTCTAAATAACACAGATAATATATAAAGCATCTTTCCAACTTCTTTATCGCCATTACATATTGCCTTCATCCTTATGGACTCAAGTGTATTATACAAAAAGTGAGGATTTATTTGATTTTGTAAAGATATCATTTCTGCTTTTTTAAGCTCTAATTCCGCTCTATATCTCTTATCTATATGGGTGTTTAAATCTTTACACATTTTATTAAAATTATCTGCTATATAATTTATTTCATCTAAATCTGAAGTCAAAGGTATTTCAATGTCTAAATTTCCGTGCCTAACTTTATCCATAGCATTTAAAATTTCGTTTGTCCTATTACCTAGATTTTTAATTTTAAAGAAAGCTATTAATTGAGATAAGAATATGAGAGATAATGCTATAAAAATTATCAAAGCTATACTACCATATAGATTTTCTATATTTTTAGATTCCATCATCGATATAACTGTAAGTCCATCTTTATTCAAATACGTTTTAATATAGTAAAGTGTATTTAGCATTATTTTTTTGTCATCATCATGATGAATCACATCTTCATAATACATATAAGGCTCATATCCTAATTTTTCATCCGAATCATATACGACATAACCTATATTATTTAAAATTAAAACATTAGACTTTTGATCATACTTTTCTAACACTTTCTTCAGGTATTCCAAATTATAAGTTAGAATCATTAATCCTTTGGTTTCTAAATTAATTGGATCATTGATTTCTTTTAAAAGACTTATACTATTTTTATCTGTTAGTATATTTAGCAATCCTACATCACTATAAAAATCCTCTTTATTAACCTTTGTTACATTTATTTGATTTGATCGATTGAATACACTTTTGGTATTCATATTAAAACTCACAAATCCAATTTCTTTTAAATTCTCATTTGACATAAATGAGCTTCTCACAAATTTTTCAATCCCTATATGATAAGATGAATTACTCAATGACAGCTTGTCTAACTTTTGAGTTAAATAGTTTATTGTGTCAGCATTTAGAAATTTAATTATATCCTCCACAACAAAATCATCAGTATAAATATCATTAACAATTCTTAACGAATGATTATAAATATACTCAAGTTCATTATCAACATCATTTAAAATTTTCTCATTAATATACAATTGAGATTCTTTAACATTTGAAATTAAATATCTCATTAAGTAAATATCTAAAGTTAACATTAAAAAAATGACTGTGATTGTATTTATCCAAAAAATTTTTTTGTAAACTTTGGATTTATTTTCAACCATATTTTATCTCCTAAAATTAACTCATGTTTAATTACACGAATGTGGGATAAATTAATTTTTTATGGAATTATTATATAATTTTAATTAAATTATACAGTAATGTTTGAATTTGTAAACCTTTTAAATTATATTAGTATTAGATTAGTAGAAAATTTTTGGAGGTGGTGTATGCTAAACGAAATCTTTAATTTTGAAAAATTGTTTGATACTTTCAACTATGTATTTTGGTTTTTCATACTAAATCTTCTCTTCTGGATATTTAATATCCCAATTATTTTATTTTTCATGTTTATAGGAATTAGTAGAATAACTACATATTTCCCTCTATTTTTAGTTTGTTTATTACCGACTGCACCAATATTTACAGTGTTATTATACTGTGTGAACAAGCTTTACAAAAATAAGAATATATCTATACTATCTGACTTTATACGAGGATTTAAATTAAACTTTATACAAGCATTGGTTGTGTGGATAATTGAATTGATAATTTTATTTATCATTTATTCAAATATTAAATTTTTTACACTAATATTCGACAGCTTAGTACTAAATGGATTATTTATAGGAATTTTAATTTTACTTGGAATTATTACACCATTTTTATTTTTAATTATCAGTAGATTCTCTATGAAAAATCTAGATGTATTAAAACTTGGTTTTACTTTGGCATTTACAAGACCTATTTTAACTATAACAAATACACTTTTAATACTTGTATTTTTAATTTTATTTGAACTTAATAGTGCAATTTTATTGTTTGTTTCATCTATATTTGCGTTTTGCTTGGTGTTTATTAATAGAACAGTATTTAGTGAACTTGAAGAAATTTCAAGGAGAAATAATAAATAGGAAAGGATATTTATTATGAATAAATGTACGTATAAAAATTTAGATGTATTTAAAGATATTATTAAAAAAATAGCAGTTGATCTATCTAACTCCATTAATGATGAGAAGCTAAAAAAAATGTTTTGTAATTGCTTTATAAATACTCTTGAAACCACGATGAGTTTTGAAAAAGACGATACATTTGTAATAACTGGAGATATTCCAGCAATGTGGTTACGAGATTCAACTTCTCAGGTTGAACATTATATACCCTTTATAAAGCAATATCCAGAGCTAAAAGATATGTTTATCGGTCTAATTAATAGACAAGTTAAATGTATTTTAATTGACCCTTATGCTAATGCATTTAATAAAGAACCGAATGGTAATAAATGGGATAATGATATTACGGAGGATAATCCTTGGGTATGGGAGAGAAAGTATGAAATAGATTCACTTTGTTTTCCTATAAGATTAATATATAAATATTGGAAAGAGTCATCGGATTCTAGCTTTTTTAACGATGATATTTTAAAAGTTTTTAAGACAATTATTGGAATTTGGAAAACCGAACAATACCATTTTGAGGAATCAAAATATAAATTTCAGAGATTAAATTGTTCTGAAAGTGATACTTTATCCCACAATGGTATGGGAAATCCTGTAACTTACACTGGCATGACTTGGTCAGGATTTAGGCCTAGTGATGATTCTTGTGAATATGGATATCTTGTTCCTTCCAATATGTTTTGTGTCGTCGTGTTATCATATATATCAGAGATAGCTAATGAAATTTATAACGATAGCGATTTAAGTAAAAATGCACTTAATCTTAGGGATGAAATTGAGAATGGAATAAATAAGTTTGCTATTATTAACCATAAAATTTATGGAAAAATATATGCATATGAAGTTGATGGATTTGGAAATTATAACCTAATGGACGATGCAAACGTTCCAAGTTTACTCTCTATACCATACATTGAATATAGAAATTTTGATGACAAGATTTATCAAAATACTAGAAAATTTATTTTAAGTAATAATAATCCTTATTATTATGAAGGATCTTTCACATCAGGAATTGGAAGTCCTCATACACCAGAAAATTATATATGGCATATAGCTTTATGTATGCAAGGAATTACAACTAAAGATAAAAATGAAGTTAAAGAATTACTAAATACAATTATCAGATGTGATGGTGATACTAATTATATGCATGAAGGATTTAACAAGGATAATCCCAAAGAATTTACTCGTGATTGGTTTGCTTGGGCTAATTCACTTTTTGCAGACTTTATATATAAAAAATTAATAAAAGAGTAGTCGTAAATGACTACTCTTTTTTATATAAAAACATATTTTGATTGTTCCTCATAATCAAGTCCCTTATTTAAAAAATGTTCAATAACTTCTTTCATATTTACCTTAATTACTTTAAAATTATATTTTCCATTTCTATATTCATTTGTTATTCCATCATCATAATAATAAGTCCCTTCTGCAACATTTCCATAAACATTAAAAGTTACAGTATTTGGTCTGTTTTTAGTATTTAAATACTTTTCTTCATAAGTTGGTATTATACTTCCCTCTCTAATAAAAATAATGACTGTATTTAAATCACATTTTAATCTGTATCTCTGCCCACCATTATAAATTTTATTAGTCATAAAATCATACCATTTACCCTTCGGAAGATAAACAGTTTTATATATTTCACTCTTGTGCAATACAGGAGCAATTAATATAGAATTTCCAATCATAAATTCTTCTTTCATATTAATAACATTTATATCATTTTGATATTCCATGATTAGAGGCCTAAACATAGGAAGACCATATTTATGAGATTCATAAAAACATGTATAGATATAAGGTATTAATCTGTATCTAAGTTCTATAGCATTCCTTGCTATTTTCTCAGCTCTAAAACCAAAAGACCATGGCTCCTGCCTTCTTGTATATTTATTTGAATGATTCCTAAAAATAGGAAGAAATGTTCCAACTTGCATCCACCTTATAAATAATTCCTCATCACAATCTAGCGAAAATCCCCCAACGTCATTCCCAACAAAAGAAAAACCACTAATTCCTAAGTTACAATTCATAGATATGGACATCCGAAGTTGACTCCATAAACTCATATTATCTCCAGTCCAAACTGATGTATATCTTTGACCACCAGAATATATGGCTCTACTCATAGAAAAACTTCTTAAATTTGGATTTAATTCTTCTTGTGCTTCATAGGAACATCTGCTCATTTCAAATCCATATCTATTATGAAACTCCTTATGCTCTAAAACACCATAATCACTATTATGTATACAATTTTCAGGTATAGTTTTAAAATCATTATTAAATACACATGGTTCATTCATATCATTCCAAATTCCATCTATATTATAGTCAGATATAAATTTTTTGAGTTCACTCTTCCACCATTCCCTCGATTGTTTATTTGAAAAATCAGGAAAGGAACTATCATTAGGCCATACAGCTCCAATATATACAGTGCCATCAGGATTCTTTACAAAATGATCACCTTCTATACCATTTTTATAAATATTATAATTTTCATCAACTTTTACTCCAGGATCTAATATTGTTATAGTTCTAATTCCTTTATCTTTTAAAGTTTTTATAAGTGATTTAGCATCTTCAAACTCTGGAACTTTAAAAGTCATAACTCTAAAACCATCCATATAATCTATATCAAAGTAGATTACATCAATCGGAATTTCCTTATCTTTAAATGTATTTACTACATTAAGAATTTCTTTACTATTCATATAACTAAATCTATTTTGTTGATATCCGAGACTCCATAATGGTGGCATATCCATTTTACCTGTAAGATTTGCATATTCACAAATAACTTTTTTTATATTTTTACCTAATATGAAGTTGTATTGTATATGACCACCTATAGCTCCAAAAAATATTCTATCTTCATAACTTTTACCCATATCAAAAAAACTTCTAAAGCTGTTATCAAAAAATATTCCATAAGTTTTTTGATCGTTCAATGCAACATAAAAAGGTATTGTTTTATAATAAACCAATGATTCATCATCTGTCTCTGGATCATCAATATTAAAATTTTCTATATAATAACCCTTTTTATTTAAATCTCCACCTTTTTCTCCAAATCCATAGTAAGCATAACAGTCATCAATTTTTGAAATATAAACACATCCATCTTCATCTTTAAATGATGGTTCAAAATCTTCGCATAAAATTTTGCCAGAAATATCTTTAAACATAACTCTTGAGTCAATTTTGTTAATGCACGTTATTATTTTATCTCCAGATATAACTATTTCATCTTCTATATTATGGATTGTAAGAGTTATGTCTTCACTTTTTAATACAGTTGAATTTGTATTTGATTTTTCATCGCAAATACCAGCAATAAATATAGATACAATATTTTGATTAATGTATTCCACACAAACTTTTCTAGAATTATAAATTATAGTTGTTACGTTACCTTTTGAAATAAATTTTTCATAAATAAGAGAGTTGCCTTTATATGATTTGAATTTTTGATTTAAATGCTCTCTATACTTTAATTGTTCCATTTTGGTTATCTCCTAAATTTTTCTCTAGTCTAACACAAATATTTAAATATGTTTTTATCTTGATGTAACAATGTTGAATTTAACCACATAAAGTATAATTTTTTCATATAAAAAAAGCACATGGCTTATAAAATATAGCCAAATGCCTTTTTATTCAGATTTGAATTTATAACATTTATCTAAAAAATACTTATGTATCCTATTATCTTTTGTTAATTCTGGATGAAAAGATAATGCAATTTGATTTCCATACTCAACGCCAACAATCTTATTATCAACTTTACTTAAAATTTTAGCTTTAGGATCTACATAAGATATATAAGGTGCTCGTATGAATCTCATTGGAAAAATTCCAATACCTTTAACTTCATGCTCTATGGCAAAACTTCCAATTTGTCTTCCATATGCATTCCTCTTTATTGTCATCGGAATAGTACCAAAACATATATCATTCTGATCTTCAATTCTTTCTGCAAGAAGTATAGCTCCAGCACAAGTTCCCATAACAGGAAATCCTATTAATATTCTTTCTCTAATATCATCAAATATATCAAGCTCGTATAAAAGTTTTCTCATCACCGTGCTTTCACCGCCTGGTAATATTATCCCATCAATTTCATTATTCATATGAGATTTTTGTCTTATCTCAAAACATTCTATTCCAAGATTATTAAGTACATTTTCATGTTCAATAAAAGCCCCTTGTACAGATAAAACTCCTATTTTCATATACGATTATCTACCTCTCTCAGACATAAGAAGTTCAATTTCATTTGGATTGATTCCAACCATAGCTTCTCCAAGATTTTCTGACAACTTAGCAATTATTTTGCTATCATTATAATTTGCGACAGCTTGGACAATTGCTGTGGCTCTCTTTACAGGATCTCCAGATTTAAAAATTCCTGATCCTACAAAAACTCCTTCTGCTCCAAGTTGCATCATAAGTGCTGCATCCGCAGGTGTAGCAACTCCACCAGCCGCAAAATTAACTACAGGTAATTTTCCATTTTCATGAACATAGCATAAAAGATCATAAGGAACTTGAAGTTCTTTAGATTTATTATAAAGTTCGTCTTTTCTCATAGATAAAATTTGAGATATTTCACTATTCATTTTTCTTATATGTCGTACTGCTTGTACAATATCTCCTGTGCCAGGCTCGCCTTTTGTTCTTATCATACTAGCCCCTTCATTGATTCTTCTCAAAGCCTCGCCCAAATCTTTTGCACCACAAACAAAAGGAACACTAAATTCTCTTTTATCAATATGGAACACATCATCAGCTGGTGACAAAACTTCACTTTCATCAATATAATCAATCTCTATTGCTTCTAATATTTGTGCTTCTACAAAATGACCAATACGACACTTTGCCATAACAGGAATAGAAACAGCCTCTTGAATACCTTTTATCATTTTTGGATCACTCATACGAGATACTCCTCCAGCCGCACGAATATCAGCAGGTATACGTTCTAAAGCCATAACAGCACAAGCTCCTGATGCTTCAGCGATTTTTGCCTGTTCAGGTGTCGTAACATCCATAATAACTCCACCTTTTAACATTTGCGCTAACTCTTTATTTAACTCATAACGGTTATTATCCATTTTTACATGTCCTTTCTTTTAATATTAAATTTGAATATAATTATATCACTCCATGCTATTAAGAAGAACATACAAAAATGTATCCTAAGTTAAAATTACTTCTTTAATATTTTTTTCAATATCTTCTTTGTGAATTATTCCAGAATATTTATTGAAAAACTCCCTAATTTCCTCAACCAATTGTTGTTTTTTATAATATCTGCTTTCATTTTTATCTCCAAAACGAGAAACTGGTTTCATAATTTCATTAATTTCTGTGCCTATTGATTTAACCTCAGCATCTCTGAACATATTTTTAATGTATTTCCTAAACAAATCTTCATTTAATCTTTGTTCATTTATAAGTCTTTTAATGTCTTTTTCCATTTCTTCTGAAACAAATTCTTTCCAATCATTAATTACTTCATCTTCAACATTAACTTTATTAATGAAATCAGTAATAAGTTTCTTCTTGCTTTTTAACATAAATTTATCAATAAGATCTTTTTTATTCCTCAAATCTGGACTTGATTTTACAGCTTTATCTATTGCAACAAAAATTTCCTCATCTTTATTATTTGATTCGTGATATTTTATAAGTAAATTTAAAATATAATCGATATTAACTTCAATTTGTTTTACAAGTTCCATTTCAAAAATAATGTCATCATTAATATTTTCTTTATCATTATTTTCAACATTTCTTACTTTTTCATATAAATCATTGTACTTACCTGTGAAATCTTGAAATTCAATTTCTGTTAAAATTTCATTTCCTTCAAAATCATCAAAACTTGACAATATATTTCTAAGTTTTAAAATTTCACCGAACAAATATATGAATTCTTTTTCTGCATTCTCTCCAATAATTTGGTCAGAAAAATTATTAACTAATTCTTCAATCATTTCCCCGTAACCCCTATGATAATTCCCATTCTCATCTTCATATCCGTAATAATAATCCTCATAAGTTTTCAAAATTACAGTTTCTCTTATACTATTTCTTTCACTATCATTACCAAAAATAATAAGTGCATCATCTGTTTCCTTTATTAGATCCCTGAAACAAACAATATTACCGAATTTCTTTACTGAATCTAATATCCTATTTGTCCTACTAAAGGCTTGAATAAGTCCATGGGCCCTTAAATTTTTATCAACCCATAAAGTATTTAAAGTTGTAGCATCGAAACCAGTCAAAAACATATTTACAACAATAAGTAAATCAAGTTTTCTATTTTTCATTTTACGAGAAACGTCTTTATAGAAATTTGGGAATTTTTCGCTTGAGGTATCATATGATGTACCAAATTCTTTATTGTAATCTTTTATTGCCATTTCCAAAAAATCTCTTGAAGAATCTGAAAGTCCATCTGTATCATCAGAATTTTCATCATCCATAAATTCAGCGTTACTTTCTTCATTAACTCCATAGCTATAAATTAGAGATATTTTTAATTTCTTACTTGGATCTTCTTCCATTTGCTTTTTGAATTCCAAATAATATTTTTTTGCTGCCTCAATACTTGAAACTGCAAAAATCGAATTAAATCCATTAAATCCATAACTTCTTTTTGTTTTTTGATTAAAATGCTCTAGAATATATTCAGTTACAGATGAAATTCTCTGAGGTGCAAGCAAAGCCTTTTCATAATCTATAGCACTAACTTTCTTGTCTGATATATTTTCTTTTATTTTCATCGTATTTATATAATCAATTTTAAAAGGAAGTACATTTCCATCATTTATGGCATTTACAATTGTATAAGTATGAAGTCTATCTCCAAAAACATCTTGAGTTGTCTGCAAATCTTTAAATTTTCCATTAACAGAATTTTCTTCAAAAATTGGTGTTCCTGTAAATCCAAAAATAAAGTAATTCTTAAACTTCTTTGTAATAGCTCTGTGCATATTTCCAAATTGGTTTCTGTGGCACTCATCAAAAATCATTACAATATTTTTGTTATAAATTGGATGATTTTCATTTTTTGAAATGAACCTATCTAATTTTTGAATTGTTGTAATTATAATTTTGTATTCATGGAAATTACCATTTTCATCTTTGTTCTCTAATTGTCTTTGTAGAGTTTTAGTGTTTTTACTTCCATTTGCCGAACCTTTTTCATAACGTTCATACGCTTCGATTGTTTGATAATCCAAATCCTTTCTATCAACAACAAATAAAACCTTGTCTATATACTCAAGTCTTGATGAAAGCTGAGAAGTTTTAAAAGATGTTAGAGTTTTTCCACTACCTGTGGTATGCCAAATATAACCCCCTGCTTTTATAGTTCCCATTTTTTTATAATTTTTAGAAATTTGTATTCGTTTTAATATTTCTTCTGTAGCCATAATTTGATAAGGTCGCATGACAACTAGTTTATTTTCAGATGTAAATACACAATACTTAGTTAAGATATTTAAAAGTGTGTGTTTTGCAAAAAATGTTCTAGCAAAATCAACAAGATCTGGAATTATTTTATTTTTACTATCTGCCCAAAAGCTAGTAAACTCGAAGGAATTACTAGTTTTATTCTTTTTGTTGGCTTTTTCCCTATCCTTAATTGCAGATTCACGAGTTGTGTTTGAGTAATATTTCGTATTTGTACCGTTTGAGATAACAAAAATTTGTATATATTCATACAAACCGTCTCCAGCCCAAAAACTATCTCTTTGATATCTTTCAATCTGATTGAAAGCCTCTTTTAAAGCAACCCCTCTTCGCTTAAGTTCAACATGAACAATAGGAATTCCATTAATAAGTATCGTTACATCATATCTATTTTTATATTTTCCATCATCTGTTGAATATTGATTGATAACTTGAAGGAAATTATTATGTATATCTTTTTTGTCAATCAACAAAATATTTTTACTTGATCCATCATCTCTTTTTAAAATTTGAACAAAATCCTCTTGTATTTTTCTTGACTTTTGTACAATTCCCTCATTTTTATTAGCGATACAATCTTTATAAAAATTTTTCCACTCATTATTTGAAAATTTGATATTGTTTAATTTTTCGAGTTGGAATCTTAAATTCGAAATCATTTCTTCAGAAGAATTAATATCTTTTGCATATTGATATCCTTGAGAAGATAAAATTTCTATAAATTCCTTCTCCAAAGATGCTTCACTTTGGTAAGCTCCAGATCGTTTTTTTTGAGATGTATATTCAGTTACAAGCGTACTTTCATCTGTAGAAACTATAATATTATAATTGCTCATCAAACCATCCCCTATAAAAATTATTTATTTCCTAAAATATCTTCAAAAAAACCAAAAAATTATCTATATAATAATCGTAATATTTTTATAAACTTCAATCTTTATGCTCTGAAATATTTTTAAAAGTCAAAAGTTTGTCCCTGTAATACTCATATTGTTTCTTCCTCGCATCAATTTCTGCCGGAAGTCCTTCGGATATATCATTACATAATTTATCAAATTTATCGAGAATTGAGACTATTCTTTCCTGTTCTGGAAGTGAAGGAACACATACAGGAAATTCAATAATCACATTTTGATTAAGATGTTTTATTGTTCCACCAGTTAACCTACTTCGTGCAAAATTCATCAATTTGGGTGATCTTAAATAATAAAACAAATATTTACTTAGAACAACACTTTCATCATTGCATCTTACAACAAATATACCACTATTTAATGTTGATGGTTTTATAAGCTTATTAATATATGCAATTTTTCCTAGCGTACCATCCTTAGTTACTAAAATATCTTTTTCCTTAATCTGAATATTTTTATCTTGTAAATACCTTTCTTCTGATACAAAATAACATTTAGAAAAATCAACGCTACCATTTACAAAATTCACACCTGTTATTAGTTGATATTTTCCGTCTATTAAATACTCTTCCTTTGTTAAACCTTGCCAACCTATTCTAGCCTTTATTGTTGCAATATCCTTCAATTTTACTCTTTCAATATCATCACCAAAAGTAAGCAAACTATCTCTATAGAATTCATATTGTTTCCTTCTTGCTGTAAGCTCTGCTGTAAGCTCTGCTGTAAGCTCTGTAAACAAATCTAAAATATGTACAATCTCTTCTTGTATTTCTAATGGTAGGATTGGGATTTTAATATTACTTATATCTCTTCCATAAACATGAGCAACACCAGCTCCTTTTTTAAGTGAATAAATTAAATCCTGTTTATTTTTTAAAAAATAATATGTGTACTTTACACTTAATATGGAATAATCTCTTATATCCACAGTAAAAGAATCCGCACAAAATATTGGTTTGTCCCAATAACTTACAAATCCCGCATAAGCACCTGAACCAGCTACTGTTATACAATTACCATTCCTATTTGAAACATTGTGATAAAATGCTGGTTTTTGTCCTCCAGATATTACTGGTACCTCACCCCCAACTGCATTTGTTGATTTTATAGACTGCCCTCTCTTAAAACCACAAAGTTCTCCCAATTCTTTCCACTCAACACCATCAGGACAAAGTTTTTCTATTAACTCATCAAGTCTACTCACTCTTGTCCCCCTCAATTTCTGCGATAATCTTATCTATCTCTTTCCTCAAAACTTCCTCTCGTGCAACAATCTCTTTAATCTCTTCGTTTAATTTTACAATATCAATTTTCTCTCTCGTATCTTCCTGCTCAACATAAGTGGACACAGAAAGATTATATTTTTCATTCCTTATTTCCTCAAGGCTTACGAGTTTCGCAAAATATTCAATATCTTTTCTTTCAGCATAAGCCTTAACAATATTCTCTATATTTTCTTTGCTGAGTTTATTGTTATTAGTAGCTTTTTCAAATTCCTTAGATGCATCAATAAACAATACATTCTTATCTTCCTTACTTTTTTTGATAACCATTATGCAAGTTGCAATACTTGTTCCAAAAAATAAATTACTTGGGAGCTGAATAATAGTATCAATAAAATTTCCTTCAACTAAATATTCTCTAATCTTTTGCTCCGCTCCCCCTCTATACATAATTCCAGGGAAACATATAATCGCCCCAACCCCATTAGGTGCAAGCCATGAAAGTGCGTGCATAATAAAAGCAAGATCAGCTTTAGATTTTGGAGCCAAAACTCCTGCAGGGGCAAACCTTTCATCGTTAATTAATACGGGATTATTATCCCCTTCCCATTTTATTGAATAAGGAGGATTGGAAACTATTGCTTCAAAAGGTTCTTCATCAAAATGTTTTGGATTAATAAGTGTATCCTCACATTCAATTTTAAATTTTTCATAACCGATATCATGTAAAAACATATTAATTCTACAAAGATTGTAAGTTGTTATATTAATTTCTTGTCCAAAATATCCACGTCTAACTCCATCTTTACCAAGAATTTTAGCAGCTTTTAATAAAAGCGAACCACTCCCACAACACATATAATAAATTTTATTGACCTCCTTCTTACCATGAACAACAATTCGTGTAAGAAGTTCAGAAACCTCTTGAGGAGTAAAAAACTCTCCCCCACTTTTTCCAGCATTAGAAGCATACATACTCATCAAAAACTCGTAAGCATCACCAAAAGCATCAATAGTATTTTTTCTATAATCTCCAAGATTCATATTCCCAATACCATCTAAAAGTTTAACAAGTTTTTCATTTCTCTTAGCAACAGTTGAACCAAGCTTATTGCTATTCACATCAAAATCATCAAATAATCCTTTGAGATCTCCTTCACTTTCATGACCCTTAGCCGAATCTTCAATATTTCTAAAAACTTTTTCTAAAGTTTCATTTAAATTTTCATCATCTTTTGCCCTAGCTCGAACATTTTCAAAAAGTTCTGAAGGAGGGATAAAGAACCCTTTATCATTAATCATTTCTTCTCTAATTCCTTCAGCCATTTCATCACTAATTTTTGCATAATCAAAATCAGTACTGCCTGCTTCAATCTCATTTCTATTAATATCATTTTTAAAATTCTCAGATATGTAACGATAAAACATTGTACCTAAAACATAAATTTTAAAGTCCCATCCATCAACACTTCCTCTTAACTCATCAGCTATACTCCATATTGCCCTGTGTAATTCATCTCTCTCTTGTTCCTTTTTATTATCCGCCATTTTATCAACTCCATTTACATTTCAAATTCAAAACCATTATAATATACCATTGATTTTTATTGTAGGTATAAAAACAAAAAAAGACAATTAAAACTAATTGTCTTTAAGGATGTATCTTATATTTTTTAGAATATTCTTTGAAATGTTTTTCACCATGATTTTTTTCTAAACATGACTTAAAATCATTAATTAGTTCGATCTTAGATATTCCACTTAAATCATGTTCAAAATCATCAATTGAATGAGAGTTAACATCACATGCTTTTTTGAAAAATGGACTATTTTCATAAAAACCACCTTGATCTAAACAATTAAATTTAATATATGTTTCTAAAATTCTCCTCATAGGATTATATAATATATCTGATGATGCGTTATTATTATAAAGATTTCCCAATTCTTTCCAAAGCAAATCATAACTTGTTGTAAAATCATCTTCTCTTTTCTTTACATATTCAATATTAGTTTTCTTACCATCCGATATTAATTTAATAAATTTACTAATTTTATTATCATTTATATATTCTAATTTATCATCTTCATACTTTCTATCATGTTTAACATTTAAATAGAAATGGCAATTATGAGTTAGAATAATTAATTTTTTATCATCTTCTCTTTCAATCTTTCTCATAATTCTTTGCAAATCATTAATTATCAAATACTGTTTAGTATCATCATTAGAACTCATAGGGTCATCAAATACCATAACCCTAATACTCCCAGGTACTTCTCTTTCAATATCCTTAAATTGCTCAATGAAATATAAAAATGCAATTATATTTTTTTCGCCAGTAGATAATTCCTTAACACTACGATACTTAGATGATCTTAAACATTTCACCCTATAAAAGGCCCTCTCTTTCTGTTCATTCTCATTATAAAGAGAAAGTTCAAATGATACAAATGTTCTTAATTTCTTATTTATATTATTAACTGCCTTTTCTACATTTTTCATTCTATTTTTTAAATTTATAATATCTTTTTTAAAATTATCTATTTCCCCCATAAGTTTTTTACGTGCTTCTTCTTTATTAAAATAATCTTCTTCTACATTTTTTTTATGATATTCTAAATTATTCATTTTTTCAATTTCAACACCATATTTAAAACCATCAAGATATTTTTTGATTTCATTATATCTTATTTTTTCTCTTGCTTCTTTTTTTATTTTTAATAAATCATTTGAATTATGTTCTCTAACTAACTTATTATATTCTGCAATATAATCCGATAATTTTTTATCTTCATTTAATAATTCAGGTAAATCCAATTCAATTTCATCAAAAAGTTCACTTCTCTTTTTTTTCAATTTCTGAATATATTTTTCTAACAAGTTAATATAATATAATTTCTTTTCATTTATTTTCTTATCTATTTCTTGGACTCTTTTATTTTTATCGGTATATAAATTATTTAAATCAATATTAATTGATTCTAGTATTTTTTTATATCCTTCTAATTCCTTACATTTATCCTCTATCTTATTTTCAAATTGTTTTATTTCTGTTCCAGAAAAATAATTTTCCAATTCATTTAATATATCCGCTGTTATTATACTTCCACAAAATCCACATTTTTCACCGACCTTATGGATGTCAAGTCCATACTTAGCAAAATTAGACTTCTTAGGATCGTTATTTAATTTACTAATAATTTTTTGGGGTTTGACTCTATCTTTTAAAATTTGCTCTACCTCATTTGATATCTGAATAATATTTATAGGTGTTTCGTATATCTCATTAAGATTTTTTTTCTCTAATTTTAAAATATTATTAAACTTATCAATTTCATATTCAGATAATAGACAATTATTTCCCATATTTTTAATATCATTTTTTATATCATTAATATCATATTTATTTCCTTCATGTATTTTATAGCTGCAACCTTTTATTTCACTTGCAAAACGTTTTAAAGCATTATCTATATATATTTTTTGTTTTTTAAATTCAGCTATCCTTTCTTCTTTCATACTAAATAAATTTTTCTCATTATTTAAAGGATTGTTTATCTTTTTATTAATTTCTTCAATCTTTTTTTGATTTTCTAGAATTAATGACTCTTTTTTTTCAATTTCTTTATTTATTTTAGAATTTTCATTACTTAGGGTAATACAATTTAAATTTTCATTTTTACCTATTAAAATATCAAATCCCTGAAAAATGCGAATATCATATTTTTCATTATTTTCGTATTGTTTTTGTAATAAATTTGTAATGGTTGATTTTCCTGTTCCATTTTTACCATATACAAAATTTACTTTCTTATCAAATTCAATTACATTTTCATTAAATAGATCTTCATTGCTTAAATCTATTTTCATATTAACTACACCCCCTATTTTTGATAATATTTAATTATCTATAAAATTTCTCAATTAAAATTATACAACATCACCTTATAACATGAATTTTGTAAATGCATATGTTTATATGTACTTATTTCTTTATTTTCTTTAAATAAATCAATAGATTTCATAATATAATTTAAATACTTCTCGTAAATATCTAAAGATATCCATTTTATTATTTTGATCTTATCTGTAGATTCAATGTAAAGAAAAAATCACCGCTATCCTCGAAAATCTCAAGCATATGATATCTAGATGTACTCGGCGAATCGAATTTAGATTTATAATATAAATAATTTTCTAATATTTCATTATGATAAATTTTATCCAATAAAACAACTTCTCCTGAGTTTTTAGTCACCATAATTCCACCATTAACTGAATATTTTCCATCCCATTCTTCGGAAGGGAAAAATCCAAAACATATTCCATATAAAAAATCTATTAACTTTTTTCTTAGAAAAACTTCGTCATTTCCATGATTCGACTTTAAAAACGCTTTTTGTAAATCCTTTTCATTTTCAACATAAGAATAAAGCAATGCATTGGCTAATAATTTATCCATCGATGAATCTATTAACCTAATATTCCTTTCCAAAGTATTACTAACGATTTTATAAAATTCAATTTTACCTTCAAGTTCTTTGATCTTATAAATCCTATCTAACAATTTCTTTTTTGTTTTTATACGATTAACTTCTTGCATTTTATCTTTATCAAAACCTTGAACTTTATGCATGAAATTCGTATGCTTACTTGCATTCAATAATGTTGCAGGACTTCCAAATTGAGATTTGAGACTATATGTAATATTAACATCCTTACAAATTTTGTTATCCTTTACATTTGCACCAAGATCTGCTTTACTTTTAGCTTTACCTTTAATGCTATATCCATCTGTAAAATTTTCAATAAATTCATTTAGTGAGGGAAGCTTTATTGAACCTCCGTTCAACGGTTTCTTATTAATAAGTGTTTTTAATAAGAATTCTTTCGCTTTTATTACAGCATCCAAAGATACCACACCAATCTTTTGTGTATTTTTAAATATAATAATTTCATCATCAACTTTTTGATATGTTAAAGATGTTTCTCCTTGAGTAACTAACTTATTTATGAAAAAAATTGCAGAATCTATTACACATAAATCTGAATCCACTATACTAATATTGTTATTTTCCAATAAATATAATAATGCGTAAAATTCATTCCATTCACCTTTATTTAATCCTAACATTGTTCATTCTCCTCCAAAACTTCTATCATTTTTTCTGCACACGCTTGAATCACAGGTATTGCAACTGAATTTCCTAATTGTTTCATTGCAATCGAATCACTAATAGGAAATTCAAATTCATCGGGAAATCCTTGCATTCTTTTCCCCTCTTTTGGTTTCAAACGTCTTACTTTACCATCAACTAGATATCCATCCCAATTTCTTCTATCATCAATCGGTGAACCTTTACCGCCTACCCTTAGCGTATAACCTATTTTTTTATTCACTTCTGCACCATCAAACACATCACTCATGGTCATAGTTAATGGTATAGCTTCTGGAAATTCAAATGTATCTTTAATATCACTACGCATACAAATTATATAAATTCTTGGACGATGCTGTGGTAATCCAAAATCGCTAGCTTTAATTATTTTATAGTTTACAGTATAACACAATTCACGTAAGGTATTTTCAATGACATTAAACGTTCTTCCATTATCATGTTTTAACAAACCTCTAACGTTTTCTAAGAAAACTGCTTTTGGTTTTTTAGCCCGAATAATATCCGCAACATTAAAAAATAAAGTTCCTCTTATATCTTCAAATCCTAATTTATATCCAGCTTGAGAAAAAGGTTGGCAAGGAAAACCTGCACAAAGTACATCATGATTAGGTATTAAATTAACATCTACCTTTGTTATATCTTCAGCAAATAATTTTAAATCGCTATCATTTTTTTTAAAAATACTGGGAGATATTCTATCAAAGTTTTTTCTATAAGTCTTTCTACAATTAGAATCCCATTCTGATGCGAATACACATTTTCCGCCGATATTATGCATAGCAATATGAAAACCACCTATTCCAGCAAATAAATCTATAAATGTAAATCTATTATTTCCCATATTAAAACTCTCCTTAAATATTTCATTCTCCTAACTACTACTTGAGCAATTACAGCTTAAATATCCTAATATACTTTTTTACAATTTATAAATTTAACAAAACTATTAAAATTATTTAAACTTTGATTTATATTCATTAATTTTAACATATTCTACAATATCAGAAATATCACATTTCAAAACATCGTATATTCTCAGCAATACATTTGTAGTAATATTTTCACTATTTTTCATTTTATAGAGTGTACTCTTACTAATTTTCGATTTTTCCATAATTTCTGTATTTGTCATATCTATCAACATTTTAAATAAGTTCTCATAGCTTAATTTTAAAATCAATTTCCATTCATTTCTATTTTAAAATTCCCCATATTATTGTAACATAATATATTAACTTTTATGGCATAATATCGATACAAAAAAATAATCTCACATTCTTAAAACATAAATTTTAAAGTCCCATTCATCAACACTTCCTCTTAACTCATCAGCTATACTCCATATTGCTATATGTAATTCATCTCTCTCTTGTTCCTTCTTATTATCCGCCATTTTATCAACCCCATTTACATTTCAAATTCAAAACCATTATAATATATCATTGATTTTTATTGTAGGTATAAAAACGAAAAAAGACAATTAAAACTAATTGTCTTTAAGGATGTATCTTATTTTTTTAAAAGTGTTAGGATTCCTTGAATAGTCAATCCAATAATTAGAAAAACTATTACACCTATTAAAATAGCCCATAACCAATCTGAGCGTCCATTTCCATTTTTTCCAATAATAACTGTTACCAATACCCCAACAAATAGAGAAGCACCCCAAAAAGCTCCAATAGATGAATCAACTTTACCTGGATACATTTACTTACACTCCATTTCACTTAAGATTATCAAATTACAATTATAGTAATTATAAAAAATAATTATTAATCTGTAAATAAGAACTCTGCATAACTTAAAATTCATTCTATAATACAAAAAAATTAAGCACTTACATAAATGTAAATGCTTAATTTTATAATATGTTAATTAAAGAATTATACAAATCAAACCGCCACTGCCTTCATTAACAATCTTCTGTAATGTCTTTTGAATTTTAGCTTGAACATCATCGGGCATTTTATATAATTTATTTTGAAGTCCCTCTTTAACTAATACCTCCAAGCTCTTTCCAAACATATTTGATTGCCACATACTAGATGGATCATTCTCAAATTGTTCGAGTAAGGACTTAACAAGTTCTTCAGTTTCTCTTTCTGTACCCATTATAGGAGATATTTCAGTTTGAATATCAGCTTTAATTAAATGTAGAGATGGTGCAGATGCTTTTAATTTTACTCCATAACGAGCACCCTGTCTTATAATTTCAGGTTCTTCAAATCTCATTTCAGATAATTGAGGTGCAACCAAACCATATCCAGTTTCTCTAACATCATTCAAAGCTTGTTCAACTTTACTATATTCAACCTTAGCTTTGTATAAATCTTTTATAAATTCTAATAAATGTCCTTCATCTTGAATTTCTTGTTCACATATTTCACTTAATATTCTATAAAATATATTACTGTGAACATTGAATTTAACTCTAGATTTACCATTTCCAAGACTAGTTTCTATTATGTCTATTCCACTTATAAATTCATCTCTTTCTGTTATATAATCAGCAATTTTTTTAACGTCACTTATTTTATTGATATCTTGACTCATGTCTTTTATTAAAGATATGAAGTTTTCTTTTAACCAATGTTTAGGGTCAAGTCCATTTATCCAAGTTGGTAAATCAATATGAAGTTCTTTAACTGGAAATTCTGTCAATACTCTCTTAAATAACTTTTCTATATCTTCCTCAGTCATTTTAGCAATATCTATTGCTACAACTGGAACATCATATTTTTCTTCAAGATCTAATTTTAATTCTTGAGTTTCAAATGTATTAGGATGTTTTGTATTTAAAATTACTACAAAAGGTTTATTTATACTTTTAAGATCGAGTATGACTCTTTCTTCAGCATCAACATAACTTTCTCTATCTATTCCTGTAAATGAACCATCTGTAGTAACAACTACTCCAACAGTTGAATGATCTGTTATAACCTTCCTTGTACCAATCTCAGCAGCTTCTTCAAAAGCAATTTCTTCATCAAACCAAGGTGTTTTAACCATTTTAGGAGCATCTCCTTCTAAATGCCCTAATGCTTCATCGACTATGTATCCAACACAATCAACTAATCTAACTTTTAACTTTAAATTCTCATTAAAGCTAATCTCGATCGCTTCATTAGGTATAAACTTTGGTTCAGTTGTATGAATGCTCTTTCCTGATCCACTTTGAGGCAATTCATCTCTTGCTCTCTCTTTTTTGAATGAATTCTCAATACGAGGAATCACCATTTTATCCATAAAAGTTTTTATAAAAGTTGATTTACCTGTTCTAACTGGCCCAACAACTCCTATATAGATATCACCTTGTGTTCTTTTTGCTATGTCTTCATATATATTTAAGTTTTCCAATCTAAGTACCTCCACAAATTAACTTAATCTATTAAATATATATTTTCTTTTTTTCACTTTATTCCACTTAGTGTTAATTAATCTAAAAAACAAAAATAGAACACTACTAAAATTTAGTAGTATTCTATTTAAAGATTTTTAATTATAGTAAAACTAAAATTTATATCTTAAATTTTTCATCTTTTTTATCCCTAGACATTAAAGTTGTTTCAATGTATCGTAAATCCTTATTATTGAATAAGACTTCATAAATTGATTCTATTATAGGAACTTCAATATTTTTTTCTTTAGCGATATTGTAAAATATTTTGCAAGCTGTTATACCTTCAACAACCATACCTATCTCTTTAATAGCTTCATCAAGTTTCATTCCTTGACCAATGAGAAGACCACATCTTCTATTTCTACTGTGATTACTTAAACAAGTAACAATTAAATCACCGATTCCTGTTAAACCAAAAAATGTTTCTAATTTCCCTCCCATTACAATACCCATTTTTATAAGATCGTTTAGTGATCTTGTAATAATTGCTGCACTTGAATTATCTCCATATCCCATACCATTAATAATACCTATGGCTAAAGCAATGATATTTTTCATTGCACCACCTATTTCAACACCAATAATATCAGAATTTGTGTAAATTCTTAAAACATCATTGGATAACATATCTCTAATTAAAATTGCCTTATCCATATTTTTTGAAGTAGCAACAAGTGCAGTAGGTTGTTTTGTAGCAACTTCTTCTGCATGACTTGGTCCAGACAAAACAACAATTGGATTATTTGGGAATTCTTCTTCCAAAACTTCTGACAGTCTTTTATATGTAGTTAATTCTATTCCTTTAGATAAACAAACCATAATACTATTTGATTTCAATTTACTATGTATTTTTCTAGATATTTCTCTTATGGCTTGTGATGGTACTGAAAGAAAAATTATATCACTATCATAAATAGCTTCATCAATATCATTAGTAGCCATAACTTTTTCAGGAATGGTAATATTTTTTAAATATTTTATATTTCTTTTATCACGGTTAATACCAAGAACAACATCGGCATTTCTATCATACATTTTTATATTAAAATTATATTGTGAAAAAATTACAGCAAGTGCTGTTCCAAAACTCCCACTTCCTAAAAATGTTAAATTCATTTCCTTTCTTTCCTCTCCTTATATTGTATTTCTATACCTGTTCCTTCAAAATCAAAACTCTCTCTTATCTGGTTATTTAAATATCTTATGTATGAAAAGTGTAAAGTACTTTCATCATTTATAAAAAATATAAATTTAGGTGGCTTAACATCAACTTGAGTGCAATAATATATTTTTAACCTTTTAAGTCCAACTATTGGAGGCTCTTTTATCATCGTAGCTCTTCCTATAATTTCATTTAAAATTCCAGTTGGAACCCTTCTTGAATAATTTTCATAACATTTTTTTGAAATTTTTAAAACTTGATGAATTCTTTGTCCTGTCAATGCAGATATAAATAAATACGGAGCATATGTAACAAAATTCAATTGATTTTGTATTTTATTTTTGAACTCATTATAAGTTCTATTATTTTTTTCAACAACATCCCATTTATTTACAACTATAACTATAGCTTTATTTCTTTCATGAGCATAACCAAGTATTTTTTCATCTTGCTCAGTCACTCCTTGAGTTGCGTCAATCATAAGGAGACAAACATCACATCTATCAATACTATAAAGACTACGAATAACACTATAATGTTCAACATTTTCTTTTATTTTAGCCTTCTTTCTAATACCTGCTGTATCAATCAAAGTAAATTTACCAACTTCATTTTCAAAATATGTATCAATAGAATCTCTAGTAGTTCCTGCAATATCACTTACTATTGACCTATTATATCCTAATAATTTATTTATTAATGAAGACTTTCCAACATTAGGCTTGCCAACAAAAGCGATTTTAATTATATCATCCTCACTATCTTCAAAATCACTATCTTCAAAATGTTTAACAACTTCATCAAGCATATCACCAAGTCCTAAAGCCTGACTTGAAGATATAGAACAAGGCTCACCTAGACCAAATTCATAAAATTCATACAAATTCATCTCGTCTTTTTTAGAATCAATTTTATTTACAACAAGTACAATAGGTTTCTTACTTTTACGAAGTATACGAGCAACTTCTCTATCTCCATCTACAAGACCAGTTTTACCATCAACAATAAACAAAATTACATCAGCAGTTTCTATCGCAAGCTCCGTTTGAATTCTCATATTTTTAAACATATCATCATTAGTTTTAAATTCAATACCACCAGTATCAATCATTATAAATTTATATTTAAGCCATTCTGCATCTCTATAAATTCTATCTCTAGTAACACCAGGAGAATCATCAACTATAGAAACTCTATCTCCAACAATTCTATTAAATAATGTAGACTTTCCTACATTAGGACGACCAACAATTGCAACAATCGGTTTTTTCATTTTATATTCCTCCAACATATTTATAAATAAAATATGTTTCACATTTAAATTCTTAAATTATCAATTTTATAAATTCATTTACATTATAACACAATTATCAATTACATCACTCTCAGATGTTAAAATATCTCAGTTAAAAATAATATCAAATGTACTGTTGTTAATATGCTTACCTACTGTAAACTTCCATAAATTTGTACACTCAATAGGTGACTACGTAAGCTCTCCTGTTTTTCATCATACCTAACCCTATAAATCAAATTTTTACACTCTAATTATTTCACACTATAGGATAAAAAGAACAAAAAATTTATGAAAATATTTCAAATAACAATAAAAAAGGTACAGTAATTAAACACTGTACCAAACATTAACCAATTAAACTTCTATTGGATCTTTCTTAGCAATTGCATTTTTATCATTGAATCTCAAAAATCCACAAATATGATCAACCAATTTATTTAATCTTTCAACATCTATATTATTTTCTAAAGTATCTGTTGTTTGATGAATTAGATCATCATCATAAGTATCCATAAAGAAAATTGACTGAATTCCATTTTTCTCAAAGGCCATATGATCACTAGTATAGTTTCTAATTTTTGTGTCTTTATTAATAGCCTCACCTGTTGTATCCATATATTGAAAAATTAGTGGAGATAACTCTGGAGATCTTTTATCACTACTATAAACAATGAGAGGAGACCCATTCTTTACTCCAACGCAATCTATATTTATATTGTAAATATTTTTATATCTATCTTTTATATCATTAATCAATGCTCTTGAACCAATATATCCTATTTCTTCATGATTAACTGCTGCTACTATTATATCTGTTTCAAATGGAGTTTCCTTTGACATTTCTTTAATCTTATGTGCAATTCTTAAAAGTACTGCTGTACCAGAAGCATTATCTACTGCACCAGGATGAATTGTTTTATCATCTTTTGGGTTAAATCCTCTACCAATATGATCAAAGTGTGCTGTAATTACTACTGCTTTACTCTTTTCACTATGATTAGTACCTTTTATCAATCCAACAACATTACTTTTTTCACCATCTGGGTCAATAATTTTGTAAGCATTAATGTTACTTTTAAATTTGTATTTATGCAAATATGTATCCTTAAATAAATAATCTAAACCTATATTTTCAAATTGAGAGTTTAAATATTCTACAGCTTTATCATTACCATCAGTATCGCTTGCTCTTCCCTTAAATTCTTCTGAGGTTAATATCTGAATAATTTTTTCAGTTTCATCTATTAAATCAGGATTTTGAACTGGAGCATTATCTGATTCATTAAACTCATTTTTAAGTGGAATAGCTTCTGAAAGAGCCCCTGTTCCTTGATAAATTTCTTTAAAATTATCTGGATTTTTTATACATGAGCTCGTACTAAATAAAATGACAAACGCAAGTAATAAGACTTTCATTTTTTTAAATAATTTCATAATTTTAAAATATTACCTCCAAAACTTATCAAAATATCATATTCAACATTATATCATTTTTTACATTTAATTCACAATATATCATAAAATTTATTTAAAAATAAATTCTCTTATTTTAAAGTTTTGATTTTTTAACTTATTATATTCCTCTTTTTATACTGATTTACAGTATATTTCGTATTAAGATTGATATAATTTATACCTGAATTGCCATTATTTTTAACTGAACACTACTACATCATATTTTACTAGAATCAGTACCTTTTTAATATAAAAGTCCACTCCTTCCATACATATAAAATGCAGATATAGTATCTGGTTCAAACTTAATGCTCCGTCCAATTCCAGCTTTAAATTTCTGTTCCAACTTTCATACTATTGGCAACTCGCATAATTTTATTCTTTCTTTTGTATCAACAAAATTCCAATGATTGCCACAATAAAGATAATCGGTGATACTCTAACAAACATCCATTCTAATGAATGAAATGCCACCCCAAGGACAGCAGTTTCTGGCTCACTATAATTCCACCCCAAATAAGAACTTTCCAATAACAATAATATTGCAAAAATTATTACTATAATTGCACATAACGAAATAAGTCCACAATGAATAATTTTTCTTATCGTGCTTTTCTTTTGTGCTAGTTGTAAGTTTATCACTTCCAATTTTTCTGAAATAACTTTTAAGGTATCAGCTTCTATTTCAGTAATAGTTTCTCCTAACAATGTACTTACAGATATTTCAAAAACTTCCGATAAGGAGATTAACATATCGGAATCAGGAACTGACAGTCCTTTCTCCCATTTGGAAACTGTTTGTCGTACCACATTTAATTTAACAGCAAGCTCCTGTTGTGAAAACCCTTTTGATTTCCTAATTACTTTAATATTTTCATTAAGCATATGAAAAAAGTCTCCTTTCTTTCAGTTGTTACAACTATTATAAGAAAAACCTACCATTACTACAAGCAACGTAAATTAACATTGACTTTTTGTATCAAACTAAAAGAGAAAAAAGCTTTTGCTCACATTAAATGAGCAAAAGCTTTTATTTTAAATATATATTTTTAAACTCATCGCTATCAGCTATACGTTTTAGCATATCTCCATAACTTAACCCATTTTCCAATTCGTCATTCCAAAATTTCAATCCCTCGTCATCGGGCTCTCGCTTAAATAAATTTTCATATAATAATCGTATAAATCTTGTATAATTAGTTGAACTATAGTCCATATTTTCTATATCCTTTTTAAATTTTTTCCACTTCTCCCAGTTATTTTCTCTCATCGACAATGGACATATTTTTCTGCTGGCGTCATAATGCCTAACAACACACTCAAGCGGAATATTATATTTATCCATTTGATATTTGGTCAACTTAAGTGTATTATTGTAAATTTTTTCATAATTACCATCAGAATTAACGCACATCTCTATTCCAATACTATTTTCATTTGTAATTCCGTATTTTCCATGTCCATCACCACAATGAAAAGATTTATCTGAGTCTTTAACAATTCTTAAAATTTGAGTATCATCTATGAAATAATGTGCAGATGCATCTCTATACTCTGAATTAAAAAAATGATAATGAGCATCAGCATTTGCTCCAACACTAGTATTATCTGTATCGTGTATTACTAAATACTTAATTTTTTCTCCATTCCTCGAGGAAAAATTATATTTAATTAACTTTTCATTAATCTTGATTTCCATTCAAATCATCCTTTGATTGTTAAATTAATTTTTAATTAGTAATATATACAAAATTCCTTCAAATTGTTACAAAAAAACCTTAAGATATATAATACCTTAAGGTTTAAACATTAAATTATTTATTTAATCTTCTTTTAAAAAACTCACCGGACTTTAAATACATAATATTTTCACAAATATTATTTATATGGTCTCCTGCTCTTTCAAAATATTTAATAACAAATAAGGTTTGAACTGCTATATTATTTGTAATTTTGCCTGAGTTCATTTTTTCCATAGTATTTGAAAAGACTTTAGTATACTCATCATCAATTGCTTCATCACTCTCGTATATTTCAATAGCCTTTTTCTTATTATTATCAACATAAGCTTGAATTACTTCTTTGACCATTTTCTTAATTATGCTTGAAAAATAGTCTGATATTTCAGAATCAATATTTTCATTCTCAGGTATATACATAGATACTTTTGCTAGATCTACAGCATAATCACCTATACGCTCTAAATCCTGGATTATTTTTATTGTTGTAAATAGTCTCCTCAAATCACTTGCAAGCGGATTCTGAGTCGCAATTAATTTTAAACACTTATATTCCATTTCTTCTTTAAGAAAATCTATATTATCATCATTTTCAATAATTAATTTTGCTAACTCACTATCCTTAGTTCTTAAAACTTTCTCTGATTTTTCGAACTGTTCTATAACAAGATCTCCTAATTTCAATAGAGCTTCATTTAACTCATCTAAAACTCTTCTAAATTTTATGCGCATAACAATCCTCCTAAAATTCTATCCAAATCTTCCCGTGATATAGTCTTCCGTAAGTTTATTAGCCGGATTTTGGAATATTTTTTCAGTCTTATCCATTTCTTCAAGTTTACCATTCAAAAAAAATGCTGTGTAATCAGAAATTCTTCCGGCTTGTTGCATATTATGAGTAACTATAACAATAGTATATTTCTTTCTAAGTTTAACTAACAATTCCTCTATTTTTATAGTCGAAATTGGATCTAATGCCGAAGTTGGTTCATCCATTAAAATTATTTTTGGCTGAGTAGCCAAACATCTTGCGATACATAATCTTTGTTGTTGTCCTCCAGACAAATTATAAGCACTTTTCTTTAAGTCATCTTTAACTTCATCCCAAAGTGCCACATCTTTTAATGTAGTTTCAACCAATTCGTCCAATATACTCTTATCTTTTATTCCATAATTTCTAGGGGCAAAAGCTATATTATCGTAAATAGATTTAGGAAATGGGTTTGGTTTTTGAAAAACTAATCCAACCTCTTTACGAAGAAGAACAACATCTTGATCTTTTATATCTTTGCCATCTAAAAGTATATTGCCAGTATATCTGGCATAATCAAACATTTCATTCATTCTATTTAAATTTCTTAAAAACGTAGATTTACCACATCCTGAAGGCCCAATAAGAGCTGTAACCTTATTTTCATATATATCAATATTTATTTCAAATAAGGTTTGTTTTTCTCCATAAAAAAAATCTAAGTTTTCAACTTTTATAATAGCTTTTTTCATTAAATATTAATCCCCTATCTTTTAATCATATTTTTTTTCGAATTTTTTCCTTATAATAATTGCTACGATATTAAATGCTAAAACGATCAATAACAAAATAATTATTCCTGACGATGCTAAATACTGAAATTCAATTTCTGGTCTTGAAGTCCAATTGTATATTTGTATAGGCAAAACTGTAAATCCATCGAATAAACTTACAGGTATAAATCTTATAAAAGTTGCTGCTCCAACCACAATAAGTGGAGATGCCTCACCAATAGCACGAGCAAGAGATAAAACTATTCCAGTAACTATATTGGATAGAGCACACGGAAGAACTACACCTCTAATAGCTTTCCATTTTGATACACCAAGTGCTAAAGCTCCTTCATAAAATGAATACGGTACAGCCCTAAATGCCTCTTGTGAAGAAATTATTATTGGTGATAAAACCAACAAGGAAAGCGTTAATGCTCCTGATAATATACTTGATCCAAACATAAATAATTTTACAAAAACCCCAAGACCAAGTATACCGTATACAATAGCAGGAACACCCGCTAGGTTTTGAATATTTAATTTAATGAAATTTGTAATCTTTGATGGTTTAGCATACAATTCCAAATAAATAGCTGTACCAATTCCAAATGGTATAGAAATTACTGCAGTCAAAACTAATATATATATGCTTCCAACAATTGCTGGTGCTATCCCAGCTTTTAAAGGTCTACTGGATGGAAAGTTCGTTATAAACTCCCAATTTAAATTTTTTAATCCATTTGAAAAAATCTGAACTAATAAAGCAATTAGAAAAAATATTCCTATACCCGTTGCAATTAAAGTTACGGTTTTTAGCATTTTATCTTTAGCTTCTCTTTTCTTGAGATTATTTTTTATAAGTTCCCTATCATATAATTCACTTTTCATTATTTACCCGCTTTCATTCCTAAAACTTATATTTATTTTTGTTTATAATTCTACGAGCTATAATATTTAAAATTAATGTAATTAAAAACAATACAGCTCCACAAACAAAAATAGTTTTATATTCAATAGAATCAAAAGATACATCTCCCATACTAACATTAGCCATATAAGTAGTTAATGTTTGAACACTCTTTAACGGATTAACATTAAAAAGTGGATTACTTCCAGATGCAATTGCAACAATCATTGTTTCACCTATCGCACGGGAAATAGCTAAAATAAATGACGATATAATTCCTGATTTAGCTGCTGGAATTAAAACTTTAGTTGTAACTTCATATTTTGTACTACCAAGAGCATAAGCCCCTCTTTTTATTGAGCCAGGTACACTTCTTAATGCATCCTCACTCAGTGATGCAATCATAGGAATAATCATTATACCTATAGCAATACCAGCACTTAATGCATTGTATATCTCCAAATTATGTATAAATAATTTTAATATAGGTGTGATAAAAGTTAGTGCAAAAAATCCATAAACAACAGATGGAATAAATGCCAATGCCTCTAAAACAGGTTTTAAAAAACCACGAACTTTTTTAGATACATATTCACTTAAATAAATTGAAATTAAAAGTCCTATAGGTATTGCTATTAAACATGAAATAACAGCTATCATTATAGTCCCAATTATTAAAGTCATAATATTATAAGTAGGTGTACTTAAAAGTGGATTCCATGAATTTCCTTTAAACAATTCAAAGAAACTCACCTCTTTAAAAAAATCTTTAGCTTCAAATAATAATAGAAAAACTATAACTATTGTTATAAAAATTGAAATAAAGGCAAATAATTTTAAAAGACTTTCTATAAACTTCTCCTTCACTAAAATAAAACCTCCAAACCAATATTAAATTACTTAAATGTACAATTATATTTAAAAATTATTTTAAATTCTTTAATTGATCCTCGTAATCCTTATCTGATAGTCTGACTAAATTAACTTCCTCAGAAAGAGTACCAGAATTTAAAAGATAAAATTTAAGAAATTCATTTATTTCTTCCCTATCAAGATCATTTTTATCAAAATATATTCTGAGAGGTCTCGATAATAAATAACTTTCATCATTTATAGTTTGCATAGAAGGTATAACATTATCAATAGATAGTAAATTAATCTTATCTTTATTCGATTCGTAGTAACTATAACCAAAATATCCTATTGAATACTTATCACCACTTATCCCTTTAACCAAAATATTATCATCTTCACTAACTATAGCATCTTCCCTTTGAACTTTAGCCTTACCATTTACAACCTCAGTAAAAAATTCAAAAGTTCCAGATGCTGTACCTGGTGTATAAACCTTTATTAATTCATTTGGAAATCCTTCCCTTACATCACTCCAATATAACGCAGGATTATCATATCTAAAAATATGAGAAAGCTCTTCTTTAGTTAAATTTGTCACAAAATCATTATCTTTACTAACAATAACCGATATTCCATCATTTGCTACAATTAATTCCTGAGCATCAATTCCATTATTTTTAGCTTGCTCTAATTCTGAATCTTTAATCTTTCTAGAAGCATTAACTATATCTATTTCACCTTCTATAAATTTTTTCATTCCTCCACCAGTTCCAGATTCAGCTATAGATATCCTAATCTTTGGATTAACTATGGAAAATTCTTCAGCTACTATCTCTGTAATTGGATAAACTGTTGATGATCCATCAATTACAATATTGCCACGCAAACTGGATTTATTTTGATTGTTACTTGCACAAGAAACAAACGAAAATAAACACAATGCCAAACCTAAATTTAATAATTTAAAGATTCCTTTGCTCATAAAATTACTCTCCTCAAACTAATCTAATATTTATTCTAAATTAAATTAGTTAAGTTTATATTTTGTCAATGTTAAATCTATATTAAATATAATAGCCACCTCCAAAAATAGATTTTGAAGATGGCTCAATTTCTATAAATATATTTATTAGTAATACTCCAACCTAATAAAACATTTCGTTTCCATTATAAAAAAAATGAATAAAGTAGAGCAATTGACTTACTCTACTTTATTTTTAGGAATATTAACTTTAAATGTCACACCTTTATCTTCATTATTAAAAACCTCAAGATTGCCAGAAATCTTTTTGACAGCACCATAAACTATGGACAAACCTAAACCAGTTCCTCGAAATTTTGTTTTAGAAGTTGGAATTTTATAAAACCTCTTGAATATGTTTTCAATTTCGTTTTTTGGTATTCCAATTCCATCATCTGAGAATTTAATACATACATTTTTACTATCCTCTTTGCAAATTATATCTATATTTTCTCCAAAAGAGTGTTTTATAGAATTATCAATTATATTTAAAAATATTTGCATAATATACTTTTCGCAACTTAAAATTTTAATTCTATCTCCAATAATATTAATATTAATATTATTAGATATCTGAGGAGTAAGTAATTGTTTAACACTATATAACAACTGCATGATATCTATCTTTTGCTTTGTTATATCATTCTGTGTTTGAATTTCTGAAAAAATAAGTATATCACTTATTAAATTGTTGAGCCTTATAGCTTCCTTCGATATTATATCATAAAATATTTGTCTATCATTTTCATCCTCAACCTCTTTTAACGTATCAGCAAATCCTATTATAGATGTTAGAGGTGTTTTTAATTCATGTGTTATATTTGAGATAAATTCTGCACTCATATTATCAATCTTCTTTTGTTCGGTTATATTTTTAAATGTATATACAGTAAAATTATTATTTATCTTTTTTATATAACACGATATATTAATAAATGAATATTCTTCAGGTATCTCAAAAATAGTATCATTACTAAATTCAAGCAACCATCTTAAATTAGTTTCTTTAAGTAATTTATTATGTATTTCTTTCAAACTTAAAATATTAAATAATTTACCTAATTCATCATTTACATAATAAATCCTATTTTTACTATCTAAAATCAGGACTCCATACTCAAGAATATCTATTGTTCTCTCTAAAACATAATTATCTTCACATAATTTATCATACTTTTTATACACTTTATTAAACTTAAGCTTTATCAAATCTAATATATTTTCTAATCTAAAACTTTTTTTATTGGCCATATTAACAAGTGATTCTAAATAATCATTAGAATTAATTGTTAAAATATTTAACAAATTACGCTTAATTCTATTATTAAACTTTAGAACCCAAATAGACATACTTAAAATTAGTATTAATAAGAAAACTATCAATATTAAATTAAAATTCTTCATTATCCTTTAAATTAAATTTATATCCTATTCCTCTCACAGTCTCAATAAATATAGGATTTTTGTCATCATTTTCTATCTTTTTTCTTAAATTTCTAACGTGAACATCTACAGTTCTAGTTTCACCTATATAATTGTATCCCCAAATATTATCAAGTATATATTCTCTAGTTAAAACACGTCCATTGCTTTTTATTAGCATAACTAATAACTCAAATTCTTTAAAAGTCATATCTAGCTTTCTGCCTTTTTTATATACTTCTCTCTTTTTTAAATCTAACAATATATCACCAAATTTGAAATCATAAGATAAGTTAATTCTACTTATATTCAATTTTTCCATTCTTCTAAATACAGCTTTTATTCGAGCAATTACTTCATTTATGGAAAACGGTTTACAAATATAATCATCTGCTCCAAGATCTAGTGCTAAAATTTTATCAAACTCTCTATTTTTTGAAGAAACTATTATTATCGGTATTTTATTAGTATTCTCATTAGTAGATAACTCATTACATATTTCAAAACCATCTTTTTCAGTTAGCATTAAGTCAAGCAATATCAATTCGGGTCTAAATTCTGTTACAACATTAATTATATCTAATCCATCTAAAGTACATTTTACATCAAATCCATTTTTTGTCAAATTATATCTTAATAATTCAGCAATATTTAATTCATCTTCAATAATTAAAATCTTTTTACCCATAATCACTTAATCCTCTGTAAAGTTTATTTAATAAAAATAAATGAGAATATTCTGTTTAAAGATTTTGGATCTTTTCTATATGAATAAAATTTTACATCATTACTACAATGAACACAATAATCTATAACATTTATATTCTCAAGCGGAATATTACAATTCAATACAGAAGTCTTAATACATTCCAATAGATTAAGATTATTTCCATTAAATATATTATTATTTTGTTTAAATTTATAATGCTCACTAAACTTACGTTTAAGCTCCTCTCCAATTTCATAACAACAAACTTTATTATGAGGTCCTATATAAATAACTATATCATTAATATTTGAATAATATTTTTCTAAAAAAATATTAATTGCATTTACTGTTATTTCGTTATAAGTTCCCTTCCATCCACTATGTAAAATCGATACAATATATTTTTGAGAATCAAATAAAAATATAGGGACACAATCTGCAGTAAATACACCTATCCCATAATTCCTTTCTTGTGTTATTAATCCATCAGCTTCTATACCACTTGAAAAATTTTTATCACATTCAACAACAGTACTACCATGTATTTGAGATGCTACAAATACATCGTGTAAATCAAATTTTTTCTTAATAAAATTTATATTTTTATTATAGTTTTTAAGATTTGGGTGTATTCCAAATTCAGAATTAGCTGTGGTAATAACAAAACAAATATTATTTACCTGTTTATATAGAAAATATTTATTATCAATTTCTATTAATTCCATAAAAATCACCCTATAACAAACTAAATTAATATACCTAAGAAATACAAAAATCCTCCAAAAACGATTGAAGGAATTTCAAAAATTTATACAGTTAACAAACTACATAAAACTACTAGAAATAGTATCTTGTCATTTCCTTTAAAACATAATAACATAACCAAAACAAAAATTACAATAAAATTTAAAACCGAATTATTAATTAATAAAAATATCAAATTTCAAAAAATACCATTAGTTCCTTGCTTCTAATAATAAATCAATATTGCTTCCATCTACCAATATAACATCTAAACCTATATTTATTATCTTATCCCATGGAATTTCCAAATAATTATTTTTAAAAAACCATGATCCCTTTGTATAAGAAACTATAATTGATAACACCCTAAATGTATCTGTATCAATAACAAAATCATTTATATATCCTACTTTAGCACCTATACTTACATCTATGACTTCCATAGTCTTTAAGTCATTTAATGAAAATGACATATCTAACATAAAATCATTCCTTTGTATTTAAAAAAATTTTTTATTAATCTATATGATTCAATAACTTTATTTATACTATCTAAGTGTTATAATAACCATATAATTATTTATATTGAAAGGATTGTATATGAATAATCACACTTTAAAATTTAAAAATATGAATTGTTATGAATGTGCAGGAAAAATTAAAAATGAACTACTAAAATTAAGTTATATATCTAAAGTTGATATAGATGTATTAACCCAAAATCTTAACTTAGAATTTAAAGATACTTTAAATATAAACCAAAAACTACAAGAAATTATGAAATTATGCATACAAATAGAACCTGATATGAGTTTTAACACATCCAATCATCTAAATGAATCTAAAAATAAAATAAACTCCTTAGAAGTCATCTCATTTTCCATAGGTATAATCTTATTTATAATTTCATTTTTTATCAAAGAATCTGAATTATCCCAAGCTACACATCAAACTTTAATTTTTAAATTTTATGTATGCTTTGCAAGTTATTTACTAATAGGATTTAATATCTTAAAAAAAGCAGTTATGAATATAAAAAGAGGGATAATATTTGATGAAAATGCATTGATGATGATTGCAACAATTGGTGCATTAATCATAGGAGAATTTCAGGAAGCTGTAGCAGTTATGATTTTCTCAAGAGTTGGAGAATTTATACAAGATAGGGCTATCAATAAATCACGATCATCAATATCAAGTCTAATGGACATAAGACCTGATACTGCAAATTTAGAAACTAATGATTCTATAAAAATTGTTGATCCAAGCAAAGTTAAAATTGGAGATATAATTGTCGTAAAACCTGGTGAAAAAATTCCTCTAGATGGTGAAATTATACAAGGAATATCACAGTTAGATACAAAAGCATTAACTGGTGAATTTTTAACTAAAGAAGTAACAATTGGAGATAAAGTAATATCAGGATGTATAAATATAACATCTCTAATCAAAATAAAAGTAGAATCGGAATTTAAAAATTCAACAGTATCTAGAATTCTTAATCTTGTAGAAAATGCAAATTCAAAAAAATCAAATACTGAAAATTTTAATAACTAAATTTTCAAAGATTTATACACCTACTGTTATAATAATTGCTTTTATAATTTCAACAATTCCACCAATTATTCTAGGTTACAACACTCTATCAGAATGGATCTATAGAGCCTTAATCTTTTTAGTTATATCTTGTCCTTGTGCACTAGTAATATCAATACCATTAAGTTTCTTTAGCGGCATAGGTGTAGCATCTAAAAATGGTATACTTATAAAAGCTAGTAATCACTTAGAGGCACTAAATAATTTATCAACTATAGTATTTGATAAAACAGGTACACTAACAGAAGGAAAATTTTTTATAACTAAAGTTATACCCAAAAACTGTGAAATAGATGAATTAATAAAATATTCTGTAATGGCTGAGAGTTTTTCAAATCATCCAATAGCTAAATCCATAATTGATTATTATAACAAACCCATTGATAAGTTAAAAATATATAAATTCGAGGAGATTCCTGGATATGGAATCAGTATCTGTATAGACAATGATATTATAATAAGTGGAAATAAAAAGATGATGGATAAATTCAATATTAATGTTGATTTTATAGATGAGAGTGGAACAAAAGTGTATGTAGCAAAAAATAATACCTATCTCGGATGCATTTTGATATCAGATAAAATAAAACAGAATTCATCTAAAACTATATTTGAATTAAAAAAGATGAATATAAATAATTTAGCAATGCTTACGGGGGATAATAATAAGACAGCTCAAGCTATAGCAGATACATTAAAAATTACAAAAGTATATTCAGAGTTGTTACCAGATCAAAAAGTAAAATATGTAGAAGAATTACTATCTAATAAACCTCCAAAATCAACTTTAGCATTTATTGGAGATGGTATAAATGATGCTCCTTCTCTAGCTATGGCAGATATTGGAATATCTATGGGAAGCATTGGAAGTGATGCTGCTATTGAAGCATCTGATATTGTTTTAATTGATGATGACCCATATAAGATAGTAAAGGCAATAAAAATAGCAAAACAAACAAGAACAATTGCTATGCAAAATATAGTATTATCTTTAACCGTAAAAATATTGGTAATAATATTAGGGGCCTTAGGATTATCATCTATGTGGACAGCTATACTGTCAGATGTTGGTATATCACTTATTGTAATCCTAAATTCAGTTCGTATATTAAAAAATGAAATATAAATAATAAGAGGCTATCTATAACAGATAGCCTCTTATTATATGTACTTTCTCATATGTTTCAAAGCTGTTTTCTCTAACCTGGACACTTGTGCTTGAGAAATACCAATTTCCTCAGCAACCTCCATTTGAGTTCTTCCAGTAAAAAATCTTAAATTTAATATCATAGTTTCTCTTTTATTTAATTTTTTCATAGCCTCTTTTATAGATATATCTTCTATCCAATTTTCATAACAATTCTTGGAATCACTTATCTGATCCAACACAAAAATTGAATCTCCTCCATCATGATAAATAGGCTCAAACAATGATATTGGATCTTGTATAGCATCTAAGGCAAATACAACTTCCTCTCGGGGAATATCTAACTCTTTAGCAATTTGAGATACAGTAGGCTCTTTATTATTCTCCGACATAAGCTTATCTTTTACGATTAAAGCCTTATATGCTATATCTCTCAAAGATCTGCTAACCCTAATAGCATTATTATCTCTCAAATATCTTCTAATTTCTCCTATTATCATAGGAACTGCATAAGTAGAAAATTTAACATTTTGTGTTAAATCAAAATTATCTAAAGCTTTAATAAGTCCTATACAACCGACTTGGAACAGATCATCTACATTTTCTCCCCTATTATTAAATCTGTGTATAACACTCAATACTAGCCTCAAATTTCCTTGTATAAACACCTCTCTAGATTTTGTGTCACCATTTCTCATTTTTAATAAAAGTTCTTTCATCTCTTTGTCCTTAAGCACAGGTAATTTAGCTGTATTAACACCACATATTTCAACCTTACTTATCATAATATCAGTCCCTTCAGAGTACTTATCCTTCTTAGTATTACCGACATCATTCGATATTATTCATCTTTTTTAACTCTTTTGTAATTTTTTTGTAGTATTTAAATCATTTAAATATTTATTCATAATAAGCCTTAATTAATCAATTTCAATACATGTAGTATTCTCAAAAAATATTTAAGGGAAAATTACTACTATATTTAAAGTAATAATTTTCCCTTAAAATCCTAATAATAAATATAAATTATCTTTATATAAAAACTATAGCATTTTATTTATTTCTTTCTTTAATTTTTTAATAATTCTCTTCTCTAATCTGGATATATATGATTGAGAAATTCCTAAAATATCTGCTACTTCCTTCTGGGTTTTTTCTAAGTATCCATTTAAACCAAATCTTAAAGATATTATTTCATGTTCTCTATTATTTAATGATTCCATTGCTATAACAAGAAGTCCCCTATCAATTTCCTCTTCAATAAATTCAAAGACATTGCTATCACTAGACCCAAGTATATCAGATAATAATAATTCATTCCCATCCCAGTCTGTATTTAATGGTTCATAAAATGAAATTTCTCCCTTTACTCTATTCATTCTCCTTAAATACATTAATATTTCGTTTTCAATGCATCTAGAGGCATATGTTGCTAATTTTATTTTTTTATCTGGATTAAAAGTGTTAACCGCTTTAATAAGACCAATAGTTCCAACAGATATAAGATCTTCTACCATAATCCCAGTGTTTTCAAATTTCTTGGCAATATATACAACCAATCTTAAATTTCTTTCTATCAATATTGTTCTTACATTTTCTGTATCAGTTATTAATAATTTATTTATAAGATCATCTTCTTCGTCACGAGTTAATGGTGGCGGTAATGCATCACTACTTCCTATGTAAAAAATAGCACGAGTTATACATTTAAACTTGTAAATCAAATTATTAATGAAAATTATTATCTTCCTCATTAACCTTCCCCCTAAATTATGCACCTAGATAATATTGCTTCAAAACGTTTATTAGAATCTAACAATGTGTTGGTTGTACACAAAATAACATCAGCATAAAAATCTCTATTGTTATTTTTAAAATAAACATTCTTGATCTTTATACCTTCAAAATATGATGTATCCCCCGTTATAACCTTATACGGTATTTTATAAAAATACTTTTCATGATAAAAAACACCTGGAATACATCTTTTCTCTACAATTATTACTGGTAAGCCAGATACTGGTTCATATAATTCATTACCTGTATCTAAGAACCCCCTAAATTTATAAATTTTATTTTGATAGTTTAATTCTATCTCAAATATGTAATTATTAAAAAATGCACTCCTAGTTATATATTTTTTTACCACGCTATATATGACAAAAACAACAATAAAAATTATTAATATAATTCTATAATTTATAGTTATTAACCATACATTTAAAAATTTAATAATTCCAAATAATACAAATGATGTGAATAACATACTTACAATTATTTGTACAAAATAATAAAGTCTAATGCTAGGCATACATAAAATCAATCCACTTAATATACTTAGTAATGTAATAAATAATAAATAAAGCACAGAATTTAAATTTATTAAAATCAAACTAGCTATAAATGATGATATGGCAGATGCAATTAATAACCTAAGTAAATTTAATTTTAAATTCAGCATTTTAAAAGACGTATATAAAACAAATAAATTAAAAATGAAGTTCTCAAATACAAATAAGTCATAATAAATAACCATATTCAAGTCCTCCTATTTAAATCTCTATATATTATAGGAGTTATACAATTAAAATTTTGTTGTTTTTACTGTAATCAATATATTTTTTTATGTAATATTTTACAATCTTTATAAACCTATATAATTTCAAAAATAAAAATAAGAAGACTAGTATTATCATATAAAAATATACTAGTCTTCTTATTTTTACCTATAAAATATGTACTATTTATTAAAATCACGTTTCCTTAAGAAAGCTGGAATGCCATAATCATCATCCTTATCATTAGAATTATTTTTCTTAAAGTCCTTTCTTTCTTCTTGGGATTCCTCTTTTTTATCATCATTGATTGTTTTAGGAACATCTGTTTTAGTTGTTAAAATCTCTTCCTTTAAAATTTCACTTACTTTTCTATTTATACTTCCTTCAAAACCAGTAGCTATTAAAGTTACTCTAATTTCATCTTTTAAATCTTCATCTATAACAGCACCAAACATAAATACAGCATCTTCATCTGTAGATTCCTGAACCATATTCCCAGCTTCATGAATTTCATGCAACGATAAATCAGGACCACCCGTAACATTCATCAATACACCTGTAGCTCCAATTATAGAAGTTTCTAATAGCGGTGATGATATTGCTTGTTTAGCTGCTTCTATAGCTCTATTCTCACCAGTACCTCTACCTATACCCATATGAGCAAGTCCCCTATCGCTCATAATAGCCTTAACATCAGCAAAATCTCTATTAACTATACCAGGTATAGTTATAAGGTCTGATATACCTTGAACACCCTGTCTTAAAACATCATCTGCTTTTTTAAAAGCTTCAAGTAATGATGTTTTCTTATCAACCATTGTAAGCAATCTTTCATTAGGTATAGTTACCAATGTATCAACCTTACTCATTAAATTCGATATACCCATATCTGCCTGTATCATTCTTTTTCTTCCTTCAAATGGGAAAGGTTTCGTGACAACACCAACTGTCAATATACCTAATGATTTAGCTATTTCTGCAACGACTGGAGCAGCACCTGTACCCGTTCCTCCTCCCATTCCTGCAGTTATAAATACAAGTTCAGCTCCTTGTATCGCATCTTTTATCATATCCTTACTCTCTTCAGCAGCCTTCTCACCAATATCTGGATTTGCTCCAGCTCCAAGACCTCTTGTTAACTTCTCCCCTATTTGGATTTTAGATTCTGCTTTAGATAATCTTAATGCTTGATTATCGGTGTTAACAACAATAAATTCTACATTTTTAAGACCATCTTCTATCATTCTATTAACAGCGTTCCCACCGCCGCCGCCACATCCAATTACTTTTATTCTTGCGTTTTGAAAAATACTATTCATATCAAAATCTAACACACTAATTCCTCCTATTTATTAGAAAAGCTAAAATTTAAATTTTGTACTAAAAAACTGGAAAATTTATATATAAAAATTTAAATACACCGCAGCTTAAAGAACTATGTACACGAGAGATATATTCAACAAAAATCCTTAAACTCCTTGTTTAATTCTTAAATTTTTCTAGTTCATTAATACTTACATTTCTTGAATGATCTGTATGAAACCATTCTTTTTTATTTTTATTTAAAATTCCCTGTATAGATATAGGCACCCAAGTTATTATATAAAATGGGTATATAAATATATAATAAAGTAAAACTTTAAATGTTAGTTTAGAATCTAAATGTATCATTATAGGAGTTATCATAAGTTGAAATATAAAATAGGCTAATGATATGAATCTTATAGCTTTAAATTCGAAAATTAATGGTTGTCCCATAAGAACAGCACTTAATGATAACGATAACTTACAAATATTAAACATCGAAACTATTCCAAGTATAGTTATTACTATAGGTTGTATGGAATATAAGGCACAGTCTAATGCTCTCAAATCTTTATGAGAAAACACCCTTTCTGTTAGCTTCCAAAAATATCTACTTGATACATCAGCGAATCCTTGCATCCACCTTCTTCTTTGATTCCATGATTGTTTTAATGTAAGAGGCTTTTCATCATAAACCACAGCCTTATAGGCAAATACAACTCTCATATTATTCATTATTAATTTACAAGTAAACTCTAAATCTTCTGTAAGGCACGTAGCTCCCCATCCAACTTTTTTAAGAGTTTCAATATCTAAACAAAATCCTGTACCTGATAGCTGACAAGACAACCCTAAATTATCCCTACATAACTGAAATAATCTATTATTACTCCAAAAAGCTATAGAATAACTCATTGTAAGCCAATTATCATTTGGATTTTTACTATCAATATAACCTTGAATAACTTTATGTCCATTATTTAATTTCACATTCATTTCTGTTAAAAAATTAGGTGATACAATGTTATCAGCATCTAAAACAATAATAGCAGAATATTTATCTCCCATATCAAATATTTTATTAAACATCCATTCTAGAGCATAGCCTTTCCCTTTATTCTTATCATCAAATCTTTCGTATACTAATGCTCCCTGAGCTAAAGAATATTCTTTTGTTCTATCCGTACAATTATCCGCTATAACAAAAATATCATAAAATTCTTTATCGTAATTCAAATTTTTTAAACTATTTAAACTATTAGAAATAACCTTTTCTTCATTATGAGCTGCAATAACAATAGCAAATCTATTTTTATTTTCAATTTTTCTATTTTCTCTATTTCTCAAAAGAAGACCCAATATTGAAACTGCTAAATAATAAAATGAAATAATATAAACTAAATTTATGATAATTGAAGCTATTTTTTCAATCAAATCAAAAAACAAATTGATATACCCCCTCTTAATAGCTACTTCTCTAAATACATTACTACAATATCACTTAATAATTCAATATAATTTTTGCAGCAATTTCTTTGTTAGACACATTTTGGACAAAAACTTCCCTTGTTATAAGTCCACATTTATAAGCTTCTATAAGAGAATTATCCATGGTATACATACCTAATTTCGTATTATTTTGTATTAAAGTGTATAGATTTTTAATATTATTTTCTTTTATACAATTAGCTATCATCGGAATATTAATCATAAATTCAAATAAATACAAGTCTTCTTGATTTTTATCAATAATATTTTTTTGATTAATTATACATCTTAACATGTTTGCCAAAACATTTTTTAAATAAAATTTGTTTTTAGGTTCCATTTCAAACAAAGATTCTAATGTATGCTGTATATTATTTAAATATACTGACGCTATAACAAGTACTCCAGCATCACAACACTTCATTATTAGTTTTAATACATCATAATTAGGTATATCATCTATAACCAATATATTTGGTCTTTCCCTAAACGCAGATTCAATACCACTTACATATGAATACGTATCTGTACCAATTTCTCTCTGATTGACTATAGATTTATTGTGCTTATATAAAATTTCAATAGTTGATTCAAGTGTAATAATATATTTTGAAGATGTTTTATTGATTTTTTGAATAATATTTGAAACAGTTAAATTTTTTCCACTATTAATTGATCCAATTATCAATACTAATCCATTATTTAATTGTGATACAAAATTATAAATATTATCTGGAATATTAATCTCATTATTAAATTCACTTTTAGATAATATTTTAATTGATATGGCAATGCTATTTCTCTGTTTGAAAATATTTGCTCTAAATCTCCCAATACCTGACATCGAAAACGATGTATATTTTTCACCAATTTCACATAGCTCTGCAAATTTGTCTCCTAAAATTTCCTTTGCATAACTTATAAGCTCATCCTGATTTAATATTTTTTCAACTACTAATTCTAAATTCGAGTTAGTGCGTCCCAATATATTCGCGCCAACACTTAAATATATATAGGAGAATTCTTTATCACAAGCTATTTTTAATATCTGTTGTAATGTTAACATATGTATCGTAAAAGAGCATAAAACTCTTATCCCTCTCTCAAAAATAGATTCTATATAGTTTATACTTTCCAAAAATACACCTATTTATACAAAAATAACCATCTCTAATTATGAGATGGTTATTACATTATTTTTTAAAAAGTAATTCTTTATTTAATTTACTTAATGCCTTTTTTTCAATTCGTGAAACATACGATCTTGAAATATTTAATTTCTTAGCTATTTCCTTTTGAGTTTTAATTTTCCCATCTATTAATCCATATCTTAATTTTATTATAATTTGTTCTTTCTCATTTAAAATATTATTAAGCTTTTTATACATCTTCTTTATAGTTAATTTTTGTTCCACAATGTCAATTATTGTGTCATCACTACTATTTAGTATATCTATAAGTGAAATTTCATTCCCCTCTTTATCTGTTCCTATGGGATCTTGAAGAAATACTTCATTCTTTGTTTTCTTAGTATTTCTTATTAGCATAAGAATTTCATTTTCTATACATCTCGCAGCATAAGTTGCAAGTTTAGTTCCTTTTACATAATCAAAAGATTCAATACCTTTTATAAGACCTATTGTTCCAACAGATATCAAATCTTCCACATCCTTTATTGACGAAAATTTCTTTGCTATATGAACAACTAATCTTAAATTTCTCTCAATCAAAATATTTTTAGCTTCCAAATCCCCTGCTTTAAATCTATCTATATATTCTTTTTCCTGTTCGCTAGTTAACGGGGTTGGGAATGAATTATTTCCGACTATATATCCTACAAATAAAACGACGCTACCTATGATCTCAAATAAGTTATCTAACAATTAAGATCCCCCTATTTAAATGCTCAAAAATACGAAATTAAAAAGTATTAGTATAATATTCCACTATTTCCTTAAAAATTGGACCTGCAGTATTTCCTCCAAATTGTCCTTCTTCGTTTATATTTTCAACAAATACAAACATTGAATAGTACTTATTTCTATGTTTAAAATATCCTAAAACCCATCCATCTGAAACAATATTTTCTCCATCAAACCTCTCACTTGTACCTGTCTTAACACCACTCTCTACACCACTAATTTTGATATTCTTTCCCGTACCATTTTCCAGAGTATTTATTAACATACTTTTTAATATATTTGCAGTATCTTTTTTCAATACTTTGTCGGAAGTATTACTAAACTCTTTTATAACCTCATTATTTTCATTAACAATCTTATCAATTAATTTTAGTTTAGTATAAATACCATTATTTAAAATTGTATTTGTTATATTTAAAGCTTGTAATGGTTCAATTAACATATTTTGACCCATAGATAAAAATAAAGGTCCATCTTCATATTCTTTAGGTTCAGCATAGCTTCCACTAGCCTCTCTTAAGTCGCTAAATCCTAATACTTTTTTAAAAAATCCTTGATCCTCAGCATAATTTTTAATTAAGTCCCATCCAACCTCTTTTCCTATTTCTGCAAATATATTATTGCAAGAAACAGCAAGAGCATCTTCCATAGTTAATTTTCCTGCATGCCTATCTTTACATAGATTATATCTGCTATTTTCACAACTAAATTCATGCTTAGATGTAAAAATTCCAGAATCAATCGCAGCTTCCGCAACCACTAATTTAAAAACCGAACCTGGTACATATCCAAGACTTGTGGATCCAAGAATAATATTAGGATTATACTCATTTTTTTGAGTTAATGCTTTTATTTCTCCAGTTGATGCTTCCGATATAGCAATTGCTATGCTATCAAATTCATCATATTTTTTATCACTAATTATATTTTTTACACCATCTTGTAACTCCTTATCTATAGTTAATTTGAAATTGTTATTATTTGGATCCACAACATCTTTACCAGTTTTAACATAATTAAAATCAATCTTTGGATATTTGTTATTTTCTATATAAGTATGATAATTTTCTTCTGTCGAATTTTCGGAAATTTCTTTTATCAAAATATTTTCAATTGACCATGCTTCTTTTTCATTAAACTCATCATATTCATAAAGATAAATTCCATTTATATCTTGTACAGTTTGTAATTTCTCATATGTATATTTATCAACCTCAAATTTGAAATTATATCCAGGATTCTCCTGAAATTTTTGAATTAAATCAAAATCCTCATTATAGTTCTTTAAAATAGATGTGAATGTTAAAATCTTCTCCATTTCTATATTATTGTTAAAATTCTTAAATATGTTAGATTTTACTTCTACTATATATTTAGTACTATACTTAATAAGATCATTAGACTTATCATCTAAAATCCTATAATTTAAATTACTTGTCCTATAATCTAAGTTATATTGATTCATTGCTATAGATACATACTTGTCTGCCTTTGCACCTAACTGTATAAATGCAAGTCTAAAAATTATAATAGAGATACTCAATCCAAATAAAATATTTATAAACCTTATTCTCAATCTAACATTTTTCTTGTCCATAATAAAACTCCATCCTATTTACCCAAACAAATATTTGTATAAGTCATTCCAAATCATAGCAAAAATATTCACAAATATTAATAAATTTTCAAAAAATGAATTTAAGGTTAGGATAATACCATCCTAACCTTAAACTTCTAGCTTAATGAAATTTCATTTTTCTTCATAATTATAAAATCATTTTGTTTTAATTCAGTTTCAACATGTGCTGTGAAAATCATTTGAGCATGATTTGCCTTCTCAATACTTTCACCTTTACTATTTTTCATATCATTCAATACGACCTCAAAATTTTCAGTTTTAGGTCTTATAATTTCAACCTTATCTCCATTAAATACTCTATTTCTTTGTTCAATAGTTGCTATCTTTGTTTCTCTATCATAATCTTTTACAATTCCAATTATATCATATTCTCTAACATATGTTGCACTCTCATAGCTTTGCTCTCCAGATTTACCATAAAAGAAACCAGTAGAGTATCTTCTATGACTTATCTTTTGAAGATTTCTTTTCCACTCAGGATTAACTTTAAAATTTTCAGGATCTGCGTAATAAGTATCAATTGCTTCTCTATACATCTTTACAACCATTGCAAGATAAAATAAACTTTTCATACGCCCTTCAATTTTAACAGAAGCAACACCAGATCTAATAACATCATCAATATGTTCAATCATACATAAATCTTTTGAGTTCATTATGTAAGTTCCATCTTCATCCTCAAAAACTGGATAATACTCATTTGGACGTGTTTCCTCTACAAGATAATATTTATATCTGCATGCCTGAGAACACGCTCCTTTGTTTGAATCTCTTGATGTCATATAATTTGATATCAAACATCTTCCAGAATAAGCCATACACATAGCACCGTGAACAAACACTTCTATCTCACAATCTTCTGGCAATTTATTTACGAATTCTTCTATCTCTTTTAATTTTAATTCTCTAGCTAAAATTATCCTTTTTAATCCATAATCATACCAAAATCTTGCAGTTTCATAGTTCATTGCATTTGCCTGAGTACTTAAATGTATATCTATATTTGTATTCTTTTTAATTATTGAAATTAAACCAGGATCTGCAACAATAGCCCCATCAACTCCAAGAGATTCACATTTTTTAACATATTCCTCAATACCATTCATATCAAAGTTTCTTGGAATTGCATTTAAAACTAAATAAACCTTTACCCCTCTATCGTGAGCATATTCAATTCCTTCCTTCAATTCATCAAAATCAAAGTTATCTGCAAATGCTCTCAGGTTCAATCTTGGACCGCCAACATAAACAGCATCAGCCCCAAAGTCGACTGCGACTTTTAATTTTTCCAAACTACCTGCTGGTGCAAGTAATTCAACCTTTTTCATTTTCTTCATTCCTCCTTAAAATCATTACACCGTCGCCAATAGGCAATAACCATGTCGAAAATAGTTTATTATTGACAACATTTTTCAAAAACTTTCTCATGTTATTTATGATAGTTTTTTTGCGTTTCACAATCAAACTATCCGATGCAACCATACCTTTATATAAAACATTGTCAAACATGATTATACCATTTTTATTTAAATTTTGGATACAATTGTTCAATAGTTTTTCATAATGAGATTTAGACGAATCAATAAATATAAAATCATAATCACAATCTAAATATTCAAAATTTTCAAAACAATCGCCTTCTATAAGTCGTATATTATCCTCATAATTAAACTTTTTAAAATTATCTTTTGCAAGTATAATACGATCTCCATCCCTTTCAACAGTTGTTATTTTTACATTACCTTTAAGCTGTTCACACATAAATATAGATGAAAATCCTATGGCTGTTCCAAATTCTAAAATATTCTTAGGCCTATTAAGCTTAAATATCATACTAATAAAATTTTGGACCTGCTTATCAATTATTGGAATATGATTTTCCAAAGCGTATTCCTCAAGCTCCATAAGATCTTCTGATAAATCCAGATTTATATTCTCAATTATAAATTTGTTTATATCATCATTAATTATATTACCCATGCTAATTTCTCCTAAATCGACATAATCAATAAAAAATAATTTTTTGTTGTATTTTGACTATTTATAAAACTATAGTCAATAAACTTATTTATGTCAACAATCGTATACCCTTAAATCTTATTAAAAAATAAAAAGACCACTTATATTAAAATGGCCTTTTAGAATTTATTTTTTTACAGCAAGAGTTGTATCTCTAATAGCTTTCTGTTTCAAGAAATCTGAATAATTCTCAAAGAAATAATGGTAATTTGTTTCATCATTTAATATAAAATATAAATAATTTGTATCACTTGGACTAATTGCCGCTTTAATAGACTCTCTTCCTGGCGATGCAATAGGTCCTATAGGTAAGGATGAATATTTATATGTATTGTATTTAGAATCAACTTCCAAATCAGAATTATATAAAACCTCTTTATGCTTTCCTAAAGCATAAATAACAGTTGCACATGATTGAAGTGGCATTCCAACCCTCAATCTATTATAAAATACAGATGCAGCCTTAACCCTTTCTTCATCGTGTATAATCTCTCTCTCTACAATAGATGCCATCGTTACAATATCATCTATTTTATCTTCAGGAACCGAAACCTTCAATTCAGTTTCTATTTCTTTTAAAACTTGCTCAAATCTATCAATCATAGTTTTTATAACTACATTTGGTGTTGAATCCTTATCAAAATGATAGGTATCTGGAAATAAAAAGCCTTCCAACAAATATCTTCTTTCTTCGATATTTTTAACGTATTTGGGTAATGGATAATATCTTACTTCATTCAAAAAATCTTGTTTTGTAAAATTGAGTCCTGATTTTTCAAATAATTCTCCCATTGCCTCTATAGAATAACCTTCTGGAACAGTAACTTTAACAAATTCATTTAACACTCCTTTATTAAGGAAAGCCATGAATGTCCCTAAAGATACATCATTTCCAAAAGAATATTCTCCTGGTTTTATATTTGTATCATAGTTAAATACCTTAAGAGAAATTTTTACAAATAAATGGTTCCTGAGTTTACCTTGATTTGCTAATTCATCTATTACATTATTTAAGGTATCTCCCTCTTTAACATTAATCTTTACATCCGATGAAAATGGTCTATTATTTATCGATTGAAAATTATAAACAAAGTATGCAACAAAACATAATAGCACCGAGAAAACTAAGATTAAAATTTTTGATAACCAAGATATTCTCATTAAATCCTCCTATATATTATCAACATTTATAATTCATTAAAGCCAAAATAGATACACGCCATTATTCATATAAAAAATAAAACAAAAAAGCCAAAGTGTAAAAAGTCAATACACTATGGCTAAAATCTAATTAAACAAAACTTTGTATTCCAAAAGCTTCATTTAATATCTTCATTATGTCATCAACAATTATACCAACTTTTTGTTCGTATTGAACATATTCAGCTACAACAGGGTTAGCCATAACTTTTTGAGATACTACTTTAAACTTCTCTTCTGTTTCCTTCTCTAGTTTTCCTGATGAGCGTTGCTCATTGAAAACCAAAAATTGAACATCTCTTAACTCTTTTAAAAGAGACTTCAAGCTATCATCCGCATTAATTTTTTCACTTATCTCTTTTAATTTCTTAACCTCTTCCATTTGCTTAATAGAACTAGCTAGTTCATGAGCTTTATCATGAATATTAACCATTAATTTCTCCTCCTAATATTAATGTAATATAAAAATTATCCTATATTATTATATTTCCATTATAATTGGTAAAATCATAGGACGTCTCTTAGTTTTTTCATATAAAAAGCTTCTAAGTGTATCTTTAATGTTCGACTTCAAAGTAGACCAATCCATTATTCCATCTTCTTCACATTCACGAAGAACTTCTCTAACTAAGTCCCTAACATTATCAATTAGTTTCTCAGATTCACGCACATAAACGAACCCTCTTGATATTATATCCGGACCTGCAATTATTGTTCCATTTTGACTGTCTATAGTAACAACAACTGTAAGAACTCCATCCTGTGATAAATGCTTTCTATCTTTCAATACTATATTACCTACATCACCAACACCAAGTCCATCAACAAATATTTGACCTGATGGAACAGTTCCTACTTTGCTTATAGAATTTCTCTTTACCTCTGCAATTTCTCCACATTCCATTATCAACATATTTTTTCTGCTGATTCCTAAGCTCTCAGCTAATTCAACATGATGATTTAGATGTCTAAATTCACCATGAATTGGTATAAAGAATTTTGGTTTTGCAAGTGCAAGCATCAACTTAAGTTCTTCTTGACAAGCATGACCTGAAACGTGAACCTTAGCTTTGGATTCATATATAACATCAGCACCACTCTTAAATAATCTATTTACAACCTTAGATACAAGTTTCTCATTTCCTGGAATTGGAGTCGCTGAAAATATAACAGTATCTCCTGGAGCTATTGATACTTTTTTATGATCTCCTGATGCCATTCTCGCAAGAGCTGACATAGGCTCTCCCTGAGTTCCAGTAGTTATAATAACAATTTTATCTGGAGCCCATCTATTAATCTCATCAATTCCTATTAAAACATTGTCATCAAATTGTATATATCCAAGTTCTTTAGCAACACCTGTTATATTTTCCATGCTCCTACCAGATATAGCTACTTTTTTTCCGTACATAGAAGCCGCATTAATTATTTGTTGAATCCTATGAACATTAGATGCAAATGTTGCAACTATAATTCTGGATTTTGCTTTGCCAAATATATCTTCAAAAGTCTTACCAATTACCCTTTCAGAAATTGTATATCCTGGTTTCTCAACGTTCGTACTCTCACCAAGCATACAAATTATACCTTTTCTTCCTAATTCTGCAATCCTACCAAGGTCAGCAATTTCTCCATCTATCGGAGTAAAATCAACCTTAAAATCTCCAGTATGATAAACTATGCCAATAGGAGTATGTATTGCAATTGAAACAGCATCTGGAATACTATGATTATTTTTTATAAATTCCATACTAATACTGTCAAACTTGATAACATCTTTAGGCTTTACAACATTTAACTTAGCATAATCAATATAATGTTCTTTAAGTTTCACTGATAGTATACCCAATGTTAACCTTGTTCCATACACAGGCACATTAATCTGTTTTAATATGTAAGGAACAGCACCTAAATGGTCCTCATGACCATGAGTTAAAAATATTCCTTTAACTCTATCTTTATTTTTAATTAAATATGTTATATCAGGTATTACCAAATCAATCCCATACATATCATCATCTGGGAATTTTAATCCACAATCTATAACAAAAATATCATTTTTATATTCTATTGCTGTTATATTTTTCCCAACTTCATTCAATCCACCAAGCGGTATGATTTTTATAGAATTTTGAGTTCTTTTAGAATCCTTGTTAAAAGCTTTTTCTCTCCTTTGTTGACTAGACTCTTTTTTCGAACCCCCATCTCTCTTATTAGCTTCATCTTTTTTAGAATAATTATCTCTTGATCTATAATTATTCTTAGAATCAATAACATCATGTTTTGATTCCACTTTTAAATCCATTACTTAATTCCTCCTATTCCCTTTTACATTCACTACAAATCCCTAAAATTTTTAAATTATGGTCAATAATTTCAAATTTGTATTTATTCTCAACCTGTTTTTCAAGATCTTCTAACAAATCCTCTTTAACCTCCATAATTTTATTACATTTAACACAAATTAAATGGTGATGCGTATGTTCCTCATCAAAAGAAGACAATTCATATCTAATAACTCTACCATCAAATACTAGTTTGCTAAGAACTCCTAACTCCTCAAATAACACGATAGTTCTATAAACAGTAGCAATCCCTATAGTCTTATTCCTTTTATTTACATAGTTATAAATCTCATCAATTGTTAAGTGCTTATCTCTATTTTCAATTATCACACTTAATATGCATTCTCTTTGAGCTGTTAATTTATATCCTTTTGACTTTAGGTATATTTTTATATCTTCTATATCATTTAATCCTCTCTGCATTAAAACTACTCCTTAGACATAAAGTCCAAATTATATCATTTATTTAACATATTCAAATAATCCTGTAAAATTATTTGAGCTGCCATCTTGTCAACTATATTTTTCCTCTTTTTCCTAGACATATCTGCTTCTAACATAAAATTATTTGCCAAAACCGTAGTCAATCTTTCATCCATAAATTCAATTTTGATACCCTCATCTAAAATCTTTTCCAAATCTTCACAAAACTTAATAACCTTTTCCCCTTGAAATCCAATGCTACCATTCATATTCTTGGGTAAACCAACGACAAGCTTACTAACTTTATTATCTTTTATAATTTTATTAATGTAACAAATATCCTTATCGTACTCACTACGCCTATATGTACCAATACCTTGAGCTATTATTCCTGAACTAATAGCAATTCCGATATTCTTATCACCTATATCTAATCCCATATAATTCATCCAATTAACCTCTGCACAACTAATAAAAAAATCCAAGTAAGCTAACCGCAAACTTGGATAAAATTAATTACTTTTTTAAGTAAGTTTTCAATACTTCTTCTAATATCTCATCACGCTCAAGTTTACTTATCAATGCCCTGGCACCGTTATAATTTGTAATATAAGTTGGATCACCAGATATAAGATATCCTACTAACTGATTTATTGGTTTATATCCCTTTTGTTCTAAGGAATTATAAACCTCTTCCAATATTTCTTTAGTGTTCAATTGATCTACAGGTCTGACTTTGTTGTCAATCAAGTTCCGATCATATTTTATAAACATAGTAAAATCTTTTTTCATAATCCATACGCACCTCCTCTTTTGGAGTCGTCTTACAGTAATTATATAACAATAATTATCATTTGGCAATTAAATAATTTCATATATCTGATCAAAAGCATTCTTAAGCTTTTCGATATTCGTTGTAGATCCTTGTGCCATATCTTTTCTACCGCCTCCGCTTCCATCAGCCAACTTCAAAGTTTCCTTTAACAATTTTCCACAATCAATGCCAAACTCAATTGCTTTTTTACTTGCCATACAAACAACACTTGCTCTTCCATTTATCACAGAGGCAAGCATAAACACTCCACATTCTACTTTATCTCTTATATTAGCACAAGTATCTCTAAGTCTATTAATATCAACATCATTAAATATATTAACAACTATCTTTATACCATTCTTCTCTTTACAATTCTCAATAATATTGTCTATATCTTTTAGCTTTTCATTTGATATTGCTGAAACTAAGTTTAGTATTTCACTATTTTTATTTTTTATATCCAATACCAAATTTTTAACTTTATTTACAATTTCATTAGTTGATGAAGCCTTAATTTCAGACGAAATTTCGTTCAGTATATTTCTATTAGACTTTACAATGTCAAACACGTTACTTCCAGTAGTTGCCTCTATTCTCCTTACTCCTGAAGATACAGAACTTTCACTAATTATAACAAAACCACCAATAAATCCAGTATTATCAACATGTGTTCCACCACACAATTCTATACTAAAATCATCTACACTAAGTACTCTAACCTCATTTTCATATTTTTCATCAAATAGAGAAATTGCACCCTTTTCTTTAGCAGATCTTATATCCATAATCTCAGTTTTTACATTTATTTGCCTATATATATATTCATTTACTATATTTTCAACTTGTTGTATTTCATCAGAAGTTAGAGCCTTAAAATGGGTAAAATCAAATCTAAGTTTCTTATCATCTAAATAGGACCCAGATTGTTTAACATGGTTACCCAAAACTAGTCTTAAAGCACTTTGAAGCAAATGTGTAGCAGTATGATTTCTACAAATCGACCTGCGTCTAGATTCATTAACAATAAGCTCAATTTCATCATCTTTATTAATAATTCCGTCTAAAACTTCTACAAGATGATATATCTGCCCCTGCATATTTTTCTTAGTTGAAATAACTCTTGCAACTCCATTTTGGGATTTTATTGTACCTATATCTCCAATTTGCCCTCCCATTTCAGGATAAAAAGGTGTTTCATTTGAAATCAAAAACCCCTTAGTGTCTTTTTTAATACTATCACTAAAATTATTATCAACTATTAAATCCTTAATTTTAGATTTAGTCTTCAAACTTTCATATCCAACAAATTCCGTCTCGTAATTTTCAGTTAAGTTCAATACACCAAGATCATTCCCCAAGTAATTATCAGTTTTTCTAGAATCTCGAGCCATTTTTTGTTGATTTTTCATCTCAAACTCAAATCCATCAATATCAACTTTTATATTCTTCTCTTTTAAAATTTCTTCAGTAAGCTCAATAGGAAATCCATATGTATCGTACAATTTGAATGCTTTACTTCCTGAAAGAATAAACTCGTTCCTATCCTCTAATTCTTTAACATAATTATTAAGCAAAATATCTATTCCTTTATTCAAAGTCCTACTAAAATTATCTTCCTCAACATCAACTATATTATTTATATATTCTTTCCTTTCAATTAACTCAGGATAACTATTTTTATATTTATCAATGACTCTGCAAACAATATCATTTAAAAATTTTCCATCAATGCCTATAAGTTTTGCATGTCTAATACTTCTTCTCATTAATCTTCGTAGAACATATCCACGACCTTCATTACTAGGAATTACTCCATCACAAATAAGAAAAGTTATACTACGAGAATGATCAGCAATTACTTTTGATGAATAATCTAATTGATCATCTCTACACAATGCACTGGCCATATTCTTTACACTATCAACTATAGATTTAAGAAGATCAGTTTCAAAAACATTACTAACTCCTTGAGTTATGATAGCTAATCTCTCAAGCCCCATACCAGTATCAATATTTTTATACTCTAAAGCTTCATATACCCCATCTTCATTTTTGTTAAACTGAGTGAATACAAGATTCCATATTTCAAAAAGTTCACCTTTATCTTGTAATTCTAGAAATTTTTCTACAGAATCAATTTTCTCATCCACGAAAGAATAAAATATCTCAGAACAAGGTCCACAAGGTCCAACACCAATTTCCCAAAAATTATCTTCCTTACCGATCCTAAAAATTCTATTGCTACCAATGCCAATTTCTTTTTCCCAAATCTCAAAAGCTTCATTATCTTCCTCATAAACACTTACATACAACTTATCAATAGGTATACCAATAACTTTAGTTAAAAACTCCCAAGCATAGGCTATAGCATCCCTCTTAAAATAATCTCCAAACGAAAAATTTCCAAACATCTCAAAAAAAGTGCAATGTCTTGCTGTCTTGCCAACACTGTCAATATCTCCAGTCCTTATACATTTCTGACACGTTGTAACTCTACTAGATGGAGGAAGTGCAGCCCTCGTAAAAAACTTTTTCAAAGGTGCCATTCCTGCATTAACAAGCAATAAACTATCATCATCTTTAGGCACCAAAGGGAAACTACTCATTACATAATGTGATTTGTTTTTAAAAAATTCAGCAAATAAATCTCTCAAATCATCATAAGTATATTTTTTCATAACACACATCACTCCATTTTAATTAAAATCTGTCGAACTATGTCTAAAAATATTTTCTCATAATTCCACCACCTAGAACCAAATCACCCTGATATAGTACTAGAGATTGACCACAAGTCATTGCACGCTGTGGATCATCAAAAACAATTTTTATCTTACCATCATTAACCCTAAACATTTTAGCAGAACACAGCTTTGCTTGATAACGAATTTTAGCCTCAACTTCTAATCCATCTTCAAAATCTTCAATATGTACAAAATTAACATTATCAATTATAGCATTTCTAAAAAATAGATCTTTTTCCGAACCAATAATAACCTCATTAGTTTTGGAATTTATACCTATAACATATACTGGTTTCCCAAGTGGCAAATTAAGTCCCTTCCTCTGACCTATTGTATAATAAACAATTCCTTTATGTTCTCCTAAAACTTTTCCATCCTTATCAACAAAATTTCCTTTAACAATCTTCTCTCTATTTGATATAAAATTACCGTGCTTACCATCAGGAACAAAACAAATTTCTTCACTATCTTTTTTATTATGTATATCCATTCCAATTTCTTTAGCAATCTCTCTAACTTGTTCCTTTGTATATTTCCCACAAGGCATTAAAATATTCTTGAGTTGATCCTGATTAAGAACATACAGCATATATGTTTGATCTTTCTTATGATCAATTCCTCTCTTCAATATAAACTTTCCATTAAATTCTTCAATATTTGCATAATGACCTGTAGCTATATAGTCAGCCCCCAACTTCTTTGCCCCTATTAAAAATTCCCCAAACTTTATATGTCTATTACATTCAATACAAGGATTTGGAGTATTACCAATCATATAATCTTTAACAAAATAATCAACTACCTTATCCTTAAATATATCCTTATAATTCAAAACATAAAATGGTATATCTAAAAGTTCCGCAACCTTACGAGCATCAAGAACTGACGAAAGTGAACAACATCCACCTTCCTTAAGCAAATAAACTTCATCATTCTGAGATAAATTCAACATAATGCCTATAACTTCATATCCTTCTTTTTTCAAAAGATATGCAGCAACAGCACTATCAACTCCACCACTTAAACCAATAACAACTCTCTTTTTATCCAAAACACATCACCCAAACTCAATCTATTATCCTCTATATCTCTTAACTATATCTTTTAATTCTTCTATCACATAATCGGCATCCTCTTTTTTCGAGTTCTTTCCTAAGGTAAATCTAACAGAACCTTGAGCTTCTAAGGACGAAAGACCTATTGCCTGAAGAACATGTGACGAATTAACAGATCCAGAGTTACAAGAACTTCCACTAGACGCACATATACCTTTCAAATCCAGAGCAAGAAGTATTCCCTCATCTTTGATTCCTTCAAAACATACATTTATATTATTACTTGTTCTATATTTAAGTGATCCATTAATACGACTATTTGGTATTTCCTTCAAAATTCTATCAATCATATAATCTCTAAGTTCTTTTAATTTTCTATTCTCTTCATCAATATCCTCACACACAAGTTCAATCGCTTTGCTTAATCCAACAATTCCATAAACATTTTCAGTACCAGATCTACGTCCCTTTTCCTGACTTCCACCATGTATATAATTATCAATACTTGTTCCATCTTTTATATACAGAATTCCAATTCCCTTAGGTCCATATATTTTATGTCCTGATATAGATAACAAATTTACAAACTCATATTTATCAAGTGATATATCAATTTTACCTATGGCTTGTATCGCATCAGTATGAAAAATAATATTTTTATTATGACAAAGTTCAGATATAGCCTCGATATCTTGGATTGTTCCAATTTCATTATTAACAAAAGCAATAGAAACAAGTATTGTTTTATCAGTAATTGCATTATTTATATCATTTACATTAACAATACCATCAGAATCAACATCCAAATATGTAACTTTAAATCCATTCTGCTCTAAATATTTACAAGTATACAAAACAGAATGATGCTCTATCTTTGTTGTTATAATATGATTTCCCTTTTTTCTATTAGCAAAAGCAACTCCTTTAATCGCCCAATTATTCGATTCTGTTCCACCACTAGTGAAAAACACTTCTTTTCTTTGACACCTTAAAACTCTTGCAATATTTTCTCTTGAATGCTCTATTGCATTTTTTGCAACTCTTGAGAATTCATGTATTCCAGAAGGATTCCCAAAACATTCAGTAAGATATGGTTTCATCGTATCTATAACTTCATCCCTTAAAAAAGTTGTGGAAGCATAATCCATGTAAATTCTTTCATTCATCGATATTAACCCCTATATTTATAAAATTTAATTTATTATGTTCATCTATTATATCCTGAAGCGTAACTGATGAGAAAATACTATCAATGGCATCTTTTATCCTAACCCACAAAACACGAGTAGCACATTTATCTAAATTATCACAACTTGAATCCTTTTCGACACAATCGGATATATTAACAGGACCTTCAACTACATCTATAATATCTTTAATTGTAATTTCTTTAGGAGTCCTTGTTAATGAATAACCTCCCTTAGCTCCTCTAACACTTTTAATAAGATTGGCTTTCTTAAGAATAGAAAATAATTGTTCTAAATAAAGCTCAGATATCTTTTGTTTTTGTGCAATACTACGCACAGACATCATTCCGGTATCATAAACCAAAGCAAGCTCAAGCATTGCCTTTATTCCATATCTACCTCTAGTAGACATTTTCATGTAAATTCTCCTTAAACTTAATAATAATTCAAAATTATAGCAATTTCATTTTTTATAGTCAACACGACCAAACTATATAAAAAATAAAAATCTAATCCTAATAAACAATCAGATTAGATTTTTAAAATTACTCAATTCCATATTTACTAATTTTTCTAAATTTTTGATATCTTTCTTCTTTAATTTCACAACTCGACTTATTTTTGAATCTCTTAATAAAATCAATTATATCGTTTCTCATAGACTCAGCGATCTTATCTTTAGTTACATGAGCACCTTCACCGTACTCATCAATTATCTTGTCCGCAATACCAAATTCCTTCAAATCATAAGATGTAAGTTTCAAAAATTCAGAAGCCTCTTTAAATTTGCTAGAATCTTTCCATAAAATACTAGAACAAGCTTCTGGAGATATTACAGAATAAATTGAATTTTCAAGCATCCAAATTTCATTAGCTACAGAAATACCTAATGCTCCACCACTTCCACCTTCAGATATTACAATAGATAATATAGGACAAGTAAATCCCATCATTTCAAATAAATTTTTAGCAATAGCTTCACCTTGTCCTCTCTCTTCGGCTTGTTTACCACAAAACGCTCCAGGAGTATCAACAAAAGTTATTATTGGCCTATTAAATTTATTTGCCTGTTCCATCAATCGTAGAGATTTGCGATATCCCTCAGGACTAGGCATTCCAAAATTCCTTAAAATATTATCCTTAGTATTTTCTCCCTTCATTTGTGCAATTATTGTCACAGGCGTATCGTTTATAAATCCAATTCCTCCAACTATAGCTCTATCATCTGAATAATATCTGTCACCATGCAATTCTTCAAATGAATCAAATACATTTTCCAAATAGAATCTTGACGTAGGACGCATAGGCATTCTAGCAAGTAAAACCCTATCCCAAACACTCAAATTACTCATTTGCATCTCTCCTATGTGCCTTTAATATGTAAGTTATAATATTTTTCAAATCTTTTCTATGTACTATTTTATCTATAAAACCCTTATCTAAAAGAAATTCAGCCTTTTGGAAATTATCAGGTAATCTTTCATTAATAGTCTTTTCTATAACTCTCTTACCTGCAAATGCAATATACGCATTCGGTTCACTAATTATTATATCACCAAGCATAGCAAAACTCGCCGTAACTCCACCTGTAGTAGGATCAGTTATTACTGTTAAATATAATAAACCACTATCAGATAACCTCTTCAAAGCACCACTAATTTTAGCCATCTGCATTAAAGACAATATTCCTTCCTGCATCCTTGCACCACCTGATGCTGTAAAAATTATCACAGGTAACCCATTCTCTATAGCATACTCTATAGCACGAGTTATTTTTTCACCAACAACACTCCCCATACTTCCTATCATAAAAAAACTATTCATGATACAAACAACTGTTTCATAACCACTAATTAAACACTTACCACATACAACAGCATCTTTTTCTGATGAAACTTTCTTAGCATCTTTAAGTTTTTTATCATAATTAGGAAAATCTAATGGATCAACACTAACCATGTCACTATCAAATTCTTCAAAGGTATTTTGATCTACCAAATACTCAATTCTTGTCCTCGGATCTAATCTAAAATGATACTCACAGAAAGGACAAACCATTAAATTGTCTTGAATATCTTCCTTATATAAAATCCTCAGACAATTATTACACTTAATCCAACGATCATTTGGAATATACACCTTTCTCTCTTCTTCAAAAGGCATCGTACTTACAGTAACATACTTGTTTTTCTTAAAAAAATCGATTATCATCACTTGATATTCACCAACTTATTCAAAAATCCTGTATTATAATTACCTCGAGCAAAATCTTCGTGATTCAAAATATCAAAATGGAAATCAATATTGCTTGTAATTCCATCAATAATAAATTCAGCCAATGATCTCTTCATCTTCATTATAGCTTCATCTCTAGTATTACCATGAACAATAAGTTTAGCAATCATTGAATCATAAAACGGAGGTATTGTGTATCCCTGATAAACAGCACTATCTAATCTAACACCCAGTCCTCCTGGTACATTCAACTGATCTATCTTTCCTGGACATGGAACAAAATTTTTCTTAGCATCTTCAGCGTTAATTCTACATTCAATAGAATGACCATTAATCTTTAAATCATTTTGATTAAAAGATAATCTCTCACCAGCAGCAATCCTAATTTGCTCTTTTATTAAATCTATACCTGTTATCATCTCTGTTATAGGATGTTCAACCTGAATGCGTGTATTCATTTCCATGAAATAAAAGTTTTTATCATCATCAACCAAAAATTCAATTGTACCTGCATTCACATAGTTGACAACTTTACAAATCTTAACAGCAACCTCACCCATTTTTCTTCTTATATCATCATTTAAAAATACGGAAGGTGCCTCTTCAACTATTTTTTGGTTCTTACGCTGAACTGAGCAATCACGTTCAAATAAGTGTACAACATTTCCATAATTATCTGCTAAAACTTGAAATTCTATATGATGTGGATTCCTAACATATTTTTCTATATATACAACATCATTATTAAAACACGCAAGAGCCTCAGCCTTTGCCATTAAATATGCGTCCTTGAAGTCATCTTCCTTCTCTACTATTCGAATACCTTTACCGCCTCCACCAAGTGCAGCTTTTATCATAACAGGAAAACCAACTGATTTAGCTATTTCAAGAGCATGCCTCTCATCTCTTATAAAACCCTCATAGCCATCAACAATGGGTATACCATGATTTTTCATTGTAATTCTCGCATTTGCCTTATCACCCATCATATCCATAGTTTCTGGAGTAGGGCCTATGAATATAATATTACAATCTTTACACATCTTAGCAAACTTAGAATTTTCAGAAAGAAATCCAAATCCTGGATGAATAGCTTCTGCACCACTTAATGATGTAGCCTCCAAAATATTGGGTATATTTAAATAAGAATCCCTAGCAGAGTTTGGACCTATACAAATAGCTTCATCAGCAAGTTGAGTATGTAATGCTTCCTTATCAGCCTCTGAATAGACAGCCACGGACACTATGCCCAATTCTTTACATGCCCTTATTATCCTTACAGCTATCTCTCCTCTATTTGCAATCAAAATCTTGTTTATCATAAAAATCTCCTAACTACTTAATAGCAAACATTATTTCTGCCTCACAAGCAATTTCACCATCTACTTTAGCAACAGCCTCTGCTTTTCCAAAACTAGACCTCATTTTTAAAATTTCGCACTTAAGTTCCAAAACATCCCCCGGAACAACAATTTTTCTAAATTTTATCTTATCTGCTCCAGCAAAAAATGCAATCTTTCCTCTATTTTCTTCACTTGCAAGTATAGCTGCCGCACCTGTCTGAGCCAATGCTTCCAAGATTAATACCCCTGGCATCACAGGTTGATCTGGAAAATGCCCTTGAAAAAAATTTTCATTAAAAGTAACGTTTTTTATTGCAGTAACGGTTTTCTCTGTCATATCTATTATTTTATCTATAAGTAGAAATGGGTATCGATGCGGAATAATCTTTAATATTTCTGTTATATCCAACACTTTTTTCATTTAGAAATTCACCTTCTATTAATTCTTTTTAATCTTAAATAGTTTTTGTCCAAATTCTACCATTTGTGCATTTTTAACCAAAATTTCTATAACTGTTCCTGAAAATTCACTTTCAATTTCATTCATCAGTTTCATCGCCTCTACTATACATACAGTATCACCACATGATATACCCTGTCCTACAGAAATATAAGGCTGTTTCTCTGGAGAGGATGCCAAATAAACGGTTCCAACCATAGGAGAAGTTATGTACTCTATATTTTCTTCAGAAACCTCTTCCTTAACATCATTTGATAAGTTATCAATTACACTATTGATGTCATTTTCAGATCTAATATTATTATTAAAATTAGGTTTAGTAATTTGATTGGTTGAGACGCTATCTAAACGATTTGATTCTTTATCAAGTTTTAAATATAAGTCTTGATAATTTATTTCCATCAAAGAAAGGCTAGAATTATTTATCTTGTCTATCAATTCCATTATTTCTTTAAACGATATCATTCTTTAACCCCTCCATTTCTTGAAAAGCAACACAGCATTATGGCCACCAAAACCCAAAGAATTAGACATTGCGTAATTCACTTCTTTTTTAATACCTTTATTAGGAACATAATTTAAATCACATTCTTCATCTTTAACTAAATAGCTAGCCGTTGGATGTATAAAATCCTCTTCACAAGATTTTACACAAGCTATAGCTTCAACAGCCCCTGAAGCTCCTAAAAGATGTCCAGTCATAGATTTTGTTGAACTTATCTTAAGGTTATATGCATGCTCCTTAAAAACTTCCTTAATAGCAATAGTCTCAACAGCATCATTCATCTTCGTACTTGTTCCATGAGCATTTATATAATCAACCTGATCATAAGATATTCCTGCTTCATCTAAAACATTTTGCATAGCTTTAGCACTCATCTTACCATCTGGCATAGGAGCAGTAATATGATACGCATCAGTAGTAGAAGAATATCCAACTATCTCAGCATAAATATAAGCTCCTCTTTTCTGTGCACTTTCTAAAGTTTCCAATATTAATATACCTGCTCCTTCTCCCATAACAAATCCATTTCTTTCTTTATCAAAAGGTATCGATGCACGTTCTGGATTATCTGTCGTGTTTAAAGCTGTAAGTGCTGTAAAACCACCTAAAGCCAAGCTAGTTATTGCAGACTCACTCCCACCAGTTATACAAATATCCAAATATCCATGTTTTAATAATCTATACGCATCTCCAACTGAATGCGTTGATGTAGCACATGCAGTAACAACGGACTTACTTTCACCCCTAGCTCCATATTTAATAGCGATATTCCCAGCAGCCATATTTATAATTAACTTGGGTATAGTCAATGGAGATAATCTAACAGAATCAGTTTTTTTTAACTTATTTATAACTTCTTCTAAAGTATTGAATCCACCAACTCCCGATCCAACAATAACTCCAAATCTATCTCTATCAATACTTTCCAAATCTAACTTAGAATTTTGAATAGCTTCTTCTGCTGCGTATAATGCAAATGTAGAGTATGGATCCAATCTTGAACATTCTTTTGCATTAAGTCTCTTAGATACATCAAAATTCTTTATTGGGGCTATTACCTTCACTTTATCATTACCAATAATTTTATCTCCTATTGCTTCTATTCCAATAACGCCTTCTTTTGCATTCTTCCAAAACTCTAATACATCATTTCCTATGGGTGTAATAGCTCCCATACCTGTAACAACAACTCTATTATCCATAAAGAACTTCCTCCTACATCACCATTCCGCCATCTACAGTTATAACTTGACCTGTTATATAATCAGACATATTACTAGCCAAAAACACTGCTAAATTTGATACATCTTCGGTTTTACCCATTTTTTTTAATGGTATATGAGATAAAATAGTTTCTTTGACATTATCACCTAATACATCTGTCATATCAGTTTCTATAAATCCTGGAGCTATAGCATTAACATTTATACCTCTTGAACCTAATTCTTTAGCTAAAGATTTAGTCATACCTATTATTCCAGCTTTAGAAGCAGCATAATTAACTTGTCCAGCATTTCCAATAATCCCTATTACTGAACTAATATTTATAATTTTACCACTCTTTTGTCTAAGCATAATACTTGATGCATGCTTAGCACAATTAAACGATCCTTTTAAATTCACATTAATTACACTATCAAAATCTTCTTCTTTCATCCTCATAACAAGTGTATCCCTTGTTATACCAGCATTATTAACCAGAATATCAATTCTCGAAAACTTTTCCTTACAGAAATTCATCAATTCCTCTGCTACATAAAAATCACTCACATCACCTTTATGTAATATTGCAACTCCACCGTTTTGTTCAATCTCTTGTTTTGTTGTTTCTGCACCATTATCATCACTTCTATAGTTTAAAACTACTTTAGATCCTTGCCTTGCAAAATTAATAGCTATAGACTTACCAATCCCTCTAGATGCTCCCGTAACAATAGCAACTTTATCTTTAAGCATGCTTACACCCCACTCAAAACTTTTAAAGATTTGTTCAAAGATGATTCATCTTCAATATTTAATACCGTTACTCTTCTATCTATTTTCTTAACAAAACTTGATAAACTTCTCCCCGGTCCTATTTCAACAAAAGTATCAATTCCCATTTCAATAATTTTCAATATACTATCTTCCCAAAGAACAGAACTCATAATCTGATTGGACAATAATTCACAAATTCTATTTCTATCCATCTTATCTGCCGTAACATTTGATATGACAGGAATATTAAACTCTATGTTAAATTCTGTGTTTTCTAATTCTTTTTTGAATTTCAATGCAGCCTCCTTAAGAAAGCTTGTATGAAATGGAGATTTAATTGGAAGTCTTACACTTCTCAAAGCTCCTCTTTTCTTAAACATCTTATCCGCTATATCAAGTGCAGAAGCCTCACCAGAAACAACGATTTGAGAAGGACAATTATAATTTGCAATTTCCAAATGTCCATAAGACTTAACATCATCTATAACTTGCAATATTTTATCCTTATTTAATCCAATGACTGCCGTCATACCATATGAATTTCCATCCAAAGAATTAACCATAAAATCTGCTCTTTTGTTAACTAATGGAATTGATTTATCGAAATCTAAGATACCAGAACATACAAGTGCTGAATACTCTCCTAGACTCAAGCCAGCAGTACAAGCTGGTCTTATATCTACTAAACCCTTCAAAGCCTCCATTATGGCAATACTAACTGCCAGTATAGATGGTTGCGTTATTTTTGTATCGCTTATTTCATCCATACTTCCATTAAATATTTTATCAGAAATAGAAAATCCTAAAATTTCGTTAGTTTTCTCAAAAACTATTCTCGATTCACTAAAATTTTCATAAAAATATTTTCCCATACCAACATATTGGGATCCTTGACCAGGAAACATAAATGCTACATTCTTCATTACCTATTTCTCCTATGTTACTAATTACCATTTAATTAATACTGAACCATAAGTAAGTCCACCACCAAAACCAACAAGTATAACTAAATCTTCCTTAGATAAAGAACAAGAATTTCCTAATTCACTAAGTGCAATTGCAATACTTGCAGCTGAAGTATTACCATATTTACCTAAATTAGTAAAAAACTTATCTACATCAACTTTTAAACGTTTAGCAGCTGCTTCTATTATTCTTTTATTAGCCTGATGTGGAACAATAAACTTAATATCACCTATAGAAATATCATTATTTTTAAGTAATACATCAATTCCTTCAACCATAGATGAAACCGCAAATTTAAATACTTCTCTACCATCCATATGTATACTAAAATCTATGTCCAACTCTCTATCCATCATAAAATTAGATAAAGGAATAGCCTTAGATATTAAAGAATCTGATTTTTCTCCAACTGATCTCGTATATGTATCAATAATAGCAGACCCATTCTCGGAGCGCTCGATATAAATAGCACCTGCACCATCTCCAAATAATACACAGGTATTCCTGTCTTTCCAATCTATAATTTTCGATAGCACTTCACTTCCTATTACAATAGCATTTCTATATTTTCCACTGCTCAAAAGAGAATCAGTCACAACAATACCATAAATAAAACCTGTGCATGCTGCATTCAAATCAAAAGCTGTAGCATTTAAAGCACCAATACTTTTTTGAACTAAACACGCACATGAAGGTGTATTATTATCTGGGGTAATAGTACAAAAAATAATAAGGTCTATATCTTTAGGATCCTTATTTATTTTATTTAATAAATTTTCTACTGCTCTAATCCCTAATACAGATGTATTTTCTGTAGAAATACGCCTCTCTCTTATACCTGTTCTACTATATATCCATTCATCACTTGTATCAACCATTTTTTCTAAATCATTATTGGTTAAAATTTTATCAGGAACATACATACCCATACCCAAAATGCAATTACGTATATAACTCATTTAAAATCTCCTCAGATTGTAATTAGCATTTTTAGTATATTACATTATAAAATCCATGTCAACTCTCCCAAATTTTTACATTTAAAATTAATATCTAAATAGTGGAAAATGTTTTGTAATATTTTTAACACGTTTTCTAAAATTTTCAACATTATTTCCTTTGCTTTCGATTACACCATCTATTATGTCTGCTATTAATGGCATTTCATGTTCACTAAACCCTCTTGTCGTAATCGCCGCAGTACCAATTCTTATACCACTTGTAATCAATGCCCCCTGTGTATCAAATGGTATACAATTTTTATTAACGGTAATCCCTACATTATCTAATAGTTTCTCACATTCTTTCCCTGTTATATCTTTATTTGTTAAATCAATCAAAATTAAATGATTATCTGTTCCATCAGATACTAGTTTAAAATCTCTCTCTTTTAATTCCTCAGCTAATCTTTGTGAATTCTTAATTATATTTTTTGTATATTCCTTAAAATTATCACTCATAGCCTCTTTAAAACAAACCGCTTTAGCTGCAATCACATGAATTAACGGACCTCCCTGAATTCCAGGAAATATAGACTTATCTACTTTTTCACCATATTCCTTTTTACAAAGTATTGCACCACCACGCGGACCACGTAAAGTCTTATGTGTTGTAGTTGTAACAAAATCTGCATATATTGTTGGATTTTCATGAACACCACCTGCTATAAGACCAGCTATGTGTGCCATATCAACCATCATATAAGCTCCAACAGCATCACAAATTTCTCTAAACCTTTTAAAATCAATTTTCCTAGCATAAGCACTATAACCACAAACAATTAACCTAGGTCTAACTTTTAAAGCTAAGGATTCAACTTCATCATAATCGATAACTCCTGTTCCCTTATTCACACCATAAAACTTAAAATTATAAGTTTTACCAGAAAAATTAACTGAACTTCCATGAGTTAAATGTCCACCATGACTTAAGTCCATAGATAAAATGGTATCATTATGTTTCAAAACTGAAGAATAAACAGCCATATTAGCTTGTGATCCAGAATGTGGCTGTACATTTACATGTTCAGCATCAAACAATAATTTCATTCTCTCTATAGCTAGACTTTCAATCTTATCTACAACTTCACATCCACCATAATATCTTTTATTTGGATAACCTTCAGCATATTTATTCGTTAAAATTGTTCCCATAGCATGTAAAACATCATTGCTAACAAAATTTTCAGATGCAATAAGTTCTATATTATTAATTTGCCTATCTTGTTCATCTAAAATCAAATTAGCTATTTCTCTATCTATTATCATTAATATCATCTCCCATATTTTGTTATAAAAAATAAATGCTATGCTAACATATCACTTTATTAAAGCAATTACATTAAACATAGCATTCTATTCAATAAATTTATAAACTTTATTCTTTTATATATATCCCTAGTTCATGTAGTTGAATATCGCCAACTCTACTAGGTGCATTTGATAACAAACACTCCGCTTTCTTATTCTTTGGAAAAGCCATAACATCTTTTATGTCAATAACATTAGCTAAAAACATGACAATCCTATCAAGACCAAAAGCAATTCCTCCATGTGGTGGAGTCCCATATTTCAAAGCCTCTACAAAAAAACCAAATTTTTCATTTATCTCACAATCTGACATACCCAATGCTTCAAACATTTTATTTTGAACTAAGTCATTATGTATTCTTATACTACCACCTCCAATTTCTTCACCATTTAAAACCAAATCATAAGCTTTAGCTCTAATCTTAGAATATTCTTTGGTATCAAAATATTTAATATCATCTTCATTAGGCATAGTAAACGGATGATGAGAAGCATAATATCTGCCATCTTCTTCGCTATATTCATATAATGGAAAATCTTTTACCCATAAAAACTTAAACTCCGTATTATTATTAAGTATCCCTAACATATTTGCAAGCTCAATTCTTAATGCGCCTAACGCACCTAATACAGTTTTCTTTACCCCTGGAATTATAAATAAACAATCATTATTTTTCAATTTATATTTTCCTACAATTTTAATTTTATCCTCATCACTTAAAAATTTATTTATTGAAGATATCACTTGATCTTCTTTATACCTTATATAGATTAATCCTTTAGCATTAAAATGATCTTTAACAAAACAATTAAGAGTATCTAATTGTTTCCTTGTAAAATCAACATTTTCAGCTTTTATAGCTCTAATTTCCAAATTATTTTCTATACACTCTTTAAACATTAAAAATTCTGAATTAATAAAATCATGTTTAACATCTATAATTTCCATATCAAATCTCAAATCCGGCTTATCTGTTCCATATTTTTCCATGCATTCATCATAACCTAACTCAATAAATTTATCTACAATATTTAAATTAAGTGTAGAATTAAAAACATGTTTGATAAGTAACTCCATTTTATTTTTAATATCTGTTTCATCAACAAAACTCATCTCAATATCAATTTGAATAAATTCAGGTTGCCTATTTGATCTAAGATCCTCATCCCTAAAACATGTAGCAACCTGATAATACTTATCAAATCCACTTACCATTAACAATTGTTTATATATTTGTGGAGATTGTGGCAAAGCATAAAAATTACCATTATTAATTCTACTAGGAACCAAAAAATCTCTTGCTCCCTCTGGTGTACTTTTATTTAATATTGGCGTACTCATTTCTATAAATCCATCATTATGTAAAAATTCTCTAAATGCATTAAGTGCTTCACTTCTAAGTTTAAATATTTCTTGATATTTATTATTCCTCAGGGAAATATATCTATATTTAAATTTCAAACTATCATTAACATCAAAACCATCTTCAATCATAAAGGGCAATTGTTCTGATTTTGAGTAAACTTCTATATTGTCGCATATAACCTCAATATCACCATTTTTAATCTGTGTATTTTTTGATTCCCTCTCCTTAACAATTCCTCCAACCTTTATACAATACTCCGACTTTAAAGAATCTCCAATGTCAAATATAGGACTACCTTCCTTAAATACAATCTGTACAATCCCTTCTCTATCTCTTAAATCAACAAATATAAGGGATCCTAAATTTCTCTTTCTATTTACCCATCCTTCTAATATTACTCGTTGATTTAAATATTGTTTATCAATTAATCCACAATATTCTGTGCGATGTAATTTCTCAAATTTCATAAAAGTGTAATCCCCTTATAAAAAATATTTTTGTATCTCTTTATCATTATTTAAATTTAAAATAGTTACTTCACTAGTATCCATATTCTTTATCTTAATCATACCAGTATACAATTCATCTCTACCTATAACTACTATATTTTTAGCATTTATCTTATTAGCATACTTCATCTGTTGCTTAAAACTTCTATTTAAACAATCTGTATCACATTTAATATTAAATTTTCTTAATTTATTACATATTTTTAGAGCATCAGTTTTATACTCTTCGCTATGATTAATTACAAATAAATCAATTCTATCATCTTTTACATACCTATATAAATTATCACCTAGCGATAGTAAAAGTCTCTCAATCCCCATTCCAAAACCAACAGCAGGACAATCCTTTCCACCAAGTTCTTCTATTAAATTATTATATCTTCCTCCACCGCATAGAGTTGTATTCGATTCATCTACTATCTCAAATACAGTTCTAGTATAATAATCCAATCCTCTAACAATACTACTTTTTACTTCAAAATCAACATTAAACATATTCAGGTATAGTTGAACATCATTAAAGTGTTTAGTGCAAGTTTGACATATGTAATCAAGTATACTAGGAGCATCTTCTAAAAGCATATTTTTACATTCTTCATTTTTACAATCCAATATCCTTAATGGATTTTTTTTCAATCTTTCTTGGCAAATACTACATAAATTTTCACTAATACCTTCCAAGAATTTTTTAAATTTTTGGTTATAAATACTTCTACATTCATCACACCCTAAAGAATTTATATATACCTTAATATTTTTCAAATTAAGGTCATCATATATACTATATGCCATACTTATAATCTCTGCATCAGATATAGGTGAATCAGTTCCAAATATCTCAACTCCAAATTGATGATGTTGTCTTAATCTTCCTTTTTGCACATTTTCATATCTAAATACAGGTGTTATATAAAATAACTTCGTTGGTTGAGGATTTGAATACATACCATGTTCAATAAACGATCTTATAGTAGGAGCAGTACCCTCAGCTTTTAACGTTATACTTCTATTTCCTTTATCATTAAAAGTATACATTTCCTTTTGTACTATGTCCGTTGTATCACCAACACCTCTTAAAAACAAATCTGTATATTCAAATATCGGTGTCCTTATTTCTTTAATACCATATATTCTAGCTTTATTCCTTAAAAAGTTTTCTATATATTTCCATATGTAAGTTTCCCAAGGCAAACAATCCTTTGTTCCCTTGGGTGATTTAATAATTTTATCCATCCAAATTTTCATCTCCTAATATATCTCTTAAAAACCTATTATTAATTTTTTCTTCTCCTATGCTACTTTCCTCACCATGACCTGGATAAACTATCGTATCATCTGGTAAGCTAAATAATTTAAATCTAATGCTCTCTATAATCGTATTAAAATCTCCACCATACAAATCAGTCCTTCCTATTGTTCCCTTAAAAAGAGTATCACCAGTAAAAAGCAAATCATCAATCCTATAACTTACACTTCCAAGAGTATGCCCGGGAGTAGCTATTACTTCCACCTCAAAACTATCAAAATTTAATATCAAATTATCGTATACAGGATTTATATTATATAATTTTGTAAATAAATATGGCTCATCATATTGAGATTGTAAATCTGGTAGAGACATAAAAAATGTTGTGTTAAAATGACGTTGTATATACTCTACTCCCATAGTATGATCAAAATGTCCATGTGTAAGTAATCCATATTTTATATTTAAATTAAGATTATTTTTCTCAATGTAGTTAACTAATTCTTTACCATCCCCACAATCAATAATGATTGTATTATTATCAGCCGTGTTATGAACCAAATAACAATTACACTCATAACTCCCTAACGGAACTCTATAAACATTAATACCACTCACAATTTGCCCTCCAAAATAGCATGATCAAAAATTTAATATTAATTATTATTATATATTATAACTAATTACTATTTGTATTCGGTCTAAAGACGTTAAATACTCCCTTAACCCCTCTTAAAGAAGCAATTAATTTGTCAAGTTTTTCTCTAGAATCAATATTAATCCTAATATCTGCCTTAGATATTTCGGAATCTACTTCTCTAAAATTAATACTTTTAATATATACATTAAAACTCTTAACAACTTTTGAAATGTCTTCAATTATAAATGATGTTACATTTCTAAAAGTCACACAAATATCTACATCATATTTTCTATTATTAATATAATACCACTCTATATTTATAATTCTTTCTTTATCTGAACATTTAATTGCATTTTGACAATCTTTTCTGTGTACAGTTATTCCCTTACCTCTAGTTATAAATCCAACTATATCATCTCCACAAACTGGAGTACAACATTTAGCAAATTTAGTTAATAAATTACTTTGCCCCTCTATTAATACTTCATTTTTATAACTAGATTTAGGTGAAGTATGGTGCTGCTTATATTCTATGTTAGAGTAATCTTTTTTATCAGTTTTCTTGTCGATGAAATTTTCTGATGACAAATCAGTTATCTTAGATAAAACAGTATGAAATGTTATATTCCCTGTTCCTAAACTAAAGTATAACTCATCTAAGTTAAATACAGATAGAGACTTTAGAAGTTTATTAATATATACATCATTTAAACGTATAGACCTTTTCTTACATTCCTTTTCAAATAAATATTTACCTCTAGCTATATTGTCCTCCTTAGCTATTTTATTAAACCATTGACGTATTTTACTTTTAGCATGATTACTTTTAACAAACCCTAACCAATCTATACTAGGACCTTTCATTTGCTTAGAAGTAATAATCTCAACTATGTTTCCTGTTTCCAGTATATGATCTAAAGTAACCATTTTTTTATTAACTCTAGCCCCTTCACACCTATACCCCACATCCGTATGAATTCTAAAAGCAAAATCTACAGGAGTAGATCCAATAGGCAAAGATATAACTTTCCCTTCAGGGGTAAAAACAAATATTTCTTGGAATATCAAATCTGTTTTAAAATTTTCCATAACTTCTGTAGGATTTTTTGTCTCAGTAAGCCACTCTACAACTTCTCTAATCCATACAAATTTTTCATCAAAACTATCCTTTGTATCTGTTTGCTCCTTATATTTAAAATGTGCCGCTATTCCTAATTCTGCAACTTTATGCATTTGTTTAGTCCTAATCTGTATTTCAAAAGGTTTCCCGCTTTTAGTAAGAACTGTTGTATGAAGCGATTGGTAATTATTCGACTTAGGCATTGCTATATAATCCTTAAACTTATTAGAAATCGGATTATACTTTTCATGTGCTAAACCTAAAGCTATATAACAATTCTTTATATTATCAACAATAACTCTTATAGCTATCAAATCAAAAATTTCATCTATAGTTTTATTCTTCTGAATTAATTTTTTATATATACTATATAAATGTTTGGGCCTGCCTTCAATAATAGCATTTACATTAGATTCGCTTAAGACTTCTTTAAACTCCGTTATTATTTTATTAGTTAACTTTTCCCTATCATCCCTTTTTTCAGAAACCAATTTAGCTATTTTATAATATTCATCTGGATTCAAATATCTAAAAGATAAATCTTCTAATTCCCATTTTATTTTGCTTATTCCTAATCTATGTGCTAAGGGTACAAATATATTTAATGTTTCTTTAGACTTCTCCTGTTGTTTATGTTCAGATAAATATTTTAAAGTTCTCATATTATGAAGCCTATCAGCGAGTTTAATCAAAATAACCCTAATATCTTTTGTCATAGCCATTAACATTTTTCTAATATTCCCCGCTTGTGCTTCTTCTTTTGTCTTATAATTTATTTTATCTAATTTAGAAACACCTTCAACCAGAATAGCAACCTCCTCACCAAAAGTTGTCGCTATATCTGAATATGTGAATTCAGTATCTTCAATAACATCATGTAAAAGTCCACCTATTATAGTATTTACATCTAAATTCATTTCTGATAGAATATACGCAACTTCAAGAGGATGTACAATATAAGGCTCGCCATCTATTCTTTTTTGATTTATATGTGCATTAAAAGCAAAATTAAACGCTGTTATTATTGAATCTCTATTTTCACTGCTTAATCTACTTATTATAGATTCTAATTTCTGATACATAATAGCCCCCTTGAAAATATAGCAATTTAGGGAGATCAAATTCTATTGAAACTCCCTGAAAATATGTATTAACTTATAAACACAAACAATATTTATTTAGACAATTATAATATATATACTACAGAATTACAACTATACATCATACTTTACAAATGAATGTACATTATATCCTTTTAATATATCCCTGCCACCAATCTTCTCCAACTCTATGACAAAGTCTAACTCTACAACTTCTCCTCCAGCTTTTTCAACAAGTTCTGCCACAGCTTTAATTGTACCACCTGTTGCTAATAAATCATCAATTATAGCAACTCTAGGATTATTCTTCAACGCATCTTTGTGCATCTCTAAGGTATCTTTCCCATATTCCAAGTCATAACTAACTCCTATAGTATCACCAGGTAGCTTACCCTTTTTTCTTACAGGTACAAATCCTATTCCTAAAGCATACGCAACAGGTATTCCAAATATAAATCCTCTAGCTTCTGGAGCAACTATTAAGTCTATCTTCTTATCTTTTAAATTACTTACCATTAAATCTATAACATACCTAAATATCTTACCATCCTGTATAATGGTTGTTATATCCTTAAAGCTTATTCCTTTTTTAGGAAAATCTTCGATAATTCTTATACTTTCCTTCAAATCCATGATTTTTCCTCCAATTTACAATTTACCTCTTTAATTAGATACTTACAAATTTGATTAGCCTTTAGAGAATTTGATACTGTAAGCAATTCAACTATTAATCTAGCATTTGTAACTTTATTTTTATTTATATACTCGGGGTCAATAAAATTAATTAACTCGTTAATAGTTATATTATTAGAACTAATTTTAACTAACTCACGCAATCCATAATTCTTAGTATTTTTCAAAAAATACGATCCTTCTTTTAAAAGTTTATAATTCTCACCATATACCTTAACATTGTCATTAAATAAACTTATAAAAACTAAATCCAAAAACTTAACCATACTTTTCAAATTATAAAATCTACTTATGCCCTCCAAAATTTTATAAGTTAAAGCTGGTAGTGTTAAATCCTTAAATGAATATACACAATCATCTGAATATGGGTTTATTAGTATATATTTTGAAGAATTTACTGTATCTTTCTCTTTATTGGAAATATTTATAATCTTTATAGGTGAATCTATTTCTATAATCTTATTTAATGAAAATACTATATCTACTCTCATAAGTTCGATGTGTTCATTAAATCCATCTATATCAAACTCTTGATCATCATCATAAATATAATGATACACATTCAATTTCAAATACCTCAATGCTAACATCAAAATAGATGTAGATAATACACCATCCAATGTTCCTGGAGCATAAATCAATATATTAGTATGCTTACTAATCACATCATCAATTATATCAATTACTTCTTTGATACCATTAATTTCAAAAGGATTATAATTATCACCAATATATCCCTTTTCCAAAACAAGATTACGATAATCTACCATAAATATAATCCTCCAAATCATTAGAAAAACAAATTTAATTATAGTTTACAACGTTAATTTTTACAATATATTTAACAAAAATAATAGATAGATTAATTTATTAAAATAATCTATCTATGTTACAACACTTATTTATTTAATTTATTATCTTTTTTAGAAGCTAACATCGACCACAATGGGGTAGCAATAAAAATAGATGAATATGTACCTGAAATTATTCCAATTAGTATAGGAAATGAAAACTCTCTTACATTAGGCACAAAAATATAAACGCAAAGTATAATAATAATCGTTGTAATAGATGTGTTTATACATCTAACTAAACTTTGTTTTACACTTAAATCTGCAATATACCTATTTGATTTTCCCGAATGCAATTTCTTATTTTCTCTTATCCTATCAAATATAACTATGGTGTCATTAATTGAATACCCAACTATTGTTAATATTGATGCTATAAATGGAGAATTTATAGGTACCATAAATATAGAATACGCACTTAATGTTATCAAAACATCATGTATTAATGCTACCACAGCAGCTATACCAAAATAAATTTCAAACCTAATAATTATGTATACAAGCATCACTATAGTTGCTATTAATAATGCTATTAATGCTCTTATAGTAAGTTCTTTACCAATAGATCCACTTATTTCTGTTTGAGATAATAATGCGGAATCTTCTAACGAATATTTATCTTTAAGTTCATTAAAAAAACTAGCTACCTCATCAGTTTCAAAATTCTTACCCCTCACTTCTATTTGAGTCCCATTCACTTTTTTCGAAACTGCATTTTGAGAATATTTCTTCAATATCTCATCTACTTCTAACTTATCAAATTCCTTACCAATATCTATTAATACCGTAGTTCCTCCAACAAAATCAATACCTATATTGATCCCTCTATAAAAAAATAGAGCAACCCCTATTAATATGGTAATTATAGATATAGAAAACCATACTTTATACTTTTTCGTTATGTTCATCTATAATCACTCCTTCACTTTTCTTATGTTCATTTTCATTAAATCCATAACTCCTTTTAGACCTTAATCCCATATTATAGAAAAGCTCAATCAAAAATCTAGTTATAACTATAGAACTAAACATACTTAGAACTATACCTATTAATAAAGTTGTTGCAAAACCTTTTACACTACCTGTACCAATAAAATATAAGACTAGACCAGCTATTATAGTTGTAATATTAGAATCTAGGATAGAATTCATAGCTTTATCAAAACCAATTTTGATAGATATTTTAACTGATTTTCCTTTTTTTAATTCTTCTCTTATCCTCTCAAATATCAAAATATTAGAATCAATAGCCATTCCCAAAGTTAGTAATATACCCGCTATACCTGGCAATGTTAAAACAGCACCTATAAGTGCAAATACAAATAAAAATAAAATCATGTAAATTGCTAAAGAAAATACAGAAAGAATTCCGGGAAACCTATATCTAATAAACATAATAATTAATATGAAAATGAATCCTATTAAACCAGACTTTATTGTATTTGGGAGAGATTCTGCCCCCAACGTCGGACCAACCTTATTCACGGATATAGTCTTAAGTGTAACTGGCAATGCTCCTGATTGAATAATACTTGCAATTTTATTAGCCTCTTCGAAACTCATCGAACCTTCTATTATTGCTTCTCCATCAGTTATTTGAGTATTAACCACAGGTTTTGTTAATACTTGATCGTCCATGCTTATCTCTATAGTTTTATTTATATTATTCCCTGTAGCTTCAGCAAATTTCTTTGTTCCTTCATCCGTGAATTTTAATTGTATTATTGCTTTCCCATCCTGCGTTAAAACTGCAGTGGCATTTTTAACATCATTACCAGTAAGCAGTACATTTCCTTCTTCATTTTTAAAATTTAACTGACCTGTAGATGTAAGAGTTTTAACTATATCATTAGAATCAAATTCGCCTGCAAGATCGATTCTTATACGATTACTCCCCTCTATAGTAACAACAGGTTCACTCAATCCAAATTTATTAACTCTTAAAGATAATAACTCTCTAGTATTTTGAAGTGTTTCTTTAGTTATATTTTCATCAACTATCTCTTGTAAAACAGAAACTCCACCTTGAAGATCTAGTCCCTTTTGTATAGAATCATTAAAATTTTTAAATTTGTATCCTGAAATTTCAAATCCTTTAAATCCCCAAAATGTACAAAATAAAAATAATAATAACACTAAAATAAAAATAAATAGCGAGGATCCTTTCGAAGTAAGTTTATCTTTTTTCACAATATACCTCCTCAAATAAACTTATCTCTATAGTAATAATTTTATTAGTTAGTTACTTTTTCTTTAGATTTTTCATAGGCCTTCAATGCTATGGCCATTTCAATTCTTTTTTTCTGCAATGCACATCCTATCTTATATGGGCTTAATATTGAATTTGTAAATTCATGATTATTAGCCTGACAACCACCACTACAATAAAACCTTGCCCAACACTTATTACAATCTTCTTTTTTATATATGTTAGCATCTTTGAACTCACTTACAATCTGTGGTTCTGTTATTTTATCCTTATATAAAGAATTAATATTTCCAATAATAAACTCTTTCTTGCCAACAAATTGATGACATGGATAAATATCTCCACTTGGAGTAATAGCTATATATTCAAATCCAGCACCACATGCAGAAACTCTTTTATAAACACAAGGACCGCCTTGCAAATTTATATTATAATGATAAAAATTAACATTCTTACCTTTATCAATAGAGTCCCTTAAATATCTATAAATTTTATCATATTCATCATAAATTTGCTCTAAATCTTCAAAACGTATAGATATTTCTGTATCTTCCTTAACAACAACTGGTTCAAGAGAAATTTCTTTAAATCCCTTATCAGCTAGATGTAAAAAATCATTTGAAAAATCCAAATTTTGATGCGTATAAGTACCCCTTACGTAATACTCTTTCCCTTCCTCTCTTCCTTCCACAAGTTTCTTAATCTTATCAATTATAATATCATAAGAGCCTGTTCCTACTGCTGTTAATCTCATATTATCATTTACTTCTTTTCTACCATCTATTGACAATATTATATTTTTCATATTCTTATTTAAATATTCAATAATTTCATCATTTAATAAAATCCCATTTGTTGTTAAGGTAAATCTTATATTTTTATTGACCTTTTTCTCTATGCTTCTTGCATACTCAACTAATTGTTTTATCATATCAAATGCCATAAGCGGTTCACCACCAAATAAATCAACTTCAATATTATATCTTGGTCCACTTTGACTTATCAAAAAATCCAATGCTCTCTTGGCAACATCCAGAGTCATAATTTCCCTTTTACCCTTGTACTCTCCCTCATCAGCAAAACAGTATTTACACTTTAAATTACAATCATGAACAACATTTAAACACATGGCCTTCATATATTCTTGTTCATTATTTATTTTAACTTTTTCTTCATACATATCTTTAGTATATAATATATTATCACTAATTAACTCTTCTATCTCTGATAAAACTTCCTCTAAATCAGCTTCAGAATATTTATTTTCAAACCTTCTAACAGCCTCACTTAATGTAAGAGGCTCGTTCGCATCTAATACATCATAAGTAATCTCATCAATTTCCATAAGAGACCCTGTATTAACATCCAAAACATATCTGAAATCATCTATAAAAAATTTATGAATTAACTCCATAATACTATCTATTCCTCCATATCATATAAAAAATAAATAGACCGATCAAATCAGCCTATTAAAATAATCTCAAAAAATAATCTATATATACCTCACTTATTTTTCACAAACTATATTAGCTACTGTGCACGAAGTCTTACATGCAGATTGACAAGAATTTGCACATTCCTTACAATTTGTATCTTTTAATGTATCTTTTATTGTATTTTTAACCAAAATTTTAATATGTTTCACTAAACTTACCTCCCAAAATGAACTCCGGAAAATTATAACATATTTGTTTTCTAAAATCTAGAATTATTATTTTTTATAAAACCTCCTTATAGCATAAAAAAGTTCGATAGAATTACAATTCTATCGAACTACGAACATTTATTTAAAATATCAATTCTATTATCTTACTCGATAAATTATTATTCAAATATTCGTCCTTTGCTGAAAAAAATCTTTGTTAAATAACTATTCACATCTTTTGGTAAATCCTTTATTATTTACCACATTCTCCTATCAATATTAGATTTAAATAATTCTTTACATCTATTGATAAATTCTTCTTCGTTAACCATTCTATTAGCAATTTGTGATAAAGATACTGATTCAGTATTTCCATTAGCAAGTAAAGAATTATACTCATCTAACCAAAATTTCAAACCTTCTTCATCAGGATTTCTTCCTAAAATTACTCCATAAAACGCTTCTATCTTTTCTTCTGCTGTATCGTATCTATCTATAAATTCTTTTTCAGTCAAAATATTCAATACAAAAGTTTGAGGAGATACAGTTTTACTTTCGATGTTTTTATACCAATATGCAAAACCCACTTCATCTGGATGTCTACCCATAGATTTTTTATACACATCTACTACAAACTCCCCAATTGAATTCCTAGGCATACCAGCTCTAAAAAATGTAATATTCACAATTTTTTTTACATTCTTATTATCTACATAAGTAAGAGACAAATTTTTATATTCCTTGTCTGGAACAAGACCTTCTAATTTAAGTATTGATCCGTCAAAAGATACGCTTATACCCTCAATACCAACTGAAAAATCTTTTCCTGTCTTAAAACTTTCTAGTAAAGATTCATCAGTAATATTAACTGCTATGCTTACATCATTCAATCTCACTACATCAGAAGATAGTATACTAATTATACGATTATTAGAACTTTCACTACCCATATCTGAAAGAGTTTCAAAAGTTTCTTTTGAAATCTCATTTCCTAAATTATCTCTTAAAGTAGCAGTATAAGTTGTATTAGGTAACAAATTATTTATCGTATAAGATTTTCTATCTCCTTCTTTTCCTTCTAATATAAGCATTTCTTTAATAATTCCTGAACCATCTTTAATCTCAAGAGTCAATGGATACTGCCTCTTCCCATTTTTATCATTACCATTTGTACCAAAAAAAACACTTAAACTTACACTATCATGCGTTAAATTTGCACGCTCTAAATTAAAAGTATTAAAATTTAAAATATTAGCATATATAATAAACTGATTTTCTTGTTCATCAGTATAGTCAATATCAGGTATTAAATTATAAGTATATCCCCCATCTAAATCGATTATTTTTCCATCTTCTACAGATTTAAATTCCATATTTCCTGATTTTTCAAGATCTAAGTTCATAGTACCCATATGTTTTTGAGTAGAAAGGAAACACTGAATAAGTAAATTCAAATTATTAGAAAAATCAACAGGTGATTTTAATACAGCAGACATATCTATATAATCTTGTCCAACAATCTTCGATGTGGATTCCACAACAAAATTATTATTACTAGATACTGGATTTAAAAAACCATTAAAAATTTTATTTGAAGTAAATACTAGCTGCACATTATCTACTCTATCAATTATAGGTTGATCTATTAAATCATTTTGAATCTCTATACCTTTAATATTAATAGGAGTATTCAAGGTTTCTGCTTTTAATAAAGATCCCTCTTTTCCCCCACCTCTAATTATTCTAAATCTATTCGGATCATTAACTATAAGATCAGCTTCTATTACTAAAATTCCTTTTCCATAAATTTCAAAATTGATATAATCTTCATTATTAATTTTTGCTTTAATAGCTTCTATAATCTTTTTAGTTAACTTAAACTGCTCGGTAACTGCAAATTCTGAATGCTCACTCAAATATTTAATAAACTCTTCTTCTGTTGTAGCACTATTAACCAATATCGGACCCTCTTCACTCGGTAATGGTTTAGATTCTTCACTTTCATTACTATCTCCATCTCTTAATAGAATAGATCTAAGATTGACATTTTTAAAATCTTTTGATTCTACATTATGTGAAAAATTAGGACATAAAAACGCAATTGAAACAATAGCTAAAACTAATTTTAGAATTTTTTTAGATAACATATATCTTCTCCTTAAACTAAAATATAAATCACATAAATATTGTAATATATTTGTAAACTTTTTTCAATAACAATTTAAAACACTTATAAAATAAAAGAGGACATTAAAACAACAAACATCCTCTTTTAAACTACGAATTATCAGATTTAATATCAATCTTTTCTACAGACTCAACTACTATAGTTCCTATAGAATTTTTCAAAAAAGTCATTCTTGTCCTATCAGGAGCAGTCTCTAAAACAACCTCATTTTTATCATTATCTATAGATATAACCTTAGCAACAACTCCACCTCTAGTAATAACCTTATCATTAACTTTTATATTATCAAGCATCGATTGATACTTCTTTCGTCTTCTCGTCTCTGGAAGTATCATTATTACATACAAGATTATTAAAAATCCTATAGGTATAAGTAGATTAACAAAAGAACTCATAAAAAATCTCCTTTTAGCGTATTCCCCATTCTCTAAACTTTTGATTCTTAAATGCAGAGAATTGATTTAATTCAATAGATTTTCTAATTTCTTCTAATAGTTTATTATAAAAATTCAAATTATGCAATACACATAATCTCATAGCAAGCATTTCTTTAGCCTTAAATAAATGGCGTATATATGCTCTAGAATAATTTTTACATGCCTCACAAAAACATTTTTCATCAATAGGATTATCATCAAGTTCAAATTTTTTATTGGTCAAATTAACTTTACCTGTACTAGTAAAAACTTGACCATGTCTACCATTCCTCGCTGGCAATACACAATCAAAAAAATCTACCCCCCTGTATACTGCCTCTAGAATATTTTCAGGTGTACCTACACCCATCAAATATATAGGTCTATCTACGGGCAAATATGGTACCACTTCCTCTATAACGTTATACATTTCCTCTTTGGTTTCCCCAACTGCTAGTCCACCTATAGCATAACCAGATAAGTCCAAATCAGATATCTCTTTCGCATGCTCAATTCTTATATCATTATATATTCCACCCTGATTAATCCCAAATAACAACTGTTTACTATTAATAGTATCCGCCATATTATTTAACATATTTAATCTAGTTATGCACCTCTTTAACCATCTAGTAGTACGGGAAACAGAATTAATAACATAGCTTCTCTCAGATGGATTTGGTATGCATTCATCAAAAGCCATAGCTATAGTTGAGGCTAAATTACTTTGTATTCTCATGCTCTCTTCTGGACCAATAAAAATCTTTTTACCATCTAAATGCGAATTAAACTCTACTCCATCTTCTGTTATTTTCCTTAAATTAGAAAGCGAAAAAATCTGAAAACCACCTGAATCAGTTAAAATCGGCTTATCCCAATTCATAAATTTATGTAAACCACCTAATTTTTTCACATTTTCATCACCAGGTCTAATATGTAAATGATAAGTATTAGATAATTCTACTTGACAATTTATTTTATTTAAATCTACTGTCGAAATAGCCCCTTTAATCACACCCAAAGTTCCTACATTCATAAAAACTGGAGTCTGTATTATACCATGTACTGTTTTAAATTCACCACGTCTAGCCCTACCATCTACATTTAACAATCTATACATAATCATCCTCCAAAGATACATCAATCAAATTATAATCATACTATCACCAAAACTAAAAAATCTATAATTATTTAATATTGCTTTTTCATATATAGTTAATATTTTTTCTCTATTATAAAATGCGCTAATTAATATGATGAGTGTAGATTTAGGTAAATGAAAATTAGTTATTAATGAATCAATAGCTTTAAATTTATATCCTGGTTTTATAAATATATCTGTATATCCCTTATCCCCTATACATTTGCCATTTCTAGTAAATACAGTTTCGAGAACCCTAACAGTAGTAGTTCCAACAGATATAATTTTATTTCCTCTAGACTTTGCGAAATTAATAACTTCAGCAGTATAATCACTAATTTCATAATACTCAGAATGCATAAAATGATCACTTAATATTTTTAGTTTTAACATGCATAAATGTCCCTAAACCAACATGTAATGTTACATAAACGATTTTTACACCTTTATTTTTTATTCTACACAATAATTCCTTCGTAAAATGAAGACCAGCCGTAGGTGCCGCAATTGATCCCATTTTATCTGAGTATACAGTTTGATATCTTTCTTTATCATACAATACTTCTTTTATATATGGTGGTATCGGAATATCCCCATTCCTATTCAATACATCATATATATTACCATCATAAATAAGTTCAACAATCCTATTTCCATCTGGTTTTATGCCTATTACGGTAGCTTCAATTTCACCATTTCCAAAATGAAATTTTTTACCAATAGAAGCTCTTTTCCCAGGCTTACACATAACCTCCCAAATTCTTCCTTCTATATTTTTAACTAATAAAAACTCTATTTTACCTCCGTAACTACTTACCCCATAAATCCTAGCAGGTACAACCCTCGTATCATTTAAAACCAATACATCATCTTTCTCCATATAATTAACTACATTAAAAAATTCACTATGTACAACACTATCTTCTTTTCTGTTAACAATCATTAATTTAGACGATTCCCTATTTTCTAATGGTTTTTGAGCTATAAGTCTATCTGGTAAATTAAAATCAAATAAATCTATATCCATAAATCACTCCATATTTCATCTGTTAATATTAAAGTATTTATATGTCTTATCAGTTACAATTCTACCCCTAGGTGTCCTAATTATGAAACCTTGTTGTATAAGAAATGGTTCATATACATCTTCTAATGTACTGATTTCTTCTGATAAAAAATGTGCTATAGTTTCAATTCCTGTGGGACCACCTTTAAAATTAAAAACTAAAGCCTCTAAAATTCTCTTATCTATTTTATCTAATCCAAATTCATCAATTTCTAAAAGATCTAGAGAGTGTCTAGCTAAATCTATATCAACTAAATTATTTTTCTTGACTTGTGCAAAATCACGTACTCTTTTTAAAATTCTATTAGCAACCCTCGGCGTACCTCTGGAACATTTTGCTATTTCAAGAGCTGCATCATCAGTTATTTCCATAAATAAAATTTTAGACGACCTTATTATTATTTCCTTCAACTCATCATTTGTATAATAATCCATTGGTAATAATACACCAAATCTATCTCTTAAAGGTGAAGTTAAAAGTCCTAATCTAGTAGTAGCTCCAACCAATGTAAACTTAGCCAAATCTATTCTTATAGACTTCGCTTGTGGCCCTTTACCTATAATAATATCCAAAGCGTAATCTTCCATAGCACTATATAAAATTTCTTCAACTGTTCGACTTAATCTATGTATTTCATCTATAAATAATATCTCCTTTTCCTCAAGTGATGTCAATATAGCAGCTAAATCTCCAGGCTTTTCAATTGCTGGACCCGAAGTTATTCTAATGCTACTATTCATTTCTTTGGAAATAATACTAGCAAGTGTGGTTTTCCCAAGTCCTGGTGGGCCATAAAATAAAACATGATCTAATGCATCACCTCTCATATTTGCTGCTTCAATAAATACTTTTAAATTACTTTTAACTTTACTCTGACCTATATATTCATTAAAATTTACAGGTCTTAAACTATACTCCTTTGAATCATTCATAGAAAATGATGTGTTAACTAATCTACCATCCATAACATCACCTCATCAAACTTTTCAAACACTCTTTTATTATAAATTCTAATGATTTATCAGAAAACTCTTCTACCACTTGATCCAAGACTTTATTTATACTCTTTTCATCAAATCCTAAAGATAACAATGCCTCCCGTGACTCAGTTAAAATACTGCTAGATTTATAGTCAACACTAATTTGACTAACTCTATCAGGTACTGCTAGCGATATCTTATCTTTTAGTTCAAGTATTATACGTTGTGCTGTTTTTTTCCCAACACCATTTGCTTTCATCAATACAGATTCATCAGAATAATAAATTGCTTCTCTCAATGTATCCACAGTATTAATAGACAATATCGCTAATGCAGCTTTAGATCCAACTCCATTTATATTTATTAACTTTAAGAACATTTCTAATTCATATTGATTTATAAATCCATATAAACCTATAAAATCTTGTCTCACTATCTGTTCAACATAAAGTCTAACCTTACTATCTATATTTGGCATTGAATAAATACTGTTACCCGAAGTAAAAATCCTATATCCAATACCTTGATTTTCTATAATTACATAATCTTTATTTAAACCTCTATATATTCCCTCTATATATTCATACATACAACATGACCTTTTTTAATTTTAAAATTAATTATTATATACTAAATTTACCATTCGTATTAATTTTTTTCAACTAAAGTTAATCAAATTATTTAAGTTTCAAGTTCGCTTAATATATACTGCATCTCATCTCTATTGTCAGAGCTTAATTGGTAATTTAATACTAAATTTCTATCAGATACAGGTAAAGAATCCACCTTCTTACTGCTTATATCTACTTTTTCATTTTCAATAAATAATTTACCATTATTGTCTGATTTAAATACAGTTATATAACCATTTTTCTCACCTATGTAATACATATTTGGATTAAAATTATTTTCATCTTTTTCTTTTAAGACAATAGATTTATCATTAAAATCGATTATTTCATACTTTCCTAATGGATATACGTCAGTAAAAATTTTATTAATATCCATTAATTCTAGTTTCATCCTATTTTTTTCCATAAATTCACCATCATCATTTTGGCTCACTATAACTAAATCTCTAGTATTATTTTTAGATATCGATTCATAACTATTCCTATTCACAAAATTTGTATCATTTTTAAAACTAATAACTTTATAGGTAATCATATAGGCACTCAAAAAAATTACTATAGATATACCGATTATCCCTAATATTATAAAATTATTTTTATTATTATTTAAAAATTTATTTTTCATTATCTCTCACTCCTTGTTAGGATTATGTATAAAATATTCAATTTCTATACATATTTAGATAAAAAATGAAAAGAGTGTATTGAAATCACAATACACTCTTAAAAATTTAACTATTCAAATTCATATTCTGCATTACAATAGACTTCTTGAACATCCTCATCATCTTCTAACATATCTATAAATTTCTCTATCTTTTCAATATCCTCGTCTGAAGTTAATAAAACATTCGTATCTGCTTGCAATCTTATTTCGGCTTCTAAAAAATCAATATTTTCTGAATCAAGCTCATCTTTTATCTTCTTAAAATTATCGGCATTGCTTTTAATTACATATACATTTTCCTTTTCGTGTGTTTGAAAATCATCAGCTCCATAATTAAAAGCAATTTCCATTATTTCATCTTCACTTATATCCTGAGACCTATCAACTACAATTTCACCAATTTCTTTAAACATATAACTAACACAACCACTAGATCCGAGATTACCAGAAAATTTAGAAAATATATGTCTTATATTCCCTGCAGTTCTATTTTTATTATCTGTCAAAGTTTTAACTATAACTGCAACTCCAAATGGACCATAACCTTCATAAATTAAAGTTTCATAATTATCCCCTGTTAATTCTCCTGCCCCTTTTTTTATTGCTCTCTCTATTGTTTCTCTTGGAACATTATTATGTTGAGCCTTTTTCTATAGCATCTTTGAGTTTTGAATTGCCTTCAATACTTGATCCACCCATTTTAGCTGCAACAGATATCTCTTTTATAAGTTTTGTAAATATTTTTGATCTTTTTGCATCAACTTTACTTTTACGCGCTTGTATATTATGCCATTTACTATGACCTGCCATTATTTATTCTCCTTACTTTTCTTAGGATATTTTATAGAATTTTTATACAGTTTCTCCATTATATTTCCATATAAATCGATATCTAAACTGTTAGCTAAAGAAATTGAATAGATCATCACATCTGCTAATTCTTCGCAAAAATGATTAAACTTATCACTATTTTTTATGTTATATGCCTCATCAGTTGTATCCCACTGAAATATTTCCATAAGTTCTGCAGCTTCGATAGCTATACTCATACTAAGATCCTTAGGGTTTCTAAATTTATCCCATCCTCGTTCCAATTCAAAATTCTTTATTATTTTCTTAAGCTCTTTTAGATTGATATTTGAATCATTTAACTCCATAACTTAATTCTCCTAATTTTATTAAACCTCATTATTTAGAAAATACTTTCCCTCATCTTTAAAATACATAACATCATCACTAATTTCAACACTCAAATTATTTGAAGTTAAATCAGTTATATCGGATAAAAACTTGTTTACATCAATTTTCTCACATCTAACTTTAAAAATAACCCTATCTTCATATAAAGTATCTTTTATATGGATTTTATTTTCATTAAAAAAGTATTGTAATTTACCAACCAAATCATACTTAACAATTATTAAAATTTCATTTCCCAAAACTTTGTCAACTATCCTTGCATTATTAATTGCCCCATTGGCTCCATTCACATAAGCTCTAGTTAATCCTCCAACACCTAGAAGAATTCCCCCAAAATATCTTGTTACCACAATAATAACATCCGTTAATTTTCTCTTTTTTATTAGTTCTATTATTGGTATACCAGCAGTACCTTGGGGTTCACCGTCATCTGTATATCTTTGAATTAACATATCACCACCAACTATGTACCCGTAAACATTATGCTTAGAATCATAATGCTTACTATTTATGTATTCTATAAAATTTTTAGCCTCATCTTCTGATTCAATATGTTTAATATATCCAATAAAGACAGACCTCTTCTCTTCGAATTCGTAATATGCATCGCCTATAATAGTTTTATAACTCAATTTCTAATTCTCCAAATCTTCAATAATATATTTTTTAAATCTATCTAATTCACTCTTCGGTATATCAAAATTAACAAATGTACCTTTATCCAAATGCTTTTCTTTTATAATTTTATAACTTTCATAAACACTATTTAATATCGAATAATCATCATATGGAATTAGCAAAGATACATTTTGGTAATTTAAACTTAGAGTTTCCTCAACTAAATTTAGTAACTTATCTATATTAATTTTTTCGATGACAGAAATAAATACTATTTTATCAGAAGGATATAATTTATATATTTTTGATTTCAATTCCTCAAGCTCACTATTTTTTAATTTATCTATTTTATTAAATATTAGTATCCTGTTTAAATTCTTAATCCCTATTTCTTTCAAAACATTATCAGTCGTATTTATTTCAACTTCAAAATTATTTGAAGAAATATCTACAACATGTAAGAGTAAACTGCTATAAATAACCTCTTCCAATGTTGACTTAAATGCATCAACCAAATCATGTGGCAACTTTTTTATAAAACCAACTGTATCTGTCAAAGAAATTAAAGTTTTTCTCGGTAACAAAATTTTTCTAACGGTTGTATCTAAAGTCGCAAATAACATATCTGCTTCAATTACAAGTTTTTTATCCAAATCCACTTCACCGACATTAGATGTTGAATAAATATAATTTCTTAATGTAGACTTCCCAGCATTTGTATAACCTACAATCGAAACCTGTGGTATATTATTTTTTATTCTTGCATCTCTTTGTACACTTCTCTCTAACTTTATTTTCTCAATTTCTTTCTTCAAATAATCAATCTTACTTCTTACATATCTCCTATCAGTTTCAAGTTTAGTTTCTCCTGATCCTCCTCTTAAACCAATTCCCCCAGATGTTCTGTTTAAGTCACTACTCAATCCTCTCAATTTTGAATATTTATATTTCAACATAGCCAATTCAACTTGATATTTAGAAACTTTAGATTTTGCCCTCCTATTAAATATTTCTAAAATCAATGTTGTCCTATCTATAACTCTAATTCCTGACATTTCTTCAAGAACGCGTATTTGAGATCCTGACAAATCATCATCAAAAATTAATAGTGTTATGTTCCTATGATAAATAGAGTTTAATATTTCTTTAATTTTTCCCTTACCTATGTAATACACAGAATCAGCCTTATCTCTATTTTGAAAAAACATATCTTTAACATTTATGTTGCAAGCATAAGCTAACTCTCTTAATTCTTCAAGACTTTCAAGAGTATCACACCCTATTAAAACACAATTATCACTAATTTCATTTTCATATATTTCAACTTTAAAATTCTTCTCTATGTCTTGAATCTTAGAGAAAATATTAAAATCTAAATAATCTTTTAAATTATAAAAAACATACTCTTCATACTCATTATCACCATTATTTAACATTCCTATTGAAAACCCATTGAATAAATTTTCATCAGTAACATTAACTGCTGATATTGCATCCAATCTTAAATTCTTTAAACTTGCAATATCAACATCCGACAACTTAGGGGATGAATTTAAATGTGTATGAATTACCCTGCATCCACTTAACTTCTTTTTATCCTTTAAATCAATATGAATCTTTGCATCAGCATTTGTTCCAATCGAAATACTATGAACATTTCCATTTCTTAATAAAACAATACATATTTCCTTGTTAATCTTAAAACTTATTTCACATATCTTATATAAAATTTCTTCGCTAATAATTAAATTCTTATCAAGTCTAATATCATATATATCTTCAAGTTCATTAAGATAACTTCTTTTAATACCATTCGTATCACCGTATATCATAGAATCACTCCTAAATCATAATTATAATTTTTCAAAAACTACTCACTCTGAAAGTATAGATTATTAATTTCATGAAAGAATTAAAAATATAAGTCAAATAAAAAATAATTACAAGTATCCTTGAATTTTATATTTGTTTCGATATTGCCATATTTACATTTTTTTTTGATAGTTATATAATTTAATGGATTACCTAATTAAACAAGGAGCAAGAATTTACTAGGAGGAATATATGTCAAATAATAATTCTAGCAATAGTTCAAACTTAAATAACGAAGACAAAAATAGTGAAACTATTCAGAATAATATTAATAATAAAAGCAGTAAAAAAACAAAAAAAATTATTACAACGTTTCTAATTTTCTTATTAGCTATATTTTTAATTGGTGCTATTACTGTTTTTGGATTTACTTTTGCAATAATTAAGACTTCTCCTCCATTAACTATAGAGGCCGTTACTGATCTTGATCAAGCATCACAACTCTTTGATGCTGATGGCGAGTTTATGGATGAAGTATTAAAAGCTGAAAAAAGGTATGTAATTTCATTAGATGAAATGCCTCTTCAATTACGGAATGCATTTATCGCTATAGAAGACGAAAGATTTTATCAACATTCAGGGATAGATATACAACGTATAATAAGTGCGGTAATAACTGATATTAAGAAAATTTTAAATAAACAATCAGGATTGCATGGAGCTTCTACATTAACCCAACAAGTTATTAAAAATAATATTCTCACTAATGAAGTATCTGTGGTTAGGAAAATACGTGAAATTTATTTAGCCTTGGAATTAGAAAAACAAATGTCAAAAGATCAGATATTAGAAATATATTTGAACACAATATTTGTTGGTGGTAATGCTTATGGCGTTGAAGCTGGCGCATTACAGTATTTTTCGAAAAATGCAAAAGATCTTACACTTGCACAATCTGCATTCTTAGCTGGATCAACACAACATCCTACAAAATATTATTCGAGTGCTGTAAACTCTGAAGATAGTCAATTTTATAAAAATAGAGCGATAACAGTCTTGAATAAAATGCTCGAGCTTGGATACATTGGTCAAGAAGATTATAATAAAGCGGTTGAAGAAATAAATACTGATAAAATAGGCTTTGATATTAAAAAAGTTAATGATAGTTACAATTATGAATGGTTCGCAAGACCTGTGGTTGAAGAATTAACTAAAGATTTAAAGGAAGTTTACGGATATACTGATGAAGAAGTAAAACTTCACTTGAGAAATGATGGACTTAAAATTTACACTACAATGGATAAAAGTTTACAAGACCATGCTCAATATGTACTTGATAATGCAACAAGTTATATAAATTTAGCTGAATGGACAGATGAGAATGGTATAATTCAACCCCAAATGTCTGCCGTCGTTATTGATTTTAAAACTGGTCATACTAAGGCAATTATTGGTGGACGTGGAGATCAAGATGCTAACTCATATAATAGAGCTGCTTCTGATAAATTTTTGCGTTCCATCGGATCAACAACAAAACCATTAACAGCTTACACTCCTCTTATTGACTTAAAATTAGGTCATGCTGGAACAGGAGTTGAGGATTCACCTCTATCTAAAGAATTATCTTCAAAATATGGTGGCTGGAATCCAACAAACGAAGTTAAAAATAATTTTATAGGATACACAAATGTTAGATACTCTCTTGAAAGATCTATTAATTTATCAGCCATAAAAATAGTTGATAAAGTTGGAACAAAAAATGCACTAGAGTATGGTCAAAAATTCGGTTTACATTATAATGAAAATTCAAAAGATAGCATTGCAACATTAGCTTTAGGTCAATTTAATAATGATCCTAATAATTTAGATGGCGGTAACCCGTTAATTTTAGCTTCAGCATTTAGTGTTTTTGCAAATGGTGGTATTTTGACTGAACCTATAACTTATACCCACGTTGTAGATAAAAATGGTAAAGTAATATTAGAAAATAAACCAGAAAAAACCCAAGTCGTTTCTCCTGAAACTGCATATATAATGTACGATTTATTAAAAGGTCCTGTTGAAAGATATTCTTCTAGACCTGCTAAATTCGGTGATATACCTGTGGTTGGTAAAACTGGTACAACTGAAAATATCAAAGATTTATGGTTTGCAGGTACAACTCCTTATATGGCTGCCGCTATATGGATTGGAGCAGATAAACCTACAGAACTTACGGATAAATATGGTAAAAAACCTTTTAGTGGATCTACAGCCAGTGCATTATTCGGTAAGATCATGGAGAAAGCACATGAATCTCTTCCACCTGTAGAGATTCCAAGACCTGAAAATATAGTATCAGCAAACATTTGCAGTGTATCTGGACTATTGACTACTCAATATTGTGCCTCTGATCCTAGGGGAAGTAAAGTTTATACAGAGTTATTTATAAAAGGTACTGTTCCAACTCATACTTGTGACGTACACGTTCCTGTAACTATTAACTCTTTAACAGGAGCAATAGCTACAGCAAATACTCCTGAGTATCTAAAAGAAACTCGTGTGTTCCTAAATAGAAAATACACTCCTAGCGTATATTTGAGTGACCAAAAGTACGTTGCACCCAAAGTATACGATAATGGATCATATGAATTACCTGACAACGACGACAATTTAAATCAAGACGGAGTAGATCCAGATGAAGAATGGTTTGAAGATGAAAATAACACTCCAACCACTCCAGATGACAGTAATACATCAAATCCAGATAATAGTGATGCATCTGACAATAATACAATACCACCTATAGATAATAAGCCTCCTATAAATGATACAGAAACAGACATAGATGATCCACCATTAATTGAAGATATTCCTATCCTTCCTGATTTTGAAAATTCGAATAATGGTAGTTCTACGATAACTCCTTCTCCTCCTGGAGATGGAAATGGTTCTGGTTCTAATAACAGCACAGAAGTGCCACCAAATAATGATAATAATAATGAAAATACAGATAATACTAACAATGGTAATGGCAATACAAACAACAATGAAACTACTATTCAACCTCCATCTACACCAGATAACAATGATACTTCAAATGGGACCGAGATAGATAATGTTGAAAATGAAAGTCTAGATTCAGCTGATTTTGATTTCGGTTAAAATTTAAATTAAGGAGATTAAACAAATGAAGATAACTATAAAATATTGTACTGTTTGAAATCATCTTCCTAGAGTAGTTACTCTATTGAATAAAATACTAGATGAATACAAAACTAATATTTCTAATTTTGAACTACTTCCATCTGTCAATGGTGTATTCGATGTATTTATAGATGGTGCGTTAGTTTTCTCCCGTAAAGCTATTAATAGGATGCCTAATGAAAATGAAATTGAAGATTTAATCGCATCAAAGATGTAAAAAATTAAAAAGACCACATAACAGATTACAACCTCTGCTATGCGGTCTTTTTTATGTTTATTAAAGCAATATTTAATTTTATTATATCTGAAAAAATTTAACTTGTATTTTATTTTCAATATTTATAACTGCTAAACTTATTGGAAGGGAAAATCTCTTTGGACCAAAACTTCCTGGATTTAAAATCAATGTATTGTTTATATATTTTTCTGATGGATTATGAGTATGACCATGTATAACTATATCATAATTTATGTATTCCTCATTCATATAACTTAAATCATGTATAACATAAACATTAAGACTATCATTTATATTTAATTTTTTATTATCTGGGTATTTATTATGATCTAAATTAAAATCGTTATTTCCACTAACTGCCTCAACTTTACATATAGTTTCAAGCTCATATATTGTGCTTTCCTTCACTATATCTCCTGCATGAATAATAAGATCACAATCTCTAAAAAATTCATAAACTTCTGAGCGTATTAAACCATGTGTATCAGAAATAACCCCAATATTTTTTACCATAATACCTATATCCTCCTAAAAATAAAAAACTCCCATATTAACTTATAGGGAGTTTTTTGTGCAAATATTAATTTTTCTTCCACCATTTTTTTGAATTCTTCTTAGCATCTAACTTACTTCTTAAATATGGAATATTTTCATCAAATTTTGATGCTCTTTCTTCAAGCATTTCTAAAGTTTTATAATACATTGTTTCTTGTAACAATTGTTCCCTATCTTTCTCCATAAGAAATTGACTATTTTCGATTATAGACATCAATTTTTTAATCTGATTATCTTTCTCCTTAATCTGTTCTGTAAGAAGATTTATTGACTCATCTGGATTTTTTTTATCTAATAAAGATTCTTCATTAATATGTAAAGTCTCATCATCAATTTTAGAAGAATCAGTTGTAATTTCTATCTGTTCAATCTCAGGTTCATCTCTATCAATAATATCATTTGATGTTTCAATATCTTTGCACATTATATCAGTTAATATTTGTAATCCTGACTCATCTAAATATGTTTTTTTACTCTTGTAAATGATGCTTTCATTAAGTTCCTTTGTTTTCCTTAATTCTTCATAGATGTGTTTTTCTGACACATTAAATTTTTGTGATAATTCCTTAATGCTATACAATTTTTCCAAAGCCATTCCCCTTTTGTCCCATTTTTTTCCATAACTATATGTTCAATTATATAATATCCAAAAAATTTTTCAAATAATAATAATAAATATTTACATTATTTTAACTGTTTTAGATGAATATTTTTATTGTGTTTGTATCGAATATGCTTTTACAACGTTACTCAATAAATTAGTTACTGTTAATAATCCAACTCCACCTGGTACCGTTGTTATTTTTGAACACTTCTCTATGCAATCAAAAAAATCTACATCCCCACATAATTTATCATCTACAAAATTTATACCAACGTCTAAAATAACTGCATCATCTTTAATAAAATCACTTTTCAAAAAATTAGGCTGTCCTATACCAATAACCACAATATCTGATCTTAAACATATCTCTTTCAAATTATCAGTATAAGAATGACACACTGTTACAGTTGCATTATTTTGTAAAAATAAATGCATTAATGGTTTACCTACCAAATCACTTCTATTAATTACTGCTACATTTTTACCAGAAATCTCTATATTATTATGCTTTAATATTTCTATAACTCCTTGAGCAGTACATGGAACTAAACAATCTTGATTATTATAAAGTTTTCCTTTATTAACAATTGAAAATCCATCAACATCTTTCATATACAATATAGAATCATTTATAACTTGTGAATCAATATGTGATGGTAATGGAGATTGAACAATAATACCTGTTACATTATCACTTTCATTCAATCTATGTATAATTTTTAGCAATTCATCTTGACTCACTTTTTCATCTAGCTTTATCAATTCTGATTCAATTCTACATCTCTCACATGCCTTTAATTTGTTGTTAATATATGAATTACTTGCAAAATCATCACCAACTTGTATAATAACCAATCTTAATTTTAAGGAATTTTCCAATATAAACTTTGCTATACCTACTTCTTTAAGATCTCTATATTCCTTGCAATTAAGAATCTTATAAGAATAATCCTTCATGAACATCACCTCTTAATAATCATATAAAAATATTTTTCTAAACTCAAGTTTAAATAAATATAAAATCATACAAATCATTCTTTCCTTGGGTAATCAAACTATCTCTAATATGCTCATAATTACATTTGTCCACTATAAAAATATAACTTTTTCCCAAATCAGCAAACTTATCGTTAGTATATTCATAAATAATTGAATCTCCAATCTTAATATTGTTATTTTTTAAAATTTTGTACAATGTATTTGAATATTTACTCTTACCAACTATACATACCTCTCTATTTTTTATATAAGATTGTAAAAATTTAAGTTTAGATTTTAAAATCTCCTCATTATATTTTTCATTTAAATATTTTTGTTTATGAACAAATTCCGAATCAACCCTATTTAAATAAAATCTCTTTTCTATTATACCCACTTTAAAATTTTTACTTATCAAATTAAATATAAAATCTAAATCTTCAGAAGAATTGAGATTAATATTATACTTAACCTCTTCAAATATTTTTGCCCTACACATGAAAGTTCCATGACACATCCTGTGACCATTCAAAAACTTTATTGAAGAATTTTTATCATCAATCTTAAAATTAAATATATCTTCACACAATTTGACATCATCTTTATTCTTATAATCTGTTAACTCAACTTCAACAAAAGATCCAACCAATCCAACGTCACTGTTTTCTTTTAAATATTTAAGTTGCTTTTCAATACGATCTGGAAATGAATAATCATCTCCATCCATCCTAGCTATATAATCACCTTTTACATATTTAAGTAACTCATCAATTGAGTTTGCAACTCCTTTATTATCTCTAGAAACCAATCTTATATTTTTATTATGCATAGCATAATTTTCAATAATTGAAAGAGAACTATCAGTAGATCCATCATCCAAAATCAGTAATTCAATATTTTTATGAGTTTGATTTAAAACACTTTCAATTGCACCAGATAAATATTTTTCATTGTTATATACAGGCATTATTATAGAAACCAAAATATTTTTCAACTTTTATACCACCCTTTTATTAAACTAATTATTATAGAACATTATTATTATTTATCAATAAAATATTTATATACTAAATTTAAATATCAAGAAGGAGCAACTAAATGAATTTTTCAATTGATATAAGGGGATCTCATTTATATCATGGTACTGGAATAGGAACTTACACGAAGAATTTAATAACTCATTTACTTAAAATAGATAAAGAAAATTTCTATAATCTAATGTATTGCGGAAATAATTCTACTCAATTTAAACAATTAAACTCACAAATACATTTCATATCAAGAAAACATAGCTCGTATTTTGAAAAAACTTATATACCAAATTTGCTATACAAAAATAATTTATCGCTCTTTCATATGCCACAAAATGGGATTGGATATAAAGATCTCATCTTGTCAAAAAATTTTAAATCTATAGTAACTATTCACGATCTAATTCCTTACGTTCTTCCTCAAACAGTCGGAAAATCATATTTAAAAAACTTTCTAAAACAAATGCCATATATAATAGATGAAGCATCTGCAATAATAACTGTATCAGAATACTCAAAGCAGGAAATCATAAGATTTTTTTCAGTTGATCCTAATAAAATTTTTGTTACTCCTCTTGCTACAAACAAAAATTTTAGACCTCTAGATATTTCATATTGCAAAAATTTCTTAAAAAATAAGTTTGGTATTGATTATGATTTTATTTTATATATTGGTGGATTTAGTAAGAGAAAGAATATATATAATCTAATCTCGGCTTTTAAAAAAGCTTATAAAAATTTTAATAAACCACTAAAGCTCGTACTACTCGGAAAAATAAGAGAAGAGTTCAGAAATTTAACAAAGATAATTAGGAAAGAAAATCTTGAAAATGATATTATATTTACAGGATTTGTTGATGAAAATGATTTACCAATATTTTATAATGCATCGCAATTTTTTGTGTATATTTCTTTGTATGAAGGATTTGGATTACCACTTCTAGAAGCAATGAGTTGTAGAAAAGCAATACTTAGCTCTAATGTAACTTCTATACCAGAAGTAGTTTGCAATACTTCATATCAAGTTGATCCACATGATACTTTAAAAATTTCAGAATCCCTATGTAAATTATCAAACGATGATAATCTAAAAATTAAACTTGGGGAAAAGGCATATGCACGATCGAAAATTTTTTCATGGGAAAAATGTAGTTATTCAACTCTAAAAATTTATAAAAGTTTATATAAAATATAAATTAATTTATGTATAAAAAAGTGAAATGCTCTTAAACATTTTGCTTTTTTAATTTAAATATTTTTCATTACAGTGGATATAATATTCTTCAAACAAATTTCAAAGGAGCTTAAGTAATGAAATTATTAAACAAAATTTTTATAATGTTATCTATACTATTTATTCTAAGTCCAATTCCATCAAAAGCTTTAGAAGATTCCCCAAAAAAATATGTGTACTTAACATTTGATGATGGTCCAACAAAAGGAAATACTCCTAGATTACTCGATGAACTTGAACGTTTAAATCTACCTGCTACATTTTTCGTCGTTGGAAGTTTGGTTAAAGAAAATCCAGAAGCAATGAAAAAAATGGTCGATAATAACCATTCGATAGGACTTCACACAATGTCACATAATAGAAACAAATGTTATGGATCACATGAAAGTTTCATTAAAGAGAACTCAGAATTGAGAGATTTGCTTAGAGAAAGATACAATATTGAATGCAATATTATAAGATTCCCATTTGGATCACAGAATTCATATCTAAGAATGGATAAAGTATTTGTAGACAAATTACATAATAATAATTTTAAAATATTTGATTGGCACATAGATACGACTGATGCATTAAATCCTAATAAAGGACCTCAAGAACTCTTAAACATATGTAAAAGACAATACGAAAAATTTTACAAAGATAATTCGAACATAATTATCCTAATGCACACAAACTCAAATAATGATAACACAATAAAATCTCTTGAAGGTATCAAAAATTATTTTTTAGAGCTTGGCTATGAATTTAAATCTTTAGATGATAATTCAAAAGAACTATATCATATAAGATAAAAAATCAAAACGTAGAATAGTTGATAAAAATATCGACTATACTACGTTTTTTATTATTTAAATTATTAAATATTGAAACATGTTAAACAGATAACCAACAGTAATAATTCCTATAATACAAATTATAACAAATACTCCTAACAACTTTGGTTTTATAATTTTTTTCAACATTATAAGTGAAGGTAAACTCAAAGTAGTTACAGCCATCATAAAACTAATAACCGTACCAAGCTGTGCTCCTTTTGCAATCAAAGCTTCTGCAAGTGGTATCATGCCAAAAATATCTGCATACATAGGAACACCCACTAAAGTTGCAAGAAATACCCCAAATGGATTATTATTCCCAAGAATCATCTGAATCCAAGTTTCTGGAATCCAATTGTGTATAATTGCTCCAATAGCAACGCCTATCAAAATATATACAAAAACCTTTTTAAGACTTTCAGCAACTTGCCTCTTAGCAAAAATCAAACGATCTTTTAAGGTAAAAACATATGATCCAATATCTAAACTCTTTGAGTTATGAATAAATTCTTCTATATAATTTTCCATATGCATTTTATCAATGATTGTACCTCCAACTACAGCTATGATAAGTCCAACTACTACATATAAAATAGCAATTTTAACTCCAAAAATACTTGTTAATAAAACTAAACTTGCCAAATCAACCATTGGGAGATGAAATAAGAAATGAAAAAGTTACACCAATTGGTAATCTAGAACTAGTAAACCCAATAAATAATGGATAGATAAACATGAACAAAATGGAGTTACAATTAATCTATAAATAAATAAAAAAACAACCACACAAAACCAAAGTATGATTGTTTTTATTTATTAAAATTTATGTATTAAACAAACTAACTAAATTTCTATATTCATTCTCTTGTTTCATTCGATAAACCACTTCATCTATTGAACTTTCAGTACTCTTTCCCTCTTTTTGAAGTTTGTCCATCACAGATACCCAATACTTTTTACCCTCTTCATCTGAATCTCTCAAAAGAACCATTTCATAAATACTCGATACAATATCATTATTTGATCCTTTTAGAGTTAAAAGTTTAATATTTTGAAAAGATTCTAAGTCTAAAGAAATTTCATTCAAAACATCAATTCTATCTTTCAAATCACATTTAGAAAGATCTATTTGAGCTATTGACCAAATTAAATTTACACTTTCTCTAATTTTATCTTCATTAAAATCATTATGTTCTTTTCTTACATATTTCTCAATCTTATCATAAATTATCTTATCTTCATCACTTAATCGTGATCGCTCAACTAGTAATACACTTAAAGATAATTTAAATAATTCTGCATCCGCTCCAACTAATTTTGGATTTGCTGTAGTCAAAATACTTACTATTTCGTCTGGTGTTAAATCTAAATACTTCAGACCCTCAATTAAACTTTCTCCATCTTCATGTGAACTTGTAATAAAAGCCCAATATATATTTATCCTAATTCTTAATTCTTCATCAGAATAATTTTTATTTTTTGAGTTATATATCTCAGATATTTTTTTCAAACTTTCATTATAAATATTTCTAGACTCACTATCCATAGAATCTAAATCTATTTTATCTATATCATCTAAAAAATCTTTAAAACTTTTAACTGATATAAAAATTTTTGGTTCTATATTCTTATTAGCTTGTACAATAACGCCACTAGTATTAACTAAAGATGATAGAGATAATAAAACAGCAATAATAAAATTCAAAACTTTATTCTTCATATTTCCTCCTAAACATTATATATAACAGAAAGTATATCATATTAAATCAAAAAATTCTTTAAATAAGATCTTAAAAACTAGATTATACACCTTCAATAGCTTGTTACCAACGGAACTCACAATAAAACAACCTAGTGAACTTAAGCTCACCAGGTTGTTTTAGAATCGATCTGTTTAAATTAAATGTGGAGGCACCAGCGGGATTCGAACTCGCGAATAAAGGTTTTGCAGACCTCTGCCTTACCACTTGGCTATGGTGCCATATATTTATATCATATTACAAAATCTAAAAATGGTGACAAGCACCATTTAATTTTTTTTGGTGGCTAGAGCAGGAATCGAACCAGCGACACGAGGATTTTCAGTCCTCTGCTCTACCAACTGAGCTATCCAGCCACAGCATAACTACAGTAATTTGGCGACCCAGAAGGGGCTCGAACCCTCGACCTCCGGCGTGACAGGCCGGCACTCTAACCAGCTGAGCTACTGGGCCAACTACTAAGTAAGTTTTAACTAACACTTACTGGTTAATTATATAATTAATTTGTTTAGTTGTCAACTGTTTAATACATTTTATTATATAAATTTTCCAAATCACCTTTATTAAATTTATATTCGCGCTTACAATAATCACAAATTATAGATTCATCCTTACCTTCATCTATTATATTTCTAAGTTCAAGCTTTCCTAAACTTATCAAAGCTCTCTCAACCCTATCAATCGAACAATCACATTTATAATCTATAGCATATTCATCTAAAATTTTAAGCCCCATATCATCAAACATAAAATTCAAAATATCATAAATCGTTTCTCCATTTTGAACACGATTTAACGCATTTCCTAAATCATCAAATCTATACGCTATTACATCAGCGAGCATATCCTCAGCTCCAGGTAACATCTGAACCATCAATCCCAATGAATTTTTAACACGTCCATTCATCTCCAAGTCTATATCAACAGAAATTGCTGTAGGTGTCTGTTCAGATAAAGTATAATAATACGCCAAATCATTACAAACATCAGATCTATACAAAGGAACTTTGCTTATATATGGGTTTTTAAGCCCTAAATCTTTTGTAATCACTAAAGATCCACTTCCAATTAAATCACTTATTTTTAAACTTTCACAAAAAGCATCAGAATTTGAAATATATCCCTTAAGTGTTCCATCTCCTCGTGTGACCGCTGTCATATTCTTCAAAGGTCCATTTCCATCAAATTTAATTGTGATGGTATCATTTAATGCTTTATTTGTTGATGAAATCATAGCAGATGATAACATTAATTTTCCAAATGCTATCATAGTAAGTTCATTTAAATTATGTATTTTCTTCACTGTATTTAATAAATCTGTAGAAGTAATCGCAATTATTCTTACAGTTCCATTCTTAGCAACAGCCTTAATAATTTTATCTTCCATAAAAATACCTCATGATAATATTAATCATTTTCTATTCTACAATGTATCAAAAATATTTCAATAAATACAATAAAAAAACACCTGTATATAAACAGATGTTTAATAAATTAATGCAAATCCATTTGAATCAGCTGCCATTTGTCTTTCAACCATGGCTCTTGTCTCTGGTTCTAACTTTTTAAGATCTTCTTCTGTAACCTTTTTAAATATAAGCACAGTTCCTTCACCTTTTTCTATTATTTCATGATTTCCATCTGCACTATATTTAAGTTTAGTTCCTTCCGCTAAAGTAATAATTTCACCATCTTTATAAACACTCTCTTCAGTTGTATTATTATTACCCATATTAACTTGCGGTTTCCTATTTCCTGTTTCTCTCTCAGGTTTAGTTGTATTTGAATCCCCAACAGCACTATTATTATTATTATTTTGATTACCACAAGCTGTGAATGATGTTGATAACCCTACAAATACTGCTAATGACAACAAAATATTTTTAATTAATTTACTCATATGTATTCTCCTCACGTTTTTAAAAAAATAGAACCATCCAAACTAAGAGTTAGATGATTCTATGTTTTGAGTTTTTATATAAATTTATTCATTAATTTTAAGTTGGAGCAGTATTTGCTTATTATTTCTTACAACCAAAACAGTCATAGTATCTTGTACACTTTTCTTAAGCTCATTTATTTGTTCAATAGAAGTTATCTTTGTCCCATTAAACTCAACGATAACATCTCCAGGCATTATTCCAATTTTATCTGATAAGGATCCTCTTTCAACTTCAACAACAAATACTCCAGATGAAACTCCAAATTTAACTGATGCTTGATCAGTTATATTAACACCAGAAAGCCCAAGAGTTATAACTGGTGTGCTTAATTCTTCGAGTTTAAGTTTTGCAATATTTATTGGAATTGCAAATCCAATCCCTTCAACACCTTCAACTGCAATTTTTGCACTATTAATGCCTACTACCTCTCCTTTTAAATTAAGTAGTGGACCTCCACTATTTCCAGGATTAATTGCTGCATCTGTCTGAATAAACGTTGAAATCCCATTACTTGTTTCAACTTTTCGTGATAATCCACTTACAATACCAACAGTTGCACTTCCACTAAATGTCAAATTAAGTGGGCTTCCTATAGCAATTACCCATTCACCAACTCTTGTATTATCTGAAGATCCAAGTTGAAGAACTGTTGAACTTTCAAATCCTGGTGTCGTAACCTCTAAGAGAGCAATGTCATTAACCTTATCTGTATTTATTACTTTTGCAGTAACTTTTTGACCATCATGAAGTATTATATTAACATTTGATGCATTAAGAACAACATGTTGATTTGTTAAAATCTTAGTAGGAGTTATAAAAAATCCACTTCCTATACCGTTAACCTGATTAATTCCATTATAAGAATTTACAATAGAATTAATACTTACTGTAACAACTCCTGGACTAACTGCATCTATAACATCTGCGATACTACCATAACTAGGTATCATTCTTTCTTCTAAACTTGATGTATTAGATAAAAGTTCAGTATTATTCGAAACTTGAAGTTTACTATATACGCTTGTACTAAAAATAAACGTACCAAATAATACAACAAATGCCACTATTAAAGACATAAATGATCTAAAATTTCTCTTTTTCAAATTCCGTACACCCCTTTTTCTCAAAAGTTAAAAAATTCTCATAATTATTAAGTATTAACTAAAACTAATAAAAAAATCTATCTATTTAAAATAATTTTTAACTATTGTTTTAATGAGATGATTAAACAAACTACATACTACTTTTTAATATTTCTCTAACATCATCACGAACTAATTCAACATATTCGCCTATTTTATCATTTATTGGGAATGTATTCTCTACCAAAATTTCCAAACTATCTTCTGTAATGCCACATTCTTTTAAAGATGTTTGTACTCCAATGCTTTTAAAAAATTCTTTAAACTTATTTGCAACCATATGACAAAATTCAATATCTGTTAATTCATCTTGATCAAGATTAAATAATTTTTTGCCTAATTTAATAATTTTATCTGGCTTTTTAGTTGCTACATACTTCATCCAATTTGGAGTAATTATAGCAAGTCCAACTCCGTGAGGAATATCAAATATCCCACTAATAGAATGTTCAATCTCATGAGTTGCCCAATCTCCACCCGCAACAGATAAAGTTCCATTCAATCCAACAAATGAAGTATACATCATAGCTTCTCTCAATTTATAATCATCTAAATTGTCTAAAAGCTTAGGTGCTATCTCCATCATATATGAAATAGATGATTCACAAAATCTATCAACAAGTTCTGCATTTTCTTCAGCATTAAAATATTGTTCTAACAAATGAGATATAGTATCAACGATACCATTTATTGTTTGATTACGTGGAACACTAATTGTATATGTTGGGTCTAATATTGAAAAAACTGGAAAAGTAAATGGCCTATGAGCAAATCCTACTTTTTGATTATTCTCATCATTTGTTATAACGCTGTTAGGATTCATTTCTGTACCCGTGGCAGACAAAGTTAAAATAGATCCCAAAGGTATTCTATCTACAGGAAACTCTTTTTTTATTATTAAATTCCATACATCTGTATCACTTTTTGCTCCAATAGAAATAGCTTTGGATGCATCAATTACACTTCCACCTCCAACAGCCAAAATAAATTCAACATTTTTATCTCTGCATATTTTAATACCATTTCTTACGCTAGAAAGTTTTGGATTAGGTTCAATCCCACTTAACTCATGTATTTCACAATCTAACTTTTCTAATATAGCTCTAACCTCATCATATAAACCATTTTTCTTTATACTTAAAGAGCCATAAGTCAATAATACCTTAGTTCCTTTCTTGATTTCATCATTTAGAAATCCTATCTTCCCACGTCCAAAATAAACTTTAGTTGGATTATGAAATGTAAAATTCATTTAATCACCTCTTTTTAATACTCATAAGTAAATTATAACCTATAGTAAAGCAAAAAAACAGATTGAATAAATCAATCTGTTTTTTTATAATATGTAATTACTTATTCCACTCTAAAATGGATTTCTTATTATCCTTATTTTCTTCATTTTTCGAAGTCAATTCGATGTTGAAAGGAACAAATACATATATACCTTTTTCAATTTCTTGTAGCTCGGCATTTAAAACATAACTTGCCCCACATAAAAAATCCAACATCCTATATGATATTTTATTATCTAATGAAGTTGTATTAATTAAAACAATTTTTCTTTCTTTTAAATCTTCACAAATACCTAAAACATCACTATAAACGACAGGCTTAATAATCTTCATTTTTGTGTCACTATAAAATCCATCATTCCCCCCTTTATTTACTATAGATTTAAAATTAGTAACCTTTCCGTAGTCATTATTTATATCGCCCTTAACATCTACATCTTCATCAGAATCGTCATCAAATTCAAACTCGCCATCTTTAAGTCCAAAGAAACCCCAAACCTTATCAGCAGCATTCTTTAATCCCATAAATACTCCTCCTTAATTACAAAACTAACTATACAAAACTAAAAATTACTATAAGTTCTTAATTTATTGTTATCCAATCATGTGAAATATATTTTAAATTAAACAATAACATTTTTTTAAGGTATTTTCTGTGATTCCTGTAGTATTATGGAAATACTTGATTTTTAACTTAACATAAACTTTTAATCACATTTTTAAAATGTTTAGGAAGACTCGACTTAAATTCAATATATTTATTTGACGTAGGATGAATAAAACCAATGAGCCTAGCATGAAGCAACTGACCATTTCTATAAATATTTTCATTCTTAATTCCATAAATAGGATCTCCAACCAAAGGAAAACCCAAATGACTCATATGAAGTCGAATTTGATGAGTCCTGCCAGTGTGCAATTTACATTTAACAAGAGTGCATCGTCTATATCTTCTCAAAACTTTATACTCAGTTATTGCCTCTTTTCCTTTTTGTACTACAGCCATCTTAATCCTATTTTGGGGATTTCTACCAATATTTGTTTTAATCAGACCTTCTGATTTTTTTATAACACCGTGAACAAGTGCCACATATTCACGTCTAATTGAATGAATCTTAAACTGCTCGCTCAAAAATTTATGCGATAAATCATTTTTTGCTACAACTAAAAGTCCTGAAGTATCTTTATCAATTCTATGTATTATTCCTGGTCGCTCAACTCCATTTATAGAAGACAAATCTTTACAATAATACATAAGAGCATTAACTAATGTATCTTTATAAATATTTTGTGCAGGATGGACAATCATTCCTTGTTCTTTATTAACAATAATAACATCACTATCTTCATAAACAATATCAAGAAATATATCTTGTGCTAATATATCAAGACGCTTAATATCAAAATCTAAAATTGAAACTACATCACCAATTTTCACTTTATATCCAGACTTAATGACCTTTTTATTAACAAGTATCTTTTCATCGCTAATAAGTCTCTGAATAAAACTTCTAGTATAAGATTCACCTAAATAATCTAAAATAAATTTATCAATTCTTTCATTTAAATTATTTTCATTATCAATAATAATTTCTTTCATACATATCTTCCTAATTTTTATATAAACAAAAAGCACCTAATGAAATAATCACTTAGGTGCCAACTAAATAAAATCAACTCTCACTTATAAAAAATTTCTTAATATTCTCAAGATCGGAATCAACATCTTGCGATGTTTTAAGTCTTGACGATACATTTTCATGTTCAAAAGAATTATCATCAAGATTTGTTTGTACAGTAACATCATTTTCATTAGATATTATTTCTGTATTATCTTGCTCTATTTCTTTATCCTTAAAAGCTATCCCATCATCTTCAGAATTTGCTTTATCCCTAACATTATTCAAATTATAATTCTTAATAAAATCTTTCTCCAAATCTTCAAAAGTATCCATTTGAACAGTAATAAAGTTTCTAAACTTCGCTCTAAATTTTACAAATTCTTGCTTAAGCCTATCATATTCTTGAGTTATAGAAACAACATCTGTATGAGCTTTATCCAAAATTTTCTTAGCAGAATCATTTGCATGCTTAATAACCATATCAGCTTCTTTTTGAGAAGAAACTTTCGCCTGCTCAGCAGCATTTTGTGCTAATAATAAAGTATTTTGAATAGTTGACTCAATTTTTGAATAATGCTCAATTTTTTCATTCATAGCATTAATCTTCTCTTTAAGAAGAGAATTCTCCTTAAAAAGCTCCTCATAATCTTCAACAATCTGATCTAGAAACTCATCTACTTCTTCAGGGTCATACCCCCTAAGCATTTTTCTGAATTCTTTATTTGTAATATCAACCGGAGTTATCTTCACACTCTTCACCTCAAATAATAAATTTAAATAAACTTGTCTACAATTATCTTATTTTTATTTTTAGATGTACTTCCTAAACTCTCTTTAAATTTAAATTTACCAAATCCAGCTATAACGATTATATCATTTTCACAAACTTTCCTATCTGGATTTGATTCAAAAATTCCATTTATCTTAACTTTACCTTCTTTTACAATAGCCTTTGCTTTATCCCTAGAAAGATTTATCAAAGACGATACTATATTATCAATACGAAGTGACGATACAATTTTATATAGAATTTCGAATCTTTTCTGAGGTAACCTATTAAATAACTCGACTGTAACATTAACTGGAGAATATCTAACTTTTGTTAAATTTTGAACTATATAATTCACAAAATCACTAACTACTGGCGTATAAACACAATTACCTTCTATAACTAAATCACCTATTTTTTCTCTAGAAAATCCTAATGACATAATGCTTCCTAAAAAATCCCTATGTGATAATTTGCTAAATTTATCATTGTAAGATATCTTTACCACCTTCGCAGCATTATCAAAAATCGAAACGTCAATACTTGCTAACGAAAAAGCAATTAAACATCTCTCAGCATCATCAGAAAAACCATAACCCGAAACATTAAGCTCTTTGCTAGATAAAAAATTTTTAAGAGTGTTGCAAACATTAATTGTATAAAATTCATTTGTAACAATCGTTCTTCCACTTTTCAGTGCCGATACATACAACGAAAACAGCTTGTCTGCATCTTCAATAGAATTACCACAACTTTTTATAAAATCATTCTTAGATAACAATTTTTACTTCGCCCAACTAAACAAACTACTCTTAGTTTGTATTTCTTTTTTAAGCTCATTAGTAACTTCAACATTTGAAGGAGCCAATATGTAAATTGATTTTTCAACCTCTTGAAATTCAGCATCAAGAGCATAGCTTGCCCCACATAAGAAGTCAACTGTTCGTTGAGCAACCTTAGGTTCTAAAATTGTTGCATTAACGATAACTATTTTTCTATTTTTTAAGTCATCACAAATGCCTAACACTTCTTCATAAGCAACAGGTTTTATGATAGTCATTCTAGCCAAACTATTTCCTGTGTGTAAGTTAACAACCTTACCATTCAAATTTTGTGATTCCATTGTATTATTTTGTTTATTCATTGAAAAAATCTCATCATCATTATTTTGTTTAATTTCCTTTTCTAAGGAATCCTCATATTCATCTTTCAAACCAAAAAAGCCCCATACCTTTTCAGCTGCATTTTTTAATGCCATACTATCTCTTACCTTCCCCCATAAATTTTCACATTGTTTAGTTAAAATATTCTATAAAAGTTCATAAAATCCTTCTTAAAAATATAGAAAATTTTTATATTATTGAAGCGAAACAACAGGATGACTTTTAGTTCTAACATCAATATATCCTGTCATTTTATTATATCCTTCATTAGAATTAATAGTATTTATAGCAATATTTAATTTTTGTCTAAGATCTGAATTATTTCCTATCTTAATTATTATATTTTTATATCCTATAACAACGTTATAAATATCTGTTAAATCAATATAATCAAATTTTATATTCGTTTTATTTAGCTTAAGTAAACTGCTCATGTTTTTAATCCAATCTAATTCTCTACTACCATCTTCAAACAATTGATCTCCAATATTTAAGTTTCCTGAAAATTCAATTCCCTTTATTTCTAAAATTTCAAAATCTTCTTTATAATCCAACACATCAACTAGCACTGAATTTGAATCAAATATGTAAAATGAACCATTAAAATAAACATAATAATCTATAACTTTTTCCTCAAGAATAATGTTTAATTTATTTGGAAACTTTTTCTTGTATGTAACACTCTCAACATATTTATTTTGCCTTAAAGTTGTAAGATTCTGCTCTATAGAATGAAATAGAAGATTTTTATTATATAACATATTTAGTTCTTGCTTTACATACTCCGGAGATAAAAGCTTATTTCCACTAACATCTATATACTTTATATTAAACAACGGTGAATTAATTAAAACTAATAAAAATATCACAAATATTAAAAATAATAAGATAATTCTTCTAATTAAAAATATTCTTCGTCTTCTTATCAATCTATTCTTATTTATTATTTTCTTATCCATATAATATAAGTTTACCTCGTATCGCTACCATTTGACCCTATTTCTAGATACATTTAAAAGAATTCCAACGGCTGTCATATTAAACAACAATGATGACCCTCCATAACTTATAAATGGAAGTGGAACTCCAGTAACAGGCATAGTACCAGTAACAACAGCTAAATTTATAATTGCCTGTATTGCAATAACAGATGTTATTCCCATTGCAAGTAATGTTCCAAAATTATCTTTACATTTTATAGCAATAACAATTCCTCTCCATATCAAAATTGCAAATAAAAATATAATTATTAACCCTCCTAAAAATCCTGTTTCTTCTGCTATAACTGAAAATATAAAATCATTATGTGGTTCAGGCAAATAATAAGCCTTTTGTCTAGACATTCCAAATCCTAAACCTAAAAATCCTCCAGAACCTAATGCTAATAATGACTGAATCAATTGATATCCATCTCCCCTAGGATCTGCCCATGGATCCATAAAACTCATAAGTCTCTTCAATCTATAAGGAGCTGCAAGTATAAGAGTCATACCAGCTGCAAGACCAATACCACCTAACGTAAAAAGATGCTTCTTTTTAGCCCCCGATACTGTTATAAGAATAAATGCAACAAACATTATAACAGATGTTATGCTGAGATTCTTTTCGGCAAGAACAAGTCCTGCAAAAATTCCGGCTACCATAAGTGTTGGAAACACTCCTGACCAAAATTTCTTTATTTCATCCCCTTTCTTATCCAAACTCCTCGCAAGATATATAACTACAACATACTTTGCCATTTCAGATGGTTGAAGCGACAAAGGTCCTAACTGTATCCATCTTTGAGCTCCATTTATTGGAGGAAATAAGAAAACCAACAATAAAAGTATTATTGTTATTATCATCAACGTTACAACAAGTCTTGGATTTCTAAATTTATGGTAATCCCACCTTATAAAGAAAACTATAGATACAGCACCCGCAAATACAAATATCAATTGTCTTTTTAAATAATACATACTATCTTGAAGTTCATTGGCAGCCCTATAAGAACTTGCACTATATATCATTATCGCCCCAATAGCAACAAGAAGTATTACGGTATAAAATAAAATGTAATCAATCTCACCATCTGCCTTGTTTAATTTAAAAAGTCTAGATATTCTAGTACTTTTAGGATTCAATTCATTTTCGTTATTTTCCATACAAGCGTCATTCCTTTCACAGCATTAAAAAAGACAAAATGCATGCTATTAATGTAATTGTACCGAACACATAAACAATTTTGTTTTCGCTCCAACCCAAATGTTCAAAATGGTGATGTATAGGTGCCATCTTAAACACTCTCTTCTTCGTTAACTTGTATACTAAAACTTGAATGATAACGGATAATGTTTCAATAACATAAATAATTCCTACAAAAATCATTATAACTTCAATTTTAAATATAAATGCGATTGCTGCAATCGCTCCACCCAGAGCAAGAGATCCTGTATCACCCATAAAAACCTTGGCAGGATTGACATTAAATATTAAAAATGCCATTAATGCTCCAACAAGTATGAATGCAAAAATGCTTAAATCAATTTTCCCAATCATAAATCCAACTACAAACAAAAACAACAATACAATTATTGATACAACTGTAGCTAGTCCATCTAATCCATCTGTTAAATTAACAGCATTAGTTACACCAGTAAAATAAACAAACAAAAACGGTAAATAAAAAAATGATAAATTTATAGTACTATTTAAAAATGGAATATATATCATCCTAAAGTCTTGATAATCTTTAGTGGTAAAATATATAGCCAAACTTATAATAATCAATAATGCCATCTTTTGATATGCTCTTAAACCCAAATTATTTTTTCGTAAAATCTTTAGATAATCATCCAAAAATCCAACAAATCCAAAAGATAAAAATATACCTAAAGCTATAATAACTTCATTAGAAAATGTCCCAACATAAATTATTGAATATAAGATCGTAACTATTGTTGTAGCAACTATAAAAATTAAACCACCTATTGTTGGTGTTCCTTGTTTTTTTAAATGGGATTGTGGTCCCTCTTCTCTTATACTTTGTCCATATTTCATACGATGTAAAATTGGAATTAAAATTTTGCCTAATATGTACGCTAAAACAAATGAACAAATCAAAGGAAGAACTAATAATACTAATATTTCCATAAATACGCCTAAACTTATACAGCCATATAAGTTTAGTCCCTCCCTTTCATTTCTTAAAATATATTTTTTATACTCTCAACAACTCGCTCGAGTTTAGCTGATCGAGAAGCTTTAACAAGCACAGTTTCATTCCCATTTAAGATGCTCTTTATATTTTTTTCAAACTCTTCTACATCCTCAAATAAAAAGCAATTTTCTTTGCTATTAAAATTAATACAATACTCATTTCTATATTTCCCAATGGCTATCAGTTTATCTGATCTACCATTAACATACTCAGAAATTTCTCTGTAATATTTATCTGCAAACTCTCCGATCTCTGCCATATCACCTAAAATACATACTTTTTCATTTTGGTATAAAGAAAGTATATCTAATGCACTCTTAATAGAAGTTGGACTCGCATTATAACAATCATTTATAATCGTAATATCTTTATATTTAATTATCTCCTGCCTCATACTAGCTGGAGTTAATGAATCAAATTTATTTCTAACAACATCCATGGGAATATTAAAGATTTCACATAATTTAAACGCGATAAGAGAATTTAGTACATTATGTTTACCATTGATTGGCAATGCAACTGTTTCATTCTTTCCATTATATAAAACATCGAATTTAATCTTATTTAATGATATTTCCTCATTACTCGCATACATATCACATTCTTCAGAAAATCCGATCCTACTAACTATAAAATCTGACGACTGAACTGTCTTTAATAAATCATCCTCATTATTTACAATTAAAATATCATCTTGATCAAAATAATTTACTATCTCCATTTTAGCTTTGAATATATTTTCCTTCGTTTTCAAAAACTCTATATGACTTACTCCAATGTTTGTTATAACCCCAATATGTGGCCTTAAAATACTCACTAAATGATCAATCTCACCCATCTTGTTCATTCCAACTTCAAATACACCAATTTCAGCATCATCATCGATATTAACAAGGGACATAGGCATACCCAAATGATTATTAAGATTTCCAAAACTTTTATAAACTTTATAATTTGAAGATAAAAAATCATAAATCAAATCTTTTGTAGTCGTCTTACCCACTGATCCTGTTACAGCTATCAAATCTATATCTAATTTTGACCTTACATAAATAGCAAGATTATTAAGTGCCTCAAGTGTATTGTCAACTAATATAATGGAAACATCATAAGGATCAAATTCTTTATCAACAAAATAATTTCTATCAATAATACAGAGCTTAACTCCTTTCTTTATTGCATCAAAAATATACTTATTACCATCAAAATTTTCTCCTCTTATTGCCAAAAATATATCTTGATCATTTATAGTTCTAGTGTCGATCGATATCTTATTAAATTCACGATATGTACCTTTAATTAGCAAATCCCCAAAGACACATTTAACAATTTCCTCAATATTAAGAGTCATTCTTATCACACCTTCAAAATAAAATATTGTCAAATTATTTCTGTTTTAATATTTCATCAATGACTTCTCTTTCATCAAAATGTATAACCTTATCTTTCAATATTTGATAATCCTCATGTCCTTTGCCTGCTATCAAAATTATATCATTAGTTTTTCTGTTTTTTATAGATTTTTTTATCGCATCAAATCGACTTATTACAACTTCATAATTCGACTTATTAACACCTGCAACAATATCATTTATTATGGATTCAGGATCTTCACTTCTCGGATTATCAGAAGTTATATAAACATAATCACTAAGCTCTGATGCAATTTTCCCAATTTGTGGTCGTTTCTCTTTATCTCTGTCTCCACCACATCCAACTACACAAATAATTCTTCCTTTGGAAATATTTCTTAAGGTAGAAAGACAATTTTTAAGACCATCTGGCGTATGTGCATAATCCAAATAAATGTCACAATCTAATCCATATTTTTTAGAAACATTTTCGAGTCTTCCGACTACAAAAATATTTTTTAAACTTTCATTAATTACATTTACCGAAATTCCCTCATTAAGTGCTATAGCAATGCAAGGTATAGCATTATATACATTAAACTTTCCTACAAGGTTGTAATCAAATTCATACCTATTACCAAATTTATCACAGACAGTAAACTTTGTTGAGTTATCATTAAACACAATATCCTTCGCAACAAAATCATTCATATTTTCATCAAGACCATATGTAATAACATTCGAAGAAATCATATCAATTATTTTTCTTCCATATTCATCGTCTTTGTTTATAATAATTCTCTCACTATTTTCAAATAATTTAAATTTAGCATTAAAATATTCTGAAAAATTCTTATGAAAATCTAAGTGATCTTGAGTTAAATTCGTAAAAATTCCATAATCAAATTTAATCCCATAAACCCTATCCAATTCCAAAGCATGTGAAGATACCTCTATAAAACAATACTCAACACCTTCTTTATCCATTTCATTCAACAAAGAGTTTAACTGTAAAGCTCCTGGTGTTGTACCTTCAGACTTTATTTTCTTATCATTGATAAAGTTACTTATAGTACCTATAACTCCCGTTTTAAAACCAGCATTCCTAAAAATCTCTCTAAGAATAAATGTCGTTGTAGTTTTACCATTTGTCCCTGTAACACCAATAATCTTAAATTTTTCATGTGGTCTTCCATAAAAATTTATGGACGCTACTGATAAAGCTTTTCGTGTATCCTTAACACAAATCAAAGTAACACTACCTACAAAATCAAACCTGCTTCCATAATTACTATCAACAACAATAGCTTTAACTCCCTTTGATAAAGCTAAATCAATAAAATTATGACCGTCAAAATTATATCCTCTTATACAAAAAAACAAATCTCCATCCAAAATATCATTTGTATTATCCGTTATTTTATTAATATCTACATCATCACTTCCAGAAATAATTTCATAATCAAATGACTTAAACAATTCTGATACTCTCATATTCCCTCCAGTATTATAATTAAAGAAGGATAAAAATCCTTCTTTAATTATTTTTTATTAATGAATATCTTTAACACTAAAGATTAATTCTACTACATCGCCCTTTTCTATTATTTTTCCTGCTTCAATGCTCTGACTGACAAGAAGTCCTTCACCACTTATATTATACTTAAGACCAATACTCTCAAGTATCTCAATGGCCCCCTGCTTGCTATAACCGTACAGATCGGGCATCAAAACCTGTTTATCTATCTGCGAAGAATCACCTCTATATATAACTATCTTAGTTCCTTCTTTAACTGAATAACCTGGTTTTGGTGTAATATCTACAATCTTATCACCCTCGCCAACAGTTTCATAATCTAAATTTAATTCTTTTAATAATTGTTGTCCATCTTTAACACCAAATTCTCTAATCTCAGGAACTATTACATCTTTAAGTAAGCTTTTTCTAACCTCTTCATCTGTAGACTTAACGTCTATAGCTAAATAATTAAATATATCTGAGAATAATTGTCTAGCAACAGGCGTTGTAATTACACCAGCATAATACTCGCCAGCTGAAGGCTCATCAATTGAAATAAATATACTAACCTTTGGATCACTTGCTGGTGCAAAACCAACGAATGATGAAATATATTTCCCTGCTCCATAAGTTCCTGTTTCAGTATCAACCTTTTGGGCTGTACCAGTCTTACCAGCTATTTCATAGCCTTCAATAAAAGCTCTTGAACCAGAACCCTCAGATACAACTGACTCAAGTATATCTCTCATGAGAGCTGAACTTTCTTCACTTACAACACGTTTCTCCCCATAATCATCAAATTTTTCATCAACAATATAATTAAATTCATCATCATAATGAGAAACTTCTTTCATAAAATGCGGTCTAACCCAAACTCCATCATTCGCAACGGCATTAACAGCTGCTAAAAATTGAATAGGAGTAGTTGTATTTGTTTGACCGAATGAAATTGTTGCAAGATCAACAGTTGATATATTTTCAACCTTCTTTATAATTCCTTTAGCTTCTCCAGATAAATCTAGTCCTGTCTTCTGACCAAATCCAAATTTTTCTATATATTTACTTAACTTCTCTGCTCCAAGTCTTTCCCCAATCTCCATAGTTCCAACATTACATGAATTTTGAAGAACTCCTTTAAAATCTAAAGTTCCATGACCTGTTCTCTTCCAGCAGTGTATAATCCTTCCTCCAACTTCCTTGTGTCCATTACAAACAAAAGTATCTGATTCAGATACAAGTCCTTCTTCAATGGCCGCAATAGCAGTAATAATTTTAAATATAGATCCAGGTTCATATATGTCATTAACCGCTTTATTCCTCCAAAGTTTTTGAAGTTCATCATAAGTAGCAACTTCATCTCTTACGGTATTAGGATTAAAATCTGGCTTATTGACCATTGCTAAAATTTCACCATTTTCAGGATTCATAACAATAACCGAAACTGCCTTTGCTTTATTATCATCAAGTGCTTGCTTTGCAACTTTTTCAGCAAAGAACTGTATCTTTTCATCAATTGTCAAAACAACATTTTTACCATCAATAGGTTCTATGTACTCACTTATTGAATATGGAAGATCTCTTGATTTTGCATCAAGCTCAACTATTCTAAAACCATCTACACCTGTAAGTTGTTCATCATACATAAGCTCAATTCCTGTAAGACCTCTTCCATCAATGTCTGTTGACCCAAGCACATGAGCTAAATAAGCATTATTTGGATAATACCTCTTTGTATCAGGAGAAATAATTATACCAGATATATTAAGTTCTTGAACTTTATCTACCTTTTGCTTTTCAACTCTTCTTATCAAATAAGCTGATCCTGCTGGATTACCTTTACTATCCTTAGTATTTAAAACTTTCAATACTTTCTGTTCATCCATCTCCAAAGCTTCAGATATTTTAGGAGCAATGTCTTCATATGTCAAAGAATTATTCTCTAAATATTCACGTATCGTCTTCAAATCTAAATCAACACGATAAACATTAGCACTAACAGCTAATTCTTTTAAATTTCTATCTAAAATCGATCCCCTTCTCGCTTGAATTTTAACAGAACTAGTCCATTGATCTTCTGCTATAGCGTAATACTCATCTCCCTTTATAATCATAACCCTAAAAAGATTAGCTAAAATGACTGATATCAAAAAATAAAATATAAACATAGTCACTATAGCTCTTTTCTTCATCAAAAATCTATCGGTAAACTTATGTTTCATGATTCACCTCTTTAAATAATAAAGAATCTAGATATATAATCTCCTCTATTCCTTTCCCATTATTTTATCATATATCCTAATAATAAACGGTCTATTGGGCTCTTCCTTTACTTCAACATCAAAATTATCTTTACTTAAATCAACAAATACAGAGTCACCAAGCTTAGCTGGAGTCATTCCTAAAAATTCTGCATATTCCATAACTTTATCAAACCCTTTTAGATTCAAAATCTCAAGTTGTAAACTTTCAAGTTCCTCTGTCAATCTACTAATTTGGGATTTCAAAACATTAACTTCCCTTTGCTTTTTATAGACCTTAGAACTGCTACTAATAAGAAATGCACTACAAATAATAAAAAATATAAACGTACAAAAAAAACTGCGTCTAACATAAATGTTAAAGGAACGTTTTTTTATAGACATCACCTCTTCTTCTTGACCATTAAAAATTTTTTTATTTTCTTCCATGTTTACTCACCTTTTAAGAATTTTATTACTTAATTAATAAATTAATTTTTCTGCAACTCTTAATTTAGCCGAAGCTGATCGTGAATTTTTAGAAAGCTCTGTTCCTGATGGCAAAACAGGTTTCTTATTTATGATTGATATTTCTTTTTTCTTTTCACATCTACAAACAGGAAAATCTTTTGGACAAACACATTCAGTCGCTAGATAATTAAAAGTATTTTTAACTATTCTATCTTCTAATGAATGAAAAGTTATAATTGAAATGCGTCCACCTACATTTAAATGATTAATAGCATCAATTATCGCTTTCTCCAATATTTCAAGTTCTCCATTAACTTCTATTCTCAACGCTTGAAAAACTTTTTTAGATAAATGTCCTCTCTTTTTTATCTCAAATTTTGGTATGACCTCATCTATTAACTTAACTAAATCATGTGTTGTTGATATTTTATTTAGTTTTCGTGATTCAACAATTTTATTTGCTATTCTTCTATGATACTTTTCTTCACCATAAACCTTAAATATGTAACTAAGTTTTTCTTCATCATATCCATTTATGATATCATAAGCTGAAAAACTTTGGGATGTATCCATTCTCATATCAAGCTTACCATTTCTTATGTAACTGAATCCTCTATCATCAGTGTCAATTTGATATGAAGAAACACCCAGATCCATTAAGATACCATCGACTTTTTCTATTCCAATCATTTTGAGTATTAAATCAATATTTTTAAAATTATCTTGTACGAAACTTATATTATCATATCCCGAAAATTTTTGTCTGCAATAATCAATCGCATATTGATCTTGATCTATTCCTATTAGTCTTCCTGTATTATTTAAACCATCCAAAATTTTTGATGAATGTCCTCCTCCTCCAAGGGTACAATCAACATATATTCCTTCTTGTTTTATATTAAGTGAATCTATACTTTCATCTAACATTACAGAAAAGTGATTAAATTGCAAAATTTTTCCCCATTTCTATTTAACTAATTTAAGTATATATTTTACTTAATTATATAAAAACCTTTTATAATCTTCAAAGTTTTTAATTAATAAAATGAAAGCTGAGCCTTTTATAGACTCAGCCAATCCTAAACTACTCTAGAATACACCATATTAAATTCATTAAACATATTTTTAAACTCAAATACGATATCATCAAGAGTAACTTTATTTAATTCATTGAAATAATCAAAAATATTTAAATTGTTATTGATCAATTTAATCATCAATTGTGAAATATAGTCAATATTATTAAACAAGTTGATATAATTTCCATACATGGCTTTCTTAACTCGATCAAAAACATGCTTATCTTTTGAAAAATCATAGTTATTGTAATGACTAAATAAAATCTCAGGAAGTTTTTTAAATGAATCACCATCACCACCGAATAAATAATATCCATAATCATTTTCATTAATATAATCAGTGTAATAACTTCCATTTATTATTCCATCTTTATAAATCTTTTCATAAAAGTTTGATGTCGCTCTAAAAAACATCCTATGTATCATTTCAAAAACTATAAGTTTTCTTATGTAATTTGTAGATCTAGTTACATCCTTAAATCCTATTAAGTTTGTTGGTACACTCATTTTCATATCTTGTTCTATATAATGAGTATTAATCTTATCAAGTGCATCAAAATTTTCTCTAATTACATTTCCACTAAATTTATTTACAACAAATCTCTCTAGCATAGTTTTACACTCTTCAGCTTTAACATTACCAACCAAAACCAGAAACATATTATTATTTGAGTAAAAGGTATTATAACAATCTTCCAGATGGCTTTTTTCAATAAATTTAATTGTGTTTACATCTCCACCAATATCAAATCTAACAGGATGATAGTTATACATTACAGAAAGTAAATTTCTATGAACTCTGTTATATGGATCATCATCATACATTCTAAGCTCTTGTTCAATAATTGGTTTCTCTTTCTCCACTCTTTCATTTGTCAAATTGAGATTATAAATCATATCACAAAGGTATTCGAGTGATTTTTCAAAATTATTAATTGTACTAAAATAATAATTAGTTATATTGTTTGACGTATAGGCATTAACATCCGCACCAATCTCTGAAAATTTCTTAAAAACTTCATCATCACCTGCACCGTCAAACATTTTATGTTCCAAAAAGTGGGCAATACCTAGTGGATATTTCTTAAATCTATCTTCACTGTCAAGTTTAAAAGAAATATCATTCGATCCATATTTTATGACAAATGAAGCTGAGGCAGTAGAAAATTGATTTTTCTCCATAACATAAACTTTAAGTCCATTGACTTCAAAACTTTTAACGGACTCACCTAAAAGATCATTTTTTAAAATATTCATCTATTCCACCTCCTTCATAGGCCTAATAGAAAATATAGCAGATTTGACTATTGTCTTAGAAACCTCAATTATTCTCTCTCTAGTAACTTGATTTATATTATTCAAAAACTCATCAACGTCTATATATCTATCGAAAATATACAATGGTGAAACAAACGAATGCATTGTTGAAACCCTATCATGTATGGATATCAAAAGACGTCTTATACTCATTTTAGCATTTTCTATTTCCAAATCTGTGATATCTCCATTTTTCATGCTCTCAATTTCTTTTAAAATAGTCTGCTTAGTATGCTCTAAATTTTTATCATCAACTCCGCACTCAATAGACACTAAGCCTTTGAACTTTTCATAATAAGAATTTATATAATATACAAGACTTTGTTTTTGACGAACTTCTCTATAAAGTTTTGAGTAACCGCCACCCAAAATACAATTAAACACAAAAAATGCATAATAATCTCCATTAAAAATAGTTACATCAGTTTTAAAATTTATAACTAGTTTAGTCTGAGTAACTTCATGATTTTCAAATTCTTCAACAAAAGGAGTACTTATAAACTTATTATTATTTGTTGAAAAACTTTTTTTAATATTATCGCCGAATCTTTCACTAAGCATCTCTTTTATCTTTTCTTCATCAAAGTCGCCCATAACAATAAAATAATATGGAAGAGTTTTTAAATTTTTATAATACTCATAAAGATTAAATTCATCAATCTTATCTAACCTTTCAATATTTCCATAAGAATAATTTGAATAAGGTTCATTTTTAGTCGCTAACTGTTCACATTTTATGTACGCATAATAACCTTTCGAGTCAACAAGACTCAAGATATTTGAACGAAGACTTTCCTTTTCAATTTTAAGAAAATCTTTTTTAAAACAATTTCCATCATTTAAAGTGTTATAAAAAATCTCATATAGAAAGTCTATAACTTCTTTCCACAACGAAATATTTTCTATGATATATTTATCTTTCAAGAAACTTATGTAAATTGTAAATATAACGACTTCACCATGCTTATTAAGATAACAATCAAATTGAGCTCCGTACATCTCTTGAAGTTTGCTATAAAGTTTTTTAAATGAATCATATTTCTTTGATCCTACCTTAATCATTTCTGTCACCAAATTTAAATCTGTAACTTTCTCATCTAAATCCATTGGAATATTCAATGTAATGCTATTAGATTTAAACTTATCATTTTTAATAAATTTTATATTCATACAAAAATGAAAACCTCACTTAATATTATTTTTGTTTGACATCCTAAAAATAATCAACTATAATCAATACATATTGCATGTGAGAGTAGATGAGTTCTGGTGGACTTGCGAGTCTTCAAAACTATGTTGTCGTGCTAATACCACGATAGGTGGGTTCGATTCCTACATACTCTCGCCACATTAATTCCAAAAATTAAAGCATATCTTACGATATGCTTTTTTTATTGCAAAAATATAACATATAAATTTGGATAAATCAATAACCTATTCAATGATAGTTTATAAATACTTAATCTAATGGTATATGCAAAGCTTCAAACACAAGTTTATCTGGATCAACACCATCTCTAAACTTAAAAATCCGTCTGAAGTCTTCTGTTTCAAGATTGATTTTAATTTTGTCTACTGAAGCGGTTAAACACGAACGATCAACTGTAAGTAAATGTTTTTCAAGCGTTGCAGGAGATCCATTACTAGGATATTTCAATTTATAAAGGGCTACTTTTTCTCCACCTTCAACGATTTCTTTATGAGTTAAAACTTTTACACCATCTGTATTAGGAACTATCTTACACAATTTTTTAATACCATCTTTTGACGTTGTATATATAGCCAAACCATCACCTGTATCAAGTTGTACATCATTATTTCCTCGAATAGTCCTTAAATTTTCAAACCCATAACCACCGCCGTTACTTTTCATTCTGTAGATTTCATCCCCTGGTTTTATATCCAATCTCCTACTTGCTGGCAAATGATAATTTCCTGCTGGTAATCTAAGTTTTACTAAGCTTGAGCCATCTTTATTCATTTTTACAAATCCACACTTCTTCCTAGTACCAAGTTGGGTAAAAACTCTCATAAAATTTCCTTGTGCATAAACAGAAATTTTTGGTAAAACACAAACACAAGATATCAATCCTAATGTTGCAGATACAAAAACACCTAATTTCTTTTTATTCATACATACTTATCCTCAGTATTTAAAAATATATTCATTCAGAAAATAATAATGAAGTCGAATAAAATTGATGTATTATATATACTCGTCCTAATAAGAAAATCAATTTAATCTTAATTAATACTTCTACTATTTTCCGTAATATCTTGAGGATTATCACTTGACCTTGTAAAAATTAATTTAAGCATACAACTAACGAGTCCAAATCTCCCTATGGTAGCTCTAAAGTATTAACCACACAAAATACAAGGAAAATATGTAAAGCAAGACAACACAAGCACATAAGCACTTAAATCTAAAAATTATTAACAAATATATATTCTCTATACTATCTTGAGAAAATCTACATATTTAATAATAATTTTTTATCTATAACTAGTTCTAGATTGTCCAGTAGGATTTGTAAGATTAGTCGATGAAATTGATACAGTAACTGATCTGTGAGTACCATCATTCTCATTAACTGTAATAGATTCCCTAGTAAGTATTGAAGGTGAACCATCACCTGAATTTTTAACCCTAATTTCCTTAATCCTACCATTACCATCAACAAATTTTTGAGTCAGGACTGTTACACTATCATTTCCTGGTTTTACAAAAATATCTTTACTTACTCCTGAACCTGATTTAGTTGCTATATGAAGTCCTTCTTCTGAACCTAAAACAACTTCTGAATTACCATCAAAAATACTAAGTTTTGTAGACCTACCACCATTACCAGTTTTATAAATCTTATCACCATCTCTCAAGCTCAATCTATGAGTTGATGGAGAAGATCCACCACCTGATTTTTGTAATTTTACAATTGTAGAACCTAGACCACCTTTCCTAATAAATCCTTCCCCAGTCAAAGCTAGCCTAGTCATAAGAGCTGTAACTCCAACCTTTCCTGGAGCAGCCGAAGCTTCAATTTTTGATAAAACACAAATTGAAGATGTCAATCCTAAAGTAGAAAGCACAGACTTCGCTAAATATTTTTTATTCATTAATTAATTATCACCTCTTAAATTTCTCAAACCTTCTTTTGTTAGTATCTCAGATGTAGATGTACCCAATCCTCTTGAGTCCCATTCTAACTTTTCCATTTCTGCTCTCGGAGAGTTAAAAGTTAGCTTATATTCAACCCATTTACCACTACCATCACTTCCCCTAGTTTCACTTGTAACTTTTAAACCAGTAGTATCATGTGCTTGCATTGTATATTTCTTTTCTATAAAAACTAATCCTAAAGATTTTGTCCTATCCACAATCAACTTTTCACAATTTCTTAATCCAACAAACTCAAATAAATTTGTTATAGGTATATCTTCGGGTTTACCATCAACATCTACCCTAGTCAATACATCTCATAATTTCAAAGTAAATCCCATCGTTCTAAGCATACAACTATCCTTAGTTCTGGTATGTATCTTAGTAAATCCATAAACTCTTCCAAAGAATGAACCTGTACCACTAATTGCTTGTTCCACAAGCCCTCTAACACCCGTAGTTAGTTGCTTCGTTGCTACATCTCCAGAACTTGCTCCTTGTCCAAGCATAGCTGAAGCTTTAACTCCAGGAATGATAGCAAATACAGATGCTAAACCTAATATAGCAGCCATACCTCCACTTAAAAGTTTTTTATTCTTAAATAAGGTTAATAGAGGTTTATATCCCCCCTCCTCTATTCTTGGAGATGTTTGCAATTATACCTTTGCTTGAAAATCTGTTCAAAGATTTTTTCACAACAACACTTTCTTTCCCTAAAAATAATTTATTTGATACTAAAAAATTATAACAAATAAGTTCATAATGTCAAATAAAATTTAAAATTATTAATAATATGTTTATTTTATTTTAATAAAAAATTACATAATATATTCAATTTTATTAATTATTTGATATAATCTAATGAATAAAATTTTATATTTTGAGGATAAAAGTAATATGAAAAAACATTATTTAAAAAATTATATAGTCGCATTTGGAGTAGCATCTTCTTTTTGTTTTTTCCCAAGTACTACAGCTAAAGCTGGACTATCAAAAAATCCAAGTGCTCTTAGTCTTTTATATAAATCTTTTACAAACCCAGATAAATCATTCGTTCGTCAAACAAATGATGGAAAAACTTTAGTTAGACTTTTATATTCAGATAATCCAACTACCACGACATCTAGACTGATACCACGACATCTAGACTGACTATACCAAAAAGCTCTGTTATTTTTACACAAAATGATAATGGTGAAAATATTAAATTAGTAGAGGGTGGTAAAACAAAGCAGACTGTAAATTTACAAACTAATCAAAGTATATATGTAAAAACAACAACTAAAAATGGAGGTAGAAAAATCATAACTGTAAAGCCTACCTCTACATCTTTAACAATTACCAGCGAAAAAATAAATAATAGAAATGAAGATGAAACAAAAGTTACAAAATTTAACTATCCGTCCGATCAAAATCCAAACGGAAGTTTCGAACAAGATATACATAAAAATAGTCGAACAGACCCATCATTACAAACTAGATATTACACTCGTGCTGATGGTTGGGATCTATCACTTTATAAAATATTTACTGAAAATAAAAATAGTGATGGTATTAATTCTAGATACGAAACCAAAGATTTAACTTTCGAAACACACGTAAATTCTAATGGTACTGCTCTGCAAAATGTTAAATTTAGCAGCGGAAATACCGAAACCACTTATACTACTACTGATGGCGTTACTGTCGTGACATCTAATAGTGGTGATAAATTTACTAGAAGTATATTTAATCCAGATAGTGAACTAATTTCAAAATTTGTTTCAACTCCTTTAGGATACGAAGAAACAACCTTCAATATTGATGGTAGCATTAAATTATCATATAAAGTGACCAATCATTAAACAAAATCTAAAAAGCAAAAAAGCAAGTACAAACCGTACCTGCTTTTTTGTTTTTATAAATTAATCCTAATTATTTTCTTCAAATTGACTGTTATACAAATCAGCATAAACACCATTTTGAGCCATAAGCTCATCATGATTACCATGCTCAATTATATTTCCTTGTTTCATTACAAGTATCATATCAGCATCTTTTATAGTCGAAAGCCTATGAGCAATAACGAAGCTCGTTCTATTCTTCATAAGATTCTTCATTGCCTTTTGAATTAAAACTTCCGTTCTTGTATCTACATTACTTGTAGCCTCATCAAGAATAAGAATCTTCGGATCGGCAACAATCGCTCTAGCAATAGTTAAAAGTTGCTTTTGTCCTTGTGATATATTTGAAGCATCTTCATTTAATACAGTATCATATCCGTGTTCAAATAACCTTATAAACTCATCTGTGTGAGCTGCTTTGGAAGCTTCTATTATTTGATCATCTGAAACATTCTCAGAGCTATAAGATAAATTTTGTTTTATCGTACCATTAAACAACCAAGTATCTTGAAGAACCATCGCAAAATTACTTCTCAAATAATCTCTTGTCATATCATTAATATCAACGCCATCAATCTTTATACTTCCACCGTTTATATCATAGAATCTCATCAAAAGATTTATAAGAGTCGTCTTCCCTGCTCCTGTATGACCCACAATAGCTACTTTTTGACCAGGTTTAACCTCAAAACTAATATCAGTCATAAGAGGTTTCTCAGGATTATATCCAAATTTTACATGTTCAAAAGTAACTCTCCCATGTACTTCTGTTATTCTAGCATCTTTTGTAGATTCTGGAGTAAGTTCCTTTTCATCTAAAAATTCAAACACTCTCTCAGCAGCTGCCAAGGTTGATTGAAATAAACTAGCAATACTTGCAATCTGGTTTATTGGCATTCCAAATTGTCTTGAATATTGAATAAATGCTTGAATATCACCTATCCCGATTTTACCTATTATACTAAAGTATCCTCCAAGTAAAGCTATAATAATATAGTTTATGTTATTAACAAACATCATTACAGGCATGATGACACCTGATATAAATTGAGCCTTCCAACCGCTTTCATATAAATTATTATTAATCTCATCAAACCTTTTAATATTATTAGGTTCACGTCCAAAAGCTTTTACAACATTATGTCCTGAATACATTTCTTCAATATATCCATTAAGCTCTCCTATAGTCTTTTGCTGTTTCTTAAAATATTTTTGTGATCTATTAACTAACGGCTTTATAATATTAGTACCAATAAATAAAACTGCAACAGTAATGATTGTCATAATAGGACTTATAGTTATCATAACAGCTATAACTCCAACTATAGTTATAATCGCAGAAATAAATTGAGTTAAGTTTTCTTGCAATGTTGTAGCAATCAATTCTATATCATTAGTTAATCGACTCAAAATTTCCCCATGAGTCTTAGTATCATAATAATTTAAGGGTATCCTAGAAATTTTCAAGTCTACATCACGTCTTAAATCATACATGGTACTTTGTCCAAAACCAGCCATTATATAGTTCTGTAAATAAGTAAACAAACAACCCAATAAATAAAGAACAATAAGTAGTAAAATTATCTTTCCAATAAATCCAAAATCAATTCCACCGATTCCAGTTGCTATTCTAATAGATCCATCAAACAATTCATTAATTGCTAATCCCATAATCTTTGGACCCACAATATTAAATGCTTGACCTAAAATAGCGAAAACAATAATCGATACTAAAATCCATATCCTAGGTTTAAAATATCCAAATAGTCTCTTGGCTGTCCCCTTAGATGGTTTGGTTCCTTTTAACTCTGAGAAATGTCCTACATCTTGTTTCTTCATGACAATTCCTCCTCTGATAACTGAGATTTTGCAATTTCTCTATATACTTCACAATTATTAAGTAATTCTCTATGCGTTCCTATTCCAACAATTCTACCATTATCCATAACAATAATTTTATCTGAATGCATTACAGATGTTACCCTCTGACCTACAATTAAAACAATAGCATTCTTTATATTTTCTTTAAGAGCAGCCCTCAACTTAGAATCTGTTTTAAAATCAAGTGCAGAGAAACTATCATCAAACATATAAATTTTTGAATCCTTAACTAAAGCTCTTGATATCGATAATCTTTGCTTTTGTCCTCCCGAAAAATTCGTTCCACCTTGCGAAACATATGAGTCAATTCCATCTTCAAGACCGCTTACAAATTCATAAGCCTGAGCAATTTTTAACGCTCTTTCCATTCTCTCATCAGTCGCAGATTCATCACCATATTTCAAGTTAGATCTAATAGTACCTGAGAATAACACAGCCTTCTGAGGAACATATCCTATACTATCTCTTAAATCCTTTTGAGTAATATCTTTAATATCAACACCATTCAAAAGTATTCTACCCTTAGTTACATCATAAAACCTCGTGATAAGATTCAAAATACTTGATTTACCTGAACCTGTTCCACCAATAATTGCAATCGTATCACCAGATTTGCATTCAAAATTTATATTTTCCAGATCATACTCTCCAGTATTATTGTAGGAAAAACTTACATTATCAAATTTTAAAGTAACTTCATTTGAATCAATTAATTTTTTAACATTCTCTATATCATTTATAGAAAAATCTGTTTCTAAAACTTCATTTATACGTTTTGCAGATGATATAGCTTTAGGTATCATACCAAAAAGCATGAAAAACATCATAAGAGAAATCATTATTTGATTTGAATACTGTATAAATGCAATCAAATCTCCAACCATAAGAGTACTATCAGCAACTCTATGACTTCCAAACCAAACAACAGCTAAAGAATTAAAATAAAATATAAGAAACATTATAGGAATTAACTTTGCGAAAATACGATATGCCTTACTAACCGAAAAAGTTAAATCTTTATTCGCATCATCAAATCTCTTTTCTTCATATTTTTGTTTATTAAAAGCTCTAATAACTCTTATACCAGTTAAATTTTCCCTAGAAATCAAATTAACCTTGTCAAGTTTTTTTTGTATTTTAGAAAATATTTTAATTGCTCTACTTCCTATTAAAAATACAACTATAAGAAGTATAGGGATTGATATTAAGAGTATTGTAGCTAACTTAATATCTTTATACATAGATACTATTAAACCACCTATAGCCATCATAGGACCTAATATCATCATTCTAAGTATTAATAATGTTACATTTTGAACTTGAGTTATATCATTAGTTGTTCTAGTTATAAGTGATGCAACTCCAAATTTATCAATTTCTTTTGAAGAAAATCCCTGAACTTTAATAAATACTCTCCTTCTTATCTCTTGTCCAAATTTGACAGAAACTACAGATGATAACAAAATTGAAAATAAAGAAACTATAATTGCAACAATGACAACTCCAAGCATTTTCAAGCCTTGAATACTTATGATTTTCATATCACTATTCAATATTCCTTCATCTACAACTTTTGACATTATCGTAGGCAATAACAATTCCATCATTGATTGTACAAAAATTAAGAAAAATATAAGTAAAATCAAAAACTTATACTTCTTAAGATATTTAAACAAAGAAAACATTTTGTTCCTCCTTCTTTTTATAATTTTATCGCAATTAAACTATTTTATCAGTTTTAAAATTAAAATTAGTTTCAAATAGGTTAAATTTATTAAATTAAGTTGAGTTATTAAATAAAAATTTATACAAAATTATAAAAAATATTTATCAAAAAATAAACATTCTATAAACTATATCGATTATAAAAATAAAAACACTGTTATAAACCCTAAATAATAAAACGAAATATCATTTATTTTATGTGAATTTCAAAATTTAATTTTGACACAATATTATTTAATTCCACCATTTTCATTTTGTTGCAATTTTAAATTCACGTAAAATATTTGAGATTTTGTTTTAAAATGAATCTGTGTCAATCAAAAAATTATAAGACTAAAATATAAATTTCACGTATTTTTAATGCTAGTTTGTTTAAAATATGTTAAAATTAAAACATAGTAAATGAAAATTATTAGTGAGATTTCTAAAGTTTTGGAGGTAATTTAATGATTGAGGTAATTATAAATGATAAAAAAATATCAGTTGAGAAAGGGAAAACTATACTACAAATTGCCAAAGATAATAACATAGAAATTAAAACACTATGTTTTATGGAAAATTGTTTAAATGTAAATCGTTGCGGAACATGTATGGTTGAAATTGAAGGGACTGGCGAAATCGTTCATGCTTGTTCGACTTTAGCTGAAGATGGAATGTTAATAAGAACAAATAGTGAAAGAGCAAATGAAAAAGTAAAAGAAAATATCTCAAAAATTCTTGATTCCCATAATTTTACTTGTGGTAAATGTAAACGTCGTGAGACTTGCGAACTTTTACCTATGGTTGTAAAAACTAAAGCTCGAGCATCTAAGCCATTTATTGTTAAAAATCATGAAGAATACATAGATAGTAGGAGTAAATCAATAGTTTTAGATAGATCAAAATGTATAAAATGTGGAAGATGCGTTGCTGTTTGCAAAGAACGTGTTGGAACTGAATCAATAATTTTTCATGATATAAATGGAGAAATTGTTGTTGGACCACAACATTTAGATTGTTTCGATGATACAAATTGTATACTCTGTGGTCAGTGTGTAAATGTTTGCCCTGTTGATGCATTATCTGAAAAATCACATATTGAAAGAGTTAAAGAAGCACTCGAAAATCCAGATATTCATGTAATTGTTGCTATGGCTCCGTCTGTTAGAACTGCTTTAGGTGAACTGTTTAAAATGGATTATGGAGTTGATGTTACAAACAAAATTTACACTGCATTAAGAAAAATTGGATTTGATAAAATATTTGATCTAAACTTTGGTGCTGACTTAACTATAATGGAAGAAGCAACAGAACTTGTAAACAAAATTAAAAATAATGATACAAATTTCCCAATGTTTACTTCATGTTGTCCTGGCTGGGTAAGACTTGCTGAAAATTATTTTCCAGAACTTTTAGACAATTTTTCTACAGCAAAATCACCTCAACAAATTTTTGGTGCTGCAAGTAAATCATACTATCCAGCTATAGAAAATCTTGATCCAAAAAAAGTATTTACTGTAACCATAATGCCTTGTACAGCTAAAAAATTTGAAGCTGATAGACCTGAAATGGTTAATAATGGAATAAGAAACATTGATGCTGTTATAACTACTCGTGAATTTGGAAGAATGCTAAAAGAATTAAAAATAGACTTTTCATCTCTTGAGGATGGAGAATTAGATGAGGCTATGGGACTTTATACTGGAGCTGGAGCAATCTTTGGAGTTACTGGTGGAGTTATGGAAGCTGCCCTAAGAAGTGCAAAAGATATGCTTGAAAATAAAGATCTTGACAAAATTGAATATAAAGATGTTCGTGGTTTCGAAGGAATCAAAGAAGCAACTGTTGAAATTAATAATAAAGAATACACCGTAGCCGTTGTTAATGGTGCATCTAACTTTTTCAAAATGATGAAAGACAATTTACTCGAGAAAAAACAATATCACTTCATTGAAGTTATGGCATGTTATGGTGGATGCATTAATGGTGGAGGTCAACCTTACGTTACTCCTGAAATGAGAAGTAAGATCGATTATAAAAAATTGCGTGGAAATGTTCTATATAATCAAGATAAAAATTTAAAATATAGAAAATCTCATCACAATCCTGCCTTACTAAAAATGTATGATACTTATATGGGGAAACCTGGAAAAGGATTGGCACACGAAATATTACACCAAAAATACAAAAAGAAAGAGAACAATTAATTGTTCTCTTTCTTTTTAAATATTTCTATCGATCTTTCAAGTATTCCAGTCAAATAAGCTAATACAACCCCATAATTTGTAATACTAATTTCCTTCTCTTGACAAAAATTAATGCGATTAATAACACTTTTCCTATTTATCATACAAGCACCACAATGTATAACCAAATCATATTCGTCAATATTTTCAGGAAAATCATTGCCAACATAAAAATCATATTTAAGTTCATATCCAACACGCTTATTTAATAATCTTGGAATTTTAACTCTTCCAATATCTTCATGTGAAATATTGTGACTACAACTCTCTGCAATCAATATTTTTGAATCTTTATTCAATTTTTCAATCCTCTTAACACCTTTAACAAAACTCTCTAAATTTCCCTTATGCCTTGCAAACAAAATAGAAAAACTAGTTAAAGGTATATTCTTTGGTACAATCTCCGAAACTTTTTTAAAAGCTTGTGAATCTGTTATAACAAGATCAATATCCTTCAGATCCTTTATACCTTCTTCAAGTTCTGTATCCCTCAAAACATAGCTCTTTATACCATGATCTAAACAATCACGAATACATTGAACTTGTGGCAAAATTATTCTCCCCTTTGGTGCCTCTGAATCTATTGGTACGACCATAACGACCTTACTATTATAAGGAAGGATATCTCCAATTATAGGGATATCATGCTCACTTTCAGTAAAGATTTTAATTATTCTATTCTTTAAATCGTCAATACCTTCTCCGCTCTCCGTTGAAACAAATATAGGACTTTCAAAATTATTATTTAATTCTTCACGATCCAAATTATCTAACAAATCAACCTTATTTATAACAACTATATGAGGTATATTAAATTTCTTAAAATTAACCCTCATTTTCTCATATGAATGTTTATCTAAATCGTTACAATCAAACACATATATAGAAAGATCAACTCTCTTTAACGTATCATATGTCTTATTAAATCTTAACACTCCAAGTTCTGTATTATCGTTACTTCCTGCTGTATCAATAAACAAAACAGGTCCTATCGGTATAAGTTCCATTGGTTTTAAAACTGGATCTGTAGTAGTTCCTCCAATCGGTGAAACAATAGAAACATTTTGTTCCATAATCTTATTAATTAAAGAAGATTTCCCAGCATTCGTCTTTCCATAAATTCCAATATGCTTTCTATTGGAATTTGGAGTGCTAAACATATAAATCCCTTTCTCCATTCCTTAATCTTTCTATTCTTTTCTCAATCATCTCACGGACATGTTTCTTTTCAAAATCATCTTTAATATTATCAATAAGTTTATCTACCTTATTCCTAATCTCATCATCACCATAATCAAGTGCATATTCTACCAAGCTCATCAATGCATTGGGCTCACAAACATTCTGTATTTGTCCAGTTTTAGCAAGACTCATAAATCTTTCCCCAGTTCTACCTTTTCTATAACAAGCAGTACAATAACTTGGAATATATCCATCATTAACAAGACCTTTTAATACTTCAAGAGGACTTCTATCATCACATGTCTCAAATTGATTAACACTTTTCCTATCTTCTTTTTCTTTATATCCTCCAACTCCTGTCACAGACCCTGCACTAATCTGAGAAACCCCATATCTTAAAAGTTCTCTTCTCATCTCTTGATTTTCTCGAGTAGACAAGATTATCCCAGTAAAAGGAACAGCTATTCTTATAATTGCTACAATCTTTTTAAAAGTTTCATCATCTAAAACATTTGGAAAATCCTCTAAATTCATACCTTCTGCCTTCTTAAGACGTGGGACAGAAATTGTATGGAATCCTACATTGAACTTTTCTTCCAAATGCTCATTATGCAACATAAGTGCCAAAACCTCAAATTTAGGATCAGCTAAACCAAATAAAACACCTGCTCCAACATCATCAATTCCAGCCTCCATAGCCCTATCAAATGAAGTTAAATGATAATTATAGTCTCCTTTTATTGATTTAGGATGCATCTTTTCATAAGTTGGCTTATGATAAGTTTCTTGAAACAATATATAAGTACCTATATTAGCATTCTTCAATTTTCTATAATTTTCAACAGTGGTTGCTGCAATATTTACATTAATACGTCTAATTTCTCCATTATCATTTTGAGTTTTATAAATCGTATCAATACATTCCAGAATATAATCAATTGGAACATTCACAGGATCTTCTCCAACTTCAAGTGCAAGTCTTTTATGACCCATGCTTTCCAAAATCTTAACCTCATTTTTAATTTCTTCTTGAGTTAATTTCCTTCTTTCAAATTTATTATCTCTTCTATAACCACAATATAAGCAATTATTGATACAATGATTGCTAACATACAAAGGAGCAAACATAACTATTCTCTTTCCATAAATAGATTCTTTTATCTCTCCCGCAATTTTATAAATACTATCTAATTGATCTTTATCTTCAAGCTGAAGCAATATCGCAACATCTTTATGATTAAGACCTTCCTTATTTTTAGCCTTATTAATTACAACTTGTACATCCTCTTTCGATACAAGTCTACTCTCATCCAAAATTTTTTCAATATAATCATGATCAATAAACATAAATACCCCCCTTATAAATTAAAATCCAAGTATACTATTTATAGAAACTTGCTGTTCATCATATTGCTTAACATCAGGATTATCCTGACTCCACTTAACATTATCACCTCGAGTCACAGCGATTTCAAAACCTGCATTATTCATCCTTCTCTCTATACATTTTCTACACTCTGCGGCCTCGTCACCAGTACAAATTTTACCATCATAAAGAGCATATTTTTCTCTAACATTAGTAGGAGACAAATTTGGCATAACAACATTGCCACCTGCCTTTATACCTTTTTCCCTTCCCATCTTATCAATACTCCCAAGAGCTGTTGTTGCAGGTAATAAAACATTAGGCAAAAGAAGTCTAACAAGTGCAAGCATAATAACAGTATCTTCCAAAGTTCCAGCAGTATACCCACCAAGAGATGTTTCCTTCTGAGGTATAAAAGGACCAATACCACACATATGGGGTTCAATTTCCTTAACGAATCTCAAATCTTTAACCAAATCTTTCTTCGTTTGCCTAGGTAATCCAACCATAAATCCAGCACCAAATTGATACCCTATCTCCTTGAGATTATAAAGACATTTTATCCTATCTCCAAAAACCTCCCCTGGATGAAGCCACTCATACAATTCTTTTGAAGCCGTTTCATGCCTTAACAAGTATCTATCTGCTCCAGCATCAAACATCTTCTTATAAGAATCATAACTTCTCTCACCTAAAGATAAAGTTATAGCGTTATTAGGAAACATTTTCTTAATTCCTTTTATGATTTCAATCATCCTGTCATCAGTAAAATAAGGATCTTCACCTCCCTGCAACACATAAGTCTTATAACCAAGCCTATCTCCAATAATTGCACATTCCATTATCTGATCATAAGTAAGTCTATACCTATCTGCCTTTTTGTTTTTTCCCTGTATACCACAATACTCACAATTTTTCTTACAATAATTAGTAAACTCAATAAGACCTCTCATAAAAACTTTATTTCCATAAGTTCTCATTCTAGTTTCATGTGACTTCTCTATTAAGTATTCCTGACTATCTTCGTCAATATTTTCTAAGATATATAAAAGTTTATCGTCTGACAAATCATTGAATTTGAACAATTCATCAATATATTCTTTTATCACAACAACTCTCCTTAAAATAAAATATTATAAATTCAATTATACATAATATAAAGTATCGCTTGAATAAAAATAAAGGTTATCATAAGATAACCCCAAAAAATTTAAATTAAACATTAAACCTAAAATTTATGATGTCCCCATCTCTAACTACATATTCTTTCCCTTCTAAACGATAATATCCCTTTTCTTTAGCAGCAACCTCACTCTTACACTCAATCATTTTATCATAAGATATAACTTCTGCACGTATAAACCCACGTTCAATATCTGAGTGAATTTTACCTGCTGCTTGAGGTGCCTTAGTTCCTTCAGTTATAGTCCAAGCTCTTACTTCCTGAACTCCAGCAGTTAAATAACTTATAAGACCAAGCAAACTATAACTCTTAACAATTAATTGATCCAACCCCGATTCTTTAATATCATACTCTTCCATCATTTGAGATCTATCATCTTCATCAAGCGAAGACAACTCCTCCTCAAATTTCGCACAAAGAGTAATTGCTTCAGATTTTTCATTCAAAGCAAATTCCTTGACTTTCTTAACCATATCATTTTCTATCTTATTAATAAATTCATCTTCAGATATATTACAAGCATAAAGAGTCTTCTTGCTGGTTATCAAAAAATACTTCTTAACCCTTTCCTCTTCCTCTTTGGTCAAATCCATACTTCTAACCATTTTACCTTGTTCTAAGTGAACCTTAACTCTTTCCAAAATATCAAGCTCTATTTTGGAATCTTTATCTCCAGATCTTGCTAACTTTATGATCTTATCTATTCTTCTCTGAACGATTTCCAAATCAGACAAAATTAACTCCAAATTTATAATTTCTATATCATCTAATGGATCAACTTGACCATTAACATGAACGATATTGCTATCTTCAAAACATCTTACAACATGAACTATTGCCTCAACTTCACGAATATGGGATAAAAATTTATTTCCAAGTCCCTCTCCTTGACTAGCTCCCTTAACTAATCCAGCAATATCATAAAATTCAATTGAAGCGTAAACCTTTTTCTTAGTATCATATATCTTTTCTAATTCATCCAACCTATTATCAGGCACTGTAACAATACCTACATTAGGCTCTATAGTACAAAATGGATAATTAGCAGATTCTGCTCCTGCCTTAGTGATAGCATTAAACAAAGTGCTTTTACCAACGTTTGGTAAACCAACAATACCTAATTTCATAAAAAACTACCTTTCTACATTAATTTTTAACATATATTTACACTTATTTATCAAATTAAATAAAGACATACTAAAACAATAAAATTTAAATTTATTAAATGGAGGATTTAAAATGAAAAAAAATATTATCACTTCATTTCTAATATTAACCAGTTTAATATCAACAAATTTCATTCATATAAAAACCAAAACATCATATAGTATCACAGCTAACTGTTCAAATTTAAACCCAAGTACTCAGGAACTAGACTGGTACATAGTCCCAAATAAAGAACATATATCTCCTGAACCAAATAAAAACGCTATACCTATATTAAATAATTTCTCAGGCTACTATTTAGGAGACACTGAAAAGAAAATACTCTATCTAACATTCGATGAGGGATATGAAAATGGCTATACATCTAAAATACTTGATATATTAAAAAATCAAAATGTACCAGCTGCATTTTTTGTTGTAAAACCTTATATTAAAACAAATAAAGATCTAATATTAAGAATGATGAATGAAGGTCACTTAGTATGTAATCACTCCTCCTCACATCCCTCAATGGCAAAAGTAACAGACCCTGAAAAATTTAAAAAAGAATTTACAGATGTAGAAGAAGAATACAAAAAAATAACAAATACTGATATGCCTAAATATTTTCGGCCACCTATGGGCAAATTTAGTGAATATTCTATGAAACTTACAAATGATCTTGGATATAAAAGTATATTTTGGAGTTTAGCTTACAAAGATTTTGATGTTAAAAACCAACCATCAAAAGAAATGGCTAAAGATAAAATTTTAAGTAGAATACACAACGGATCTATAATCCTATTACATGCAGTATCAAAAACTAATACTGAAATATTGGAAGAAATAATACTTGAATTAAAATCTCAAGGATACGAATTTAGACCTCTAACAGATTTCTAATTCAAGATTCATCTTTAACATATCCCATAATTAACCAAAATGCAATTCCAATTAAGCTTGGCGTATACAATAATACAGACTCAAACATACCTATGAATAAAAAACTCAATACAGCAGAATATAAAACTATATAATTAAATTTATCAATATTTTTTTTAAGTATCGTATACACCTTAACAAGATAGACAGATATAAATGAAACAAAGAGAATCAACGCTATAATACCATAAGATAGCAAAATATCAAGAAAAGTATTATGAGTTCCACCTTCTCTGACCCCAGACAAAAATCTTATAGTACTGTTAGCTAAAATATTTATCGAATCCGTCTTAGAATATCCGAACAAAATATTATCTTTGACTATAGATAATACTTGCTCCCAAATTTCATACCTTCCATTTAATAACCTGATCAGTAAATCATTATTAATCAATAGATAAACAGAAAACAAACAACACACTATAAAAAACAATATAACTATCCACTTATTTTTAAACGTTATAGCTGTAAAAACAAAACAAAATACCAAAAACGCAATAACAGCACTACGTGCACTAACTAAAAATAGCATTATAATCGACAATATAATATTAATTATAGCTATCTTCTTAAACAGAATATCTTTGTAATAATTCAAAAAAATAAATGAAAATACAATTCCTATAAAACAAATTATCCCCAAAATATTTTCATTATCATAAATACCTGTAAAAGAACCATCAAAATGGAATCCATAAACCTTATTTAAAACAAACCTAACCCTAAATATGTAAAAAATTATACTAAATATGTGAGATATAAAACAAATACCCAATATAACTGAAGAAAGTATTTTTAATTTTATATCCTTATTTTTGATAAGTACATTAAAAAATATAAAAAATTGAAACATTCCTAATAAAATAAACTTTATTTCATTAACATATTCACTCATACTATATGAATTTAAATACATCGTAACGACTGTAGATAATAAGAACAAAATAAAAATACAATTATAAAAACTAAATTCAAACTTGTTTTTATATATATCATAAACAAACATCAAAATAAATACCGCATAAAATAAATAATTTAACCCACTTATAAGATAAGATAATTCACCAATTATACTGATATAGGAAAAATTAAATATCAAATATGCCAATGTAATATAAAATTTAATCATATCAAAATCTAATTTAAGTCTGTTCCCTACTGGCTGTAAAATTTTTGATTCTAACCACTTAAACACGTTACATACACGTCCTTTAATTTATCTATGATAATGCTTTTCTCAAAATTATTTAAGAAATAACTGCGTATAGTTGTATATTTATACTTATTAATATTAAGAATCATTTCTACTATAGCCTTAGATAAATTATCCTTGCTATTTGTATCTACCAATATACCCACATCATCTATAATAATATCCTCAGCCCCTCCATTTTTTACTCCTATAACCGGTTTGCCACAAGCTAAAGCTTCTATATATACCACACCAAAGGTTTCATAAGAAGATGCCAAAATAAATGCATCACACTTATTCATATAAAATACAACTTCATCCCTATTAAGAATTCCCAAAAATTTAACATAATTGCATAGTTTTTTATCAATAATCTTTTTCTCTAACTCATTTCTTAAATATCCATCTCCACCTATTTCCAATACGAAATCATATCCCTTACCGATCAGATATTCACAAGAATCTATTAAATTTTCAAAACCTTTACCCTTAACTAAAAACCCTAATGTAAAAAAGGTAAATTTAAAATTAGACCTTATTCCTGTAACAATATTAAACTTGTTGCCATCAATAAAATTATGTATAACACTTATATCATTACCCACAAACTCTTTCAATTCCCTCTTCAAAGAATTACTAACGCTTATCAATTTGTCAGCATTGTTATATGCATCATAAATATATTTCAAATAACTTCTTTTAATCTTATTGGAATAATTTATACCTGTATGTTCAGTCAAAACATATGGTATATTAAATTTTTTCTTAATATATGGTCCACATATACCTGCCCAAAAACAAGAATGAAAATGAAGTATATCTATTTTCCCTTTATCTTCGATAACTCTATCTATTAATTTTTCGATCCTCTTGGCAAATATATTAAACCTCATACTACTATGTAATAAATAATTAAAATCTTTATATCTATATGTATCTAATCCATCTTCGACATTAAACGATATTTTTCTACTAAATATTGACTTAAATTCATTATAGCAATATATTGGTAAAATTTCATTGTAACAGACAGTAATATTTTCTCCAAATTCTTTAAGAGCTAATGCCTGTTCTTTAAAAAAACTGCCCAAAACTGCATTTTTCCTATTTGAATACCATGATGGTATAACTACAATATGCATTGATAAACCTCATTAAATATCTAAAAATTTAGATAACTTCGATAATATTGCATTATTGTTAAATTCATTTCTATTAAACTCAATATCCCTATTAAAATTAATCAAAATATCACACATAGCCCTCATTATATCATCACAATTATTAATGCAACAATAAATCCCATTTATACCACTAACCAATTCATATAATGGATCACTATAATCTTCGAGTATTGCTAAAATAATTGCATTCGATCCCATATAATCATATATCTTAGCTGGTATTTGAGAAAACTCCTTATTCCCAAATATAAGAAGTATATCCGCATTAACAACCATATTTATAATATCAGAATATGGAATACGCGATTTCAATTTTATACTACTTTCATTAGCCAACTCTTTTTGCTCTAAGTCATTTATGTTGCCAACAAAATTTACATTTAACTTATAAAATAAATCTGAAAAATTTATTTGAATCAAACCTAACGCTTTAATGAACTCTCTTATATTTCTTACACCCTTAACAATATCACCCGCATATAATACATTGATTTTATCTGACTGAAAATCTGAAGGATAATTTTTCTTAGAATCACAATATAATTTGTCATCAAATCCTCTATGTATTATCTCCATGGATTTTGGAGTTAATTTATAGTTCTTCTTATAATATTCCATGTTATTTTTAGTTACAAACAAAAACTTATCACTATTAATTATTATTTTATTTTCAATTCTTTTGTTAAAAAGTCTTACCAAAAGAGCCCTATTTCTCCTATTTACCTCATTACAATAAGGATCGCTAAAATACGATACAAGTTCTACACTATTATTGTATTTTTTTACCATATTTTTAATTTTATATGCACAGATTAAACTGGATGGTGGTTCATGCATTCCAATAATTATATCAAACTTTATATCACTCAAATATTTTTTGAAATATTTGCATGCCTTATTAATCCAAGAAGTATATGGATCAATAATTACAATTTTATTCTTAATCCAAATTAATCGTTTAGATTTTATATCCGTTTTATTTTTACAAACTACTTTTTTAGGTATCATCTTATTTAATATAAAACTTCCATTTACTCTATGTACAACTATATCTTTATTTACAAGCTTAGATAATTTTCCATCGTAGTAAATACTATCACTAGGAAAACTTAACGTTAAAAGATGTATTTTTAAATCTCTATTACTACTAGCAAGTAAGTTCATATAATATATCAACTCTATGCTAGCAGAATTATTTATATCAACTGAGTAACAAGAAACAAATAAGATATTAATCACTAGCATCTATCCTTTAAATGATATTTAAAACTTCGCATCATAAACTTAGGTATACTCGTTAATCTCTTTATTCTTACTGGTTCCTTCAATACCCTATACAACCACTCTAATCCTAAATTTATCATCACTCTTGGAGCTCTATTAAGCTTTCCAGCATACAAATCAAAACTCCCCCCAACTCCCATAAATAATTTACATCCAAGCATATCTATGTATTTATTTATAAAAATATCTTGGCGTGGGCTACCCATAGCAACAAATACTACATCAGTGTTACTTTGCTTTATTCTTTGAAAAACATCATGTGAATTATCACCAAAATAACCATTATTATGTCCAACAATATTTATATTTGGATATTTTTTTAATATATTATCAATAGCTAATAATAAATTTTCATCTGTAGTACCTACAAAATAAATTTTTAAAGATTGCTCATTGCAAATCTTTAAAACCTCATCCATTATATCAATTCCAGCAATCTTACAAATATTTATTTTCTTTAGTAATTTCAAAAGTATCTTTATACCAACACCATCTGGTATGACAACACTATCATCTCTACAAAAATATTTTTTAAGGGAATTATCATTTAATCCATTTAACAAAACTTCTGGATTACCAGAAACTATGTTTAATTTATCATTTTTATTTGATAACAAATGTTCACGTATTATATTTACTAAATCATCTTTACTTCCTGTATATATTTTATATCCTGTTAAATTTGTATACATAATTCAATTTATAAAATAATTTTTTCTAACTCCTTTAAAATTTCGTCATTACTATTTATTCCACGAGCTATTTCAAAATATTTCTTAACATTTTGCATATCATCTAATTTCAAATAACTCATTATTATGTTTGTGCACACTTCTATTGAATTTGTAACTTTAAATACAGTTTCAAAATATTTAATTGCCTCAGAATACATTTCTAAACTTGCATAGTTCAAGCCTAATTCATTTACAACCTCAACAATATCACTATCTATTCTTCTAGAATTCTCTAAATAATAAATTGCCTGTTGATTCATATTTAGTTTCCTATGTGCTACTGCAATATAATAATATATCAAAGCATCGTTTTTAAACATATCAATTAATGGAATTAACTTTTCCAGAGCTTCCTTAGGCGAAGAATATATTTTTTCCTTACCATCTTGATAATCTTTACAAGCCATTAAATGATCTTTAAACTCTTTTATTTCTTGGTCATCTTTAACCTTATATTTTTTTATACTATCGAGTGCAAGTACATAATTACCCTCATCTCTCTCAATTATTGCCTTATACAAATAAACCTTATTAAACGTTTTATAATTTTTTATTGCATCATCAATATGAAATTTTAATTCAGAATTAAAAGATTCATCCTTATCTTTTAAATTCATTAAAACTACTATTAACTTCTCTTTATATTCATCATTGAAATAAATCTTAGACAATCCTTTTAACATTATGTACGCATCAAACAATTCATCTTTTTGAATTAGTGAATATATGTACCCCTTATAAAACTCCTGACTATTATCAAAATTTAATATTATTTCCTCGTAGTAATTGTTATATATAAATTTTTCATTTCCACCAATGCATAAAATCATCCCTACAAAAAATTTATCCATTGTAAGATCACTACTTTTAGGATTATTTTTATCTGTTATAAGCTTTAGATCAACAGGGAAAAGAACATCTTTCCCCTGCAATTCTTTATACAAATATGGGCTTATTTTATCTAAAATTGTTAAATCTTTTAACTCAATAAATATTAAATTTGAAAGTCTTTCATTAATATTGTAACTCATACTTACTCCTAATCTTAACTCATGCAGTCCTTTATTAGATTTAATACATTTTTCTTAAACTCTTCCATTTTAGCAACTATATCTTCCTTATGGTTGCTCCTAACACTTAAATAAAATTTAATTTTTGGTTCTGTCCCTGAAGGCCTAGCTGCAAACCAACTTCCATCTTCAAATATTACTTTTAAAACATTTGATGAAGGTAAATCTATTTTACTCTTTGTATTATTTACAACATCCTTCTCTATTCCATATTTATAATCTTGAACTTTAACCGTATTCATATGCTCAATACTAACTTTATCCATACCTCTTAGCACTTCTAGACAATTAGAAATTTTCTCTTGTCCTTCTTTACCATTTAATTCTATAGAAACCAAATTCTCCAAAGAAAAACCATATTTATCATATAAACACTCTAAAGCATCACATAAAGTTTTTCCATTCTTTTTGTAGTACAATGCCATTTCAGCTATAATGTTTGTCGCAATAACAGCATCCTTATCTCTAACAAAATCACCTAATAAATATCCGTAACTTTCTTCAAATCCAAAAACATATTCACTATTATCATCAACTTCAAATTCTTTTATTTTCTCACCTATATATTTAAACCCAGTTAATACTTCAATTAGATTAACGCTATAATGATCACAAATATTTTTTACAACATCTGTTGTTACAATCGTTTTAATAATAGTAGATTTATTACTTAACTTTCCTTCTTCTTTTAAAGAATACAATATATACTCAGATAATAAACTCCCTATATGATTACCAGTCAAAAGTTTATACTCGCCATCTCTTCCTTTAGATGCAACTCCTACTCTATCACAATCTGGATCAGTAGCTAAAATCAAGTCACTATCATTTTTCTTGGCTAATTTTATAGGTAAATCAAATACAATCTCAAGTTCTGGATTAGGATATGGTACAGTCGAAAAATTGCCATCAGGATCCCTTTGCTCCTCAACAATTTTAATATCTGAATAACCCAATTCATCTAATACTTTTGTAACTGGAAGTAACCCAGAACCATGAAGTGGAGTATATACTATTTTTAATTCGTGGCTATGATTTTTAACCAAATCTTTTCTTATAACTAATTCCTTAACTTTATCAAAATATTTTCTATCTATGTTTTCTCCTATATATTCAAGTTTACATTTACTAATAGCCTCATCTTCACTCAAAATATTTATATCTTCAAATATATCAACATCACATATTCTATCATAAACTTCACTAGCCAAGATATCTGTTAACTGTCCACCATCTTCTCCATAAACTTTGTATCCGTTATACTCTTTGGGATTATGTGAAGCTGTTATAACAATACCACCCTTACACTTCAACTCCCTAACTGCAAAAGAAAGCATAGGTGTTGGTCTTAAACTTTCATATAAATAAACCTTTATATCATTAGCCGCAAAAATAAGTCCTGCCCTCTTTGCAAATTCATCTGACTTAATTCTAGAATCATAAGCTATAGCCACACTTATTTCCTGATCTTTGTATTTATCCTTCAAAAAATTTGCGTAACCTTGCGTAACCTTACCTATAGTATAAATGTTAATCCTATTTACACCAGATCCAATTATTCCTCTAAGTCCACCTGTACCAAATTCTAACTCTTTATAAAATCTATCTTCTAATTCTTTTTCATCCAAATCATATATTTCTTTTTTATGATCTTCACTGATATTACTCGATGACAACCACTTATCTGCCAACTTTTTATACACAATTACCACCTCATCAAGATAATATTAACATCTTGATTATACTACATCCACGAGAATATATAAATATAACAGTACAAACAAGATAATTTGTACTGTTATAGCATAATTAATTAATCTCTGATTCAGTTGATGATACTTCATTTGATTCGTCAACAAAGTTTTTGGCAAAATTTATTGAAGCTACTACAGACTCTAAACTATCTAGTATAGTTATTTCATCCCCTACTTCCATATCAGAAATCCTAACAGCGTGTCCTAACATTTGTTCCTTTATAACTAAATCAATTTTGTCAGGTATTTTACTAGCTTTACATCTAACTTTTATACTGCTTTTTTCCTTTTGTATAATCGCTCCATTTTTAGTTGCAACAAATTCATTAACATAATTAACAGGAACTTCTGCATTAATTACTTTATCTCCATTAAAACATTCAAAATCAACATGCAAGATATTATTTGTAATATGACATTTTTGAACTTCCTTAATTATTGCATTATATTTCTTACCTTCAAGGTTAACTTGCACAGTATTATGATCACCGCCATGAGTCAGTAATTCTTCTATATCTCTTTTATCTAAAATTATTTTAGTTGACGGTATATCAGTTCCATAAATATTCCCAACAACCTTACCTTCTCTTCTCAATTTTTTAGTTGATCCTTTTGTTGTCCCATTATTAATTATCGCGTTTATCATTTTATCAACTCCCTTTGTCTGTATTATCACACTTTTAAATATTTCTTATACAACTTTTTTAACTTATAGAAATTTTCTTCAATATTGTTGTAGAAATTATAATTTGTGTTATTATAACCATTAAGTATTGATATTTTGAAAGGATGGTTTAAGACTTTGTATAAGCTAGATCAAAATAAAACACCAATTTTTGACTCACTAATGAAATATGTAAATAACAACACAGTACCATTTCATGTCCCAGGACATAAAAAAGGAATTGGTATACCTGAAGAATTTAAAAATTTCATCGGAGAAAACGCATTTAAAATAGATGTTACAGTATTTAAATCGGTCGATAGTTTACATCATCCTACTTCATCTATAAAAAAAGCAGAAGAATTAGTTGCAGATGCATACAACTCTGATTATTCATTCTTCTGTATAAATGGAACCACTATTGCAATACAAGCAATGATAATGTCCGCAGTATCTAGTGGTGATAAAATATTAATTCCTAGAAACGTCCACAAATCCATAACAGCTGGCATTATTTTAAGCGGGGCAATACCTGTGTATATGAATCCAGATATCGACGAATTCCTTTCTATATCTCATGGTATACCATTTAATACAGTAAAAAAATCTTTAGAAAACAATCCTGATGTTAAAGCAGTTTTATTAATAAATCCAACTTACTATGGAGTTTCAACTGATATCAAAAAAATTGCCTCACTCGTTCATTCATATAACATTCCATTACTTATTGATGAAGCCCATGGTCCACATCTAATATTTAATAATAAACTGCCAATATGTGCGATGGATGCTGGAGCTGACATATGTGCACAAAGCACCCACAAAATAACATCATCATTAACTCAAGGTTCATTTTTACATGTAAAATCGAAATATATCGAACCATCAAAAGTAAGACAAAATTTAAATTTATTACAAACAACATCTCCATCATATATAATACTCGCATCTCTTGATTGCACAAGAAAACAACTTGTATTCAATGGAAAAGAATTACTAGATAAATCAATTGAGCTTGCTAATTACGCAAGAGAAGAAATTAACAAAATAGATTCTCTTTATTGTTTTGGAGAAGAATTGAAAAATGATGGTGGATTCTTTACGTTTGATCCAACAAAAATTACAATCAATTGCAGAAAACTTGGAATAAGCGGATATGAATTAGAAAAAAGACTTGCATCAAAATATAAAATTCAATTAGAAATGGCAGATGCTTACAACGCATTAGCTGCTGGATCTTTTGGTGATACAAAAGAAAGTATTGACAAATTAATAACTGCACTTAAAGATATAAGAGCAAATACAGAAAAGAAAGATACTAATAAATTTAATATAACTATACCTGAAATACCAAAACAAGTATATTCACCTAGAAAAGCTTTCCAATCAAACAAAAAATCAATTCCTCTTAAAAAAAGTGTTGATCAAATTAGTGCAGAATTTCTTCTTGCATATCCTCCTGGAATTCCTGTCCTTTGTCCAGGTGAAATAATCACACAAGAAATTGTTGATTATATAGAATATATAAAATCTATAGGTTTATTCGTTCAAGGAACAGAGGATCCTAAAATCGAAAATATTAAAATAATAGATTAAAAAAATAAAAGAGCCACATTATAAAATGTGACTCTAAATTTTCACTTTCTAACAATCACTTACCCTTAAAACTATTATTAAAATAATTTAAAACTAAAATTTATAACTTAATTTGTAGCTCGTCGAGGAGGGTGTAACCACCACAAAATATAACAATTAAAAACTGCTATTCCTCTATATATAACTTGCTATTTAAACTTTCTCTTTCTTGCGGCTTCAGATTTTTTCTTTCTTTTAACACTTGGTTTAACGTAATGTTCTCTCTTTTTAACCTCAGATAAAACCCCAGCTCTTGCACACTTTCTTTTGAATCTTTTTAATGCACTTTCCAAAGACTCATTTTCTCCAACTTTTATTTCAGACATATATTTCCCTCCCTCCGCTAGTACAAAATACAAACCTTATACTCATTTTGGGTTAGCGATTTCATCTAGAATTATACAATAAATAATTTTTTATGTCAATAAAGAAAACTTCAAGTATAAAGCACTTCTCAAAACTAATTTAAATGATTTTATCATAGTTAATTATGTACTTTTTTTTAATTAATTATTACATTTTATTAAATTAATTTTGTGAATTTAAAATATCCATTGGATTAAATTTATATATAGCTGACGGATCAGAAAATATAAAATAAAACTCTTTGGATCCATCAACAATATATTTTGCAACATTTACTCCCTCAACATTTGAAACATTTCTTGTTCTTCCAAGTTTTACAATTATATCAAAGAAAGTCATACCTTGTTTTATTTCCGATAGCTGTGATGAATTTATTGCTCTAATTTTGTTTTGTTTTGTTAATAATTCAGAATAAAATAAATTTAAATCAATTTTCTTAAAAATTATATTCATTCCTTTAATTCTATCTAAAAATTCTGTATTATCAGCAATATTTAAAACTATATTAACCATCCTTTGTGATGTTTTATCTTTTTGATATAGAGAAATCCAATAATTAAGTCCATCAGAATCAGCTTCTCTATTAAATAAAACCTGATATATTTCACTAATGAATTGTCTATCAGAAAGGTTCCTAGACTTAAATTCATCTAATTTTATAAATTCATTTATTAAATCTATCGCCCCCTTACTTTGAGACGTCAATTGATTTTTCCAATAATTAAACCCTTCATAATCATAATCTCTTCCTAAAAGATATGTATATGCATCACTTATAAACTCATCAAGATCACTACGCTTTTCAGGTTCAACTGTAGGCTCTTGCTTATACTTCTTAAATAAAATCCCCAAATTATTTATTTCACCCATGAATTCTTCACTATGAGCCATTTCATTAATTAGACTTAGCCTTTCATTTTTAGATGTATTGTCTCCTAGAATACCAGACCAATATTCAAATCCCTCTTGATCAGCTTCTCTATTTAATAATAACTCATAATTTTTATTTATAAACTCCTCATTAGATATATTAAGTTCTTCAAATTCTGGCTGATCCAAAATTTGATTTAATAAATCTAATACACCTATATTTTCATCCAACACTTGATTAATCCAATAATTTTTTCCCTCTTCATCAGCCTCTCTATTAAATATTATTCCATAGATATTCCCTACGAATTTGTCTAAATAATCTTCTTTTGTTTGTGCAAAAGAGACAGCTGATCCTAAGCAAATCGATATTGACAACAAACTACCAAAAATAATTTTTTTAATATTATTCTTCTTCATATTAAATCCTTTCAAACTTAAAGTCTATTAACAAAATGTTGGTGAAAGCTCTTCTCCTCCGACAATATGAAAATGCAAATGCTTTACAGATTGAAATGCATGTCCGCCACAATTATTTACAATTCTATATCCTGTTTCATCTATATTAAGAAGCTTAACTATCTTACCTATAGCTGAAAAAATATGCTCAATATATGAAATATTTTTCTCATCAATATCATTTAAACTTTGAATATGTATCTTAGGAATTACAAGTACATGATTAGTTGCAGAAGGATAAATGTCCTCAAACGCAATTACAAAACTATCTTCATAGATTATCTTACACGGTACTTCACCCTGAATTATTTTACAAAATATACATTCCATATTTTTATATCCTCCTATTTTAAAGCTTGTCCGATAAGGTGATCATTTTCCAGATCAACAATTCGCGTCGAAACAATCTTCCCTAAATATTTCTTTTCATCATTTAAAACAACTTTTATATAATTTTTCGTATATCCATAAACTCCATTATTATCTGAAAGTTCTGTACAATACAACACATCTAAGGTTTGTCCTAAATATTTCTTCTGAAAATCAATCTTATTTAATTTATTAAGATCTATAAGACTTTTACTTCTCTTCTCTTTTATATGGACATCAACCTGATTTTCCATTTCAGCTGCTTTTGTTCCATTTCTTTTACTGTATTTAAATACATGCATATCTTGAAGCTTTATATTTTTTAAAAAATTATACGTTTCATTAAACTCATCATCAGTTTCACCTGGGAAGCCAACTATAATATCAGTAGTTATACTTACATCTTCAATCTCTCTTCTAAGATCTTCTACAACTTTCTTGTAAAGAGAAATATCATATTTTCTTCGCATTCTCTTCAATACTGAATCACATCCACTTTGAAGTGATAAATGAAAATGCGGCATAAGTTTTTTTATCTTACTCATTCTCTCAACAATTTCTGTTGTAAAAAACTCCGGATCAACAGAACCAACTCTAATTCTTTCGAGTCCATCTATTTCATCAAGTAATTCTATCAAACTAACCAAATTAATATCTATACCTAAATCATCACCGTAAGAAGTTGTATTAATACCAGTTAATACAACCTCTTTATATCCGTTACTAACTAATGATCTAACTTCATCAAAAATTTTGCGTGGCTCCTTGCTACAAACCCCTCCACGTGCAAATGGGATTATACAATATGTACAAAACTTATTACATCCATCCTGAATTTTAATAAATGCTCTATGTTTATCTTTTAGAGTTCTTATACTTCTATCTTCAAAACTTATATTCCTCAAAATATTATCATCAACTTTTATAACCTGTTTTCCTGTTTCCAAAAATAATCTTATGTAATATGGCAATTGACCCTTAAACCTATTACCCAAAATGATATTTACATCCTTTATCTCTGATACTTCATCTTTAGAGACCTGTGGATAACAACCAACCATAGCAATAATAGCTTTTGGGTTGATTTTTTTACATTTGGATATAAACTGCCTTGACTTTTTATCACTTGTATTTGTAACCGTACAAGTATTAATACAATAAACATCTGCAAACTCATCATAAGAGACAACCTCAAAATCGTCTTCTTTCAAAGCAGAAATCATAATTTCTGTATCATAAATATTAACCCTACAACCTAATGTAGAAATTGCAACCTTCATTTTTTATTCCTCTTAAATTTTTAATTTATTTATCACCAAATTCATATTTTAATACAGATGAAATAAATATAGTCGCCGTTTCTGTTCGTAATATATTTTTACCTAATCCAACGGATATACCACCCAAACTTCTTATAAAATCAACTTCATCTTCTTCAAATCCACCTTCAGGTCCTATAAATACACAAATATTTTTAATATCGTCTCTGTCAAAACTCCTTATAACCTCCTTCAAATTAAACTCTTCTTTTTCATAAGGAATCAATATTAAATCATACTTCTTTATTCCATCTTGATCTATATCCGAAAACTTAATTGGAAATTTTATTGTTGGAATTGTAGATATTCCACATTGTTTACAAGCTTCCTTAGAAATTTTATTTAATCTATCCCATTTAAACTTACTTACATCAAGCTTACCATTAACTCTCCTAGTTAATAATGGTACTATTTCACGGATACCAATTTCTGTGAGTTTCTGAACAATAAACTCAAGTTTATCAGCTTTTGGATAACCTTGAAATATTGTTATATTAACTTTGATTTTATTAGTAATATCTATTTTATCTAATAATTTTACCTTACAAGTTTTAAGAGTTGTATCTATAATTTCTGCCTCAAAACTTTGATCGTTAAAATTACTTATTATAAATCTATCTCCAAGCCTTAATCTAAGCACTTTCAAAATATGTTTTGCTTCTTGATCATCAATTGACAAAATATTATTACCTTCTATAAATTCAAAATCTGTAAAAAATCTCCGCATTTTAAATACCTCACATTTGAATTATACCATATTTCCTTTAATTTTCACAGCAAAAGCATACCATCCATTCTCTTTGCTTTCATTTATAATTTCCATATTGTATTTTAATAAACTATTTTTAATAAGATTGACCTTACTATCAATTATACCTGATATAATAAAAATACCATCCTCATTAAGAACCTTTGTAACATCAGGTATCAAATCACAGATTATTTCTGCAATTATATTGGAAACAATGATATCTCCCTTTTCATTCATATTATCTAAAAGATTTCCCTCAATAATTTCAATATTCGAAATATTATTCAACTTAACATTATACTTTGCCGCACTAACAGAAACTTTATCAAGATCAATTGCAATAACTTTACGTGCATTTAATTTAGCTGCCAAAATTCCAAGAATACCTGACCCAGTACCAACATCATAAACAAAATAATCATCCTTCATATATTTACACATCATCTGAATACATAGTTTAGTTGTTTCATGTGTACCAGTCCCAAATGCCATACCTGGATCTATATTTATCAAAATTTCATCATTAAGCCTCTCATAATTTTCCCATTCAGGTTTAATAACAACTCTATTATCAATCTTAAAGGTATGATAATATTTTTTCCAATTATTAGCCCAATCTTCTTCAAGAACTTCTTGAGTTTCAATAAAACAATCTATATTTTCATATCGAATCATCGACTTTATAATATCTAAGAATTCAGTAACATTTTCTTTTTCACTTATATAATACCTAACAACACAAATTTCTTTTCCATCTACAAGAATCTCGTCTTCATTAAAATAAGTATCTAAATTTAAATTATTTTCTTCATATAAATGTCTCGGATCCTCCACATATAATTCAAATCTTCCAAGCTTATAAAAAATATTTTCAATATTCTCCAAATTATCTATATTAACTTTAATTTTAATCTCTACGTAACTATTATCCATTATTTCCTCCAAACCAAAACGTTATTTTTTAGATTATAACACCTAAATTAAACAAATTTCCATTACATAAATAAAACTTTAAAATACAAACTGTGGTATAATTAGAATGCAAATAATTTTGGGGGATAGATGATGTATGACATTTATACTGCTGTAATACAAACCGGTTTTAACAAAGACCGAAAAATTCTTAACCTTAATGATGAAGTAATTTTACTTAAAGAACCTGAGAATAATTATGATGCAGAAGCTATAATTTGTGTTGTTCCTGCATTTGGAAAAATTGGATATGTAATAAATAATTTTAAAGCTTTGCCCAAGGGATGTTTTAGTAGCGGCAGGATATACGATATATTTAAAATTGGTATTTTTGCAGAAGTAAAATTTATAATAAATGATATTTCTATATTAAAATTAAATTTAGATAGCAGAAATATATTAAATGATATCTATAAAACATCTTCTCCATCAAATTTAATATAAAAATAGTTAAAGCCACTTTTTAAGTTAAACTTAAAAGTGGCTTTAATTTCCTAAACAAGCAATATGTTATTATTTTTCAATTCGATTGGTTTATCTGGATTAAACTCTATACTCTTTTCACCAATATAAATAGTCTTAAACTTTATACTATTAAGATCTTTCCTAAATCCAATAAATTTTTTCCTGAATGCATCAATATTTTTAAGTTCAATTTTTCTCTTTTCTTTATTAATTTTCATATTTTTAATAAGTCTACCTATTCTTTTATCAAGTTTCTTTATATACTTGGATAATTGTTTTTCTACACTCAAAACACTATTTTCTATCAACTCATCAACATTCTTAAATATCTCTTTCTTGATATTTTCAAAAACTTCATTAATCTTACCCAAAAAATTATCCTTAAACTCTGCAATATCAACTGAATAAATAATCCTCTCTCTTATCCTAGTACTTTTCAATTTTTTCATATAAAAATATAAAAGTCCAATACCTGCACCAAAAGTTGCACCAATAGCCGTTTCCAAAACAGAAAGATTTTTCCCAAGAATTCCTCCAACAGCACTACCTGCTACACTTGTGGCTGCCATTCCCAAACTAAAAGTAGAGGTACTAAACTCATCGCACTCCTTAACTTGACTCTGGGTTTCCGTTATATTCAACTCATTAAAATCAATATTACTCATACAAATATCATCAAAATTATAAATTTGAAATTTAAACTTTATATGTTCATTTACATACTTATTAAACTCATCGCCGATTTTCCTAAAAGCTTCATTCAAATTTTTATTTATCTCTATTTGAGTATTAAAAGATTCATTATAAATATGATCATTGACCTTATTTAGAGTAACATTTAAACTCTCCTTAATATTATTTTCTATAACATTAATTTTATATAATAAGTCATCTTTATTCTCAAATTCCAAAATATTTTTTACAGGTAACATTTCATTAACAATATTATCTAAATACTGAGACATCTCATCAAGCTTATCATTAATAGTATTTTTTAAAATATTAAGAGAAACCTTAGGTATATTAATAACTTCAATAAATTCCTTTTTCAAATCATATAACTTACATTTAATATTTTCGATCTTAGTAAAAGAAATATTATATTTATTATCTATAACCGATATATCATTATCAAGACTATTTATTATATCATTATTAATCGCAATAATTTTTTCAATCCCAGCCTCTAAACTTTCCTCAGCAAAAGTAGAAAATATACAATTCAAAATCTCCTCTTCTATTATCTCAATTCTACTTTCTTCCAACAATTTATCACAATACTCAGAGGGTTCAAGTTTAAATTGCCTAATAGAACCATTTATCTCTATACTTTCCGTATACTTTGATCCATACAATCTATCAATTTCATCTAAAATTTCCTTTGACGCAAAATTATTTTTAACAATTCTAGCTAAAAGAGCCTGCCTTGCAGAAACATAATTAATATTGGGATTTTTTATACTAGGTATATACTCCTTAATCATCTCTCTAGCTTTTTCAATGCAATCATCTATACTTTCATCCTTACTATTAAGCAAATCAATCTTATTAATAACAAAAAATATCTTATTTCTATCCCGTTCTATCAATTTTTCATTGCTAGAAATTAATTTCAAAATTTTCCCATTTATATCTGACATAAAATTCTGATAATCCAAAACAATAATAAGAGCATCAGAATTTCTGAGTTCTTTAAAAGAAATTTTCTTAACATAATCCGTATTAAAGTTAGTTGTAGAAATCTCATCTAAACCAGGAGTATCTAATAAAACAAATTTATTTATTACATCTCCATACTTGGAGGTCTTTATACCATTTATAGGGGTATGTAATAAATATCTTTCTATAGTTGAGTGAGTATTATTTTTCCTAACTTCTTTTATATCACTGTGAAACATTTGTTCCAAAGTAAACCTCTTATTAGATGTTATATTTTCAAAACTACCATCACTAAATTGCTTTTTTACATAATTACAATTCTCATTTGAATGAAAAATTTCTATAGTGGATATTGTACATGGTGCATTTTGATTTGGAAGTAAATCTCTTCCAATAAAAGCATTTAATATTGTAGATTTACCAGATTTTATAGCCCCAACAACAGCGACTTTAAAAGTTTTTTGTGTTAAAATATACCTTATATTATTTAATGAAGTACTAAATTCATCATTTTCAATTAATTCTTTATTAGAGGTTAACTCTAAATTAATATTATCAATTAAAGAAATAGCCTTCTTATATTTATCAATATACAAAACTAATTTCACCTCAAAAATGGAATATTTTTACAACCATTATAATATATACAACTTATTTTTTAAATATATTTTTTATTTTTGTTTGGAGGATAACATGAAACCATTAGCTGATAAAATTAGACCTGAAAAAATCGAAGATTTTGTTGGACAATCACATTTAATAGGTAAAAATAAAATTATAAGTAGCATCATTAAATCAAAAAAAATACCAAATATGATAATATATGGACCACCTGGAACTGGAAAAACATCTTTAGCAAACATTCTTTCTAAACAATGTAATAAATCATTCTATAAACTAAATGGAACAATAACAAATACTGATCAAATAAAGCAAATAATAAAAGAAACTTACAATCTTTCAGAACACAACGGTATTATCTTATTTATAGATGAACTTCACTTCCTTTCAAAAAAACAACAACAGATCATTTTAGAATTCATTGAAAATGGATACATAACATTAATAGGTAGCACAACCGAAAACATAAATTTTTCAATTGTAGACTCAATTATTAGCAGATGTATCCTAATCAATTTTAAACCATTAACTAGCTCTGATATTAAAAACAAATTAATAAACGTTATCGATGAAAATTTTAAAGATTATGAATTTAACGAAGAGAGTATAAAATATATCGCAAACATATCTAATGGCGATCTTAGAAAGGCATTAAACATCTTGGAATTATGCACAATTACATTTAATCCAAATATAAGCATAACTATGGATAAAATAGAATCGCTATCTCAATCCACAGTGAATCTAAGTATCAAAAATAAAGACAATTTATATAATAATTTAAGCTATTTACAAAAATCAATAAGAGGATCAGATCCAAATGCAGCATCAATAGCACTTTCATTACTAATAGAATCCGGTGACTTAAACTCTATCTGTAGAAGATTGCTCGTAATAGCATCAGAAGACATAGGTTTAGCATACCCTCAAGCAATCTCCATTGTTAAATCATGTATTGACTCTGCCATAATGCTTGGATTTCCCGAAGCAAAAATACCACTTTCACAAGCAACAATATTACTAGCCACATCCCCAAAATCAAACACAGCATATTTAGCCATAAATAGAGCATTAGAAGATGTTAAAAAAAATCAAATAGAAATTCCTTCGTACTTATGTTCAAACTATTCAAACAATAAAATAAATGAAAAAACCAAATACCTTTATCCTCATGACTATCCTAATAATTATATCAAACAAGACTATCTCCCACATAAACTTAAAGACAAAATTTACTATAATTATGGTAATAATAAATTTGAACAATCCATTAAAGATTTTTGGCAAAAAATAAAGTAGGTAGCATAAAATAGACTACCTGCTTCATTTTAGAAAAATTTCTTAAAACCCTTCTTCTTACTATCTTGCTTTCTTTCAGTATAATGTTCTTGACTTCCTTCATAAGCCTCCCTCATCAATTCGACAGCTTGCCGTTGGCTATCATTATGAACACTAGGAACATCTACTACTATTCTAACATGATGTTCTCCTCTAAAATTCGAGTTAACTTTATAAACACCTTTACCTTTCAATACATGAACAGTACCTGATTGAGTACCTTCTTTAATATTTATTTTATGTTCACCATCAAGTGTTTCAATAACACTATCCCCACCAAGTATAGCAATCCAAATAGGTATATGATGATCAGTAAAAATATCATTATCCTTGCGTTTAAATTTATTACTACTCATTACATTTATAGCAATATATAAATCTCCAGAAGGTGCACCAAGATCTCCAACCTCTCCTTCACCCCTCATTGATATCACCTGACCAGTATCAATCCCTCTAGGTATGTCAATAGTTATCTTCTTCTCGGTATTAACTTTACCACTGCCTCTACACGTAGCACATGGATTTAAGTTAATCTTCCCTACACCAGAACATTTTGAACAAGTAGTCATAGATACCATACTTCCAAATGGAGTATTTCTCTGAACCTTTATCTGACCACTTCCATGGCATTTATCGCATGTAGTCCTATCAGTTCCTGTTTTACTTCCTGTCCCAGAACATGTACCACATCTATCTTTACGTCTTATAAATATATCCTTGGTACATCCAAAAACTGCCTCATCAAATGTTAGTGTCAATCTATATTCTAAATCTTCTCCTGGTTTAGGACCTCTCTTAGATCTTCCTCCACCAAATCCTCCTCCGGTGAAAAAACTAGAAAATATATCGCCTAAATCAAAATCCATATCGAATCCTTCAAATCCACCACCAGCTGAAGAAGATCCATAGCTAGCTCCTTTTGTATAAGCATCATGCCCTACTCTATCATAACTAGCCCTTTTACTACTATCACTTAAAACCTGATATGCTTCATTTATTTCCTTAAACTTTTTTTCAGCCTCAGCATTACCCTTATTTCTATCTGGATGATACTTTATAGCCTGTTTTTTAAAGGCACTCTTTATTTCTGACTCTGAAGCATTACTACTAACCCCTAAAACTTCATAGTAATTCTTATTAGACATACATCACCTCAGTTTATTACCAAAAATTATGGTACATAAAATATAATTATTAATTATTATCCTCTACTTTATAATCTTTTGCTTCATATGTTTGTTGATTTTCAGTATTTGTTGTCCCTTCCGTTCCTGCAACATTTGGGTCTTGCTGATACATTTTACTAGATAATGCATAAAATGCTTGAGTTAATTCTTCTTGACTCTTTTTAATCAACTCTAAATCATCACCTTTTAAAGCTTCCTTAAGTGAATTTAATTTAGTCTCTATATCTGTTTTTTCTTCATTACTTACTTTTTCTCCAAACTCTTTCAATGCATTTTCCATTTGATAAACAGAACTTTCAGCGGTATTTCTAATTTCTATAGACTCTTTACGTTTTTTATCTTCTTCAGCATACTTTTCTGCTTCTTTAACTGCCTTATCTATTTCATCATCACTTAAATTAGTTGTAGCAGTTATTGTTATATCCGCCTTTTTACCTGATGCTTTATCCATAGCACTTACTTTAACAATACCATTTGCATCAATATCATAAGTAACTTCTATTTGAGGTACCCCTCTTGGCGCTGGTGGTATACCAGATAAAGTAAATCTTCCTAGAGTCTTATTATCTACAGCCATTTGTCTTTCACCTTGAACAATGTGTATTTCAACAGATGTTTGATTATCTGCTGCTGTAGAGAAAACTTGGCTCTTAGTTACAGGTATTGTAGTATTCCTCTCTATAATAATTGTAGATACTCCTCCTAAAGTTTCAATTCCTAAACTAAGAGGTGTAACATCTAATAATAACAAACCAGAATTTTCATAATCACCAGCCAATATACCACCTTGTATAGCTGCTCCAACCGCTACACATTCATCAGGATTAACTCCCTTTGATGGTTCTTTCCCTGTAAAATTCTTTACTGCATCTTGTATAGCAGGAATTCTAGTAGATCCACCAACCAACACAACTTTATTTATATCTCCAATTTGCAATCCAGCATCTTGAAGTGCTTTTTTCATTGGTTCTAAAGTTCTATTCACAAGATCCAACGTTATCTCATTGAATTTAGCTCTTGATAATTGCAAATCAATATGCTTTGGTCCTGTAGCATCAGCTGTTATAAATGGTAAATTTATATTAGTTTGTTGTGAAGATGAAAGCTCAATCTTCGCTTTCTCAGCAGCCTCCTTTAACCTTTGAAGCGCCATTTTATCATTTCTTAAATCTATACTATTATTGGATTTAAAATCATCTGCTATAAAATCAATTATCTTTTGATCAAAATCATCTCCACCTAAAAATGTATCTCCATTAGTTGCAAGAACTTCAAACACACCATCTCCAAGTTCCAATATAGATACGTCAAATGTACCTCCACCTAAATCATATACTAAAATCTTTTCCTGAGTTGATGTCTTATCAATCCCGTAAGCTAGTGAAGCTGCTGTTGGTTCATTTATTATCCTCAACACTTCAAGACCAGCTATTTTACCAGCATCCTTTGTTGCTTGCCTCTGACTATCATTAAAATAGGCAGGAACTGTTATTACTGCTTGAGTAACTTTTTCCCCTAAATATGCTTCCGCATCCAACTTAATTTTTTGAAGAACCATTGATGATATTTCCTGTGGAGAATATTTTTTACCATCTATATCAACTTTATAATCTGTTCCCATATGTCTCTTGATAGAGATAATTGTTTTATCAGGATTAGTAATCGCCTGCCTCTTAGCAACTTGACCTACTAACCTCTCTCCATTATTTTGAAATGAAACTACTGAAGGAGTAGTCCTTCCACCCTCAGAATTAGGAATTACAACTGGCTCTCCACCTTCCATTACAGCAACACATGAATTAGTTGTTCCTAAATCAATACCTATAACTTTTCCCATAATAAACCTCCAAATTAAACTTATTTTTTGTCTCTTAATTGGCAACCTTAACCATACTATGCCTTATAATTTTATCTTTTATCATATATCCTTTTTGTAAAACTTCTACTATAGTATTCTTTTCTAAATTCTCATCATTTATATGCATTACAGCTTCATGCAAATTTGGATCAAATCTAGATTTGCAATCTATTTCTTTGACATCCATCTTTTCTAAAGTAGTATTAAATAATTTAATTACCATATTGATTCCTTGTTTAAGTGAATCCATATCAGCACTGGCAGAATTAGCTCTCTCCAGGTTATCTAATATAGGTAAAACTTCAGATATTATATCCACACAAGAATTACTATATAACTCACTCTTCTCTCGTGTACTTCTCTTCCTATAATTATCATACTCTGCACTAATTCTCAATATCTTATCCTTTAAAGAATCAACCTCTGATTTCAATCCTTCATTTTCTTTTTTTAACATATCAAGTTCATCTATATTGTTACATTGACACTCATCTTCTAAATTTTGATTTTTTTCTTCTGACTCCATATCATTTTCTTCTGACGATACATTATTTTCTTCTATCATTTTTAATTAACACCTCCGTAACACTAGACTTTTAATCAATATTTGTATTTATAAAATCTATTAAAAATTTGACCATTGTTACTATTTTAGCATAATCCATTCTTGTAAGACCTATTATCCCTATAGTTCCTAATACTTTCCCATTTCTTATACAATTACCTAAAACAACACTGTAATTTTTAGCCTCTTCTATACTATTTTCTTCTCCAATCTTAATCTGGATATTATTACCACAGTCACAATTAAGCAAACCATTAAATCTATTGATATTATTAAAAAAACATACTAATTCTCTTACTTTATCAATGCTATTAAACTCCGGATAACTCAAAATGTTATCAATTCCTTCAAAATAGTAACTAGCCTCAGTATCGTACATAAACAAATTACGTAAGATTAAAATTAATTGATCAAATATATTCCTATCTAAATTTAAACATTGTACAGATTCCCATACCAAATCCAAGTCTATATCTTCAAATCTACGCGAAATACAATGATCATTAATTATTTTATTAATTACACTAATACTTTTATGATCTATAATTCTATTTAACTTAATAATATTATTTCTTATAATACCTTCATTGGTGATAATAACAGCCAATAGACTATATGTACTTATTTCAATAAACTCAATTGATTTTATGGAATTTTCAATTACTGATGGTATTTTTAATACACAAGCCAAATTTGTCAATTTAGAAATGAGAGATAATTTAGATTTTAAAATATTTTCAAAGTCAAATAAATCCAAATTTAACAAATTAGATTCAATATATTTTTTTTCCTCATTACTAATTTGTTTTGGTTTCATTAACTTATCTACATATAATCTGTACCCTTTATTTGAGGGTCTTCTACCAGAAGAAATATGAACCTGCTCTAAAAATCCTAATTCCTCTAAATCCGACATTTCGTTCCTAATAGTTGCCGAACTTATCCCTAAATTGTACTTCCTAGATAACGTTCTTGATCCTACCGGCTCACCTGTATATATAAAATCCTGAATTATTGAATATAATATTTTACTTTTTCTCTCATTCATAATAATTAACCTCTCTTTATTAGCACTCCATATCCAAGAGTGCTAATGGCTTGAAAATAAAATAACATTTTAAATGGAATTTGTCAAATTTTTTTATTTATAACTTTCCCATAAAATCTTTTAAAATTAAATTCATTAAGATCATTCCTTCATTTGTTATAAAAACCATTTTATCTACAACATCCATTAATCCATTCTTTTTATACTTATTAACAACTTCACCAAATACGGAAAGAAAACTCGAATCAAATCTAGTGTTAAAATCTTCTAAAGATATTCCCCTTATTTTCCTTAAACCTAGCATTATGTATTCTTCAATATTATCAACAAACGAATTATTATAAACATTTTCATAAATAAGTTTGTTATTTTTTTTAAGCATCTCTATATATGTACTTATATTCTTCGTATTTTCAAAACGCACATTTTTATAAAATGAATGAGCAGAAACTCCTATACCTATATAATCATTAAAATTCCAATATATCAAATTATGTAAACAAGATTTATTATATTTAGAATAATTCGAAACTTCATATTGTTCAAATCCATTCAACTCTAAAAAATACTTAGTGTATTTATACATATCTATTTGAATATCTTCATCGCTCTCAACAAAATTCCCTTTTTTATACATATTGTAAAATTTAGTATTCTTCTCTAATATTAAACTATATGCAGAAATATGGGACAAATCATATTGAATTATTCTCTGCAATGTAACTTCATAATCATATAATTTTTCATTAGGTATCCCATAAATTAGGTCTACATTCAAATTTTCAAAACCAACATTTTGTGCGTAATTTATGCTTTTTTCAAAATCATCAAACGAATGAGTTCTACCAATAAAATTTAATGTAGACAAATTGGCACTCTGTAATCCTATACTCAATCTATCTATTCCATAGCATTCCATAATTTTCAGTTTACTATAAGTCAAAGTTCCAGGATTACATTCAATTGTAAATTCTAAAATCCTATTTAAATCACATCTATCACTTATACCCTTTAATAATTTTTCTAACTGCTTATCATTAAGATAACTAGGTGTACCTCCACCAATAAATATAGTATCGAATTTTTCATGCTTGTATAAATCTAATTCTAATAATAACGCACTTATATATTCATCAATCAAATGTTCACTTCTAATATAAGATGTAAAATCGCAATAATAACACTTACTAGCACAAAAAGGTATGTGAATATAAAGACCGATCATTTTAATCTACCTTTAAAACAGATATGAAAGCCTCTTGCGGTATTTCAACTGATCCAACCTGTCTCATCCTTTTCTTGCCTTCTTTCTGCTTTTCAAGCAATTTCTTCTTTCTAGTTATATCACCGCCATAACATTTAGATAACACATCTTTTCTAACTGCTTTAACTGTCTCACGAGCAATTATCTTGGCTCCGATAGCTGCCTGTATAGGTATCTCAAATAACTGCCTAGGTATAATAGTTTTTAACTTATCCACAATATTTTTTCCTCTCTGATACGCTTTCTCTTGCGGAACTATCATGGACAAAGCATCAACAGGATTACCATTTAACAAAATATCCAATTTAACCAATTTGGTTTTCTGATATCCGCTCAATTCATAATCAAATGAAGCATATCCTTTTGTTTTCGATTTTAATGTATCAAAAAAATCATATATTATTTCATTTAGAGGCATCACATATTTTAAAATCACTCTTGTTGTATCTAAATACTGCATATCAATAAAATTAGCACGTCTTCCTTGGCACAATTCCATAACACCTCCAACAAATTCTGAAGGAGTTATTATTGTAGCGTTAACTATCGGTTCTTCTGTAGACTCAACCTCTGTTGACTTAGGCATATTATACGGGTTTGTAATTTCTACAATATTTCCTGATGTCTTATTAACTTTATAAATAACAGATGGTGCTGTTATTATTATGTCTAAATTAAACTCACGCTCTAATCTTTCTTGTACTATTTCCATATGTAATAAACCTAAAAATCCACATCTAAATCCAAATCCTAATGCTAATGATGTCTCAGGTTCAAAAATCAATGCAGCATCATTTAATTGCAATTTCTCCAAAGCCTCTTTAAGTTCATCATATTTATCTCCAACTATTGGATATATGCCACTAAAAACTGTCGGTATTGCGGACTTATACCCCTCTAAAGGCTCACTAGCCGGATTTTCAATAGATGTTATAGTATCCCCCACTCTAGCATCTTTTACATTTTTTATAGCTGCTGTCACATATCCAACTTCTCCAGCCTGTAATAAATCTATAGATTTATAACTTGGCGTAAAAATACCCACCTCTGTAACCTCATATTCTTTATTAGAGAACATAAATCTAATCTTCATTTGAGGTTTTATATACCCTTCTTTTACTCTTATATAACAGATTACACCTCTATAAGAATCATACATTGAATCAAACACAAGTGCTTTCAATGGAGCATTAATATTTCCCCTAGGTTTAGGTATTTTTCTAACTATAGTTTCCAAAACATCCCCTATATTTAATCCTGTTTTAGCAGATATAGCAGGAGCATCTTGTGCCTCTATACCTATAATATCTTCTATTTCTTCTCTTACTTCCTCAGTTCTCTGACTAGGTAAATCAACTTTATTCAAGACTGGTACAACCTCGAGTCCAGCATCAGAGGCTAAATAACAATTTGCTAAAGTTTGTGCCTGAATTCCCTGACTAGCATCAACAACAAGTATCGCACCTTCACAAGCGGCTAAACTTCTGGAGACCTCATAATTAAAATCAACATGACCAGGAGTATCTATCAAATTTAATATGTATTCTTCATTATCAACTGGACTTGTATATATAAGCCTTACAGCCTGAGATTTAATAGTTATACCTCTCTCTTTCTCTAGTTCCATATTGTCTAAAACTTGAGCTTCCATCTCTCTCTTTGTCAAAGTTCCGGTAATCTCTATCAATCTATCAGCTAAAGTTGATTTACCATGATCTATATGTGCTATAATACAGAAATTACGTATATTATCTTGTTTTTTATTGTTCATCTAAAAATCACCTACAAATTAATTAAATATACATTTATAAATTATAAAATATAATTGTAGAAATTAACACTCCTTAATTTGATATGAATTTTCTATCTCTTCCAAGGGAACTTTAAACTAAAAATTTTTTCTTCTCCCTTTATCCTTAAAATCACATCATATCCATAACTTTCTTTGTAAATACTTATTAACGCTTGATCATCAAATGTTGTTATGTTTAAACTATCTTCATTTGTTCTATTTTCCTGAACCTCTCTAACACTATTTACAATTCCTGTAGAAGAATATACAACATTAATCTTTACAAAGCCTGCACTAAAAACAAAGATGAACAAAAAAATTCCAAAGATATATTTAAGATTTCTTCTTTTAAAAAACAAAATAACACCACCTAAATAGTTTTATTTAGATGATGTCAATTTTCTTTATATATTATTCTATTTTTTATATTATTGAGCTAAATATTCCCCTATAACATTTGATAATAATTTTGCTGAATTTATAGCTTCCTCCATAGTATTAAGTTGAGCACCCATCTCAATTAAGGCTAACTTAGAGGACTTAGTCTGATTAAATGCATTACTTCCTCTTTCATAATAAAAAACACTCCTTGCAAATCCAGGATATAAATCATTTGCTAAACTCGTTAAATCCATTGCAAGTTCTTCGTTATCCAAATAATTAGGATTATTTTTAGCAACGACACACATTATCTTTGCAACACTCTTACCATCTATATCCGTGGTAACTAAATTTTTATTATCCAAAGAATCTCTATGTAAATCTAATATCAAATCAAAATCTTCAATTTCAGATAAATATTTATCCAATGTTTCTCCGGATCTTTTATAACTTTCTAAGTAGCTCGTATTATGTATAGTTTTATCATGTATAACCTCGATATTATAATTTTTCTCAAGTTCTCTTTTAAGAACATCTCCCACACCTACAATATTATATTGTTCATAAAATGAATCGTTTTGAGCAGGTTTAAATGCTTCTGTTGTGTGTGTGTGATATATCAGTATCCTCTTCTTAGTATTATTCGAGTTAATAATTCCATTTGCTATCCTATCATTCGTATTTAAATTTTCAGATGAATTATTATACATATTAGATGATAAATTACCTTCATCAATGTTAGTTGAATTTAAAATATTTACCTCCTTCTCAATTATAGAAATAGGATTTAATATATCAATTCCCAACACATATTTCACATCTTTAATAAATGCTTCCTTGGAATTTTCAAAATACTCACTATCCCAAAAAGGTATGTAATTATTCTTTAATATCGAACTATAAGCATAATTAAAATTTCCTGATATATTAAAATATATTATATAAACTTTCAGTATTATCCACAAAATAATAATAGAAATTAATGTTACAATCCCTATTATTTTAAAATCTCTTAAGTTAATCTTATCTCTTTTTATCAATTGCATCTAAATTAACCCCCTATATAAAAAATATATGAAGGGGGTAATATTTTATTATCTTTTTCTCTAAATTTTTATTTTTTAATTTATAAATTTATTCAATTTATCTATGTCAAGATTGGGATGCAATGCTATATTTATACCCATAGCAATCATCTTAGACATCGATTCTATCACAGCATCAACATCCTTAGGTGTTACTATCATTTCGCCCATAGAAAGAGACAATGTCTTACGTATTATCTTCATTCTTTGGTTTATATCTATGAGTTTTTTTTCTATATATTTATTACCTATATCTCCTATTATATTATCTAAAATAGAATTAACACTGTCACTAACAATCGTAAGAGAGTCAACAACTGTCGGTATACCTATACCGATAACTGGCACACCTAAAGTTTCTTCATTAAGAGGAATCCTATGGTTGTTCACTCCTGCACCCGGATTTATGCCTGTACTACCTACCTGTATAGTTGTATTAAGTCTCGATACTTTTCTTGCAGCCAGAGAATCCACGCATATAACATAATCAGGTTTAATTTTATCAACAAGAGATTTTACTATTTCACTAGTTTCTATCCCTGTAGTTCCTAGTACACCTGGCGAAACAGCACATACAGATGAAATATCATCTTCAATAGACTGTGGCATAAATTCTTTAAGGTGTCTTGTCACAAACAACTTAGATATAACTTTAGGTCCAAGAGAATCCGATGTTACATTCCAATTTCCTAGTCCCACAACAAGTGCTGTTTTATTTGAATCCATGGAAATAAACTCTTTTAATACTCTTCCAAATATTAAACTAATCTTGTCCATCATTTCAACATCATAATATGTTAATTTTGGCAATTCTAAGGTTGAATAATATCCTATCTTCTTCCCAAGAAGTTCCTCGCCATATTTATTTTTAATTCTTATATTAGATATTTTTACATTCGAATCTTCAACTTGCTTAAAATCTATATTGGGATTTCCTTCAAAAATCTTATTTAAATCATTTTCTGCTGCTCTATCTTTAACCATAACTTGTCTCCTTATTTTGTAGACATTTTTAAAAACTACACTTTCTTATTCTGTGTAAAATTTCTTAAATTATTTAATTATGACTTGAATTTATTTTAAAATAATGATATTATGTTGACGTTATTTGTGTTCGATATAAAAGGATGGTGAAAAGATATGGCAAATATTAAATCAGCTAAAAAGAGGATTAAAGTTACTCAAGCTAAGACTCTAAGGAATCAAATGGTTAAGTCTGCGTTAAAAACTGCTATTAAAAAGTTTGAAACTTGTTTAAAAAATAGTGATATAGAATCAGCAAAATCTGAATTATCACAAGTTACAAAAGCATTAGATATGGCTGCATCTAAAGGAATTTTACATAGAAATAAGGCAGCTAGGAAAAAATCTAATTTAGCTATAAAATTGAATAAAGCTCAAACTTAAAAAACCTAATACCAATTGGTATTAGGTTTTTTAATTATCTACATACTGAAATAAGTAGAATTTCAAATTCTAAAAGTGGATCAACATCTGTCGATATTCTAATTTTATATTCTAGATCTAGGAAAGCATCAATAACATCCATAATATTTTTTAAACTATATTTTTTTGATAATTTAATAAAATTATTTAAACTATATTGATTAATTCTTGTTTTTTTCATTATATCCTCAAAACTAAATCCTTCTTCCAACAAAAGTTTCACATCTAAAAATTTAGAAAATTGATTACTAAGCATACTAAATATGTAATTAAAATCATTTCCACTAAGTATAAGTTCCCTAAAGCTTACCATAGATTTATTTAAATTCTTATCCAAAACATTATTTATAAGTACAAAAACATTATTCTCCAAACTTTTAGGTATAATATCATCTATATCCTTCCTAGTTACTTCCCTTTCATCCACAAAAAATTTCAATTTCTTAATTTCATTTTCTATGTAAAAAAAATCATTTACAATTATAGAACAAAAATATATAATAAGGTTTTTACTTATATTAACTTTATTTGATAAAAAAATTTTAGAAACTTCTCTATAAAAATTATCGCCCTTTAATTCTTGTATATTACAAACCTGACCAAATTTGGAGAATATCTTTAAATTATCCTTATTCTTATCTTTATTTTCAAATACATAATAAAAAACTATAATACAATACGATGGTAAATTTCCGAGATACTCTTTAAGTTTTGAAATAAACTCCTTATTATCATAATCATTCCTTAAAAATAATGAATTCTCAATAACTATCACTTTTTTATCCTGCATCATCGGAATTGTATCACAACATTCAAAAAAATAATTTATATCAAAACTATTATCAAATTTCATATTAATATAATTAAATTGTTTAAGATCTCGTAATATTAACTTCTTCTCTATACTCTCCAAAAAATTTTTAACAAGCTTTGCATCATAGCTATAAATAAAATAACAATTTTTTATATTACTTACTTCTTTCATCAACAAATCGTAATCTAACATACAACTCCTAAAACATAAAATAATATTTTTGTGGATAAATATCAGAATAATACTTAAAGTTATCTTCTATATTATCTACTTCTATCCTTTTCCCATTAATATGTAAAATAACATTATTATTTTTAAATTCTACCTTAACCATACTATTTAAAAATAAATTCTGTTTATCATTAACATTAGTAAAAACCTTATCTACACCAAGTTTATCAATTAGCTTGTCTGTATCCTTCAAATTCCCATCTAAGTACAAATAACTTCTAGATTTATCTCTAATTATCGCATAATTTTTATCGTAATATTTTCCTATCTCTACGCTAGAGTTAACCGTTGTAATAAACCCAATATAAACAAATAATAATATAACTACTAAATTATTAAAAGCTTTAAATGAAATCTTATTTTTCATAAAATATAACACATACAATAAAATTATAAAAATAATTAAACTGTTCATTAAGTATATACCTTCTGGAGTAACCATCTTTATCAAAATAATTCCCCCATCAATTATATCAAAAATAAGTTTTGTTAAGTAAACAATAATCTCCCTAAGCAGTGGCACAAAATTAAAAAATATAAATATAACACCTAAAATTACTAGCAAACTATAAAATGAAACTAGTAATATATTCGAAAACATAAATCCTAGCTCCAACTTCTTATTTATAATTAAATTAAGGGGTATAATAAAAACTTGAGCACTAAGTATTAGTGAAATAGATTCACATAAAAATTTGGGAAGCCTATATAAATAATCCTTTATCTTCCTATTAAATAATAAAATTCCAAGAGTGGATAAAAATGAATATATAAACCCTAGACTCAAAATCTCATATGGTCTTATAAATAATATAAAACTTCCAGCTACACACAATGCATTAATCCCATCATAATTCTTATGTACTCTATGTGACATTTCCTTAATAAACACCATAGAAAACGCTCTTATTCCTGACACCTTAAATCCAGTAAACATTAAATATATAAATGTCACCAAAATAGAAGGTAAAAAACTTAATATTTTAAATAAAATACCAAAAATTAAATTAATGTGAAAACCTGACACACTCAAAATATGTATAATACCGAGCTCTTTTAAATCATTTTTATAATCCTTGTCCAACTCTGAAGTATCGCCGAACAATAAGCTCGACAATATATTCCCCCGTTCAATTCCAAAACTTCCTATAAATAAATCCCTTATAATTGATCTCATTCCAATGAAAACAGAATAAAAATCATTTTTATACGAATTGATATTGTAATCAGTTATCTCTCCAACTACCCCAATATCATAATAATTATCTTTTTTCACTTTCCCATTTAAATTTAAAATCATTCCAATCTCAACTTCATCTATATTACCAAAATCTCTAATCAAATATTTTTTAGGTTTTATATTTCTTGAAGATACAACTATATCTTTCGATAATTTTTGTGCTACTCTAAAATTTTTACTAGATATGATCTCTTGATTACTGGAATAATATGATAGTATGTTAAAAAAACTAACTACACTCACTATAATTAGAGTTAATTTAAAAAATTTATATATTAAGTTTTTGAGTAAAAATGTAATTAGCATAAGTAATATAAATCCAAATGATATAAAATCATTTTTCATTAATTGGATTCCTAATAAATTAGACAATGCTATTACGGTAAAACAATAAACAAAAAATCTCATAAATCAAATATCCTTCTATTATTTATTATGATAATTCCAAATTTTCAGCTCATTTATTCAAAAAAATAAACCTCCAGAAAATACTTCCAAAGGTTATTTATTTATTTTAAAGATTTAGTCTTAGCTGTAAATATAAACGAAAATATAAAAGATATAAAGATGGCAAAAGTTATCCCAGCAGACACTCCACTAAGTCCTCCAGTTATCACCCCAAAAAGCCCACACTCTTTAACTTTTTCAATAACAGAAGTTCCTAAACTATAACCAAATCCTATTATGGGTATACAGGCTCCACCTGTTGCCTTCTTTATCAAAAAATCATATCCAGGAAATAATGATAAAATATTCCCAAGACAAACCATGAAAACCAAAATATATGCTGGCAATATTTTAAATTTATCCATAAAAATCTGACTGATACCGCATATAATTCCACCAAGCAAAAAACTCCACAAATAATTCATACTATATCATCCCCTGTTATTAAATTCTATGGCAACAGCATGTGCTATTCCAGGCACACTTTCACCTTGAAACGAAGTTGTTGGACTCATTAATGCACCAGTAGAAATTATAAGTATTTTACTAATTTTACCCTCTAGTAATTGCTTATAAAAATAACCTGTAAAAACTGAAGCAGAGCATCCACATCCACTTCCTCCCGAACAAGTATCTTGCCTTCCATTATCATAAATACTTTCACCGCAATCTACATACATTTTCGAAACATCATAACCCAAATCTTTAAGCATAGTTTCTGTGACCTTTCTTCCAAATTTTCCTAGATCCCCTGTAGCAATGCAATCATAGTAACTTGGATCTCTTCCAGTGTCCTGAAGATGCGTGTAAATCGTATCTACTGCTGATGGAGCCATAGCTGCACCCATATTATTCACATCTTTAACTCCATAATCCTTAACTTTACCTGTTGTTATATGCGTAATCTCTGGATAATTCCCTTCTCTTCCAAGAAGAACTGTACCCGCCCCAGTAACAGTCCACTGTGACGTTATTGCCCTTTGACTCCCATATTCCAATGGAAACCTAAATTGCCTCTCTGCAGAACTAAAATGAGATGATGCTCCAGTTACAACATAATCAGCAAATCCTCCATCAATAAACATTGCCCCCAATCCTAAAGACAGAGAAAATGTTGAACAAGCACCATACAATCCTATAAAAGGTATTTTTATTTCACGAGCTGCAAAATTTGAGGATGTTATTTGATTCTGTAAATCCCCACACAACAAATAGTCAATATCATCTTCGGTTAAATTTCCTTTCTTTATACTTTCTGTAATTGAAGTGTATAAAATGCTTGACTCTGCTTTTTCATAAGTTTCTTTACCATTCTTATCATCTTTAAGTGTAATATCAAAATAAGATCCGAGAGGTCCCTCGCCCTCTTTAGGTCCCACTACACTAGTTGCAGATATAATTTTTGGTCTATTCTTTAATTCAACTGTTTGCCTACCAATTCGTTTAGTATTATCCATAACTTATCCCTCTCATCTAACCTATAAATTTGCTAAAAACAAAATATATAAATCCTACTAAAACAGATGAAGTAACCCCAAAAGCTATTACAGATCCAGCTATTGTAAACATCTTTACACAAGTCCCAAATACAACACCTTCTTTTTTAAACTCTATAGCTGGAGAAGTCACAGCATTAGCAAATCCAGTTATCGGTACTATACTTCCAGCCCCTGCAAAGTTTGCAATTTTATCATACATACCAATCCCTGTTAAGAATGATCCTATAAATATCATTGTTATAGATCCCAGTGCTCTCACTTGAAGTTCGTCTGATATGTAATTAGCATACATCTTGAATAAGAATTCACCCAATATGCAAAATAACCCACCAACAATAAATGCCATAGCAAATCTCTTAATATAATTTGGTTTTGGTTCATTATTTGTTGAATAATCTTTGAAAGTTTTTCTAAGCTTCTTTTCATCAAAACTCAAACTCTTTTCCCTCCACATCTCCAAAATATCTTACATAAATATATTATGGGTGTATTAAAGTATTTTATACTTTACTTTTTTTGTTAACTATATTCATTAATAAAGAGTTTCAAAAATTAATTTTTATTGAATTATGTTTAAATTTATATTATTATATATACAATTAGTTAATTTTCTAATTGTGAGGTGTCTTATGTCAAAGTATTTAAATTTTACAAATGATAAAAATTTAGATTTCAATAATGATAAACACAAAAATAATTTATCAATTGAAATTAATTATTTAAACAAACGTCTTTCTTTTTTAGAAAAAGCAATTCAAAATAAATATTCTGACATTCTATGTCTTGCATCTGAAATTTGTAATGTGCATAATATAAACTTAAAATATGATTTGATTGACATATTAATAAAACACGGTTCTAACCTCTCTAATTACAAATCTGAAAGAAATGATATTAGAGATATAATAAATATTAATAAGAATAAAATAGACAAATCTCAGAATGATATTTCAATGGAAAAAGATATTGAACCACTTATTAACGACATTGACGACAAAAATCCTCATAATTCTGATAATGATGTAAAAGAGAAAACCTCAGAGAATGAATCAAAAATTGCATTAGAAGTTACTGGACAATATAAGGATTCTGAATCCAAAAATACTGAAAATTTTGAAAAAATCGATAATAATATTGAAAATTACGAGAGTACAATAAAAGAAAATGAGTCATTGAATAAAAATAATGGACAAGATAATAAAGAGGATATAAAAGAAAAGGAAATCGAAACTAACCATAAAAGTAAAATAGATATAGCTCGTGAAAAAATTCTAAATAATCTTAATAGGCTTATTTCATACAAAGAAAATACATTTAATGATTTAATTGAAATGATAGATTTTAATACAAATTCCAATTCTGATAAAACAAATTTAAGTAAATTTATTGAATGTCTAGAAAGTCAAATAGTTGAACTTAATCAATATAAAGAGAATATTCTGAAAAATTATTCTCTAAGTAAATCAATAGAATTAGGATCAAATGGAAAGATCACTTTCTCAAGAGTATTTATTGAAAAAGAACGTTTAATTGACAAAAATAAGGACGAGTATATAAAAACTGTTAATGAAATGTATGAATTATATTCAGAATTTGTTGATACTTATCTAAATAATATTAGTTCAATGAAATCTCATCTTAGTCATGAGAAAATCACTTCAATACAAAATAATTGTGCCAAAGTTATATATGATTTAAAATTAATAAGAACCCTTTATTCATCTCTAGATAAAATAAAGAGTGTATAGAACTTAGTTCTCTACACTCTTTTTATATTGGTAATGTATTTTACGATTAAACTCTATAATCCTTCTTATAACTTCATCAATACTTTCTTTCACTATATACGTCTTTCCATTTAATAAAATCAACGCAGTTTCTGGTATAAGTTCCATTCTTTCAATTTCATTTGAATTCAAATAAAATACGACATCATTTGTTCTCGTAAGCTTAATCATATAAACCCTCCTTTAACCCTCCTCTAAATATAAGTTTTACAAATTTTAATCTATATATTCCTTTCCATCAACTCTTATAACCTTATCAAGTGTTACTGTCCGTAGCTCATTAGTTGTATTAACTCTTACACTAAGTTTAATCATATAATCCTCAACTACTATTCCTTCAACTCTACCTATCATAGTTTCATATAGTTGTCCATTATTCTCATATGTCACAGTTTCCCCATTTGCTTTTCTTCCGGCTTGAATATCTTGCTCAAGTATAGCTTCCAATTCATCCATATCCCCTTCCTCATTTACTAAATCATCTACTCCTGATTCTGATTCATTCGTTATTACATCATCTTCAAATTCTTCATCATTACTTGAAGAAATAAATTCTATTTCTTTATTTATCATCGAGGAACCAACAAGCATTGCCATATTATTATTTATATAATCAAGCCTATTATCTTGTACATCAATAACATTCATAACATCATCTCTTTCAAAATCCCCGATTACAAATTCACCTTTATCATTCATATATTCAACATTAACAATTATTTTTGACCCACTTTGAGCAACTCCTCTTACGATACCAGTAATTGCATTTCCATTATTATCGTAAGAATTAAGCATAACACCTTGTCCTAATAATGATCTAGCTGAATATTCACTCATAGTAGTATTTAAGTTAGACATTTGTTCCATAGCTGCAAATTGTGCAAATTGAGAAACATATTCAGTACCATCTTGTGGTTGAGTTGGATCTTGATTAGACATCTGTGTTGCCAATATTCTTAAAAATGCGTCTTTATTCATATCTTCCCCAGGTTGTACAATCTTTGTTCCCTTCTCAGTATACTGCCCATTATAAACATTATTTGATCTAGTTTCTGCTCTTGACAATCCCGAATTATCATCCTCATTACCTGAAACCGTATTAATTTCATTATTAGTACTGGTTTTCTTTTGAATCTCTTCAACTAATTCATTAAATAAATTGTCATTAGTATTGCTTGGACTACCTATATTCATAGATTTATTTTTGGTAATCAATGGTATTTGAATATTATTATTGATATTTATCATAATTCTTTTACCTCAACTTAAACTAAAATTCCTTTTCTCAAATCTCTATTATCATCATTATTAATTCCTTCATCCTCAATTTTTATAGTTGGAGTCTTAGACGTACTAGAATTAGAATTATCACTATCTTTATTACCTCTTCCATCATTTGGATTAAATCCAAATTCTTGAAGATCAACTTGTATATTCTCCAAATTTATATTGTGTACTTCTTTTATCATATTTCTTATATCTAATATCGTTGTTTCCATAAATTTTACTGCATCTTGATTTTCAACTTTTATCATAAGCCTAATATTATCTTTGACCACTTCATACTTTATATCCATTCTTCCCAAATGATCAGGATTGAGTTTAACAATCATTTGATTTTTATTATTTGATGACATATACTCTATATTTTCAATAAATTCTTTAACAAACTTTTGGTGGTTTGATGAATCCAATACTTTATTGAGACTCAAATTTTGAATTTCCCCAGAATTATTTCTAAATACATTTACAAAATAGTTATCAATATTTTTATTAATTTGTACATCTCCAGAAATTTCTTTCAATATTGCATCATCATTATTAATTTTATCTCCAATTTTTCTTACCTCATTAAGATTACTAGCATTTTCAAATTTTCGATCTATAATATTATTAGAATCTCTTGAATAATCAATGGATATTTCAGTATTTAATTTTGTATTAAGTTTAATATTGATTTCATTTTCTATATTCTTAACTAATTCCTTATCTTCCAATAAAAATCCCTCAAAATTAATTTCTTCCAAAAGTTGATTTCCAAAATTATTTTCCCCTATTTTATCAAATTCATTCTTTACCAAACTCTTAAATCCTTCAATATTTCCCATAATTCTTTGTATAATTTCCTGATTTGAAATATCTTTTGATTCAATTTTATTTAAATCAAATCCAATCTCAACTAAAATATTTTTCATAACCTCCTGATTACTATTATCTAAATCTATATCTGTTAAATTTTTATTTTGTATTTTCTCAGCTGTAAAATTATAATCAGAAAATTTAAGATCGGAATTGCTTAATTCATGTTCAAAATCAATCAACCTTGAATTTTTCATTTTTTCACTATACACTTCTACTCTTGACATATCTCTAATTAATTTTGTATTGTCAAGTTCAACATTGTTATTTTCTTCATTTTCTCCAATAACAAAATCCTCATTAAACTCAAAAAAATTTCTCTGAACATCAATCTCTTCTGATCCTAAAATATTTAGTATACTTAAAATAACTTGTAATGATTGTTTATCAGCTTCATCTAAACTATCATATAAAGTTTCTACATGATTTTTAGGTTCTATTTTTTGCTTAATATTTGAGGAATCTTGATCTTGTAGATTAATAGACTCATTAAACGAATCTTTAAAATTACTGATCTCCGAATCATTTTTAACGTTTTTATTACTTTGTTTTACTCCATTTTGTTTAACTACTCCACAATTTAAATTATCTATCTTCATTCTCTTCCTCCTCCTTTTTATCCTCATTATCTTCAAAATATTCAATTTCATCTTCTTTATTTAAATCTTTATAATACATATTTAAGGATAACTCATCTAGAAAATCTTGTTCTTCCTTATCTTGCTCATGTAAAAATTCTGAATACTCTTTATCCTTTAGCTTATCTAAAATACTTCTATCCTTCTTTTTCTTCTTATAATCCTCAAATCTATACTCATATTCTTTACTCATTTTTTCTTTCTCTTTTTCGTTATATCGAATTGAATTTTCCAAGAAATAAGCATAGTTACTTCTTATAATTTCATCAACACGAGTTGTGCAAGTTGCAAATGCATTTTTTTTGTATAATTCATTTAAAGTTTCAATATTATCATCAATAATTTTTATTCTAGTGCTAATATCTGTAAATTTCTGAGATGCCTCTTTTTCAAGCCCTAACCTCATATTAAGCAATTTATTAAGCGAATACTTAAACCTTTTCATAACAATCACTACCTTAAATTAAATTATTAAATATTCCCTTCAATATAGTTAAATTTTGTTCATAACTAGTGAATTCAGTTGTGCTTTGTTTTAAATATTCATTTATTTGATTAATATATTGAATAGCCTTATCTATATCTGGATTACTCCCATGAACATATGCTCCAATATTTATTAAATCTTCAGCATCTTGATATACTGCGAGTAAATTTCTAACAGTTCCCGCTAACTGTTTATGTTCATCAGATGTTATCTTAGACATAAGTCTACTAACACTCTTTAATACATCAATAGCTGGATAATGGTTCTTATGTGCTAAAGCTCTTGATAATACAATATGTCCATCCAATATTCCTCTTACCGTATCTGCTATCGGATCATTCATATCATCGCCATCAACAAGTACAGTATAAAATGCTGTAATAGCCCCACTTTCAGAAGGTCCTGTCCTTTCTAAAAGTTTAGGAAGAAGTGCAAAGACTGATGGAGTATAACCTTTTGTTGCCGGTGGTTCACCAATAGCTAATCCAACCTCTCTTTGTGCCATAGCAAATCTCGTTACAGAATCCATCATTAAAATTACATTTTTCCCTTGTTCTCTAAAATACTCTGCAATTGCTGTTGTAACAAGTGATGCTTTAAACCTTATAAGTGCAGGTTCATCAGATGTAGCACACACTACAACAGACTTTCTAAGTCCTTCCTCACCCAAATCATGATATATAAATTCCTTAAGTTCACGACCTCTCTCACCAATAAGTCCAATCACATTCACATCTGCAGATGCATTCCTTGCAAGCATACCCATCAAAGTGCTTTTACCAACTCCAGATCCTGCAAATATTCCAACTCTCTGACCAACACCACAAGTAAGAGTTCCATCAATCACTCTCACACCTGTCTGCATTATCTCTGTAATTTCCCTTCTTTTCATAGCGATAGGTGGTTTATTATCTATCGTGAACTCTGTGTAATTTTCAGGTGATCTACCTATTTGAACTCTTCCAAGTCCATCCAAAACACAGCCCAATAATTCATCTGAAATTTTAACAGTCAATAATTTTTTAGTAGCAATAACTTTGCTACCTGTAGAAATTCCTCTCACATCTCCAAAAGGCATCAATATACTTCTTTCTTGATTAATTCCAACAACCTCACATTCTATCCGCTCATTGTACTCATTATATATGTAACAAATTTCCCCAACAAATGGAATTATACCCTCCGCCTCTATAGTCAATCCAACTAAACGCTTAACTCTGCCTTCTTCATAAATTGTTTCGATCCTCTCAAGAGAATTTTTCATTTTCCTAAAATCTATAAACATACTTAATTAATCCTCACTAAAAATTATCTTTCTTAAAATTTCTATATTTTCGTTGACATCATACTTTATAATCCCACCATTTCTTTCAATCAAAAACTCTCCTTTATCTATATCTTTGCTAATTACAACATGAAAATCTCCAAGAATTCCAGCTTTCTCTTTCAAAACATGAACCTCTTCACTTATTCCTTTATAATTAATTTCGTTACACTTTATAATTACAGGCATCTTATCTTTTATATTTTTTATACATTCATAGATTATATCATTTAATATTTTTTCATCATTCAATTGCCTTCTAATTATTTTAGAAACCATGGTAAATATCATATTTTTAATTTCATTTTCTTTCGCTACTATAAATTCCTCTGCTTCTTTTTTAGCATTTTCATAAAAAAGCATAGCATCACTTAATATTTTATCTTTTTCGATTTTAACTTCTTCCATAGCTTTAGCTTTTCCTTCTTCGAAACCTTCTTTATATCCTTGTACTTTACTCGCAACTCTTTGACGAACTACTTCAACTTGTGCATTTTCGATCATATCAGCAAAAATTTTAGATGATTCCTTCTTGGCTTTAGCTATCAACATATCACTTATTTTTTTAAATTTTAAAATTTCATCTCTTCTAACTCTATAAGTTTTCGTCCTTATACGCTTAATTATTTCATTATTAGTTTTAATTTCTCTTGATATATTATTCTGTGTACTATAAGCATCATATATATTAGGACTTATAATCGTTTTTGTAGAACGTGAAGAATTCTTATTATTGCCACTACGGATAATATTTTTATTTGAACTATTGAATAATGTCATCGTCTCCTCCTCGAACAATTAATATTTCACCTTGCTCATCTAACTTTCTAATCTGAGAAACAATAACTTGTTGAGCTTTCTCAACATCAGACAACTTAACAGGACCCATATATTCAATCTCTTCACGAACATTTTCTGCTGCACCCTTTGATAAATTGCTAAAAATAAGTTCTTTAACTGAGTCACTACTACCTTTAAGTGCAAGGGCTAAATCTTTCTGATCTATACTCCTTAAAACTTTTTGTATATCTTCAGATCCCAAAGTCACAATATCTTCAAACACAAACATAGATGCTCTTAATTTTTCAGCAAGCTCTTTATCATGATTTTCAAGTCCAGATGTAATATTTCTTTCTGTGTTTCTATCAACTCTGTTGAGCATATCAACAAGCGACTCAATTCCACCAATAACTGTCGCTTCAGGTTTCACAAAATTTGATAACTTGTATTCCAAAACCCTCTCAACTTCCTTAACAGCATATGGAGAAGTATTTCTAATTGTAGCAACTCTGTATGCCACATCATTTTGCAGATTATCAGGCAAACAACTCAAAATTTGTGCTGCTTTTTCAGGTTGAATATAACATAAGACTAAAGCAATCGTCTGTGGATGTTCATCAATTATAATATTTAATAATTGATTTGGATCAGCTTTCCGTGCAATAGTAAAAGGTCTATATATATCTGTTGCTTCCTTTATCTTATCTAAAATTTCAATAGCCTTATCTGACCCAAGAGCCTTACTCAAAATATTCTTAGCATAATCAAATCCACCTTCAAGTAAAAACTCTTTTGCTTTATTCATTTCTATAAATTCATGTAAGATATCTTTTCTTTCTTCAATTGTTACCGAATTTATAGTTGCTATTTCAAAAGAAATCTTATTTATTTCATCCTCATTTAAAAACTTCATTATTTCTGAGGCTACTTCTGAACCCAAGGTTATCAGTAAAATTGCTGTTTTTTGAACTCCCGAAATTTTCTTTTTCAAAAGCATCCCCTCCCATTATATTATCTTGTGTAAAATTTATATTTTTAAGCATAGTTTAAACAAATAAAAAACTTCTATCACATTATTTCGTGATAGAAGCTATAGATTTACTTCCCTATTTCCAGTGCTTTCATAAATATTTGTTTATTGGCATTAAAGTTATCAGCATTAGATTCATAAGACCTTGTTGCCAAAATCATTTCAGCCATCTCATTTAATATATTAACATTACTTCCTTCAACAAATCCTTCTTCATTTGCATAGGGATGTGTAGGATCCAAAATCATCTTAGATGGTGCATTGTCCTCCATTATTTTTGAAACTTTAACACCTCTAAATTTATCCAAACCAAACATTGAGCTTTCTAAATGCTCTTGAAACACTGCAATTTTACGTTTATATGCCTCCGTTTTATCTGTTTTAATGGAATTATAATTTGCAATATTTGACGAAATTAAATCCATTCTCATTCTTTCAGCAGCAAGTCCACTTGCACTAATCCTCATAGCTCTAAAAGCATTATTAAGCATAAGTCATCTCCTTTCATACTTTATCTTCCACCTATAATTGTTGAAAGACTTTGATATTTACCGTTTATAGCTGAAACTAAAGTATTATACATCAATGTATTTGCAGCTTGATTAGCCTTTTCTATGTCCAAATCAACATTATTACCATCATTTCTCATAATTGTTGAAGTATCTTGTACAATATCATAATGTTCATTCCCAATCTTCATATGTTTATCATTAGTTGTCTTAAATCCAACTCTCGGTATTTCAAAATTCAAATATTTTTCAAACACAACATCAGAACGTTTAAAATCTTTAGTATTAACATTAACTAAATTATTAGATATAACATCCTTCCTTACAGAAGAAACATCTAAAGCAGTTCTTAACAACTGATACATATTAGACTCCCCCAAGCTATTTTATTTATATAATTTACCCAAAACATCTATCAAATCATTAGGTAAATAAATTGTCTTACTCATATTTTTAATATTAGCTTCAGTTAACATTAACGTCCTAGAAAATTCAAGCATTTCTAAAGCAACATCAGCATCTTCTATTTTACTCTTAGCTCCTGTAACAACTTCCTCTATTGATTCTGATTGCTCAATTTTATCCTCAAAAGTTGCACTTATAGCTCCAAGTTTAGTTCTTGCATTAATAATTTGAGATGTAGCATTGTCTATTTTCTCCAAATTAAAACCAATATCATCTTTAACATTCATACCATCGATCCCCAAATTCTCAATAGATAAATTAAATGATGGTATTTCAGAAAACTCTCCAGAATTTCCAGTTGTTAATACACTTATTAACTTTGGATTACTGTTATCAGTAACATCCTTATTACCTAAAATATTTATTTCATTAAATGAAAAATGTTCAATATCATAACTCATACCCTCAAGAATACTATTAACCTCATTCTGAATAATATCCTTTTCATCACCCTGTATGCTCCCATTTCCTAAACTAATAGTTATCTCCTTGAGTCTTGTAACTCTATCATTAAGAGAACCCATAACACTATCTGCAGACTGAATCATACTTACAGTATCTTGTATATTTCTTCTTGAACTTTGATAACCTCTAATTTCCTTTTCAAAATTTGCAAGCTTAGAAATTCTACTGGGATTATCTTTTGCAGAATTAATTTGTTTCCCAGTTGATATATTTTTTATACTTTTTGAATGATCCGAAATAGTTTTTTTATAAGTCATAAATGTTTTCATAGCATTAGAATTAAAAGTCAACTTCATATTAAAACTCCTCATCTACCAAAAATTAAACACTTCTTAATTTTGATTGCCATTTAAACAAAATATATTTCAGTTCATACTTAAGTATTTGGCTACAAAGCTCGTAATCATCATTACTAAAAGCATCCCCAAAACTCTCAAGTGCAAACCTCAAATCAGTTTCTTCTGAAAATATTCTTAAATTCAATTGTTCATTTTCTTTTATAAATTTAACCAACAATTCTAATTGCTCTCCAAATTCAGCAACATAAGTCTTTGTAATTTCAATATTTTCATTCTTAACAAGAATATCATATACCTGATCCAAAAAATAAGACAATTGAAGTAAATAATTATTACATTCTTCAATAATATCATTATTTAAATTTATCATAATAATTGTTCTCCCATTAATAATATGTTCATTTTTTCGTTAATTATTTCGTGTATCTACGAAAAAAAATAATATATATACTTTTTTAATAACATAGATAACAAATATTTAATATTTGTTATATCAATTTAAACAAAATTATATTAATAGTAATATTGATTAATTTTAATAAGGAGTTTTTTATAAATGGAAAATGGTTTTTTAAAAGAGTTTATAATGATATCCTCTTTTAACACACTTGCATGGTTAATAGTACTAATATTACTTTTTACACTCATGCTTTTTCTTAAAAAGAAACCTATAAACTTCTCAAACAGAATGTTTATAGGTACAGGTTTAGGAATAATTTTAGGATTCGCAATTCAATTTGCAGCTAAATTCCCTAAAAACCCACTTGAAATAACATGGATAAATGAATCCACTAAATGGTTTTCTTTATTTGGGAATGGTTTTATAGATCTAATTAGAATGATTGTAATCCCACTGATTATAATCTCAATCATTCATATAATAATCAGCATGAAAAAAGATGCAAAAATAAAACAACTGACAATTTATACATTAGTAACTCTACTTTCAACTGTTGCTATCTCTGCAGTTGTAGGATTCATAATTTCATACGTATTTAAAATAGGATTAAACTCAACTATAGCTTCTGGATCATCTAATATAAAAGAAGTGCAATCATTAATTGACATATTTAGAAACTTGATTCCAAAAAATCCAATAGAATCCATGGCTAGCTCGAATGTTATTGCTGTTGTTATATTTTCAATTTTTATAGGCACAGCTGCAAAAAAAATGGGAAAAATATATGCAAAAACAATGGAAACATTTAACAAACTGATCGAGGCTTCTCACAAAATAATAGTTAGCATAACAATGAGCATAATAAATTTAATGCCTTATGCTATAATTCCATTATTAGCTAATACAATTGCCCAACGTGGAATTAAATCAATTTTAGATGTTATACTATTTATAGTTGCTTTATATATAGCAGTAATTATAATGTTCTTAGTTCATATGATTCTATTGTCTGTATTTGGATTCAATCCCATTACTTATATCAAAAAAGCCATTCCTGTACTTATACTAGCATTCACATCTAGATCAAGTCTTGGATGCTTACCTGTAACTATTGAAACACTTGAATCTATGGGATGCAATTCATCAACTTCAACTTTTGTTTCTAGTCTAGGTTCAACAACAGGAATGAATGGATGTGCTGGTATTTTCCCTGCAATGCTTATAATAATGATATCAAATATTACTGGTTATCCAATAAACTTAGGATTTATGATAATGGCTTTACTCGTAGTAACAATTAGTTCTATTGGTATAGCTGGTGTTCCTGGTACAGCAACAACAAGTGCATCAATAAATCTCTCAGCTGTTGGACTAGGCCAATATTTTGATTTAACAAGTCCTATACTTGCTGTTGATCCAATCTTAGACATGGCTAGAACAATGCTAAACATAAATGGTGTTTTAACAACTTCTCTAATTGTAGATAAAAATTTAAAACAAATAGATATGAATAAATTCAAAGATATGAATGCTAAAATAGATGGTTCATTTATGTAAAATAAAAAGACAGGAATATATTCCTGTCTTTATTTATCTATGTATTTAATAACTTTAGCTGGAATTCCAGCAATAATAGAATTACTTGGCACATCTTTATTAACAACAGATCCTGCTGCTACAATAGATCCATCATTAACTTTAACGCCAGGTAATATTGTTGACCTAGAACCAATCTAAACGTTCTTACCTATCTTAATCGGAGCTGGATGAAGTATTTCCCTCTTATTTGGATCAAAATCGTGATTCAATGTAGCTAAAATTACATTATGACCAATTAAAACACCATCATCTATATAAATTCCACCCTGATCCTGAAAACAACAACACGAGTTTATAAAAACATTTCTACCAATATTTATATTCTTACCAAAATCAGTATAAAATGGTGGAAATAACATAAAAGTATCATCAACTTTTTTTCCAATTAATCTCGAAAACAATTCAATAATTTCTTCTTTAGTATGATAAGTATAATTAAGATCACTCATTATCTTCCTAGAATGATCATTTACTTTCATCATTAAATTATACATTTCCATCCCACGTATATTATCACCATTTTTGACTTTTTTAAAAAACTCATCTAACTCCATTTTAGAAATTCTCCTATTTTAAATCGTTTTCTTTCATCCTCTTATAAATATCTATAAACTCATTAGCAATAATTTTAAATCCTTCAGCACTCATCAATTGATCCTCAGCATGCATCAAAATCAAACTAAAAGGAAATTCTTCATGATTAGCTTCCATTTGTATTAATCCAGCATGTGCCTTATGTCCTGAATTAAATGCCTCTATACCATCCTTCATTAAATTTTCAGCCATTTCAAAATCGAACTTTTTCGCATGAGAAATAGCCTCAATATAGCACGATCTAGCAGTTCCCACATTAGATATTATTTCAAAACTCTTCAATTCTAAATCTTTCATTGTGGTTAATCCTCCATTTTTTATAAACAAAACTCACAACAAATATCAAATCAATCCTATTCAGATTTATTTAAAACTCTCTGAACAAATACATTTATTTCTTCCATTTTAACACCTGTAAATGTTTCTACTTGAGTTTTAACATTTTCTTGAAGTTCTCTAATAACACTTGGAATCTTTATACCATATTCAACAGCAACACTTATATCTATACTTGTTTTATTGTCACTCAAATTCACTTTAATTCCTTTGGAAATATTCTTCTTATTAAAAGAATTATTACCATTACTATTATTACTAAATAGCGGATATACTCCCTTAATTTCGCTAGCGGCTATACCTGCTATAACAGTTATAACATCATCAGATATTTTAACAACTCCAATACTATTATTCACTTATCCAACCCCTCTACTTAATTACAAAATAATTATATCAAATGACAATTTTAAATACCATATATAAAACAAAAAAACTACTGATACCATATCAGTAGTTTTTTATCTTACTTCTTTAATTCTATCTCTACATTTTTAATTTTAGCTACACTCATAACCACTTCTTGAATTTGCTTTCTTTGACTTTCTGTAAGTTCAGAAGCATTCTTAACAAATATTCTAGCTTTATCATTCTCAATTAAACATAATATTTCTTCAAATCCTTTACCTTTAAGAGCAAGTTCAATTTTAGTTTCATTTTCTTGATCCATAACTAAAGCCATCTTCTGTTTAGCCGCCGTATCTCTATCCATTTGTGATACATTTTCACTATCTATTATTTCTGCTAAATACTCAAGAGTTTCAGCTGATTTCTTATCCCTAACAGATTTTGCTTCGTAGAAGAAGTCATACCCTATTTCATCTTGTTTGGAATTATTTATATTTGCAGCATCATCACCACTATCAGTTATAGATACTGTTCCTAAATCCTGCATTGAACTGTTAACCTTTGCTGCTAATACGCCAGCACATACAATTAATGCTAATAACGCAAGTATAACTCCAGCTTGTTTTTTATTCATAATCAAAATCCCCCTAAATTTTTCAAATTAGTTTTCCATTTTTTAATAATAGTCACTCTTTCATAGGTATGACATTAACCTTACTTTCACTTATATCATAAAGAGAAGACACCATTTTAGTTAATTTATATGAAAGTTTGTTATCATCTGCCCCTTCAGCAACTATAAGTATCCCAACTATCTTAGGATTATATGTTTTCAAAATTAATGGTTCAGTACTATTCCCCTGATTTGACATTACAACCTTAGTGCCATCTTTATTGTTATTATTAACTCTATTTCCTCCATTACTATCGCGTTCTTCTATTACTGTATTCGATTTCTCACTATCAAGTGCTGGAATTCTTTCTTCTCCGCCTTCAAAATGTATAACAACATCAACTTCCCCTACTCCTCTTACTTTAGATAAAATATTTTTTAATTCTAATTTAACTTTATCCTCATAGGAAAATTGAGTATAATCAACCCCATATTTATTTTGCTGCGATATTTCTCCACTTGAAACATTTAACAATGCTGGTGTTGAATTATTAAAATAACTAACTGCAAAAATCATAATTCCAGCTATAATAATTAATATAATCATATAAGTAAATTTATTACTTTTTTTTATAATTTTTTGTTTTATCTTTTCCATCTGCTACTGGACCCCTTAATTTAAATATACCTTTATAATATTTTCTGAAATATTTAACTCATTAGATAAAAATTTTCTTATTTCTTTAGCTTTTGCTCCCTCTTTACTTATAAATTTATTATCTTGTTTATCATCTATAATAACTTCTTCAATCGTTTCTATCTTCTTAACACCATGCTCCTCTACTCTTACAATAACTTCCAATATTTTAAAATCTCCATCCTGATAAACACAAGATGCTTCAAGATCAAATTTATTTTTTTTAAACTTATTTTCCAATATTATTTTACAATTTCTAGAAATATTTTCTTCAAAACTTTCTAAAGTTGTTTTCCTAGCTCTCTCACTATACTCCTCAAAATTATTTTTTAGATAATCATCAAATTTATCAATATAATTTTCATTTACAGCTATGTCCTTATACAAATTATTATCTTGGTTAACAAAATTAATAATTGGATTTATAACAACAACTATAAAAATAAGTCCTAAGACAAATTTTGCATATCTTTTAATACTATTCTCAGGTAAAACAAGTTCTATCGCTGTCATAAACAAGATAGTTACACAAATATCACTTACCCAATCTTTTAAAATTTCCATTTATAATAACTCCTAAACACCTATTATTAATTTCCCTGCAGATGCAATTATAGAAATCATTACAAAAAACAATATAGATACTACTATCACACACGACATTATAAGAATTAATGAATCACCTACAGAACTGATAGCAGAAACTATTCTATTATCAGAAATAGGTTCAATAATGGCTGCAGTTAATCTATATAATGTAGCCATTATAAAAATCTTAATTATTGGAACTAATACAATAGCTATAACAATTATAAGCCCCAAGGAACTAACGGCATTTTTCAAAAGTATAGAGTAACCTGCAACAGTAGCAATTGCATCAGAAATTGCCTTTCCTACTATTGGAACAAAATTATCTACAGCAAATTTAGCTGTTTTAGCTGTTACAATATCTAAAGATTCTGCTGTAAATCCTCTTATTGTAAGCATACTTATAAAAAACGTTATAAAAATTCCCTGAGCCCAAAGTACAATCTGATTGGTATGCTTTATTAAATTTGATATTTTAAAATTATTTGATATATTATTAGCAAACTGTAACATAAATCCTAAAAGTATAATTGGAATCAAAATATTCAAATAAAACGTAGGACCTATGTTCGTAAGCAAAATTATTATTGGATCAAGTGTTGCAACCTGACTAATTCCACCAGCAGATAAAAGTAATGTGCTAAGTACAGGTATCAATACTAATAAAAAATTATTTAACTCTTTTATAGTTTCCTTAGCTATATCAATTCCTATAAGAAAAGTTTTGGAAAGTATTATTATAAGCAGAGCATAGCACGCATAAAAAGCAACATTTGACAATGTTTGATTAGAAAAAGCATTTTGAAGATTCTGTATAAGTGAACAAATAACAGCTATTATTATTACGGTAGAAACTCCCTTTAAGACTAGAATAACTTCCTTTATAATGAATGATGTTATGTTTTTAAATATAGTTTTACCAATACTCATTTTCTCATTTCCATGACTCATAAGTGACTTTACATATTCCTTAGGATCCAAATCTTTCAATATTTCTATATCATCTTTCATGTTAATTATGTAATCATAAAGATTTGATATTTCCTTTTCATTTTCCTTAATTATTTCCTGCATATTATCGTTATTAAATACATTCTCATTATTGCTAATAGTTGCACTAACACTTAAATTCGGTAAAAAAAACAAAGTTAATAAAAAAATTAATAAAAATATTTTCTTTATCATAAATACCTTCCTACATAATGTTTAAAATTGATTGCAAAACAGCCATTAATATGGGAACTGCTAAAAACAATATTAAAATTTTCCCACCGAATTCAACTTTTGAGGCAATATTATTAGATCCTGCATCCTTACATATTTCACTACAAAAAGACGCTATGTAACTTATGGCCAATATTTTTAAAACAATATTTAAATAAACTGTATTTATATTTGCCTTTAATGCCATATCTTGAAGAAATAATATAATCGCATTAAATTTACCAAATATAAACACAAAAATAGAAACACCTACAAATAAGGAAATTATCACGGCCAGATCTTTTCTACTCTGTTGCACAATTATTATAAAAAATAATGCTATTAGTGCAAAAAACGCTATTTTTATAATCTCCATTTAATCACCTACAATTGAAACATTGTCTTAATAGTATTAAATAGATCACCTATAAGTTGTATAACCATAAATAAGATTAAAACTATACCTAAAATATTAGATAATGTTGCGTACTCTTCTCTACCAATACTTTTTAAAACCTTATCAAGAATTGCAATAAGGATTCCAACTCCACCAATTTTAAATATCATAGAAAAATCTAACATTTTACACACTCTCCCTATATGAGAAAAATAACAATCATAGCTCCTACTCCGATTCCTAAAGTACTATAAACTTTTTTATTTTTATTTCTAAATTCTATTGCTTCTATCAATTGATCTTCTATACGTTTTGTAAAAATACAAAATACATTTTCAAATGAATTAAGATTACTGTTTTCAATGTTATTAAAAAAATCATATATCATATCTAAATCAGATTGATTAAGATATAATTTAAGCTTATTCTTTTCAAAAACTCTTCTAACACAATCAACCAAATTATAAAAATCTCCATTTTCAATTTCATCTGCAATCTTATGTAAATTTATACTAAGTTCAGATTTTTGGGGACAGGACTCTCTCAATGCATAAGCTATCGGAGTTCGCATGAATGTTATGTTATTTTTTAACGAATAAAATACTGCTTCAAATTCTTGAAGTTCTTTTACCCTAAATTTGTAACCATTTCCTAATATTATTCCTATAAGAGAAATACACACAAAAATAATTAATAAAGCTATAAATTTCATAGTGATCCTCTCTAAACTATTTTTACTCTTTCTAAAGTTCCAATTCCATTCTTATTACTAAGTATCAAAATACATTTAAATATTTTCTCCATACTAGTATTTAAATTGCTCATACGTAACTTATTATAAAAATCTTCTTCACTGCTACCATGTATTGTTGAAATTATAGATACTCCCGAATTGTAAGCGATCAGCACACTTTCAAAATCCTCTCTTGTTCCAATTTCATCACAAATTATAACTTCAGGAGCCATAGATCTTATAGCAAGAATTATTCCTTTACTTTTTAGGCAATTATCATATACATCAGTTCTGATTCCCACATCTAACTGAGGAATTCCTCTAAAACTAGCTGCTATTTCACTTCTTTCATCTATAACAGATACTTTAAATCCTCTATTAAGAGGACTATCACCATTTGAAATAATCTTAGACAAATCTCTCAATAGAGTTGTTTTTCCACATTTAGGTGGAGAAATTATAAGAGTGTTCAAAATTTCACCACCCTTATATATATAATTAATAAATTTTCTTCCAAATCCCATAACTTCTTTGCATATCCTAATATTTAATGATGAGATATTTTTTAAATATTTTACTTGTCCATTCTCAAAAATCCATTCACCAGTTATTCCAACCCTATGTCCACCTTGTATCGTTATAAACCCCTGTTTTACATCTTCCTCAAAAGCAAAAATAGAATACTTACTAATCTTATTTATGGTAGCTCTAATATCTTCAGCAGAGGTCCTTACAGTTAATACGATTTCTTTATCTGAAAAAATTAATATAACAGGCTTATTAACCTTCAACCTAATCTCTTGCAAATTATTTAGAGATCCACTTTTTTCTAATTGGTACCTTAAATTTATAGAAAATAAATTTATTAACTCATATAAATTACTAATAATACTTAACCTCCTTCCAATAAATTATATTTTTTTATTCTTTTTTTAGTACAAAAACATAAAAAAGTTATTAGTGATATCACTAATAACTTTTTAAATTTATACTATGCCCTTTCCATATATTCTCCGGTTCTAGTATCTATTCTTATTTTATCACCCTCATTTATAAATAAAGGAACTTGGATTACAGTGCCTGTCTCAATTTTAGCTGGTTTTAAAGTATTTGTTGCTGTATTACCTTTAAATCCCGGATCTGTTTCAATAACCTTTAATTCAACAAAATTAGGTGCCTCAACAGAAAAAGCTTCTCCTCTATAAAATTTTATAATAGCATTCATATTTTCTTTTAAATATTTTATTGCATCCTCTACTTTTTCATAATTAAGTGGAATTTGTTCATATGTTTCCAAATCCATAAAATAATATAATGATTCATCATTGTATAAATACTCCATCTCTTTCCTCTCAATAACAGCCTCTTGAAATTTTTCTGATGGATTAAATGTTCTCTCAATAACCCCTCCAGCTATTACATTTCTTAATTTAGTCCTAACAAATGCAGCACCCTTACCTGGTTTTACATGTAAAAAATCTATAACTATGTACACTTGACCATCATATTCAAAAGTAATCCCTTTTCTTAAATCTCCCGCCGTTAACATAACGATAATTAAACCTCCACATCTATTTATTTCGCACATTCATTCTAACAAATTAAATTAATGTATTCAATATATCCAATTACATTTCAGCCGATATGTTCAAGTTGTAATCCAACTTATTTTTTATAATATTTATCCTATTTATTCTTAAATGTGGTATATTGCTCAAAAATTCTAAAAAATTATATGCATCGTTAATATACATATTTTGATTTATATCAAATCTAACCATATCACTATCTAAATACTCAATATTATCTAATATAACATTATTATTTAATAAATCATTCTTAAATTTTAAAAATTCATTTTCTTTAGCCTGTTTAAATTCAATTTCAGATGAAACAATATTGTCTTGTATTAATCTAAATTTATCTACTTTAATTTTAGTCACCATATTTATACATATCATAATAAATAGGAAAAAAATTAAAATTCCCAATACAAATTTATATCTCCTAATTACCTTATTCATCTTTTCTTTATACCCCTATATCTATTTTATATAAGTATAAACCGTCATTTTCTGACATATATTCATAAGACTTAATATATAAATTAGCTTGTATTAAATTATCCACTATGCTATATATATATTTTTTATCTGCAATTCTAACATTAATACTTATATTATCTAAAGTATATTCTATATTTTCTATAAACAATTTCATACTATCAAGTAATAATAAAATAATATCAACACTGTTTTTATGTTCAACCTGTAGATCACTTATAATTTTAGATTGTTTTGAATTCAATAGATTACTATATGTTTTTCTATTTATCAAAATATTTCCGGATACTCCTCCTATTAATATTAAAACTATACAAATATAGGATAAATATTTTTTATGCGTTCTTTTTAAAATTCTCTCTCTTTTTCCAAAACTTAAAAAATTTACTCCTGATATAGTCATGTTCCCTTAATATTTCCTCCACAGTATGATTTGAAAATATACATTTAAATTTGTAATTACATGATATATTTTCTTGATCACAATTCAAAAAATATATATCATTATTAATTGAAACATTAAATTCTTTCTTAACATATTGCATGCTATCAATTATATAAATATCCAAATTATTAAAAGTATCTGCATTTATATAATCATTTAATAATATTAACGAATTTCTAAACATAATAATATTATAATTTGAACTATCTATCTTATTTATTAAAATTCCATTTTTTGTATTAAACTTATTCGATATATATTCAACTATTATAAATTGTAAAGGTCTAACCACCAAATAAGACTTATCTATATATTTTAAAATTTCTTGTACATCTTTTTTTATCTTCATAGCATACAGTAATATTCGTACTTGCCCATTATTAATGTCAGAATCCAAAAGAAAATAATCATATAATATATCATCATTAAAACTATTAAAATAAAATTTTAATGAATTCAAAATTCTATCACCTATATAATTATCTAAAGGCATAAATAAAGACTTAATTAAAAAATCTCTAACTTCGAATATAATAATAGAATTTTTTATATTAAATTTATTTATATCTTTAATATAAACATCCGAGATATTAGATTTTTCATATTTATTTGTTATTTTTTTAAAATATATATCAAATTTATCCTTATTATAATATATTAAATTCTTCATAATCCCTCCAAAATACTAAATTCTAAAAATACGAGCAAGATCTAAATTAATATCTCTCCCATTTTCTTTAGCGTAAAAATAGTATCCTTTTTTATCCTCATCACTATAATACAGTAGAATTTTATCTCCATTTGGATTAATGATATTTCCTAAACTAAAGTTCAATATATATAAATTTCCCTTAAACAATTTAATATTATTATTCTTGATGTAGTCTAAAAACGTAACACCTTCAACTATTAAAGATTCATCAATAGCCCTATAATAATCATCCTTATAAATTTTAAGTTTAGATATAAAATTATTAATTGGATCTATCATGCCTACTTCAGAAATATTTTCATAATCCAAATAAGTAGAAATATTTTTGCTCATATAATTTGAATTCATTATTAAACTGAAAATTAATGTTAATACCATCAAAAATGGTATATAAACTACCCCTCTTTTTTTCAATTCAATCAGATATTATAAGACATAAGTGAAATTGGTTTTATTAACTCTATATCCCCCAATAAGATCTTAATAAAAACTAAATTTCCATTCTTATAAATTCTAAAATCATCTACATTCTTAAGTAAATTAGTTACATTTCTATCATCATATTTTAAAGTTATCGTTCCATTTCCAAAAGTTATATCCCGTTTTTTTACTTCACATTGTGAAGTACTTATAGGAATAATTTTTTTATAGGATATCTTCTTATCACTATTAACTTTAAAATCAAATGCATATTCATTAAGTTCACTATTTAAAAATACTTCTAACTCTCTAATTTTTAAAACATTCGTAAGATATATTAATATTGGAAATAAGATATTTAACACTACTTATAATATAATTATTCATAGATACAGCAATAACAACGAATATCGATAGACTTATAATCGATTCTAAAAGCATATGCCCTCTCTTTTTATGCCTTATAATATTAAATACACCTCCAATACTAAATTTCTAATTTATCCTTAAATATCATTTGGTCGTCTTTAATGTACTCTATAGTAATATCATTCATATATTCATCAAAATACAAACGAAAGTATTCAGAATTATCGCATTTGTAATTTTCGAAATATTGATTAAGTTCTTTATATTTATCAAGTTTTATATTATTTGCATTTATGTAAGTATCTCCTTTAATATGAATATATTGGTTATTAAAAAACAATTCATATTTTATGATATCAATCTTGTTTATAATATCTTTCGTCAATAATATAGATCGCATAGCCTTAACATTTATATTTATAACCCTCGAAATTGAAATATAAAGCATCGTTATTAATAATATTGAAAATAAATTTTTGAATAAAATAGATCCTCTCTTTTTATACTTATGCATAATTAACTTTTCCTGTTATAGTTGAAATTGTTATTTTATTTAACTTATCGCAAAAATAATATGAAAATGTTGCTCCTCTAGTTATTACACCGTTATCTTCTATAATTAATCTCGAATTATAAATTCCATTGAAACTTGCCATCCTTATCTGCTTTGGAAAATCAAATCTATCTACAACTTCATTACGATTATTTGCTAATAACATTCTTTTCTCATAAAATCTCAAAATATAAACACTAGAATCATTAACTGCAGAATATTTACCTCTATTAACAAAATCTATAAATTCCAATTTAAATTTTGTATGCATATAATTATTGTACATTTTCTTAAACATACCTACGTTAAGTGCTAATCCACCCACTATAACCATCAATATCATCAACGAAGTTAAATTTTCTATCAATATCATTCCTCTCTTTTTCATATCATCCACCCCACAAAGAGTTAAAATTTTCATATGATATCAAAGGAATAATAAATATTGAAATAAAAATTAAAACAATAAGGCCACAAATAACTATAAATATTGGTTCTATTAATTTTGTATATCTTTCCATACTCTCATAATGCTTTTTAGAGTAAGTTGTCCAAATATTTTTTAATGCTAAAACTAATTTTGAACTCTTTTCACCAATACTTATTATAGAGATAATTTCTGGATCAAAAATCTTACTATTTGTTAATGACTCACAAAAATCAAATCCTTGATTAATTTCCCCATAAATATAACTTGCATATTTGCTACAATCATCATTATCTAAATTACTAATTATCTTTAGTGCTGTAGCTAAATCTATCCCACTATCTATTATGTAATACAACATTTGAATAAATTTTAATTGACACTTCTTAAAATGAATCTTCCTAATTATAGAAATCTTAAATATTAACTTTGTAAAATATACTTTACTCTTAAATAATGTAATTAATAAAATTACGCCAGATATCACTAATATACAAAATAAAAAATAATTATCTTTAATAAATAAACACACATCTATAAAAATCCGGCTCATATTTGGTAAATTGGAAATTTGTGATTGAAATGAATTAAAATAACTAGGTATAAAAACTAAAATACATAGATTAAACATAATTATTAAAAATGTAGATAATAAAATAGGATATGACATAGAGGATTTAATTTTACTTGATATATTAATCTTATCTTCATAGTATTTACTTAAATTATTAAGCACATCTGCTAACTTACCTGTCTCTTCACTAACTGATATCAAAGATAGAAATATATTATCCAATTTATAATTTGTCTTATTAAGAGCATCATATAATAAGTTTCCATTTAATAACTTATTATATAATGAATCATAAAACTTAGTATAAGATTTCAATTTTGTATTGTTTGAATTATTCCTAAAAATTAAAATCGATTCTGTTAACGATATACCACTTTTTACTAAAAAGTATAGATCTTCACAAAATCTTTTGTACCAAATAGTTTTTAATTTTTTCTTAAGAACAAATATTTTCGGAATCTTAATCTTTAAATAAATTTTTGACTTGCATTCATTCAAAAAATCCCTAAAATTACCCCCATAAATTTTAAATTTAAATTCTCTCCCTTCCTTAACCAAAACAATATAATTATCCATCATCTCAAAATCTCCAAATCTTTTATATAAACTTCTCCACTATTAATAAGAGTTTCAACATTTTGGCTAAAAGAGTATTCAAAATATTTCGTATTGATATATTCCCTTATATATGCCATTGGTTTCTTTTTCAAAAGCATTTCCTTTATTATATCATCTATTATCAAAATCTCACTTAATAAAATTCTTCCACTATAACCTGTAAATTTACATTTTTCACATCCATGTGGTGAATAATATTTTGCTTTTTCGTACTTCTTGTTAAATACAATCATCTCATCAATACTTTTTTTCTTTTTACAATTACATAACTTTTTTACAAGTCTTTGAGATATAACTAAATCCAATGCATCTATAGCTAAAAATTCATTAACTCCTAAATCAATTAATCTTGTTATTACAGACAATGAATCCTTAGCATGTATTGTTGAAAAAACTTTATGTCCAACTACAGAAGACGACACAGCAACTTTCGCGGTTTCTTCATCACGAATTTCTCCAATCATCAATACATCTGGATCATGCCTTAATATGTTTCTTGATATTTCATTAAATGTTAAACCTGCTTTCTCATTAATAGAACTTTGATTTATTCCCTCAATTTCATATTCAACTGGGTCTTCTATGGTATAAATACTTATCCTCTCACTATTTATACTTTCTATAAATTTATATAAGGTCGTTGACTTACCACTACCGGTAGGACCCGATAATATAATCATTCCATTCTTTTTCGAAAGATATCTTTCTATAATTTTAATTTGCTCTTCACCAAATCCAAGATCACTTATATCCTCATATTCATTCTTGTTATTATGAATCCTAATAGAAATCTTCTCTCCTTTAGATGTAAGAAGTGTTGCAACCCTCAAATTATATTTAAAATCATTGTATTTATATGTAATTTTACCATCTTGAGATATCCTCTTTTCCGTTATATCTAAATTGCTCATAACTTTTATCTTCGTTGATATGAATTTATATACCCGAGGTGAAACGCATTTAAATAATTCAAGCTCACCATTACGTCTAAAACGAATATTAGCTCCAGATTTATTTGGCTCAATATGTATATCACTTACTTTCATGTCTATTGCCAATCTAAGAGTATCGTCATACACATCCTCTAAGTTGTCCTCTGATAAGTTTTGTCGTGATTTAAAAATTTCATAATAATGACATATATTTTCTGCCACAGTCTCCTTAGTGTGAATGTACGGAACAATGTTATCATTAAACATAATTTTTAAATCATTAATAACTTTATCTATAATTTCCGAACAAATTATTATAACTCCATTATTGTATCTCCTAATTGGAAGAACATTAAATTTTGTCGCAAAATCATAATTAACATAATTTAATAAATCTAATTCAATATCTTCTAAAACCAAAATAATCACCTCGACAATTAAATGTATTTTGATTATTTCATTAATTTTTAAAAATATACAAGCTTGTCTGAAAGAATAAAATTTTTCATATGTTTGTGTTATAATCTAGAATGAGGTGATATTTATGCCATTAGACGGAATTTTCTTACATTCATTAATTGATGAAATAAGACCTAAGATAATAAATGGTAAGATTAGAAAGATTAATCAATTTGATAAATATAGTTTTATTTTAAATATTAGGTGTAATGGTGAAAATCAAAATTTATTAATAAGTTCGAATTCTAAATATAATTCAATAAACCTAACTAATCAAAAATATGAAACACCTAAATCTAACCTTATGTTTTCAATAATTTTAAAAAAGTACATATTAAATGGAACAATCAATAATATTTCTCAAGTGGAAAATGATCGAATTTTAAAATTAGATATAGAAAATAGGAATGAACTTGGGGATGTAAATAAATTTGAATTAATAATTGAACTTATGGGAAAACATAGCAATGTTTCACTCATAGAAAAAGATACCCAAAAAGTATTAGATTCTATAAAACATCTTTCTTTAAATAATAATTCTTATAGGACTCTTATGCCAAATTCAATTTATAAGTACCCTCCAAAAGACAACTTGAAATTAAATCCAATGGATTTTACAATACAAAACTTTAAAAAGATATCAAACATCATAGAAAACAATCCATTAATGTATTCAAAAATATTTCAGGGTGTTTCTCCTCAACTATCAAAGTTTATATTTGAGTTAATCTCCAATGAATCATTTGATAAAAAATTTGAAGTTCTCAGTAAAATATTCAAAAATATTAAGATTCAGCCCACCCTATATAAAATTAATAATACTTATAAAGATTTTTATAGTTTTGACATTAATATAAGTGATGATAAAACTATAAAACAAGACTTAAACAGTTTGATAGATGATTTTATTATAAATAAAAATTCATCTGATGATATGAATGGAAAAGTCACAAATATACGAAAAATTATAAACTCTGTCATACAAAAATCTTCTAAAAAAATCTCAATTTTTAAGTCTGCAATTAAAGATAGTGAAAATAAAGATAAATTTAAACTCTATGGTAATTTAATCTCCTCAAATATATACATGCTAAAGGGTGGAGAAGATCATATAATAGCTCAAAATTATTTTAGTAAAGAATTAGAAGAAATCAAAATCCCATTAAATCCTAAAATTAACGCTTCTCAAAATATAGAATATTATTATAAGAAATTCAAAAAACTTAAAAAATCCGAAGAAATAAATCTAAATAATATTTTAGCATGCGAAAAAGAAATTGATTATTTAAATTCTGTTTTACTCAATCTAGACAATATACAAAATAACAATGATATTGATGATATAAGAATAGAACTTGGTCAAAGCGGATACTTGAAAGTTATAAAAACAAAGAACAAAGATAATATAATAAAATCATCACCACATCATTATATAACATCAAATGGCATTTCAATTTTTGTTGGAAAAAATAATATACAAAACGAGTCATTAACTTTCAAAATTTCAAAAAAAGACTATATTTGGTTTCACGTTAAAAATATCGCTGGTAGCCATGTTATCCTTGCACATAATAATCCAAATGATAAATTAATAGAAATAGCGTCAATGTTAGCAGCATTTTATAGCAAGGCATCATCATCTTCAAATGTTCCTATTGATTATACTAAAGTAAAAAACGTCAAAAAAATGCCACATGCAAAACCAGGAATGGTTATTTACACATCATATAATACGGCTTATGTTACTCCTCCTAAGGACATAAATGAACTCAATCTGACAATAAAATCCTGATTATTTTGATACATAAATCATAATTAAAGGTTAAATAATATAAGTGTATTCTAAAATAAAAGGTGGTTATATTATGGGAAGAAATGTTCAAGATCATGTTGATTCAAGTATAAGTTCAATGCAAAATGTAATAAGTGCTTTGCAAAAAGCTGAATGTAACTGTGAAAAAGAATCTAATAAGAAAGTTATAAGATCAGCAATAGAATCTATAAATTGTGCTTGTGATCATCTTTGTGAATACTGCGATTAAAACAAAAAATCCTATGAAAATTATCATAGGATTTTTATTATTTATTGTGTGCTGGAACATTCTTATCTACAACTACTTGTTTCTCTACCCAAGTATTATTTTCATATGTTAAATCAAAAGCCTTACCAAAACCTTTAACTAATCTTCCACTCAAGATATCTATTTCGAAAAAATCGAAATCCATTCCATATAATACTTCCATCATTCTCTTTCCATGTATTTCTTCAAACTTTTCCTTAATACAGTCTGAAATTTCATCAAGTTTCTTTGCATTACCCTTGAAGCTTACTCTTTCCCTTGCAAATAAGTTTTGAGATTTAGACTCATCACTTATAACCATTAAACTTACGTTACCATTTTTCTGTATATTGCTATGATGATCTGCAATTCTACTTATATAAATATAAATTTTATTATCTACCATTACATATGGCGAATAACTTATTTGTGGAAATCCATCACCATTAATAGATGAAATCATTATAGTTTTTTGTGAATTTAAAATTTCTTTCATTTAATTTCCCTCCAATATTTTAAGATTTATAATTACTAATTGGTATTATTATTGATTTATTTTTGTACTCACATATATGACAATTTATATCATATACCTCTCTTAAATTTTCGCAATTTATAACTTCTTTAGGTTTACCATAATCAAAAACTCTGCCACCCTTCATTAATATAATCTTATCACTATATTGAATAGCTTGATTCAAATCATGTAAAACCATAACTATAGTTATACTTTTGCTACTATTTATATCTTTAATAAGTCCCATAAGTTCCAATTGATGTGATATATCCAAATATGTTGTCGGTTCATCTAATAGCAGTAAATTCGGAGTTTGCGCAAGAGCCATAGATATCCAAACCCTCTGTCTTTCCCCACCAGATAAACTATTAATATTCGTATTCCTATATTTAAAAACTTTTGTGTATTTCATAGCTTGCTCTACTATTTCACAATCTATATTACTTTTCTTCTCATACCATCTCTTATGTGGAGATCTACCATAGTAAACTAATTGTTCTACTGTTATATCTCCTATCAACTCATTATGTTGCGATAAAATAGCCACTTGTTTTGAAAAATCTTTTAAAGATTTAGAATAAATATTTTTATCTTCAAAATAAATATCTCCAGATAAAGGTTTAAGATATCGAGTTAAACAATTAAGAAGAGTAGATTTACCTGAACCATTAGGTCCTAAAATTGTTACAATTTCTCCTCTTTGTATCTCAATAGATAATTTTTCTATTATAACCTTATCCTCATATCCAACTTTTAAATCTTTTACACTTAACAAAGATTCCTACTCTCCTTTCTTTTTTCTTAACAAATATAGGAAAAACGGTGCTCCTAACAATGACATTATTATACCAACAGGTAATTCTAAACTTCCACCTATCACCCTAGATAATGTATCAGCTAAAAGTACAATTATCCCTCCAAAAGAGATAGCCAGCGGTAAAGAATATTTATAATCATATCCAACTATCATTCTACAAATATGTGGTATTACAAGTCCAACAAATCCTATAATACCAACAATTGATGTACATACCGCTGCCAAAAATACCCCAACTATTGATACAAACAATCTCAAATGTGTAATATTAAAACCTAAATTCAAAATTGTTTTCTCTCCAAGAGCCAATATATTAGCTGGCTTTATACAAAATAAAGCTAGCAACAATCCAATAATAACATAAACACTTAAAACTTTAAAATCAGCCCATGTTTTCTGTGACAAACTCCCATTCAACCAAAGCAAAGCACTTTGTATCCTATCACTATAAAAAATCGTAAATATTGATATCACACTTCCAAATACAGAATTAATAGCAACACCAGATAGTATTATTCTACTTGGAGAAATTCCGCCATCTTTCCATGCTAATAAAAACACTAATGCACATGCTATAAGTCCACCTAAAAAAGATGCTATAGGTAATCCATAAGAAAATGATGGCAACGCTAAAAGTATTATAATCGCTACAACACTAGCTCCTGAAGACACTCCAGTTATACCTGGATCTGCTAATGGGTTTTTCATAACAGACTGTAAAAGCATACCCGATACAGATAAACTAGCACCAACTAAAACAGCAATGAGATTCCTTGGCAATCTAATCTCATAAATTATCACATTTAATAAGTCATTTCCATTTCCAAAAAGCGATAATAAAATCTCTTTTAATCCGAACTTTACACTACCAAAAGCACACAATACAAATGTCAAAATTAATAACACTATATATGAAATTATTATAATCGTTATAGATTTTTTTCTATTAACCATTAAATATTTCTCCAAGTTTAGTCAATGCTTGATCAATGTAAATATTTGCTGATGTTCCAAATAAGTTAGAGTCTAAATTATAAATCTTATTATTCTTTATAGCATCTAAATTTCTCCATGCTGGATTCTCTTCAAATAATTTTTCAAGCGACTTATTGGCTTCTTCTATATTTCCATGTCCAAAAGTCAGTATTACATCTGGCTGATTTACAAGTAATTGTTCCAAATTTAAGTTAACATAATTATTCACTGCCTGCATGTCTGAATTACTTTCCATTATCTCATTAGCTATATTTTTTAATCCTAAAGCCTTGACCAAACTTCCCACATAAGAATCTTCAGTTGCAAGCATATTACTCTCAGAAGTACCGAATATTATAGCAACCTTCAAATCTTCACTTACTCCACTTAAATTATTTATCGGCTCTCTAAACCTTTGTACTAACTTATTTGCCTGTTCTTCCTTGTTTATCTTTTTCCCCAATTCTTCTATATCATGTAAAAATTTGTCATAAGTAGAAGTATCAATATAAAACGTATCAATTCCATATTGTTTTGCTGAATCTTCAATTTTATCTTTAAACAAATAATCACCAATCAAAAGTTCTGTTCCAACAGAGAGTACCTTTTCAAAATCTGGAGAAAAAGAACTTCCTATCTCAGGAATATCAACATATTCATTTGGTAATTCTAATTTAGTTGTCGGTCTACCAACTATTTTTTGATTCATTTCAGATAAAACATGAGAAATTGAAACACTAGCTACAGATATTTTAATTTCATTCTGTTCCTCATTAACTCCAACATTACTACTAGTTGTAACATTATCTTTATATGTTTGTTCAGTGGAACTACATCCAACAAGTAAAAAAACAGTTAAAATAATACTCGATACTTTTTTAAAACTCATAAAACATACTCCAATATTTACTAATATTATTAATACTGATAATCAAAATCATTTATTTTATCGTTAATTTTAGGAGCAATATCAACTATTGCTCCTTTCAGTTCTTATATTAAAGTTTTCCAACTAAGTCAATTCCTGGTTTTAAAGTTTCACTTCCAGGTTTCCATTTAGCTGGGCAAACTTGATCTCCATATTGAGCTACAAATTGGCTAGCTTGTAACTTACGAAGTAATTCTGATGCATTTCTTCCAACGTTACCCGCGTTAACTTCATAACATACTATCTTACCTTCTGGGTTAACGATGAAAGATCCACGCTCAGCTAATCCATTTTCATCTATGTATACTTCAAAGTCTTTTGAAAGTACATGAGTTGGGTCAGCAAGCATAACATATTTGATCTTTTTAATGCTATCAGATGCATCATGCCAAGCCTTATGAACAAAGTGTGTATCTGTAGAAACTGAATAAACTTCGCAGTTATTATTCTTAAATTCTTCGTAAAGATCTGACAAGTCTTCTAACTCTGTAGGACATACAAATGTAAAATCTGCTGGATAAAAGAAAAATACACTCCATTTTCCTAAAACATCATTCTTAGTTACTGTTTTAAATTCACCATTGCAAAGTGATTGTACGCTAAAATCAGAAATTTCTTTGTTTATTAATGACATAATAGTAACTCCTTTTTATATTTTATTTGATAGTCACATTATAACAAATAAAAAACTAATTGTAAATAATAATAATTAATATCAATTAGTTATTTAATTAACATTAATTAAAATGTCATTATGATTGTCCCAAATACAATAAATATTAAACCTATAAATGATATTTTACTTAATTTCTCATTAAAAAATATATATGAAAATGCTACAACAACAACTATACTCAATTTATCTATTGGAATAACTAAACTTACAATTCCATTTTTTATTGCATAATAGTAGCATAACCATGAAGCTCCAGTAGAAATACCTGAAAGTGAAATAAAAATTAATTCCCGTCTATCAATCTTAAAAATACTTTTATATTCTTTTGTTACAATAATAATTATCCAAGAAATTATAAGTATAACAAACGTTCTTATTAAAGTAGCTAGATTTGAATCAATGTTATCAATTCCAATTTTACCAAGGATTGAAGTTAATGCTGCAAAAATTGCTGAAAGTATTGCATAAACAATGTAAATATTATTCTTTATATCTTTGTTTCCTTTCAAGCATAAAGATTGTTCCAATTAAAATAAGAACAATGCCGATTAATTTAATTAATAGTTTATCTGTTTCTTTGAATAAAACTATAGCAAACAATATGCTAAGTACTACGCTTGACTTATCTATTGCGGCAACTTTGTTTAAGTCGCCAATAGAAACAGCCTTGAAGTAAAATAGCCAAGAAACTCCTGTTACAACTCCAGATAATAAAAGAAATATTAATGATTTTGGTGTAATGTTATGAATCAAATTAAAAGATCCACTTATAAAGACTATCAGCAACGAGAAAATCAAAATTATAATCGTTCTTATTGCCATAGCAACATTTGATCCTATTTTCCTTATACCACACTTTGCAAGTATTGATGTTATTCCTGCAAAAAATGCAGACATTAAAGACATAATGATCCACATTTTAAATCCTCCTAAAAATATTTTTTATAAATAATAAACAAAAAGAGTAATAAACAAACTGTTCATTACTCTTTATTAGATTTTATATATGTTTCGATGGACTTTATAAGTCTTATTGCTCTTTTCTTTGATCTTTTCTTGTAGAAAAAATTCATAATCTTAAAGTTTAAATCCATACTGTTTGTTTTACCTATAAACTCTTCTTTATATATAACATCAATGTTCTCATCATCAACTTCCTCGATATTATAATATATAGTATTAATTCCCATTGCAGATTTAAAATTTGCACCATATAACTTCGGAGAAACAAAATGCGTTATAATAACGTCAACCTCTCCCCTTCTACCGAGTTTATTTTTAAGATTCTTTGTATATTTAAATCCATTGTATATATCCCTTGGAACTAGTTTCTTCCCAGTTGATTTCTCAATATCATATATTACAGATTCTTCTATCTTACTAAAAAAATCCTTCGCACTTACATTAAGTCTCTCTTTTACTTCAATCATTCCTATTAAAACCCATTATTATCATGTAATTCTTTAAACCAATAACCAGACTTTTTAATTATTCTTTCTTGAGTATCAATATTGAGTTCTATTAATCCATATCTATTTTTGTATGCGTTTATCCAACTCCAACAATCTATAAATGTCCAAACCTGATACCCAATACAATTACTTCCTTCACTAATTCCTTTGTGTAACCAACTTAAATGTTCTTTATAAAAATCTATTCTATAATCATCCTCAATGCGTCCATCTTTTTTGAAACGTTCCTCACCTTCAACTCCCATTCCATTTTCAGTTACCATCCATTCAATATTCCCATAATTATCTTTTATATTTATAGCAATATCATACAATCCTTTAGGATAAATTTCCCAACCCCTGTGTGGATTAATTTTTCTTCCTGGCATTATATAATCATCAAAATAATACTGTGGAAAGAAAGGAGCATCTGGGTTTGGCATATTTGCTTTTGCACAAACTCTAACCGGATGATAATAATTAACTCCTAAAAAGTCTACCGTGTTTTCTTTTATAGTTTTTAGATCTTCTTCTGTATATGTTGGCATCAAATCGTGTTTTTTGATTATATTAAATAACTCTTTGCTATACTCCCCTTTAACTGCTGGATCTAAAAAACTCTTATTTGCAAATAGCTCAGCAATTCTTGAAGCATCAACATCTTTTGGGTTATCACTTCTTGGATATGCTGGGGTAAGATTAAGTACTATTCCAATTTTCCCACCTTGATTTAGTGTGTGATACTCCTTTATTGCAGATGCACTTGCAAGTGCTGTATGATACGCAACTTGAACCGCAGCTTTTGGATCAACCTTGCATGGATAATGATAACAAAGTAAATACCCACATTCAACATGTACAATTGGTTCATTAAATGTAAACCAATGTTTAACTATATCTCCATAAAGTTCGAAACATTTCTTTGCATAATCTCTGTAATAATCTACAACTTTTCTATTTTCCCATCCTCCAATTTTTTGGAGTTCATATGGCATATCAAAATGAAACAAGCATACAAAAGGTTCTATTCCTTCATTTTTCAGTTCCTCAAATACATTGCGATAAAATTTTACGGCATCTTGATTTAATTTACCATATCCATTTGGAAACAATCTTGACCAACTTATAGATGTTCTAAAGGAATTATGGCCTGTCTGCTTTAGTAATTTTATATCAGATTTATAATTTTTATAAAAAGTTGATGTATCTTTTGGTCCAACACCACCAAAAAATTTATATGGCTCTTCCTCATACCAAATATCCCATATATCTTGTCCCTTTAAACCATCGTCATGAGATCCTTCGCTCTGAGTTGCACTAGTAGCACTACCATAATAAAAATTATTTGGAAACTTAATCATCCCTTTTTACCTCCAGATTTATTTTTTTTAAGCAAAATAATCCCCAATAAAATAATCACCAATCCTCCTACAATCATTATCATAGGATTAGGAGTTCTGGGTGACAACATAATACACAATAATCCAATTGATATTAAAAACAAAATCCAAGCTGATTTTTCATCTTTCATAATTAACTACCCTATTCCTAAAAATTAAGAGTAGGGAGATAACCCTACTCATTAATTTTATTTATCTTTAACTCTGTTTGCCAACAGAATAAAAGGAGTCCATATACAAGTAGATATGACAACGTTCAGTAATGCGACTCCTGCCGCTAAAATGCTACCACCTGTAGAGAAAAATGCGTAAAGCCCAACAGGCATTACCCAAGGTACTTGAATATATACAGGCGGAATGACTCCAATAGCTGTAAAGAAATATGCAACCATTCCACAAATCGGAGGAACAATTAACCAAGGTATCAAGTAAACTGGGTTTAAAACTATCGGCATACCAAATATTACAGGTTCATTTATATTAAATACTCCCATCGGCGCTGAAAGTTTCGCAACCGCCTTAGCATCATCACGTTTTGAGAAAATAAAGATGGCAATTATTAATCCTAGTGTTATACCTGATCCACCCATCTGCGCAAAAGCATCGATTGATCCTCTAGTCCACAAATAAGGCATTCCTTGTGTTGTTCCATTCTGTGTGAAATACTCCAAGTTTTTAAGAAGTGCTGGTGTATAAACTCCTTCAATTATTGGAGCCATAACATTTGATCCGTGCAATCCGAAGAACCACAATAGTTGCACTAGGAACAATACTATTATAACACTAAAGAAACCTTGTGACAAAGATAAAAGTGGCTCTTGTACCCATTTTATTATTAAATCATTTGGATATAGTCCTGTTAATGAGATACAGATCTGTGTTACTATTCCAAACGTATATATCGCAATAACTCCCGGTATAATAGCAGCAAATGCATTACTTACCGCTGGTGGCACTGATTCTGGAAGCTTAATTGTAACTTTTTTTACCATCAATTTTATATAAATCATTGATGATAAGAATCCTACAATTAGACAAGTAAAAAGTCCAGAGGCACTAGTATACCCCTGACTCATATACCCCCAAGAACTAACGCCTTGAAGTACAACATTATTATCATTATTTAGAGCCACATTGAGTCCCAAGTTTTTAAGGGTCTCAAATGCAGACGAATCTACATTTGGTAATATAAAATCAAAAATAGCACTTTGATTCATACAAGTAACAACTGCAGCAAAAGATACAATACCTCCTGCAATTGGGTTTACGTTATAAGCTCTAGCTAGATTATAACCAAACGCAAATGTAAACACAATTCCCAAAATTACAATTGAACCAAAATAAACATTACCATTAATATTAATAATTTGAGTCATTGACTCTACAAATTTATTTCCAACACCAAACCAAGTATTTGGAAGATCTCTTAAGAAAACATTAAGAAGTACAGCAATACTTCCAACCATTGTAATTGGCATTATTGCAACAAATCCATCACGAATAGCAACTAAATGCTTCTGACTTCCGATTTTAGAAGCAACAGGCATGAAGTACTTTTCCATCCATTTTAAAAATGCGTTCATTTATATCTCTCCCTAGATAATGATATAATCAAATACTCCTATGCCCTTAGTTACCAAGTAAATTTAAAGCTTGTTCTAAGACCTTTTCTCCATTCATAGTACCATAAGCTTGCATATCTATAACAGCAACAGGTTTATCTCCTGCAAGACCTTTCATTTTGGACTCTAAAAATCTAACTTGTGGTCCAAGAAGTAAAACATCAGCATTTGGCAAATTATCTATTGCCTCAGACTCAGAAACAGCCCAAATTTCAGCTTCTATTCCTTTTGCTTTTGCTGAATCCTTCATTTTTGTAACCATCAAGCTTGTTGACATACCTGCAGAACATACAAGTAGAACTTTAACCATAATAAAACCTCCTAATGATTTTGAAAAAAATAAATAATATATCAAAACGATATCACGTTTAAAATATTTAAGCAATCGTTTAGTTGAATTTTATCTTAAATTTTGGAAACGTTTAACATTAATTTAATCACATTTATATAGACATGTCAATTTAAACTGTGTTATAAAGTTACTATATTTTATTTGAAAAGTAGGTTAATTCAACATTTTATAAAATTTCAGATTTATGTTTCATTTAACTAGATAATTTTTAAGAAGTTAAAAATTAACAATACGAATCCAAAAAATTCTTAAAATAAGGAGGGCGTTTCATGGATATGAAACCAATCAAAATTGTCACAATAGGTGGTGGTAGTAGTTATACACCAGAATTAGTTGAAGGTTTTATAAAAAGATATAACACTCTACCCGTAAAAGAATTATGGCTAGTTGATATTGAAGAAGGTAGAGAAAAATTAGAAATCGTTGGCAATCTAGCAAAGCGTATGGTTAAAAAAGCAGGCGTGCCAATGAAAATAATTCTTAGTTTGAATAGACATGAAGCTTTAAAAGGTGCTGACTTTGTTACAACTCAAATTCGTGTTGGAAGACTACCTGCTCGTATACTGGATGAAAAAATTCCTTTAAGTCACGGAATGATTGGACAAGAAACAAACGGTGTTGGTGGAATGTTCAAAGCATTCAGGACAATCCCAGTTATACTCGAGATCATTAAGGATATAGAAGAAATTTGTCCTAATGCTTGGCTTATAAATTTCACAAACCCAACCGGAATAATAACAGAAGCAATTTTAAAATATACAAACTTCAGGAAAGCAATAGGTCTATGCAACGTTCCTGTAAACATGATTGACGGTTTTGCAAAAATACTCGAAGTTAATGAAAAAGACGTAACTATGGAAATACAAGGTACAAATCATTTCATATTTGCAACAGACATATTTGTAAATGGTAAATCAAGATTTGAGGAAGTTCTAGAGAAATACGCATACTTATCAAAGGAAGATTCAATACAAATGAAAAACTTTATTTCTCTTCCTTACTCTCCATCATTTATAAAAGGTCTAAATGCAATACCTTGTCCATATCACAACTATTACTTCTTCACAAAAGAACAACTTGAAGAGGAACTCGAACAATTTAAAAAAGGAGAAGTTCGTGGTGAAGTTGTATATAAAACTGAAGAAGAATTATTCGCACTATATAATAAGGAAAATTTGCAAGAAAAACCTGAACAACTATCTATGCGTGGTGGTGCTAAATATTCTGATGCTGCCTGTAATTTGATTCAAAGCATTTACAATAACACAGGCGATATACAATATGTAAACGTAAAAAATAACGGTGCTATATCTGATATGCCAAATGATTGTGCTGTAGAAATCGCTTGTAGAATTACTTCAGATGGTCCAAAACCAATTGCAACTGGTAATCTAAAACTTCAAATAAGTGGATATATCCAAATGATAAAAGCATTTGAAAGAATGGTTGCTGATTGTGCTATTAGTGGAAATAGAAATCTTGCTGTAACTGCTCTAAACATGAATCCACTTTGTCCTAGTGATGCAATAGCAAATGTCGTTATTGATGAACTTATTGAAGCACACAAAGAATATTTGCCACAATTCAAAAAAAAGATGTAGCTTAACACTACATCTTAAACACATCATCCAAAATATTTCTCAGAAATTTTACAGCATCAACACAAACTTCTCTCCAATCATCATTTCCAACATACCAAAACTCGCCATTAAACATTCTAACTCCCATTTCTTTAAGAAGAGTAACATTTTCTTTAAATTCAGTATGCCCACGCCCAAATTCTATTTCTCTATAATGATTCGGTATTGTTTCTTTTAGATGTGCTGCAAATATATGACCTTCTCCACTCTTTATATCATCATTAACACTGTGATTATATATAAGGCTGGCATTCTTAAGATTTCCGATATCTGGATAAACTCCAAGATATGGACTATTAATTATATTCACATAATGCATTGCCTTCTTAACTGTGTCCATAAAACTCGTTTCCATAGTTTCAAACCCAAGCATAACACCCTTAGTTGATGCAAGCTCTACACATTTGTATAAATTCTCTTCAAATATCTTCGCAGTTTCATTTGTTGACTCTTCATAGTAAACATCATATCCAGCAAGCTGTATTATTCGGACTCCAAGATCACTTGCAAGATTAATAGCCTTCTCCATTATATCTAGAGATCTATTTTGCATATCCTTATCCAAATGCCCTAAAGGAAATTTTCTATGTGCACTTAAACATATAGAATTTATTTTCTGCTTGCTCTCAAAAATATCATCTCTAAGAGCCTTAACTTCATGTGAAGTCCATTCAAGTCTCTTAAGTTTTTCATCAGTTTCATCAATGCTCATCTCTAAATAATCAAATCCAAACTCACGACTCAAAGTAAGTTTATCAATCCAACTCAAATTTGATGGCATACTCTTCTCATACTGACCTAGTAAATAGGATTTCATTTAAAAATCACCCCTGACCATAATACGAATTTGGACCATGTTTTCTCTTAAAATGCTTATTCAATAATACAGGATCCATATGTTCTAATTTATTTCCAGTTAATTGATTGCTCAAATATGCCATATTAGCACACTCTTCAAGAACAACGGCATTATGCACTGCATCAAAAGCATCTTTACCCCAAGAAAAAGGTCCATGACTTTTAACAAGCACAGAAGGAATATGCTTCGCATCTATATTTCTTGTATTAAAAGTTTCAACTATAACTTTTCCAGTTTCAGCTTCATACTCTCCATTTATCTCTTTTTCATTCATATCTCTTGTGCAAGGAATATTTCCATAAAAATAATCTGCATGAGTAGTTCCCAAAGCTGTTATATCTCTTCCAGATTGTGCCCAAGCTGTAGCGTATCTTGAATGAGTATGAACAACCCCTCCCACATCTTTAAAATTCTTATAAATTTCAATATGCGTCATAAGATCAGAACTAGGTTTTAAATTTCCTTCAATAACTTTCCCATCTAAATCACAAACAACTATATCGCTTTCCTTCATAATTTCATAATCAACACCACTGGGCTTTATCAAAACTAATCCACTTTTCCTATCAATTGCAGAAACATTTCCTCAAGTCATAATTACAAGATTATACTTAGGCAATAGTAAATTTGCCTCAAATACATCTTTCTTCAAATTTTCTAACACAATAACTCCTCCTTAATCCTCAACAATATAAACAACTGCCTCATTAGCGGTATGATTTGCACTCAAAATCAAATCTCTATTTCCTTCATTTATCAAATGTAAATTTGCAGGTTCCACACCTTTATCTATAACCTTTGTTACAAACTTTCCATCAATATATTGAACATAAAATAACTCAGCATCTAAACGCCTAACTCCAGCAATAAATATCGGAACACCTCTCAAATTTCCAGACACAAGTGAGTGTGCAAAATCAATTTCATTTTCATAAGTATAAACTTTCCTATACTCTCCATCTATCATCTTATGGATATGAATTTTATTTTCATGAAAAGCCTCTATCGTCATAATTTCTTTAATTCCATCATTATCTATGTCAATAAGAGAAACTTCACCGATCATTCCATTCATTACCTTCTCTATACTCCACTCATCTCCTAAATCTATAGGTGGTTTAACCTTATAAAGCCCATCATCACAACCAAAATATCCACAAACACTACCATCTTCGTCATAATCTCTTGAATATCCATGATTTCTAAACATTCCATCTTTCAAAACTTGAACCTTCAATTCTCCTTCAGGAGTTTCTGGAAGTACCCCTACATAAATTTTCCCTGCACGGCTCCAATCTTCTTTACTATCTTTTAACTCAGCTATAGTTGCAACTATGAAATAATTAACATTCCCAACTCTATAAATATCAAATCTATGAATATATGGAATCTGTAATATATCTTTATACTCCCATTTTCCATTAACGACTTTACCCCAAACAACCTTAGCAAGAGATGGAGAAACCTTCATATAAAATTCTTGAATTGCAAGAAACTCCTTTTCCTTATTTGGTATAGGAATAAGTGACATACATCCTCCAGCCTTCTTCCAAAGTTCACAATCAAATTCAAAATCTTCTCCCTCAAAGCTCTCACAAATAACATCAGGGTCTTCACTCGCAAAAATATAGTGATTAACATCGTCATAATACATGCTACTGACTGCGTAACACCTTTTTATATCATCTAACTTTTTCTTAGTAATTTTCATCTTTTAATACTCCTTTACAAATTCTAAATATGAAAAAAGCTACCTCTTATGGTAGCCTTAATTACTTTATACCAACACCAAGTAAAGACTCTTCAATTTCCTTTACTGAAATGACATTCTTTAATCCAATAACTTTTGTTCCTTTTTTCTCAGCTTCTTGAAACATTGGAACAAAATTCTTAGAGCATAATACGACCTCATATTGCGATGCTAATGATTTTCCTTCTGATATTGCACAGTGATAAATTGATTGAACATCTAAACCAATTTTTTTAATAACCTTTTCAACATTTAACTTTATCATCATGCTAGTTCCTGCACCATTACCACAACAAACTAACAATTTTAATTTTCCTGCCATAATATACACCTCAATTATTTATTATTAGTCTTTTCTTTGTAAGCATCCCAGTCTTCAACGATTAAAAAGTAAGTATCAGGTCTTTTACGATATTGAATCTGTGGAATAGCAATTAAAATTAAAATAACTATGGCAATTCCTGCATAACCTGTAAACCTCATAATAACTGTAAATATTGGCCATACAGTAGCCCAGTCAAACATTCCTATATATCCTCCAAATCCTGCAAGTTCTACCCAACCTGCAATAAGAGCTGATCCAAACACTTGTATAAGTCCAGATATAAATGGGAATAACATCGCTGCTCTTATTCCTCCACGATTATCTGCATAAACAGCTATTACTGCATTATCAAAGAACAAAGGAACAAATCCTGCAATAATAAGTGTTGGAGATTTAATAATTAAAAGAATTAATATAGCTAAAAATTGTCCTAATGCTCCCATAATAAATCCAACAGTTACAGCATTAGAAGAACCAAATCCAAATACTGCAGCACAATCTATTCCTGGAACAGATCCTGGTAAGAATGAATTTGAAATTCCTTGAAAGGATTGAGTAAGTTCTGTTACAAATGTCCTAACCCCTAACTGTAATATGGATAAATAAACTGCAAAATTTAATGAAGTCGTTAATATATAAAAGAAAAAGTTATCATTTGCAGTAAGGAATTGTGATTGAATCAAATAATCTTTTCCTAAAACTACAAGTATAATTCCAAAGAATATGAACATTAAACATGAAGTCGCAACTATATTTTCATTAAATATTGATAAGAATCCCGGGAATTTTATATCATCCAATTTCTTACCATCAGCTCTCTTAAGTTTTTCTGCAAATTTTGAGAAAAGAGCTATACCAAACATTTGTTGATGAGCAATACAAAATCCTCCGCCATCAGTTAATTCTTGAGTAATCTCAACCGTTAAATTTGAACCAACAGCCCAATAAAGTCCCAATATAATTCCCATTATTACAAGTATCGAAACATCATTTAAAAATGGGAAACAGAATAATATAAGCCAAAAAGTAGTTGATGCCTGTTGTACTTGAACGTGACCAGTTGTAAAAACAGCTCTCATCTTTGTATACTTTTTAAACTTAACTAACAAAAGATTCATTACAAAGGCAATAAGTAATAATATCAAAACATTAGAAAAAGTTTTACCAAAAGCCGAAGACAAAGCCTCATTTACAGCATTTTGTCCAAAATAAGGATCAATAACAGCCGCACTTAAATTAAACCTCTCTTTAAGTCCAACAAGTATCGGCCCAAAGTTATTTACAAGTCCTGATGATCCAACCGATAAAATCATATATCCAACGGTTGCTTTTATGAAACCAGAAAATGCATCATATATAGGTTTTTTCAACAACAAATAACCAATTAACACCACAAAACCTATAAGGTAAGCTGGCTTAGTTAAAATATTGTTTGCAAAAAATTCCCAAATACCAATTAAAAATTCCATAATCATACTCCTATTTATTTGTATTTATCTACAATCTTTCGGAACATATGTTCATTATCAGCCTCCAAAAGATCAGATATTAATTCCTCATTCTCCAATATCTCCATTAAATCCTGCAAATTCTTGACATGTTCATCATTATCTCGTATGGAGAGTGAAAAGAATAAACGAGCTTGCTTTTCATTATCATTAGGATCAAACATTACTGGTTTTTTTACTTTCATGAAAGCTATAGTTGTTTCTTTGCACCAATCCTCATTCACATTTGAATGTGGCATAGCTATATCCTTCATAAGAACAATATAAGGTTCATATTCCTCTACACTTCTAATCACATCATCTACGTAATAATCGTTTACAATCCCATTTTTAAGAAGTGGAACATAGCTACTCTTAATTGCATCTCTCCAATCATCGAAACTTTCATGAAATGAATAATAAGATTTATCTAATATTTTTTTTAGCACAAAATCATCTCCTATAAAATTGAACGGAACGGAACATTAGGTTCATCTGTGAAACAATCCTCAAAACCTCTTCTATAGTGATATTGACGTTTATCTTTGTCATTTGGATAAATGAATTTTCCTCCAACATCCCAGATAAACGGCTTAAACTTATATTGAAGTACATCTTTCTTATATTCATACAACATATTAACTTCCTGAGGATCAGCTTTAAAATTAGTCCAAACATCATAATGGAAAGGAATTACAACTTTACATTGAAGTGCCTCAGCCATACGTAATATATCAATTGATGTCATCTTATCCTGATTTCCAATAGGATTCTCACCAAAAGATCCAAGAGCAACATCTATTTCATGGTCTTTACCATGTTTTGCATAATAAACAGAATAATGAGAATCTCCACTATGGTATATGCTTCCAGCATCAGTCTTTATTAAATAGTTAACAGCTTTCTCATCCATATCATTTGGACAAACTCCTCTAATATCTTCATCAGCTGTAACCAAACAAGTTCTATCAAAACTATCCAAAACTACAATTTCAACTTCATTTACCTTTACTACATCACCAGGCTTAACTTCAATACATCTTTCAGCAGGTACTCCATAAGAAATCCATTTTTCTATACATTTCTTTGGTCCAATAAACGGTACTTCTTTATTAACATTTTTCATAACCGCAGCTGCATAAAAAGGATCTATATGATCGTTATGGTAATGTGTAGATAAAACTGCATCAACATTTTTAACCGCAAATGGATCAAAAACTATCGGAGCTGCTCTTAAATTTGGTTGAGTCGCTCTTCCCCCTGTCATATTTCTCATTTGATGATACTTATCCATCTCTTTGACTTTCTTAGTTCTCTTTCCATTTCCAAACCATAAGTCAATTGAAATGTTAGTATTTTGGTGCGTTTTAATCCAAATACCAGTACATCCAATCCACCACATTGCAAATATTCCTTTTTCTACTACTTCATCCTCTATATCTTCATTGAGCCAAGTTCACCACTCAGGAAACGCTCCAAGTATCCAAGACTCTCTAGTTATTTCATCTATCTTACTCAATTTAAACAACTCCTAAAATTAAATTAAAATATGTTTTTAATTTACTACTGTACAATAAATCGTTTCAATAACTTTTAGGAGCATTTTAATTTTTTATATGATCATTTTAAGTTAATCAATTAATAACAAATGGTGTATAATATTTAACAAACAATAATTATAATCTAGTTATAATAAAATTAATTCTTCAATTTATATTTAATTTTAAAAGTGGTGAGTATTTTGAAAATATCCAAGAAAATAATCAATACTCGTAGATGCAAAATACTAATGGAAATCCAAACTTGCGACAAAGTATTTGTGAATAATCTTTCTGAAAAGCTCAAGGTATCCCCCCTAACAATTAGGAGAGACCTACAAGTGCTTGAAGACAATGGCTTTGTTGAAAGATTTTATGGAGGTGCAAAATTCAAAGAAGAAAAATTATGTCTCAGAGAAAAAGAGGATTATATAGATTCAATTGCAAAAATAGCTTCAAGGTATATTGAAGATAATGATGTTATTTTTGTAAACTCTAGCAAAATAACTTTAAAAATGCTCGAGTATATCCATAGCAAAAACGTAAATGTAATAACTAATAATGCAAATGCAGTACTTATAAACAACCCAAACATATCAGTTATTTTAACTGGCGGTGAATTAAACATAAACAAAAAATCCCTAACAGGTGAATTTGCAATTAAAACATTAAATAATATTGTTGCCACTAAATGCTTTCTTGGATGCAGTGGAATCACTACAAATGGATTTACTTCAATTATTCCACAAGAAGCATATATTAATGAATGTATGCTTAAAAGATGTGTTGGTAATGTATTTATTTTAGCCGAAACTTCAAAGATTGGGCGTGAATATAACTTTTTAAGTGCTCCAATCAATATGATAAACACTTTAATAACTGACGCATCTCCATCTGATGAGCTTATAAATATTCAGAAAAAAGGAATCAAAATAATTTATTCACATTAAAACATTAATAAAGAGTATTTGAAAATCAAATACTCTTTTTGTTTTGAAATTTTATTTACTCCATCTCTTAACTTTAACTTTTCTGGTTTTATAACTTTCAAATTTTTGAGCAAACTTCTTAAATCCACCTAAAAAGTTTTTAGCAAACTTCTTATTCCTATCATCCATAATAAAAGATTTTGTTTTTCTAAAAATCTCTTGAGGGGAAAACTTATTATATCCTATAGTATGAACAACATTTCTCCTTGGTTTCCTCTTACTCCTACTTTCAATCATTTGTCTTAAACTAGCTATATCAAATTTAAAATTCATGACCATATTCTCCCTTTATAAATTCTAGAAATTATTTAAAATATCCTTAACTTTCCTTATCTCTTCTTCGTTAGTTCTCCATATTTCATACTCACTTAAACTCGGTATACCCATATTAACATTCTCATTTCTAAATTCCATTTTACTATTTAAAACTTGTTTAGCTGACATATGAAATGCCTTTATTTTAGTTTTTAATAAGAACTCCTTTATAATATTTGAATTCATACCTGAGCCTGCCATTATAGAAATTTTACTCTGAGATTTTTCATGCAACTTACTTATTAACTCCATTCCCTTTAAACAATTGTTCTGTTGTCCAGAAGTTAATATTGTATGAAGTCCAATCTCTATCGATTGGTTCAACACTTCAAAAGGATCACGACAAACATCAAAAGCTCTATGAAGTACAACATTCATATCTCCAGAAATTTCCTTAATCTCTTTCATAAAATCATAATCAAGTTCCCCATCTTTTTTTAATGCTCCAATAACAATTCCTTCAGCTCCAGCATCACGAAAAAGTTCAACTTCACACTTAATAATATTTTTCTCATAATCTGTGTATAAAAAATCCCCAAATCTTGGTCTCAAAAGAACATGCATAGGTATACTGGATATCTTTCTGATTTCTTTAAATAGAAATATGCTAGGACTAGTTCCTCCAATTGATAAGTTTGCACAAAGCTCTAATCTATTTGCTCCACCATTACTTGCATTTATAGCTGATTCAACGCTATCAACACAACACTCTAAAATAAACTTATTATTCATAAAGCACCTCTCCTAATTAAAAGATATCATTAATAAGATACTTTAAAATGATGATATTTTAAAGTATAATTTAAATAATAATTAAATTTAGATAATTTTGAGGTTTAATCAATGAAATATATTTTCATACTTTTAGGTGTTTTTTGTTTCATAATTGGAGTTATTGGGATAATTCTTCCCCTAATACCAACAACTCCTCTATTTCTACTCACTCTAATTTGTTTTGCTAAATCCTCTCCCAAACTTGAAAAGAGGTTCATTTCATCTAAATTTTACAAAAAATATTTGGAAGACTTCATGAAAAATAAAAGACTTCCTCTTAAACGTAAAATATTTTTAGTATGCTTAGCTACAACAATGATGTCTTTTCCTCTAATAATACTCGATAATATAATAATAAAAATATTAGTGGTAATGCTACTTGCATATCTTTATTACTACTTCTTCTTTAAAATTAAAAACTATTAGCTTGCATTCCATTTATAATTATTGTATAACTATAAGGTAATAAATTTTAAGGAGGTCTATGATGTTAGATTACAAAGTTAAATGTATAATAAAGGATTGTGTTCCAGTATTAAGAGACCGTGGAGTTGAATTAACAGAAAATTTCTATAATTTAATGTTTACAAATAATCCAGAGGTTAGATCTCTTTTTGATGATGATAGACAGAAAAGTGGGGAACAAGCCAAAGCTCTAGCATCTTCGCTTCTTGCAGTTGCTCAGAATATAGATAATTTAGAAAAAATTCTCCCAACTGTTAAAAAAATTGGCATGTCTCACGTTAAAGCAAATGTTAAACCTGAACATTATCCAATAGTTGGAAAAAATCTTTTGCTAGCAATTAAAGAAACTTTAGGTGATACGGCTACTGATGAGCTTATTAATGCGTTTTCAGAAGTTTACAAATATATTTCAAAGATATTTATAGATATAGAAAAAGAACTATATAATACTATTTAAACGCTCAAAAGGAACAATAAACTGCTATTTTATTGTTCCTTTTGATATTTTTTAAGATAATCAGAGTTGTATTATAAATCTTTTTGTTATAAAATCCAAAGTAAAAGTAAACAATTTATTTAAATATATTTCTAAAACCTGAGGGGGATAATGATGAATCAAAACGCTAAAAAAATTATCGAAAACCATATTCCAATTTTTAAAAATAAAGGAATGGAATTCTCAAATAATTTCTATAAAATTTTATTTGAATATAATAATAACGCTAAATTACTTTTTAAAGAAAATAGCTTAAAAAATGATGAGCAAATAAAAGATACGTCGTTTCTTTTTGTATCCATCTTTGAAAACGTAAACAACATTGATAAAATTATTCCTATTATAAAAGAATTTGTAAATAAACATATGAACATAAATTCTAATATTAAAATAGACTCTTGTCAGATTATTAAAGAAGCTTTCTTATCATCTTTTAAGAAAACATTTAACGAAATTGCTACAAATGAACTTATAACTGCATATTCCGATATATATGACCTAATTTCTAGAGAATTATGTGATAAGAAAAATAATTCGGGATACAAAAATGAACATGAATTCATTCAAGACCCTTGGGCAAGAATTACTACAAGAAATGGACTTGCTGGAGATGAGGTTATATCTTCACTTCAAAAGTGTATAAGACGTGGTCTTGTTGAAGATGCTTGTAAATTTGCATATGAAATGTACATCACATCCCCACAAATGGAAGATAAACTTTGGAGAAGACTTGTTACTATAACTGTTGAGGATATTGGTATGGGTGATGTTAATGCCCCAATATTAATAAACACATTAAACGAAATGAGAAAAAATTACGCATATGCTGACGGAGACAGACCAATATTTTTCATACATGCAATAAGATATTTATGTGCTTGTCAGAAAGATCGTTCAAGTGATCTACTTAAAAATATAGTTATAAAAAGTTTTGCTATGGGATTTATTCCTGAGATTCCAGACTTTGCTTTAGATAAACACACTATAAGAGGTGCAAAAATGGGACGTGATTCATTCCACTTCTTAAACGAAGCAAGTAAAGTAATTCCCCAACTTCCAATAGACAATGACTATAAACAACGTTATGAAGAAATACTAAAGACCTATAATCCTGATAATGTTTGTAAATCAGCATTTAAATACAATCCTTGGCAAGAATAATAGAACGAGAGGTTATAAAAAATGAAATCAAGTTCAATGTTTGAAAAATTAGATAAAGCACTATCTCCTATAAGTACAAAAATAGCTAATCAACGTCATTTAAGAGCCGTTTCAACGGGTATGATGTTAACATTACCTTTAATTGTAATTGGTTCACTGTTTCTTATAATAGCGAATCCTCCGGTAAACCCTGATATAATTGATCCTAATACTACAAATATATTTTTAAAATTCCTTCTTTTATGGAAATCATTTGCTGTACAAAATTATTCTCTAATCACTACGCCATACGATATGACAATGGGACTTTTAGGACTTGCATCAGCATTCACAATTTCATACGCTTTGGCTAATGAATACAAAATGAAAAGCATAATGTCTGGTCTTATATCAATGTGTGTGTACTTTATGGTATCTGCAACAGTAATTGACGGAAATATATCAACAGCATTTTTAGGATCTGATGGATTATTTGTAGCCATAATTATTAGTCTTTTATCAGTCGAAATAACTAGATTAATAGAAAGAAAAGGATTCCAGATTAAAATGCCAGATAGCGTTCCCCCTGCAGTAACATCATTTATAAATTCAATGTTCCCACTACTCGCAAACATTTTAATAATCTATGGCATAAATGTAATAATAAAAGTAAATTTTGATATGTCAATACCTCAAGCCATAATGTCTATATTAAACCCTGCTCTTTCTGTTGTTGACAATTTATGGGGATTCCTATTAATTATGACATTTGGTAATTTATTATGGATTATTGGCGTTAATGGTACATCAATAATATTCCCAATCGTATTCACTCTTGGGATAACTAATACTGGATTAAATGCCGATTTAATTGCATCTGGTCAAGCTCCAAATTTTTTAATGAACTTACAAATGTTTAGGGTCACAGTACTTGGTGGAGCTGGGAATACATTAGGACTTGTAATTTTAATGTTATGGAGTAAATCTGTTCATTTAAAATCCCTAGGTAAACTCTCTATTATTCCAGGAATATGCGGAATCAATGAACCTATAATTTTTGGTGGACCAATCGTATTTAATGCAATATTAGCAATACCATTTTTATTAACTCCAATAATAACGGTAAGTATGACATATTTTGCACAGAAAATTGGATTAATAGGACTTGGATATTTAGTTGATCCATCATTTACTCCTTTCTTTGCTCAAGCTTATTTATCATCATTAGACTTTAGAAATGTTATATTTTCATTCTTTTTAGTTCTTGTAAGTCTTGTCATATATTATCCCTTTTTCAAAGTTTACGAGAAAAACACACTAATCAAGGAAGCTAAATAAAAACAATTAAAGGTATAGCAGTTTTAGCTATACCTTTAATAATTAATTTATGAAACTAATATCTTGATCTTTTGGAATCTCTATATATTTAATTTTTGTATTATTAAGTTCTTTTTTAAGATCAATACAAGAAATTCTTCTATTAGTTGTTAAAGAGAAATAATATTTCAGGCTTTCAGAGCACATTATATCTATACTTTGTGTGAACTCAAAATCTGATCCCTTATCTGTTTGAAGCCCAACTATTCCTTCTGCCATATAAACTGTTGAAAACATATTAAACATTCTTGTTACTCCATCAAGCTCATCATTCCCCTTAGGAGAAAAATTTTTAGTAAGAGCAACTCTTATAAAACGATCAGTTGAAGCATATCCTCCTGGGAATCTTAACCCCCACACACCAAAAGCCTTAAACTCTTTTCCACATATAGTATCTTGTTTTACTCCAAGTGGTGATTGCCCCAAATAATTCCTAATATTTTGTTCATGCCATTCATAGTTAGGACTATTTGTCATAACACCTATAGTATTTCTATGTACAGTAACTCCTCCTTCATTAGGTTCAACAATTATCGCCTCACCTGTAGAATCAAAAAATATAAAATGAACTCTTATTTCATTCCCAAATACCTTCTCACTACTAAAGTTTATTGCTTTAGCCTCTCTCTCTACCTCATCTAAAGTTTTACAAGTAGACAACATATAGGTAACTATAAATGACGGATTAACACTAACACTATAATTATCATTTGTATCATAACAAGCAAAACCTGGATAATTTAGAAGTGCACCCATAAGTCCATGTTCATTGATTCCATCAACAAGAAATGGTGTATCTAGACCGTTTATATTCATTCCTGTTACTACATATTCTGATTTCACCATACTCTTAGTTTCAATAAGTGTACTAAACTCATAATTCCTTGGAATAACAACGAATGAATTACTATCTAAATTCCCAAAATAATCATAAGTTCTTCCGAGCAAATGTTTCCCGTCAATTGTCTGCCATGAAAAACTACTACAACCAATATTCATATCGATTACCAACCTTCAAATTTTATAATAATTTATTATACTCTTAATTTTAAGAATTAGCCAAAACACTCAAAAATTTTTTAGAGTATTTAATTCAAATATTGCAAACAATAATTATGTTTAATGATTTTTTACATTGCAAATTATCAGGAGTGAAATTAATGAAAAATATAGAAAATAATAATTTATTTCCAATAAGTTTATTAATAGATCGAATCATTTCTAAATTTAACCCCACAAATTGCAACAACTTACATATAGTTTATTCTCTTGTATTTGATAATCAAGATCCTATTTATTTGGAAGTTAAAGATGGATTTTGTAAACTTTTAGATCATATCCCTTCACACATAAATACGACAATCAAAACAACTCACGCAATTTGGCAAAAAATTTGCTTAAATGAAGCATCACTACAACACGCATTAGAAGAAAATCTAGTTAAATGTGATGGAGAAATCAAAAATTATATGTTGCTATGCAACTTACTCAATAAAGATTTACCTGATGATATCAAAAACTCTAATGCATTCTCAATTACTAAAACAACAACTGAAGAAATCAGTACAGAAAATAAAGAATTGCTACCACACCCAAATACCATAACGAAAATTGAAACTCCTTCAAATATCATAACTATAACAGAAACTCAAAATCCTGAAGTCAAAATAAATGGATCTACCCCTATAGATAACACAGCAATAGCAAACTTAGATAATTTAAAAAATAAGAACGTGGAAATACAAGATAAGAAAGTTCACAAACGTCAAAAAAAGAAGAAAGAAGAAAAGAAATGCAAGAAAATTATTGTCAAAGAAAATAAAAAACCTCAAAAAATAAAAGCTCCTAAACCACCAAAAGTTAAAAATAAATATAAAAATTTTATTTCAGCTAATTCCCTATTAAGTGTAATGGTAGCCAACTTCAACCCTACACAATCAAATAATCTAAATCTATCATATAAATTTATATTTGAAAATTCAAAACCAATTTATCTTGAAATTAAAAATAAAACCGCAAAATTACGTCATCGATTTAATGAGGAAGTAAACACTACAATAACATCAACTTATAAAACATGGTATGAAATTATTTTTAAGGATTTAAAAATTGAAACTGCATTATTAGATGGAAAAATTAAATGCGATGGGGAAGTCAAAAATTTAAAAATTTTACGTGAATTATTTAAAACTAATAGTGAAAACAAACAACTAAAAACAACAAATTTAAATCTCAATCCTATTATTTGGTTTGTACTCGCTATAATACCATGGTTATTTTACTGGATAGGTATAGATACTTTTAATTCACTAATTACTTCTACATTTGCAATACTATACACTACAATTTTTGTAACATTTATAAAACCCTCAAAGTTTAGAAAAATTACAAAACTTGAAGCATTAACATTAATTGTCTTTCCATTTTACAATCTATTTAATGTATTAAATCCAGTAGTATTTAATGAAATAGTCTCATCTTTTTTTCTTAACATAATACTAATTTTGATGTTCTTTATGAGTTCAGGATGTGAAATATCAGCTATGTCAGAATATTCTGAAATTTCATACAATTCTACAATTTCTGAAACACTGTTATTTAAGATTATAAATAAAAATTTAACAATATTATGGTCAATTATATTTACAATTAGATTTATTTTATCCTTGATTTTAGAAACACCTCTATATAATGTATCTTATATATTTATTATATTAGGAATAATTATTTCATGGATATATTTAAAATTAAAACTTAATATTAAGGACTAAAATATATTAATATTTTAGTCCTTTTTTATTTACATTTAGTTTTATTTTTTAATATTGACGTAATGTTAATTATTTTTTATACTATTCCTGCAGTCACATTTTTGCATAAAACCAAAAAGTATTACAAAAAAAATATCACATAGTAATAAAAAATATTAAATTTTTCTAAAGGGTTGGTGATTTATTTCAATGGAAAATTCATTTCTGAGTGGATTTTTAATGGTAAGCAATCCTTTAACGCTTACATTTTTAGTTTCATTAATACTATTGTTTGGCATCATGGTATTCTTGAAGAAAAAACATATAAGCTTTTCAATCAGAACAATAATAGGGACAATTATCGGTATTTTATTGGGTGTGGTAATCCAGTTAGTATCTAGAACTCCTGAGAATCCACTAGATATTACTTGGATTAATGAAACAACAAAATGGTATTCACTATTTGGTAATGGATTTATCGATTTGATAAGAATGATTGTTATTCCTCTAATTGTTATATCAATTATTCATGTTATTATTTCAATTAAAAATTCATCAAATATAAAAAACCTCACATCAAAAACCATTTTCGGATTTATTGTAAATGTTCTTATAGCATCCATTATAGGTATAGTAGTTGCCCAATTGTTCAAATTAGGAATATCAGGAAATGTAGTTTCTTCATCTGTAAAGATAAAAGAAGTTAAAAATTTCGTTGATATACTAAGAAATTTAATTCCAAAAAATCCAATTGAAGCAATGGTTAATACAAATATAATTGCTGTTGTAATTTTTTCTGCATTTGTTGGGATTGCAACCAAAAAGATGGCTTCAATTTATAAAACTCAAATCAGTACTTTTGTTAATTTAATTGATGCTCTTCATAAAATAATAGTTAGTATTGCAATGTCAATAATAAGTCTAATACCTTACGCAGTTATTCCACTAATGGCGAATTCAATTGCACAACGAGGTTTAAAATCAATTTTAGAAGTTTTGACATTTATAGTAGCTATGTATGTTGCAATGGCCATAATGTTTGTGGTTCATTTGATAGCCTTATCGATATTTGGATTAAATCCGATTATCTATTTAAAAAAATCTATCGCTCCTCTGTTCCTTGCATTCACTTCAAGATCTAGCCTAGGAACGCTACCTGTTGCCGTTGAATCTTTAACAGATTCTATGGGTGCTACTGACTCAACTTCCGCCTTTGTTATGGGGCTTGGTTCTACAGCAGGACAGGCTGGTTGTGCCGGAGTGTTTGGTGCAATGGTTATCATTACTATAGCAAATATGAGTTCTACACCAATGACATTTTCATTTTATTTAATGTCGGTTTTAGTTGTAACTATAAGCTCATTTGGTATTGCAGGTATCCCTGGTGGTGGACATACTGTTGCCTCATCAGTTTTATCTGGTACGGGATTAGCTCCATATTTTGAACTTGTTGGACCAATATTAGCTGTTGATCCTATAATAGATATGGGGAGAACACTTTTAAATATAAACGGTGCTATGACCATATCACTAATTGTTGATAAATCATTAAATCAACTAGATATAGAAAAGTTTAACAATGAGAGTCTAAAAATAAATTAAACACTTTGTAAAAATAAAACATAAAACAATCCAAAAATGACGGGTATAGATTTTTATCTATACCCGCTTTGAAAATATAAAAATCTTCTAACATTCAAAAATTAATACTCTTTCAAAATTCCTTTTAGCTTTGCTAATACCCTTTTTTCAATACGAGAAACCTGTACCTGACTAATTCCAAGTACAGATGCTACTTGAATTTGTGTCTTATCTTTAAAATATCTAAGCATTATAATTTGCCTACTTTTTTCATCAAGTTTACTTATCATTTCTTTTAACACGAGCCTATTTAAAATAATTGAATCATCAGAAACTTTTTCTTCAATTTTATCGATCAAAAGAATTGGTGATCCGTCGTCTTGATGTACAGTATCGTATAAATACTGCGTACTTGAACAAGAATCTATAGCCAAAATTATATCATCAACACTTAATTTAGTATATTCAGCCAATTCATAAACCGTTGGTTCTCTATTCAATTCTTTTGTAAGCTCATCACGCTTAAACATTATTTTTCTTGATATCCCTTTTACATTTCTACTAATTTTAACGATTCCATCATCTCTCAAAAACCTTTTTATTTCACCCAAAATCATAGGAACCGCATAAGTAGAGAATTTAACATTATAATCGCTATTAAAATTTTTAATAGCTTTAATAAGTCCAAGTGCTCCAACTTGGTAAATATCATCATAATCATATCCCCTACCTAAAAATTTTTTACTTAGTGATGCAACTAATGGTAAATTAATTTCCAAGAGCAAATCTTCAGCTTTTTTATCTCCATCTTTAACTCTCTTTAAGAGCTCATCATTTTCATAATGACGTAAAGTATTACTGGAGACTGCATTTTCATGTGCCATTATACACTCACCTTACTTTTTTATATACTTTACCATTCTAATATGAGTTCCTTTATCCTTGCCACTCTCCACATATAATTCATCCATAAAGCTTTCCATCACAGAAAATCCCATACCTGAACGCTCAAGATCAGGTCTTGATGTATACAAAGGCTCTCTTGCCTGAACAATATCATCAATTCCACATCCATGGTCTATAACACTTATTATAACTTTGTATTTGTCATTTTCATTTTCTTCTTCATCTTCGATACTAACATTAATAATCACATTAGTACTTTTATCTTCATTATAGCCATGTATTATAGCATTAGTAACAGCTTCTGATACTGCAGTTTTAACATCACTAATCTCTTCGAGCGTTGGGTCCAATTGAGCAATAAACGCAGCAACAGCAACCCTAGCAAAACTTTCATTGCTAGATCTACTGCTTAAAGTTAAACTCATAGTATTTTGCATACAAATCCCCCTAAGCATTATTCATAACCTCTGTCAAATCACTATGTATTTTCACAATCTTACTAATACCCGACAATTCAATAACTTTTTTGATCGTTTTATTCAAATTAATTAAAAACACTTGTCCATTCTTAGCTGTTATTTTCTTATGTCTTCCGATTATTATTCCAATACCTGAACTATCCATAAACGAAACGTTTTTAAAATCAAAAACTAAATTTTTAGAAGTGGACGTATCTATGTAGTAATCTATTTTTATCCTTATGTATTCAGCCGAATGATGATCTAATTCTCCATTAAGATAAGCTACAATGGTATTATTTTGTTCTTCACAAAAAACTTCCAAAAAAAACATCCTTTCTAAAAAACGAATTTGGGATATCTTGAATATGTAAAAATTTTACAATATTATAATAATAAATTCAACATAAAAATATAAATATTTTCTATATTATAATAAAAAAATTTCAGTACACAAAATTTTATGTACTGAAAACTTCTACTACTTTGTTAATTGTATAATCTTAACAATATCATTTATTTTATATATCAAATGATCACTATTTTTCATAACAAGAGATATATTTTCATCTTCATAAAGTTTCTTGAATAGTTTCAATTTGTGTTCAACATCTAGTAAAAATTTTTCATTTACTGCTTGTACCGATACGTCATTCTTATATGTAACTGAATCATTTATTTTTCCTAATATAAAAGATAAAACACTGTCTAAATCTTCATTTAATAAATACAAATAAATTTCAACAATACATAAAAGATCAATTTCTTCCAAAAGGTCAACAAGCTTTACACACAAATTGATATCAAACTTATTTTTTAATGTCATCCCTCTTAATATAGAACTTATATGAAATAAAATATTTTTTACATCATCGTTACTAAAAATCCCATTACAAATATTTTTGATATGTCCAACATTGATAGATCTATTTCTAATGTGAGCATTTAAGTTTAGTTGATTAATATAGCTTCTTACGATTTCAAAAATTCTCCCCGAAAAATCGCTAAATAATTTATAGAAAGTATTTCGAAATTCGTTTAATACTTTTGAATAATCAAAGGAATCCTCTAAGTCATTTAATAATTCTATAGCATTATGACCTTCATTAAATAAGAAAAAATATCTTTCATTGCAGTATTTCATCTGATTTTTACTCCTTATTTATTACCAAATTATTAACTAATTATTATTATTTTAACATATTATTTACTTTTTCTTCAATATATTTTGATCTAAAAAACAAAAAAAACCTCCTTCAGGAGGTTTTAAATACCAGTCAATATAAATTCTTTAATTAAACTTATATATCCTACTAAATGTTCTCTTATTCTTTCATCAAAAAAGTTCTCTAAAAAATTCATGTTATCCATTGGAGTGTGAATTATTCTTCCGAACATTTCAGTTTGTGTACGTCCATCATTCTCCCCAATGTTCCAATTTGTAGATTCAAAATACAGAACAGGTATTCCAACTTCAAAAAACGGATAATAATCACTTTTAGTATTTGTAAAGCTTAACTCTTCCCCATCTCTAGGATTAATCATTATATCTATCTCCATATTTTGAGCTACTTCTATCAGCTTTTGCAAAAATATATTGTCTATTTCATCAATTTTTTCATCTTTATAAACATTATAAACATACATATTATCACCAGATAGTAATGTATCTAAATTAATCATATACTTTATTTTTTCCTTATCAGAATCACTTAATGATTCAACATAATTATATGATCCATGAAGTCCTCGTCCTAATAAATTTATCTCTTCAGCTCCAAAAAATATAAATTTCAAATCATAATGGGTTTGTGTATTTCGGAATATTTCGCAAAGTTCTAAAAGCGTAGCAATTCCAGAAGCATTATCATCGAATGCATTACCTTCAATACGTCCGTCATAGTGTGCACCTAAAATTATAACTTTTGAAGAATCAAGACCTTTTTTATTTACCTCAATGTTTGCAGTTTCATATCCATCAACATCAAATTTATGAATATCTACTTCATATCCTAAATCTTTCAGGGTCTTTTCTATATAATTTCTAGAATTTATTTCACTTTGTGTAACTAATGCTCTACTTCCTATTAATGAAAATTTCAATAAATGTCTATATGCAATATCTCCATTAATTGCCATAACATTAAGTAAATCAAAATTACAAATCAATATTATAAAAACTACAACTATTTGTATATATTTTTTCAATCATACACACCCCTTCCGAGAATCATTTTCTCAAAATTATTTCATCATAATAAAATGTTTTAAATACATTAGTCGAATTTATTCCAAAAATTCTTCCATTATAAGCATCAAACTTTTTACGTTGAAATAATGGAATTACTGGCAAATCTTCTCTAAGAATTTCATAAGCTTCAAGATAAAAATTTCTATTTGCTTCTATATCAAAATTTGTATCTATATTCGTTAATAATTCATCTAAGCTTTGATTGGAGTAAGAAAAATAATTGTTTACTCCCGATGTATAAAAACTCTTGTACCAATTGCTGCCATAAGTAAACTCATCATCAACCAAAAACAAATCATAATTATGTTTTCTTGCACTCACATCTGAAAAATCATTAATATTGACATATTCTTTAATCAATGAAATTCCAATATTTTTAAGATTATTTTCTATTATCGGAAAAATATCTTGACATATGGAACTATTTTCCTGAACCAAAATATTAAATTGCAGAGCCTTACCATCTTTTTCTAAAATTCCAGATTTATTTTTAACCCATCCATGTTCATTTAAAATTCTGACTGCTTCGTTCTTGTTAAAATCATTTTTCATATTATCTTTATCATAAAAAAATTTTTGAAATGCTCCATCAATTGGAGCATCTATAATATTAAAATTTTTATCCGATATATTCTTTACAATTTGGTTTTTATCTATACATACATTAATTGCTTTCCTGATAGAAATATCTTTCAATAATTCATTTGAATGATTTATTCCGATAGAACCATAATCATATGTATCAAACATATATCCATTTAAAAATTGAGCATTTGATGCCTCTTCAATATTTTCATTATTTGGCAAAATATCATATGCTATATCAATATTTCCAGATATCAAATTATTTATATACGATTTTTCATCAACCTTTTTAAAAGTTAATGTTGAAATATCACTTTTATCCTTGTAATAATAATCATTAGTTTTAAGAATCAAATAATCATCTTCATAAGCAAAAAATTTAAATACTCCATTACCAAAAGGTTTTAAATTTTTTTCAACAATATCATTTGCTTTCCCTTGATAATAATATTGACCATAATATATGTAAGAAAGAGGATAAATATTTAAAAGTCCAATTGTTTGAATACTTGGATTTTCCACATTGACTCTAAAATTATAATCATCTATAATTTCAATTCCTTCAATTGTGTTACTTGTTCCACTGTTATAATCTCTCCAATTTTTTAAGTTCAATGTTTCTCGATCAAAACTTCCTCTATAATCTCCATCCATTAAAAATTTATATGTAAAATCAATGTCTTTTGTCGTCAACTTTGTTCCATCTTCCCATAATAAATTCTCTTTCAATGAAAACAAATAAGTTTTCTTATCTTCCGAAACTGTAGGAAGTTGTTTTAAAATATTTGGATAAAACTCACCATCATATCCTACCTTCATTAAAGGTTCCCAGATAGCATCAATCACATAATAATCAGATTTAGACTCAACGAAATATGGATTAAAATTAAACTTGCCTAAAAACTTCACACCAACATTTAATATATCTTGCTTTGCCATAGCATTATTAACATAAGTATTAAAATTACTAGCACTTATATATAAAGTATCCTTATCAAATTTACCCGATCCTCTATGTATGTTATCAACTTGTATTTTGTTTCCATTTTCCCCTTTCTTTCCTATACAAGATGAAAGTGAATAGAAAATTATCATAATAGATAAAATTAAATTAATTTGTTTTATATATTTTTTCATTTATATAAATGCCTCCACAATTTGTATTAAATATATTATTTACAGTAAAATTGGAATTTATTTAAAAAATAAAAAAAGGAAAGGAAAATCCTCTCCTTTTTTATTAATATCTTAGTCCCATAGAAGTAATATATTGTTTGAATTCTGATTCATTCATCATTTCACTAGCTATTCTTATTCTTAATTCTGCCAATGACTCTACTTGTAATTTATATTCATCATATTTTCCTTCCCAATACTTCTGTCCTTCTTCTTCAGGATCTCTTCCAACAACTATTTTATACATCATTTTTACGAATTCTTCTTTACTAAGATATCTGCTTATAAATTCATCTTGTTTCATCAAACCATAAATAAATTGAGTCACTGGTAATTCCTTAGATTCCAATTTTTGAACCCAAAATTTCCAACCCTCAACTTCTGGATCACGTCCAAGTGAAACAGAATAAATTTTTGATACAAATTCTGCAACTTTTCCAGTAGGTGGTTGTAATTCTTGTTTTGTCGTAAAAGAATCAATTTTATATCTAGTTATTAAACCATTCTCAAGTTTAAAAGTTATCTCTAAATCTCTGTAAGTCGTCATTGGTTTCAAGTCGCTTAATCTTAAAATTAATGAATTTGTATCCCAAGTAAATTTAATTTTTTCATCATTCAAAGCTACACTAGATATTTTTGATTTTGGAGATGCGAATAATTCAAATACAATTTCCGCACTCTTATCAGTAGTAGTTATTTTCGTTGATTTTACATCAACAGATGGAGATTGAGGTGTGGATATTTTTGCATATTTTGATAATGTTTGTTCTTTATTATCCTTATCTTTCCAAATAAAATCAAGTTTATATACTGATTCAGTCTTTGGCTCTAGATTTGTGAATTTTAAGAGTCCTCCCTCTAACTTAAGCTCAACATTAGGATTATTGCTTGGCTTTTGGAAGTCAATTCTTAAAAATCTTTCATTTAAATCATCAATTAATACTGGTATTTCAGCTTTTCTAGCCTCTAAAGTTTTGGCCTCAAATAAAGTTACATTAAATGAATCTGTTACACTCAACTCTGGTCCTGTCTGGTTATCAAGCGTTACATCTGGAACTTGGTGTATACCTGTAGTCGTAAAAACTGCACTTGGAGATGTAGGCGCACTAGGTATACTAACATTAGTTATTTTATTAATATCATTCAATACTTGTCTTGTAATAAGTTCTCTCTTATCGATGTCTATATAGCTAAGTTCAAGAATCAAAAATCCATAATCTCTCTTCTCTGACAAATTATACAAAGTTAAAATAAAATAAATTTTCTCTTTCCCTTCAATTTTTTCAACTTTGTATTTCTCTTCACCTTTAAGTCCATTAACAGTTAAATTCTTAATAGTTACATCACTATTATCAACTTCTATTACATATCTTAGAGATGTTTTATCATTCTTAACAGCAGGTATTATTGTTTTATTTGGAAGTTCAACATTTAATTTTGGAAAAAATACTTCAACTGTATCAGTGGAAGAAGCTGCTGACGAAAAAATTCCTTGTTTTATATCAACATATTTTTTTTCTGGATCAAGTTCTATATAGAGCTTAGGCTCTGTAAAGTTTGAAGTTCTAATTGATAAATTATGCGTGCTTACAGTTGTTACAGTTGTTACAGTTGAACTACCACTAGTAGTAGCAGATGTCATTATTTGTGAAAAGTAAAAAGTTTTTGTTATATCTTTGTCTTCTGGCTTCGCTGTTACATATAACTTTCTAAATGTATATGGAGTCGATCTCTGTAATCCTGTTATATTAAGATATCCACCTTTTTCTGGTTTATCTGTATTAATTAAAGAAACAGATGCTGAATATTTGTTAAGTCTATCATCTTCTACTTCCATCTTTGTTATTGTACTATCTTTATCAAATATCTTGAAAGTATTAAATCTTATGCTATTACCATTAGTTCTCAAGGCTATATTTGAAGCTGTAGTTGATATCATTTGTTCATAATCCAAATAAGTTGTATCATCTATAGAATTAAAATCAATATTCATTTTTGAACCTACATTACTATTAGGTAATGTATATATCATATTTGAAACTTCAAGTGATGAATTTGATGATGATACTAAATAAGTTTCAAAAAGTGGTAATTGTTTACCAGTCTTGAAGTTTGTCATGCCGAATCCTTCAAGATAGTTAACAACTGATAGATTATTAAGATCAGGATAAAAAGTAATATTCTTGTTTAACGCAATAAACTGGTAATTTGTGTTAGTCTTCAAAAATTCGTATGGTTGAAAATCAGATCCATTCTTTATATCAAATTTTATAGCCATTCCATCAGCATTCAAATTCAAATTAGATGCTTTAACATTACTAGTCACAGAATTATTGATTAATGAATCTTCTGCTATGATACTTCTTAAATAATCCATGCTTGTTGGAAATATAGTTTCTCCATCATAAATTACTGAAACTTGTTTAGGAGAAATATCATCAATATCTTTAAAACCAAATATTAATGGTAACGTATCACGATCATAATCAACATCATTAGACTGAAATACTTTTCTTAAAGCTAATGCCAAATGAGCTCTGTTTGTTATATTAGGTATTCCTGCAGGAGCACTAGGCGATGTCATCCCAGCTGGAGTTCTAACTCCATTAATATCATCAATCATCTCATTTGCAGCTTTGATCATAAAGTCTCTTAAACTAGCTGTTACAGTTGTCGGTGTACTAGAAATACTAGAAATACTAGAATCCATAAATACAACATCGTTTAAATTAAAAGATGAAACTAATGATACTGTTGCAATAACATCCAAAATTTTTCCAGTCAATACGAAATTTGACTTAGCCTTACCTTGGAAAGTATACATTCCACTCTCAACTGTAGTCTCTGCAGTAGATATTATTAAATCTACTCCTCCAATTGTACTCTTAAACTGCGAAATCGTTCCTGTTGGCTTAGTTACATTACTTGGAATTCTTGTATCTTCTACTGCTCTTGTCGCACCATAAACAGACATATTATCTAAATTATCTATTATTTCTTGATTAATTTTGGATTCATCTTGTAAATCACTTATAATTTCTGAACTATCATTCGAAACTACTTGATCAATACTTAAATCTGGAATGATACTATCTTGGACTCCATCCATCTGTTCTACTTCCGTGTTTCCTTGATTATATTCTCCTGATCCGGACACGGTAACTCCATTCTCTTGAGCATCCGTTTGATCTTGTGAATCGTTTGTATTGTCCTCACTGTTATTTTCACTTTGTAGTGCATTTTCTTGACTGTTTGTTTCGTCATTTTCAATAATTTGTTCAGAATCTTCTTTCTTTTCAAATTCCATTTGAACAACATCTCCTTCCTCCACTAATATTGTTTCCTCTTCTTTAGTGGATTCCTGAAAATCTTGTAATGGTTGTTCATTTTCACTCACGACCGTCTCCATATGTTCTAATTTTTCTACCTCATCTACGCTTTCAGCTGTATTTTTACTAATCCCACTATTAGCTTGCTCCATAATTTTATTATAAATTTCATTGAAATTTAATGAGTTATTATCATTTTGGTCTTTCATGAATTTTTTGATTCCTTTAAAATTAATTGATTCAATATCATTATTAGTTACCATTTTAATGTTTTATGACAAATTTAATGAACTTTATTTCATAAAAATAAATTAAAAAAATAAAGAACTCATAATAATGAGTTCTCTTTATACAAAATAACTGCTATTAAATAATCTACCTATATTAATCTGTTACACCATCTTCTATTAAGTTAGTAGTAACAAGCTTAACATCATATCTTGTGTGATCAACTAGTTCTGCTACAGCTCTCGCTGCTGCACTCAAAATATCATTTGTCAATCCTGACTTTATGTCTGCAATTGTTCTTGTAAATTTTCTCACAGTTCCATCAAGATTATCAGTATAAAAAGTTATTACAAGGCTAGTAGCTAGCGTTGTAGATGTTATTACTTGAGTGTTAAATAGATTGCTTACTCCCATGTCTACACATTCTCCACAGCTATTATTATTTCAAAATAGTAGATGAACTCGGTATAAGGGGCTTTTCTGGATAATTGGTGAATTCAAGTTCATCTACTTTAATATAATATTATCTGTTATAACAATTTATTCCAAAAATTTTAATACCTAAGTCCTATTCTAGTTACTAACTCTTTAAATTCTGGTTGATCCATCATTTCTCTTGCAATCTTAATTCTAAGTTGCTCAATAGTTGAAACCTGGTCCCTGTATTCGACATATTTACTTTCCCAGTATTTTTGACCTTCCTCTTCTGACTCCCTATCTACTATTAAAGTATACATCGTTGAAACAAACTTAGATTTAGTTAGCTCTCTATCAACAAATTCTGGTTGAGTCATTAAATTCTCAGCTATAAATTCTGTAGCACTAAGTTCTTTACTTTGTAATTTCTCTATCCAAAAATTCCATCCTTCATTTTCTGGTTCACGTCCAAGTGCAATCTTATAAACTCTCCTCACAAATTCAGCCACATCACCTTTTGGTCTATTCTCATCAATAACTGTCTTAAAAGTTCCAAGTGGATATTCAACACTCTTGCCATTTTCTAAAATTAATCTTATAATAACATTTGTGTAGGTGTAGTCTGGTTTAAGTCCTTCTAATTTTATAGTGCTTATATCTTTATCCCATGTTGCCTTAAGAGCATTGTTTAAATCATCAAGAACTGTAACTGACTTCACCTCCGATTTTGGATTGTTATAAATGTTTAATTTAATATTTACTTTAGTTAGGTCTACAACCTCAATATCCGTGGACTTAATATCATAATCTGGTGTTTCTGTAGTACTCAACTGAACATATTTTTTTATCTGTTTTGTTTCTCTAGAAACACCATTATCTTCGCAATTAAATATTATAGTAAACATCCCACTCGTTTCTGGTTTCAAATCGCTAAATTCCAATATAAAGTTATCATAACTTACTCTAGCATTTGGATTATCTACAGGATTTTCAACATCAATTGAAGTTACTCTATTTTCTAGGTCATCAATTAAAATCGGAACTCTTGCCACTCTTGCATATGATGATGTAAAACTATCACTCAATGAAATCTGCACGGCCTCTTCAATCGGTAAAGACTCGGCCTCAGTCATGTTGTCATATTTTGTATTTTCACCTTTTGTCGAATTTAATGTAGATAAACTCTTCCTAGAAGTTTGAACGTTACCACTATCATCTAAATAATTTAATTCCAAAATTACAAATCCATAATCTTTATTCTTCTCTAAATTGTTTAAAGTTACTATATAGTAGTTTTGTTTCTGAACCCTATCTACTATCTTCTCAACTTGATATGATTCCGAACCCGTAAGACTTATAACTTTAAGATCTAAAATATTTCCTTGCTTATTATCAACTTTAAAAACATATCTTAGAGCTGTATCAGAATTTTTAACGGTATTCATTTCAATACCATTTGGAAGTTTAACTGTCGAAGAATTTGTAGCTGCCAATTGAATTTTTGGTTCAGGTTGCTTAATAGTCCTTATAGGTATATAATTCTGTTTCACACTTCCATTATCATAACAACCCAAATCCAATTCTTGGCTTGTCATTCTTCCATCCGTATTTGATGTAATAAATAATTTTGTAAAAATATAAGACGTATCGCTTTCAAGACCATTAACTTCAATCGAAAAAGTATCTGTATATTCTGAAATTAAACTACAACTATATCTATAACCTCGATCATCCTGAATTTCAACCCTTGATATACTCCTATCAGGATCACGGAAAGTTATATTTTTAAATTTAATAGAATTTTCTGCGATAGAAATATCTGATTCACTTGTCCCATATGATCCCATATCCAAATAAACACCATTTTTAAATTGTGTAACATACATATCATTTTTTGATGTACCTTGTAAGTTTTGAGAATTTGTTTCATATAAATTAGGTTTCGCTGCATTTTTAGATATAAACAATGCTGGTGCTTTACCTGTTTTACAATTACTTAATCCAGTTAAAGTCAACTTAACATCATCGCCGACAGTTATATCTCGATTTGTTTGTGACTCCTCTAGAGCACCAAGACTATAAACTGTATTAGTTAGAAGTTTATCACCAACATTTTCATTTCTAACTACAATTCTCAAAGCAATATTACTTGGATCAATTCCATTATCTAATTTCGTATTACCTAGATCAATGATGCTTTTTATATAATCATCAGTATTAGGTACAAAATCTGAACTCATTTTAATCTTCTTCACACCATGTGTACTTTCAAATGATAATTGTGCATTCATATCATCTAATATCTTAGAAAGGGCATCACGAAGTTTCTTTCTCTCTGTTACAGTTTCAGAACTACGGTCACCTTTTGCCTCTTGATATGCTCTCTTAATTAAATCTCCAAGAGTTCCAGTTTCAAAATTTTTAACTCCATAAGTTAAAGGCTCTTCTTCAGTATCTTCTACATCATCTGTAATGTCACTATCCTCAGAGTCTGTTGGAGGTTTTGTTGATTCACTCGGTGATTCTTGTGATGGTGGTAAGCTTGATGATCCTTCCATATTAACTTCATCATCACTGGGTTGATCTGTACTTCCTCCATCAACTTCTGGTTTTTCTTCTTCACCAACATCTGGAGTCCCATTTACACCATTATCTGGAATTCCTTCTCCCTCATCTGGTTTATTACCACCATCTTCTGTTGGTGGTTTTTGTTCTCCATCTCCATTACTCGGTTTATCACTATCTTCTCCTGATGAATCTCCTGAACCATCATCAGTACCTCCCTCTGAAGGCTTGTTCTCATCTTCTCCATTATCTATATCACCTCCACCAGTTCCATCATCTGGTTGTTCTGGAGTTACTGGTATATCAATCTTTGACTCTAATATTTTTCCTGATAATTTCAAACTCAACTCTATTGTTCCATAAGGTGTATATGATTCTCCCGCTCCAACTAGCTCAGAACTTCCTGTACTTTTTACAATCTGAACTTGACTTTGATTTGTTACTGTTGGCTCTGAAGGTTGTTGATCTCCTCCACTTTCTGGTGGTGTTTGAGAAGTATCTCCATCACTACCAGTTGGTGGTGTTGTATCTCCTTCAATTGTTGGCGGTATTGCAACTTCATCGTTTGATGGAGGTTTACTTGAACCCCCTTCATCCACTGATGGTCCCTCTGAATCTTCACCTTCACCACCTTCAGAACCATCTCCTGAACTATCATCACTTGGTGGTATAGTTCCCTCTACTTGTTCTGTATCGTCAGGATTCTCACTTTCTTCACTAGATTCTCGAGTAATCGTAGTATTTAAATATGCGTACAATGAATCACTATCTTGACTTACCTCAGCTCTTGCGTAATTCAAAGCTGTTGCAACTTCCCTATTATATTGTGTACTATAAGGCACAAAGCATCCTGAAAAAATACTTGATGTAACAAACATCGTAATTAACATAAAACTAACTTTTCTCTTATTCATTTCAAACCCTCCCTGTTTTTAAAAAAAAAGATGGCTAGATAAGCCATCTTTCTTTTTTGAAATGATTAATATATCAATTGAAGTTTAGTCACTAACTCTTTAAACTCTGGTTGATCCATCATTTCTTTTGCAATTTTAATTCTTAACTCAGCTATAGACTTAACTTGATCCTTGTATTCATCATATTTTCTTTCCCAATAGTTTTGGCCATCACTATCTGGCTCCCTATTAACTATTAATGAATACATTGTCGTAACAAACCTCGATTTACTTAACTCCCTATCCACAAATTCTGGTTGAGTCATTAAGTTTTCTGCAATAAATTCTGTAGCTGAAATCTCTTTTGATGTTAATTTTCCAATCCAAAAATTCCATCCTTCAACTTCTGGCTCACGTCCAAGAGCTATTGTATAAACTCTTGCAACAAAATCTGCAACTGCTCCAGTTGGTTTAATAATTTCTTCGCTAGTTGTAAATGGAGTCAACTCATATTTACTTGTCAATTTATTTTCGAGAGTAAATGTTACTACAAGCTCACTATACTCTTTGTTTGATTCAAGATTATACAATGTTATAGTATTAGTTGTTTTATCCCAAGAACTTCTTATTACCTTAGAGTTTTTATCTTTAATTTCTATTGCCTTAATAGGTGATTTTGGATTTTCATAATACTCAAGTTTTATAGTCACTTCATTTCCTTTAACAGTTGCTGTATCGCTCTTAATATCTACTTCTGGCACAGCTGGAGTCATAACTTTTAAATATTTTGTTAATACTTTATCATTACCACTTGCATCTTTGTAATTAAATTCTAAAGTTATTGTTGTAGTTGCATTAGGTTTTAATCCTGTAACATCTAAATAAGAATCCTTATACTCAACTTTAACATCTGAATTATTTGTTACAGGTTTAAAAGTCATACCAGATACTCTTCCATAAATATCATCAACAAAAACTGGAACTCTTGCTTTTCTTGCATATTCACTCTTAAACTCATCATTCATTATTACGTTAACATCATTTAATCCTGTTAAAGCTTCCTTCTCTGTTCTATTATCCATTGTTGGATTTTTATCATCAGTCTTATAAATATTTCCTATAGATTGTCTTGTAGTTTTATCATTACCACTTGCATCCTTATAACCAAGCTCAAAAATCACATGACTATAATCAGTATTAGGTGTAAGACCTGTTAAAGTTACTATATAATAGTTAGTTTTTGTCTTACTATCTTCAATCTTTTTAACATCTGCTTTCTCATTTGAAGTTAAAGAAAGTACTTGTAAATCTCCAATATTTCCTTCATTATTATCAACTTTAACTATATATCTAAGTGCTGTAGAATCATTCTTAACTGGTTTTACTTTTAATCCATTAGGTAAAGTAACATCTTCAGTTACCTTTGCAGAACCTAATTCTATTTTTGGCTCAGAAACTTGAGTTGTTCTAACAGATAATTGGTTAGCTGTAACATTATTACTAGCATCCACGTTAGCTAAATCGATTGTAACCGTTTTATCTTTTACCCCAGTGTTTGAAGTTACAAGCAATTTTGTAAACGTGTATGACATATCCCTCTCAAGGTTATTTACTTGAACATAATATCCATTATCTTTATTTGAAAGATCAACTGGAACTAGACTACACGTATATTTTGTACCTCTAGCATCCTGCATTTCAATTTTCACAATAGTACTATCTGGATCGTTTAAAACTATATTTTTATATTTAATTGATGTTCCACTAGCTACTATTCCTTCTTTAACATTTTCGTGATAATCTGTCATGTTTAAATAAATTCCTGGTTTAATCATCGTTGTTATATATTTATCTTTTAAAGTACCCTTATCAGTACCTGATGAAGTCTGATATATAACACTTGTAGTTTTATCTTCCTTCTGAGCTGTTAAAATTGAAGGTGATTTACCCGTTCTACATTCTGGTACTGTAAAGCCTGATATGAATTGATTATCATTTGCATCTACCTTAATATTATTTCCATCACTGTTAGTTCCACCTATACCAACAAATGTATAGTCAGTGTTGGTTTTTAATATTGAGTTATCATTATTTGATGCAGAACTATTTCTTATCATCATTCTTAATACAACATCTTTAGAATCCGTAGATCTTGCAGTTCTCATAGTTCTTCCTGTAGTCCTCATACTGTTTAAATCTATAATACCTCTTACATAATCCTTGTTACTAGTTTTATCTGGGAATATATCGCTAATTGGAACATTTACAAGGGTACCTTTTGGATCTCTAAACATTAACGTTTTTCCTGTATTATTATCACAAATCACTTTTTTAAGAGCAGCTTGCAAAGCTTCTCTAGCTGTTGTTGTACCTTCTCCTGACCATCCACTGTTAGAATCTTTAATTGCTTCATCAAAGGCACCTGAAATTAATCCACTTAGATTTTCTTTATTTAATACTTCTCCTGATAACTTAAAGCTCAAATAAATAACACCTTGAATATTACCATCATCACCTGTACCTATTACTTCGCTTGATCCAACACTCTTTAATGGTACGAATTCTCCTATCGTTGTTCTTTCTGTGCTAGCTTGTGGAGAAATAGCAGATTGTGAATTAGACTGTGGAAGATTTGGATCATTTTGAGCATTATTATTAATAGTTACTCCACTAGTTGATGGTGTTGTTCCTTCGCTAACTCCATTATTTGGAGATATAATATTCCCTTGTCCTGAATTATCTACTACACCTGTACCTTGTGAAATGCCTGAATTATCTACTATATCTGTACCTTGTGAAGAATTTGAACCTGTTAAATCATTTGTATCAGTCAATGAAGAAATATCATCTTCTACAACAGCTCCCCCAAATCCTGTCATAGTATTACCGTTACTAAATGAATTAATATTATCATTTGATATTATTTCATCAGATGGAGACATTTCATATGGTGTCATTTCATAATCTGTTCCCATTTGATCAAATAAATTTGTATCATTTGACCTTGCACCCATTTTTATATCATTTGTTGTTTCACCATTTTGAATTCCATTGTCATATACATTTGTGTCACCACTAAAAATATTTTGATCATCCATTAATGCTCCATCTGTAATTTCATCACCATAGGTAACATTTGGATAATTTCCAGGATTATAATCTGGCGCTGTATTATCTGTATATGGGTTATTTACTCCATATCCATCTCCTGTATATTCTGTAACAGTTCTATCTGTTGCTCTTCTAAATGCATCCTCTCCTTGTGCTACATTTGCACCATTATCTGCACTCTTATTATTTGATGTGCATCCTGTTAACATACTTGAGGCAACAACTAATCCAGTTAATAGAAGTGTAATTTTTTTTCTATTCATAACCTTCTTAAAACCTCCTAATTTATAAAATAACCTTCGTAATTTTATCTAAATTAATATTTTAATCCTAATGAAGTTACTAACTCCTTGAACTCCTTCTCATTCATCATTTCTCTTGCTATTTTAATTCTCAAGGTTGCAACTGAACTTGTTTGTTCTCTGTATTCGTTATATTTTTTCTCCCAATAACTTTGTCCATCTTCATCTGGAGTTCTATTAACTATCAATGAGTACATAGTTGTAACGAATTGTTGTTTATTTAACTCTCTTTCAATAAACTCTGGTTGAGTCATTAAATTTTCAGCTATAAACTCTGTAGCTGAAAGCTCTTTAGACGTTAATTTATTAACCCAGAAATTCCATCCTTCAGCCTCTGGCTGACGTCCAAGTGCTATTGTATAGACTCTTGATACAAAGTTCGCAACATCACCTGTTGGTTTTGGAGTAACTGTACCAGTTTTAAATGAAGTTAATGGATACTCTATAACTTCTGTATTTTCTAAAGTAAACTTAGCAATCAATCCTTTAAACTCCGTATTTGCATCCAATCCTTGTATAAAAATTGAATTTGTTGATGAATCCCAATTAGAAGTATATTTTTTACCTGTTGAATCCTCAATTGATATAGATTTAATAGGAGATTTTGGTGTTGAATAATACTCAAGTTTAACTATAGCCTCATTTTCCTTAATAATCACTGTATCTGATTTAATATCTAAATCTCCTGTAACTGGTGTCTTTATAGTTACATACTTTCTCATACTTTTCTCTATACCAGCATCAGTTTTATAAACAAATTCTAAAGTAATAGTAGTGCTTGAATTTGGAGTTAAACCTGTTACATTTACATAAGAACCATCATACTCAACTTTAACATCTAAATTTGATTCTAATGGAATGTAATTCATCCTAACAAATCTTCCATTCATATCATCAATGAATAATGGAACTCGCGTACTCCTTGCATAATCAGCTTTATGATTTGTTTCAATATCTACTGTAAAAGTGCCTTGTCCTGTAATAGGAGTATTCTCTGTTACGTTATCAACTGTTTTATCATCTCTCTTAGTATTAATTTGAGCTAATGTTGTTCTAAGAACCCCATCTTTTCCATCATAATCTTTATAATCTAATTCTAAATTAACAAAATTATAATCTGTTCCTGGAGATAGACTACTTAAAGTTACTACATAATAATTAGTTTTACTTTTCTTATCTACAATCTTTTGAATCTTAGACTCTTCTCCAGGTCTTAAACTCGTTACTCTTAACTCCCCAATATTATCTTCGGAATTATCAACTTTTAAAACATATCTAAGAGAAGTTGCATCATTCTTAACAGCTTGTACCTTTAATCCACCAGGAAGTGTAACAGTTTGTTTTGGTCCATCTGCTCCTAACTCTAACTTTGGCTCACTAAAGTTAGTTGTTTTAATTGCTGTAGTATTAACTGTAGCCCCCGCAGTATCTTTTTTCATCAATTGAAGTACGTTTAATTGATCCTTACCTTCAGTATTTGTAGTTATATCAATTTCTGTAAAGATGTAACTACTATCAGTTCTTAATCCACTAATTTGCAAATATTTACCAGCTTTTTTGTTATCAGGATCTACTTGAATTAATGTTCCAGGATAAGTTTTGCCCTCTGAATCTTTCATTTCAATCTTAACTATACTATCATCAGAATCAACAAACTTAATCCCTTTAAATCTTATAGTTGTACCCCTAGCCTCTACTTTATCAGGACTATTTAAATCGAAATCTTCTACGTTTAGATAATTTTTCTTATTAAGTTTTGTTACATATACCGTTCCAGTAGTTACAGTTCCTGCTGAACCATTACTAAGATTTTCATATATAGCACTAGTTGAACTGTCTTTCATTATTTGTATAGTAGAAGGAGCTTTAGCTGTTGTTGCTTGAGGAATTCTTAATCCTGTAAGAACTTTATCATCTTTTATTGGTAACTCATTATTCTTAACTGTGCTACCAGTTAAACCTACAAATGTATAACTTGTATTTGTAGCTAACTCATCATTACCTTGTCCATCTGCACTTTGAAATCTCATAATAAGTGTAATTGGAATATCTTGTGAAGTAGCTCTTACTGATCTTTTTCCACCATCTCTGTACATACCATCAATGTCAATTATTCTTCTTACATACTGTGAATTTTTATTCTTATCAGGACAAATATTAGCAGCTGTATATGGTATGTTAATTATTTGACCCTTACTGTCCTGAAATGTAAAATTATTACCAGTATCTGTTGGATTAAATATCTCAGCTAATCCTTTTTGTAAAGCTTCTCTTGCTGTAGTATTTTGTGCAGCTCCTTCAAAGTTTGTATTCGCATCTTGTAAAGTTTCTTCATAAGCCTTTTGTATTAAATCAGCTAAAGTACTTTGAGTACTGCCATTGGTAACTTGTGTAGAAAGTACATCTCCTGTTAACTTGAAACTAAATCTAATAGTTCCTTGTGGTTTTTTACTTCCTTGAGCACCGGTTAATTCTACACCACCAATACTTCTTACAGGTACTATATTACCAGCTACAGTACTTTGAGTATTTCTACCCTCTTGTATTGTTTGTGGAGTATCCATGACTTGTCCATTAATATCTGAACTCATATTTGTATTTGGAGTCATTCCATTCTGAGTATTATTATTTACATCCATATCATTTTTAGTTGTGTCAGAATTATTAGATATATTTGGATTTTCAGTTGTATTTAGATTGCTATCAACTCCATTTATCCCAGACACATCTTGTCTACTTGAATTTGTTGACCCATCTGATAAATCACTTCCATTTGTTCTATCTGGTAATCTTCCAAAACCATTCAATGGCTCCATGATAGACGCATTGTTTTGGAATTCATTTATATTATCTTTTCCTGACACATCCTCTGATGAAATCAAATTATTTCCCGTTCCATTTTCATTTATTGACTCATCAGATGTTATATCTCTAGAATATCTATTTAAATTCTCATCTACTGAGTTATTAAATCCATTATCAGTTCCATTATCAAACTCATTAACTGTATCCATTCCCGTTATATCATCAGCATAAGCAACATCTGGATATCCTCCAGATTGATATTGATTATTAGAATTGTATGGATATTGCGCTTCTTCTTTAAACTCTGTTACAATTCTCTCTGTTGCTCTCTGCAATCCATTCTCATCATATTGAGAAACTTTATTGTTATCTTGAGTTTTGTTACCTGATGATGCACATCCTGTAAATATACTTGAGGCGATCGCTAATCCAGTTAATAGAAGTGTAATTTTTTTTCTATTCATAACCTTCTTAAACCTCCTAAATTTTTAAAATAGCACTTAATAAAAATAAATAACTCGAACCTTTTAAAAAATAAAAATATTTAATAAATCAGCAATTTCTTAACTACTGATAAAACTATTATGAACAATTTATTTTTTTATATTCATATTTTAAAATAAAAAAAATGACTACTCTAAGAATAGCCATTTTAATTAATAACCATATTCAGCCAATTTTTGTTTAAAAATGTCAATATCACTTCCACCTGGTATACTAACTCTCTCCATAGTCATATAATGATCAAAAAATTCCCCTGGCTCAGTCGACAAAGCCCATTCATATCCTACATCTTGAGCAACTCTTATAACCTCAGAGTTAAATGAAGAATTTGGATAAACTAAAAATAAAACAGGTTTATTTAATGTTTCCTCCAATATCTTCTTACTTATATACATTGACTTATGTACTTGAGCAAGCGATGTATTAATAAAGTCTTCGTTGTTATGTCCTTGACTTTCTATGTCTTGACCAGCTTCGTGCATCTCTACAAGATTATCCTTCGTAACATATCCTCTCTCTCCAAGTTGCCTTGTTGTAACAAAAAAGCTCGCCTTTAAATTCCTTTTTTGAAGTTCAGGGAACACCGTATCATATGAGCTTTTATCTCCATCATCAAAAGTTAAAACTAATGTTTTCTCTGGAATCTCCTCACAAGATTTACGTAATCTATAAAGTTCTTCTAATGTTATAACATTGTATCCATTTCCAACTATATAATCTAATTGTTTTCTAAAATCATCAATATGTACGTATAAATCATCTTCCTGACTAGCTTTCTTACTATTTGTTACATTATGATAAAGCAAAATTAACGCTTCATTCTTTTCTTTCCTACTTAACATTTCTTCATTTGTAAGTGATGGCTTTACTTCATCATATATTTTTTTAGCATCATAATAAGATTTTGCAACCTGACTTCCTATGGATAAAAAACTAACTAAAATTAATAACGGAAGCAAAACTTTATAAACTTTTTTTCCTCTCAAGTTAACACATCCTTATAAAGATAATATTAAATACGCAATATATATTAATATAATTGCCAAACTTAAGACTAAATAAACAATCTTCAATTTTTTATTGCTATTTTTAATGATAAGTAAGATTGCAATTAATACTGTTGCTATAAATCCAAATAATAATAATATTTTTGTTTGAGAATGATTTGTAATATAAAGTGATGCACTGACATATAAAAGATCTATTATCGAAATTATAAATAAGTTAAAAATATTACTCCCAATAATATTTCCCACTACTAAATTAAATTTTGCTTTTTTCGCAAGTGCAACACATGACGTAACTTCTGGAAGTGATGTTGCTATTCCTAAAAATAACGCTCCACTTAAACTTGCAGCTAGATTCAATTTTACAGAAATTATATCAGTTACATACGTTATAAAAACACTCGCAATAACTAATCCTATACTAACTAATATAAATCTCGTAAAAATTTGTTTAAGGGTAAGTTTACATTCCCCTTTGTCTTCCTCATCTGCATCTATGTCATTTGTCGCCATAAATTTAAGAGAAGTAAAATATAATACCAAAATCAAAATTGAAACAATACTCACATTAAAAATGTTAAAATCCTTTGAAAAATAAACTGGTATGAATAAAATTATGTTTATTATTATAACAAATAAAATCGTTTTAGTATGACTCTTGCTTATTTGACTTTGTACAAACCCTTTAATAAATAAAATAACAATAGCAGACAATGTAGCTAAATTAAAAATATTACTTCCTAAAATATTTCCTAAAACAAGCTCAGGATTATTTAAAATAAGTGCCCCAGAAATACTCGTAAATAATTCTGGAAGAGATGTTACTGCCGCAAGCATAACTCCTCCTATAAAAGCTCCAGATACATTTGTCTTTTTATCGATTAAATCAACATAATCAGCAGCTTTTATCGAAAATAATATTACAGTTATTGCCAATATGACATAAAGCAAATATATCAACAACATTTCCTCCTTTAAAAATTTTTTTGAAAATTATATGTAAAAACTATGTTTTATTATAATAGTTAATCTCTTTTTATACAATATGTATTAAATATCTAGTCGTCACTACGATTAATTATATTGAGGCTTGTTTACAAGGACGTATATTTTCGATCAAGGAGGATCTAACTATGAGAATAAATAAAAATTCTAATATCACAAAAGCCTTAAGTGTTTTTAAAATTGGAAAAGTAAATAATAATTTATCAAAAAATAATTCAAATTCAGACAATATTCAAATTAATTATCTTATGGATGAGCTTACAGAATCCCAATATATAACACGCAATTACCAAATAGGTATAACTTATGTACAAATAGCCAAATCCACTTTGAGTGAAGTAAAGAAAACTATTTTAGATATGAAAGAAATTTTTGATAAATGTAAAAATGAAGATAATACTTCTTTTGGTCGTGAATCACTAAATTTTAAATTCGAAGAATTGTGCCAAAAATTCAACAAAGAATCGAACAAATTAACTATAGATATAAGAGAAAATTTATTTTATAATAGCAATAACGAACTTGTATTTAAAGTATTCGATTCAAAGTCTCTAGAAAATTGTATTCTTATTCCTAAACTCGACGCAAACAAATTAAATCTTAGAAATATAAATATAAAAAACGAAATCAACGCTAATGAGGCATATAATAAAATGAATCAAGCTCTTGACTATATCCTTTTGTCAGAGAAAGCAATAAAAGATTCTGAAGAAAAACTTCTGCGAGTTAATCTAACAGATATTATGTCTGCAAATCTCATGGCGTTAAGTAGCAATGAAAACAAAGAATCTATTGAAAAATTATTAGAGCTAACAAGAAGAGGCTTGCTCAAAGAAGGCAACACCTATTTGAAAGAAATAAACAAAGATAAATAATCTAAAAAATAGAAAGTATCTTAGAGTCTAAGATACTTTTTGTATTATATACAAAAAACAAACTAAATGAAATTAGTTTGTTTATAACGAGCGATATCTTATTTCAGTGCTTTCCTTATTCTAGTGAAACACTCCTTAAGCATCTCTCTTGGATAAGCCATATTAATTGCAATCTTACCTTGAAGATTTCCTTCAATTTCTTCTCCAAACTTAAGTGTAAGTTTTCCATTTCGTAAAATTCTATACTCAAGTTCTTCAGGCATATATCCATATTTTGATAAGTCGATAAATGCCAATGTTCCGCTCTCAGGTCTCTCAAGTTTCATTGTTCCAAATATATCTTTAAGATAACCATCAAATAAATCAAAATTTTTATTAACATATTCTCTAAGTTTTCTTAACCAAATATCTATTCTACTATAAAAAATATTAAATATTTCAACATCTATTGCGTTAATTGCAAACCTACTATTATCACTCAATTGCATTTTCATAAAATCCCTAAACTTTTTGTTATTTATAACTAAATTACCCATGGTACTATCCATAAGATTTAATGTCTTACATGGACTTAGATATGTTATAACGTTACTACTATTATTAAGTGCCTTTGACAATGGAATATATTTAATTCCATCTCTTGTTAACTCATATCCCTCTTCAATACTTAAAATCCATAAATTATTTTTTCGTGCAATGTCTCCAAGTTTTTTTAATTCATCTTCACCAAAACACCTTCCAGATGGATAATGTGGATTGCTTATAACCATAACCTTAGCATCTTTAGAATATTTTTCTAAAAGTTCAAAGTCAAGCTCGGGTTTTTCTCCTTCATAAATAAGTGGTATTGATATAAGATTCCTACTTGATGCTAAAATCTTATATCTAAGTATTTTTTCTAAGGGTGAGAGTACAACCACATTATCATTCACTTGAGTTAAAGATTCAAATATCAAAGTATACGCCATTTCATCACTTGGTATATATTGTATATTCTGTATATCAATCTCCCACTCATATTCTTTCATAAAATAGGCACTCATGAGCATCTTATACGATTCTTTATCATAATAACCTTGACTTACTTGTTTCTCAAAAAGATTATAATTTTGTATTACAAACATTACAGGCTTAGGACTTAAAAAATACATTTTCTCAGTTTCATGCATTATTAAATCAAAATCATTCGTATCCAAATTTGAATATTGATAATTATTTTTACTCTTAGTTGCTTCCATACTTCTCCCCCTCAATCTAAAACTTCTACTTTACATCATTAATTTCATTCTTGTTATCATTTCCATTATTATCTCCAAAATTATCTTGATTCATAGAATAATCTTGATTCCTATCTACTATTTGTAAGTGGATATCTTCCGTAATTTTAAATTTATTTACAATATTGTTTAACTGAGATGTTGTAATTTTATTATCTTTAATAAATTGTTTCAAGCTATTTATCTTCTCAACAATTTGAAAATTCTTATCAGAAATATTTGATAATCCAATTGTTCCACTATTAACAGTCGTTGAAATTTCAGTTATTGATCCAACTATTGTTTCAACCGCATCGCTTACCTTTTTAGATATATCTAAGAAATTTTTCATAAAATCATTAATTTTAAATGTGTCACTCCTATACTCCTCACTACTATCTATAAAACTATCGTAATCGAGTATAATTTTATTATCTATAAAATCTAGAATCTGTCTTGAACTTATAATCAAACTTTCAATAGACGTATTTACATTTTGAGCTATGCTCTTAATATTATTTGCGGTAACTGAACTTTCTTCTGCAAGAGTTCTAATTTCCTCTGCAACAACAGCAAACCCTTTTCCAGCTTCTCCAGCCCTTGCAGCTTCAATTGCTGCATTCAATGCAAGCAAATTTGTTTGACTTGCAATACTCAAAATAGATTCTGTAAGAGTATTAATTTCATCAACTTCCTTTGATTTAGAAATTGCTGTCTCTAAATCACTCTTAACATTCTCGTAAATCTGTATAGCCTTATCTTTAGACTCTGTAATATTACTCTTTATCAAGTTAGTTCGCTTAGAAATATCTTGGGTGCTATCATAACCTTTTTCAGCATTCATTTTTATATTAAACATCTCATCACTTATAAGTTTTGATGATGCTGTTATTTCTTGAAGAGTCGCATTTGTTTGTTCCATACCAGCATACAAATTATCAGTTTCAGAAGATGTAATCGTAGTAGAATCTTTTAACTCTTTTGTCAATAATTCAATCTCACTATACTTAGAATTTAAATCAACTATCTTAATCTTAATAATTTTTATCACTTTACCAATATTCAATCTCATCCTAATTAAACCATTATAAGTATTAGTAAGCTCATCTTTAGAATTATTTTGAATCTTATAATTATCTATGAGTTCAAAATTAGCTGTCTTGTCAATTATCTTATCATTATCCTCTAATTTTGATAAAATAAGAATCTTAAGTGTAATCAATGATATACCAAAAAGTAGAATTGCAAATCCTGCTAATAATATAAATGACATAATTTGACTCTTTGTATATGATTCCAACATAGATGACACCGGTAGAAAATAAGAAATTTTCCATCTAAGATCTGAAATATAATAAGTCAACATCTTATAATTCTTTTTAGCAATTGTTATATCCCCTGAATACAAAACATTTCCAGAATCAGCTTTTGATATATTTGTGAGCATATTTTCATCAGTAAGATATTGCCCAACAATATTTTTAAAATCAGAATAAATTACACGCTTATCATGAGCATAAATTTCAACATTATTATTGTACATTATATCTAATTTCATATCAGAAACAATATCTTTAATTAAATTTGATGATAAAGTACCACATAAATAGCTAAATACAGATCCTCTAGAATTTAAAATTCTCAACACTAAAACAATATTGGCTTCTCCTCCATCAGAATCGAAGTCCAAATAAATCATATAATCATCGTTAAATTTATCATATTTTGCATTATTAGCTAACTCACTTACTATATCCCCTTCTATACTTTTACTTGTAGATAATTCAACCGTACCATCATGACTGATAAATGTAATATCTTTCACAAAATCACTATTTAGATTTTCATACTCTTTAATAATAGAATAAACTCTATCTTTATTTACTTGATTATCCCCAAATATGTACTCAGAATCATCACTTTTCAACAATAAGCCAAGGAATTTAAAATCTAAAATATAATTCTTTAATCGATGTTCAATTTCTAATGATGTGATTTGCGACTTTCCTCTTATAACATCAATCTTTTGCTCTAAAAAATCATTCCTAATTATAGAAAGTCCAAATACAGAAACTAAAATACTAAAAATAGATATAATCAAACAGAATATCATTATCTTAAATTTAAGAGACATATAAAAATTCCCTCTTTCCTAAAAACACAATAAGCAATAATATATAAAGTATTATTTGTTATTTTTCTGTATTTAAAACATAATTTATTAAGATTTTTAGAGGTAAAAAAAACAAGGGATTACATATAAATGAAATCCCTTGCTTTAAAATAAATCATAAATAACCTCATGTATATATTTAAAGGCTCTTATCTCTATATTTTTAAAACTACCTACCTTATAATTTTCACCATAAGGAACATAAACCCTTTTAAATCCTAATCTATCAACTTCCTTAAGCCTAAGTTCCATAGATGGCACTCTCTTTATTTCTCCTGTAAGTCCAACATCACCAATAAATACATATCCATTATTTACTGCCTTATTTTTTAAAGAAGAAACTATACTAATAATAACCGACAAGTTAACACACTGCTCCCTAAGTCTAATTCCGCCAGTAGATTTAATTACGATATTTTTATCAAATAATTTAATTCGACCTCGTTCTTCCAAAATTGAAATAAGAGTATTTAATTGATCCCTTTTTAAACAATCAGAAATTCTTGAAGGATATGGAGTTATCGAATTTGAAACAAGACTTTCAATTTCAACAACAATACATCTATTACCTTCTTTCACGACACTTAGACAACTTCCAAAAACCTCATTACTATCATCTCTCTGTGTCATAAAAAACTGTGATGGATTATCAATAGAAACCATTCCTTGCTCTGTCATGGAAAAAAAACCAACTTCTCCAGTACTGCCAAATCTATTTTTCGTACAAATAAGAGATCTTAATTCTTCAAGATTATCTCCTTCAATCATAAGCACACAATCAACTAAATGCTCTAATGCTCTGACACCAGCTAACTCATCCTCTTTTGTCATTTGTCCAACTATCATAACAGCTCTAGGTCTATTTGCATTTTTTGCAATTCTCAAAAGTTCATTTGCACATTCCATAGTTTGAGTAGGCGACCCTGGTCTTGATAAATATTCTTCCAATATAAATGTCTGTATACTATCAATTATTATAAAATCTGGATCAATCTCATTTATTACGCTAACTACATTATTTAACGAGATATCAGAATATATCCATATACTTTCATCTGATAATTCAGAAATTATTCTATCTGTTCTCTTTCTAATTTGACTCTCACTCTCTTCACCAGATGCGTATAAAACCCTAAATCCTTTTTTTGAAATATCATAAGCAACCTGAAGTAATAATGTTGATTTTCCAGCTCCTGGCTTTGCGGCAAGTATACTTATAGAATCTCGTACAATCCCACCACCAACAACCCTATTAAACTCATTAATATCAGTTACTATCCTATCGCTATTAAACACTTTTACTTCTGAAAGTCTTTGAGCCTTTTTTGTTACAGTTCCACTCTTTATGTATGTATTAACCTTAACATTTCCCTTCTTTAATATCTCAGATTCTTCAAAGGAATTCCAAGTATTACAATTTGGACATCTACCAGACCATTTGACTTGTTCAAACTTACAGTTTGAACATATATAGACTATTTTACTTTTCAAATTTACCTCCAACAAATTTAAATAAAGGTAAATCAATTATATCATATCAAATATCAGCAGCTATCTTATTGTTTAATATTTTATGTTTCATATAAAAAGCAGTAGGAACTGAAATATCCAAATTCTTTGCTGCTGTTCTTATAGTATTCTCATTCGTTACCTCTTTTACACACATCTGAATTTTTTCAAATGGTAACTTCGCATTATGAAATATTGTATTAGTCGTATCAGAAAATGTTTTTCTACACTCCTTACATCTAAATCTTTCTTTCGTAACTCCATCTTTATATTTTGTATATTTCTGATGCCTTGATATAGAAATACTATTACAATAAGGACATCTTCTATTGCTTTTATCATTTATAATTTTTAACAAATATATAATTTCTTTTCTGCTTAAAATAATTTTATCATTTGCCTTAAAAATATTTATGAGTGCATTGTAATCAATCCTATCTGTACTTTTCAGATAATTAATTATATCTTCCTTACTTTTAATTTTTATATTTATATCTGTAACTTTAATATTATCCATATTAAATAACCCCCGAAGTCATATTTATTGTCATTATTTCAAGCTGAAAAATTTTTATACAAAAAAGGACTTACCAAAAAAATTTTTTAGTAAGCCTTAAAATATTATCTTAAAATATCAAACACATTTCTTATATTTAAAATTCCATATCCCCAATATCTATTAGGATATTCATACCCTTTTGGAGTAATAGCTGAGCTCACAAATAGCCACATTATAATAGTAGAATTCAAATTTGGCTTATTCTTTTTTACAATTCCCCATTCCAAAATTAGTGCAATTCCTCCAGCAGAAACAGCCGCAGCGACAGAACTACCACTCATTAAAATTTCTCTTCCACCTTTTCCTATAGTCAAAATATCTATGCCACCTGCTGCAAGTAATGGTACAACTCTATTATCCAAAGTAAATCCTTGTCCTGACTTTGTAACAATCGAAGTTAAATTTTGATTGTAATAGGCCATGGCAATAGCAAGATGTGCTGAACTTGGTTGAGTAATTGTACTGATTGAGGTTGAATTCAAAAATCTAGTATCTGGCTTCAAAAGTTCCTTAATAGGCAAATAAGCATCATACTTTACTGGAAAATTATCTTTAGACATAATAATTATTTGCCAAATTCCAGATTTCAAATTATTAAACAAAATCTCAATATCTTGTATAATTGAAACAGATGTTTGCCTAATTTCACAAAATATTTTCATCTCTGTCTGCTCTAATAAAAATTTAAAACTATAATTGTTATAAATAACCCCTTTAACATCAAACTCTCTCGTTCTTTCACCTGAAGGAGAAATTACATAAAACGATACTTTTGAATAATTCTCTATAAATATATCAATTGCTAAACGTGTTTGACCCTTGTCTGCAAAAAATTCTATAACTCCTTCCTGATTTTCCTTATAAATTTGACCTTCAACATGAATTTGTTTATTTGCTTGATCTCCACATGGAACCGAAATAACAAATCCTGAATTTTGGGAATATTCTGTAATTTGTTTTGATACAAAAGACTCTCCAGAATGATATCCAGCATTAGTCTGAAGTGGCAACACAACAGAAACTGGCTTATTATATTTAAATCTAATCGATCTTAAATATCTAAGTGCTAAGTACAACACAACCTCATTATATATTGGTATATCTTTTGGAAAATCTAATACCTCTCTCAAATTACTAGACAACTCTCTCAATTTCACAACTACTATATTGCTTTCAGGTGCTGCTCCCCTAACCAAACCAATTCCAGAAGAACTCGTAATACCAGCCATAGATGTTCCATGTCCGTTTGTATCCCTAGATGGAACAATTGTATATGGATCTCCTCCATTTCTTTTAACTCTAATTGCAGAATCTATATCTTCCTTTGTATATATTTTACCAAAAAGAACATTAGGTTGATGTGTATCTTCATCAATTGTTTGATCCCAAATTTCTAAAATCCTAGTTTGATTAAACTCGTCCATAAAATTCTCATTTAAATAATCAATTCCTGTGTCTACTATAGCAACTATAACATTTCTTCCTGTCAAATCTAAATATTCATTACTTTGCGTTTGATAAATACCTGAATCTGACAATGGAGATATACTCTCACTACATAGTGTGTAATAATACGAAGTTTGAATATCTACTGACCCATCCGGAAAATATCTTTCATATAACACATCTAATTTATCTATAGGAACTGATAATATTGATAAATAGACTTCTTCACTCTCTTCTTTTAAAGGATAAATACAATAATCTCCATCAATAAACTTCATATTATTTTGAACAGTCATCAAAAATTCAACCCTGCTATCATCACTAAGACTATTAAGTGGGCACAAATTAATATTCATATCGTCATATTTTAAAACATTTATATTATCTAACGGGTCATAAGTCTGTATAGGATTTATAATTTCTTTATCTTCTTCCCTATTCGCTTGAATTTGAGTCATCCTTATATCATACAAAATATTATTAATACTTTCTTCAACATCTATAAAAGCTTTAGACCCACATACAAATCCATATCCATAAGAATTATTAGGATAAGATATATTTTTAACTCTATTTGCTCCTCTAATTAAAAAATATTTTATAACCTCTCCATATAAATTAGGTTTATTTTTATTAATAATTCCCCACTCCATCAAAAGTGCACATATCCCAGAAACTATTGGAGCAGAAAAACTTGTACCCGAAACCACATATTCCTTTCCTCCAATTCCTATTACTCTAACATCCTCTCCTGGAGCTAATATATCAGGCTTTAAATTATCCTTATTATTAATTGAACCTCTACCGGAAAAAATAGAAACACTTTCACGTCTATAATTATAACTTCCAACAGAAATTACATTATATACAGTTGCAGGCGAACCTAAAGTATCATTATTATCAGGTTTTAAAAATCTCGTACCCTTACCTACAGACTCATTTGTTGGTAGCCACATATTATAAGTACTCTCAAACTCATTACATAACTTAATGTTTATACTCCAGACCCCCTCCTCAATAGTTGAATTTCTATATGATTCAATGGTAATTAAACATTCACCAAAAACATTATACCTTGTAGGACCAGTATATAAAACATTAACGAGATCTCCTCCAACTCTCACACGTTGATTACCTTCAGTTAATCTTATAAGCTGACTTACTCCCGTAGATGGAGAACTTATTGTAATCACTACATCAGACAATATTCCTTTATAAAGCGAGACTATAATGACTTCATGATTACCTGAAATTTCAATTTCTACATTCTCACCTTCTGAAACTATATTCCCACTTTTGTGATGTGCTGCACCTCCTTCATTTCCAGCCGAAACCACCACAGTAGTATTTTCTCTAGCGGCAAAATTACTTACATATTCTGCAAGCAAAGTTGTGCCTGTGTGAGCTCCATAATTAGTACTAAAACTCAAATTTACTACTAGTGGAAATCCTTCCTCATCTTGTTTTTCTGCTAAAAAATCAAGTCCCATCATAATAGTGTGAAAAAGTACAATAGTTGAATCAATATTTGTTGTACTATTTACACTAATTATAGATGCACGAGGTGCTACTCCATACAAATTACTATTTATATTCCCACCTGCACAAGCAATTGAAGCGACCTCTGTCCCATGACCCTTATAGTCACCTTCATTAATAACACTAAAAGGATTCTCATTTCTTAATGCCTCATTTATTTGCTCAGAATTATAAAGAGTTCCAGTAGAAGGATTGTACATATATTTAATTCTTGTTGTTCCATCACTATTTCTAAATGCATTGATCGTATAATCAATTCCCGAATCTATAAATGCAATAACAACACCCGAGCCATATAACTTTTGAGAATTATTAAGATCAAAAACACAAGAATTAAAATTAGAACTCGAATCATCTAGTATAATCGGATATGAAAAATCAAAATAAATTTCCTTATCTAAAGCATTTGAAATATCATTTATCGTGTCCAAATTTCCAATATCTAAATGAATAATCCCAAAATCACCTCTTAATGGACGATGTTCAACATTTAGATCTCCCAAAAAACTTTTAACGCCTTCTACATTTCTAGAGCGGTAAATTATAGGTACTTTGTCATTTAGCGTAAACTTATCATGCACAAATGCCTTATAAAGCTTAGACCTCCTATAAATAGATCTCTCTTCCAAAATCAATTTTAAAATTTCACTCATTTACTACCTATTTTAAAAATTATTCTATAATAAACTATATTTTCAAATACTAATAGTTGATTGTTATTAAAAATATTTTTTGTTAAAATTGAATTAATAATAATTTTATGGAGGTTCTTATGTGCGGTATAGTTGGATATGCAGGATCGAAGAATGCTTTACCTATATTAATTCATGGACTAAAAAAGCTTGAATACAGGGGTTACGATTCATCAGGGATTGCTGTATTATCTCAAGGATCCATATTTATAGAAAAATCAAAAGGTAACATTTCAAATTTAGAAAGTAAATTATCTCATCTAAAAATAACGAGCAATATTGGAATAGGTCATACAAGATGGGCAACTCATGGTGAGCCTTCAGATATAAATTCTCATCCACATACAAATTCAATAAACACAATTGCTATAGTACACAATGGAATAATAGAAAACTACATTGAGCTTAAACACTTGTTACAAAACAATCTTAATATCAAATTAAAATCAGAAACTGATACGGAAGTTATAGCACACTTAATAGATCATCTATGGAATGGAAATTTATTGAGTACACTCTATAAAGTTGTTCAAAAATTAACTGGATCATACGCTATAAGTGTAATCGCAAAAGATGATCCTGACAAAATAATAGCCGTAAGAAAGGATAGTCCACTTATAATTGGAATTGGTGAAAATGAGAACTTTATAGCATCAGACATACCAGCAATTTTAAAATACACAAGAAAAGTATTATTAATCGAAAATAATGAATTTGTTGAAATTACAAAAGACTCTATCAAGATATACGATGAATTTGAAAATCCTATTGAAAGAAAAGAAATTGAAATTACATGGCAAATTGAAGAGGCTGAGAAAGAAAATTTTGATCATTTCACATTAAAAGAAATTCATGAACAGCCAAGAGCTTTAAAAAACACTTTAAATAACAATATAAATGGAAATAAATTAAATATCCAAGATCTAAATATAACAGAAGAAGAACTAAGAACCTTCAATAAATTTTACATTGTAGGATGTGGGACAGCCTATAATGCAGGATTAATTGGAAAATATATTTTTAGAAAATTTGCACATATAGATATTAACTGCGAAATAGCATCAGAATTTAGATATAACGATCCAATAATTGATGATAAAACCTTAGTCATTTGTATTTCACAGTCTGGTGAAACCCTAGATACTATTCAAAGTTTAAGACTTGCAAAGGAGAAAGGTGCAAAAATATTAAGCATAGTTAATATTGTTGGCTCTTCAATAACTCGTGAATCAGATTATATATTCTACACAATTGGAGGTCCTGAAATAGGAGTTGCATCAACAAAAATTTTCACATGCCAATTACTTGCTCTGAATCTTATTGCTTTAAAATTTGGAAAATTATTAAATATTTTAGATGACAAACAAGTCGAAGAGCTTTTAAAAGAACTTAAAACAATTCCAGAAAAAGCTCAAACGATATTAGACGACAAACAAAAAATTAAAGATATTGCACAAAAGCAATTCAAAAATGAAAACATATTTTATATGGGACGTAATATAGACATGGATATTTCATTTGAGTCTAGCCTTAAACTCAAAGAAATCTCATATATAAATTCTTTTGCAATAGGTGCTGGAGAATTAAAACATGGAACGATTGCACTTGTTGACGATAAAACTTTTGTTGTTGCTCTCTCAACTCAAGAAAAATTAATAGAAAAGATGATAGCTAATATAAAAGAAGTAAAAGCACGTGGTGCAAAAGTACTAACCGTTACAAAAGAAACTACAAAATTTTTAAATGATTGTTGTGACGAAATAATATTAATTCCTGAAACATTAGATATCTTCACTCCTCTATTATCTATAATTCCAATGCAACTTCTTGCTTATTATATTTCTACACTCAGAGGTAACAACGTTGACAAACCTCGTAATCTCGCAAAATCTGTAACAGTTGAATAAAAAAATATAAAAGGCTACTAGTTAACTAGTGGCCTTTTATTTATATTATTTTCCTTTATAAGCTCAATCATTACCTGCTCATTAAATCTACTGTAAAATTCATCACTGTTAGATATATCAATAAATATTTTTTTGATACTCTCCTTAGCACCTAAAATCCCTTTTAGATTATCAAATTCAGAAGACCAAAACTCAATTCCAGAATCATCTGGGTACCTGTCAAAAATAACATCATATATATTATTTATTACCCAAGTAGTTTCAACATTGTCTCCTTGACTTTCAATATAAGATTTAAAATTTGAAAACTTATGTTTATTAGAAACAAATAAAATTTTAAGATCATCGAGCTCATCTTCCAAAACATCTATATTAAATCTTTCTTTATAATAAATCTTAATAAACTCATCCATAGAATAATTTAGGTCATCAAGCATCATATATTTCAAATTCACAACATTATAAGAACCCAAATAATATATAGTCTTCCTAGTCTTAATCTTATCTATAAAAATCGTCTTCGTTTTTCCATTGAGCGTATATTTTATAACTACATCTTCATAAATTGTTGATGGTTCAAGATTTTCAATATAAAATTTTCCATTTTTATAGACCACTTCCGCATTATCAATAGAAATATAAAATTTAGTATAGGAATTCGGATAATTTTTAAATTCATCACTCAAAAATAATTCTACAGAATCAGTACTACCCTTACTTCTATTAAGTTCATAATAATCCATAACATAAAAATCTTCATGTTGGTTCCCATACCTAAAATCCATTTTATTATCAGAAAATTCCATATAAGTTGTAACTTCTGGAATTTCTCTCTCATCCATTTTAAGATCACTTAATATCGTCCTAAAATCTTCTGTATCCATCATATTTTTAACAATACGCATATACGCATCATTATCTTTCAAATAATAATTAGTTTTATATTGATAATGTATACTTTTCCAATGCTCCAATTCTTCCGCTGTTATATATTGAGCAAATACAGCTGAAAATATTCTACCTATAGTCTCATCTATTGAATTCACATTATATAAAACATATGGATCCTGAAGTATGTCTAAAATAAATTCTTCTGGAGTAATTTCCCTCATCAAAATTTTATGTTCCCAAATATGATAATCAATATATTTAACTGATGATCTAAGAGTATATTGCAATCTTTTTGATATAAATTGCTTCAACGGATCATTAGACTTAGTTGTCTTAAAATTTTTAATCTCAATCACATATCTATCTTTCCCACGAAAAGCTTCAATGAATACTGAATCATAAAAAAAATCTGGTATGAGATTAGATACTACTATATCCCCGTTATCATATTCAACTTTATAATTTTTATTATTAATTATGCAATCTGCCGCATTCAAAAACTCTTTGTTCAAATGTTCTGAAGTTATTCTTATAGATGAATCTGTAATTTTTGATGAGTTAATTTCATGAGAAGTAAAGGAGTAATCAATGCAACTCTCAACATAATTCCTGAAACTTACAGTTTTTGCATTATAAGAATTAATTGCTAAAACATTTTTTTCAAATAAAACAAAAGTGGATATGAAAATTAAACAAAAAACTACAAATATATATCTAATTTCCCTTAAAAACATTCAACATTGATAACCTCCTTATATATATATACTTAATTTATCGTTAATCTTCTAATACAAATTTACAAATAAATCAATACTTATTTGAAAAAAATACCTAATTAAGCAATTTTCTTTAATGATCTTTTTAAACCATTTACTATATTTCTAAATTCATTTTCATTAATCATAGTTTCAACAACAACACCCAAAGCAAATTCCTTAGAACATCCTTTAGATATAAGCATATCATATTTACCAATCCAATATCTTAACCCCTCATCATCGGATTCTCTATTAACGATAACCTTATAAAGTCCCTCAATCTTCGACTCAGTTGTTGGTCTTAATGTTAAAAATTCTTCTTCAGATAACAAGTTTCTCACAAAGTTTTCAAAACTAACTTGTTCATTAGATAAACTATCAACCCAAAATCTAAATCCTTTTTCATCTGGATTTCTATTAAAAGCATTAAAATAAACACTCTTAACAAAATCATTTATATCACTTGTTTCTTGAAGAGTTTTAAATGGTGCAATATTTAATACAATTCTATTTCCACGTTTTGAATCAAAATATATTTTTAAGTCAGAATAATGTTTTGACGGAATCAAATTATTAATAGTTAATTTACCATTCACAAATTTTATATCCAATCCTTCTATATTGCTTTTGAACTCTTTAACTCCTATAGCAAAATTTTGAATAATATCATTTAAAAATAAATCAATTTTAGTATCTTCAATATTAGACTTATTTATATCATCATTTGTCAATGTATAATATAAAATTTCTGAATTCATTGATCCTTGATTTTCATTTTTATCAGATTGAAATGTTTTAAACATACCATTATCTACAACTTTCTCAATATTTTCACCTTTAGTTACGATCTCATAAGTATAATTTAAATTTTCTCTTAATCCTGTAAGATTTAAAATTAAATTGTCTTTCTTAGGTAATTCGGCACTCTTAAATACTTGTCCATTAAGTTTCAAAACTAAATAAAGAGGATAATATTCATCTGGTAAATTGTTTTCTACAATTTTAATTTTTACATTATTGGTACCTTCGAACTCAACTTGCGTTTTAATTCTAAGAGTACTCGCATTAATTGATGGAGAAAATATTACATTCTTAGAATCACCTTCACCGTATGAATATGAAACATAAACACGATAATTAGTTGATTGCTCTAAGTTTTTAATTTCTGTATTAAATTGTCCTCTCCTATTTAAAACTAACTTCTCGCTCTCATAAACTTTATTGTTGTTTTCATCCAAAGCCACAACACGTAAATCTCCATTACTGAATTTTGGATCAACGTTTCCTCTAAATGAAATTGAATTTCTATGGCTTACCATATTTACATTTTGAACAAGCATTGTTTGTGATGCATTTACAGAAGTTGCAACCGTTCCGCACACGAAGATAGGAAGTGATGAAAGTAACATAGATAATTTTTTACACATAAACTTTCTCCTTAGAGTACAATTCATTTAAATCTTTATCTTAATAATATTTTAACAATTATGTAATGAATTTGCAACTATTTTTTTTAATAATTTTTTAAAAAATATAAAAAGCTTACCTATTAAAGGCAAGCTTCCGATTAAATTAAATACCTAATTCTCTAATTCTACGTTGGAATTCTGATTCATTAACCATTTCAGTAACTATAGATCCTAAAGCTGAAGAATCAGAATAACCGTTCTTTTGTAAAGTATCTAATTTATCTGTCCAATATTTTAAACCTACGGCGTCAGAATTTCTATTAACAATTACTTTATATAAAGCTTCAATTTTTGCATTAGTTGTTGTATTTAAGTTTAAGAATTCTCTTTCAGACAACAAGTTTGCAACAAATTTCTCAGGTAATGTACTTCTCCTTGATAATTGAGTTTCCCAATAAGCAAATCCTTTTTCATCAGCTTGTCTATTTAAAGAATACTTATAAACATCAACCATAAATTGTCTTAATTTAGTTTCAGAAGCTTTAGTTGTAAATATTGCAACTGTGACTTTTCTGCTAGTTCCATTTTTATCAGTATAAGATATAGTTAAATCTTTATATTGTTTTTCAGGAACTAATCCTACAAATTCTACATTACCACTTTTATATGTCACAGTAACACCTTCAACGTTAGTTGAAAAATTTCTACCTTCATTCATGCTGTTAGCTAAACTAGTATTTGAAACTGGAATAGATACTGTAACATCTTTTACAGCAGCTTTATTTACGTCATTTGTAGTTATTTCATAACTAATTGTCGTTGTGTTATTTGATGATGAAGCTAATGTTCTAAATGTTCCTCTATATATTATCCTTCTATTATCTGATTGGTTAATTATTTCATAGAAATAATCTGTACCTGGAACAAGATTTGTCAACCTAAATTGTCTTGAACCTCTTGAAGTTTCGCTGAAATTAGCAACAAAATTTTTGTTATTAGAATCTCTATATAAATCTAATGATAAGGTATGATTGATGTTTGTATTATACACATCTACAATAGCTGAATCAGTTGTTCTGTTTTTAATTTCGGCATATATACTTGAATTTGATCCTCCAGACGATGTTGATGAAGATAACGTCCTAAACGTCCCCCTATATACAACTTGGTTTCGTTCATTAAATATTTCATAATGATAATCTGTATTTTGAGCAAGATTTGTCAATCTAAACTCTCTTGAACCTCTTGAAGTTTCAAGGTAGCTATAAACTCTAGTATTATCATAATTTCTATACAAATCTAGCGTAAAATCTTCATAAGAATTTGTATATATACGCACGATAGCTGAGTTATCTGTTCTATTTGTAACATCTGCATATACGCTTGAATTTGAACTTGATCCTCCTGATGATATTGATGAAAATAACGTTGTAAATGTTCCTGTGGATACAACTTGTCCAGAAGCATTAACTACTTCATAATAATAATCTGTGTCTTGAGTAAGACCTGTTAAGCTAAACTCTCTTGAACCTCTTGAAGTTTCATTACGCTTATAAACTAAAGTATCATCATAATCTCTATATAAATTCAACGTAAACACACCAGTTGAATTTGTATATATATCCACAATAGCTGAGTTAACTGTTATATCTGAAACATACGAAGTCACGCTTCCAGATACAGAATCTTCTATACCTCCTATGATTAAATCTTCATAATCTGGGTCTAGAATACCAATTGTTCCAAATACTCTACTTGTTATATTGCTTTCTTTTACACTTTGAGTATCCATAGCGGAAGCTGTTATCGCTCCAGATACGAAAAAAGAAAGTGATAAAAGCAATGTACATAATTTTTTACACATAATTTTTCTCCTTAGAATACAATTCATTTAATGTTTGTTTTGATGAAATTCTAACAATTATATAACACACTTGCAACCCTTTTTAAAATAATTTTTTCAAATAATTAAAAGCCTACCATTAAAGGCAAGCTTTCAATTTAATTAAAGACCTAAAGCTTTTACTCTAGCCTGAAATTCTGATTCATTAACCATTTCATTAACTATATATCCTAAAGCTGAAGAATCAGAATAACCGTTCTTCTGTAAAGCATCAAACTTGTCTGTCCAATATTTTAATCCTGTAGCATCAGATTTTCTATTAACGATAACTTGATATAGAGCTTCAATTTTTGCAGTAGTAGTTGTATTTAAGTTTATAAACTCTTTTTCTGATAATAAGTTTCCAACGAATTTCTCAGGAGATGTAGTCTTCCTTGATAATTGAAGTTCCCAATAAGCGAATCCTCTTTCATCAGCTTGTCTATTTAAAGAGTATTTATAAACATCAACTATAAATTGTCTTAATTTAGTTTCAGAAACTTTAGTTGTAAATGTTGCAACTGTAACTTTTCTACTAGTTCCATTTTTATCAGTATAAGATATAATAAAGTTTTTGTATTGTTTCTCAGGAACTAATCCAACTAATTCTACATTACCATTTGAATATTTTACAGTAACACCTTCAACATTAGTTGAGAAATTTTTACCATCTCTCATACTATTAGCTAAATTAGTAGTTGAAACAGGTATAGATGCTGTAACATCTTTTATAGTTGCTTTATTTATGTCTGTTGTTTTAATTTCATAGCTAGTTGAACTTGATGAACTTGAAGTTCCTCCAGTTATTGTTGATCCTGATCCCGATACTGGTAATGTTCTAAATGTTCCAGTAAGTATAAGGGTTCTTCCATCAAATATTGAGTAAGTATATTCTGTATTCGAAGAAAGACCTGTTAATTTAAACTCACTTGAAGTTTGTGTTATAGGTTTAGGAATAGCTGCTCCAGTAGCTGTACTACTTAATCCTAAAGTTAACCCACCAGGTGTATTTACTACATATGATCCTTTTAATGTTATAGTAGCTGAATTAGATGTTATATTTGAAATTTCTAAAGCCAACTCACCTAATGTCTTGAAATCTGTTGTATTCGTACTAGTTATACCTTGATATGTATTACCATCCAAAGTAACTTCCGCAGTTGCAGCCACTGTATATAGTGTATTTGGATTCAACCCTGTCTCAAAAGTGTAAGTTAATTGGTTAGTACCTTCAGGTAGCGCATCATTATTAACAGTTTCTACATCTGTATTACCATTTTTAATACTCAATTTAATATCTTTGATACCCAAACCAGTTGTTAATCCAGCCTGATCAATTCCAAATACAGCATCTACATATTTAGATCCAATACTACCACTAGTTATAGTCATAGTTATAGCTACTTGATCTGCATACAACTTAGATCCAGCAGTAAATATATTTCCTTTAACATCAGTATTAGATGTAGGTTCTTTATCTACTAAAACACCTGTTACAGTATTATTTTGTACATCAACAATCTTTCCAACTGTATTTTGTAACTTAGCAATAAAAGGATCTTTCAGTGTAGTAGCCGAATCTACAAATGTAATACCTGATATAGTAACATTATCACCATATTGTATAACTGGTTTAGTATTGGCAGCATCTCTTGTTATTGTAAGTTTACTAGCTCCATCTAACTTAAGTCCAGCTGTTTTCATTAAGAATGAACCATTTTTAAAGTTTATAGTTAATGAGCCAGCTGCTAATCTTTTGGATAACTCAGCAATTATAGCTGCATCTAAATTTATATCCATAGTTATATCAATATTAATTGTTGTAACATTCGTATTTTGTAAAGCTGCTTTTAATTGATCAATAGGTGTTTGAGTAGTTCCTGTACCACCAGTTTGATCAGTTATATCAACTGTTGTTCTGCTTGATTTAAGTCTTTCATCTTCTACAGCTTGTCCTAATTCATCTGCAACAGTTTTTATAGGCATCATTGCTAATTTATCTTCAACAATTTCAAATTCACCTTCCATAGTAGCAGAAACTTGAATTTCTGGAGTAACTTGACTTGCTAAAGCTTGCTGATAACCTAACACTGATCCTGAACTAACTCCAACTATCGCTATACTTAATAAAAATTTAGCTAACTTCTTTCTTAACATTTTAAATTTCTCCTTATTTTTCTTAAGCTTAATTGACTATTCTCAAAAATTGTTCATAATATTTTTTAATATTGATGCTAAATCTTTTTTGTCATCTTTTTTACAATTTTATTAAATTTTGTAATATTTTGCAATATTTTTTTAATTTTATTGTAAATTTATTCAAAAAAAATGAGAGACCACTTAAGTGATCCCTCACAATTTCTAACTAACTCCATTTATTATATTTCCATTCAAAAACTCTTGTAAATTGATCTTCAATTGATTGAACAACCTCTCTCTTGCCTCAAATGGACACCATCCATAATGTGGTGTAATCACACAATTCTGAACTCCTAACAATACATTGCTTTCAAACATTGGCTCAACTTCAACGACATCTAGAAAAGCAATTCCTACTTTACCACTCTGAAGAGAATCCTTTAGATCCTGTTCGCTTATAAGCTGTCCTCTTGCGGTATTAATAATAATTACTCCATCCTTCATTATTGAAAGTGTTTCTTTGTTTATAATATGTCTTGTATCATTTGTCAATGGGCAATGTAAAGATATTATGTCACTATTCTTAAATAACTCTTCTTTTGATACAAATTTTATATTATCTGTATCTTCTCTTTTTGTAGTTGTATGGACTAATACCTTCATTCCAAATACTATTGCTATCTCTGATACTTTTCTTCCAATATTCCCATATCCAAAAATTCCAAGTGTCTTTCCAGCAATCTCAGATACTCTTCTATCATAAAAGCAAAAATCTTTTGACTTTACCCATTCACCGCTATGAACTCGCCTATTGTGTAAAGAAACTTTTCTGAAATATTCAAACATATATGCAAATACTAACTCAGATACTGCATTGGTAGAATAATTTGGAACGTTTGTAACCACTATATTATTTCTAGAACAAAATTCAACGTCTATATGATTAACTCCTGTTGCCATCGATCCAATATATTTAAGATTGCTACACTTCTCAAGAAGCTCACTTCTCAAAGGCACTTTGCAAGTAAAAACATAAGTTGCATCTTTGATTCTCTCAAAAATTTCATCTTCACTTGTTCTGTCATACCTTTCAACTTCATCGACACAATCTAGGAATATATTCCAATCAAATTCTCCAGGATTAACCGAATGTGCATCTAAAACAACAACTTTTTTCATTAGATCTATAACCCCATTCAAATTTAAATTCTTTATGATAGTAACACATAAATCAATACTGTTCAAATTTATTTATGAACTGAAGGTATAGTATCTTGGAAACTCTGTCCACAAACCTATATATCGTCCCAAATAATATAAACTTTACAAAGAAGTGGAAAAAATTTTTTAATTAATTTCCATAAAGTTAAATATTATTCCAGTGCTTACGATAATTTTAAAAAACTACAAATCAAGTGAGTAAGCCTTGATTAATATAGAATTTTGATTTATATTAATATTAACATTAAATTAATTATGTAAACTTTATATTAAAATATTAAACACTAATTTGTTTGATTAATTAAAAATTCAATAATTAAGGAGATTGATTATTATGAAGAAACGTACAAAAATAATTTGTTCTGCAATCATATTATCAACAGCTTGCATAGCATCATCTGCTCAAGCTGCAAAAGCTGCAGGTATATCATCTTTATTTTCTGGAGCTAGAGGTGTTGGAAATAGAATTTCAGGTGGAGTAAGAGGTGCTTTTGGTAGATTTGAAGGAGCTGTAAGAGGTCTTTGGAATGACATGACTAGCTGTTCTGGAAGAAGAGGCAATGCTGTAATTACAAAACCTAAAGGAGAAAGCCAACAAGAAGTAGTATATGCCTCACTTAAAATATCTGGTGGACCTACTAGCAATCTTCCTAAAAATTCTATTCTTCCTACCCCCAAAGATGACACAGCAGTAATATATACTAGTGTAAAAAAGCCTACAAATAGCACGAGTGGTAGAAGTAGTCTATCAAGTTTTAGTAGTACTAGTAGCGAATCACCATATGCTACTTCAAATCCTGTATCAAAAAACAATAGTAAAAACACAATTGATACTCAAGAACCACTATATCAAAATTCAGGATATACTGGACATGATTCTGCTAAAAATGAAATTTATTCTGATGTAACTAAATTACCTAGTTCATCTTCCAAAATTAATGTAAAAGCTCAGGTTCATAACCCTGAAAATACTACAGACTTATCATCTTCTAACACTACTACAACTAAAAAGACACCACCACCAGTTGCGAAAAAACCTGAAAAACCAACACCTCCTCCAAGAACTACCTCATTAAATTCTGAAAATACTAAACCTACACCAGCACCTAGAACTCTAAACACTAAATTTTAATTTTAATAGAAGTGATATCGCTTTAAGGTGTCACTTCTTTTTTTGTAAATTTTTTTAGATTCAAAACGATAATATTCATAAATCTAAAATTCGTTAAATTTTTAAGGATATGCGAGGTTTTAAATTATGAATAAAAAGTTAAAATCTTTATTGGCAGGGAGTGCCCTAATTGTTCCAATTATTACTCTATTTAGCTCACAAAAAGATGCCAATGCATTTAAAATAAATATGCTGAAATTACCTACTAGAACAACAAACCCAACTGTTAAACTTCAAACTCCAAAAATTACTCCAATAAAAGTTGGAAGTACTGTTAAAAAACATATACAAACATCTCCTAAAAAGACTCTTGAAAATATTCACAAAACAGATCCACAACTTGCTAAAAGCTTAGATAAACTTGGAGAAATAATAAAAACTAACAAACTTACAATAGTTAAAAACACTGATACCTCAAATAAACCCCCTACAGTACCTCCACGAAATGATCAAACATATGCAAGTGTAGGTGAATCTCCATATGAAAAACCTACTGATAACCACATTTATGAAAATGTTCTCACTCTAAGAAATAATACTAATACTAATTCCACTGGATTAAAGAAAAGACCTGCTTATAATCCAAATAAAGGTAAAGCACCTCAACCACCATCTGTGAAATCTTCAAGCTTAGCTAACGATCCTATATACGAAGAAATAGATTAGTATAGTGGTTAAAAAGGGGTGAAGATAATGAAGAGTAACAGAAGTAAAATATTATTAGCTGCATTAATCGTAGGAATACCAGCTGTTACAACGCTAATCAAATCTCAACAATCAAACGCAATATTAAGACCAGCTACAAATTCTGTCAAGAATATGGCATCAATGATTAATAAAACAGCCCTTACTAAACCAACGGTAGCTCCTAAACCATCCGGTGTTAAAATGGCTAACAAAAATTTAATATCAAATAGAGTATCAATATTTAATAACACTAACAACCAAACTAAAACAACATGCACAATAAAGCGTAACCAGTCAGTCGGAAAATTAGATCTTAACACAAATTTTGCTAGTAACTTAAATAGTCTTTTAGGCATTAACAATAATAATAAAGTTGGATTTAAAAAATCTGAAAGCGTATCTGTCAATAAATTAGATTCTAGCAAACAAAACAAACTTAGTGGACTTCTAGGTAGTTCGTCACAATTTAAGAGTAGCAGTCTAGACCTTAGCAAACTTCCTAAAACTCCTCCACCACCACCTACTCAAGGTCAAGGAACATCTCAGCAAACTTCATCACCACAACTAACAAACACTACAACAACACCATCAGTTGTTCCAGATGCTCCTCCTCTACCACCAATGAGTACTAACACTAGTACTTCATTCACAGGTGGGAGCTTAAAGAATCAACTTTCAAATAAACTAGATAGTGGACTTAAGAAAACTGAAACATCTAAACCTACACTTAAACCTACAACTCCTCAAGATAACATGTTAAGCGAACTAAAATTAAAACTTCAATCAAGACCAAAAAGTTAAAGTGTCTGTAAAATTTTTTACAGACACTTTTATTTTGCACTTACTGCATTAAGATCAAAACGTTTCCTTGATAAATCATTTAATTCATTCACTTCATCTAAACAGCTAATAATTTTTTGAACATATATCTTCTCTTCTCTTAATCCATGTATTTTTATATCATTATTAATTATAACAAAAGGAACTCCTGTAAGACCAACATCTATAGCATGAGATGCATCATTTGAATATTCAACATAACACTTTTTCAATTCTTCATCTGTGAGATTTGTTGGTATGCCAAGGTTTTCAAATACTTGCTGTATTTTATCAAGATCACTTATATTATCAAGACTTTCAAACATCATTTTATAAATAATATTTATATACTCAGACTCTTTGTTGTATTTTTTCGCAAACTTTGAAAGTATTAATGCCGTTTTAGTATTGTATTTAATTTTAACATCATTAATTTTAATACCGTATTGTATCCCTATATTGCCCAATATTTTCAAAATAGAAGAATAATTAGGCAATGCTCCTAACAATTCAGAAGTCTCAATACCATTTTCTGAAATATCAACATGTAATTCTTTAGCATAATATTCAACGTTTATTGGATATTCTTTCTCTAATTTATCAAACATTGCTTTACAAACATAACTAAATGGGCAAATAAAATCATAAAACAACTTTACATTAATCAATATTAATCCTCCTACAAATCAGTGCGAATTTATAGGCTTATTATTTGTTTAAATAAAATTTATATTCACTTAATAGCTACCAATCTATAAAAAAAGACTTTGCTATTGCAAAAATTTCCCTTAAAATATCTACTTTCCAAAATCTACTTCGATTTTTACTTCCTATTAAATTAACTTTTTTAAATCCAACTCTAAAAGCGAGCATCTTAGCTCTAAATAAATGATATCTACTCGAAATAATCATAATCTCTTCTGTATCTTTTATAAATTTTTTTGAATTATTTAAATTTTCAAAAGTACTCGTAGATTTATCTTCAACTAAAATTCTATCTGAATTAATACCATGCTCAACCAAATATTTTTTCATTACACTCGCTTCAGATACAACTTCATCCACACCTTGTCCACCTGTAACTATAACCTTTGATTCAGAAAATTTATTTAAATATTCAATAGCAAGCATAAGACGGCATTCTAATGTCTTACATGGAGTGTTTTCATCCAAAATTCTAGCACCAAGAACTATAACGTAATCACAAAACTTATTAGAATTAATCATATTAATTTTCAAAACCAAACAAAAAAATACTAACATCAAAATTAAAAATATTATAAGTACAACCATGCTGAACCCACCTCTTAAATTTCAATATCTATTTTTGGAAAATTTAAGAATAATTTTTATCATTTATTTAAAAACTATAGATATAATAAATTTTTTGATATATTAAGGAGAACATTATGTCATTAATACAAATTTATCTAGATAAATCAGATGATTCTTCAAAAAAGTATATAGACTTATTAAAAAGTAAAGATATTGATTTCTTACAAACAAATATTGAAAATGAACCAGATATTTTAAAAAGGTACAAACTAAGCAGTCTTCCTGCTATAAGATTTCAAAATAGTTTAGTTTACGACATAACAGAAAAATCAATAAACAAAATTGTTAAAAAATTCAATCAATACATCTATAATCTAATAGATCTAAATACGAATCACGGCGCAATAAACAAGTTCAAAAAATCTCTAAATCATACAAAATCCCAAAAAACTAAACTTAAAAAAACCAATGCAAATAAAATAAAGATTGAAAATAATCAAAACTTTTTAAAACTAACTAATACCCTCCTAAAATCCAAAAAATAAAATTCCCTTACTCCATATAATAAGTAACTTTTAAAATTAGGTTCTAATTTTCAAAAATAAAAACACCTTAAAAGGTGTTTTTATTCCAACTATTTATTGATAGTTTCTCTGAGCTTCTTGAAACCTTTTCTGATATCCATCAGCCAATTGCTTATTTAATTGACCAGCAAAGTTTTGATCTACTTTAAGTTTTGAAATATCCTCATCAGTTAGATTAGTTTCTACGGTCTTAGATAAAACTTGTAATTTACCATCTTGTTTTCCAACACTATAATGTATATTCCCATTCATATTAGAAGCTTTTGGCTTTTTATCCTCTTCAGATGCTGTTTCAAAATAAGTAGAAAGGGCTTGTACTTTACCTGCTTTTACAACTGATGTAGTATCTGATACAGTCACTGTTCTCTGCAAATGAGTCGTATCTCCTCTTTCTGGACTTTTAGTCTTAACCAAAGCACTTGAAGAAGTTCCAGTAGATGAACTATCTATATTTTTTTTTTGACCGGAACTAATAATTTGAGCAGTTCCAGTTAGTAAAATTTGATTTGATTTTTTCACGCTGTCTTTATTACTAGATCCTCCCCTTGTAGGAGCAGATGGCGTAATAGTAATCGAAGAAGTAAATCTAGTAGGCGTAACTGTTGTTGATGATGATGTTTGTCCATCCTTACTTCCAGTACTAGTTGAAGTTGGCGTTGATGGTGTCACTTGTCCACCTTGACCCCCTGTAGATGGCGTTGTAGTTGAAGTTGATGATGTTTCAGTTTTCACGCCACTAGCAGTAGATCCCCCCCTTGTAGGAGCAGATGGCGTAATAGTAACCGAAGAAGTAAATCTAGGAGGCGTACTTGTTGTTGATGTTTGTCCAGTTTGAGTAGTTCCTGAAGTTTCATTAGAACTTGAACCCGTTTCTTTCACTTTTAACTTGTTTGCTAAACCCTGAGCTGCACCAATTACACCTGTATTACCAAGCTTTACTACTCCACTACTAGAAGTTGTTGTATTTCCTTGATCAGTAGGTTTTGTTTCAGGACTTGTTTTAAGTCTGCTAAAAATTAATTTAGTTTGCTCTTCATAAACTGGATTTTTAAACGAAACTGTACCTGTAGGGGTTTGTTGTATACTACCTTTATCAGTTTCAGTTACATTGGTTACATCTCCTTGTGTACCTGAAGTCTGTGGAATTTTTAAAGTAACGTTTTTCACTGATTCTGTATATACCGGCTTAGAATCTTTTCCTCCAATTTGTATCCTTAATTCAGTACGATATCTAACTCCAGAAGTTCCTTGAGTTGAATGTTGTCCATCTTCACTTCCAGAACTAGTCGGACTTGTCATTGTTGATGTTACCTGTTTGCTAGAAGAAGTTGAAGTTGATGGAGTCGTCACTTGTCCAGTTTGAGAAGTTCCTGAAGTTCCAGTAGAACTTGAACTTGTATCCTTCACTTTTAACTTGCTTGCTAAATTTCTAGCTGGATCCATAACACTTGGATTATTAACTTTAACTGTACCTACAGAAGTACCAGATGTTACTGATTGTGAACTTTGACTATCAGTTTGTGAAGAAGTATTAGTAACTTTTACAATAGGTGTCTGAGTAGATTTATCTGGACTTCCTGTAAGTGTATCATTTGTTCCACTACTTACTTTTAATTTCGATGCAATTTGTTTTGCTACATCCATAACACTTGGATTATTAACTTTAACTGTACCTACAGAAGTACCAGATGTTCCTGATTGTGAACTTTGACTATCAGTTTGTGAAGAAGTATTAGTAACTTGTACAACAGGTGTTTGAGTAGATTTATCTGGATTCCTTAAAACAACATTTGTTCTTTCATTTACTTTTAATCCACCAGCTATTTTTTGAGCTGTAGCAATAAGTTCTGGATTATTAACTTTAACCGTTCCAACACTGCCTTTATCTTCTACAAAACTTACACCACCATCAGGATTTTTAACCATATTTAAATTCAAACTAGAAGTTACCCTATTACTTGCTACATTACTTGCACTACTATTTGCACTTACACTTGATACTGAACTCACAGCAGAGTTAACACTATTAATAGATCCTGTTTCTTCAAGTTTAGCTTGTTGTGCTTGAATTATATCTGAACCAATTATCCATTTTGGTTTAGAACGATATATGTAACTTGTCACTCTTCCAGTAGTAGGATCTACATATTTATCTCTTCCAATTTCTCCTTTTAAGAACAATTCAAATCTAGTTGCCATATTTCTCTCATATGTCCTTAATTCACCACTTGAAGTAACATATTGAACATACCTTTTATTTGGATCAATAGGTCCTACAGGTACAAATTCATCTACATTAACTCCAAACTTATGCGTAACTTTATGTGTTGGAAATTGACCTTGTCCTGACGTTGGAATATTAGTTTCTACTGTTGTCGCTAATCTCAGACCACTATCAGCTGGATTAGTCAAAGCTCTTCCACTCGAACCAGTATTAGAACCCAAACCACTTCCAGTTCTAGTTACTACACTTCCAGTTCTGCCAATCAAACTACTCGTAACTCTGCTAACTACAGAACCTACTCTACTTCCAACTGTGGCATTTGCTTTCTCAGCATCACTAAAATATAAAGACATGGTCGCAACCACTGATAATACATAAAGACTTCCGCTATACAGTCCGATATTTTTTTTATTTTTAACAGCCATGTATTCTCCTCCATCTTTAATAATTAAAATTAAAAAACAACTTAATCCTTCTTGCTTAATTCATTTTTTTGTAATAATTATAACATTATTTTTGACAAAATTCATTATTTTTTAATTTTTTATATAAATTTAATTCATATTTGCTAAAAAACTTAAAAAAAGAGATCATATGATCTCTTTCAAATTTTTATAAATTTACTTTCTCAAAGAGAGATCCTAAGATCTCTCAATAAATTCAATTTATTATGACGTTATTACAATTGTCCTGAACCAGTTGAAGTTGTTGAACTACTAGTTGTTCCAGTCGATTTGTAGTTCTACTAACAGATTCTAAAAATTGCTAAGTAAATAGATTCTTAAGACCTCTATATGAACCTTTCAAATCCTCCGTCAGAAGAAGTAGTAGTTACTTTTGTCTCTGAACTAGTAGCTGGTAATGAAATCGTACTTGTGCCATTAAGTTGACGTTTCTTTTAATTTAATCACACTCCTACTATTTGGAGTTGGTTGTGGTGATGACAATTTAAGCCCATTTAATGTACTTGTGCTTGGTGTTGCTGTATTCGTGCTTGAAGCACTACTACTAGTTGTAGTAGTGGTTACTGAGGTAGTACTTGTACCTGTGCTACCAGTTGTTCCAGTTAATGAAGAAGGACTAACAGTTGGAGTTGGAATAGTTCCAGTGCTAGTTACTACTGTTGTTTGTGCTCCTGAAGCAGATGTTTGAATATTACTTGTACTGCTACTAGAAACAGGCATCACAGTTGTAGTTGTGCTTGCACCTACACCAGTACTTGATGTCTTCGTACTTGAACTGCTACTAGTTGCAGTAGTAGTTACTGGAGTAGTGTTTGTACTTGTGCTACTAGTTGAAGATCCTTTTAATTTAATCACATTCCTACCAGTTATAGATGGTTGTGGTGATGACAATCTAATCCCACTTAATGTACTTTTAGTAGTAGGTGCTGGAGTCGTACTTGTACTTGATGTTGGTGTCTTCGTACTTGAACCGCTACTAGTTGCAGTAGTAGTGCCTATACTTATACTACTAGTTGTCCCAGTTGATAAAGAAGGACTGACAGTCGAAGTCGGAGTAGTTCCAGTGCTAGTTACTACTATTGTTTGTGCTCTTGAACTAGGTGTTTGTACAGGAGCTGTACCTATCCCAGTAGTTTGCGTAGAAGTTGTAACTGTAGTTGTCATAGGAGTCTGTGTTGAAGTTGATACACTTGTACCACCACTGGAAACAGGCGTTGTACTTGTACCTGTGTTACCATCTCTAAACCTATTATAAATATTTAGAGATTGTTCTAAAAAGCTAGGATTCCTAACCGTAACTTTATCTTTCTCTACAAACTTAACCTTATCTCCTTCTTTAATCACATATAAATTTAACCTAGATGTAAATTTCCCACTTCCTGTTCCAGTACCTCCTGAAGATGTAGATTGTCCTCCACTTTGAGTTGAAGAACCTGTAGATTGTCCCGCACCAGAAACAGATGAAGAAGAGCCGCTACTTGTTGAAGCTACAGGCATAGTTGAAGAAGATACAGTACTAGTTGGAGCTGTAGACGTAGTTGAAGAACTAGTTTTATACATAAATCTACGCTGTCGCCCATCACTCCCCGTATATTTCTGTACACCGTATGTACCTTCTTTCCACAACAATTTTTCTTTAGGTGCTGGACCCTGTCCAGGATATAACTTTGTTTTATTATTTTCAGAGTCAAAAAGTGCAACAAGTTTCTTTACTGGTGATGTAGGATCATCGGAAACTCTAAGACCAGTTATTTTACCTGAAGTAGAAAGAATATTCCTAGTTAAACCTGATGCTGAAGAAGTAAGCTTAGCCATCATGTTTCTGACCATAGCACTAGCATCTTCACCTTTAGATAAATATACAGAAACAGCGCTAATCACTGATAATGCACAAAGACTTCCACCATAAACTCTAATTTTCTTTTTGTTGACATCCATGTATTATTCTCCTTTATCAATCAAATTTTAAATAATGATTAATTTTTATTTAATTTATTGTTTCGAAATAATTATACCACTTTTCTCATAAAATTTAATTTTTTTAAATTTTATTTTAATTTGATTCACACTTATAAAATTTTATTTAAAAAAGAGATCCGAAGATCTCTTAAAATTCTACTTAACTACTTCCTATTCTAAACTTGATTCCTCTATTGTAGGAAAATTTGGAATATAACCTCCTAAACCAGGTCTATGTTTTCTACCTCCACCAGGTCTTGAATATCCATCTGTCTTATCACCTGATAGAGAAAGTAAACTTTGATCTACACTAGAAGTAAGGCCTCTAGAAGAACTTGTACTACTAGATGTTGTAGAAGTAACTGAGCTAGATGACATAGAAGAAGAACTTGATGTAACACTGGATCTACTACTTGTACCAGATGTACCAGTCGTAGTACTGCTAGTGCTTGTAGAAGCACCTGAACTAGAACTCTTAGTAGAAGGACTACCAGTACTAGTCAACTTAATTTTAGTTACAGTTCTAGTTGTTGGTGTAGGAGTTTGTGGCGTTGACAATTTAAGACCAGATAATTTTCCTGATTCACTTTGTGGGTTAGATCTGTAAATAAATCCATGCTCACTTCCATCGCTTCCCACATATTTTTGTATACCAAATCCTTGAGTTCCTAACCATAACAATTTCTCTTTAGGATTCGAAGGCTGATTAGGATATACCTTTCTTGTACCATCTGGGCTAACTAGTGAAACAATCTTATATCCTGAACCAAAAGCAGATGGTCTAACAGAAAGACCCCTATTTTTTAAACCACTACTTGTTTTACTACTAATAATTTTCTTTACACCAACAACTCCTGAATTAAGACTATCACCAATGCCTCTAAACATTTTTGTCAATGAAAAAAGAGCACCACCACCAACTGTAGCATTGGCATCTTTAGATCCAACTACACATAAAGAAACAGCAGTAGCCATTGACAATATACAAAGACACCCACTATATTTCACAACTTTTCTTTTATTCATTCATCAATTCTCCTTTCCAAATAACTTAAAATTAATCAATATCATAAACCATAACATATAAGTTCATTTTTCTGTAACAATTATAATATTTTTTTTACAAAATTGCACTATTTTTTCAATTTTTATCTAAAATTTTTAAAAAAGAGACCTTACGGCCTCTAAATAAAATACAAGAGATTAGTTATTCCTTGTAGTTGAGTTCTTAGGTCTTGCACCTAGCCTAGTAGAATCAATACCATTGCCACCATTAATTCCAGATACTACAGTAGGAAACATACCTTGTGGTCCCGATTCTACATTATTTGTTGGAGCACTCAAAGATCCAGCTCCACTGCTACCACTAAACCCACTATCAGCTAAAGGCCTTGGGCTATCAGTACCCGAATCATACAAATTAGGATAAGTTACTTTACTACCATAGTTTCTTTAATTCCAGCTGAACACAAGGAAGCAACAGTAACCATTGACAACATACAAAGACGTCCACCATACTTTATAGCTCTTTTCTTATTTTTTACATTCATTTACATATTTCTCCTTTTTTATACTTTAAAGTTAATCGGACTCCTAATCTCAATTGTCTAATTTATTCTCACTAACAATTATATCATCTTCTTTAATAAAATTCATCATTTTTTAACTTTTTTGTTAAATTTAGTTCATATTTTGATAAATATTCTAAGATTCAAATAATAAAAAAGGGAAATATCAACTTAATATTTCCCAATAAATTCAAATTCTAAATACATATTTTAATTTTGTCCCCCACTAGATGTAGACACTAATGATTTGGTAGAAGTTGAAGTCCCTAATCCACTACTACTGGTTCTAAATGGTAAACCATCAGTTGTTTGTAAAATAATTTTTTTAGTTGAACCATCCCTACCTACATAATCCTGTGTCTTAACTTCAGAATTCCCCAATAACAATACTTTTGTCTTAGGTGTATTTTGTCCTAAATATATGTGTAAATTACCTGCTGGATCCTTTAAACCAAGTATATGTTTTGATGGATTTTCAGGATCAGGCTAAACTTTAAGACCACCTACTCCACTAGTAAGTGAGATCGCAACTTTTTGAATAGTGGCACTAGTTTTTGGTTCGATGCCAGGCAAAATTGCATTAGCTTGCTTACTCCCATTTGCATATAAAGAAACAGCAGTGATCATTGATAACATGCAAAGACTACCACTATAAATTCCAATACTTCTCTTGCGTTTAAAATTCATTTTATTAATTCTCCCTTTAAAATAAATATGTAAATAATTAGTTAATTTATTAAAGTTTCTGTGATAATTATATCATTATTTTTTACAACATTTAGCTTTTTTTATAATTTTTTTCGCAATATTTTCGATAATTATAAAATTGTTTGCCTTTAAATCTTCTTAGAAATAAATTGATATCAACAAAAAAAGAGGTTGAAAAACCTCTTAACAAAATTTATCTATTTATATAATTTTCAATTCTAACTAGTCCTCTTTCAAGTTCATCAATAGAATTACAATAACTAAGTCGCATATATCCCTCACCCATTTCACCAAAAGCACTACCAGGAACACAAGCAACTCCCGCATTCTTTAACAAATCAACACAAAAATCATAACTTTTCTCATTAGTTATACCATCAAGAGATGGAAAAATATAAAACGCTCCCATCGGCTTTTCAACTCTAAATCCCATTTTAATTAATCTATCATATATAAAATCTCTTCTCACCCTAAACTCTTCTCTCATTATTTCAACATCTCTAAGAGCCTCATCAAAACCATACAAAGTACCATATTGAACAATAGATACAGCAGAAGATGTCGCATATAAATGAACTTTATTAAGCTCCTCTATATACGGACTCTTTGCACAAATAAATCCAAGCCTTAATCCTGTCATAGAAAACATCTTGGAAAATCCAGAAACCAAAATTATTCTATCCAATAAATCCTCATATTCACAAATAGTTTCAAATTTATCATAAATGATAGTACTATACATTTCATCACTTATTATTTTACAATATGGATACTTAGATAAAATACTATAAAACTTCTTCTTATCGTCTTCAGTCAGAGCAATTCCCGTTGGATTGTTCGGAAAACACATTACGATTCCTTTAATATCTTTACTCTTAAACTCGCTTTCTATCCTATCAAAATCAATTTTACCATCCTTATTCACACTATAAAAAACAGGATTAGCTCCTACAAATTTAAGAGTATTTTCATACGCAGGATAACCTGGACTCGGAGTTAAAACGTTATCTCCTTCATTAAAAATTGTATTGAAAGTTACAAAAAGTGCCTCACTTCCACCAACGGTTAAAATCATTTCATCTTTAGAAAACTTTATAGAATACTCATCATCCAAATATTTAGATATCCTCTCTCTAAGCTCAGGTATTCCTTGATTCATAGTATAATAAGTTTTTCCCTCATCTAAAGCTCTCAAAATTCCTTTCTTAAGAGACTTTGGAAGTTTAAAATCAGGTTGTCCTACTGTTAAAGAAACGGCATCTGGGTAATTCCTAACCTCATTAAAAAATTTTCTTATACCAGAATACTGAACATTTTTCATATGTCTATTCATAACAAATAATCCTCCTAAAAACTTTTAATATTCTATGCCGACTCTAGCTAAAATGCCATCATCATAATAATGTTTAACTTTATCAATCTTACTAACCAAATCAGCATTGTCTATTAAAGTTTGAGATGCATTTCTACCTGTCAAAACTAATTCAAGACTCTTCGGCTTATTCCTCATAACTTCAATTATCTCGGCTTCATCTATAAATCCTCCTTGAATTGCACCAAGAACCTCATCTAAAATTATCAAATCGTATTTTCCTGAATTTATAAATTCCTTAGCTTTATTCAATTCAACTTTAATTTCTTCTCTAAGCAAATTAAGCTGTTCTTCGTTGAGATTGTAAGTAAAACTCTTTTTGCTCTCAATCCTATAAATTTCAAATCTATCACCCAAAAGTTTAATGCTATCCAATTCAGACGTGTGCCAATTCTTAAGAAATTGAACCATCATAACTCTAAACCCCGCTCCAATACTCCTAAATGCAAGTCCTAAAGCACATGTAGTTTTCCCCTTACCGTCTCCCATATAAATATGTATATATCCATTCTTTTCCAAGCCTTTCCCTCCTCTAACATAAATTTTACATTACACTTTTATATTAATCCATTACTATTTAATTATTTTTTATCCTACCATCCAAAATCATCAATATATAATGTATAATACTTATGAATTAACAAAAAGGAAGGAATAATATTAAATGAATTACGATATGAAAAATCCTTATGATATCGCAAGATACATAAAAGATGCTAAAAAATCAACTCCTTTAAAAGTCTACTTAAAGGGAAATTTAACAGACGAAGATTTTAATAATTTAGAATTTTACGGATCAAACGGAAATTACACTCTATTTGGTGAAAAAGAAGACATTATTTCATTTCTATCCAAAAATCAATCTAAAATAAATAGACATAGAATTGAAAATTCAAAGAGAAACTCTGCAATCCCAATGCTGAATCTAATAGATATAGAGGCAAGAATTGAGCCTGGTGCAATAATTCGAGATATGGTAACAATAGAAAAGAATTGTATAATCATGATGGGAGCAGTTATAAATATAGGTGCTGAAATTGGAGAAGGTACTATGGTTGATATGAATGCCGTTGTTGGTGCTCGTGGAAAACTCGGCAAAAATGTACACCTAGGAGCAGGTGCTGTTGTAGCAGGAGTTCTTGAACCACCATCAAAAGAACCATGTGTAATAGAAAATAATGTTCTTATAGGCGCTAACGCTGTAATACTTGAAGGTGTACGTGTTGGTGAAAATTCTGTAGTTGGAGCAGGTGCTATCGTAACAAAAGATGTACCTCCAAATACAGTTGTAACTGGTTCTCCTGCAAGAATTATTAAAGAAATAGATCAAGCGGTAAAAGATAGAACTAAAATCTTAGAAGATCTAAGAAGTCTCTAAAAAACAGAAGAAGACCATCATAAGATGGCCTTCTTCTATCCAACATCCTCAGACGAATCAACAACTCTATTATCTTTATCTACTTTTTCCATTTTAGAGACTGACACCTCATATGCTACCTTTGTTACTTTCTCAGTTTCAGAAATCTTCTTTTGATATTCTCGACTTTGCAGTCGTCCCCAAACTCTTATATTATCTCCAACTTGTAAATTCTTACAAAATCTAGAATTCCTTCCCCATGCTATAGTAGGTATGTAATCAGATTTATTGTAAGCTCTATTAACCGCTAAAAGTACATCAGCAATTTCTCTACCAAAAGGAGTTGTCCTATAGAGTGGTTGTTTGCAAATATAACCGTCTAAATAAATTTCATTTGGATTCTTACTTCTTTCTGTACAAGGAGTAACATTACGAGCAAAAACAGTTAATATTAATTTATTTTTCCCATCCACAATTTTATTATAAGATCTCAATTGACCTTCCAACATTATCTCTGTTCCAATGGAAAAATCTATTCCAACCATTATTCTTTCTGATATAGTTACACTCAAAACATCTTTCGAATCACTTAAACGCATAACCTCTATGTCAAAATTATAAAATCCTTCTCCAAACATTTCGTGACTAAATTTAGGTTCATCTACTACCTTTCCTTCGAGCCATATCCTATTATTAACTAGGTTTATATCCATAATACACCTCTCCACATTAGTTTTTGTTCTCTAATATGTATATTAGATAGGATTTTTTTTATTACCTTGATTGTATACAATACATTATAAAATTCATTAACATATCTTTCAATATTTTAATTTTATTAACATTTAAGTAATATTTTTCAATTGTTTCTGGACACCCATATTATCTATCTCATAATTTTCTCTATATAAAAGTTCAGATAATGTAACAAATTCATATCCCTGATCTTTAAACTCCTTTAATATCCGCTCTAAATTCTCTGGTGTATTTTTAGCATTAGTATGAAACAGTGCAATTGATCCAGCTTGGAGTTTATTTTTTACACGTTGATATTCACTCTCCAATCCATCTTCTTTCCAGTCAATAGAATCAACATCCCATTGAATTGGAATATATCCTAAACTCTTAACTATCTCAACAGAATTTTGATTATACTCTCCCTTAGGAAATCTAAATAATTTGCTTCTCTTGTTTGTAATTTCATAAATTTTACTATCAGTTATCTCAAGTTCTCTAACTATTCTATCTCTATCTATGTTTGTAAAATCTGGATGTATATTACTATGATTTGCTACCTCATGCCCTCTCTTATTCATCTCTTTAACAAGATCAACATTCTCTTTGCTATAATCAATCCATTTTCCAATCAAGAAAAACGATGCCTTAGAATCATATTTATCTAATATATCTAATATTTGCATCGTATAATCCTTCCCCCAATTCACATCAAAAGTTATAGCAACTTTCTTTTCCTCCGTATCAACCCTATATATTGGTAATGATTTTTGACTGCTAAATGTAAGTACCGTTGGATTATAAAAATACACATATGTAACTATTACTGATAAGAATAACATAAAAGCTGTTCCAATAAATGAATATTTAACCTTCTTTTTATTTTTAATTTTATTACCCAATTTTTTCCTCCTAATTAATTATTTTATGTAAAATATATGCTAATTTAGTTTTTAATATTAAAAATTTAAAAAAACAAAAATATTTTTATTTGTATTATTTAGCTTTTAAGATTAGAATAACTATATATGATTAATGAGGTGAATTGATTTATGCTGAAAGATATCATAGAACTTGCAGATAATAAACTTTTGATTTTATATATAATAAAAAAATTAAAACACCCTTGCTCAAATGACTGTATAACAGATATCATACTGAGTAATAATTTTTTAAATTATTTTTTGCTCCAGCAATATTTAATTGAATTAGTCGAAAATGAATATTTAATAATTATACATTCAAAAAATGAAGAACTATATAAAATCGCACCCCTTGGAAGAAAAATACTCGAAATGTTTCAAAATAGAATATCTAAGTTTAAAATCGATTGTTTCAAAAATTATATGTCAGCAATCGAAAAGAAAAATCAAATCATTTCATCAGAGGTAAATATCAAATCCAATAACCTGGAAGTCACATTTTTAAAAAATAATAAACCTATATTAAATTTAATTATACCTAATCAATCCAAAGATCAAATTCAACTAATAACCAAAAATTGCAAAGATAATTCTGATCATATTTATAATTTAATTTTATCTGCCATAACTAAACAAAAAAAATGATACTTAGTTAAGCTAAAAAGATTCGCTTATTCTAAGTATCATTTTTTTAATACCCATATATTCTAGATGGATCTTCACCAATCCTTATAGTTTCCTTCTTACGGGTATACAAATCATATTTAATTAAAAGTTCTTTATCTCCTAACACAACATATAAAAATCTCCCATTCTTATAAATTCCTCTCGGATTTCCATTTACATATATCCTACCGATCTCTCGCAATTCTAACAAATCTATTATGCTTACACAATTTCCTAAATAATTTGATACAAAAACGGATTTCGATTCATAATCAATATACATATCTACAGGTGTATTTAATTTTATACTCTTATAATTTTGACCTGTATCAAAATCATAAATACTAAAAGTTCCATTAATTTCATCACCAAAGTTACTCTCACACACAAAGATATATTTACTATCCTTATAAAATTTTGAATTCATTGGAAAGTTTCCCGTCCTAATATTTTTTATAACATCGTTAATCTTATAATCAATCATATTTATTTGATCACTCTTGGAACTTGTAACACAGATCACTTCATATTTATTGTTTATCTCCATACTTTGTGGATAATTTCCACATTCAATCTGATAACACAAGCATTTGTTTGTCATATCATAGACCACAAGACAATTTGTATCACTACATATTAAATAAATAAAATCATCTATAATCTTTAAGTCATTCGTAAACATTCCAATTTCCCAAGATTTAATTCCCCATGTATTTATGTTAATCTCATAAAAATTGTAACTATTATTTCCTGCAATATAAATTTTATCATCTAAAAAATCAATTCCATGTATTCCTATAATTTTATTTTCATCTTCTAAATGTATTTTTTGATGAATACTATCCGTTAAATTAATCTTTGAAATATAATTTGATAATCCATTACAAATATACAAATCATTCATAGATTCCCCTTTCCAATAGTTGCTCAACAATTCATGATATTCAAGAAACAATTTATTTCCAAATGTTTTTTTATTTAATTACATAAAAAATAGGTAAGGCTAAATGCCTTACCTTTCATATACAATCTTTGAAATATCCGCTATTACTTTTTCTGCATTACTTAAATCCTTAGTATAAATTACCAAAATAAATGGTCTATCTCCAAAAACAATTCCTATATCATGATAATTCCCTTGAAATGATCCATACTTATTTGCAACAATCCCCTCAGGTATATATCTTCCCATTCTAACACCTGTTGAACTATCTTTTAAATATTGAATAATATTTTTATAATAAGGATTATTATCCTTGTTTTCGTATAACTTAAGTAAAAATTTTCTCATCTCATTTGTTGAAAAAAGATTGCCTGTCCTATTTAATGGTTCTTCCAAAATTTTTCCATATTCTCTATAAAGACTTGTAACCTGATTAATTCCAGTTATTAACATATTAGCTGCAATATTATCTGAATTTAGGAGAGATCTTTTAGATAATTCAGCAAAAGTCTGTGGAGGTAAATATTCTCCCACTAGATAACCTTGTAAAACTCCTGAACCACCTTCATAATGTTGTGAATGAACATATTCAACTTTGCTATTTAAATTTATTTTACCAGATTGTACAAGATCATATAAAACAATATTAAGTGGTACTTTGTGAGTACTTCCCGCCTTAAATAATACGTCCCCATTTATATCAAATGATTCTTTTGTTGTAACGTCATAAAACGAAACAGCAACATTATTAACCATATCTCCTAAATAAGTCAAAATTTTATTTTTCAACCTAGATGAACCTACTCTATTGATTAAATCTTGCTCAAGTCTTAGTGCCTCTTGTTTTCTCTTTTCAATCTCATCAGTATAATCCACAAGTTTTATATCATTCTCTAATAAATTATATATACTTAAAGCATCAGTCCTATTTACCGGTATATTAACATTATTCTTGTCCAACTTTATGTTCATAAGAGATATCCTTACAGCAAATTCATCACTAAAGATTAATTTGTTCATAACATCACTAATCACTTTAGGTGAATCATTTATATTCCACCTTAAAATAAGAATCTCACTATTTTTATATGTTGAAGGGTACTCACTTCTATAGTAATATAAAATCCTTCCATCTATATAATCTAACCAATATTGTTTACCCTGCTTGTCCGTATCTCTTCCAAATATAAATCTATAAATCTTACTTATAAATTCTTCCTTAAGTTTAACTGAATCTAAAAATTCCTTAGACTCCAATACAAACTTCTCTATAAATGTTCTCGCAGATACTTTACCAGTACTAAGCATATTGTACCAATATCTAAATCCATCTGAATCAGCCTCACGTCCATAAAAAATATTGTAAGCTGACCCAATAAAATTTCCTAATAGCTTGTCTGAGGTTTGAGTTATAATCATATTTGCCTTAGAAGATACTTCCACAGTTTTATACGTAGATAAACACATACTTAAAATTAGAAACAAAGCTAAAAAACATTTGGAAATTCTTTTCATCACTCTCTCCTTATTTTATAAAATTATTAAATATATATATATATATACTTATTCTATAAATAAAATAATCTTCCTTGAATTTTAAATCCAAGAAAGATTATTTGCACATAATGTCAAATTTATTCAGATGTAACTTTATTTCTATTAAAACTTAGACTTAAAATTTGCAATACTTTTATCTACTTCCTCAACCATAGATTCATATTTTCTAAGCTTATCTTTCTCTTCTTTTATAACTTTTTCTGGAGCCTTACTCACAAATCCTTGATTTGATAATTTATTATTCAAACGCTCAATTTCTTTATCCAATTTATCCTTCTCTTTAGATAAACGATCAAGCTCCTTATTAATATCAACTAAATCTAACAACGGAACATACATATTTGAAGATGATGAAACAACCGTCACTACTTTATTAGAATTTACAAGTTCTTCATCAATCTTCGAAACAATTTCTATATCTTTTGATAAACCCAACTTTTCTATATAAATCAAAGACTCTACATAAATATCTCTAAAATTACCCTTAGGAACAATATAAAGTTTTGCCTTCTTTGACGGTGGTATATTCATTTGTGATCTTAGATTTCTTATAGCTCTAATTGATTCTATAACATAATTCATATTATCTTCAAATTCGTTAAAATTTAAATTATTATCAAATACAGGAAAATTAGACGTAGTTATAAATTCATTATCAAAATCTTTTAAATTTACATACAATTTTTCTGTTATAAAAGGCATCACTGGATGCAATAATTTCAATGAATCTATCAAAACTCTCCTTAATACTCTCAGAGTAACTCCTTTTTGCTTCTCACTTTCACCATGTAAAATAATCTTTGATAACTCTATATACCAATCACAAAACTCGGTCCATATAAAATCATAAATCTTAGATAATCCAACACCAAGCTCAAACCTTTCAAAATTATTTGTAACTTCATCTACTAATGTATTTAATTTATTCAAAATCCATTTATCAGCTAAACTATATTCATTGCAATCCTTATACTTCTCAATTAATTCTTCATCCAAATTCATCATGACAAACTTAGAAGCATTCCATATCTTGTTTGCAAAATTAGATGCAGATTCAACCTTTTCTTCGATATATCTAATATCATTTCCTGGTGAAATTCCATTTATAAGCATAAATCTTAAGGCATCTGCCCCATATTTTTCAATTACATCCATAGGATCGACTCCATTATCGAGAGACTTCGACATCTTTCTTCCTTGAGAATCTCTTATAATTCCATGTATAAATACTTTTCTAAAAGGAACTTCTCCCATATTATGTAATCCTGAAAAAATCATCCTAGCAACCCAGAAAAATATAATATCGTATCCTGTTACTAAAGTTTCATTTGGATAAAAATACTTAAGATCTTCTGTTTCGTTCGGCCAACCCAAAATAGAAAATGGCCACAAAGCTGAACTAAACCAAGTATCTAGTACATCTTCATCTTGATAAATTTCTGTTGATGAACACTTATCACATTTATCCAAATCATCAGAAGAAACCATAACGTTATCACAATCTTTACAATAAAAAACAGGAATTCTATGTCCCCACCAAAGCTGTCTAGAAATACACCAATCTTTAATATTTTCCATCCAATTAAAATATATCTTTTCGAATCTCTCTGGTATAAAAGAAATTTCCTTATTTTTAACACATTCTATTGCCGGCTTCGCAAGTTCCTCCATCTTAAGATACCATTGAGTAGAAATAATAGGCTCAATAATTGTTCCACACCTATCATGACAACTCACATTATGATCATGATCTCTTATGGATAATAAGAATCCTTTCTTCTGCAAATCCTCAACTATTCTCTCACGGGCATCATATCTATACAAACCTTCATACTCAAAACCATTTTCATTTACACAGGCCTTTTCATCTAGCACTCTAATTTGTGGTAAATTATGTCTTAGACCAACTTCATAATCATTCGGATCATGAGCTGGAGTTACTTTAACAACCCCTGTACCAAATTCCATATCTACATATGAATCTGCTATAACAGGAATTTTTCTACCAACAAGAGGTAGAATAACATTCATTCCTATATACTTTTTATATCTAACATCATCTGGATGAACCATAACAGCAACATCTCCGAGAAGAGTTTCTGGTCTAGTAGTAGCAATTTCTAAATATCCATCTCCGATCTCTAATGGATACTTAATATGCCAAAACTTACCTTTCATTTCTTTATATTCAATTTCTGCATCAGAAAGGGCTGTTGTACACTTTGGACACCAGTTTGTAATTCTATTCCCTTGATATATGTATCCTTGATTATATAACTTTACAAAAACCTCTCTAACAGCTTTGCTCAAGTTATTATCCATTGTAAAAGCTTCTCTTGAGAAATCACAAGACGTCCCTATCGTTTCAATTTGCTTACGTATTTTTGCCCTATATTCATCTGTCCATTCCCAAACTCTATCTAAAAACTTTTCACGTCCCAAATCATATTTCTTTATTCCATTCTTTAAAAGTTCATTATCAACTCTTACTTCAGTTGCAATGCTCGCATGGTCTTCTCCTGGAACCCATAAAGCCTCAAAGCCTTGCATCCTTTTAAAACGTATCAAAATATCTTGCAACGTTAAATCCAAAGCATGACCCAAGTGCAACTTGCCTGTTATATTTGGAGGAGGCATTGATATAACATAAGGCCTTTTATCTTCATTAACCCTAGCCCTAAACAAATCATTTTTCTGCCAAGTATCAAAAATATCTTTTTCAAACTCTACGGGACTATACTTACCTAATTCTTCTCTCATTTAACCCTCCGTAAACTTCATAATTATCACTAATTTTTTTCTTCTACATTATCAATATTTTATCACATAGTATATCATTGTCAAAAATATTTATATGTTAAACTGAATAATCAAGGTAATTTTTGGAATAATAATATTAAGTTTAACAAGAGGTGATTAATTTTGGATTTTTACTTTAAAAAGGCGAATGATTATTACAATAAAAAAGATTACAAGAAGGCAATCTCATTATATAAAAAATCTATTCAACACCAAGGAAGTGAAGCATGCTCACTTTATAATTCTGCAGTTTGCTACATAAAATTAAAAGAATATGATGAGGCAATTAATTTATTAAAACAGGCTCTTGAAATAAAACTTGACCATAAGTACCTATTTAATTTGGCTTATTGTTACTCACTACTTGGTGATAATGCAAAAGCTCTTACATATTTTAATTGGTCATGGGCTATTAATAATGATGACTATGAATGCAAAAAAGCAATATCTATGATTTTAGATTCATTCGATAAAACTAAAAAATAAAAATAAAAGGGTAGTCTTAATCCCCCAATTAAAACTACCCTATAATTATATTTTAAACTGAAAATTCCCATATAACTCTTTCCCTTATGTGATCTTGTTCAAAATTATTAATATCAAAATAGTTGCCTGTCTCACCAAATGTAGTATCAACTTCAATCCAAGAATCTGATTCATCAATGTAAACCTCATTCCAAGCATGGTTTATCCAACTAGTTCCATTGTATCCTTTACCAACCACAATACGAGTTGGCAACTGTATACTTTCTGCAAGTACAGAATAAAGGCTCGCATAGTCAAAACAAATTCCCAATTTGCTTTCAAATGCAGAAATAGCTCCAGATAAATTACTGAAATCTTCATTTAATATATCATTTGATTTTTCCTCATCATATTCAAGCATATTTATCACATCATCATATAATTTTCTCGCCTTATCATAAGAGTTAACTAGTCCTTTCGTACTTTGTACAGCAAATTCTACAATTTCATCAGTACTTCTTGTTGCCTCATCTATCGTAACTCCATTATACAAATACTTTATGTTATTTGACCTAATATCATTAAATGTATCTAAAATAGGATTAAAAATATTAAGCATGATCTCATTTAAATCATACTTAAATGGAACTATAATTCTATTAGATATACTTTTATATAAGTTAGATGAATTTATAAGTTTATTAATCTTATTATTCTCTGTCAAAAACATGGAAAATGTATTAAGAGCGAAAATAAAAATTAATACAATAAGAATTGCTTTTGGAGCTTTTATAATTCCAAATACTACATATCTAAATATATTTGGAAGTTGAAATAAAAACTTATGAGATTTAATAACCATGTTTTTAAACAATATAATATGAATACACCTACATATTAAATTATAAATCATAAATACTAAAACGAATAATCCTACCTTCAATATAAATCCAATCAATGTATTATCTGCACGATTTATATTAAAAACATTCAAAACCAAATAATATAATTCATAAGCAATAATATCATAAGATAAATAAACAAGATAAATAGAAATTACATTTATATAAAATCCAATATCACGAAAAATATATTGTAACTTATTATACTTAACAATTCCTCTAAACAAAGTAAAAATAAACAATACCACAATAAAAATAGATATAATACCATTGTCTAAGGTATCTATTAATAAATTAAACAACCCGTAATCCCCTTTAAAGTAGACATCCAATGTAACAAAATCATCTAATTTTTCAAATAAACTTGATCTATTATTTTAGTCGCTAAGTCATAATCATATCCTTTTCCAATTAGGTGACAAAATAGCTTGTGTCTAATTTTAAATACCTCAAATTTATCTTTAATTACATCATACTTCTTTTGACATATCTTAACGCCTATTTCTATCTTTTGTTCATCAGATATTTTTGAAAATTCCGCCTTTAAAAATTCATTATCTAATCCCTTAAGAATTAAATCAAAAAATATTTTCTTTTCACCATACTTTAATAAGTTCTTATTTATGTAATTTCTAGCATATCTGTAATCATTTATAAAGTTGTACTCCAACAAGTATTTGATTACATCATCTGCTACATTTGGATCAACACATTTATCCAAAAGATACTTTTTCATTTCTTTTTGCGTTTTGTCATACCGATTTAATAACTTTAATGCTAAGTTTTTCGCAATTATAAATTCTCTACTCATAACTATTTTCCTTTAAGAATATGAACTGTTGGATTATTAAAATACTTTTTGCAAACTTCCATTATTTGTCGCTTATTAATATTCCCTATTTTTTCCAAATCTTCCATATATGATTCAATATTTTTATCATAAAGTAGTTTATCTATTAAATACAATCCAAGTTTTCTATTATCTTCAAGAATTGAATATATAGCTATCAATTGTAGCTTTTTCATCAAATTTAAATTATAATAATCAAAATTATAACTGCAATTCTTTATTTCTAATATACATTCATCTATAATTTTCCTAGCTCTATCTATGTTCTCCTTACCAGTCGTACAAAAAATATACATCCCCTTAAATTCGTCACTAATTTCTAATTGTGTATAAATATCATAAGCCAGCCCTTCTTCATCTCTTACTTTCTTAAATAATATAGAATTTGAGCCTCCTCCAAGTTTATACTCTGCTAATTTTAAAAGTATTTTCTCGCCTTGTTGTAAATCTTTAAACACAAACAAATATGTAACAGTACTTATTTCTAAATCGCTCTTTTCACTAACTATAGTCTTGGAAATATTTACCTCTTCAATCAATTTTTTATGTGAAATATGTTTTCTTTGCCAGGAGTTAAAATATTTTTTTAATAAACTAACTATGTACTCTTCACTGTATGAGCTAATAACAACCGCATACGCATTATTCGGAACATAATATTTATTATAAAATTTAATTAAATCATCAGTAGTTACACTTTCCAATAATTTTCTATCACCTGCTATGTCATACCTTATATGAGATTTTTCAAAAGCTTGTTCATTTAGCTTTAAAAAACTAAACTCCTCATAATTTGCATAACATGAATCTAATTCCGAAATTATTATATCTCTCTCAATGTCCATCTCTTCACTATCAAATTTAGGACTCATAACCATGGATGAAATTAATTCTATACATTTTTCTAAATCATCATCCAATCCATTTATAGATACTACAGTTGAACCATAATCAGTAAATGCATCATAATCCCCACCCAAAAATTCAATAATATTGTTTACTTCATAGTCTTTAAATTTACAATTTGATCTAAATAACATATGTTCAATAAAATGACTAAATCCTCTTTCATTGTCCGTTTCATATGCACTTCCAATTTTAATTCCAAGATTAAAATTAAAAAATTTACATTGCTTATTTAAAACAAGAATTTTAAATCCATTATCTAAAATAAATTCTTTAAAATTAATTTTTAAATTTTCCATACTTTCTCCTAACATTAGATAATAATACAATGTTTTGTAAAAATTTTCCAGTTCATAGGCTATAAATTTATAACTTTTTAATATGTGAATTTTTATTTAACTTTACGATATAAAAAAACTATGATCTAAAATTAATTAAATCATAGTCAAATTCTAAACTTTCAAACCTATTTCTTGCATCAATCTTAAGTATTCATCACATGTTAACATTTGTTTCAAAACAGCATCACGTGACGTTTTTTTAACTTCACCAACCCAATAATTTTTTCCATCATCATCAGGATCACGATCCAATATAACCTTATAAACCTTAGTAACAAAATCTTGATCAGATATTTGTTTGTTTTGGAACTCATTACTATGTATGATTTTTATGATCAAAGTGCTAACTGATAATGTTTTATCTATTAATTCCTGAGTATTATTTTTAAGTTCTGCACTTGACGGCTTTCTTCCTAATAAAGTTGTATAAATATTTTGTACAAGATTCTCTACAATATTTTTCTTCTGAAAATTATGTAAAAATATTTTAGTTACTTTATTAATAGATCCATCATTTAAACTCTTCTGGAATAACAAATTCAAAGTAATTTTAAGTGGATTATTTGATGGAAATCCTTCAAGATATATGTATGCATATTGTTTAAGCTCTCCAGATACTAAAATATATTTCACTTCAAAGGTAGTATTGAAATTACTCCTTAATTCTGGATACACAAGCATGGCTTGTACACTTTTAAGCATATCCCAAGGATCATCTATTTCAACTGCTAAAACTATTTGATTTTGGTTGTAATACAAAAGTCTTGGATCTCCAACCACTTTTGCAGCTCTAAATTTCTCATTCTTAGCAGTTAAACTTGCTATTCCCTTTATACTTTCCTGAGATCTATTCACAATAACATTTACACCCAATTTTACATTATTTATGTTATAAGATTTTGTATTTTGGTTAACAATTATAATGTATTTGTTTTCAGAAATCTGATATGTACTTACAGGAACAATCTTATTATCAATTTCAATGAAGAACTCTTTAATAACTCCATTGATATTCTTTTCAACATCCACACTAAATATAAATCTATTCTTACCAGATAATTCTCCCAAAAATTTAGTCTTAACGGTAATACTGTTACTATCAATGGTGTTCGCATTTGGTCTTACGGTGAAAATAGATAGTACTAAAAACATAGCAATAAATAAGGTAAATACTTTATGTTTACATTTAGACAACAAATTCCCTCCATTTACTCATTGTTTGATTACAATTATATAACATTCGTGACAATTTTTCTATAAATACTTTACAAATTAAGTATTGCTCATAAAACTTATAATTACTTTAAAATTAATTTATTATTTTAAAATATTATCTTGAAATTCAATAATCTTTCCGATATAATAATAATTGTTAATTGATAATTGAGTTGTTAATTGATAATTAATTTTTACATTTTGGAGGGTTTTATAATGAAGAAATTTGTTTGTACTGTTTGTGGATATATAGCTGAGGGGTCTGTTCCTGAAGTTTGTCCTATATGTAAAGCACCAGCTGATAAATTTAACGAACAAACTGGTGATATGAATTGGGCTGATGATCATGTAATTGGTGTTGCTAAAGGTGTTGATCCTAGAATTGTTGAAGGATTAAAAATGAATTTTGAAGCTGAGTGTACAGAAGTTGGTATGTACTTAGCAATGTCAAGACAAGCTGATAGAGAAGGTTATCCAGAAGTTGCTGAAGCTTATAAAAGAATAGCTATTGAAGAAGCTGAGCACGCTTCTAAATTTGCTGAACTTTTAGGAGAAGTTGTTGATAACTCTACTAAGATTAACTTAGAGAAAAGGGTTGCTGCTGAGTATGGAGCTTGTCAAGGTAAGAAAGATTTAGCTACATTAGCTAAACAATTAAATTTAGATGCTATTCATGATACAGTTCATGAAATGTGTAAAGATGAAGCTAGACACGGAAGGGCATTTAAAGGGCTTCTTGAAAGATATTTTAAAGCATAGTTTTATTTGAGAACTCATTGATTAAATCAATGGGTTTTTTTATTTTTTTGGTATCTTCCATTTAATACTTCATTTATAAATTTTATGAAATCTGTATATTAAGTTTTAAAATTCTATTTCGATATAAATCCATATATCTCGAGTTTAAATTATTTGGAATTCACTACTTTTATGGGAGAAATCAATATGAAAAATTCAAAAAATAATAATGATAAAAAACAAAAAAATTATAGAGACAAATCTTATAAAGCAATATCACTTGCTTCTTTATCTACTATAGCGTTAACTTTAGGATTAAGTAACTTTAAAGAAGTTAAATCTCTAATGACTAAAGGAGGAACTATTAGATGGTTTGGATCATCTGTTCAAAAAGTTATACAGCCTGGAAATATGGGGTCTACTGGAAATACAGGAGCTAAAGTTGTAGCTGCAAAGAGTGGTGCTGTTGCTAACGCTACTACAAAAGTTACTGGTGGTATTAATACTACTAGCCGTGGATTTGCAAAATTCAATCAACAATGGCATAATCCATTTGCTAAACCTTATTTAGATTCTCTTAAAAATCCTTCAATAGGAAGTACATCTTCAGTTAAAAAACCTACTAGTGGTACAACTTCATCCAGTACAAAAAATAATTCTAATAGCTCGACAGGAGCTACTGGTAGTTTAAAATTACCTGCTACTAATGGATCAACATCAGGATCCCTAAAATTACCAAATAATAACACTACAGAAACACCAAATAGTGGTAACACTACACTGGTAAAAAGACCTTCATCTAGTAGTACTTCTAGTAATACTTCTTCTAATGGTGCTGTTAAATTACCTATTGGAGAATACGAAGATGTAACACAAAATCAAAACACAAATAATCCAAATACAGGAATGTCAACTGCTAAAAAAGTAGGAATCGGTGTAGCTGCTGTAGCTGGAGCTGGAGCAATCGCTGGTATTATCGCAGGTATAATTAGTGCTACAAACAGTGCTGGAGGACAATCCTCAGGATCTAACGGTACTAAAGGTCCTACTGTTGTACCAACACCACAGACTCCAACAAATACAAATAAAGTAATTAACTCTGGATTAGGAAATCAATATACAGATACAAAAGCATAATAAAATCTAGTTTAATAATTCTCCTTCAATACGAAAAGAGGTGTAATTGTTATGAATAATTCTAAAAAAAATGATCACAAAGAACTTACTAAAAAAGCTGTAGCTATTGGTACTGCACTCGGAGTAGTCGCAACAATCGGAACAAATTTAAATATTAAAGAAGCTGAAGCTAGAAATCGTAATACTAAATCAAATAAAGAATCTAGAATAAATTCAGATAAAAAATTCTCGCACACTAAGAGACCTTATACAAATGCAGATAAAGCAAATCTTGATGAATATAAAGACCAACATATTACAAAGGATTTTATTCCTGAAAATACAGTCACTAAAGATACAAAAGATAATGGATTAGAAAATAAAAGTTCAAATAGAACTTCAAATAGAACTCCAAAAGTTATTCCTGTTAGTGTTTCAACTGCTAGAAAATAGTTTTATATAAGGGGATACCTCTCTAAGGTCTCCCCTATCTTATTTTTTGTCAATACCTTTTAAAATTTTTTGTTAATAAAATATAAATCTTCCCACATTTTCAACGAAATATATGATTGTAAAGCTTACAACTTAAAATTTTTATAGGATGTTTTCTAAAAACAAGGAGGTATTTTCAAATGAGTAATTCAAACAAAAAAAATAATAAAAAAGAGGTTGCTAAAAAAGCTGTAGCTCTTGGTGCTGCTCTTGGTGTTGTTGCTGGTATCGGTGCTACTATGGCTGGAGGGGCTGAAGAGGCTCACGCTGCTAGAAGACCTTCTCAATCAACTTCTTCTACAACTAATGCTGAGCAAAACACAACTACTTCAACTAAAAGACCAGCTTCTAATGCTTCTTCTACAACTTCATCAGGTACTTCTAGAAGTGCTAGAAGTGCTGGAAACAGAAAAGTTTCTGGTAAGGTAGCTGATGCTAAAACTACAGTAAATGAAAATGAAACTAATACAAGTGGCGGTAGAACTTCTGGAAGAAATACAACAACTAACAAAAAAGAGGAAACTAAAAAGACTACATCTCACTCATCTGTAAGTGCTAAAAAATCTAAATCTAAAGCTCAACAAAATAAAGATATGGCGTCAAGGTCTTCAGGCACTGAAAAAACAAATAAAGTTGTTGTTAGTGTTTCAACTGCTAGAAAATAATTTTAATATAAGGGGATACCTCTCTAAGGTCTCCCCTATCTTATTTTTTGCAAATACCTTTTAAAATTTTTTGTTAATAAAATATAAATCTTCCCACATTTTCAACGAAATATATGATTGTAAAGCTTACAACTTAAAATTTTTATAGGATGTTTTCTAAAAACAAGGAGGTATTTTCAAATGAGTAATTCAAACAAAAAAAATAATAAAAAAGAGGTTGCTAAAAAAGCTGTAGCTCTTGGTGCTGCTCTTGGTGTTGTTGCTGGTATCGGTGCTACTATGGCTGGAGGGGCTGAAGAGGCTCACGCTGCTAGAAGACCTTCTCAATCAACTTCTTCTACAACTAATGCTGAGCAAAACACAACTACTTCAACTAAAAGACCAGCTTCTAATGCTTCTTCTACAACTTCATCAGGTACTTCTAGAAGTGCTAGAAGTGCTGGAAACAGAAAAGTTTCTGGTAAGGTAGCTGATGCTAAAACTACAGTAAATGAAAATGAAACTAATACAAGTGGCGGTAGAACTTCTGGAAGAAATACAACAACTAACAAAAAAGAGGAAACTAAAAAGACTACATCTCACTCATCTGTAAGTGCTAAAAAATCTAAATCTAAAGCTCAACAAAATAAAGATATGGCGTCAAGGTCTTCAGGCACTGAAAAAACAAATAAAGTTGTTGTTAGTGTTTCAACTGCTAGAAAATAATTTTAATATAACAAGGACACTGCGAAGTGTCCTTTTAACATAATTAAATGGAATTTTGGAATTAACATGGAGGTGTACTAAATGTCTAAGCAGAAAAACAAAAAAGATATTGCTAAAAAAGCTGTAGCTCTTGGTGCTGCTCTTGGTGTTGTTGCTGGTATCGGTGCTAATATGGCCGGAGGAGCTGAAGAAGCTCACGCGACTACTAGAAGACCTTCTCAAACTAGATCAACTAAAAGTCAATCTAGCTCAACTTCTACATCTAAAAGACCAACTTCAAATGCTAAAACTACTGTAAAACAAGAGAATAGTGGAACAAATGAAAATACAAGAAACTCAAGAACAAACTCATCAGAAGAAAAACAAGAATCTACAAAAACAACAAGAAGAGGTAGGGGAGATAGCTCTACTGAAAGAAGAAAGAGCCAAGCTAAAGTTATGTCAAATTCTAATGTTGAAAGCGAAGAAGTAGACATAGATAATGAAGAAACAACTGAAGAGACTACAACATCTAAAAGACCAACTACAAACACAAGTAAATCATATAGAAGTATAAATGAGAAAAAACAAAAATCAAGAGCACTCGTTGAACAAAATAGATCTACTACATCAACAGATAGTACTTCACAAAATAAAATTGTTGTTAGAGTATCTACAAAATAATAACTCTTTAGAAACAGCAAGATTTTAACTTGCTGTTTATTTTTTTGCAAAAAAATAAAATGGAGAGGAAATTAACCCTCTCCAAAAAATTAATATTTTAATCCCATTCCAACTACCATCTTCATAAACTCTTCTTCATTAATCATTCTATCTACAATATATTTCTTTGCATTAAATACATCACCATTTGCATTATTAAGTGCCTCATTGTTGTAGAAGTTTATCCAGAAATTTAATCCTTCTGCATCTGGATCTCTATCCACAACTATAGAATAAAGTATCTCAATTAATTTTTCTGTTGTATATTCAAGTTCTGAAAACTCCTTTTCAGCAAATAGTAAATTAATTAGAAAATCCCTTGCCCCAATATCATGGGTATTTAATCGATTAATCCAATAATCATAACCAACCTCGTCTGGATCTCTTAAAAATGCTCTTCCATAAACATTATATAAGAATGCTTGCCTAGGATTTTCTGCCTCTAAAGTTATATTTTGTATATTAAATGTAATTTCTTTTCCGGTTTCTATTATAATCTTAATTTCTATTGAAGGATATTCTTTCCCTGGTACAAGTCCCATAACTCCAATATTTCCATTATCATCAATTTGAGCAGATATTCCTTCGATATCACATGATATATTCATCTCTTTTGTCAAACTAATATCCCCCAAATCTGGAACAGAAAATGCGAATTGATTGCCTTTACCATTAAACTCTTCAATTTCAACAGGATGTTCAAAGATAGTTTCTTCTACTGGTTTGGTATGAACAATTTTATCTACAGAGAATTTTGTCTTTCCTCCTCCTATTGTAAATTTCTCACTAACAGGCTCTATCATAACGCTATAATCCATATTTTCACTTACAAAATTATCTAAATTAAAACTTGTAACCGATATTATATCCGTTTCAATAGTATGAATTTTTACATACTCGCTACTAGTTGTAGTATTAGATTCTTTTTTCTTATCTGTTTCCTCTGTATTATCCTCACTATCTTCTGGCTTTTTAGTTCCTTTTAAATAAATATTTAATTTATCGCCTTCTGAAAATTTCGTGTCTAATCCATAAGACCATTTAAGATCAAATGTACTCTTTTTTACCCCTTCTTCTTCTTTTTCACCCTCCTCAACGGTAGCTTTAATACCTCGATACTCTAATTCAAAATCTATAAAATAAACTTCATTAAAATATCCATGAGGATTATAAGAAATCAACAAGTCGTAATCTTCTGTATAATCTGGAATTTTACATTCAAAATCAAAAATATCATAGCTAGAAGCACTTGCAATAATTTTATCACTATATTGTTTGTGTTCTGGAAGTTTATAAAACACATCTACATATGTTTCTAAATACTTAATTACTTCCATATCATTAACAAGATCACTCTTTATTCTTAAAGTATTTCCATTCCTAGAATCTATCCTACAATTCTTAATTTCCAATTTTTTTGATCTAAAATCTATAGTTGTATCTGCAATATCATTCGCTTTCGTCTTATAAGTAAGAAGAACATCATACTCTATATCCGGTAAAATCGGAAGTATATTAAATTTAGTCAGGTCTTCTAATTTATTCCCTCCATCATGATATGTTATTATATTAGGCTCTTTAGGATAATTTTTTTCACTTTTATGTTTAGTATATATTTCCAATGAATCCCCATCAGAAAATATATAATCTTTTGGATGATGAATATCTACAATAGCATAATACTCAGTTACATCACCTATATTTAGAGACGAATTTGCAGAAATTGTTTTAAACTCCAAAGTCTTTTCAAATTTTACATTACTTATTGTATAAACAAGTTTAGCTGTATAATCCATATCCATATAAGTTACAATTCCTTCACCTTTCAACACACCACTAACTTCAGATCCAATTCTTGAAAAAGAAGACCCAGCAGGATATCCATTGATAATTTTTCTCTTAATATAAATCTCAACTTTATCTTTTTCATCAAAGTTTATAAATTCTTCAGATACTTTCCATTCAAAACTAGCACTATTAGGTCTAATCGCTGTTGTTTTAAATTCATCTATAGTAAATTGGTTAGTCTTTTGATTTTCAAATTTCTTTTCCAAAGTTTTTATTCCATCTCCATTTGTAGAACTCTCTCTCGTCTTAATATTCCTTGTAACTAAATTTTGTGTTTCTTCTGTTCCTTCTTCTTCCTCAGATGAATCTCCACTATCTACATCTTCTGATGTCTCACCATCTCCGCTACCTTCAACAGTTTCACCAGATCCATTACCACTACCTGATTCACTATTATCTTCTCCTCCAGTACCAGTTCCATTATCTCCTCCCTCAGATGAACCTGTATCACCTTCGCCAGATCCTTCAGTACCAGTTCCACCATCTTCTCCTTCAGATGAAATAGTATCTTTATCTTTTAGCTCATTCTTTGTCTTAAACTCAATTTTAAAATCATATTCTTTATCTGGAACCAAGTACCCAATAATTACCTCGTTTAAACTCAACAAATTAACTGGATTATCTCCACTATTACTATGAATATATTCTTTATCTGGATCAGTAGAAAAAGTCTTACTAGTTCCATTCCTAAGTTTCTTAAATAACCTTATACTGTCTCCTTCTTCAAACTTAAAATTTTCTGAATATTCCAATTGAAATATAACTTCATTTACTTTCTTATCTTTAATTGAAATTTTCACTGTATCACTAGTGCTAGTATTTGATCCACTGCCTTCTCCACCCTCTGAATCTGTTGAATCTTCTTGCGAATTATCACTTGCACTATCTGATTCACCTTCTTTAATCAATTGGTATCTAACAAATGAATTATTAGTCAAATCACTATAACTTACATATTCTCTGCCATCAATGTAATAGACAAATTTGAAATCATATTCCTTACTTATATCTCTTCCTAAAGTCAAAATACATGATCTTAACTTATTTAAATCTCTATTTGCATAAAATTGTGGCTCATTTGGATATTCTGAACTCTCTTTTTCCTTGATAAAAATCTTAAAAGAATCATCATTTCTGAAATTAAAATTAGGTGCTATCAATTCCCATGTAAATTTCACATTTACATTATTATCACTATCCACTATAGGTTCAACATAAATATCCTTTATACTAAATGGAAGAGTCATAAAACTTTCACTTTTAATCGCCAAAGATCTCCCATCTGAATATTCAATTTCATAATCAATATTGTATTTTGTATTTGCTTTCAAATCTTTGTACTCAAACACATATTTATCTATTTTTGAAAAATTCATTAAATCCTTAGAAAAAACTTTTTTCCTAGACAATTTATCATTCTGCTCTTCAATATAAATATTTAGCTTATCTTCAAATTTAAAATTTACATCATTTATAAAACTAAATTGGATCAATAAATCTTTCAAATTAATTACGCTTACATCTGTATATAAAGTAAAAAAATCATTAATCTGTCTTATTTCTCTCTCAATTGTTCTTCCTCCGAACATATACAAGAGCTTTATATCGTATAGCTCAGATAATTCTTTCAATTCGACCAAACTTAATTTAGCTTCCTCATCAGTTATCTTAACATCGGGGATAATCGAATAATTTATATCATTTTTTCCCTTAATATAAATATTAATTGAATCATTATCAATAAATTTAAAATCATTTGATGTAGTATCCCATTTTACTTCAATCAAATTGTTGTTAATCATCATTGAACTCATATTTGAGATATCAAAATCTTTGCTCCTTATAACCTTATCAAATACTAAACTAACATTATCCTTTAAATTAATGACATATCTAACATCGTATGTGGTAGCTGGGTGTAATGAAATATCTTTGAATTTAAAAATATTTCGAAGATTGTTTATTTCCTTATTTGATTTCTTAATATGAAAATCAAATTTTCCTTTCTCATCATTTTCCAATCTTTTACCATAAATTTCAATTCCATCTATAAAAATTAAATTCTTTCTATCATACCTAAATATAACATCGCAAGAATTAATTCCAATATCATGAACTCCAAAACTATTTTCCAAATATTTAAACTTCGATATTTGACTAGTTATTTCATGTGATGATATATCAATTAGTGAAACTTTTAATTCGTACCCAACATTATTTTGCAATTCATCATATATAAAAAATTGTTTATCAATTTTATTAATTTTAACCTCATCTCCAGAGATCAAATTTTTCAAACTCACATTATCTATTTCATATCTATCATTACCCGATACAATTTGCAAAAAATTTCCACCATTAACTATGTAAATAGGAACACCTATATTATCTGATGCATAACTCAGTTTAACACTTAAATTAAAACAGGACATCATAAATAAAAAAACGAACAATCCAAAATATATCATAAATTTCATTGTTGTCTTAAATAAATTATTCACCCAAATTAACCCCCCACCGAATTTATTAAAACCATAGATATTAGTTTTAAAAATTTTTTAATAATTTATTCATATTAACAAAAAAGAGATCCTTAAACCAAATGGCTAAAGATCCCTGTCAATATTAATTTTATGTTATATTATTTATTACAATTGTTCCATTACCATCAATGTTATCGCTCAAAGTTATATTTGATAATATCAAATTCGGCTTATCAAAATTTATACTCTTTACATCTGATACGATATCTTCCTTAGAAATTAAAATATCATAGCTATCTTCAGTTAAATTATTTTTTATATATTCATCATCAAATGCAATAACATTGCTTGACAAATTAAACTCCTCATACAAAAAGTTTTTCAAACTCCTAGCAAGCTCTATATAATTATCATCAGAATACGTAACTATTTTTAAAGTCGTCTTCTCTTCAAAATTATATTTCTCAAGTTCCTTCCTCAAATACTCAACATTAAATTTATATTTATTTAAACTATCTCCATTAATTCCATTTATGTGTCTTATATCCTTAACATCAACTATAAAATTCAAGAAATTTCCTTTTTCAATCTTCTCTTCCTCATTTTTAATTACATTGCCATCTTCATCTTTTTGCTCATCTTCAATATTTTTTGATACCTCTGCTATACTTTCATCACTTATATATTTATCCAAATCAAAAATCATTTTAGAATCCTCATTATGTACATAATAAATTTGGTCAGAATCAAAATAATCAGAAATAGAATTGTACGCCGTATCAAGTACAAAATTCAGTTTACCAGATTTATAAGATTCAAGTGCAAACTCTCGAGTTGGAAACGCTTCAATTACTACATCTTTATCTCTTGAAATAGAATACAATTTTCCATCCGATGTCTTGTAATTATTTAAATAATAATATTCATTCGGACTTAAGACTATTTTTAAATTCCCATTATGATCATTCTTAACAGAGGATATCTTATACGCACCTGAATAAGATATGTACTCATAGAAATCTTTATAATTATACAAATATTTAAAATTTTCCCTCAAAGAAAATTTATCCTTTGTTAAATTTTTCAAAAATAATTCATCCATCTGTTTAAGCTTAATAACAAGAACATTATCTTTTAAAGACTCAATTCCAACATGCTCAAAAAGTATTTCACCTTTATAGTATTCATCCACGCCAACAATAAATTTTAATTCATCATAATAAAATTTATCTTTATCCTTATCTAAAATATCCTTAAAGAAATTCAAAAAATCCTGTGATGTTATTTGCTTACCCGTACTCATATAAGCATCATTTCTTATATAAAATCTATACTCAAGTCCATCACTAGAAATTGTATATCTCTCTGCAAGTCCAGATGAAATATCCCCATCGGGTGTAAGATTCACAAGCCCCTCAAATAAATTCCCAAGCATAACATTACTCACATAATTATTATCAGATAGATATACTAAATTTTCAGGAAGATTAACAACTCCAATAGATAAACCTGTCTTATCTAATATTAAATCTTTCTTCTGAAAAACATTAAACGCTAAATTAAAAATCAAAAAAACTATTAACAAAATTACTTTTATTATCCTCATAAAACACCCACTAAAACTTTAAGATATATAAGGATAATTCCATATTTCAAATTTTATATTCCTATTTTTTCAATGATCTCATTAAATTCATCTTCAGAAATCATATTTAAATTTAATGATTTTGCTTTAGATAATTTACTTCCCGCATTCTCACCAAAAATTACATAATCAGTTTTCTTACTAACAGATTCTGAAATTCTCGCACCTAATTTCTCCAAAAGTTCTTTAATATCTTTTCTAGATAAATTTTTAATCGTTCCTGTAACAACAACTATTTTCCCATTAAATAAATTATCTTGAACTTCAACTTCTTCCTCATATTTAAATTTAACTCCAAGCTCAATTAGCCTTCTAATTTCTTCTCTAACTCCCTCATTATTTAAAAATTTAAATATGTCATCCAAAATAACATCACCAATTCCATATATTTTATCTAGCTCTTCTCTTGTTACACTCATTATTCTATCAAGTGTCTTATATTCCTTAACTATATCTTTTGAAGTTTTAAGCCCAACATTTTTAATCCCAAGTGCATAAATAAAATTATATAAATTACATTCCTTACTCTTCTCAATCGATCTTAAAATATTATTTGCTTTCTTCTCTTTAACTTTATCAAGAGTCAATAGATCATCAAATGTTATTTCATAAAGATTTGAAATTCTTTTAACACACAATTTCTCATAAAATTGATCAGCAAGTTTCTCACTAAATCCTTCAATATTCATTGCATCTCTTGAGGCAAAATGAACAATAGATTTAACAATTTGAGGTCTACAAGAAATAGTATTCGTACAATAAAGATGAACTCCATCACGACTAAGAGGAGATTTACAAGACGGACAAATCGTTGGTATTTCTATTTCCTCCAAACCTTCTCTGCCTAATCCTTTAATAATCTCTGGAATAACATCATTTGATCTTCTTATTAATACATCACAATTAAGTTTTACATTTTTCCTTACAATATCATCTATATTATTCAAGGTTGCACGCTTTATTGTGATTCCAGAAACATCAGTAGGCTCAAGTATGGCAGTGGGCGAAACCCTCCCACTACGTCCAACATTCCATTCAACTCCAATAAGCTTAGTCATAACCTCTTCAGCCTCAAACTTGTACGCTATAGAAAATTTCGGATGCTTAACTGTATATCCAAGTATACTTCGAAGATCCAATTCATTTACGGAAACTACAACACCATCAATATCATAATTTAGATTATCCTTCAAAGACTCAATCCTTTTTATTTCTTCCTTTACCTCATCAAGAGTCTTACATAATTTAAATTCAGGATGCTTAAACTTATTGTCCTTTAAAAAGTTTAGTATCTCAAAATATGTAGAAAATTTCCCCTCATCATAATAAGCAACATCATAAATAAATGTATCTAATTTCCTTTTCTTTGTTTCATTAACGTCTAAATTCCTCAAAGCTCCTGATGCACCATTTCTTAAATTCTTAAGAGGTATATTAGCAACCCTATTGTATTTTTCAAACTCTTCTTTTGTCATAATAACTTCTCCACGAATCTCAAAAGACCCCATATCATTTATTGATAATGGAATACTTTTTATAGTTTTCGCTTGTTCAGTTACATTTTCTCCGATTTCACCATTTCCTCTCGTAGACGCCTTTATAAATTCTCCATTTTCATAAATAAGATTTATACTTACCCCATCAAATTTTTGTACAACTATATAAGAAGGACTCCCCAAATTATTTTCATTTGATGCCTTAAGGTTCTTATTGTGCCAAAGCTCCAAACTTTCAAATGATGTAACCTTATCAAGACTCCACATTTTTGCTTTATGTACTGACTTTTCAAATTTATCTAGAACAACATCTCCTACTCTTTGCGTGGGAGAATTTTTTAAAATATACTTAGTTTCATTTTCAAGTTCTCTGAGTTCATCATAGAGCTTATCATATTCACTATCCTCAATTTTAGGATCATCAAGCACATAGTACGCATAGGAACTTTCATTTAAATATAAAACAAGTTCATGTATCCTCTCTATTTTATTTTTCAAAATCTCCTCTCCCAATCCTAAACAAATTCAATCGGTGCATTATTTAATGCAAGTTTCTTAATTCCATTATTATCGAAAGCAACTATAACTTTTGGACTTTCTGGATCATCTTCAACCTTGACAACCATACCCAATCCAAAATTTTTATGTTTAATTTTCATCCCTATCTTAACATCATCTTTTGAGACATCATTACATTTTTTTGAAATATCATTATCAAGTGGATTATAACTAAATTTCCCAAAACTTCTTGATGGCATAGACTGAGAAAGAGTAATCTCTTCACCTTTAAAATTAATATTCAACATCAAATCACTCGGAACTTCTCCTAAAAATTTAGATTTAGTTCTAAATCCAGTTTCACCATAAACCATTCTCATATTCGCATATGTAAAATAAAGTATATCTTTAGCTCTCGTTATACCAACATAACAGAGTCTTCTTGATTCCTCCATCTCATCAATTTCATCAAAACACTTATTACTTGGAAAAATTCCATTTTCCATACCAACCATAAACACAACGGGAAACTCTAATCCTTTTGATGAGTGAATCGTCATAAGCGTAATTGAAGAGGATTTTTCATCATATTTATCGGTTTCACTAACAAGTGAAATATTCTCAAGAAAATCTTCAATATTACTTCCAATATTCAATTGTTCAAAATTTACAGAAGCATTTATAAACTCCTGAATATTTTCAAAACGAGTATCTATATCAGAATCTTTCGACTTCTTCAAAGCATCAATGTAACCAATTTTATCAAGCATTAAACGAATAAATTCCGACGGATTTAAATCAATATATTTTCTAATTTCTTCAATAGATTTAGCAAAATTCTTTATAATATCTTGTGTTCTAAGGCTAATAGTTTCAATATCAGCACATGCAACCATTGAATCAAACAAACTAATACCATTTCTCTCAGCATATTCTAATAATTTGGACAAAGTTGTATCACCAATACCTCTTTTCGGTTCATTTATAATTCTCCTAAGACTTATCTCATCACTAGGATTAACTATTGTTTTTATGTACGCAATTACATCTTTAATTTCTTTTCTTTCATAAAAACGCATAACTCCTACAAGCTTATAGGGTATTTGATTCTTAACACATATTTCTTCAAACATTCTTGATTGTGAATTTGTTCTATACAAAATTCCAAAATCACGATATTCATATCCTCTTGAATTAATAATCCTAAAAATTTCATTAATAACAAATAAAGCTTCTTCTTCTGCACTACTTGCTTTAAATAATTTAATCTTCTCTCCCTCGTTATTTGTCGCCTTTAAAATTTTCTTCTTCCTTTTAATATTATTTAAAATTACTTTATTCGCAGCATCTAATATATTTGACTTCGATCTATAGTTTTTTTCAAGCTTAATTATCTTAGTATTCTTGTAATCTTTTTCAAAATCCAAGATATTATTTATATCTGCACCCCTCCACTGATAAATACATTGATCATCATCCCCAACAACACAAATATTCTTATTCATATCTGCAAGCATCTTAACTAAATAATATTGAGCATAATTTGTATCCTGATACTCGTCAACCATAATATATTTAAATTTGGACTGATAAAAACTCAGAATTTCGGGAAACCTTTCAAATAATTCAATCGTTTTAAAAATCAAATTATCAAAATCTAATGAATTATTTTCGAATAATTTTTTCTCATAAATTTCATAAATTTGTGCAATTAATTTCTCTCTGTAATTATCTGTATTAGAAATAGCTTCAATTGGTTTTATAAATTGATTTTTGTAATTAGAAATCCTTCTCAAAACTTCTGATGGTTCAATATTCTCCTGATTAATCTTAAGAATATCCATACACTGTTTAACAAGAGTTTTTTGATCTGAAAAATCATAAATAGTAAATGAACTTGTATAACCAAGCTTATCAATTTCTCTTCTTAAAATACGAACACACAAAGAATGAAAAGTTGATATCCACATATTATCAGAAATTTCACCAATCAATGATCTAACTCTGTCCTTCATTTCCTTTGCTGCCTTATTTGTAAAAGTGATAGCAAGTATTTGATAACTATTAATTCCTAAATTTTTTACCATATGAGCAATTCTATATGTAATTGTTCTAGTCTTACCTGAACCTGCACCGGCTAAAATAAGTAATGGCCCATCTATAGTTGTAACAGCACTATATTGCTCCTCATTTAATAACTCCCTTAACTCCATAACTCTACTCTCCTAAACCATTTTTAATAGATTAATCTCTTCAATCGTTAAATGCCTATACTCTCCTTCTTTTAAATTTTCATCAAGCCTTATTCCACCAAACTCTATTCTCTTCAAATATGTAACCATGAATCCAAAAACTCCAAACATCCTCTTAATTTGATGAAACTTACCCTCAATCAAAATAAGTTCACACTCTGACTCACCCTCATAAACTTTAAGTATTTTTAACTTCGATGATTTACACTTTATACCATCTTCTAAAACTATACCATCACTAAATATTCCAACAAATGAATCGTTTAAACATCCATTTACCCTTACAAAATATTTCTTTTCAACATGACGTTTAGGAGATAAAACCCTATGACACATATCTCCATCATTTGAAATAATTAAAAGTCCAACTGTATCCTTATCGAGTCTTCCTATTGGATAAGGATCTAGAATCTTATCTCTTTCATCTATAATTTCCAAAACTGTCCTATCAAATTTATCGTAAACTGCTGAAACAAATCCAGAAGGTTTATTCATCATCAAATAAACAAACTCTTTATACAAAACCTCTTCACCTAGCACACAAACCTTATCATTATCTACATCAATATGTACAGATGGCTTATTTACAATTTCTCCATTAACACTAACACTATTTTGATGTATCAACTTTTTAACTTCTTTCCTACTGCCATAACCATTATTAACAAGAAAATTATCTAATCTCTTCATAAATCCATTACTCCTATTTATTTCTAGAGAATATTTTACTACAACAGAAGTAAATTTTTAATAAAAAATTAAAAGTAGCCTTTATAAGGCTACTTTAAAAACCATTATTATAATAGTGAATAATATTTGTAACATGTATACGAGTTTCCTTAGGAAGCATAGAAACATCTTCCAAAGACCTAAATCCACTTTTATCTAGAGCATTTCCACCACAATTATAGGCTGCAACTGCTCTAACTATATCCCCACTATACCTCTCTATCATTCCTTTTAAATGCTTAGTACCTGCATCAATATTCTCATAAATATCATACGGATCTTGAACATTAAATTTTTTTATAGTATTTGGCATAATTTGCATAAGTCCGATAGCCCCAGCATGTGAAACGCATCTGGGATTAAAATTTGATTCTTGCTTAATAAGAGATCTTATAAGTTTATCATCAACACCATATTTCTTAGAAGCTATCATTATCGCACTATCTACCTCATTATATATCGTGTTTTTATCATTCTCCTGATATGAATCACAATCAATCTCAACACATTCAAAATTCTTAGTTATATTAACCCTATAAAATTTTTTTGATAAATAAGATTGGCTCACCTCATCATTTGCCTCAACTACAACACTATTATAAGTCATATCTGATGCTGAAGTATTATGTACATTATTAAAAGCCACTTGTGATATTAAAAGTCCCACGGCACAAGCTACTTCAATGCTCTTCGCACCCATATATAGAAAATTCCTCCTAAATAATTTATATTAGTTTAGTCATTTAGGAAGAATTTATTCATTTATTTTTAAGTTACATTAAATTCATATATATCATAATCTTCATAGTTGCAATTCTTATACTCACTCTTTGTGAGAACAAGTAACTTATATTGACCTTCTTTAAACGGAATAAAACTATAAGTATTCTTCCTACTATAGGTCTGTACTCTCCTCCACATGCCTTGTTCCATTAAATAAAATTCATATCCAATATCACGTCCACCCTTTGTATTTACAACAAAGAATATAGAATTATTGACAAGTAAATAATCATCTTTGGCCTCACAAATAATTTTTGTATTAGTAATTGGAAATGAATCCTGAACATATATACGAGCTTCTTTTAATGTATCGTACTCTAACTTTGAACTTTTATTTTTAGCCATAACAGAAAGCGTATACTTTCCTTTAACTGTAGGAACATAATCAAAAGATATATCATCTTTAAATTGAGTTTCAACTATTACTTGATCATCAATAGACAAAACATATTTAAATAAAGTTTGTTTAGTATTCTGAGCGATTACATTAAATATTATCGGTTCTCCTACAACGTAGCACTCCTGATTTTTATAGAGAATATAATCTATCTTCGCAGGATAATAATCCCATACCTTAAAGTGAAGTATTGTAGATACATCATACTCCTGAACTGAGAACATATCCTTAACCCTTATTTCAAGCTCATAATACCCTTGCTCTTGGGGCATAAAAGTCAAAAAGTTTTTATCACTATACTCTATATATCCAACTTCTCTATTCTCTTTTGTAATTATAAAACTATATTGTAATTTCAACCCGCCCTCAGCTTTAACAATAATACCTATAGGTTTATTCTTCACGTGCTTATTATACGAATCTATTTGTACATCCAAAATTTTCACTACTTGAGAAATGTATGGCAATACCTCAAAATTCATTTCAGTATACACATCATAACCTTGTGGTGTACTTTCATCTCTTACATAAACCTTAACATTGTAATTACCCGAAATTTTTGGTACCCATTGATAAAAATTTTCTCTTAAATAACCACTTTCTTCAATAAAAGGTTCATCATCACTGCTTGGCCCATTTATTACATACTTGTACAATAAATTCTTTCCACCTTCAACCTGAATATTAAAAGTTATAGGATGCCCTGTATAGTGTGGAGAACTTAAATTAGCAGATAGTTCTATTATTTTTATCTCATTATAGGGTTTAACATCATATATAATAATTGCCCTATCATCGTAATTATTTATGGAGTAAAGATCCTTTACAAGCACAAGCAATCTAAACTTACCGTACCCATTTTCAATAAATGAAACTATACTTTTAGTGGAATAATCCTGTACTACTTCTGCTTTACCTTCTTCATTAACCACTAAAAATTTGTATAAAACAGTTTTATTCTCTTCATTACTTACATCACACTGAAAGATTAGTTCTTCACCCGAAATAAGTTCCTTGCTTAAACTTTTCAAAGACTGTATCTCAATCTTACCGACATCATTAACATAAAACTTTACAGTTGCAAAATCATCAAAATTATTTTCAGAATCCTGCTTCCTACACTGCACAAGTATCTCTTTTTCTCCTACCTCATTCAGAGTCAAAATAAGCTTATCATCATGTGTATATTCTTTTAATAATTCCCATCCATATTGACCATTTATCCAAAATTTATAAAGACTTGGTGAGTATGACGAGTCAACACTCAAAACTAATTGTTCACCAACTGAATAAATATCTTTATCCAAATGTAGTGATTTTATTATTTTTTCATCTTCAAAATCTTTACCAATTATATAATTTTCTCTAGCTATATAATCAAATGCTTTCTTACTTGAAATATTTTTAGCCTGAACCATAACTATATAATTTCCATACTCTGAAGGAATCCACACGGCCTCTTGTTTCGTAGAAAAATCCTGTATAGTATACCAAACACCATTAATTCCCACACAAAACCTGTATACTAATTCCTCATCTAATCCCGAAACCTTTATATTTATTGACACATTCTTATCTTGTGGAGACGCTAAGCTAAAATCTATCAATAATTCATTCACAGTTTATCCCCCTTGCAGCACGTAAGCATAAATATAACCATCATATATTTCGTATTTCTTAAAATTTTCAAATTTATTTTACTAAAACTATAATATATTTAAGTCAATTATACTTTATTTAATATTATGTATTCAACTAAAAACATAGTAAATTTACCAAAATTTAGCATTATAATTATTTAAATATATTTTGATTATAAAAATCACCCTCCTTTTGTAATTTTTCGTAAATATTTGAGATCCCATCCTCCAAATTTATCTCTATAAATTTTTCACTTATACATTTAATTATTTGATTATATTTCTTACATTCTTCAAGTTTTAAAATTAAAGTTTCTTTATATTTCTTAGATTTCAAAAATTTCTCATTTTCATATATATTTTCAAATCTTAATATTTCCTCTTCATACTTATGTTCTATAATATCTAAGTAATTTATCTTAAATTTTAGAAAATCTTCGCTCGAAAACCTATGAATATAAGTTAAAGCATTAATACCATTATTTTTACCTGAACAAAATTCAAAATAAATCGGACATTTGTTATAAATCTTTGAATGATTTTTAAAAAAATCCTTTAAGAAATACTGAACAATATTTTCTCTATAACTTCCACCCTTAAATCCAAGAGAGCTACAAACAAATCTTAAATTCTCATCAATAAACTCCTTATCAAATACAATTTCTAAAAACTTCAAAAATAAATTGTAAATATCATTTTTAAAATATTCCTCTGTAGAAATTATTAAAATATTATCTTTTTCTGGGTAAAATTTTTCATAATCCCTTTTAAAAATATTATCTACATTATCTATAACCTTCTCATAATCAAGCGAATATCTTCCAAACACACATCCAACAAAATAACTCAAGAAACTCTCAACAAATTTTTTCTCATCAATCTTTCTTATAGATACATTTCCATCTTCAACTTCGTAAGAAACCTCATCTGAAAATCCATAAATTTCTTTGAAAATAAAATTTATTCTCTCCTCATTTCTCTTAACCTCCTCGAACATGGTTTCAACTTCTCTATAAAAATTATCATAAGAATCTTTAAGTCTTCCACTTATCTTAAATTCAATTGATGGATGAACTTTAAAATCCCAAGATGTTTCATAAAAATCCCATTCTTTTTTGCACAAATAAATATTTCTATTAGCAAGCTTTGTTATATCATCTAAATATGAATCATCCATTATAATCGGAAGATCTCCAATATTACCTATTTGAAAATTAACTGTCGGTGCTATAGAAGATAATAGATAAAAACAAACATTTGAACACAAAAAAGCTAAAATATATTTTTCATACTTTTTATCTGGAAAAAGAGAAGATCCAGAAACATCAAAAATAAATCCATAATCTTTATACCTAACACCAAAATTTTTAAAACCAAATAAAGACCATGTAATTCCTTTTTTGAAATAATACTTTCTATTTTTAATCACAAACTCTGGATCAGTTATTCGAGGATATTTCGCCTTCACAAAATTTATAAGATTTTCTCCAGAATTCTCATATTTAATTATGTACTCATTATTTCCATACCATTTCCTATAGTCCCCACCTTTGTTATATGGAAACCATTTCTTATCTATATTCTTCACATCATTATGATTTTTAGAGCAAAATTCTATATCACTTTTGTTAAGTTCATACCAATATCTAACAAAAGTTTTATTATCAGTTGTTGCCATACCTTGTTTTGGCTCAAAATATTCTTTAAGAGGTTTAAACTCTCTAAAAATTTCTCTTGCCCTCTCACTTATCCAATAATTTATTGGAGATCCTGGAACATCATCAAATGATTTCAATTTTATCCTTGAGTTCCTATTATGCGATATTGGAAAATTAGTAGGCTCACCACTTGCATTAATATCTTCATATTTAACATAGTTGTATATTCCTTCATAATCTTCAATCGATTTCTTCTTAAATATGGTAGCACTCGTTCCAAAAGCAATTGACATTACATTATTGTCCATATGTAAAAGTGAAACTATCGTATTACTTTCTGATATAGATTTTCTAAGTTTCTCAAATTTATAAAGAAACATCCAAGATTGCATAGTGAGCATTACATTAAATCCATTATCATGTGTTAACTCAAATCCCCTCTCAATAAATACGGAAAATAAATCCATTTTACTATTTGGATAATTCTCTTTTAAATAAAGTGCAAGTTTTTCCCCCATTCCACGACTACTCATGTATGGAGGATTTGTTACAACAATGTGATACTTACTACTCAAAAGTCTTGAGAGATTAATTAAGTTTTTCATACAATAAAGCTCTTCTTCATTTAAATAAGGATATATAGCATCTTCTATTGAATCAAAATCAAGTTTCTTCACAGATAAAAGAGAACCATATTCCTTTGAATCTCTAAATGAATCCAATATATATTTAACATCATAAAATTTATCATGCTCAAGAATACTTGCCTTCGCAAGTACACTATCATATATTTCATTACTCTCAATAATCGGATAAAGATTGAACTTAATATTATTATTCCTTAAAAATTTCCTAAATCTACTTCTACCTTTCATCATAAGAGCAAAGTATGCAAGTTCATACGCCCTATCATCAATATCAATTCCAAACAAATTATTTTCAAATATTAAATACGGAATCTCACTCTCTAAATATCCGTACTCCTTATAGATCTCAAAAAGAAGATCGAATGCATAAACCAAAATATGGCCACTACCCATACATGGATCAATTATTTTTATATCTTCTGGTGAAATATTTTTAAAGTCAGGTTCCCCAATCTCTGCATCAACAAAATATTTAAGTTTTACTGGAAATTCACTTTCTCCACTATTTTCTATGTAGAATCTCCCAAGAGAATTTTCGACCATATACTTAACAATCCATTTAGGTGTAAAAATTTGAGTTACAGAAGGTATATTTTCTTTAGATATCTTTATATTTTGCTTAAGTCTCCTAAAAATTTCATCCTTCTTTTCTGTTATGTAGTATTGATAAAGCCAACCAATAATTTCAACGTTATTGAAAAAATATTTTTCATCAATTTCCTCTATAATTTTTCTAATAAAACTATTCTCATTAGAAAGATTAACTGGAAAAAGTAAATTTCTATAATCATTTGTCTTTTTAAAAATTCCAGGAAGAATTTCATTTAAAGCATTGCATTGCTCAATAAACAAATACTTAAATAATTCATCAATTTTATTCTCGCTTTTAAGCTTAAGAATATATTCTCTATCGACATAAAAATCCAAATCATCAAAATATGTAACTATATCAGGATCAATCTTATTCTTATTTAAAGACGACAAAACCCTAATACCAGATGGAAGATAATTATTAATTTCCATAAATCTTATAGCAATTACACGATTGAACCAAGTATAAGCAGCTTCCTCAACAATAGAATCAAATCCTCTTTCACTAATTTTCTTAACTAAAATTTCTCTTTTCTCTATATCTTGTCCAAAAATTCTATATACCCTATCTGCTCCTATTTTATACTCCTCATACTCATTCCCATCTCTTACACCTTCTTGTACATGATCTTTCGTAATACCAAGTAAAAGAAGCTTATCAGTTACTTCCTTTATTAAACTTTTCCTCGCCCAAACAGCAAAATTTTTAATTACATTCTTATTCATCAATAATCCCTCTATCTTTTAAAAATATGCCCTCCATTTTAATTCCATAAATATCAAACAAACTAGAACAACCATTAAGCTTATCTTTCAACTCATACAATAAATCTTCACATATAAAATCAGCAATCTCTTTATCCAAAAATTCATCAACATACTTAATATTTTGATCCAAATATAAACTATGTATCTCAAAAAAAGAATTAACATATCCTTTTAATTTTGAAATACTACGATATGGATCATCACTATGTAAAACTTCTTTAATTTTTAATGCACACTCATATACACCATTTTTATTAGGAATAAAATTCTTATCTTTATTAAAAATTTCTATAGAAACAATAGCCCTCTTAAATATTTCAAACTGAACACTCGTATAAAAATTATGAACAAGTTCAAATTTTTCAAATTTTGATAATATTAGATTTTCATCTAAATCACATAAATTAGCATCCTTAAACTCGAATATAAAATTCTCAAATTCATTTACAAAATCAATATTCAAATAAACATTATTACTTTTTGAAATATTTTTAATCAAATTAATACGCTCTAAAATCTCATTAAAATCATCAGATGAAGTCACCTTAAGTTCATCAATACTATTAACAAAATATTTCTTACCAAATATCTCTTCAAATAATTTTTTATAAATATTGAATTTATGTTTTCCTCCATTATCCAAAAATTCAACGTAAATTTTATTTAAACTTCCTTTAACCTCTACAAACTCCTTAAGCTTATCAAAACTATAATCACAAAATAATTTTCCTTCTTTTACAAAACACAAAATCCCAAATAAAACATCATGTCTATTAAATCCATAAGGTATTTGTTTAAAATGAGAAATGATGTCAGAAATTTTTATCTTCCCAACATTGCTCAAAAAATTAAAAAGTTCTTTCATAAATAAAGAATTACAAATCAATATTTCATTTAACATTTTATCATCATTCAAAGCTACAAGCATATCTTTTGTGGAATCCAAAACCCTTTCAATATAAAAAAACTTATTAAATCTACATGAAATAATATCATTTAAAGCTATTCTAAAAATCTCCCCTACACTTGAAAATTTTTTACATAAAATTTCTCCATTTACAAATATCTTTGCACTCTTAATATTATCAAGTATTAAAACCTTAACTCTCTCTAAACGATTATTATGTTCAACTTCCTTTTGCTTAATAATTTCATAGAATGAATCCTTATAAGAATCCTTATTATACTTTAAAAATTTATCTAACTTTAGATATAAATTTATCTCCTCGACTAAACTTTTATCATTATCCAAATAAACGATAACATTGTTCTCTATACTAGATATAACCCTTATCAAATCCAAATTAAAATTCTCATCGTAATTGGTCATAAGAACTTTAATTCCAATAAGATTTGCCTTTGAAACCCTATATTCTCCGTTATCAAAAAATTGGTTAATACCGAAGTAACCCTTTCCTTGATACTTAAACTTGACAATCCCTATAACTTCATCAAATATTTCCCTGCATAACAAGTTATTTATATCATGTGAATTAACATTACTCCTAATTATTTTATAATTTATATCTCTCTCATTCTTTGACAAAAAATAAAATTTATCGCCATCTCTACTAACAAATCCTTCGTTAATAAGCTTAGATAAAGAATTCTTAATTTTATTTATTATATTACTCTCTAAACTAATATTGGAAATAATTAATGATAATATAGTATCCATGTTCCCAACCATATTCGGAACATACTTAATCAAAAATAATACCTTCAATATGTTAATATCAAATTCATCAAGCATCGTATAATCTTTTAAAATCAAAAATATGTACTGATGATTATAATCAATAAAATCACTAATCGCATCATAGAACATATAAAACGGAACAATACAGTTAATATCATAATCCTTAAAATTAATTAAAACCTTTTGAAAACAATTAATAATACTTCTTTCACCTTTTGATATATCCCTACTTATAACATTGTTCTTAATCATATAAAATATAATTTCCCTTAAAAGCTCAAGCTGATAAGGAAGAAAAGGATAATAATTTACAAATTGATCTCTATTTATACTATTTTGATGATTACTTATAACTAGATCTGATCCAAACTTCGTCTTTATAAAAAACTTTTTCTCATCATAAAACTCTCCTATCAGATCTATGAACTCATCCTTTTTAAGTAACAATCTCCTATTCAAAACTTCTCCAATATTAATGCTCGATAAATGAAACTTATTTTTAAATCTACTTTGAATTTTTGAAAAATCATAGCTTTTATCATTTACCATATTTAAAATATCAACATGACTTGTAACAATAACAAACGCCCTTCCTAAACATTTAATAGAAAGTTCCTCAACAATCGTCTGAAGATTTAAAATCTTATTCACATCATCAGCTATAAATTGAGAAACTTCATCTATCATAAACACAATACTATGGTCCTTACCTTTTTTCTCTATATACTCGTTAACTTTACGAGCAAAAATATCAACATTCATTTTATAATTCTTTTCAATATTAACAAAATAATCTTGTGCTACATCTAAACTAAAATTCTTACACACACTCAACGCCTTAATTAAATGCTCTTTATAAAAATAAAACTTCTCTCTTCCTTCTTCCCAACTAATATTAGAAATATCTAAAAACTCTCGTCTAAAATCATCAAAAATATTTTCATCAGATAGTTGTTCCTCAAGTTCACATACAAATCCATGACAAGATGAAAATCCCCTCATAGAATTAAACTCATTAACAAATACATCAAGCATTAATTCTTCTTTAATATTTTTTGAATCTATATTAAAGATGATAACATCCTTGGAGATACCTGCTACAAATTCAAGATCGTTTTTAATTTTAAGCAGACAATCATTATTTTTAATTAATAAATCCAAATTAATTTGCCTAAGTATGTAATATAAAATCTTAAGAAAATGCGATTTACCACTACCAAAAAAACCTGAAATCCAAAATCCGATTTCATCATTTCTAGTAACAAAAGTATTTTTATACGCTTCAATAAATTTACTTATGTAATTAAAAATCTCATGAGTAATAACATACTCGTCTATCTCAACTATCTCTCTCCCCATATTTTCTGAAACTTTAACTACACTTTGTATATCTCTCTCAACATCTTTTAAAAAAATATCTTTGATAAACATATTACACCTCAAAAAATAACAACTTATAATTCAAAAAACCAAATTATAAGTTGCTATAAAATCATTTTAAATTATAATCTTTTTTCAAGTTCATTCTTCAAACTTTCAAATCCTTTTTTACCAAGAAGTGCAAACATATTTCTCTTATAATTTTCAACACCCTCCTGATTGAATGGATTCACAGCAGCCAAGTGACCACTTATACCACAAGCTTTTTCAAAGAAATAGATCATATATCCAATATGATAAGCATCAATCTTAGGTATAGTAACAACCATATTAGGAACTCCGCCATCTAAATGAGCAAGAAGCGTCCCTGCAAAAGCTTTTTTATTAACAAAATCAACTGTCTTACCATTTAAATAATTAAGACCATCAATATCTCCATCCATGTTCTTAATTGTAAGATCTTTTAATGGATTTTCTACATTTATAACAGTCTCCATAATATTTCTCATTCCATCTTGTATATACTGACCAAGTGAATGCAAATCTGTAGACAAATTAACAGAAGACGGATAAATTCCTTTTTTATCCTTTCCTTCACTTTCTCCATATAATTGTTTCCACCATTCAGCAAAGAAAGTAAGTGATGGCTCATATGATGCTAAAATTTCTGTACTATAACCCTTTCTATAAAGAATATTTCTTGTTGCAGCATATCTGTAACAAGCATTTTCATCTAAATTGTCGCTTCCAAAATCTTTTATAGCATCTCTAGCACCCTGCATGAGAGCATCAATATCTGCACCAGAAACAGCTATAGGTAAAAGTCCAACTGGAGTTAATACAGAAAATCTTCCTCCAACGTCATCTGGTATTACAAAAGTTTCATATCCCTCACTATCAGCAAGACCTTTCAATGCCCCTCTTGCCTTATCAGTTGTGGCTATTATTCTATCCCTCGCACCATCTTTTCCATATTTTTCTTCCAAAAAACTTTTGAAAAATCTAAATGCAAGAGCTGGTTCTGTAGTAGTTCCAGATTTAGATATAACATTCACATAAACACTTTTATCTTTAATTAACTCTAATAAATCAATTAAATAAGTAGAGCTTATACTATTTCCTGCAAAAAATATCTGAGGGGCTTTTCTATCTTCTGGACTTAAATAATTAAAGAAAGTACTATTTAAAGATTCGATACAAGCTTTAGCTCCTAAATATGAACCTCCTATACCTATAACTATTAAAACATCCGCATTATCCCTTATTTTCTGTGCTGTAATCTTAATTCTATTATACTCTTCTCTATCATAATCATTTGGCAGGTTTATCCAACCCAAAAAGTCACTTCCAGCTCCCGTATTACTTTTAAGTAATTCATGAGCAAGCTTAACCTGAGGTGTTATCAAAGCCAACTCTTCACTATTTATATAATTTCCTAATTTTGAATCATCAAATTTCAACTTACATGTAGACATTAAATACCCTCCTTAAGATTTTTTTAAATTTATGAAAAAACAAATCTCTATAAAATTATTTTAAAATAACTTTAGTTAAAAATAAAGTAAATAAAAAATAAACCAAAATTATAATAAATACAAAAGGCAAAATAGCCTTATATGCACTCTTAACTAATAACCAAAAATCTTGCTTGTCTATTTCTATCTTTTTATTAATTTCATCTTTACCATCATCTTTTTTATTATTCCTATTAAACAACATATTTCAACTTTATCCTTCTAACATAACTGATACCTTAATTATAAATTTTGAGCATAAAAAAAACAATAAAAAGCGTTAACAAATTCGCTTATTTATTGTTTCCTAAAAATTATATAATATCTATAACACTTAAAATATTTTTACATGTAATATTAATAGTCTTATATACTCCATCTACTCTCCTTATATATCTACCATTTAATATTACATTCCAAGATAAATCAGTATTTAAAACAATTTCACTCATATAGGAACTAATATTACAATCAACAATTTGATTATGCATAGTATCTGCATTAGAAAAATCTAAATTAAGATTAGATACAACCGCAACTACATTTACATTTAAAAGATTCTGTGAAACACCATTAATATGCAATGTAGAAAATACTTCTTTCACATAAACTTGATCTCTACTATCCTTAAATATTCCCTTTTTATTAGTAAATATCTGTGACTTTACACAAAGTAAATAAGCCCCATAAATTAAAAATACTAATGCTAATGTAAACTCCAAGCTAATTCCAGAAAATATAATAATTAAAGCTACGCCAACTATAATAAATATCTTACCCGCAGTCTTTGTATACCTATCCTTTAACAACGTAATACCATTATAAATAAGTAAGACAGATATGATATAAATCAAAACTCTAAAACTATTAAATATATTTACTCCTCCAATAAGGAAAATTAGTCCAAGAACTAAAAAGAGTAATCCCTTTAAAAAATTATGATTTTTTGTAAACATACAACACCCCCATAACTGTATAATCAAAATCACTTATTCTTCCTTAAATTTTTTCCTTTAAATTTAATCATTTGTCTACTAAACTTAATATTTATATACACCAATATTACTATCGTAACCATCATTATTAAAAAAGCAACAATATCTTTATATATAACAAAATTATTATCAGTAATCACTATAAACGGAGTAAAAAATGGAATACATACTAATAAATTTTTCAAATAATTAGCTGGAAACTGTAAATTAACCATTGAGAAAAAATATCCTATAGAAATCAAAAATACAATTGGAATTAATCCTATTGATAATTCCTCAATCTTATCAATCACACTCCCTATCAAAGTAAATAATAAACCATATATTATAAACCCTAATATAAAATACAGTACATATTTTAACATAAATACAGTGTCAAACACTATAATTTCTTTAATTATCGGAAAATACTTATCACTCATCAAACCCGTTATTAAAAACAAAATTCCTATGAAATATAACAACTGCATTAATGCAACCAATAAATAACCAAATAATTTCCCCAATATAATTACAGGTAATCTAACTTTAGTTATAAATATATCAATTATTTTTGAGCTCTTCTCTATATTTACATTCATAGCTATAAATTGTCCATATAATACAAAAATTGTATAGATGAATAGAAGCAACAAAAACGGATATGTATAATTTTTGATAACACCTATAACTTTATTTTTAGATAAACTCAATGATTCAAAATTGTAATTAGGATAACTTACACCATCTTCAAATTTCTTGCTTAAAATATATCTATCCAATATAAATTTGATTTCAGGATAATTCTCCCTTGTAAAGATATTAATCGTATTTTTAGAAATTACATTTATGTATCCATCGATATCCCCATTGTTTAATTTATCCATTAATTTATCTTCCGTAATTTCTCTTTCAACTAATTTAAAATAATACTTATTATCTAAATTATCTTCTATATTCCTTAAATATAAATTCAGCTCCAAATCATCATCAAATATATAATTCTTACCATCAGAGATATAAATCAAATATTCACTACTATCTCCTGATACGAAATTTAACTTCACAATTAAATCTGGTAAGATCAATATAACCATAATTAAAAGAGATATTACCAAAGTAGATATCTTAAAAAAATTTCTACTAATAATATCTCTGAAGTTATACGCAGCTATTATAAAAAATTTGTTCACCTATAAATCACCAGCCGTATTCAAAAAAATTTCATGTAATGATTTATATTTTAAACCAAAGTTAAAAATCTTAATCCTATTATTGTACAAAATATTTAATATATCACCTGCAACATTTTCATTTAATATCTCTATCTCATAAGTATTCTTATTTTTTACTATTCCTTTAACACCATATATTTTTAAATTCGGCAAATTCCCGTCTATCTCAAGAATTAATTTATTTCTGCCATAGGACTTTTTAATATTAAATAAATTTCCTTCAATGGTCTGAATTCCATTTTTAAAAATAGATATCTTATCACAAAATTCCTCTATATAATGCGTTTGATGAGTACAGAATATAATGTATTTACCACTATTAACAAGTTCAATTACTATATTTCTTAATGTTTCAGAATTTACTGGATCCAATCCACTAAATGGCTCATCAAATATTAAAATATCTGGATCATGAATTATAGTTGAAATTATTTGTACTTTCTGCTGATTACCCTTAGATAAGGTTTCTATTGGCTTATTGATATACTCTTCTAATTGAAACTTTTCTACCCAATAATTAATTTTAGTTTTTGATTCCTTAACATCAAGTCCAGATATTCTTGAAAAATAAAACAAATGATTCCATACCGTGCTCTTATAATAAAGGCTCTTTTCTTCTGGCAAATATCCTATTTTTTCACCAATAACATTTAACTCTTTATTTTTAAATAAAACCTGACCACTATCTTTACTTATTATATCCAAAATCATTTTAATGGTAGTAGTCTTACCTGCCCCATTTCTACCCAATATTCCATATGCTCTACCTGCTTCAACTTCAAAATTAACTCTATTTACGACTTTTTTATCACCATATGTCTTATTTAAGTTTATAATCTTCAAACTCATAATCTAATTTTTCTGCGTAATATCAATTCCATAATTTTCTTTATAATAATTAATTATGTAATCTTCTGCCTCTGGAATTTCAACATTTTGGAAATGATCTCTCTTTTCAGTTAAATCCTTCTGAACTTGCTCACTTTCATAAGCTTGTTCGTTTACCATTTCTCTAAATTTAGCTTGCTGTACAATACCTCCCACTACTCCTGTTACAAGCATAGCTCCAGATAATACTCCACTAGCTGCAACTAACTTATTAAATGGATGGTTTGGCCTTTGTTGTTCAACAGTCCTTTGAGTTTCTATTTCAGTTAACCTTTGATTCAAATTATTAATATCTAAAGTTGAATTAAGCTGGGAAGATCTAGATAAAGATGATGAGACTCTCCTAACGTTCTGAGATCTATTCGTAACATTCCCTATAGAACTAGCTACACTAGATACTCTTCTAATAATTGACGCATTTGCACTAACTAAACTTCCACTTAAAACACAAATATTAATTAAAGCAAATGTTAGCATTGACTTGTTCTTATTTAATTTAAATTTACATACATTACCCATATCTTTATCCCTCAGTTCCTATACTAAATCCAGGTTTTACCTCTGGAGTACTCTCTGGTTTAGCTATTGGATTCTTATATTTTTCAGGCATTGCTACTCCCCAACTATTAAAAAGATTTTGCATATATTTTTCACGTTCTTCGTAATACGCATCATACGTATTTTCAATTATGTCTTTCTGTACTTTTTCAGATTGATGGTATTGAGATTGAGTTAATCCTAATCCAACGGCTGTACCTACAGCACCAACTATTGAAACACTTAATCCAATACCTCCTAACGTCTTTTCTTGAGGGGTCAACCTATATCTAACATTTGTGACTAATGGTCTTTGTACTGTTCTTGATACTACACTCGCTGTTCCCCTAATAGATGCATTAGCTTTTTCACTCTGAGTCGCCAAAATATTAAATGCTATAGGCCCAGCAACCAATGTGCTAAGCATGCATTTTATCGCATTCACCTTCTTTTTATGTAACATATTCTCCTCCTAAATTACCATGTGCCATAACATATTTACAACAAAACAAATATGGCAAAAAAATTTCAATACATTTTGCTAAAAATATTTAAAATTAAGTATTACCCAACAATTATAAAAATAATATAAAGTGTTAACATTTTTAAAAGAGGTTTAATCTAATGGACACTTTAACAAATACTATTAACTCAAAAGTAAATTGTTTAAATCTAGATATTGAGGAATTGCTATATACGGAACTTTCATTTATAACAAATCAAATAAAATACGATTTTAGACAAAATTCTCTAAATAACCTTTCAAAATATATTGAAAAATTAGATGAAATCAAAACGCTTAAACACGGCATAACATCATATATAAATTCCTACGATTTTTCTGCAAATCTCGATTTTACAGAAACATCAAATGATATAGAAAATGCAATAGCTACATCTGGAAATGTGTATATAAAACCAAATATTCAGAAAATAAGCAATATCCCAACATCATACTCAAATATTCCAGATAATAATTACTATTTTTATAATTTTAATGCTGACTACGGGGAAACGGATAAAAGTCTAAATCTTGTCTATAAATTAATAAAGATTGAAGACTTCGACTTGTTTCCATTAAAAATAAGTGGATTAAAATTATTTGATAATATTTTTCTTGGACAAACCTTTAGAGATTCAATGAAAAAATTGTTCTCTTTTTTATTCATGCTAAATGAATTACCAATCATAGAAATTTGTAATAAACAATCAGAATATTTTTCAAACTCTGCTGCTAATATGAATAAGCCTATTATGCTCAAAGAAAATGAATGTTATTTCGAGTCAAATGTAGATGAAGATGAGGCTATAGAAATGATAAAAACATTTTTAAATCATATAGACATTGATTTATCAGCTTGCAAAGTTTTAATGAATTGTTCTATTGACAAGGAAAATGAACATTATATAACAATTGTTTTATAAAATAAAGGCAACATATACGTATATGTTGCCTTTAACTTTAAAGCTTATTATTTAATTACAAGCTTAATATTCAATATCTAATATACATATAGCATCGTCTTCCAAAAAGTAATAAACAAACTCAACCATGTATTCATTCTCTAAACGAATTCTTATTTTGTAATATATATTCCCTAAAAAGTCAAACACATCTCTATATATATATTCAATAATATCATAATTTAAAATATCCTGAACCTTCTCTAAAAATATATCTTCATCTTTAAACTTCTTACATAAAAGAGTGTCCAATACCTCCACTAAAACTTCCCCCTTATATCGATAATAATACAAGTCTAATTGCTAAATATGTAAATTTTAAATTATTATTAATAATAATTTCATTATAACATAATATTTAAAAATTTTCCATGTATTAGAATAAAATCATTTTATTTCTAACTTCCTCACTAACCTTATCGCCTCGCAACAATGACAATAACTTAAATCCAAAATCAAATATAGATCCAGCACAATTAGATGTTATTATCTTATTATTTATTACAACCTTCTCTTTCAAATATATACCATTCTTTACAAACTGCTCAAATCCTTCATAACAAGTAAATTTATTATTCTCAAGTAAACCAGCATCACCTAAAATTACAGGAGCTGCACAAATAGCTGATAAATATTTATTATTTGAATACATATATTCAATCAATTCGTATATTGGTTTAAATTTCCTTATTTCCTCAACTCCACCGACTCCGCCTGGAAATATTGCCATCTCATAATCTGCAAAATTAATATCAAAAAACAGCTTATCACATATAATTTTTATGTCATGTGCACCAAATACTTCTAAAGAATCCGTTATAGATACCATGTGCACATCAACATTTCCTCTCCTTAAAATATCTACAACACTAATAGACTCGAGTTCCTCAAATCCCTTTGCAATAAAAATACAAACCTTCATTAGTTAATCACCACTTTTAAATAAATTTTAATATATAAATAATTGCTTAACTATGATATAATTAAGTAAGTTACAAGTTATGTTTTAGGTAGCTTCCATATATTATTAATTAAAACATATTCTTCTCCTACTTTAACCTAAAACATATCGTGTAACTTTAATTTATTCCACTTGATCCAAATCCATTAGATCCTCTGTCAGTATCATTATTTATATAATCTACTTTACATATTTTAACATTATATGTAGGTTTTAATACTAGTTGTGCAACCTTCATTCCTTCTTTAATCATAAAATCTTGTTTCCCATGATTTATAATTACTATTTTAACCTCTCCTCTATATCCTTCATCTATAGTTCCCGGAGCATTTAATACAGTTATCTGATTATTTAGTGCAAGCCCACTCTTAGGTCTAACTTGAATTTCCGTGTTTTTAGGCAATTCTAATACTAGTCCAATAGATATCAATTCACTTTCTCCACTTTTAATCAATTTATCTTCTACAGAAAACACATCCATTCCAGCATCACCAGGATTTGCGAATTCTGGTAATTTAGAGTTTGGATATAATAGTTTAACTTTTAATTCATACATGTTCATCTACCTAACCTATGTTCTTTTTATTATATAGTAATCCTTAATCTTGTTTAAAACTACCCTTAATTAATAAATTTATTTTAAAAATACATTACTCCCACCTGATGATAATTTTCTCATATCCAAATTAAAATTGTTAATCCTAATCTCTATACAATCATCAATAAACCTGACGTTATTAATATCTAAATCTAAATCCAAATTTCCAAATGCTTTCAATAAATCCTTAACAAATATTTTTATAGGAACATGCTCTATATTAATCCCTGGAAAAACACAATTTATTATCTTTACTTGTATATATAATAAATTCTCTCTTAAGTCCTTTATATTTAAAGAAACATCCCCTAACTCAAATGAACCAATTATTATTCCTTTTAAATAAATAGCTTGACTCACATCTATGCCAGAAATCATAAAATTCCCGCTTTTTACAAAATCTCTTACAAAAGACATTATATCATCACCTGAAAGTCTCAATATCGTCTGCGTAAGCTTCAAAAATATCCCTCCATTTTTATTTAAATTCTTATTTTTAGAATTAATATTTATATTAATATCTTTTGAAATAATATGAATAAACCCTTTTTTAACAACTATATTTTTAAGATTAAACCTTAAATTTGAATTCTTCATCAAATTATTTAAATCTATAACAAAAGTATGTTTATCTAATTTATTTTCATCTATGAGGTCTGTATGGAAAAACCTTATAAAAATATCAACTATAGATTTTGGAATATATATACCCTTAAAACTTATTTTTGTTATTCTAATTTGAATTTTATTATTATAAACTCCATGTATTTTCAAATGTACACTTAAATTTCTAAATATTTTATAACTAATATTTTTTATTTGTATTTCATCAGTAATCTTAATTTCTTTTATAGAAATATTTTTATTTGCTATGAACCTCATTAAAATATCTGTTAAATCTCTTTCACTGACTAAAATAGAAATATCAGTTAATTTCATTGATCATCTCCTGAGTCAAAAAATAAAAAGCACATACCTTATATATTTAGATATATGCTTATCTTCTATATTCTTATTCTCTATATTAAAACTATTTTTCTTTTACTTCTCCCTTTAACTGTTTCTCTAAAGATTTAAACTTAACGTTTGTAAACATCTTTTCAATTATAATTCTTATAGATTTACTCATATCTTCTGTTTTTAAAATCTTATTAAAATCACTCAACCACAAATTAAGACTTTGGTCACTTGGACTATTTCCAAAAACTATATTATATATAATTTTTATTCTTTCTGGATTATCTATGTATTTCTTATCAAATTCTTCATCTTTAATTATGGTAAAAATAAAATTTCTAAGATCAACTTCTTCATTTTTTAATTTGTTATACCAAAGCCAAAACTCATCCTCACTTGGAAACTCAATACTGTTCTCATTCTTGTCTACTCCATTTTTTATATTTATGTAACTATATGAAATAAAATTTTTGATATCATCTTCAGATTTTTTACACTTAAATTCTGGTAAATTTATTTTAACACATTCATCTTTGTCATTTTTAAGTTCTATCTTTAAATCTTTGTAAGTCTTAAGCGGAACCAATTTATTAATCAAAATATGATCGCCTTCAACTTTAACTTCGAGTTTTGAAATTGCACACAATACTTGATTAATTTTAAAAGAATCATCGATATTATGCTTAAACTTTATATTTCCATCTCCAAATTCAATAGAATTTATATCTACAAAACTACCTTCTTCCTCATCATCCTTAATCTCTTCTTTATTTATAATCTTCTCAGCAATATCATATTGATTATCTTTATTTTCATTTTCTTTAATATTATTAAATTCTAATACAAGAGATTCCCGTGTTCCATCTTTTAAGTAATAATTTAAATATATAAAATATGAGTTATTTGGTTCAAAAGCTATTTGATCTGAAATAATTATTTCACCATTTTCATTTTTTACAATATTTAAAATTGGTTTGTTTAACAATTGATTTCCTGTCAATTTATTTTTTATTCCAACAATATCTATATTTCCATCAATATTTAAATGCTTAGAATCAAGAACTAAATTATTTTCATTTGTAAAATGTCCAGTAACAAATTTTATATCATTATTTTCTTCAACTAGTATTGGTATAATTTCATCAAACTTCACTCCGTTTATCTTAACTTTAATTCCATATTTATATTCGCTAACTATTGCACCCTTTAATTTTATAATTCCTTTTTTGGAATTTAATTTTGTTCCTTTATCCTTATCTATCAAATTAAAATTAATGTCATCTAAATTAAAAACACTATCTATCTCTATTAAATCATGATTACTAATGCAATCTATGTTTTTAAAACAAACTTCTACTTCATGACTTGTATTTTTACTTTTAGCAATTGCACCCTTAAAAGATATATTGTTGTTAACAGTTACTTTCAAAACATTATCAAGCTCGATATCATTAATTTTAAATCTCACAAAATAATTATTTTTTGTATCTAACGTTTGATTTATAAATATGCTCCCATTTAACCTTTCTATTGCAGTATTGTAATTAGACTTTAAAAGATTTTTTGCATCTCCTCCATCTCTAAAAACTCCAATTACCTTGACAATATCAGTTATTTTTAATCCCTTAGCATGATCTAAAGATATAAAAATTTTATTGCTTATAACATCTGTTAGTGCACTTGCATTTGATAAATCCACAGGAATAACTTCAACACCAAATCCATTCATAACAAATCCATTTATTTTAAGTATAAGTTCATATGCATTTCCTGCTTCAATTCTTCCAAGTATATCAATCGTATTAACTTTATTTGTTAATTTACATGGAGAAATCAAATTTTTCTCTTTATCTTTAATATCATGTAAAGATACAACTTCTATAACATCATCTTTACTTAAATTATTAATTCCACTTAAATCAACTCTTAAATCTTTTCCTATTTTCTCAATTGCAGTTGCCTTAATTTTTGAAGCATCAATATCCCTGATATTTACATCACAAGCATCATGCTGATCCAAATCAATACCATTAACTCTTAATCTTGCTTTATATTTTTTACCTTGACATAAAGTAGTTTTTAATATTATCTCTCCCTGAAGATTTTTAATTTGATTTTGAGTATAATCAAGATTTAACAACATATTTTCACTAGGATTTGATTCATCATAAACACTCACAACATAAACGTTATCATTTATACCAATTCCGCTATTTTTGTCTATACATACATTTAACTTGTTAGACACTTGAGAAATTATACTTAACTTTACATTATCCTTAACACTTATTTCTCTATATATTGGATTAATATGAAATGAATCTATTCCAACTATTTCAGAACCCTTTTTTAACAATACAGTATATGTAGATGTAGTTAAATCATTTATATCATTTACTTGTATACTTGCCTTACCTTCCCCATCCAATTTAGAATTACCAATCTTTGAATCATTTCTAAAAACACTTACTTCTGAACCAGATAAAGAATTGGTTGTATCCTGAACCTCTAAGACATTTTTTGAATCATTATATGTAACCTTAATATCTAAAACTCTGTAACCATAATCAGTTTTATTTACAACTTTATACACCTGCCCAAGCTCTTTCGTATTTAAAATAATCGTATATGTATCATCATTTAAATTAGAAACAGGAACACCTGATGAATCCAAAAGAATTCTTCCATCATTTGAGAAGGTATACGAAATTGATTTATTAATAAGTTTAATATCTAAAATATTTATATTGCTTGGAATATTAATCAATTTGTATACAGTTCCACCATTTGATTGACTTTCATCTCTAACTATGCTGAGTCCTAAAGCACTAGTGATTTCTAATTTGCTTACTATTTTTGAAATTGAACTTACATTTAATTTGTTACCTATTAACATCATGAAAACCATCATACAAAAAACAAATGAATTAATTATATGTCGATATTTTATCTTCATTTAAACTACTCCTTTAAAATGTGGTTTGTTTTAGTATTATAATTTTATTAGATTATAATGAGTTAAAATTTTTTCCATATATAGAAACAAAAAGGCAAGTTGTTAAAATAATTAAACAACTTGCCTTAAATTATTAATTCTATTCTTCTTTATTTTCAACAACAGTTCTTAAGGATTCTTCAAAATCATTCTCTCCAGATGAAATTGAATCATCAATATAAAAACTATTTAAATAAGTTTCTATAAATTTTTCACAATTATCACGGATTTGCATTTCTATATCTAAAATATCTCCTCCACCTTGTAACACATTAAAAATAAAACTCGTCAAATCATAAAATCCATTCCAAAGTTTCCAATCGTCTGAACTCATAAACTCAGGACAAACTTTTCTGCTTGCATCATAATGCCTAACAAGCTTATCCATTGTCAAATCATGCTTAATTAAAAGTTCAGCAGCTAATCTAGCCATACCCAAAATATTATTTTTATGATCAGAATCCTTATTAACACACATTCCTATTCCAATGCTGTTATCATTTGTTATTCCATATTTTCCTCGGCCATCACCACAATGCCAAGATCTATATTCTTCACCTACAAGATTATAAATTTTATATTCATTATCTTCGTTTCCAACTAAATAATGATAACTCGCATTATCAGATACATTTTCAAAAAAATTATAATGCCTATCTAATCCAGCACCTTCGTCCCAATTACCTGTATCATGAACTACTATATATTCAATCTTCTTATTTTCTCTGTTTGAAAAATTATTAGATATTAATTTTTCCTTCAATAAATATTGTTTCATAATTCAACCTAAAAAAATTATTATTGTATATCATTAATATTTATAAAATATTTTTGATATTCATTTAATCTCCGTTAATTAAAAATTAGTTTCTCAGTAATCCTCTTCACCCTCACAACAAAATTTATAAATAATAGAGATAACCCTTCAGAAAATATTAAACTCATCCATATTCCAGTTAATCCAAATAATCTTGATAAAATTAACAGACTTATAGGGAGAAATATGAAAGATCTAAATATACAAATTACATTTGAATATCTCGGGATTTCCATCGCTTGATAATAAATACTTGTAGTCAAATTTATCCCTAAAATAAAAAATGCTAAATTTGACACATTAAGTCCAAAATACGCAATCCTTATAATTTCTAAATCAGATGTGAATATTTTAATTAAGTTATTTCCCCATATTAAACATATTAAGACATAAATAAAAGTCAACGAAAATCCAAATCTTTTTGAAAATCCATAAAACTTAAGCATATCCTTTCCATTCTTTTCACCAAAAGAATAACTTATAAGAGGTTGAACTCCAAAATTCATACCAAGAAGTACCATATAAATATTTGAATTTATATAATTTATAACACTAAAAGCCGTTAATGCCTTGCTACCAACAAAAAATATAAGAGCAATATTATAGAAAAATATAATCATAGAAAATGTTATTTCAGCAAGGAAAGATGGAAAACCAATCATTACTATGCTTTTTAAAACATCTGAGTTAAATGAAGCTCTTTTAAATCTCAATGCTCCCTTCTTAAAAATAAAATGGTTCATCAAAATTATTATAGTCATGATTTGTCCAATTCCAGTTGCTAAAGCTGCACCTTGTATTCCCCATTTGAATTTAAAAATAAAAATATAATCGAGCACTATATTTGTTATTGCTCCAAATATATTTGCAATCATTCCAAGTTTTGGATTACCATCATTCCTAACAAAACTATTTATAACAATCCCTATTAGATTAAAACTACAAAACAAAGAATAATATTTCAAATACTCTGATGAATAATATAAAATTTCATCTCGTGCCCCAACTAAATACATTATTTTATGACACCCAAATAAAGCAATTACACTTAAAAATAAACTTAACAGCACAATAAGTCTTATAGTTTGTCCAAAAATATTTTGTGCCTTAATCTCATTATTTTCCCCAAAACTTTTAGAAACAAGAGAACCTCCTCCAACTGCTATCATGGTAGCCAATCCAAAATACATTATAGTAATTGGCAAAACCATATTTACAGCAGCAAGTCCAGTATCTCCTATTCCTCTTCCAACAAAAATACCATCCATTATCGTATAAAGAGATGTCACTAACATAGCTATCATAGATGAAATTGAATATTTGAAAAATATTTTTACCATAATCTATCTCCAAATAAATAAATTTAAAACATCAATTTTCAAAGATAGTTTGTACAAATCATAAAATAAAATCCACTAAATTTTAAATAATTTAGTGGATTGAATCTACTTTGTTGTTTCACTTACTATTCTGTAATACGAATTTGATGTAATTTTGTATATAATCATATAAAATACAGCAAATACAATAAAACTACTTACTGTTGTTATAGCAAATAGTACCACATTATTAATACTAACTGTTAAAAGTAATCTACAAATAATTGGAAAAGCAAATACCAAATGTATAAATGCAATAATTAGTGGAAGAAAAAATACGGTTAAAAGTTGCGAATTAATACTCTTTCTAATTTCTTTCTTGGTCATACCAACTTTTTGCATAATTTCAAAGCGTGATTGATCCTCATATCCTTCTGAAATTTGCTTATAATAAATAATTAATACTGCTGCTGTGATAAATACAATACTTAAAATAATTCATATATAAAATACTGCTCCAAAAAGACTATTAAAACTTTCACGTTCAAATTCCTGACTTACTAAATAAACAGTTTTATATCTAAAATTTTCCTTAATTGATTCATCTGTAAAAATATTTAAAAAACTATTGTAAACTTCTATCTGTTTATTAACTTCTATTCCAGTATCAAAATTGTAAATAAAACTCATCCTAGCTAATTTTTCTCCATAAAAATCTGATAAATTATCAAAACTTTTAATAACACTTTCTATATCTGGCACAATTAATATTATATTGAATAACATATCAATTGCACTATCGCCAGTTTTAACAAAATTATCAATGTTCCTTTTAATATTAAATGTTTTCCCATTATTAAAAGAAATTTTATCATTCTTATAGCTATTTCTATACGAGTATAATAAAGCTTCTCCATCATTCAATGTTTCGTTTGTATTCATAACCTCATTGTAATCATCAAGTGAGACAAAGTTGATTGAATATGTACTTGTCCCATCTGATAAATTATAATTTCTTAAAGTCGTTTCAACATCACTACCATTAACTATTCCATAGATAGCAACATTGCGATAAAAATATCTATTTTCTGGTATAATATTACGATCTCTTAACTCAGTTGATAATTTATCTTTTAATTTCTTAATATTTTCATCTGAAAAACTATCTAATTCATCAAAACTAAACTCTAAATTAATGTCACGTGGATATCTTGTATTTATTGCATCTTCTTTTCCAAAATAAAGACAAGCTGTAGAAGCCATCATAACCAGAACCATTGTAGCTAAAATACAAATAGACGCAAGACCTGCTCCATTTCTTTTCATACGATAAATCATTGAAGAAACAGATATAAAATGATTTGTCTTATAATAGTACCTCCTTCTCTTTTTCAAAATACGCAAAAATACAACAGATCCTGAAATCATCGTAAAATATGTACCTATAATTACCATGATTACAGCAATGGAAAATATAAGAATTGCTTGAATAGGCTCTTGAATCGTAACTGATATATAATAAGCAACCACCAAAATTAAAATTCCCATGATACCAATGAACCAATTACCTTTTGGAGGTTTTTCTCCAACATTCTCACTTCGCATAAGATTAATTGCACTCGAAAATTGCACTTGACGGATTGAATTAATCAAAATCAAAATAAATATAATTCCAAAAACTTGAATAGTTCTTTCAATTGAAATAATTGAGATTGAAAAAGTATAATTTACAATACTACCCATAAGATTAACAAGTACAAGCTCAGCTAACTTCGAAAATATAATTCCTGCCAAAAGTCCAATACCAATTGATATAATTCCAATAATCAAAGTTTCCCAAAATAATATAATCCCTATATTTCCTTTTCCCATCCCAAGAATGTTATAAAGACCAAACTCCTTTTTTCTACGTCGTGCTAAAAAAGAATTTGTATAAAATAAAAAAATTCCAGAAAAAACTGCAATAACTTGACTGCCAAGGGAAAGAACTATTCTAATTGTTTCCCCACCTCTTAAATTATTCAGTATATCGCTCACTCCTAAAAACATAACAATATAAAACATCATTATCATGCCAATACAAGTAAAAATATATGGAACAAACATCCTCTTATTTTTTAGAATACTGCTTACAGCAAGTTTAGGGTAAAAACTCATTTTCATTTTCTTGTTCCTCCTGTTATGAGTAAAGTCAATGTATCTGAAATTTTTTGGTAAAATTGATCATCTGTATCATTACCACGATAAATCTGGTGAAATACTTCTCCATCTTTAATAAATAAAACACGATTTGCTACACTTGCAGCTCTAACTGAATGTGTTACCATTAGAATTGTTTGACCTATCTTGTTAACTTCTACAAAAAGACGAAGCAACTCATCGGTAGCTCTGGAATCTAATGCACCTGTCGGTTCATCAGCAAGAATTATTTTAGGATTGTTTATCATTGCTCGTGCAACAGCAGCTCTTTGCTTTTGACCTCCAGATACTTCATAGGGATACTTTTTAAGAAGATTATAAATTCCAAGTCGTTCTGAAATTGGTAACAAACGATCATGCATTTCCATGTAAGATTTCCCTGCAAGTACAAGAGGTAAATAAATATTATCCTCTAAAGTAAAAGTATCCAGCAAATTAAAATCCTGAAATACGAATCCAAGATTATCTCTCCGAAAATTTGCAATTAATGATTCTTTGATTTTAGAGATATCATTACCATCTAAAATAACATTTCCACTTGTTGGCTTATCAATTGCTGCCATAATATTCAAAAGAGTAGTCTTACCTGATCCAGATTCACCCATAATAGAAACAAACTCACCCTTCTCCACACTGAAATTTACATTTTTTAACACCTCAATTTTATTCCCTCCAAAACGAGTACTGTATACCTTTTTTAAACTATTTACTTCCAAAATACTCATAGATGTTGTTCCTCCACTCAATTTTATGATGTTATTTTAACAAAAAAGGGAAATGACTCACCATCGATTTGGCTTACATTTCCCAAGTTAGGTCTTACATTCTTGTAAGATGCTAATCATTTTTTAAATTATTCTGTTCTAGATTAATATGTACTGTTGTCCCTCTATAAAGTTCAGATGTAACATAGATATCAATCTCAAGATTATTACAAATTCGCTTACAAAGGTAAAGTCCAATCCCACTAGCCTTTTTATAAATCCTACCATTATATCCTGTATATCCTTTCTCAAAAATACGAGATAAGTCTTCTGATGCTATACCAATCCCAGTATCCTCAATACAAAGTATTGTATCTTTCATATAAATTTTAATACTCCCCTTACGAGTATACTTCAAAGCATTAGATAAGAGCTGATCAATTACAAAAGAAAACCATTTCTCATCTGTTACAATAATCTTTTCTATAGGTTCATATTCAATCCCAATCTTCCGATCAATAAACTCAGAAGCAAATCTCGTAATTGAATTCTTTATAATATTACCAACATCATGTTTCTTAAAAACATAGTCACTATAATCTGATTCAAGTCTCATAAATGCTAAAACCATTTCAACATATTGACTTATTTGTGATAAATCTGAGGATAATTTCCTAAAAATTGGAGTATCTTCATTTTGTAAAGTAAGTTGCATCGAAGTAATAGGTATCTTGATTTGATGTACCCATAAAGTATAATACTCCATAAGATTTTTGTAACGTTCAGTTGTAGATGCACTTAAATTCAAAACTTCATCTTTCAAAGATTCTATAACTTCTTGGTAATCATTATCTTCAATACATTCAATAGGTGGCATATAAGAAATCATATCAGCTGTTATTTTTTTCATTGTGACAATCTGATTATGTTTACGCACTTTATTTAAAAACCCTATACAAATAAATATAACACCAAAAATTAAACATATTAATGCTGGATATATAACAGCCTTAAGTGGAAGACGATATAAAATAAAACTAATAATGAACAATAAACAAAATAAAATCCAAATAAATATTCCTTTTTTATGTTGCTTTATGTATAGCAAAAATAATTTCATTGAAACCTCTCTCATTTTAATATCTTAATTATTTGTTTTGATAATTTTCCCAATTTCACTCAACAATATATCCAACACCAACTTTAGTAGTAATAAAATTTTCAAGTCCTGAAGAATCTAATTTCTTTCGTAATCTATTAACATTAACTGTTAATGTATTTTCATCAATAAAAGATTCTGTTTTCCATAACCTTTCCATAAGTTTTTCCCTACTCACAACCTTGCCTTTATTCTCCATAAGACATAAAAGGATTCGATATTCATTTTTTGTAAGAGTTATCGTGTTATTATTAATCATAAGCGTATTATCCTCCATATTTAAAAATGCACCCCTATGTTCTAACATTAAAATATTCGATGTAAAATCATAAGCTCTACGTAACATAGCTTGCACCTTTGCCACCAACACATTCATATCAAAAGGTTTAGCAATAAAATCATCTGCTCCCATATTCATTGCCATTACAATATTCATGTTATCAGATGCAGAAGATATAAATATAATCGGAACCTTTGAAATTTTTCGAATTTCCCCGCACCAATGATATCCATCAAAAAATGGAAGAGAAATATCAAGCAAAACAATATGTGGATTATAAAATTTAAAATCATTAAGAACAGTCCTAAAATCTTCTACAATATGTAAATCTAAATCCCACATCTTCATTTTATCTTTAATTGCATCAGCAATCCTAAAATCATCTTCAACAATTAATATCCTATACATTTTTTGAATACCATCTCCCACCAGAAATTTTCCCAAAAACATAATAAATTTAAGTTTAAAAATAAAAATACCGCAACTGACACATCACATCAATTACGGTATATTATGGCGCACCTAGCAGGGTTCGAACCTGCGACCTTTGGATTCGAAGTCCAACACTCTATCCAGCTGAGCTATAGATGCAAAGTATAAGTAATTATACTAAAATTTCATTATTAAATTCAATACATTACAATCATAAAAATTTAATTTTACAATTCTTCCAAATCTATAAGTGGTATTATATTAATTAGTGGTTCATCATATGGATGAATATTTTTTATTTGCTCAATCACCATCTTTAAATCTTCTTTATTACAAATAGCTTCAACCTTATTTTCAAGTACTTCACACAACTTATTCTCGAGTCCTAAATATGGATTTGATCCCTCAAGAGGCCTAAATACACCTTTAACTTCAGACACACAAACGCAATTATCATAGTTCCCTACTTTACCAACTCCTGTAGAATTTAAAAGTTCACGTATCTTATCTGTGAAATTATATGGTATATATACCTCAATTTTAAATCTGTTAAAATGCATAAAAAACTCCTTAAAATATTTAAGAAAACTCGTATAAAAACAGCTTTCTCTGATTTATATTTATTTTTATCTAACATTATTAAGCATTGACCACATTTCATCCGCCGTACTTATTCCTTTTGTTGCCATTTGGTATGCTCTTTGTGCAAGGATCATCTCCGTCATCTCTTGTGCAATATCAACATTTGACATTTCAAGATGACCTTGATAAAAATCTGATTGCACTTGAAACATTATAACATTTTCTCCCGAAGGAACAAAGCTATTCTCACCTTTAGATATAAGCGTACCATTTCCAACTGTATCATAAAGATTTATTTTGCAAATCCATTGACCATCAGATGTAGACACTAGTCCGTTCCTATCTATAATCATGTTGCTTGCTGTAAGTCCTGTATTCATTAAATCTACTCCATCAAAATAAGAAACTTCAACTAAGTTTCCATTCTTATCAGTAATTCTCCCGAATGTATCAACATTCATGGCTCCACTTCTCGTATAAAATACTTGTCCGTTTCCATCAGTTATTTTAAAAAGTCCATTGCCATCTATAGCAATATCAGTATTTATTCCTGTTGGTTGAAGTGATCCTTGAGATTTATTTTTACCAATACCTGTTAATTTAACTCCATTTCCAACTGATGAATTAAAATCACTGGTCGGCACTCCCTTTATATTTAAATCTTTGTGAAATAAACTAGCAAATGAGCTATCAATCTTCTTATATCCATGGGTATTTACGTTCACCATGTTATTAGAAATTATATCCAACTTTTGTTGCTGTGCTATCATTCCACTTTTACTATTATTAAGGATATAAAACATACTTTTACACCTCTTACTCTAATAATTTTTTATTAAACTTTACCAATATCATTTGCAGAAATACGTAAGCTTTCATCTAGATACCCAAGTACCTTCATTGTGCTTTCGAAACTCCTAAGAGTATTTGTTAAATTCACCATCTCAATTGCTGGATCAACCTCAGAAACCTCAATGCTATTATTACGAACTCTTGAAGTTAATATCTCTGTAGCACCTTCTCCTCTATACAGATTGTTCCCAACCTTTTCTATAACCTGCTTATCTTGAAAATTTGAGATTCTAATTCTATAATACGACTGTCCATCCACAATTAAATTGTTATATCCTTCTACAGAAATATTTGTTGCAAGTCCAACATTAATTGGTTCATAATTTCCGTCTCTTAAATTTATTCCCATAACTGAAGCTCCTGTTGATGTCTTTAAATTTCCAGCTTCATCGAGGACAAAAGCACCATCTCTTGTATAATACTCTTGCCCTCCTTGAGTAACTGTAAAAAATCCATCTCCTATGAGAGCAAAATCTGTAAATTTATCTGTTTGCTTTAAACTACCTTGATCAAACTTTATCCTAGTAGAATCTATTTTTGATCCAATAGACATTCCTCCTAAAGTTTTGAAACTACTAAATCCATTATCTTTATTAGCCATCATAACTTTATCAAACTGAGAAATAATTAAATCATCAGGCTTAAATCCAGGCGTGCTTATATTAGTTAAATTATTAGTTATAACAGCTTGCTTAGCTTCAAGAGTTATAAGTCCAGAAATTGCTGTATACATACCCCTAATCATAGATTCACCTCATCAACTGCTATTATTTTGTTTACGCAAACTTTCCAAAGATGTCTTAATCTGCTCAATCTCTTTTTGAATTTCAAAAATTGTTTCTCCCATTTCATGCCTAAATGAAACTAAATCAGACTTTGTGACATCATCTCCAAAATCTGATTTATTCATAAGATTATCAAATTTATTTTTATTCTTAACACAGGCAATTCTTTCTATAACAAAGAAACATACTATTAATCCAAAACATAAAAATATCAACACTAGGTCTTTCCCCTCCTCATAAGCTGACTAATTGTAAATAATACTTGTATCAATAATATTTTTCCATAATAGTCTTCAAATTTTTAAGAGCCCTATTATGGATTTGGCAAACTCTAGACTCAGATACTTTTAATATTTTTCCAATTTCTTTAAGAGTCATACCTTTTACATAATAATAATAAATAACTTTTCTGTCTTTCTCTCTTAAACTATCTATAGCACGTTCCAAATATTCTATAAGCTCCTTATCCTCAAGAGCACTCTCAGGATTTGGACTATTACTATCCTTTATTGTATTTATTAAAGAAATACTATCGTCCTCCGAAAATATCATGCTCTCTAAAGATACCTTTGAAACATAATTAACATAGTTTTCAATAGTTCCTATCTCATCGACAGACAATTCAAGATAGTTTGCTATATCTAGTACCCCCGGTTCTCTCATTAAAGTGTTTCTCAAAATTTCTACCGCTTTGTTATACCTATTAAGCTTGTCCGCAACTCCCTTAGAGACAGGACTATTTTTTCGTATTTCATCAATCATAGCTCCTTTAATTCTAATAGAAGCATAAGTTGAAAACTTCATTCCCTTACTCTTATCAAACTTGCTAATAGCATCCATAAGTCCTATCATACCATATCCTACAAGGTCATCAAACTCCATATATTTCGATTTACCCGTTATAACTTTTGATGCTATATACATAACAATGGGAATATAATTTTCAACAATTATTTCTCCATTATCTATTTTTTCAGTGCTTGTACTACTTTCCGAGTCATCATTATAGTCATTTCCTTTTTTACTGTCATCTACTTTAGTTACATCTGCTATCATAATAATTTCCTCCTAAGTTCTCCAATCATTCCCCCATTTTGAAAATTTTTAATCTAAAACATTAATAATAAAATCTAAAAAATTAGAATTTTTGCTCCCATCACCTCTAACTGTATTTAAATAAATTTTTTCAGCTATTTTATATAGCTCTATATTTAAAAATTCCTTATTTATCAAATCTAGTATCTTAAAATTTACACCGCATTTCTCTGAAATAATCTTTATAAAGTCCTCAAAATAATTTTGCCAATCCAAATCATGTCCATCATTTACCAAAATAATTTGGACTTCTTGTCCACTCAATTTCCCATAACCAATTTTTTCGATAATTTCATTTAAGCTGTCTTGGGTAGTATTTGCTAAAATCAAAATATTATCACTAATTTTTGAAATTTTAGAATGAACCTCTTGAAATATATCTGTAGCATCTATAAGAATAAGATCTAAATTTTTAAATTGTTGTTCATTCATCAATCCACTAATTTTTAAAATTTCTTGATTATATTTACTTTTAAAAATATCATCCAAAAAAATGTTTCTACCAATCAATTTTTTAACATCTTTTTCAATAAATTTAATAGACTTCCCTTCATAACTATCATCACGCAAATCCTTAAATATCACAGTTTCCCTGCTCTGTAAAAGACTCCTATTAATTACATCTAAAACAGTTTCGTTATCATTATCTGAACAATTTATAAACCCTATAACTCGTAAAGTCTTTTGAAGAGCACTAAGGCTCCTTAAAAGACTAACAAGTGAGTTTGCTTGATCTCCAATCATAACTTTATTATTCTCCTAAAATCATATTTAAAATTTCCTCTTTATCCGCTTGCTTTATATCTAATGGAACATCTTGACCAACCGTAACAAAACTTATAGGTAAAGAAGTTTTGTAACAAATATTTACAAACATCCCAAAACTATTTGTCTCATCTAATTTTGTAACAATAACATTTTTGAATTTGATTCCTTTAAATGAATTTATAAATCCATTTAGATCTTGTTGTTTCATTCCCGCACTAACAACCAATGTCACTTCATCTGATTGAATGGATTGAACGAACATATTAAGTTCGTTTAAATGTATAATATTTTTATTGCTTCTGCCTATTGTATCTACCAAAATAACTTCACATGATTTCATATAATCAAATACAGTTCTTATATCATCCAAAGTCGTAACATATTTATACGGTACATTCATAATATCTGCATACATTTTAAGCTGTTCAACTGCTCCAACTCTAAAAGTATCTATCGTAACCAAACCTACACTTTTATTTAAATTTAGAGAAAGCATCCCTGCAAGTTTTGCAATCGTTGTTGTCTTACCAGAACCCGTTGGTCCAACTACTACTATTTTGTTTGAAATATTGGAATCATAAATCTTAATTATGTTTGAAAAAACTCCTCTTAAATATTTCTTAACGATTGTTTTATTCATAAGCTCATCTTTTGTTAATGTACAATTAGCTTTAATTTCATCGCAAAGTTCCCTGCATATATCCTGACTGTACAAAATTTCATCCAAATAACTTGATGATGGCTTAAAAGTCGCAATCTCTCCCACAATACTCTTAATTTCATGTATCTCTTTTTTTAGTTCATCAAGTGTAGAATTTTTATTCTCCCCAATATTGTTCTGTTTTATTAAATCAGCGTAGCTATTTATTATTTCATTTTGATTTTCATTGATTCGATCTGAAATTGCATTATTATTAAGATTTCCCGATTCATAATTTGAATCCACATTTAAATCCATAATAGATGAGGTTGGTTTCATATTGTAATTCTCTAACCTATTCTTACTTTCCATATTAAATGGACTTAAATTATTGTTTTGATTTAACTGATATGAGCCATCTTTCATTTGATTTGAAAATATGTTTTCTGAATAACCATTAAGTTCTTTATGTTTCTCCTCGAACAATTTATTGTAATAACTCATAGATTGAGTTTGTTCTTGGGATTTGTACTTATTAGGCTGAAAAGAATTTGCTAAAGATGAATTTGGATTTAAATTTTTCAAATTCGATAAATTATTTAAACTATTTACATCAATCTGCGATTGTGTTTGAGTAACAGGTATTGAACTAAAGTTAACATTCTTATCTAATTCATCTCCAGTTAATAATTTATTTTCATTGGCATTCCCTGGATTTACAACTCCTACTGTAACTTCCAACTTTTTATTTGTAAAAAGCCCTTTTATTCCTGGTTGTCTAACTTGTTTCTTACTTATGATATAAGCTTCATCTCCAAGCTCATGTTTAATACAAAATAAAGCCTCATTTATGTCATCTACTAGATACTTTCTAATTATCATCTATCTCTACCATCCTACTATTTATTATTTGTACATCGGGTACAATCTCATTTAAGGAAATAATAAACAAATCCCCAAACACCAGTTCCGTAAATCTCTTAAATGCTGGTCTAATTCGTGGTGAAACAAGAATAACAGGCTGACTATAATTAAATTGAACTCTCTTAATTGCATGACTTATTGCCTCAAATACCTTCCTTGATAAATTTGGTTCTAAAGCAATAAAGCTTCCTTGTGTTGACTTTTGTATACTTTTTGTTAAAAGTTCTTCAAGTTTTGGACTCAAAGTAACAACAACAATTTTTTTATCTTCATCAACAAACATGTTAGAAATAACTCTACTGAGAGCAAATCTCACATGTTCTGTTAAAACTTCAATATCTTTTATAGTTCTTGAATTATCAGCCAAGCTCTCAAAAATTGTTACAAGATCCTTAATAGGAATTCTCTCTTTAAGAAGATTTTGTAAAACTTTTTGGATATCTCCAATATTCATAAGATCAGGCACAAGTTCTTCCACAACAGTTGGATACTTTTCTTTTATTGTATCTACAATCTCTTTTGTTTCTTGTCGTCCAATCAATTCAAATGCCTTAACCTTTATCATCTCAGTTATATGTGTAACAATTATTGTTGTTGGATCAACAACCGTAAATCCTAAAAGCTCAGCCTCTTCTCTTTGAGATTTTTCTATCCACTTAGCATCAAGACCAAAGGTTGGATCTTTTGTCATAAATCCTTGTATACCATCAAGCTCTTCATTAGATGTCGAAATAGCCATTAACATATTGGGAATAACTTCTACTTTAACCACTATTGTTCCCCAAATTTTTAACACATATTCATTACTCTTAAGTTGCAAATTATCTCTGATCCTTATCGGTTTTAAAATGAGTCCAAGTTCTAATGCAATTTGTCTTCGTATTGATGCAATTCTACTTAAAAGATCTCCTCCACTTTTCTCATCAGCTAAAGGAATAAGTCCATATCCAATTTCGAGTTCAATCGGCTCAATTAATATAAGTTTGTTTACATTTTCAGGCTCAGTCTTAACTTCTTCTCTAGAATCATGATCTTGTTGTAAATTTTCTTCTGTTGAAACTTCCTTAACCTTATCTTGATTTTTCAAAATCAAAAATCCTCCCACACCTGTAGTAACTGCTAAAAGTAAAAATGGAACTGTTGGAAGTCCTGGGATTATTGCAAGAAATCCAAGTATTCCTGCAGATGTCAAAAGTACAATTGGAAACGATGAAAATTGCTCTGAAATTGCACGACTTAAATTTCTTCCATCTCCTGATCTAGTTACAATTACACCAGAAGCAGTTGATATTAAAAGAGCAGGTATTTGTGAAACCAATCCATCCCCAACGGTTAACCTAACATATGTAGATGCTGCCTCTCCTACTTCCATTCCCATCATCATCGTACCTATAATTATCCCTGCAACAATATTAATCATAGTAACAATTATCCCTGCTATGGCATCACCTTTAACAAACTTTGATGCACCATCCATTGATCCATAAAAATCTGCCTCAAGTTGGAGATTCCTTCTTCTCTTTTTTGCTTCTTCCTCAGATATAATTCCGGAATTTAAATCAGCATCAATACTCATTTGCTTACCTGGCATAGCATCAAGTGTAAATCTCGCTGAAACTTCTGATACACGTCCAGAACCATTTGTTATGACAAGAAACTGAATTATAACAATGATTAAAAAGATAATTACTCCTACTATATAATTTCCTCCTATAACAAACTCTCCAAAAGCTTTTATAATACTTCCACCATCAGCTTTGGAAAGAATAAGTCTTGTTGAAGATACATTTAATGCAAGCCTAAAAAGAGTTGTAATAAGTAGAATACTCGGAAATATTGAAAACTGTAAAACCTCTGTAGAAAATATAGTAATCAGAAGTATCATTACTGAAATCGTTATATTAACAGCAATGAGTATATCCAAAATAAAAGGTGGCATTGGAATAATAATCATAAGTACAATACAAATTATCCCAGCTGCCACTCCAATATCTATTAAATCTTTTTTACTTAATCCTAGGGCTTTTGTGTTTTCCAACCAAACAACACCCCTCTCTCACTAATACTTTTTACTTTTGTTATTAAGTTTAAATATGTACGTTAAAATATCAGCCACTGCCTTATATATATCTTGTGGTATCTCTTGCTCTAATTCCACATTATTATAAATAAATCTAGCAAGTTGTTTATCTTCAACAATAGGCACATTATTTTCTTGAGCAATTTCTTTTATCCTATATGCAACATGATTTATACCCTTTGCCATTAGTTTAGGAGCCATATCCTCCCCCTGCTTATATCGAAGTGCAACTGCTATATGTGTTGGATTCGTTATAATAACAGATGAGTCTTTAACGTTAGACATCATGTTCTGCATAATTATCTGTTTACCTTTTTGCCTAATTTGAGATTTAACTTGTTGATCTCCTTCCATTTGTTTGAATTCTTCTTTAACCTCTTGCTTCGTCATTCTAAGTTTTTTCTTGTGGCGAAACTTCTCAATCGTAAAATCAACAACTCCTATTACTCCAACTACAACAAAAATTTTAATAAAAATGGATATAAAAAGTGGTACAATAAATGAAAAAGATTGACTCACTTTAAAATTACCTATCCTTAAAAAAGTTTCCACATTATCAATGATAAATTGATACGATAAATAACAAAGAACCACAACAATAATAAGATCCCTAAACAAATCAAATAATGATTTAATGCTAAAAATACTTTTGATTGTATTCAATGGATTTAAATCTTTAAAATTCGGTTTTAAAAGTTTTGAAGTAACTAAAAAACCCGTTTGAATTATATTTGATACAATAGAAAGTCCTATAAAAATAACTCCAGGTATAAGTATCATAATTAAAATCTTTGGTAATACAAGTTTAAAAATATAAACGACATCATATCCACCATAATTGTAAGCAATCCCATCACCAAGAAAATATGCCATTATTTTTTTGAGTTCCCTTAAAATAAATTTCCCAAGTATAATCACTCCAACAACTCCAAGAATAGAAATCGCTGAAACTAGAAATGTAGATTTAGCAACATTCCCTTCCTCTTTTGCCTTCTTTTTCTTATGGGGTGTTGCCTCCTCTGTCTTATCATCAGAAAATACAAAAAGCACTGGTGAAAAAGAAAATACTTTGAAAATTAAATTATTAAAATCTACATAGATGTCTGTAAACCTTGTAAATATAATTTTTATCGATATAATTAAAAGAGATATAGTTACAGCTATCTTAAATGGAAAACTCACAAGTATCATATTTATCTTCGGGATTATTTTTGATATTATTCCTAAGATAATATCAACAAATATCAAAATTATAACGATAGGAATTATTATCATAAATGATGTTTTAAGGATCGTAAGCATTGAAAAAATAAAACTATTTAAAAAGTCCGAAGAAATATTCAGGTTACCAATCCCTATCTTTTCATAGCTAAATATAAATGCCCGTATAAAATAATGGTGACCATTTAAAATTATAAATACGCTAAGTGAAATCCAATAAAAAATCTTCTCTATTACACTCGAATTATTATTAGTCATAGGGTCAAATACCTGTGCAGATGAAAATCCACCCTGAGAATCTAAAATAGATCCAATTCCACTAAAAAGTTGAAAAAGTAAATTAACAAAAATCCCAATCAACAACCCTATTAATGTTTCCGATAGAATTAAAAATATGTACTGTTCATCTCCACGAAGATTAATCTCAATATTCTGATAAATGATTGGAAACAGCATAAATGCAAATATAACTGAAAATATAATCTTAAAAACATTGCTAATACCTCTTGGAAAAAATACTTGAGATACAACAATAAATGAACTGACCCTTATAATTATCAAGAAGAGAATCTTATAATCGATTTCAAAATTCAATGTAATCACCTAACCAGTTGTAATTTTTTGAACTATATTAAACATTTCATTTGTAAACTTAACCATCTGCTTAATAACAAAAGGTGCCATCATAAGTCCCATCAATGATAATATTAAAACCTTAGGAACAAAAGTTAAGCTCTGATCATTTAAATGCGTAATAGCTTGAACTATACTTATAACTATTCCAATAATCATTGTAATCAATAAGAATGGAATTGATATTTTAAATCCAGTAAACAAAGCCTTTCTTATTATCGCAATCGCTAAATTTTGACTCATCAAACACCTCCAAAACTTATAAATAATGATTTAATTACAAGTCTCCAACCATCCACGAGTACAATAAGAAGTATCTTAAACGGGAGCGATATTATAGCAGGTGAAACCATCATCATTCCCATGGCCATTAATATACTCGCAACAACCATATCAATTATCAAAAATGGAATAAATATTAAAAATCCAATCTGAAATGATGTCTTAAGTTCACTAAGTGCAAAAGATGACATAAGAGTTGTAATTGGAATATTCTCTGATGTTACTTCCCCTTCATATTTTGAGAGCTCTAGAAATAATTCCAAATCATCTTGCCTCGTCTGCTTAAACATAAATTCTTTGAGAGGTAGAAGTCCCCTATCATAAGCTTCCTTCCCACTGATATCTTTATTCATATATGGAATAATCGCATCATTGTTAATCCTTTCACCAATCGGCATCATTATAAAAAAAGTCAGTATTATTGAAAGTCCAACCAAAACTATACTAGGTATTGCATTTTGGAGCCCTGAGGCATTTTTTAAAAAAGCAAATGTAATAACTATTCTTGTAAAACTCGTCGTCATTATTATTAACATAGGTAAAAAAGTAAGAAGCGTAAAAAATATAAACAGCTCAATGTTCTTACTAATAAATCCTTCATTACTATCTGAAAAAATGCCTAATGCACTCACCCTACACTCAATAAGTAAAACCGCTAAAGTAACTAACATACATAACCTACAGAAAGCCTTCTTCATAAACAATTACCTTCCCTCTGAAAATGTACTCTTCCTATTATTCATACACTCCAAAACCTTGCTCTCATCTAAATGCTCAATAACATTAATTCCTCTCTGAGTTGAGGAACATAAATAATACTTGTCAATAACCCTTATAATCAAAATGTAATTGTCCTTTGAAATAGCCACTCTCGAAATTACCTTTATAAATAAATTCTGACTTTGAATACCTTTAAAATTTAATTTCACATAAATTAACATAAGGATTACTAAAATTAAAATTAATGAAAACACATTCATAACATTACTCATCTTAATCTTCA